>CAVWTU010000001.1:0-344371 GCA_963758055.1 uncultured Solirubrobacteraceae bacterium
GGGGCTGGAGGAGGAGATCCTGAAGCAGTTCGGGGTCGGCTACGCACCCAGCGCCTGGGACCGGGTGCTGCTCGCCTCACGGCGGTCGGGCTTCTCCGAGCGCGAGCTGTTCGAGACCGGGCTCGCCCAGCGCTCCAAGCAGGACGGGCGCCCGTATGACCGCTTCCGGGGGCGGATCATGTTCCCGCTGGCCGACATCCGGGCAGGATCCTCGGCTTCGGCGCCAGGGCGATGCGGGAGGACCAGCGGCCGAAGTACCTGAACACCTCCGACAACGCCATCTACCACAAGGGCTCCAACCTGTTCGGGGCCCACCTCGCGCGGGCACACGCCGCGAGGGCGGGGCAGGTGATCCTGTGCGAGGGCTACACCGACACGATCGCCCTGCACCAGGCGGGGATGCGCAACGCGGTGGGGCTGATGGGGACGGCCCTCACCGACGAACAGGTCTCCGAGCTGGCGCGGATGGCACACACGGTGCTGCTCGCGCTGGACGCCGACAGCGCGGGCCAGGAGGCGATGCTCCGCTCCGCCCGGCTCGCGGCCGGCAAGCGCCTGGAGCTGCGCGTCGTGGAGCTGCCCGAGGGCGCCGATCCTGCCGAGTTGATCCAGCGGGAGGGCCCCGAGGCGATGACCCGGGCCGTGGATGGGGCGGTTCCCTTCATCCGCTTCCGGGTCGAGCGGGTGCTTCAGAGTGGCGATGACTCCAGCGCGGAGGGACACGACCGCATGCTCGACGAGCTGCGACCCCTGTTCGCCGAAATGCCGCAGAGCGCGACGCGGATGGAGCTCACGACACTGGTCGCAAACCGACTGGGGCTGAAAGACACCGCCGCCGAGAAAGCGCTATCGGCTACCAGCGGGCACTCGGGCGCGCGCGCCCCGCGGGCGGCGGGCGGGGGAGAGGGTCGCGGTGCCGGCGGCTCCGCCCCGGAGCAGCGGCAGGCGCGCCAGGGCGTGGCCGGCGGGCAGGGCCAGGAGGGCGGGGCGGCGCCGGAGCTGAAGGCCCGCGAGGAGACCGAACGGGCCTTCCTGGCACTGTGCCTCGCCTCACCCGAGCAGGGCGCCGTCACGCTGGCGGCGATCGATCTGGAGCAGCACTTCGCGAGCCCGTTGATGCGCCGCGCTGCGGAGCGGCTGCGGGCCGGGAGCCTCACCGACCCGATCAAGGACCCGCCCGGGGCGGTCGCGCTTGAGGACGATCCGCAGCTGAAGGAGCTGCTTGCCGAGCTGATCGTGGCGGCCGGCCGGGAGCATCCCGATACCGCGATGCTCGATGTCCAGCGCCTGCAGCTGCAGCTCGCGGCGTGGAACGCGAGATCCAGCGGGCGAGGGGGAGCGGGGGCGGGGAGACGACCAGCCTGGCCCGCCGCAAGGCGGAGATCAAGCTCGAGTTCGACCAGGCCAACGAGCGGGTGCTGGAGAAGAGCGGGAACGGCACGGGCTGACCCGGGCAGGGCGGCCGACGCGGCTCGTGGGCCCTTGCCGCGACGAGCGAGTTTCATCCCAAGCCGGCGGGACACTGCTGTTGTGGACCGCGCGCTGCTGGAACGTCTGCTCGAGGACGGACTGTCGCTGGCGGAGATCGGCCGGCGCCTGGACCGGCACGAATCGACGGTCGCGTATTGGCTCGCGCGCCACGGGCTCGAGGCGAACGGCCGGGAGCGTCACGCGGCGAAGGGCCCGATCGGTCGCGAGCGACTCGAAGAGCTCGTGAACAAGGGCCTCTCGTCGACCCAAATCGCGGAGCTCCTGGGGCGTACGCCGACGACGATCCGCTACTGGCTGCGCGAATACGGGTTGCAGACGCGCTGGGCGGAACGCCGGCAGGGGTCGAGAGACGGGCGCCGGGAGTTGACCCTGACGTGCGCACGCCATGGGCTGACGACATTCCGTCTGCGAAGGGATGCCGGCTATCGCTGCGCGAAGTGCAACAGCGAGGCCGTGTCCAAGCGCAGGCGTCGCGTAAAGCAGATCCTCGTGGAAGAGGCGGGCGGGGCATGTCGCTTGTGTGGTTATGACCGCTGCCTGGCGGCGCTCGAGTTCCATCACCTTGACCCGGAGGAAAAGCGGTTCCAGATGAGCGCTCGCCTGGCGCGCTCGCTGGCAAGGGTGCGTGTCGAGGCACACAAGTGCGTGCTCCTCTGCTCCAACTGCCACGCCGAGGTTGAGGCCGGTGTTGCGGTGCTACCACTGAGCGGCAAAGGCTCCTAGAATCTGCCGGACCCCGGGCCGATCCGGGGTTGCCCGATCCGGGGTAGCTCAATTTGGCAGATGCGCTCGGCTGTTAACCGAGAGGTTGTGGGTTCGAGTCCCACCCCCGGAGCTTGATTCAGGCCGGTGAGGGCACGTCCACCGGCTTCGCGGTGAGCGCACGGCCCGCGAGCCCGGGCCACCACGGAGCCTCGCCGGAGACCGAGAGCGGACGCATGCGCACGAAGGCCGATGCGCGGTGGAACGGCTTGACGGCGTGCCCTTGGACCGCCCTCCGGTGGCCATCCGCACCCGCGCCCCCGATGTAGCCCCGCAATCCCGCGAGGCTCTGCCAGATCGAGAAGGTCGCGACCATCCCGGGCGGACGGGCCAGTCCGGTGGAGGCGATCATGGTGCCGTCATCGAGCGCGTCCCGCTCCGCGCGGGCGCTCGCCCGCAGGAAGCGAGGGAGCTGGGACGGGCGCAGCTCACCCAGCGTGAGGCCCGCCACGGGCTCGTCCATGTCCATTGGCACCTCGTTGGCGCCCAGCGTTCCGAGCCCCGGCCAGGATCCCACCAGGCGGGTGGGCTGCATGCGCATCTGCCAGCCGGCGGCCAGCAGAGTGCCGGCCTCGTCCCGCTCCAGAAAGCGGTCGAGGGCCTCCTCGTCGTTCCAGAACGCGAACGCACCGATCCGGTGACGGTCGGGGCGGGGGAGCAGGTGCTCGGACAGCCTGGCCACGACCACGACATCTCCCGCCGTCACGCCCGGCACCCGGCTCAGCCTCCCTCTCAGGAGCGCCCGCAGCGCATCGGATGGACGGGCTTCCCGGATATGAAGCGAAGCGATCATCGTGAACCTTCCGGAGAGTTTGTTACCATTGGGTATACCGAATGGTAACAAAGGCTGAACAACCACGAAGCTCCGCCGCAGACGAACCCGCCGTCCGCCTGAAGGCACCCGAGCGCCGACAGCTGCTCGAAGAAGCCGCTGCGCACCTGTTCGCCGAGCAGGGCTACGAGGCGACCACCGTGGAGCAGATCTGCGCTGCCGCCGGCGTCAGCAAGCCGATGCTCTACCGCCACTTCGAGTCCAAGCGGGAGTTGGCCAGGAGGCTCCTGGAGCGCCGCCGCGACGAGCTCGCGGCCGCCCCGCTGGATGAGTTCATAAGCCGTCCCGACGCCGGCTCGCTAAGGCCGATGATCGACAGCTGGTTCGCCCACGTCGAGGCCCACCCGGACAGCTGCCGCTTCCTGTTCAGGGACATCAGCGGCGACGAGAAACTCGCTTCGCTGCAGCGAGAGCTGCGCCGACGCCAGCGCGCCGCGGACGTGGTCTTGCTGCGCGAGCTGGCGCCCGACATCCCCGAGCACGAGCTGGAGCCGCTCGGGGAGGCGATCCGCAGCACGCTCTACGGGGTCGCCCTCTGGTGGCTGGAGCACCCGTCCGTTCTCCGCTCGACCGTGGTGGCCGCGGTCGTTCGCATTGTGGGCGGGGCCGCCGGGCACAGCGGGCTCGCCGGGCACAACGGGCCCGGGATGGTGGATGGCGGTGCCTAGCTCGGCCAGGAAACCACCGAGCGGCCGGGCCCACATGCCGTTTGCCGTCTGGAACCGCACCGGCAACCGGCTCGTGGCGGTCCTGCTGCGGTCGCCGCTGCATTCGCTCGTGAGCGGACGCCTCGCGCTGATCACCGTCACCGGGCGTGTCAGCCGTCGCTCCTACACGCTTCCGGTGATGTACGAGCGAACGCCGGACGGCGGGCTCGAGATTCCCGTCATGTGGCCCGAGCGCAAGCGCTGGTGGCGCAACCTGAGCGAGCCGGCCGACGTGCGCCTGCTCCTTGACGGCCGCGAACTCGCGGCCCAAGCCCACGCCCGCGAGCGCGACGGTCAGGTGAGCGTCGAGGTGCGGCTCGCTCGGGACCCCTAGGACGCCATCGCCTCGAGCAGCTCGGCGGCGGCGCGGCCGCTGTCGTGGCTGGCTGCCCAGCGCTCCATCTCCCGCGCTCGGGCGGCGATCGAGGGGTCCTCGAGGATTCGCTGTACCGCCACCCGCACGGACCGCGGACCGAGCAGCCGCGGGGGGATCCGCACTCCGGCTCCGGCCCAGTCAAGCCGGGCGGCGTTCTCGGCCATATCGCCCACGGCCGGGCAGGCGAGCACCGGCACCCCGTTGGTGAGGGCGCGGACGAGCGTCCCGTGGCCGGCATGGCAGACGACCACATCGCAATGGGGCATCGTCCGCGAGTAGGACAGCCACTCGACCACGGTCGCGTTGGCGGGCACAGGCACCGGGCGGCGCGGCAGGCGCCCGTTGTAGGTGGCGAGGACGCGCACGGGCAAGCCGGCGAGCCCCTCCAGCGAGCCCCTGAGCAGGCGTAGCTCCGGGTCGTGGGCCGTGGAGGGAGCCACCAGCACCAGCGGAGAGCTCCCGGGCGGCAGCTCGACCTCCTGGGAGGGTGGCTCCCACATCAGCGGACCGATCACCTTCGCCCACGGCGGCCAGTCCCGCGGGTACTCGAGCTGCGGGAGTGTGGCGACCAGCGCGAGCTCGCGGCTGATCCCGCCGTGCACGTGCTCGAGCTCCGGCAGGCCGAGCTCGGCGCGGGTGGCGTTCAGC
The DNA here is from genome assembly GCA_963758055.1 of uncultured Solirubrobacteraceae bacterium. GTDB lineage: Bacteria > Actinomycetota > Thermoleophilia > Solirubrobacterales > Solirubrobacteraceae > Palsa-744. The sequence continues at coordinate 4,817 of CAVWTU010000001.1, forward strand.
TCGCGCCGCCCCAGCTCCAGGCCCTTCGCCACGGGCCTCTGGGCCGCCCTCCAGAAGGAGCGGCCGATCGCCCCCCGCGGCAGGCGTGCGCCGATCGAGTACACGGGGAAGCCGTCCCCGGCATCGGGATATACGTGCGGGATCAGCGTCGCCAGCGGCACCCCCGCGAGCTCCGCTGCCAGCGCCGGGGCGAGCGTGAGGATGTCGGCCACCACCACCTCCGGCTCCAGCTCTTGCACCGCAGGGAGCGTGTCCCGGCTCGCCTGGACGACCGCCTCGTAGAAGTCCAGGGGCTCGGAGCCGGTGGGGAACACGCGGTACTCGGGCGCGGCCAGGAAGCCGATTCCCTCGGCCTCGACGTGCTCTCGCCAGCGCGACCAGGTCTGCAGCCAGACCTCGTGCCCCCGCGCCAAGAGCGCCCGCCCGAGCGCGATCATCGGGAACGCGTGCCCGGGGTCGCCGAAGGCGCCGAGCAGGAACCGCCTGCGTTGGGTCACGGGCTGGGCGCGTCGCTCCTCGACGCCCACGCCGGGCTCTGCACGCGGAGCTAGGCCGCCAGCTCGGCCACCAGGCGCAGCTGCTCCAGGCGCTCCGGTGCGGTGAAGGCGGTCGGCGTCACCCCGAGGGTGCCCACGCCGGCGTCCCGGTACACGGCCAGGCGCTCGCGAACGTGGTCGGGCGGGCCGCACAGCGAGACGGTGTCGATCAGCTCGTCGGGGATCGCCGCCATCGCCTCCTCGCGCTTGCCTTCCAGATACAGGTCCTGGATCTGGGCGGCCTCCTTCTCGAAGCCGTAGCGGCACACGAGCTGGTTGTAGAAGTTCTGCTTGCGCGAGCCCATGCCGCCGACGTACAGCGCGATGAACGGCCGCATGCTGTTGCGGGCGCCCTCGAGGTCGTCGGTGACGATGACGCTGACCGTGGGCGCGATGTCGAAGCCGTCGAGCGATTTGCCCGAGCGGGCGGCCCCTTCTTCGAGCAGCGGCCGCAGCTCGGAGACGTGCTCGGGGGAGAACAGGGTCGGGATCCAGCCGTCGGCGATCTCTCCCGCCAGCGCCGTGTTCTTGGGGCCGATCGCGGCGAGGTAGATCGGGATCCGCTCCTGCACGGGGGAGATGGTCAGCTTCAGCGCCTTGCCGGGGCCGTCGGGCAGCGGAAGTTCGAGCGTCTCGCCCTGGAAGTCGACACGTTCGCGCGCCAGCGCCATCCTCACCACCGCCACGTACTCGCGGGTGCGCTGCAGCTGCTTGGCAAAGCGCTGCCCGTGCCAGCCCTCGGCGACCTGGGGGCCGGAGGAGCCGATGCCGAGCAACATGCGCCCGTCGGAGAGCTGGTCGATCGTGGCGGCCGTCATCGCGGTCATCGCCGCCGAGCGAGCGGGCATCTGGAAGATCCCCGAGCCGAGCCGGATCTTCGAGGTCTGGCCCGCGAGCCATCCGAGCACGGTGGCGGCGTCGGACCCGTAGGCCTCCGCGGTCCACACCGAGTCGTATCCGAGGCGCTCGGCCTCTTGCACGATGCCGAGCTGGTCCTGTGAGCTGAGGCCCAGTCCCCAGTACCCGAGGTGTACGCCGAGCTTCATCCGCAAGTTTCCTTTCAGGGGCAGGGATTTCTTGGCTGCTGGGGACGCGGTGCCATAGGCTTGGCGCGCCCCCGCCCGGTGGGCTCTCCTCGCCCCCCGGAGGCCACAGCCTATGTCAAAGCGAAGCTCCCGCCACAGCCGCCGGACAGGGTCCCTTCAGGGCCTGCGCCTGGCGATCGACTGCATGCCCGTGGCCACGCGCGAGGCGATGCTCGCGGGTGTGCGCGAGAGCGATCGCATCATCGCCGGGGCCTACGTGGACGAGCTCGGGGGCGTGTGCCCGATGCTCGCCGCCCACCGCCGTGGCGGCCGCACCGACTTCCTCTCCTTCGCGCGCTCGTGGGACCGCTTCACGAAGGCCCGCGGCAAGGCCAGAGCGGCGAGCACGCGGGAGATCGAGATCCTCTCCTCCCAGCTGCAGGACAGCCTCGAAAGCGCCGAGGGGCTGGAGCTCGACCGCGCGATCGCCGAGCACCGCCAGCTGCTCCGCCGCCGGCTCACCCGGCCCCGCCGCGTGTTCGAGGCGCTCGACCCGCGCGGGGAGATCCGCGCCCGGCGTCTGCGTCCCGCCGCAGACGGTCCCGCGAAGGTCGCTAGAGGGCGTCGCCCGGCCGTACGAACATGAACTCCGGGATCACACACGCCGGCGAGAGCTTGAGCAGGTAGCGGACCGACTCGGCGACGTCCTCGGGGCGGATCATCTCATCCGCGGGGACGTGCTCCTTGACGAAGTCGGTCATCGGCGTGTCCACGAACGCCGGGCACAGCGCGGTCGACTTGATGCCGTCGCCGCCCAGTTCCTTGTTCATCGCCTCGGTGAAGCCGACGACGCCGTGCTTGGTGGCTGAGTACACCGACAGCCAGCCCTCGCCGCGCTTACCCGAGATCGAGGACGTGTTCACGACCAGCGCGTTGCGGTGCTCCTCGCCGGCTTCCTTGAGCATCCCGACCGCTTCGCGGTAGAAGAGGAAGATCGAGCGCAGGTTGATGCTGAGCTGCATGTCGATGAACTTCGTCTGCATCTCCCCGACGGCCGCCCCGACGCCCATGCCGGCGTTGTTGACGAGCACGTCGAGCCGTCCGTAGCGCTCGCGGTGGGCGTCCACGATCCGCTTGACCTCGGCCTCCTCGCCGAGGTTCGCGGGCAGCGCCTGCAGATCGAAGCCTTCGCCCCGCAGCCCCTCGGCGGCGGCCTCGAGCTTCTCCGGGCGCCGCGCCGCGATCGTCAGGCCGTGGCCCTCTTCGCCGAGCACTTTTGCGATCGCCAGCCCGATGCCGCTGGAGGCTCCCGTGACTATCGCTGCCCGTGCTGGTGCCATGCCGTCTCTCCTCGCTCGTGGGTCAATGCTCGACGCCGCCCGCCCGTCCGTGCGGATGACGGCGGCGGGAGCATCCCATATCTCGCTGGTAGCGTCCCCGGCGCGCGGACACGCCGAGAGGCGTGCACCGTGACGGGCCCGTAGCTCAGTTGGTCAGAGCTGCCGACTCATAATCGGTAGGTCCCTGGTTCGAGTCCAGGCGGGCCCATCTGGCAAGCAAGCGATGCAGAGCCCTGCCGGGAGCACGGTTGCATCCTTCGCTGCCGCCCCGACAACGGTCGTTGCGCTAGCGGGCGCGGCTGCTTACACTCTCTGGCAGCCGACGCACGAACCGCTGGGAGCGATCAGGGGCGAGAGCAGAGCGACGGTAACCCCGAGAGGCTCATGCAGGGAGGCAGATACGTGAAACACGTAAGGGGCATCACGCTTTACTTGGTCGCGGTCCTCGTAGCCGCGGCTTTCGCGACGGCGGCGGTTGTGGTCGTGGGCGGCCAGGCCGTGGCGAGGGCGGAAACGTCTGCAGAATGTAAGGAAAGGGTTACCGAAGCCAAGCGCAACCTGGCGGGAAAAAAGCAGAAACAGAAAGAAAAACTCCAAGAACTGAAAAAAGCGGGCAAAAAGGAAAAAGCCGAAGAACTGAAGAAACAGTTCGAGGAAGAAGACGCGGAAGCCAAGAAGAAAATCAAGGAAAAAAGCGAAAAGTGCAGGGGCAAGAAGTAGCCCCGGGCATTGCCGCCGGCCGCGAGCGCTACGGACCGGGGATCTGCGGCGGACGGCCAGCGTCGGTCAGAGCTGCCGACTCATAATCGGTAGGTCCCTGGTTGGAGTCCAGGCGGGCCCATTTCCTCGCCCAGCAGTCCCGCGGCGGGTCGTAGCTATCGCAGCAGGAACGAGATCTGTCGCTGCTGTTCGTGGCCGATCAGCGAGCCCCTGGGGTTGAAGTGGAGCGTTTTGAGCAGCGGCGTGATCAGCGGGCCGAAAGCGATCAGAAGGTACAGGGAGAGCACCAGCAGCACACGCGTCAGGCGCGGACTGCGGGCGAGTGCGGCGAACGGGAGCACCCACACGATGTACCAGGGGACGAACCAGCTGGTCGTGAGCCACACCACGAGCAAGGCGATGCCGGCGAGCTCGAAGCGGTCGCTGTCCGGCCGCCGTGCGCGCACGGTGCAGACGACGACCACCAGTACGGCGATCGCTGTGAGGGCCGTGTTCAGGAAGGGGGTCTCCCCGCCCTGGCCCAGCAGCCAGCCGAGCAGATTGGGAGGTCCGATGTCCGTGACGAGCGTCGTCTGCACCCCGACGCCGGGGACGTGGGGACCGAACGCCGTGACGCTGAGGGCGGCCAGGGTCGCCCCCGCGGCGAGGAACCCGACGGCGAAGGCGCGCCGGTCCCTCGCCGCGATCCATGCGATCGGGACGATCACGAGGGCGGACTCCTTGATGCCCACGGCGAGCACGCACGAGAGCGCCGCGAGGTGCTCGGGCCGCAGCTGGATTCGTCTCCCGGACGACGGAGGTCGCGCCCGGTGGCCCTTCACCAGAAAGTACATCGCGAGCACGATCGGAAGGGTCATGAAGACGTCGTTGTGGTCTCCGCCCACCTCCCATACGATCACTATGGGGTTCAACCCCACCAGTACCATCGCCCGGACCGGGTCGCGCCCGAGCAGCCGGGCACAGCGGGCGACGAGGGCGACGATGGCGAGGCTCGCTGCGCAGACGAGGACCTTCATCACCCAGAACCCGCCAATCACTCCGAGTGGGACGAGTGCGTAGGTGCCGAGCGTGAACAGCGGTCCGTACGGGGACACCAAACCGTGCCAGTTCGCGAGCGCGTACGCCGGATCGCTGTGGGGCTCCACCAGCGGGATCGCCGTGTAGGGGTTGAGGTGGTAGTCCACGCCCATGTGGGCGTAGTTGATGTAGTTGAACACGTCGGTGTATTGCAGGGGCGGTCCGACGAGAAAGGCGACGTGGACGATCACGATCGCCGCGATCACCCAGCGGGCGCGTAGTTGCCCGCCCCATACGAGAACCGCGACGAAGCACGCGAACATGAGGAACAGCAGCGACGCGATCAGATCACGGAACGCAGGTTCTGCGAACACGCTGAAAGGCCACAGGCCGCCGAACGGTCCGGCCATCCACCCCGGGAAGTAGTCCGGGGTGGTCTTCGGCGCGAGGAAGCTCGGATGCGACGCGGCGAGCGTGGCCAGCACGACGCCCGTAAGGGTGAGAACCGCCAACGCGGCCGCGGAGACCAGCAGACGAGCGTCCGCACGCTCGCCGGCCCGGTGGGGATGGCGTTCGAGCGCGAACCGCGCTCGCGCCCTCACCGGGGCGGCCGTGGCCGCGTTCAGGCCGGCCGCCGCAGGGACCTCGGATGACACGGAGCTATTGGGAGGCCAGATGGTCGGCCTCCTCGACGAGCCTGATGCCCAGCGGCGTCGACCTCGGGTCTAGATGGGACACGTGCTCGATTTCACCTATGTTCGGGCTCCAGGAGAGAATGGCGAGCAGACAGTAGACGAGGATCAGCGCTCGCCAGCCTCTACCCGGAGGAATCACCGCGGCGAACGGGAGGATCCACAGCACGTACCAGGGCGCGCTCCATCCGAGCGCCAGGACCACCGCCAGGGCAGCCAGGGCGCAGCACCACCATCCCCGGGCGGCTGGCCCCCGGGCGGCGCGTGCGGCCGCGAGCACCACGACGAGGGCGGCGCCGAGCTCGACCGCGATACGTACCGTCGAGGTCTCTCCCCCGAAGCCGAGGAGCAGCCCGAGGAGATTCGGCAGGCTCTCCGGCGCCACGAGCGAGCTCTGGTCGCCCAGACCGCCGGTGGTCGCTCCGAAGGCGGCGACGCTCACCAGGGCGAGCAGCGCCGCCGAGACGCCCAGCATGGCGGCCATACGTCCCGGGCGGCGCGAGGCGGCGAGGGCCACCGGGACGAAGACCAACGCGCTCAACTTGATGCCGACTGCTGCGACGAGCAGCACTGCCGCAACGAGCTCGGCGTTCGCGCCCAGCCAGGGGAGGCCAGGGACGTCCCCGGGCGGGTCGAGCACCAGCCAGATGGCGGTGAAGGCGAGCAACGCCATCATGAAGTCGAGGTGAATGCCACCGAGGCCCCACACGATCACGATCGGGTTCAGCCCGACGAAAATCGCCGCTCGCCGCGGGTCGACGCTGCGGCGCTCGGCGACGGTCCACACGGCGGCGACCAGCGCGAGGCTGCATCCGAGTACGAGCAGTTTGTACGTCCACAGGGCCCCTGCGATGCCGAGCGGGACCAGTGCATAGGAGATCAGCGTGAACAGCGGGCCGTACGGCGAGCGCAGGTAGTGCCAGTTGCTGAGGTGAAAGCTGGGATCGGTGTGCGGACCGTTGACGGGGAGCACGGCGAATGGATCTAGACCGTGGAGGACGCCCATCCGCGCGTAGTTGATGTAGTTGAAGACGTCGGTGTACTCGAGCGGGGGCGCGAGCGCGAAAACGAGCTGGATGAGCACGATCGCGACGATCACCCACGATCGGGGCAGGGACGCGGCGTGCCGGCAGGCGAGCGCCCAGCTCACGAGCATGGCCAGGAGCGTCCCCGTGAGCGCCCAGGCGAGGATCGGTTCGCCCGGGAGGGACGCCGGCCACAGCCAGCCGAGGGGTCCGGCAAGCCAGGTCGGGTTGCTTCCATGCAGGAGGGCCTCCGGCGAAAGCAGACTTGCATGCGAGCTGGCCGCAGCTGCGACCAGCAGGCTCAGCGCCCCAAGGATTCCCAGGGGAATCGCTGCGAGCTTCTCACGGGGCCGTGCGGGCTCGACCGCGACGGCGTGGGGGTTGCTGGCGCGGTGCGCCTGCGCCGTCAGTGACTGCCAGCCCCGAGCCGCGCTGCGTGTTCCAGCGAGAGGGGGCACGGGGGCGCAGGATATCCAGCGAGGACGGGGTTGGGAGGACCGGCGGGGAGGCCGGAGAGCGCCGGACCCGTGAGTGTGGCGTTCGTCGCCTGGACGGAGCCGGCGGCTCGGACCGGGGCCGTCGAGAGGACACGCACGCGGCTCTTGCCCGGCGGCACCGTGACCTCCCCCCTCACGGTCGTGGGCGCGGATCCGAGTGCCGGTACACGCTCCTGCTCCCCCCGGGGAAGCCAAGGACGAGCGGTGTCCCGGTGGACATGCCTGAGAGTTCCACCGCGAAGGCCGCACGCGCCTCGATCCCGGAGGGGTTTTCGAGCGTGATCGAGCCGTCCGAACAGCCCGCGGCGAGGGGGTGCAGCGTGCCGTGCCGCACGGCGGCTGCGCGCACGCTGCCGAGCCGGGCCGCGAGCGAGGTGGCGTACCGGCGCAGGTCGAAGAACCACGTAGCCCCGTCGCTGCTGACCATGGGGGGCTCGGACAGCTGGCGTTCGAGTTCCGCCCGCAGCGTGCTGCTGGTACTCGCATACGCACGGGGGTAGATGACCAGGCCGCTGAAGCCGCTCAGCGAGGCGGCCGCCACGGCCGTCGCAAGCGGCTTGGCAGCCAGCGCGTGCTCCCAGTCTTCCGGCCGTCCCTTCATCGCTCCGAAGCTCCAGTCCAGCCCCGTGGACGTGATGTACCCGCGGAACTCCTCGTAGCTCGTCCCGAAGCTCGGGCTCACGAAGTTGAGCCCCGCAGTCGGCGCGCCGTAGCCCTCGGGGAAGGGCACGTACGGCAGCTCGAACACCGACGATCCAGCCCCGAGCCGTCCCTGGACGGCCGCGAAGAAGGCGGTGTCGTTGCGGTACTCCGAACGCGCCGCCGCGTAGTTGGGGACGAAGTCTTCGGTGGTCTCGTCGAGCACCGCGACAACCGCGACCGCGACGAGAGCGGCCGCCACCCAACCCGCCCGTAGCCGCCGCGATGACAGCCGCCGCGCTCCCCCTCGAGCAGCAGAGCGAACGCCACCAGCGAGAAGAAGGCGATGAACAGCGACATCCGGTTCCATCCCCGGATGTCAGGCGTGACGAAGTGCGCGAGCAACGATGAGGCGCCTCCGACCGAGGCGATCAGCAGGCACAACACGAGCCCCGTCGCGAGTGCGGGTAGCAGCGGCGATCGCGTTTTCCACCACGCCACGCCCGCGATCGACGCGAGCGCACCGACGAGCAGCCAGATGAAGCCGATGTCGCCCGCGGCGCCGAGGGTCTCGTAGCACTGCTCGCAATACCCTCCGCCCTGGTCGTGTGCGTATTCGAGCTCGACCGGCCGCAGCAACGGCAGGCGGTGGTCTTGGACGGGGAGCAGCAGCTGAGCCGGCTTGAGGCCGAGCGTTTCGGTGTCCGAGAGGCTGCGTTTGAGAAGCGGATTGGAGCCATGCTCTGCGCGGTAGATGAGATCGGGCGCCAGGTTGGCGCCAACGACCAGCCCGATCACGGCCGCACACAGAAGGGCCTGCAGTCCGCGCCCGGATCGTTTCGTCACCAGCAGGACGGCGCCTCCGCCGGCAAGCAGGACGAGTCCGAACGCGGCGTAGTAGAGACCCGAGGAGCCGATGATCAGACACAGCGCCAGCGTTGCCGCGGTTCGCAGCGTGATCCATCCAGGCACGTGGCGGCGATGCGCGCCCCGCGTGAACAGCGGCCGCCCGCCCAGCACCGAGACGAACAGGTACGCCGATATCGGGACCGAGTAGTACGCGGACAGAAGCAGCTGTGACTCGCCCCGATAGAAGTGGTAGGGCAGCTCCGCGAAGACGATCGCCGCCACCGCCGCAGTGCCTCTGCGAAGGCCGAGCGCGACCATCGCGGCGTACGCGCAGACCGCGACCAGCGGGAACGTCAACAGGAAGAACAGGTTGTCGATCAGGGCCGGATTGCTCGTGAACAGTGCGATCACACGAATGAGCCCGAAGTTCAGGTTGTCCGCGCCCTGCGGAAAGTCATGCAGCTGCTGACCGAACGGTGCTCCGAGGGCGTCCGCCGGGGTGTACCAGCCGGTGCGAACGACGGTGCGAATGAGCGCGAGGTAGAACTTCGTGTCGTCTATTGACGAGTACCTGAACGGCGAGTCCAAGTGCGCCCGCGAGAGGTCGAGCACCCACGCGGCTGCCAGGAAGGCGGCAAGCCCTACGGCGACGAAGCCGACAGGCTGCGAACGCCACCAAGGCCCCTGATCACGCGCGCGACTCGCCCGTCTACTTTGGAGGCTGGGTCCCCTAAGACGCCGCCTCACGGTCGCATCCGCCGAGGTCGTCGGCGGCGACGAACCGTCGTCATCGGCGAGGCACCCTACCAGCCCGCTGTGATGGCCGGCGTTCATGAGTCGCTCGAGCCCGGGGGCATGCGCGCCCGGCCCTACCTCGCCAAGCGCGAGACGCCCGCAGCGGATGCCGGCTCAAGCGGCCTCCAACCTTGTGCGTTCGCCGGCGTTCTAAGAGGTGAGGGAGGGCAGAGCGACGAGTCGAGCGGGTGACCGCGTGCATTGCCCGTCCAACACACGACAAGGAGGAACACATGCGGGCAATGAGAATCGCCGTGGTGGCAGGAGCGGTGGCTGCGATGGCCCTGGCCGGGACGGCCTCGGCGAACGCCGCCAGCACCTCGTGCAACGCGGGCGGCTTGATCAAGCTCTCGCCGGGTCTGGGAACCGAACCGCAGGTCCAGAACGTGACCATCAAGGGCACGCTCTCGGGCTGCGAAAGCAGCGAAAGCAAGGCCAGCGAAGGCAAGTTCGACGCCCACTTCAAGACCGCCGAAGCGATCGGCTGTGAAGCCCTGACAATGGGCGGCGTCGGCGCGGCGGCCGAAGAAAACAAGATCATCATCAAGCTCAACAAGAAGAAGCACATGGGCAACTCGCAGGGAACCTTCAGCGTGGACATCGCCGAAGGGCCCGGCCAGCTCCTGAGCGGGCTGATCGAAAGCGGCCCGTTCGCGGAAGACACGATCGGCGGCTCGATCAACGCGACCTACACCGGCTCGCACCACTGCGGCGAACGCAAGAGCGGCAAGCAGGTCAAGAAAGGCACGTTCGTCGGGACGCTCTCCCTGTCCTGAGCGTCCGACACCCAATCGGGAGGCTCTCTGTGTCCCAGCCCCCCGCCGGCCGAAGCTGCCTTCGGCCTGGTCCGCGGGACCTCCGCCACCCCTGCGGCGGAGGTCCCGCCCTCTGTGCACCGCCTCCGAGGGCACGGACGTGGCCAGGCGGCTGGTCGCGGGCGCGAAATGGGTGGCTCCCCGGCACGCCACGCCGCAAGGGGGTAGCGCGTGGCTGCTCGGGGGCATACGGCCCTTGTTTGCCGGGGAGCCGCGGCGAGCCTACCCGCGCGGCGAGCCGCTAGCAATCCCTTGCACGACAACCCTGCAATTCGACGGGTTTGCTAGCGGCCCCGGGCGCGGTGCTAGTCGTCGAACGTCGGCGGGCGCTTCTCCAGGAACGCGGCCACGGCCTCCGGGGGAGCGTTCCCGAAGGTGGACATGATCTGCTGGCGGTCCTCGTACTCGACCGACGCGCGCTCGGAGGACACCTCCAGGGCCGCCCACATCCCCTGCTTGGTCAGCCTCACCCCCCACGGGGCCGACGCGGCGATCTGTGCAGCCCCCTCGAGAGCTCGCTCCGCGAGGGATGCGCCGTCCACCACGTCGGCGACCAGGCCGATGCGAAGCGCCTCCTCCGCGCCGAAGCGCCTCCCGGTGAGCATCAGCTCGTGTGACCGCGACGCCCCGATCAGCCGCGGCAGCAGCCAACTCGTCCCCATGTCGCAGTTCGACACGCCGATGTTCAGGAACGCCACACGGAAGACGGCCTCCTCGGCGGCGTAGCGGATGTCGCAGCCGAGCGCGAGCGCGAGCCCGAAGCCGGCCGCCGGACCGTTCACGGCCGCGATCACCGGCTGGGGCAGCGCCCGCAGCCCGAGGATCAGGCTCGACATGTGCTGCTGGTTGGCCAGGCGGTTGCGCGCTTCGTCGTTGCCTTCGTTTCCGGGCGCCGCCCCGTAGCCGTGGAGGTCCAGCCCGGCGCAGAAGCCGCGCCCGGCGCCGGTGACGATCACGGCCCTGACCGAACGCTCGGCCGCGATCCTGCGCAGCTCGACGTGCAGGGCCTCGCACAGCTCGGCGGTCATCGTGTTGAGCTGTTCGGGCCGGTTGAGGACGAGGCGGCGGACGTGCGGCGCCGGGTCCTCCACGATCAGGGGGGCGATCACGGCTGCGGATCCTAAGAGCTGACGCCCGCCCAAGGCATCCCGACCGGCGAGTTGCTCGCCTGGTCGGATCGGACCGATGTGTGACCGACGCCACGCCGGCCCCCGGCCGCCTGCGGGTAGCGTCGGCGTCATCGAGGGGAACCAACCGGGTAGGGCCAAACAAGGAGAGACGCGATGAACACCTACGTAATCCTCAGAAGGTCGGCGTGGAGCTCGGGGGACGAGCTCGGCATTGCTGCCGGACGTTCGAAAACCGTCGGCGACGAGGAGATGTCCGACGACATCCGCTGGATCCGCAGCTACGTGCTCGAGGAGCCGGACGGTCGCGTGGGGACCGTGTGCATCTACCAGGCCACCAGCCCGGAGGCGATCCGTGAGCACGCGTCCCGCGCCGGCCTCGCGGCCGACGAGATCATCCCCGTGGGCGACACCGTCGTGATCCGCGAGGACCCGGCGCCCGCCGCTGCCCGGTAGCTCCGAACACGCACATCACCTGGCCGGCTCGCACGCGCCACCCGCGCGCCGCCGCGCGCGAGCGAATCTGCCGAACGAGCGGAACGGTGTCAAACGTGCCGTCCCGGGCGACAATAGGATTCCGTGTCGTGATCACCAAGACGGCGCTGGTGGGCGGTGAGCGAACGGGTGACGAGCTGGTCGTGTGGCGCGCGGCCGTCGCCCGGGCTCGCGGTGCGCTGAGCAAGACATTCGAAGGCAAGATGGAAGCGGCCCTGGCCTCCTTCGACGTCGTTCCCCAGCACGGACGGGGCGCGGCGGGACGGACGCTGTCGGATTTCGCCGCGGAGGTCGGGCATCAGCTACGGCGCACTCGACCAGTACCGCCAGGTCCTGCGTTGGCTCGGGGATTTCGTACACGTGTACGAAATCCCCAGCTACAGCCTCGCGAGGGTCGCCCAGGTGTCCGGACGCTGGCGCAGCGGCGCTGAGTTCGCGCGCTTCGTGGAGAGCCAGGAAAGCCCCACCGGCCTTCCCTGGACGGTGAGCGCACTGCGCCTGTACCTGAACGAGCACCCGCGCAGGACCGCCGCCGAAGGACGCACCGGGCCGCGCTCGCAACCGGGGCGGGGGAGCGCCCGCGAGGCGACACCGCCGCGCGAGGGTGGTCCCCTGTCGGCGGTCGCCGCACGGGCTGCGAAGAAGGTCGAGGGCCTGATCGCCAAGGGCGTCTCGACCAGCTATCCCGAGGAGCAGGACGTGTGCTGGAAAAAGGCCGCCGACCTGATCCGCGCGCACGACCTCACGGTCGCGGTCTCGCCCGCCAGGTAACCGGCGGCCGCGCTACGGAGACAGTCGCTCGACGATCCAGCCGCTGCCCTCGCGGCGGTAGCGCAGGCGATCGTGAAGGCGATCACGCCGGCCCTGCCAGAACTCGACGCTCTCCGGGGCTATGCGCCAGCCGCCCCACCACTGCGGGCGGGGAACGGGCCCCGGCTCCGGGTAGCGCGCCTGCAGCTCGTCGCGAGCCTGCTCGAGCACCTCGCGTCCCGGGATGACGCTCGACTGCCGGCTCGCGAGCGCGCCGATCCGCGAGCGGTAGGGACGGCTGGCGAAGTACTCATCGGAAGCCTGCTCGTCGAGCACCTCGACGGTTCCGTCCACGATCACCTGCCGGCGGATCGGATACCACGGGAACACGACCGCCACGCGCGGGTTCGCGGCCAGCTCGCGGCCCTTGCGAGAGCCGCGGTTGGAGAAGAACACCAGCCCCCGCTCGTCGAGGCCCTTGAGCAGCACGGTGCGCCCGCCGGGGCGCCCGTCGGCGTCCGCCGTGGCCAGCACCATCGCCTCCGGTTCGGAGATGTCCGCCGCGCGCGCGTCCTCGATCCAGGCGCGCAGCTGCTCGAGCCAGTCCCCGCGCAGGTCCTGCTCGCGCAACTGTGCCTCGACCGCCCCCGAATCGCTCATCTCGGGGCGGATGATCGCACTTCGGCGGGGCGCCTCCGCGAGGCCCGAAACCGACCGGCGGGCGACCTCCGGCGGCGCATCGGCCGCGAAGCGCGGGGAGTAAAGTCCGTAGCGGACCGGCATCCGAGGAAGAGGGGATCACATGGCGACCGTTGAACCGGGGATCGAGAACGTCGAGCTGGCGTCGAGCGAGCTGTGGAAGGACGGGCCCGCCGTACGAGGTGTTCAAGGAGATGCGCGGCAAGTGCCCCGTGCACTGGTCGGGGAAGATCGACCAGTACCCCGATGAGGCCGGCTTCTGGTCGGTGACGACGGCCGAGGACGTCCACGCGGTCAGCCGCGACTGGGAGACGTACTCCTCGGAGCTGGGCGGCGTGACGGTGTTCGCCGAGATCTTCCCGCTCGAGCTCGTACGGGCGATGTTCATCGGCCAGGACCCGCCCAAGCACGACCGCGTGAAGGCGCTCTTCCAGCGTGGCTTCACGCCGAAGCGGATCGCCGACCACGAGGAGCGCATCCGGGCGATCACCTGCGACGTGCTCGACCGCCTCGAGGGCCAGGAGCGCTGCGAGCTGGTCTCCGAAGTGGCCCAGCCGGTCGTCTCGCGCGTGATCTCGAGCTTCATGGGCCTGTCCGAGGACGAAGACGCGCTGTGGGCGCGGATCATGAACGCCGCGCTGGCGCCGGACGACCCCGAGCTGGCGCCCGAGGGCATCGACGGCGTGCTCGAGAAGGACTTCCCGGAAATGTTCGAGCGCTGCCGGACGTTGATCGCCGAGCGCCGCGAGAACCCCACCGACGACCTGATGAGCATCCTCGTCCACGCCGAAGTCGACGGCGAGAAACTGGAGGAGATCGAGATCGTGATGGGCTTCTTCCTGTTGATGGCGGCCGGGAACGACTCGACCAAGGCCACCTACTCCAGCGGGATGCGGGCCCTGATGGAAGACCCGGCACAGCTACAGGAGCTGGTCGAGGATCCCTCGCTGGTCCCGGGGGCGGTCGAGGAGGCCCTGCGGATGTTCCCCGCCTTCGCGCACTTCCGCCGCACCGCCACGCGCGACACCGAGCTCGAACGGGACGCAGATCAAGAAGGGCGAGAAGGTGGTCATGTGGTACGTGTCCTCCAACCGCGACGAGACCCGCTACGAGGACCCGGACCACTTCGACATCCACCGCAACCCCGAGCACCAGGCCTTCGGGGCGGGCGGCCGGCACTTCTGTCTGGGCACTGCCCTGGCGCGCCTGGAGCTGAGGATCCTGATCGAGGAGACGCTTCGCCGCTATCCGCAGATCGAGCTCGACGGCGAGCCGGTGGCCGCCGAAGCCCTGTTCGTCAACCAGCTCAAGCGCCTGCCGGTGCGGCTGGGACCGGCCGCGGCGGCCTGAGCTGCGATCCGCGTCCGGCAAATGGAATCTGGGGCCGCTATAAGCAGTGCTTATGCCAAATCGGGGCGGAAGATGAGCCTTCCGACACAAAGGGCTTTGCACTCCGTGGCGCGACATGGTATAAACCGCGCTGTGGGGGGCACCGCGCTGTGGTCCCTCGAACGGAGTTGTTCCCAAGGAGGCAAGGAGGAGGATGGCGTGCCCGGGGCTGTAGTTGTCATGGATGTCGCTGCGAATGCGCAGCGTGCCTTCACGGCAGTCTCGACGTGCTCTGCCTCGTTTGAGCCGGGAACACACCGCGCATTGTCGTCCGGATCGGACCGCAGTCAGGTGACCCGCCGTAGGACGACGTATAGGACAATGCCGTGAGGCATGGATCGTCAGGCCGCGCCCGTGCAGAGAGTTTGAGGGGGCACCGGCGGCGATCAGAGCGAGAGATACGAATCAGGGACACACGAGAGAGGATGGACACGTGAAGCGCTTTAGCATTCTCGCCCTCTGCCTGATCGCCGTCTACGCGATGGCCATCGTCGTCGCAGGGGGCGCATCAGCAGCGGGCAACAAGGAAAAGCTAGAAGAATGTAAGGCGAAGGTTGCCGAAGGACGAGGCAACCTGGCCGAAAAAAAAGAAACGCAGAAGGAACGCCTGGCGGAACTGAAAGAAGAAGGTAAAACAGGCGCGGCGAAGATCGAAGAAATCAAGGAAAAATTCGCCGAACAAGACGAAGCCTTCAAGGAAAAACTTGAAGAAAAGAACGAACAGTGCAAAGAAAAATTTGAAGAAGGCAAGGAAAAGGTAAAGGAAAAGTTCGAAAACTGCCTCGAAAAGGCCGACGAATACAAGGGCAAGATCGAAGCGGCGAAGGAAGCGTACGAAGAAAAAGTTGAAGAACCCAAAGCAGAACACGAGAAGGCCAAGGTCGAAAAGCTGAAGGAAAAATACAAGGAAAAGGTCGCCGCCCTGAAGGAAAAGGAGGGCGAAAAGAAGGAAGCCTGCAAGACCAAGAAGGAAGAAAAGAAGTAGGCACCTTCGGTACGACCTGAGAGCGGGGCCCGCCGGGCTGGGCCCCAGTTCTCAATCGACCACTTTGGGAATGAGAGCGCCCCTTCGGGGGCGCTCTTTTTTTGTGTGATCCCGCGCGGGCATGCCGCCGGCAGTTACTGACCGAGCCCGCGCGGGCTGCCGCCGGCGGTCACTGACCGATTCCGCGTGGGGCGGCGCCGGCAGCTACTGGCCGGGGCCGCTCGGGTGACGGTCGATCTCGAACCACAGCGAGACGCTGCGGCCCTCGGGCTGGATCGACCAGCGATCGGCGATGCGGTCCAGGACCATCGCGCCGAGGTCTTCCGAGCGCTCCTCCTCGGGGGCGAAGAAACGCTCGCGGGGGACGCTGAGCTCGACCCTGACGATGTCCGAGGGCATCCAGACCTGGAGGCGCATCTCCTCGTCGGGCGCCTCCTGCGGCCTCACTGCACGGGTCACCAGCTCACTGGTCAGCAGTGCGACCGCGTCGCGCAGGTCAGGGGACGGCGAGTCCACGCGCCGGACCCAGTGGCGGGCAGCACGCGCGGCGTGGGGGTCGAGGTGCAGCGACGCGGTCAGGTCGGGGTGTTGGGGGTCGATCGGCACCTCTATCCGGGGTTGCCCGGGGGCGAGCAGCTGCAAACGCGCGGTCATCGGCGCCCTGCGGGCGATCGAGGTCGCCCGCCGCCCGGTCGGCGGGGCCGCCGGGCCGCGGGGCCGGCACCCAGCGGCGGCCCGCGAGCTCCGGGGTCGGGTCCGCCGCGCTCAATACGCTCAACGCCATGAAGCCCGGGGAGCGGCTGGGGGTCGTCGATCTCGGCTCCAATTCATTCCGTCTGGTCGTGTTCATGGCCGGTGACGGCTGGTGGCGGCGCACCGATGAGATCTACGAGCCCGTGCGTATCGGCGAGGGCCTGGCCGCCACGGGCGAGCTCGGGGAGTCGCCGGTCGCCCGCGCGCTGGCGACGCTCGAGGTGTTCGCCCACTTCTGCCGTGCCAGCGGCCTCGACGAGCAGCACGTGGATGCCGTGGCCACGAGCGCGATCCGCGAAGCCCGCAACGCCGAGGCCTTCCTCGAGCCCGCGCGGGAGTGCTTCCCGGGGGCGATCCGGGTGCTCTCGCGCGAGCAGGAGGCCTACTACGCATACCTGGCGGCCGTGAACTCGACGACCTTGGAGCGGGGCTGCGTGCTCGACCTCGGCGGTGGCTCGATGCAGCTGCTGCGCGTGGAGGACCGGCTGCCGCGCCAGTGCGGCTCCTGGCGGGTGGGCACGGTGCTGATGAGCGAGCGCTACCTGCCCGCCAACGGGCCCGCCAAGCGCAAGCAGCTGGACGAACTTCGCGGCCACGTCGCCGAGGAGCTCTCCGAGGCGCGCTGGCTGAAGAGCCTTGGCAACGGCGACGGGCGTCTGGTGGGCCTCGGGGGGACCGTGCGCAACCTCGCGGCGGCGGCCCAGCGGGCCGCCGGTCTGCCGTCGATCGGGGTCCAGGGGATGGTGGTGGAGCGCGCCGCGCTGGGGGAGCTGATCGCGAAGCTGGCCGAGCTGCCGGCCCGTGACCGCGCCAGCATCCCCGGGATCAAGCCGGCCCGGGCCGATCTGATCCTGGCCGGGGCGATCGTCGTGCACGGCGTGCTCGAGGCCGGCGGCTTTGACTCGCTGGAGGTGACCGAGGCGGGCCTGCGCGAGGGCGTCTTCTTCGAGCGCCTGCTCGGAGGAACGCCGGGCGGGCACGGGCACCCGCCGATGTTGGAGAACGTCCGCCGCACGAGCGTGCTCAACCTCGCGCGCCAGTACACCGTCGACGCGGCCCACACCGAGCACGTGGCGGCGCTGGCGCTGGGGATGTTCGACAAGCTGGCCACCCTCGGACTGCACGACGGCGACCCCCGCGAGCGGGAACTGCTGTGGGCCGCGTGCATGCTGCACGACATCGGCATGTCGATCGACTACGACGACCACCACAAGCACTCCCGCTATCTGATCCTCAACGGCGGCCTGCCCGGTTTCGCGCCGGTGGAGACGGCGATCATCGCCCAGTCGGCCCGCTACCACCGCAAGGGCATGCCCTCGCCGGGGCCGATGGCGGCGCTGTTCGGCCCCGGCGACGCCGAGCGCCTGGATCGCTGCGCCACCCTGCTGCGCCTGGCGGAGGACCTGGAGCGCTCGCGCGATCAGCTCGTGCGCCGGGCCCTCTTGGAGGAGAGCGACGGCACGGTCGAGCTGCGCCTGGTGGCCGATGGCAACTCCGCCGTGCCCAGCTGGGCCGCCCGCCGCGAGGGAGAGCTGTTCGAGCGCGCCTTCGGCCGCGAGCTGCGGGTCGCCGCCTAGATCGCCTGACCCTCAGCCGCGGCCCGGCGGGGGCGCGCCGTAGCCGGGCGGCGGCGTGTAGCGCGCCAGCCGGCGGGCGTCGCCGGCGCAGTCGAACAGCGTCACACCGCCGGTGTAGCTGGAGGGGCTGTGCCACCGGCTCGGCTTCAGCTGGCGGCAGACGTGCAGCACCGCGACCGTCGCGCGGTTGCCGCCGCGCATGGAGTAGGGGCCGCCGAGCAGCACCCAGCGCGCTTGGCCGTTTTTGACCAGGTGCGCCAGCTCGGGGCCCGTGACGGCGGGGTCGGTGCCGCTGTAGCCGGCCATCGAGGCGGCCGGGAAGCCCATCAGGATCATCGGGGCGGCCGCGTCGGCGGCCACCGTCAGCAGCGGCCAGCGGCTGGGGAGGGGACGGGCGTCCAGGTACTTGATCAGGGCTTCGTCGACGGCGATCGAGCGCGGTGAGATGCCATAGGAGCCTTCGCCGGCATTGTGGCGCGGGCCGGCCACCGGGAAGGTGCCCTCGACCGGGGCCAGCCAGCTCGTGCTGGCGTACGCGGCCGGGGTGGCGAGCATCACCAGGAAGCCGACCGTCACGGCCGCGGGCGCCAGTCGCCGCGAGAGCGCGAGCACCACCCAGCTGAGCGCGCCCCCGGCGATCAGGAAGGGGATGAACCACTCCATGTAGCGCTGCTGGTGCATGAGCACGATCTGCACCGCGATCGTGCCCGCGATCGCCAGCAGCGCCAGCACGATCCCGAGGATGCGCCGCTGCCCGGCGGCGAGCTTGGCGAACGCGAATGCCCCCGCCGCCGCCATCGCCGCCGCGCCCGGGGCTAGGGCCGAGACGTAATACGGGTGGACGATCCCCTTGGATCCGCTCAGCACGGTCGCCTCGACCGCGAACCAGCCCCCCAGCACCAGCAGGGCCGCAAGGCGCGGGTCACGCAGCAGCCTGCGGCGCTCCTCCGCGCCCGCGCCACGCATGCGCGCCAGCAGCGCCGGGACCAGCAGCAGGGCGAAGGCCAGCAGGCCGACGAGGGCGTAGGGCAGAAACCAGGCCGCCTGGTCCCCGAGGCCCGCCTTGAACAGGCGCAGCGGCCCCGGCGACTTGCCGAACGGGATCGGGCGTGGTTCGCGCCCACCCGTCGGGGCCGGACCGGGTGGCGGTTTCGGTACCGCTCCCTTGAGGCTCTGGGTGGCAGCCAGCGGCGGGTGCCCGATGCCCGCGCCGGCGTGCACGTGGGGCACCGGGACGTAGGCGCCGGGCTTGGCGGGCACCTGCCCCGGACCGCCGACCTGGCCTTCCACGCGACCGAGGCCGTTGTAGTTGAAGGTCAGGCCCAGCTCGCTGTTGTCGGTGGTGCTGCCGACCCAAGGTCGCTTGGCGGCGGCCACCGAGTCGACGTACAGGATCCAGGAGAAGGACACGGCCACCATCACCACCCCTGCCAGCGCCAGGCCCGCGATCCGCCGTCCCAGCGGCCGCGGTGCGCACACGAGGTAGCCGGCCACGATCCCCGGGACGGCCAGGTAGGCGGCCAGTGTCTTGGTGTTGAAGGCCAGCCCCACGAGCACCGCCGATACGAGCAGCGCCCACAGGCTGCCGGTGTCGCAGGCCCGCAGCGCGGCCCAGCAGGCCAGCACCAGCAGCGCCAGCAGCAGCGGATCCACGCCGTTGTCGCGGGAGACCGCCACGAAGGAGGGGAACACGGCCAGCGCCAGGGCGGCGCCGAGGGCCGTAAAGCCGCCGACGCGCCGGCGCAGCATCACGTACATCGCCAGCACGGCCACCAGTCCGCAGATCGCCTCCGGCAGCAGCAGGCTGATCGGTTTGAAGCCGAACACCTTCGCGCTGGCAACCTGCAGCCACAGCCCCAGCGGCGGCTTGTCGACGCTGACGAGGCCGCCCTGGTCGAAGGACACGTACAGCAGGTTGTGAAGCGAGTGCAGCATCGACTTCACACCCGCCGAGTAGTAGATGTTGGCGAAGCCGTTCTGGGACAGGCGATTGGTGCTCAACACCAGCCATCCGGCCGCCACCAGCAGGATCCCTGCGTCGGCGGGCATCAGCCGCGAGCCGAACCGGGCCCGGCGGGCGTCCGCGAGGACCGCCTCGGGGGCGAGCCCGGGCGGCTCGGTTGCGGCGGGTGGAGTGGCGCTCACGCGAGCGCGCCCAGCAGCCGCTCGAGGTCGCTCTCGTCGTTCCAGGCCCCGACCGAGATCCGCAGCCACGGCCGCCCGGGGATGTTGCGCAGCACGATGCCCTGCTCGGCGAGGCGCTCGCGCTCGCCCTCGGGGTCCTCGCTGGCGAAGGACACGAGCGTCGTCTCGCCCCGGGGGGCCGGCTCGCGTCCGTGCTCGGCCAGGGCTCCCGCGAACCGCAGCGCCAGCTCCCGGGCACGCCGGTGCACGGCCGGCCAGCCGGCGGACTCCAACAGCAAGACGGCGGCCAGCGCACAGGCCGTCGCCTCGGCGCTCAGCGAGGCGGCGTCGAAGCGGCGAGCATCGGGGTGCAGCTCCGCTTCCAGCCCTCCGTCGGGCTTGGCGAGGTTGCTGTAGCCGCGCCGGGCGACCTCCAGGCGCTCGAGCAGCTCGGGGCTGACGAACAGCATGCCGGTGCCGTCCGGCCCGCACAGCCACTTCTGTCCCGCGCCCGCGTAGGCGTCGCAGCCCAGCGCGGCCACGTCCACGGGCACGGCGCCCACGCCCTGGGCGCCGTCGAGCAGGACCGGCACCTGCAGCTCGCGCAACTCCGTGGGCGCGTACGAGCCGCTCATCCAGCCCACGTGCGAGCACGCCACCAGGCGCGTGGCGGGACCGACGGCATTGGCCACCTCCGCCAGCGGGACTTCGCGAACGCTCACCCCGCGCAGCTCGCGGGCTGCCCCCAGCGGTCCCAGCAGCCCGGGGTGCTCCTCGTCGCTGGTGACGATCTCATCGCCCGGCCCCAGCTCCAGGCCCGCCACCACCTGGTTGATCCCTTCGGTCGTACAGGTCGTGAGCGCCACCTCGTGCTTCTCGCAGCCGAGTACCCGGGCGTAGGCGCCGCGCAGCTGCGAGGAGAGCTCGCCGCGGCGCTGGAAGTGCGACCACGCGCGGCCCTCCTGCAGCTCGCGCTCGAGCTCCTGGGCCGCCGCCGTTGCCGCCGCCGCCGGCAACGGGCCGTCGGTGCCCGCGTTGAGGTATGCCCTGCCGGCCAGAACGGGGAACTCCGCGCGTAGGCCAGACGCATCCACGATGGCCGAGAATATCCTTCCGTGCCCATGGCAAGCGCCCCTTCCACCCCCGAGCAGCCGCTGTGGACTCCCTCGGTGCAGTGGCGCGAGCGCACCGAGCTGACGGCCTTCATGCACTGGGCCGGCGCCCGCCACGGACGCGAGTTCGATTCCTACCCCGAGCTGTGGCAGTGGTCGGTGGCCGAGCTCGAGGACTTCTGGGCCGACATCTGGGACTTCTGCGGCGTGCGCGCCTCCCATCCCTACGAGCGCGTGCTGGCCGACCGCAAGATGCCCGGCGCCCGCTGGTTCGAGGGCGCCCGGCTGAACTACGCCGAGAACCTGCTGCTGGGAGCGCTTCCCGCCGCCGGCCGCGGTGCGCCCGCGCGCGGGGACGAGCTGGCGGTGCTGCACTGCTCGGAGCTGCGCGACCTGGACAGCCTCAGCTGGAGCGAGCTGTCCTCCCAGGTCGCGGCCGCCGCCGCGGGCATGCGCGCCCTCGGGGTCCGCAAGGGGGACCGCGTCGTGGCCTATATGCCCAACATCCCCGAGACGCTGATCGCGTTCCTGGCGGCGGCCAGCATCGGCGCGATCTGGTCCAGCGCCGCGCCGGAGTTCGGGGCCCGCAGCGTGATCGACCGCTTCGCCCAGATCGAGCCGAAGCTGCTGCTGGCCGTGGACGGCTACCGCCACGGCGGCAAGGACTTCGACCGTACGGCGGCGGTCGAGGGGATCCTGGCCGAGCTTCCGACCGTGGAGCACGTGGTGGCGCTGCCCTACCTGTCAGCTACGCGCGACGGCGCCGGCGCCACGGGCGGGACCGCAGCGGGCGGGGAAGGGGGGCCCAGGCGCCTGAGCTGGGACGAGCTGCTGGGGCTCGGGGAGGGCGAGGCCCTGGAGTTCGAGCAGGTGCCCTTCGACCACCCCCTGTGGGTGCTCTACTCCTCGGGAACCACCGGGCTGCCGAAGGCGATCGTGCAGGGGCACGGGGGGATCCTGCTCGAGCAGCTGAAGAAGCGCATGCACCTGGACCTGCGCCCCGGAGACCGCATGTTCTGGTTCACGACCACCGGCTGGATGATGTGGAACTTCGTCGTCGGGGCCCTGCACAGCGAGGCCGCGATCGTGCTCTACGACGGCAGCCCCGCGTACCCCGACCTCGGGGTCCTGTGGGAGCTGGCGGAGCGAACCTCGATGACCTGCATGGGCGCCAGCGCGGGCCTGCTGGCGAGCGCCGAGAAGGCGGGCGTGCGCCCCGGCGCCGAACACGACCTCAAGAGCCTGCGGGCGATCGGCTCGACCGGCTCGCCGCTGGCGCCGGAGAGCTTCCGCTGGGTGTACGAGCAGGTGGACCCCGACGTGTGGCTGTTCTCGACCAGCGGCGGGACCGACGTGTGCACCGCCTTCGTCGGCGGCTGCCCGCTGCTGCCCGTGTACGAAGGCGAACTGCAGGCGCGGATGCTCGGCTGCGCGGTCGAGGCCTGGGACGCGGAGGGCCACAGCGTGATCGACGAGGTGGGCGAGCTCGTGATCACCGAGCCGATGCCCTCGATGCCGCTGTTCTTCTGGAACGACCAGGACGGCGAGCGCCTGCGGGAGAGCTACTTCTCGATGTACCCCGGGATCTGGCGTCACGGCGATTGGATCCGCATCACCCCGCGCGGGGGCGCCTTCATCTACGGCCGCTCTGACTCGACCATCAACCGCCAGGGGGTGCGGATGGGGACCAGCGAGATCTACCGCGCCGCCGCCACCGTGCCGCAGGTGCTCGACGCGCTGGTGGTGGACGTCCCCCGCGAGGGAGGCGAGCTGTGGATGGGCATGTTCGTGGTGCTCGAGCCGGGCGTTCAGCTCGACGATGAGCTGGCGGCGCAGATCAAGAAGCGCATCCGCGAGGACTGCTCGCCCCGCCACGTGCCCAACGACGTGATGCAGATCGAGGAGGTCCCGAGGACGCTGTCGGGGAAGGTGCTGGAGGTACCCGTCAAGCGCATCCTGATGGGCGCCCCGCCGAACGAGGCCGCGAGCGTGGACTCGCTCGCCAACCCGAAGTCGCTCGACTACTTCGTGGAGCTGGCCGGGACGCTATAGCCCCAGCGAGCGCCCGATGATCTCCTTCATGATCTCGTTGGCGCCGCCGTATATGCGGGTCACGCGAGCGTCGGCGTAGGCACGGGCGATCGGGTACTCGAGCATGTAGCCGTAGCCCCCGTAGAGCTGCAGGCAGGCGTCCACGACGCGGCCCTGGAGCTCGGTGCACCACCACTTCGCGCCGGCGGCGTCCTCGGGCGAGAGCTCACCGGCGTCGAGGGCCAGCACGCAGTTGTCGAGGTAGACGCGTGCCACCTGGACTTCGCTGTGCAGCTGGGCGAGCGTGAAGCGGGAGTTCTGGAAGGAGCCGATCGGCTGGCCGAAGGCCCGGCGCTCCTTGACGTAGGCCAGCGTCCAGTCCAGGGCTGCCTCGGCGGCGGCCACGGCCGAGGCGGCGATCGACAGCCGCTCCTGGGGGAGGTTGGAGACGAGCTGGATGAAGCCCTCGCCCTCCCGGCCGAGCAGGTTCTCGGCCGGGACCCGTACGTCCTCGAAGGACAGCTCGGCGGTGTCCTGGGCGTGCTGGCCCAGCTTGTGCAGTTTGCGACCCCGCTCGAAGCCCTCCATGCCGCGCTCGGCGATCAGCAGGCTGATGCCGCGGTGGCGCTCGGAGGGGTCGGTCTTGGCGGCCACGATCACCAGGTCCGCGTTGATGCCGTTGGTGATGAACGTCTTGGACCCGTTGAGCACGTAGTGGTCCCCGTCTCGGATCGCGGTGGCGCTCATCCCCGCCAGGTCCGAGCCGATCCCCGGCTCGGTCATCGCCAGCGCGGTGATCAGCTCGCCGCTCACGATCCCCGGCAGCCAGCGCTCGCGCTGGGGCTCGTCGGCCAGGCGCAGGAAGTAGGGCAGGCAGATGTCGTTGTGGAGCGTGATCCCGAGCCCGAAGGAGCCCACCGCCGCGCGCTGGCACTCTTCGCCGATCACGAGGTTCAGGCGGAAGTCGTCCGCTCCGGGCCCTCCGTAGCGCTCGGGGACGGACATCGCCAGGAAGCCTCCCCGGCCCGCCGCCTCGAACACCTCCCGGGGGACGATGCCCTCGCGCTCCCACTCCCCATAGCGGCCCTCCTCGCCCACGACCTCCCGCTCCAGGAAGGTGCGGAAGCTGGCCCGGAAGTCTTCGTGGAGGTCCTCGAACAGCGTCCGCCTCATCGGCGGCGCTCCAGCGGCAGTCGCCTCATCGCCGGCGCTCCACCCGCAGCCAGTACTGGTGGGAGACGACCTCGCGCGGCAGCTGGCGCACGGTGAGCCCGTGGCGGGCGGCCTCGCCGGCGATCCAGCCGAAGCTGTGCCTCACCGTCCCCGACATCTTCGAGACGCCGTCGCGACCGACCCAGCCGCTGCCCTTGTAGTCGGTGAAGGGAACCAGGCCCGGCCAGCGGCGTGCGAGCCCGGGGCTGTGGGCCGCCAGCGAGATCGCGGCGGCCGCCGGCTGCAGCGGGGGCACGCGCTCGGCCACCACGGCCGTGAGCGTGGCGGGCTTGTAGGAGGCCAGGAAGACCCCCGAGGGGGAGCCGGTGGCGGCGAAGGAGGCCAGCATCGCGCTGATCTGCTGCTTGGAGGCGTGGCTCCAGATGGACCGTGCCACGACGAAGTCGAAGTCGGTGTCGAAGACCGAGAAGTCGAACTGGAGGTTGTGATCGAAGCGCGCCCGGGCGTGCTCGACGACGTCCGCTTCGACGACCTGCTCGAGCCCGACACGGAGCATGTCCTGCTGGGGCTCGATCCCGTGGTAGCCGCCCGGCTCCAGGAAGCGCATCAGCCAGTAGCCCAGGCGCAGAGCCCCGCAGCCGACGTCCAGGACGCGCGAGGTGGGACGCAGTCCCTGCTCCAGCAGGACCGTGAAGCCCATCCGCCCGACGGCTTCGAACGCGCGCGGCGGTCCGCCGAGCCACGTCGTCTCGGCCAGCCGCTCGGCGCGGACCTGTAATGGCTCGGTGTTCACGAGCACCGGAGGATATGGGGAGGAGTGCGGCAAGGGGACGTCGAACAAGAGCGGGCAAATGAAGCGAGCCGCCACCAAGAGCCCCGAGCACCCCCCTGTAGATGGCACCAGCGAGCACCAGAGCCTGTCGAAGTACATACAGGCCCGCTTCGACGAGTGCTCCCGCTCCCAGAAGGACGTCGCCCAGTACATCGTGGACCACCTCGACGAGGCCGCCTTCCAGACGGCCGAGGAGCTGGCCCGCCGCGCCAACACCTCCAGCTCCACGGTCGTGCGCTTCTCCCAGGCGCTCGGCTTCGAGGGCTTCCCCGAGCTTCAGGCGGCCGCGCGGGAGGAATACCGACGTGTCAACGCCAAGGCCGCCCAGGAGGGCGCCAGCTCCTCCGGGCCGCTGTTCTCGCTCGACCAGAACGAGTTCGAGGCCGCCCTCGCGGCCGACCACCTGAACCTCGAGGAGACGGCCCGCAAGCTCGCCCGCGGCGAGGTCCAGTCGCTCGTGGACGCGATCGTGGCCGCCGAGAAGGTGCTCGTCGCGGGCACCGACCAGATGGCCTTCTTCGCCAGCTACCTCAGGCACCTGCTGATGCTCCTGGACCTCCGCGTGGAGGTCGTCGCAAGCCCCTCCCAGGAGGCCCTCAGCCGGCTCGGCCGGATCGACAGCTCGACGCTCGTGATCGGCCTCTCCGCCGGACGGCCCCATCCGCTGGTGGTGCGCGCGATGAAGCTCGCCCGCCACCGTCAGGCGAGCACCGCGGCGATCACCGACGCAACCCTGTCGGAGGTCGCCAAGCTCGCCCAGATCAAGCTCTACTACTCATCAAACAGCCCCGCCTTCGTCCGTTCCCACGCGGCGCTGCTGAGCATCATCCAGGCCCTTGCCTACGGCGTCTACGCGCAGAACACCGCGCAGTACGACGACCGCATCAGGGCCTTCCGTTTGAAGTAGTTGTCAGGGTGGCCCGGCACATGTGCCGGGTCCTCGGACCGTGCATGCACGGTCCGGCCGTCAGGCGCATGCGCCTGACGGAACAGCAGCCTCGCCCTTGTTATCCGCCGCCCCCGCCACCCTCCACCGGCATGGACTGGCGCTCGAACAGGATCCAGCATCCAAAGGCAAGCTGGATCGTGAGTTCTCCGGACAGGATCGGCGGCTCGCCGCTCAGCCGCACCTCGAACGAGGAGCCCGCCGACAGCCGGCTCTCTCCCTCCTCGGGCAGCCATCGCGCAGTTACGACCTCGGCCTGAAGCCGCCAGCCCGGCTCGCCGCTGAAGACCCACCTGCGAGGCCGCAGCGCAGTGCCGCGGAGACGTACCTCGGCCCAGCGCCCGCGCAGTCTCCCGCCGCGAACGACGGGGTAGGGGTCGTACGTGCATACGGCCCCGCCGTCGGCAGCTGTAAGGCGAAAGTGCCAGCCCGTCCTGCCGACGTGCTCGATCTCGTACTCGGCTCCGCCGACGACGATGGATCCGTACGGCCCGTCCTTGCTGTAGTCCGCGAGCACGCGTTCGCCCTCGCGCAGCCGGCGATCCATCCCATAGACGAGAACCCCCATCGACACATTCAATCTACGATCGCGGCGATGACCGAGACCGCGGACGGCATCGTCCTGCGCCCCGTCACGATCGCCGACCTTGCGAGGATCCTCGGCGAAATCGGGGAGTTCTGGGACGACCCGGACATGGAGTTCCTGCATCAGGCCCTGTACGTGCACGAGTTCGGCGATACGTCGGTGCTGGCGGTGCGCGACGGGGAGATCCTCGGCTACCTGCTGGGCTTCGTGAGCCCCGCCGGCCCGGGCTACATCCACGCCGTCGCGGTGCGCCGGACGGCCCGCGGAGGGGGGCTGGGGCAGAAGCTGTACGAGCGCTTCGAGGAGCTCGTGGGTGCGCGTGGCGCGAACGGCCTGAAGGCGATCACCCGGCCCGCCAACGAGGGGTCGCGGGCGTTCCACGAGGCACTCGGCTTCTCCGTCACACGGGTCGAGGGCTACTCGCCCGGCGGACACGCGAGACTCGTGTTCCGGCGCGCGGTAGAGCGCGGATAGACTGGCGTAGATGCGCGACGAGGCCACATTCAGGGTCAAGAGCGGGCTGGCGGAGATGCTCAAGGGCGGGGTGATCATGGACGTGGTCACGCCCGAGCAGGCGGTGATCGCCGAGGAGGCCGGAGCGGCCGCCGTGATGGCGCTCGAGCGGGTTCCGGCGGACATCCGCCGTGACGGCGGTGTGGCCCGCATGTCGGACCCCGAGATGATCTCCGGGATCCAGCAGGCGGTGAGCATCCCGGTGATGGCCAAGGCCCGCATCGGACACTTCATGGAGGCCCGTGTGCTGGAGGCCCTCGAGGTCGACTACGTCGACGAGTCTGAGGTGCTGACCCCCGCCGACGAGGCCAACCACATCGACAAGTGGGCCTTCAAGGTGCCGTTCGTGTGCGGTGCCACCAACCTCGGCGAGGCGCTGCGGCGGATCGGAGAGGGCGCCGCGATGATCCGCTCCAAGGGCGAGGCGGGCACCGGTGACGTGGTCGAGGCCGTCCGTCACATGCGCCGCATCACCGGTGACATCCGCCGCCTCGGTGCGCTCACCGAGGAGGAGTTGCCGACGGCCGCCAAGGAGCACGGTGCGCCGCTGGATCTGATCCGCGAGCTGGCCCGTGAGCAGCGGCTGCCGGTGGTCCTGTTCTGCGCCGGCGGCATCGCCACCCCGGCCGACGCCGCCCTGATGATGGCGCTGGGGGCCGAAGGCGTGTTCGTGGGCTCGGGGATCTTCAAGTCCCAGGACCCGCCCTCGCGGGCGCGGGCGATCGTCGAGGCCACCACCCACTGGCAGGACCCCGAGCGGGTGGCGGGCGCCTCACGCGGCCTCGGGACCCCGATGGAGAGCCTCGAGAGCTCCAAGCTCCTCGACGAGCAGCTGCTGGCCCAGCGCGGCTGGTAGATGATCTAGCTCGCCACGGCCCCCGTGGCGGATCCACCGCTGATCGGCGTGCTTGCCCTGCAGGGCGGCTTCGAGGCCCACGAGCGGATGCTCCGGGGCCTCGGCGCCGGCACCCGGCAGGTGCGCGTCCCGGATGACCTCGACGGCCTCGACGGCCTCGTGATCCCGGGCGGGGAGTCCACCACCATGACGCTCGGGATCGAGCGCGAGGGGCTGGCCGGGCCGTTGCGGGAGCTCGCCGCCGCCGGGGTGCCGGTACTCGGTACCTGCGCGGGTCTGATCATGCTCGACAGCGAGCACCTCGCCATCATGGACATGACCGCCGCCCGCAATGCCTTCGGGCGCCAGATCCGCAGCTTCGAGGCCGAGCTCGACGTCCGCGGAATCCCCGGAGGGCCGCTGCGGGCGATCTTCATCCGCGCCCCATGGATCGCCGAGCGCGGTGCGGGCGTGGAACTGCTGGCGACGCTCGAGGGTCACCCGGTGGCGGCCCGCCAGGGGTCGATCGTGGCGGTCAGCTTTCACGCCGAGCTGGGAGGCGACGACCGTCTGCACCGCTGGTTCCTGGAGCTGGTGGGCGAGCGCCGGGACGAGCCGGGCGTGCAGCCGGACGGGACCGGCTCGCGGGGCCCGATCGTCTAGCCCGCGCGGAAGCGCACGACGCCGTCGTGCTCCTCTTCCACGGCCCGCCCGTCGCCCAGCAGCAGGTCGACGTGGCCCAGCACCTCCGAGAGGGTCAGGTAGGCCTGCGTGACGGCCACGTTGCCCCACAGCTCCTGGGCGATCTCGTGGGCCGTGCGGGGCTGCTCGACGATCAGCCGGTGGATCCGCGCGGCGCGGCGCTCGTGCATGCGGAAGCGTTCGTCGATCAGGGCCGCGTGGTCTCTGATCGGCTTGCCGTGTCCGGGCAGCACGAGGTCGAGCTCCATCGCCCGCGTCTTTTCCAGTGAGGCCATGTAGGTGACGAGCGCCTGCGGGCGGGGGCCGTCGGGGTCGGGCTCGCTGCCCAGCGGCCTCGCCAGCAGGGGGTTCGAGGAGATGTGGGCGATCAGGTGGTCGGCGGCCAGCAGGATGGAGCGCTGTTCGTCGTGGAAGACGGTGTCCGAGGGGCTGTGTCCCGGGCGGTGCAGCACGCGCAGGGTCCGATCGGCGAGCACCAGCTCCGAGCCGTCGGACAGCGGCCTGGTGACCTCGACCGCCGAGCCCCAGGCGCGGAAGCCCGCCGACACGGCCCGCAGAGCGGTCACCACTTCGCGGGGGATGCCGTGGCGCAGCATGATCCCCTCGGCGAAGGCGTCGTCGAGGTCGGTCTCGTGGCCGTACGCCGCCAGGTAGCCGGCCAGCGGCTCGATCGCCGCCACCTCGGCGCCGGAGCGCCGGGCGAGGATCGAGGCCAGCCCGAAGTGGTCCATGTGCTGATGGCTGATGACGAGCAGCTCGATGTCCTCGACGGCGTGTCCGCGGGCGTTGAGCTGCTGCTCGAGCTCGTCCAGCGCCTTGGCCGAGTTGGGCCCGGAGTCGATCAGCGTCAGCGGCGAGTCCTCGATCAGGTAGGCGTTCACCCGCCCGACCATGAACGGCGTGGGTACCGCCAGGCGGTGAATGCCCGCCTCCGCCGCCTCGGCCAGCGCCGCTTCGGCCAGCGCCTGGAGCTCGGCGCGGTCGTCCTCCTCGCTCACGACCGCTCGCCCGAGCTCACGAGCGGATCACGGCCAGCACCTCGTCCCGGCGGCGCTCCATGTCCTCGGGGGACACGAGCGACTCCAGGCACAGGCGCAGCAGCGGCTCGGTGTTCGAGGGGCGCACGTTGAAGTGCCAGTCCTCGTAGTCGATCGAGATCCCATCCAGGTGCCCCTGGCGGGCGTCCCCGTAGCGTTCCGCGATCTCGGCCATCTTGGCGGCCGGGTCCTCCACGGTCGAGTTCACCTCTCCGGAGATGAAGTAGCGCGAGCGGTACGGCTCGAGCAGGCTCGACAGCGAGCGTTCTTCGCGGGCCAGAAGCTCGAGCATCAGCAGCGCGGGAAGCGAGCCGGAATCCGCGCAGTAGAAGTCTCGGAAGTAGTAGTGGCCGGAGACCTCACCCCCGAACAGCGAGCCCTCCTTGCGCATCCGGGTCTTGAAGAAGGCGTGCCCGACGCGGTTGACGAACGCCTTCCCGCCGGCCTGCTCGACGGTGTCCGGCACCGCCCTGGAGGCCCGCACGTCGTACAGGATCGCCTCGCCGGGGTGGGTCCGCAGCAGCGACTGGGCCAGCAGTGCGGTGAGGAAGTCGCCCGGCACGAACTCGCCGGTGTCGTCGATGAAGAAGCAGCGGTCGGCGTCCCCGTCCCAGGCGATCCCGAGGTCGGCTCCCCGCTCCTGGACCTGCTCGACGATGAAGCGGCGGTTCTCCTCCAGCAGCGGGTTGGGTTCGTGGTCGGGGAAGTTCCCGTCCGGGGTCCAGTAGGCCTCCACCAGGTCCAGCCCGAGTCCGTCCAGCAATGGCCCCACCATCGGCCCCGCCATGCCGTTGGCGCCGTCGACGACGACCTTCAGCGGCCTGCCGCCCCTGATCACCTCGGGGTCGACGAAGCTCAGCGCGGCGCGCTGGAACTCCCCGTACAGATCCACCTGCTCGACGGCGCCGGGCGCCGCGTCACCTTCGGCGCCCGCGTTCGCCCGCCCGGCGTCGCCCAGCTGGGCTTCGACCTCGACGCGGATGTCCTGGATGCCCTCGTCCCCGGACAGCGCGAGCGCCCCCTCGCGCATCAGCTTCACGCCCGTGTAGGGCTTCGGGTTGTGGGAGGCCGTGCACATCAGCCCGCCGTCGAGCTCCCGGGAGCCGACCAGGTAATAGACCATCTCGCTTCCCACCTGGCCGGCGTCGAGCACGTGTGCCCCCTCGGCCACCATCCCGGCGCGGTAGCGGGCGGCCAGCTCCGGGGCGGTCAGGCGCATGTCGTGGCCCATCCCCACCCGCAGCTCCGACGGAGCCTTCGCGGCCAGCCTCCCGAGCACCCGCACGAAGGCGCGGCCGATCAGCTCGGCCAGGTCGGCGTCGATCTGCTCCCCGTACAGGCCCCGGATGTCGTAGGCCTTGAAGATCTCCGGGTCCACGGCAGCGCCCACGCCGCCATCCTATGCCGCCCCGCGCCCGCGCCCACCGCCGGCGCCGGGGCCAGCCGGGGGGCGGGTGGGGGGCGGGTGGGTCCCGATAAGACGCGATGCGGCCCCCTGAGCGCACCCGAACGGGGACCTGGAAATACACTTGAGTCATGTCAGGTCACTCCAAGTGGGCATCGATCAAGCACAAGAAGGCCGTCGTGGACTCTCGCCGCGGGGCCGCCTTCTCCAAGCTCGTGCGGGCCATCACCGTGGCCGCGCGCGACGGCGGCGCGGACCCGGTCGGCAACCCTGCGCTGGACCTCGCGATCCGCAAGGCCAAGGAAGCCTCGATGCCGAAGGACAACATCGAGCGCGCGATCGCCAAGGGGGCCGGCGGCGGAGCCGACGCCGACGGCATCGAGAGCGTCCTGTACGAGGGCTATGGGCCCGGCGGGGTGGCGTTGCTGGTGGAGGCCCTGACCGAGAACCGCAACCGCACCGGCGCCGAGGTGCGCCACATCTTCTCCAAGAACGGGGGCAGCCTCGGCGAGCCCGGATCGGTGTCCTACCTGTTCGACAAGAAGGGCACGATCGTGATCGACGGGACCCGCTACTCCGAAGACCAGCTGATGGTGGCCATCGAGGCCGGCGCGGAGGACATCAACCCCGACGAGGACGTGTTCGAAGTGGTCACCGAGCCGGCCGACTTCGCGGCCGTGCGCCAGGCGCTCGAGGACGCGGGCGTGGAGATGGAGAGCGCCGAGATGGCCTACCGGCCCTCGAGCCTGGTCCCGATCGAGGAGGCCCAGGCCGGAAAACTGATGCGTCTGATCGAGTTGCTCGAGGACAACGACGACGTCAACGCTGTCCACGCCAACTTCGACATCGCCTCCGAGGTCCTCGAGCGCGTCGCCGGTTGATGCTCGCCCGCCCGCCGGTGGTCATCCTCTGTGGCGGGCGTGGCACGCGCCTGAACGCGCACACGGGCGAGGTGCCCAAGCCGCTGGTGGAGATCGGCGGGCGGCCGATCGTGTGGCACGTGATCCGCCTGTACGCGGCCCAGGGCTTCGAGCACTTCGTGCTCGCCACCGGCTACCGCGGGGAGCTGATCGAGAGCTTCGCAGCGGGCGAGCGCTGGCCCGAGGGGGTGCGGGTGCAGGTTCTGGACACCGGCGCCGACACCAACACCGGGGGGCGGGTGCTGGCGGCGGCCCGCGAGCTGAGCCAGGAGCCGCGCCTGTGTGTCACCTACTCCGACGGCCTGGCCGACATCGACCTCGGCGAGCTGGTGGGCTTTCACCGCGCCCATGAGGCACCGGCCACCGTGACCGTCGTCCGGCCCCGGCTGCAGTTCGGAGTGGCCCGCGTGGATGTCCACGATCGCGTGCTCGCCTTCGAGGAGAAGCCACGCTCCGAGCACTGGATCAACGGTGGCTTCTTCTGCTTCGAGCGCGACTTCCTGGAGCGCCTGGCACCCGACAGCGTGCTCGAGCGCGAGCCGCTGGCGCGGCTGGCGGCCGCCGGGGAGCTGCGCGCGTTCCGCCACCGCGGCTTCTGGCAGTGCATGGACACGCTCAAGGATGCGCTGGCCCTGAACGAGCTGTGGGACTCCGGGGCGGCCCCGTGGCGCCTTTGGGACGGGGCCGAGGATGAGCCCGCCCCGGCGCAGGCGGCTAGTCGCCCGCCGCTCGTCGCATCCTGAACAGGGCCACCGGCTCGCGGATCCCCTTCAGGCGACGCTCGCCGGCGAACGACGCGCGGTAGCCGTTGCCGACCGCCTCATACAGCGGGCCGTCCACCAGCAGGCTGCCGGGATGGGCCACGGCGGTGATGCGGCTGGCGAGGTTCACGGGCGCCCCGAACCAGTCGCCGGCCCGTGCCAGCGCCGCCCCGAAGGCGGCCCCGGCGCGCAGCTGGGGGAAGTCGCCGCCCTCCGCCTCGGCCCCCTCGATCAGGCCGAGGGCGGCCTCCAGCAGCGGCGAGGGGTCAGGCGAGGCCAGCATCGCCGCGTCCCCGATCGTCTTGACCAGGCGCACCGGCGGCGTGGCCACCTCCAGCGCGATCGCTTCCAGGCGCGTGGCCAGGCGCCCGAGCTCGTCCGGCGGCACTTCCTCGCCCAGGCGGGTGAAGCCCACCAGGTCGGCGAAGCCCACGGCCACCTGGCGCGAGCCCGGCAGCCGGCCCCCGTCACGCTCGGCCGCGCCCACGATCTCGGTCTCGGTCGCGTGGCGCAGGTGGGAGGCGAGGATGTTGCTCATCAGCGGGTCAACCATCGGATACAGCTGCGCCACCGTCTCGCCGTAGTGGCGTGCCAGCTCCAGCTCGCTGATCCCCGCCCTCAGCACCAGCTTCAGCGGCAGCGCCCGCATCGTTTCCGCGGCCTGGGCGAGGCCGCGGCCGAGCACCCGCAACAGCTCCAGCAGGTCCTCCTCGGAGACCCCGGCGTCGGCCGCCACCATGCTGCGCCGGGCCGCTTCGACGTCGTTGTCGGTGAAGGCCGCTTCGCCGGGCTCCGGGATCGGCAGCCCCATCGCCCGGCGCGAGGCGAGCAGGAACTCGATGCTGATGCCGCTGCGCCGGGCCACCTCCTCGGCCGTGAGGCTCCTGGGCCCGCCGATGATCCGGTCGGCGAGCAGGAACACGAGCCGGCCGGACTCGACGTTGCGCCGCAGCTCCTCCAGCGGCACGCCCTGGGCGGCCAGCTGGCGCAGCAGCGCCAGGCGCTCCTCCCGCTCGGAGCCCTCGAGCCCGTCGAGCAGCCCCTCCGCCGCGAAGTCGATCTCCTGCCCAGCCATCGCGCCGCCAGCGTACGACAGGCAGGCGTCCGGGCAGCCGCGCAGAATCACTGGCCATGATCGTGCTCGGCGTGGACCCCGGATTGGCCAGCACCGGCTACGGCGTCGTGGAGCGCCGCGGGAGCCGGCTGCTGGCGCTCGACGGGGGTGTGATCGAGACCGCCGCCGGCCTCGCCCAGGAGCGCCGGCTGGCCGAGATCCACGCCGCCGTGGACGGCTTGCTGGGGGAGCATCAACCGCAGGCGATGGCCCTCGAGCAGCTCTACTTCGGCCAGAACGTGCGCACCGCCTTCGCCGTCGGGCAGGCCCGCGGGGTGGCGATGCTGGCGGCCGGCCAGCGGGGCCTGGAGTGCTTCAGCTACACCCCCCAGCAGGTCAAGGGCGCCGTCTGCGGCAACGGCCGCGCCCCCAAGGAGCAGGTCGGGCGGATGGTGGCGACGCTGCTGTCGCTGGCCGAGGAGCCGCGTCCCGACCACGCCGCCGACGCGCTCGCGGTGGCCGTCTGCCACGTCAACCGTGCGCCGCTGGCGCTCGCGCTGGCGGGAGCCGCGGCCGGAGCGCCACGATGATCGACATGCTCCAGGGAGAGCTGGCGGTCCGCGGAGCGGATCACGTGGTCGTGCTGTGCTCGGGGGTCGGCTACCGGGCGGCCGTGTCCGCGCAGACGCTGCAGCGGATGCCCCTCCGGGGCGAGCCGGTGACGCTGCACACGCAGCTGATCTCCCGCGACGACGCGCTGATCCTGTACGGCTTCCAGAGCGAGCCCGAACGCGAGCTGTTCCAGATGCTGCTGACCGTCCAGGCCGTGGGCCCGAAGGTCGCCCTGGCGGTGCTGTCGGTGACCCCGCCCCCGGAGCTCGTGGCAGTGCTGGCGGCCGGCGACGTCGACAGGCTGCGGGCGGTTCCCGGCATCGGCAAGCGCACCGCCGAGCGGATCATCGTGGAGCTGCGCGAGAAGGTCGCCCCCGAGCCGTCGGGAGCGCCCGGCCGTGTGCCGCTCCTGGCCCGCCGGGGACGCCCGGGAGACCCGCGGACGCTCGCCCGGGCGGGGCTGATCGAGCTCGGCTACGGGCCCGAGGAGGCCGAGGAGCTGCTGGGCGAGTCCGAGGGCGAGAGCGCCGAGGAGCTGATCTCCGGAGCCCTGCGCCTGGCACGGACGGGCGCCTGATTCGATGACCGCCGCCGAGACCCGCATCCAGACGCCCTACCTGGTGGCCGAGGACGAGCTCGACCGCTCGCTGAGGCCCCTGCGCCTGGAGGAGTTCGTGGGCCAGGATTCCCTTCGCAACCAGCTGAGCGTGGCGATCGAGGCCGCGGCGGCGCGCGGGGAGGCGCTCGACCACCTGCTGCTGGCCGGCCCCCCGGGCCTCGGCAAGACCTCGCTGGCCCAGATCGTGGCGGCCGAGCTGGAGGTTCCGTTCGTGGCCACCGCCGGGCCCGCGCTGGAGCGCAAGGGCGACATCGCGTCCTTCCTGACCGCGCTGGAGCCCCGCAGCGTGTTCTTCGTGGACGAGATCCACCGCCTCGCGCGCACGCTGGAGGAGACCTTCTACCCGGCGATGGAGGACCACCGCCTGCCGATCACGGTCGGAGCGGGGGCCGGCGCCCGGGTCGTGACGCTCGAGCTGCCTCCCTTCACGCTCGTCGGTGCCACCACTCGCACGGGCCTCTTGAGCACCCCGCTGCGCGACCGCTTCGGCATCCAGGCGCGCCTGGAGCCCTACACCGTGACCGAGCTGGCGGTGATCGTGCGCCGCTCCGCGAGCATCCTCGAGATCGACATCGAGGAGGAGGGAGCCGACGAGATCGCCTCCCGCAGCCGCGGCACCCCGCGCGTGGCCAACCGCCTGCTCAAGCGGGTGCGCGACTACGCCGAGGTACGCCTGGACGGCGTCGTCGGGGCCCGGGCGGCGCGTGAAGCGCTCCAGATGCTGGAGGTCGACTCGCTGGGGCTGGACCGCCTCGACCGCGAGCATCCTGGAGGCCATCTGCGTGAAGTTCGCCGGCGGCCCGGTGGGGCTCTCGACGCTGGCCGTGGCGGTGGGGGAGGAGCAGGACACGATCGAGGACGTCTACGAGCCCTATCTGCTGCAGCAGGGTCTGATCAAGCGCACCCCGAGGGGCCGGACGGCGACCGGCGCGGCCTTCTCCCACCTCGGACTGGCCGCGCCAGAGGCGCTCGGGCAGGCACTTTTCTAGCCGTTTAGCGGCCACTGAGACGAATCTGGCAGCGTTACGGTCCGGCGGCTTTCCCGCCGAGCCTTTCGTAGTCTGTGTACACGATGACCCACCCCTTCATCTGCCCAAACTGTGGACATCGGACGAGCGAGCTCGACCGCAATATCGGCTTCACCCGCCAGCCCAAGGGCTGTGCCAAGTGTGGCTTCGCCTTCCTGTTCGAACTGCTCGACGACTACTACCCGGCGCCCGACGCGGCCTTCTTCGTGTGCGACGGGGAGGGCCGGATCGTGGGCTGCGGCAAGAACTCCTTCTCCTTCACCGGGCTGGAGGAGGAAGAGGTCATCGGCCAGCGCGTGGAGGAGGTGCTCGGTTTGAGCTTCTCCAACGGGGACGACCCGGTCGCGACGGTGCTCGAGTGGGGTGTGCGTGCGCTGGAGGTGCAGGTCGAGGTCAGCGGCGAACGCGACGTGGCGGCCAGCGCCAAAGCGGACATGTTCCCGGCCTACGACGACGACGGCGGACTGCTGCTCGTGTTGACCCCGGACAAGTAGTCTGAGTTATGTCTCTGCCGATGACCGACCGTCGCCGCAACCGTCATCCTGCTTCGTCGTGATCCTGCTGGCGGGCTCGGCGGTCGCGATCGCGGCCAAACCGACACGGCTCGGGCTCGACCTGAAGGGTGGCGTCGAGCTGGTCTACCAGGCCAGCCCACGGCGCAGTCCAAAGTGGACACCGAATCGCTGGAACGGGCGATCAACATCATGCGATCGCGTGTCGACAAGATCGGCGTCTCGCAGGCCGAACTCCAGCGCTCGGGCAAGGACGAAATCGACGTCGCGCTGCCCGGCGAACACAACGTCAAGCACGCCGAACAGACGGTCGGCACGACGGCCCAGCTGAACTTCTACGACTGGGAGACGAACGTCATCGGGCCCAGCGGCAAGCCCGAACCGAGCGTGGCACGGTCACCGGCGACTCCAGCGCCGGGGGCGCCGGCGGGTCGACGTCGGGCCTGACCCAGTACCAGGCCGTGCTGCGGGCGTCCAAACGGCCGGCGCAGCTGCGCGGAAGCGACACCACGTGGACCCCGGGATGCACGCCCGAACAGAAGAACGACTGCATCTACGGCAGCTGGTACCTGCTCGACACCGTCCACGAACAGGTTGTGCGGCGGACCCGAAGAAACAGAAGGCAGTCTGTACGACGGCCTCAGGCACGAACCACCGCCCTGCAAGACCGGTGAACAGGGCTGCGTGAAAAAGGGAGCCAAGCTCAAGGCCGTGCGGGTCAACCCCGGCACCGTGGTCGTGCAGGCGCACCCGGTCGAAAACGAAAGCGGCAAGGTCACCAACGCGAGCCCCAACAGCTACTACGTGCTCAACGACAACCCGGTGCTGAAAGGCTCGGACGTCACCAACCCCCAGCAGGGCTTCGACGAAGGCGCCGGCGGCAGCGGCCAGCCCAACGTGTCCTTCGACTTCACCAACCACGGCAAGTCGGTCTTCGAACAGATCACCAAGGCGATCGCGCACCGCGGGCAGGAAGCCCAGCTGCCGGGGGTGACCAAGAACGAGGCCCTGCAGCACTTCGCCGTCGAGCTGGACGGCCAGCTGATCACGGTGCCGTCGATCGACTACACCCAGTACCCGGAAGGGATCGACGCCTCCACGGGCTCGCAGATCTCCGGTGGCTTCACGATCTCCAGCGCCCAGAACCTCGCCAACGAGCTCCAGTCCGGCGCGCTGCCGCTGCGGCTGAAGCTGATCTCGCGCTCGCAGGTCTCGGCGACGCTCGGCAAAACGGCGCTCGAACAGGGCCTGCTCGCCGGGCTCGTCGGCTTCGCCGTCGTGTGCATCTTCCTGATCGTCTTCTACCGCATGCTCGGCGTGATCGCGGTCGGCGGCCTGTTCATCTACGGCGCCTACTTCTTCGCCCTGATCAAGCTGATCCCGATCACCCTGACGCTGCCCGGGATCGCGGGCCTGATCCTCACGATCGGCGTCTGCGCGGACGCCAACATCGTGATCTTCGAGCGCGTCAAGGAGGAGATCCGAAGCGGGAGATCCGTCGTCTCGGGGATCGCCACCGGCTACAAACGCGGCTTCGCGGCGATCGTCGACGCCAACGTGGTGACGTTCATGACGGCCTTCATCCTGTTCGTGCTCGCGACCGCCGAAGTCAAGGGCTTCGCCTTCACGCTCGGGATCGGCACGCTGGTATCGCTGTTCACCGCCGTGCTGGCCACGCAGGCCGCGCTCGGGGCGATGGGCCGCTCGCGCTTCGTCACCCACCCGGCGGCCCTTGGTGCCTCCCCGCGGCGGGGCAAGGGCTGGACCTTCGACTTCATGGGCCACTCGAAGTGGTTCTTCGCGCTGTCCGGGATGATCCTGCTGATCGGCGCCCTGGCGATCGGCGGCCGCGGCCTGAACTTCGGCATCGACTTCAAGTCCGGGACCCGCATCCAGACCGCGCTCGTGGACCCACACGTCACCGAGGCCGAAGTCGCCAAAGTGATGGCCGAAGCACGGCGTCGGCAACGCCGAGGTCCAGAAAATCAGCAACCCCAACGTCGGCGGCGCCGGCTTCCAGATCTCGGCCAAGACCCTCCAGCCCGAACAGGTCGACAAAATCCAGGAAGCGCTCGAAAAGAAGTACGGCACGGCGAATACGGGGCGCCGGTTCGTCAAAGGGACGAAGAACTTCTACTCCACCTCGATCGGGCCGACGTTCGGGAAAACCGTCGCCAACAGCGCGGTCATCGCGATCATCGCCTCGCTGCTGGTGATCTCGGTCTACATCGCGCTGCGATTCGAGTGGAAGTTCGCCGTGCCGGTGCTGATCGCCCTGATGCACGATCTGCTGATCACCGCCGGGCGTGTACTCGCTGACCGGCCGCGAAGTGACGACCGCGACCGTGGCCGCGCTGCTTGACCATCTTCGGGTATTCGCTCTACGACACGATCATCGTGTTCGACCGAGTACGAGAGAACGTGCCGCGCATGCCGCGTGCGGCCTTCTCGCAGATCGTCAACCGCTCGATGTCCGAGGTGTTGACCCGCTCGCTGGCGACCAGCTTCTGCACGCTGCTGCCGGTGCTCGCGCTGCTGTTCTTCGGCGGCGAAACGCTGAAGGACTTCGCCTTCGCGCTGATGGTCGGGATCGCCTCCGGTGCCTACTCCTCGATCTTCATCGCCTCGCCGGTGCTGACCCACTGGAAGGAGCGCGAGCCCGGCTATCGCACGCGCCGCGCGCGGATCGCGCGCGAAAACGGCTTCGTCCCCGCCTACGCCACCACGGCCGCCGGGGCGCCCGAGGACGTCGAGCCCGAACAGAAGCGCCGCCGTAGCCGGCGCGGCAGCCTGATCGCTCCGGAGGCGCCGGGCGAGCAGCTCTCCCGCGACGAGTTCCAGGAACTGGTCGCCGACCTCGACGTCGAGGACACGCCCAAGGCCGGAGCCGCCTCCGCGCCCTCCAACGGAAAACCAAAGCCGCGCGCGCCGCCACGGCCGCGCCCCCGCCGGCCAAGCCGGCGCCCGCCAAGGCCAAGGCCCCTGAGCCCCAGGCCGCGGACGAGGTGGCTCCCGAGCGTGACCCCGCCGCCGACCTCACACCCGAGGACCTGGTGCTGAAGGACGAGCCCAAGACCGCCCAAAGCCGCGCCGCCCGCGCAACCGCCGCCACGGGAGGTCGCGCTGATGGCGATGCTCGGCTGGGTGATGATGGGGCTGGCGATCTGGCACTACACGATCTTCATGCCCGACCGCTTCTGGGGCGGCATCGTGGGCGCCTTCCTCGGCTCCCTCTTCGGCGCCGCCCTGGTCGGCCTGATCATCAGCACGATCAGGTTCTCCGAATTTCGCGTGCCGGGCGAAAAGGAGACGACCATCGGCGTGGTCCTGTACGCAGTCCCGGGCGCCGTGCTCGGGATCGCCCTGGTGTACCTCGAGGGCATGCGCCGCGAACGCGCCGGCCGCCAGCCCGCTCCAGAGCACTTCTAGCCGACGTCCCACGCCATCGGTTTCGCCGCAGGGGGCCGCCGTGGTGCGCCGGTTCCGTCCCGCCCCGCCCGTACCCTCGCCGGCATGGAGCCATGGCGCCTCGAGATCCCTCCCTGCCCGCCGGCGGCGGTGGCGGCGCTGCGCAGCGAGCTGGGAGTCAGCGACGCGCTCGCGCAGGCACTGGTCCGGCGCGGGCTCGGCGAGCCGGCGCCGGCGAGGGCCTTCCTGGATGCGAGCGAGCAGCACGACCCCGGCCTGTTCGAGGGCATCGGGGCGGCGGTGGCGAGCATCGCCCGGCACATCGACGAGGGCCGGCGGATCACCGTGCACGGCGACTACGACGTCGACGGGGTGTGCTCCACGGCGGTGATGGTCACGGCCCTGCGGCGCCTGGGGGCGGACGTGGACTGGTACCTGCCCGACCGCGCCGGCGACGGCTACGGACTCTCGAAGGCGACGATCGAGCGCCTGGCCGCCCGCGGAACCTCGCTGCTGGTGAGCGTGGACTGCGGCGTGTCCGCGGTCGAGGAGGTCGAGGCGGCGCTCGCGCTCGGGCTCGAGGTCGTGATCAGCGACCACCATTCCCCGCGCGCGGACGGGGTGCTGCCGCGGGCCCCGATCGTGCATCCGAGCGTGTGCGGCTACCCCTGCCGCGACCTGTGTGCCACGGCGGTGGCATACAAGCTCGCGCAGGCCCTGTACGGGGCCCGCGGACGCGACCCGGCCGAGCTCGAGGCAGAGCTCGACCTGGTGGCGCTGGCGACGATCGCGGACGTGGTCCCGCTGCTGGGCGAGAACCGCACCCTGACCGTGCGGGGCCTGCGCCGCCTCGAGTCGACCACCCGCCCCGGGCTGCGGGCGCTGATGGAGGTCGCCCGCGTGGCGCCCGGGAAGGCGGGGGAGCGGGCGGTGGCGTTCGCGCTGGCGCCGCGGCTGAACGCCGCCGGGCGGCTGTACCGCGCCGACGCCGCGCTCGAGCTGCTGCTGACCGAGGACCCCGCCCGCGCCCGCCAGGTGGCGCACGAGCTCGATTCGGCCAACCGCGAGCGCCAGGAGGTCGAGCGCGCCATCCGCCACCAGGCCGAAGCCCAGATGACCGCGCAGGGGGAGCGCGAGGCGTACGTGCTGTGGAGCGAGGGCTGGCATCCGGGCGTGATCGGGATCGTCGCCTCGCGCCTGGTCGAGCGCAGCGGGCGCCCGGTGGTGATGGTGGCGCTCGACGGCCAGGACGGCCGCGCCTCCGGGCGCAGCATCGACGCCTTCGACCTGCTCGGGGGGCTGCGGGCCTGCTCCGGGCACCTGCGCCGCTTCGGCGGGCACCGTGTGGCGGCCGGGATGGAGATCGCCCGCGACCAACTGGATGCCTTCTCCAGCGCCCTCTGCGAGCACGCCCGCGAGGTGATGAGCGCCGGCGACCTGTGCCCGGTGGAGCACATCGACGCGGTCGTGCCGGTGGCCGACATCGACATGGGGCTGGCCGAGGAGCTCGAGTCGCTGGCCCCCTTCGGGCGCTCGAACCCGCGCGTGAGGCTGCTCATCGAGGGCGCGAGCTTCGCCGACAGCAGGCCGATGGGGGAGGGCAAGCACGTGCGCTTCGGCGTCAGCTCCGGCGAACACAGCGCGCGGGCGGTGGCCTTCGGCTGCGGCGGACGCCTGCCGGTGGCCGACGGCGAGCCCGTGCAGGCGACCTTCTCGCTCGAGATCAACGAGTGGAATGGCGTCTGTGAGCCGCGTCTGGTGCTGCGCCGGGCGCGGGCCGCGGAGCAGCCCGTGGCCGACACGGCGCCGCGCCGGCGAGGGCGCCACGCGGGCCAACAGGAGCTCGCCCTGTTCGCAGCCTGAGCGCGGGAGCGTGCGCGGGTTGGATCCGGGTATCTGTTTCCCTAACCTTTGGTCATGAGCGTCACCGACGATCCACACCCGGCGGCGACCACCGAGGAGCCCGCCTGTGCCCCGCAACGGGGTGCGCCCGCCGCCCCCGGCGAGGATCGCGTGTCCGCCACCGCCGCGCGTGTGCCCTCGGCGAGCGACCTGCAGACCCTCAGCGTCTCGCAGCGGCGGCTGCTGAGCGACCTGTTCGCGATCGTCTCCGAGCACGCCGCCGACTCGGCGGTGCCGATCGACCGGGCCCGCGTGGAGGACGCCTTCGTGTTCTCCTGCGAGCACCACGCCTACCAGCGGCGCAAGTCCGGTGAGGACTTCATCGTGCACC
Organism: uncultured Solirubrobacteraceae bacterium; assembly: GCA_963758055.1. Lineage (GTDB taxonomy): Bacteria > Actinomycetota > Thermoleophilia > Solirubrobacterales > Solirubrobacteraceae > Palsa-744. The sequence continues at coordinate 46,985 of CAVWTU010000001.1, forward strand.
CCGTCGGCGTGGCGAAGATCTGCGCCGGCATGCGCCTGGACACCGAGACACTGTGCGCGGCGCTGCTGCACGACACCGTCGAGGACACCACGGCCTCGCTCGAGGAGGTGCGCGAGCGCTTCGGCGAGGAGATCGCCGCGCTCGTCGACGGCGTCACCAAGCTGACCGGGATCACCTTCCAGTCGCGCGACGAGGCGCAGGCCGAAGAACTACCGCAAGATGATGGTGGCGATGGCCACCGACATCCGGGTCATCCTGATCAAGCTCGCCGACCGGCTGCACAACATGCGCACGATCGACGCGATGCCCAAGCAGAAGCAGATCGAGAAGGCGCGCGAGACGCTCGAGATCTACGCGCCGATCGCCCACCGGCTCGGGATCCACGCGATCAAGTGGGAGCTCGAGGACCTCGCCTTCGCGACCCTCTACCCGCGCAAGTACCAGGAGATCAAGGGCCTCGTCGCCCAGCAGCGCGACGAGCGCGAGCGCTACGTCGAGGAGGCCGGCGAATACCTGCGCCGGGAGCTGGCCGAGCTCGGCATCGACGCCGAGATCGCCGGGCGCGCCAAGCACTTCTACTCGATCTACTCGAAGATGACCAAGAAGGGCCGCGAGTTCAACGAGATCTACGACCTCACCGCGATGCGCGTGATCGTCGACTCCGTGAAGGACATGCTACGGCGCCGTCGGCGTCATCCACTCGCTGTGGAAGCCGCTGCCGGGGCGCTTCAAGGACTTCATCGCGATGCCGAAGTTCAACATGTACCAGTCGCTGCACACGACCGTGATCGGGCCCGAGGGACGTCCCCTGGAGATCCAGATCCGGACCCATGAGATGCACGAGATGGCCGAGTTCGGGGTCGCCGCCCACTGGGTGTACAAGGCCGACCGGCGAGCAGGCGCGGCACGCCCGGCGAGGACGCCAAGCTGAAGTGGCTGCGCTCGATGCTCGACTGGCAGAAGCGAGCTCTCGGACCCGCGCGAGTTCATGGAGACGCTGCGCACGGACCTCTTCGAGGAGGAGGTGTTCGTGTTCACGCCCAAGGGCGAAGTCAAGTCGCTGGCCCTCGGGGCCACGCCGCTGGACTTCGCCTACGAGATCCACACCGAGGTCGGCCACCGCTGCGTCGGCGCAAGCGTGAACGGCAAGATCGTGCCGCTCCACTACGAGCTGCGCTCCGGGGACATCGTCGAGATCCTCACCGCCAAGCGCGAGCGGGGGCCGTCCCGGGACTGGCTGGCGCTGGTCAAGACCACGCGGGCGCGCAACAAGATCAAGGCCTGGTTCAAGGCCGAGTCGCGCCAGGACACCGAGCACACCGGCCGCGAGCTGCTCCAGGAACAGCTGCGCAAGCAGGGGCTGCCGGCGCAGAAGATCACCGGCTCGGCGCTGCTGGCCGACGTCATCCGCGAGATCGGCTTCCGCAAGGCGGACGACTTCTACATCGCCCTCGGGGCCGCCAAGATCTCCCCCAAGCTCGTCGTCAACAAGGTCATGCAGCGCCTCAAGCAGGGCGAGGCTGCCGACGGCGAGCCGACTGCGGCCGGCGACCTGCTGCAGGTCGGGCGCTCGCGGCGGCGCCCGACGAAGACCTCGGGCCAGTACGGGATCAACGTCGAAGGCGTCGACGACGTGATGCTGCGGCTGGCCAAGTGCTGCCGGCCGGTGCCCGGCGATGAGATCGTCGGCTACATCTCGCTCGGGCGCGGGATCACGATCCACCGCGGAGACTGCTCCAACGCCGCGGTGCTGGGGCGCAACCCGGAGCGCTTCGTGAACGTGTGCTGGGAAGGCGAGACCTCGACCGGCTTCGTGGTCGAGATCCAGATCGACGCGCTGGGATCGCCACCGCCTGCTGGAGGACATGTCGCGGGCCTTCTCGGAGTCCGGCGTCAACATCGTCGAGGCGCGCTGCCTGTCGATGCCCCCGATGGTCAAGAACCATTTCGTGGTGGAGGTCGGCGACAGCCACTCGCTGAAGGGCGCCATCACGCGCCTGCGCAACATCGACTCGGTGTTCGACGCCTACCGGGTCACGCCCGGCGGCGCCCCGGGCCTGGCTGCATAGGTCGCGCCCGCTACGGGCGGGCGCGGGCCGGTCTAGCAGACGACGTTCAGCGCGTCGGGCAGGATCGAGTAGCGCGCTTCGGCCACCTCGCCGAGGAAGTCCCCGTCGGCCTGCAGCGGCAGCGGGCGCCCGTCGGCGGTACGCACGGTCAGCTCCCGCAGCTGCCTCAGGGGGGTGACCTGGCGGTGGCCGCTCACACGGGCACGGGGGAGAACGCCCGCCAGGCGATCGACAGCATCGACAGCACACCGGCGCGGTGCAGGACGCCCCCGGCGAGCTCCCCGGAGTCGAGCCGGCTCTCCTCGGCGATGTCGATCGGGCGGTCCTGGAAGTAGGTGAAGGCGGCGCCGTTCTGGATGATCGCGATGACCCCGTCGAGCGTCCTTCCACCGGCCTGCACCCGCAGCCGCGGGGGCCGGCGCAGGTAGCGGCGCAGGAAGGTCGAGACCGCCACCCAGCTGTAGTAGTACGGGCCCAGGCGGGCCTTCAGGTGGGGGTTGGAGTCGACCTGCTCGACAACCATCGCGTCCAGGCCGAGGCCGGAGTTGAAGGTGAAGCAGCGGCCGTTGACCACGCCGAGGTCGACCCGGCGCTGGCGCCAGTCGTCGGCCAGGCCGAGCAGGTGCTCGGTGGCGTCCAGCAGGTCGCCTGGGATCCCCAGCAGCTTGCCGAACACGTTGGCCGAGCCTCCCGGCAGGCACGAGAGCGGGATGGGGGAGCCGAGCAGGCCGTTGGCGGCTTCGTTGACGGTGCCGTCGCCCCCGAGCGCCACCACCAGGTCATAGTCGCCGCGGGCGGCCTCGCGCGAGAGCGTGGTCGCGTCGCCCGGGGCGCGCGTGTCCACGGCCTCGACCTCGAAGCGGCTTTCAAGGGCGCGCAGCACCAGGCCGCGCGACTGCGGCGAGACGGTGCTGGCGTGGGGGTTGACGATCAGCAGCATCCGCCGCCGCGGAGCACTCGGCAGCACCCGCAGCGTGCGGGGAGGATCGCTCAGATCGCGCGTGCGCCCGCGCTCACCCGTGGAGGTGCTCACGGGCATGCCTACACCGGTGGCCGTCCGGCGTTACCGGTGCCCCCGGAACACCCGCGGACCGGCAAATACCGCCGCCCGGACGGGTGCTAAACTCTCGCGCCACATAGCTGGACACATCCAGAGGGGTGAAGGGACTGGCCCTACGAAACCCCGGCAACCACCGTCATGTCACAGCGGGAAGGTGCCAATTCCAGAAAGATGTGTGGCGGGCCCCCGCGCCCTTCGCCACACCGTGACGGCGAAGAACCAAGCGAAAGGGTCCCTATGGCTGTCAGTCATCTTCAGTGCAAGGAGTGCAAGGCGCGCTACCCGCTCGATGCCCTGTACGTATGCGAGCGCTGCTTCGGTCCACTCGAGGTCGCCTACGACCACAAACGTCTCGGCGACGACGTCGGCGAGCTGCGCCGGCGCATCCAGGGGGGACCCCAGAACATCTGGCGCTACGCCGACTTCCTGCCGCTCGCCGGAGGGCCTCCCGGACCGTCGGGGCGGCTGGCCTCGAGGGTGGGGCTCCCGGCCGGCTGCACTCCGCTGGTGCGGGCCGACCGGCTCGCCGAGCGTCTCGGGCTGAGCGAGGTGTGGGTCAAGAACGACGCCGCCAACCCGACCCACTCCTTCAAGGACCGGGTCGTCTCGGTGGCCGTGACGAGGGCCCGCGAGCTGGGCCTGGAGACGATCGCCTGCGCCTCCACCGGCAACCTCGCGAACTCGGTGGCCGCCCACGCGGCCGCCCTGGGGATGAACTCCTACGTGTTCATCCCGTCCGACCTCGAGGAGCAGAAGATCCTCGCCACCGGCATCTACGGGACCAACCTGGTGGGCGTCGAGGGCAGCTACGACGACGTCAACCGCCTCTGCACCGAGCTGTGCGCCGAGAAGGACTGGGCGTTCGTGAACATCAACCTGCGCCCCTACTACGCCGAGGGCTCCAAGACGCTTGCCTTCGAGATCGCCGAGCAGCTCGGGTGGGAGATCCCGGACCGTTGCGTGGTGCCGATCGCCTCCGGCTCGCTGTACACCAAAATCGCCGCCGGCTTCCGCGAGTGGCGCGAGCTGGGCCTGCTCGAGGGCGAGCTGCCGAAGATGAACGGTGCTCAGGCGGAGGGCTGCTCGCCGGTCTCGAGCGCGTTCGCCGCCGGTTCGGAGGTGTGCCGCCCGGTGAGGCCGAAGACGATCGCCAAGTCGCTGGCCATCGGCAACCCCGCCGACGGGCCGTATGCGCTCGAGCTGGCCCGCAACAGCGGCGGCTCGGTGGACGACGTCAGCGACGAGGAGATCCGCGAGGGCATCCGGCTGCTGGCGGAGACGACCGGGATCTTCACCGAGACCGCCGGCGGCGTGACCACGGCCGTGCTCGCAAAGCTCGCCCGGCGCGGCGACATCGAGCCCGGCGAACGGGTCGTGCTGGTGATCACCGGCGAGGGCCTGAAGACGCTCGACGCGGTCCGTGGCAGCTTCGAGACGAGCACGATCGCCCCGAGCGTGGAGGCCTTCGAGGCCACCGTGCCGCAGCCCGTCTCGGCCTGATGAGCGTCGTCGTGAAGATCCCCACCCAGCTGCGCACCGCCGCCGGGGGGCAGTCCGAGGCGGTGCTCGAAGGGAGCACCGTGCAGGAGGTCCTCGACGGCCTGTTCGACCGCTACGAGGAGCTGCGCCCGCGCCTGGCCGACGACGACGGCTCGCTGAGGCGATTCGTGAACGTGTACCTGGCCGGCGAAGACATCCGCTTCCTGGATGGCCTCGCCACGCCCGTCAGCGACGGCGCCGAAATCACGATCCTGCCCGCGGTCGCCGGCGGCTGACCGCGTCGCGGCCCTAACGGCTGCTCTGGGGGGTGCCGCGCCCCTCCAGGCGCTGGCGCAGCTCCGCTCCACGGCCGGCGGCCACCGCCCGCGCGGCCCGCGCCTCGCTCAGGTCCAGGCCGTTGGCGTTGGCGTAGTCGAGCAGCTCCTGGCGCTCCTCGCCCTCTTTGGCCGCCTTCAGGAACAGCCAGCAGAACAGCCCGAGCGTGAGCAGCGACTCCTCCACCATCATCACCGCGCCGGCGATGTTCTGGTCGGCCAGGGGAGAGATGTGGTGCAGGGCGTCCCCGTGCAGGTAGTAGGGGTAGAAGACGGTCCCCGACCACAGGAAGATGTTGCCCAGCACGGTGCCCGTGAGGCGCACCGCCACGATGTAGAGCAGCTTGCCGAGGTTGCCGAACCAGCTCGGCGTGGGCAGCGGCCCCAGCAGCGGCATCCACATCAGGATCCCGAAGCCGAGGAACATCGCGTGCTCGAGCGCGTGCACGCCGGGATGGCGCAGGGCCGCCTGGTAGAGGGCCGGGGTGTGCCACACGTACAGGTCCACCGCCCACAGCGGGAAGGCCACGAGCGGGTGGGTCAGCACGCGCAGGCGGTCGAACATGGAGATCCGCAGCACCGGAGCCAGCAGCGGCGCCGTCAGCCCGAGCACGATCAGCAATGAGGCGATGTCGCCGATCAGCAGGTGCTCGAGCATGTGCATGTACAGCAGCTGGCCGCTGAGGTCGTCCAGGCCGCTCAGTGCCGCCGCGATCACGGCCACGCCGCCGTAGAAGCACGCCCGGCGCCACCCGGGGATGGCCCGGGAGGTGCCCGCTAGCGTGCGGGAGCGCTTGTGGTAGCACCCGACCATCAGCACCAGTGGCGAGATCTGCACCAGCACCGAGACGATCGAGACGCTTGCGAGTGGCAGGGAGAGCATTCGCGGGGTCTTCCGGGAGGGTACCCACCCGGCGCCCGCCGGCGAGGCACCGCGGGGCCGCTCCAGGAGGGTCCCGTCGGGTGGCCGCGGGCCCGCTAGAAACCCCGGCCAGAGCGCCCTCCCAGGGTCTCGGGAGGTGCTACCTTCCGGTTCCCGCCGCGCCTCCACGCCGGCCCAGGATTTAGGTTCTTTTTAGCCCAATCTGAGCCGATCCTGAGCCTCCATCGGTTTGCTTGTCGCATGAGCCTCCAGTCCGTCATCCCAGCTCCCGCAACCGACGGCACGACCGAGCGCTTCGACGCGATCGCCTGCCTCGACGCACGGATCCGCGACCAGGCGGTCGCCGACCGGCCCACCGGTCCCGGCCAGTACCTCGAGGTCCAGGGCCCCGACCGTGCGCTGACGATCAAGCTCGAGGGCCGGCCGCTGCACATCGGCCGCGGCCTGGCCGCCGACCTGCGCCTCGACGACAGCTCCGTCTCGCGGCGCCACGCGATCCTCGTTCCCCGTCCGCGGGGTGCGCGGATCCTCGACGACCGCAGCTCCAACGGGACGTTCGTGAACGGCCGCCGGGTGCAGCAGTCGGAGCTGCGCAACGGCGACGTGATCGTGCTCGGCCGGGCCGTGCTCCGCTATGTGGAGCTGGGGGATCTGGCCACCTAGCCAACCTGGCGCCGGCGGGGTGGTAGGATTTCCGCTCCAGGGTTGGAATCGATAGCCCTTCGGGCCAGGGGGCCGGTAGGGCGGCTAGGAGGCGGGGGTGCTGCAGACTGAGGGGTTCTGGACAGGAATCGTCCGTGCGCGCGGAGGCGTCGGGCCGTGGCGGTTGATTCTGGGCGGCCTCGTCGCCGCTTTTGTGCTGGCGCTGGCACCCGCCGGCGCGCTCGCCGAAGTCCCCGACGACTCCGGCGGGGCGTACCAGATCCTCGCGCCGGGGGCGGCCGGAATGCTCCCCGGCAACGAATTCTCGACCGACCAGGGCGAAATGTACAGCGCACTCACGCCGTTGGAAGGGAAGGTCACGGCCAAAAAGATCGAACAGGACTACCTGTCCGAGAAGTTCGAAAAGCCGGCCTTCTCCGAACCGTGCGCCGGCTCGAAAACGACCCTCTGTGTCGAAGAGCCGACACCCGGTGTGGAAATCCTCCGCGACGCCCACTACATCCCGCACATCTACGGCACCACCCGCGGGGACGCGATGTACGGGTCCGGGTGGGTGGCCGCCAAGGACCGCGGCCTGCTGCTGAAGCTCGGCCTCGGGCCGGCCTACGTGGCGGCCCTCAGCATCCCGGGCCTGAACCCGTTCGAACTGCTGCTCACCGCACGCAAGCTTCAAGCCCAGCGCCGAAGCCGAAGCGTGGATCGCCAACCAGATCAGCGTCGCTGAAAGAAAAGGGTCCCGAGGGCGAACAGGTCATCGAAGACCTCGAATACTGGGCGAACGGCGTCAACGCCTACGAGGAAACGCTGCCCGTGGGCGAACGGTTCCAGCACGTCGGCCTTTCCCAGGCGGTCGCTGGCTTCGCCTTCATCGGCTCGATCTTCGGCAACGGCGGCGGGCAACGAAGTCACCAACTCCGAACTTCCTCGCCCGGCTGGAGGCCAAATTCGGCGAATCCACAGCGCTGAAGATCTTCCACGACCTGCGCGAGAGCAACGACCCCGAAGCGCCGACGACGATCACGACGCAGCGTTCCCGTATGACCAGGAACCGACGGGCAAACCGCCGGCCGGCTCGGCCGTGATCGAACCGGAACTCGCAGAGCGGGCTGCTCGTGAAAGCCGACGAGACGGCTCTACGCCTCGCGCCGGAAGGCGTCCAACTTCCTGCTCGTCGGCGCCGCCAGGACCAAGGCGGGCCACCCGCTGGCGGTAATGGGCCCGCAGCTCGGCTACTACTACCCCGAGATCGTCTTCCAGGCGGACATGCACGCCCCCGGCGTCGACGCCGAGGGCGATCGTCGCGCCGATCTCGCCCTACGTGTTCATCGGGCGCGGCCGGGACTTCGCCTGGAGCCTCACGAGCGCCGGCAGCGAGAACACACAGCAGTTCCTGCTGAAGCTGTGCAACCCCGAAGAAGGCGGCGCCGTGACGCGGGAAACCGAATTCTACGAACACAACGGGGAATGCATCCCGATGACGAGCTTCGACGCCGGGGAAATCGGCGCACGGGGCGCCGAACCGGCCCACGAGGTGTATCATCAAGGAAAGCATCTATGGCCCGGTGACCGGCACCGTGACCGTCAAAGGCAAGCCGTACGCCGTCAGCCGACGACCGCTCCACGCGTGGCCGCGAGCCGGCCGGAGAGCTCGCGTTCAGCGACTTCGACTCCGACCGGGTGCACAACCCCAGGAGTTCTTCGAAGCGGCGAACGACCTCGAGACGACGTTCAACATGGCCTACATCGACAGCAAGAACATCGCCTACATCTCGACCGGGCACCTGCCCAAGCTCGGCCCCCGGAACCGACCCGGCACTGCCGACGTACGGGACCGGGCCATACGACTGGAAGGGCTTCCTCTCGCTCGAAGAACACCCCCACATCGTGGAGCCGGCCACCGGGCTGCTGCTGAACTGGAACAACAAGCCGGCTCCCGGATGGGGGGCGGCCTCCAGCGAATTCTCCTACGGACCGCTGCACCGGGTGCAGATGTACACCGGCTTCGCGACCAAGGGCATGACCGAGGCCAAGGACGTATCGATCATGAACAAGGCCGCGACCGAGGACTTCCGCGCGACCATGGTCTGGCCGACGATGCAGCGGGTACTCGAAGCCACCCCGGCGCCGAGCCCGCTGGCGGCCGAAGCCGACAAGGTGATGGAGAAGTGGATCAAGAAGGGCGCCAGCGACTACGGCATCGAACAGCCCGCGGAACCGGGCGCGGCCGTGATCGCCGCCGTCTTCTCGCCGATGGCCGAAGCCGTGCTCGCCCCCGTGCTGGGCGAACTGGAGCCCGAATTCGCGTCGTTCACCGGCGTCGACAACGGGCCGAACAGCTCCGGCTCCTCGTTCGGCGGTGGCTGGTACGGCTACGTCTACAAGGACCTGCGTGCGCTGCTCGGGGAAGGGGTCGCGGAACCGTACAGCCGCAAATACTGCGGCAACGGCAACCTCGAAACCTGCAGCAAATCGCTGTGGACGGCGATGCAGGGTGCCCTTGCGGCCGTCGAAAAAACGCAGGGCTCGAAAGTCAAGAAGTGGAAAGCGCCGAAGGTGCGGATCGAATTCCCGCCCGGCCTGCTCCCCTACACGATGCCCTGGACCAACCGCTCGACGTTCCAGCAGGTGATCGAATTCACGACCCACCAGGAAGAAGACCTGGAAGGGCCGCTGGAATAGCCCCGCTGATCTAGCCCTCTGGAGCATCCGGCGACCGCCCCCGACGGGGCGGTCGTCGGCGCCCAGGGGCCAGAGCGGTGCGCCGGCGGGCTGCTCAGGCCGGCGCGGGCTCGAGACCGAACTTCACGCCGGTGAGCTCTTCGGCCTGCTGCCAGAGGCGGGCGGCCGCCTCTGGGTCGCGGGCGGCGCGGCTCGGGGAGACCACCCTCGGGTGCCCGCGGAACTCGCCGATGCCGCCGGGGCCCACGTAGGTGCCGCCCTGCAGCCCGGGCTCGGTCGCGGCATACAGGCTCGGTAGGGCGCCCATCGCGGCGCTCTGGGCCACGAGCACGTTCGTGAGGGCCATCCCCCAGCGGTCGATCGCGGGTGCGGCGGCGCTCTGGAGGTTGGTGGCCGCGTAGCCGGGGTGGGCGGCGACGCTCTTGACGCTCGAGCCGGAGGCCCGCAGGCGGCGGTCGAGCTCGAGCGCGAGCATCAGGTCGGCGAGCTTGGACTGGCCGTAGGCGGTCCAGCGGTTGTAGCGGCGCTCGGACTGGAGGTCGTCGAAGTTGATCCGCCCCATCTTGTGGGCGTTGCTGGACAGCGTCACGACGCGGGCGTCCTCGCGGCCCTGCATCTGGCCCAGCAGCCGGCCGGTGAGGGCGAAGTGCCCCAGCACATTGGTGCCGATCTGCAGCTCGAAGCCGTCGCTGGTGAGGCGATGGGGGGAGGCCATCACGCCGGCGTTGTTGATCAACAGGTCAACCCCGGTGGCGCGCTCGCAGAGGCCCTCGGCAAAGCCCTTCACGGCAGCCAGGCTCCCGAGGTCCAGGGCCGCGAGCTCGAGCTCGGCGGCGGGGGCCGAGCGCTGGATGTCCTGCAGGGCCCGCTCGCCCTTGGTGATGTCCCGGCAGGCGAGCACGACGGCGGCGCCGTGGCGAGCGAGCTCCCGGGCGGTCTCCAGCCCGAGGCCGCTGTTGGCGCCGGTCACCACCGCGGTGCGGCCCGCCTGGTCGGGGATGTCTGCGGCTGTCCACTTGCTGCTCATGAGAAGCGGGGCACGATCCGGGTCCGGGTCCTCGAGGAGCGGGTGGCGGGCTCACGGAAGGGGGCCGGCAGGTGCCTCGAAGTGGATTGAACCAGGTGTGCCGTGAAGCCGCCCGCGAGGGCCTGATCGGCCCGTACACCGCGGAAAGCTAGGCCGGGCAACCTATAAGCGGGAGATATGAGGCGCCTTTGTAAACTTATTCCTTGGGAGGCCCCGCTACCCCCTTGCGGGGGCCCCCGAGCGAGGGGCCGCTCCGGTCCGCTCCTTCACAAAGCGCAGCCCCTGCTCTGAGCGCGCAGGAGCCGCCGGAGCGCCGGAGCGGTCCTGTATTCCCGCTCGGAAGATTGCAACAGCCCATGCTTGCGGGCGCGCTGCACGACGTCGTGCATTGTGGCTAAGGTGTCGCCCTCCGGTTCGCCTCGGTCGGCCTTGTGCGACAGCTCCGTTCGTCCACATCCCCTGCGTACCGCGCGCTCCCGTACCCATTGGGGTCGGTCGCTGCGGTGCGGAGCCCTGCCCGCGAGGCCGGACACGGGCATGTGGGCGCGCAGTCCGGGGGCGGCCGGGCGCGGTGGCTTGCGGCTGTGTTGGGGCTGGCCCTGTTGATGGCGCTCGCGCTGATCCCCGCCACCGGCGCGCGGGCGGCTGCAAACGCCTCCCAGCGCCGCCACGGCAAGGCGCGGGTGGGCCATCGCCGGATTCGCCACGGCGCCCGCTGTGCGCGTCGGACACGTCACAGCCGCTACCGGGGGATTCGCCACCGGAGCAGGCGCCGCTACCGGGCGCATCGGTCGCGCTACCCGTCCTGCGGCGCGGGCTCCCGTCACCGCCGCCGTCACAGCAGCGCCCACAAGCACCACGCCGCCGTGCATCTCAGCGCGCCGCCGCGCCCGCCGGTGTCGCACGCGACGGCCAGCGCGGGGCCGAACGGGACCGTCACGAGCGCCGCTCCCGGCGGCGCCTGTGAAGGCTCGGGCCTCCAGCCCAGCGAAGCGAACCTCGAATTCGTCAGATCCGCGACGGTGTGCCTGGTCAACCGCGAACGGGCCGCCCACGGGGAGGGACCGCTGTCGACCAACGCCGACCTCCAGGACGCCGCCCAGGGTCACTCCGAAAGCATGGCCTCGGGAGCGTACTTCGAACACGCGGGGCCCGGGGGGTCGTTCCTGGAACGGATCATGGACTCGGGCTACCTGCCGGGTCCCAACGCGCTCTACAGCGTGGGCGAGAACATCGCCTACGGGAGCCTGCGGGACGCCACCCCGGGAGCGATCGTGGCGGCCTGGATGGCCTCGCCTGGGCACCGGGCCAACATTCTCAACTCCGCCTTCCGTGAAGCGGGGATCGGGATCGCCCCGCGGCTGCCGGCGTCACTCGGCGGCGGCGAGGCGGGAGCGATCTACACCGAGGACTTCGGCGTCGTGATGTAGTGACGCTCGCCCGCGGGCGGCCCGCGCGGCCGGTCCGCCTGGCCCGATTCCCGTCCGGGGCCCGCTCAGCGGTGGTATGATCCGGCGCTCGCGGGGGACAGGGAGACTCCGCGCGAGCCAGAGGGAGGCGAGGTATGGCTAGGGTAACGCGTAGGCGATTGCTGCAGATGGGGGCAGGGGCGGGCCTGACGGCGCTGGCGGCGGACCCGCTGGTGTCGGCGGCGATGGCGAAGAGGAAACTTCCCCCCGCCGACCTCACCGACATCGAGCACGTCGTCATCCTGATCCAGGAGAACCGCTCGTTCGACCACTACTTCGGGATGCTCCCCGGCGTGCGCGGTTTCGGAGACAAAACCGCGCCGAAAAGCGTTTTCGAACAGCAGGGGTACCCCGGAGAAGGCTTCGGTGGGAAGCTGCTCCCGTTCCACCTGCCCACCGAAAAAGGGCTGGGCAACCGCTGCTACCCGGACATCACCCACTCGTGGATCCCGATGCACGAAGCGTGGGACAACGGGGCCAACGACATGTTCGTGGCAGCCCACGAGGCACACGACGGAACTGAAGCCACGCCCGCCTGCATGTCCTATATGGAACGCGCCGACGTCCCCCTCTACTGGGCCCTGGCCGAAAACTACACGATCTGTGACAACTACCACTGCTCCGTGCTGGGGCCGACCTACCCCAACCGGCTGTTCAGTGTGTCGGCCACCAACGACCCGGAAGGCAAGGGCGGGGGGCCGCTGGTCGAGACGACCAACGACTTCGAATTCGTCAAAGCACGCTTTACCTGGACGACGATGCCCGAGCAGCTGACGGCGCACGGCATCACCTGGAAGAGCTACACCGGCACAGAGCTGGGCTACGAGGACAACCCCCTCGGCTTCTTCAAACAGTACTGGGAAAACCCGGAACTAAAGGCCAAAGGGCTCGAAGCGCGCTACCCGACCGACTTCATCACGGACCTGCGCCACCAGGAACTGCCGCAGGTGTCATGGATCAACGCCTCGCTCCCCGCCGACGAGCACCCCGGGAACTCGGGGCCGGCGAGCGGCGAGGAACTCGTGCAGAACATCATCAAAAACCTGCACAGGCACAAAGTGTGGGAGAAGACGGTGCTGTTCATCACCTGGGACGAGAACGGGGGCTTCTTCGACCACGTCCCGCCCCCCGTCGCCCCGCCGGAAACACCTGGCGAGTACCTGACGGTGCCCGACATCGAAGGGAAATGGGGTGGCATCGCCGGACCGATCGGGCTCGGCTTCAGGGTTCCGCTGCTCGTGACGGGGCCCTTCGCCCGCGGCGGGTTCCTGTGCTCGGACACCTTCGACCACACCTCACTGCTGCGCTTCCTGGAGACGCGCTTTGGCGCCGAGGTCCCGAACCTGAGCGAATGGCGCCGGGAGACCACGGGCGATCTCACGAGCGCCCTCAACCTCAAAGAACCGGACAACAGCAAGGGGAAACTCCCCAAGATCGTGCTGAGTGCGGAAGAACACGGCAACGGCGCCTGTGAGATCGACGAACCGATGGTGCCGCCGCCGAACTCCTTCCCCGTGCAGCCCGACCGGACCTGGCGCACCCCGAGCGGTCCCTGACGGCCCTGTTACGGGGCGGTTGACGCTCAGGCCGCTTTCTGGCAGAGTTGGCCGTTCAGCACCGTCGGAGGGGGCGCCGGAGCAGGCTGACTTCGTCGAAGCTTCTGAGAATGGGGCTTCCGTGACGGTGCTATCCAACACGCAAGAGGGAAGGATGGCGACAATATGAAACGCAGGACCATTCTGGGCACCTGCCTCGTCGTGACATGCGGGGTGATCGCGGTGTTCGCCTCGAGCGCCTCCGCGGCGCTACCCGCGCCGGCCTGGGCCGTATGCGCCAAGGCTCCGAAGGTAAACAAAAAAGCTACCGGCAAATACAGCGACAAGGCCTGCACCATGAAAAACGAAGCCGGCGAAGGCAAGTACGAAATCGCCGAAGGTGTCGGCAAGGGCAAGGCCTTCAAGGGCAAGACCGGGGCCACCAGGCTCGACGTGCAATCGCCGTTCGGCGACGACGCGGTCGCATGCGAATCCGGTAAGGGTGGTAGCAAGCCCGTCGCACCCAACCGCATGTCAGAACTGACGGTCACGTTCAAGGGTTGCGAACTCTCGCTGTTCGGAGGGAAAACCGAAGACAAATGCTTCACCGCCGGCGCCAAAGAAGGCGAAATGAAGATCAGCGGCGTGGGTGGCGAACTCGGCTACATCGAAGAATCGCCCGTGAGGGTCGGGGTGCGCCTGGAATCCGAAGCAACACCGGAAGGCGTGATGGTGGAATTCAACTGCGCCTACAAGGTCAGCACCGAACACCCGAGCCACGAACTCATCATCAAAAACGGCAAGGTTGCCGGCCAGATGATCGGGGAGCTGAAAGGCTTCTCCGGCGGTGCGAACAAGGAATCCGAACTCGTGCTCGAAGGCAAAGAACAGTACGGCACGCACGAATTCGAAGGCAAACCGTACAAACCGATCGTGAACTTCGTCGGCTGGGCCGCAGAAGTTCCGGGCATCATCGCTGCCGAGGAAGCGAATGAAGAGGAAACCGACCCGGCACATGTCCTCAAGGGTGAATTCTGTGGACCCTTCGTCGAAGGGGCACTGAAAAAAGAATGCACCCCGCCGGCGTATGCGGGCCTCACGAGCACCACGAAAAACAAGGGTGAAGCGCTGCTGATCAAAACCTGACCGCAGCGATCCGGTGGGGCGAAGCACCGCCCGCCGGCTGCAGCAGATCTAAGAACGCGTGGGGCCCATTTGGTTGGGCCCCACGTGCGTTCTGCCTCAGCCCGGGGCTTCTTGTCTGGCCTTGTCCCAGCTTCTTCCCTGGCCCGTTCGGCGTCTTCGACGCTGTTCTCGTGCCAGTGGTGGCCGTCGGTCGTGACCCGGATGACCTTTGTGATCGGTTTCGGAGAGCCGGGCAGGCCGACCGTTTCGCCCCTGCAGTAGTAGCGATATTCGGCCGTGGAGTGGATTCTTTCTTTGACTTTCTTCTGGCGTGCGTAGGGGATCAGCCCCGCGCAGTTGACGTTCACGAAGTGCCCCTTGGATGCGCTTTCCACCGCGCCGGCGAGGGCGCCCATGTCGCTGTTGTAGTTGGTGGTGGCGCAGGCGGTGAGGAGCACGAGGATCGCCCCGACGGCCCCGCCCGCGCCGATCGCTCTCCGAGGCCCCGGCATCGGGGTAGCGTAACCGGCCGACCTCGATGCCAGCCGGGTGGGCGCGGCGCAGGCGCGGGCGGACCTCTGGGGGGTGCGGGTCAGGCGGCCATCTCGAGCTTCATCTCGCACGCGTCCACCGAAGCGCGCGTACCCGGGGTATCTCCGGTGTCCATCGCGTCGAAGATCCTCGCCGCCTCCTCCATGGCCTGGGCCGTGGGGAATTCCTGCAGGACGACCGCGGTGCCGGCGGCAGCGTCGAACAAGAGCTTGATGCCGCTCGATTCCACGCCCGGCGGCGGCCCCCCGGACTCCTGGATGCGCGTGATGACGTTGCCGACCTGCTCTTCGGTGACGCCGGTGAAGCGGACGACCCTCACGAACATGCTCAGACCTCCTCAAATCGTTGGACGGGCGACCGTATCCGCCCGCGATCGTCAGAGTCAAGGACGGCATAGTCCGGGCGGGCGCAGCGGCGAATCGGGCGCCGGCGGCGGGCTCGGTGGCCGGACGCTCGCGGGGAATCGCCGGTTCTTGTGGACGGAAGGCCGCTGCGCGTCTAGAAAGGGTGTCCAGGCTCCGTTTCGGCGCACCTGCCACGGGTACCAACGCGGGGATGCTCCTGATTCATCTGCGGCGACTGTTGATCGTCATGTCGCCGGTCCTGCTCGTGTTCGCTGCCTCCGCTGAGGGACAGGTGACGGTCGAAGGGCCCGCGAGCGACGCCATGGTCGGACGCCTCCAGCAGTGGGTGCACCAGGACGCCATGCCGGCCGGGCAGGGAGCGATCGAGATCGTGCCCGAAAACTGCATGGCCATGCAGGCCGAGGCTTGCACCTACTGGACGCACGCCCCTGATTTCGTGATGTATTTCCCCGACCTCGAATACCTCTGGACCGAAGCCGGCCACACCGAAGTCGAACGCCAGTCGACCGGCCTGAACTTCTACCACGAGCTCGCCCACGTCCTCGACTTCAGCCTGCACCGGCACGGCTACCGCCTGAAGTGGTTCGAACTCATGCACTACGAGGCGCCCGAATCCGGACGGGCCGCCCGGGAACTGGTCGGCACGCGTAACCCCTCGCTGTGGTTCTCGGCCCTCGACGGCGAAGGCGAACCGGTGATCCCGGACGAGCAGTTCGCGCAGGCGTACGACTACTGCGCCGAGGGGATGGGCTACCAGGAAGTGCAGGTCACGATGCGGAGCACCTACTGGGGCTTCTCCTACGACCCCAGCCCGCGCCAGTACCGGGAAGCCTGCCGTCTGATCGGCACCCTCTGAGCGGCGCCCGCCGGCAGGGATGGCTCCCCTCTGGCCATCGCCCGCCGACGGGATCTCGCCGAGACCCCCGGGCGAAGCGTCGAGTGCGGGAGCGGGGACCGCGCGCTTCGGTCCACCGCTCCCGCTGTCGCACGACTGGTTCGAGTCATGCGAGGGGACCTCGACCGTCCCCACACGCCTAACCCTCGTGGCGGGATCGCCGGTGCGGAGCGGGCCGGGAAATAGCGCGACTGTGGGATGGCCTACTGCTCGAGGCCCAGGGACTTGAGTCCCTCGTCGACGTCGGAGTAGATGTGGATGCGCGCAATGCGACGGTCCGGGCCGAATTCGAGGACGCAGGCGGCGGCAAAGCTCATGGTGAGCCCGCTCACACGCCCGCGTGCGTCGACGGTCGAGATCACGATCACCCGGTCACCCACCGAGCGGGTGGAGTCGACGCTCAGGCTCCATTGGCTGAACTGGTCATCCACGTCCTGCGCCCACGCCTGGACGCCGGCGTGCCCGCGGTAGGGCTCGCCGATCACCGACGAGAACGGGCTGCGCAGCTCCACGTCGGGATCGCAGTACCGTTCGATCGCATCGAGGCTGCGCTCGCCGGCGTTCCAGAGCCCGACGAAGGCACGTGCGAGCTCGATGCTGCTTTCAGGCATGTTCACCTCCCTGGCGTCAGTGAACGTCTATCGCGGCGAGGCTCTGCTCGTGGAGTGCGATGTTGTGCTGCGCCAGCACCTACGCCCGTTCTTGCGCAAGGTGTTCGCCGGCAGCACGAGCCTCGTCGATGTCGAGGTGGATCGTGACTCGTACGGCAGTGCCCTCGACCCACTCGTAGATCCACGCCGTGTGCAGTTCCACGGGACCGCCACCAGGCGTCATCTGCCCCAGCATCCCAACGACTGCCAACACGACGCCGTCGCCGAAGTGAAGAACCTCGTCCGTCTCGGCCGCGAAATCCTCATAGGCGCTCACCCAGTCCTCCCAGAAGCTGCGGATGGCACTTGTACCCTCGAACCTGCCAACGCCGGTTGCAGACATGTCCCAAACCGCATCCGGAGCGTAGAAGCGCGCCGCCGCGCTCCAGTCACGACGACTCCCGGCCTCGACGGCCAGTCGCGTCAACTGCACGGGATCAGCGGTTGTGGACTCCTCAGGCATCCCCCGCCCAGTATCCCGGCTGCGGCGGCACGCTGCGAGGCACCCAGACATCGGCCACCGGCCGGTGCGCATGTGCCAATGCCGCAGGGACCGCAGGATCCGGCGCTCGCTCCAAACCAGCCTGGTCGGCTCGCACACCTGCAGCCCCGACGCTGCCAGGGCCGCGGAGCCACTACCCGAAGCGCCACACAACGATCCTCGCCGTCGGTGAGCCGCTCTATCCGCCGACCTGCCGACGGTGGGCACCGCCTCCGAGTATCGTCTATGGGGAGCCTGTGCGCGTGGCGTGCAGCGGCTCCCCGGGTGATGGGGTCGCGAAGGGAGGGGAAGAGGAGATGTTCATGCCTACGGATGTCGGACCGACCAGCGAGGGATGCGGCCGGTGCGGGGGTCTGCCCACGCGGCGGCCCAGCTCGTACGCGCGGCTGGGTGCTGCCTTGAGTGTGATCCTGGTGTTGTTGCTCGCGTCCGCCACGGCCGACGCGCGGTCGGCTTCGGTGCGCAGGGCCCGCGTTTCGAAAGGGACCATGTCGATCACCGTGCTCTCCAGTCGCGCCGACCTCGTAGTTGGCGACGAAGCACTGCTGGAAATCGCCGTCCCCTCCGACGAGGATCCCAACTACGTCAAGGTCAGCGTGGGCAGCCAGGATGAGTCGTCGGCTTTCTCCGTCCAGCCGGGGCACAAGCTGCTCGGCTTGGTTACTGGCCTTCAGGATGGCACCAACACCGTCACGGCACTCCCTTCCGACGGGCCCGGGGCAGAGATCGTTCTCACCGACCATCCCCAGGGCGGGCCGCTGTTCGCCGGACCGCAGGTTCAACCGTGGACATGCGAGGCGGGCGCGACCGACAGCCAGTGCGACAAGGCGCCGACCTACGAATACCTGTACCGGTCGACGAATCCCGCAAAGACCGCACTTGAACCATACGACCCGATGAATCCGCCGAACGATGTGGCCTCTACGACCGCCAACGGCGTGACGGTGCCGTTCATCGTGCGGGTCGAGACCGGCTACCAGGACCGCGACCAGTACTCGATCGCCGTCCTCTACAACCCGGCCGAACCCTGGTCTGCGACGAGTCCCCAGCCACAGTTCGCGCACAAGATGTTGATCACACACGGCTTCGGCTGCGGCGCCGCGTACGAAAGCGCGACCGCGCCGAGCACTACCGAAGGAAGTGGCAGCGTATCCACGGGCGCAATGTGGGCGTTGGCCAACGGCTGGTCGGTGATGTCAACCGCGCTGGACAACAACTCCCACAACTGCGATGTCGTCACCCAGGCAGAGTCGCTGCTGATGGCCAAGGAGCGGGTGATCGACCGCTACGGGACCCTGCGATACACCGTCGGCATCGGCTGCTCCGGTGGCTCACTGACACAGCAATGGGTCGCAAACGCATATCCGGGGATCTACCAAGGCCTCCTTCCTACATGCTCCTTCCCGGACACGTGGACGAGCGCCAGCCAGATCTTCGACTACCACATGCTGGACCATTATTTCGCAGACAAAGAAGAGTGGGGGGCGGGCATCAGCTGGACGCTGTCACAGGAAGCGGCCGTCGAGGGCACTCCGACGACCACGAACGCCCACGTGTCGGACGCGGCGTTCTTCAGCGCGATCGAACCGGGGACCCCGTGTCCCGGCACCACCGAAGAAGACCGTTACAACCCAATCACCAACCCAGGCGGCGTGCGTTGCTCGATCGCGGACCTGGCGATCAACGTGTTCGGTGCACGCACCGAATCAGAATGGGGTCCCGAGGAGAAAGAAATAGGGCATGGCTTCGCCGGGATACCGATCAGCAACGTCGGCGTGCAGTACGGCCTCTCGGCGTTGCAGGAAGGCAAGATCACCCCGTCGGAGTTCATCGATCTGAATGCCAAGATCGGCGGCCTCGACCCCGAGACGCTCACGCCGGTCCCATCGCGTCTGAAGGCCAACCAGGTCGCGCTGCGCAATGCCTACCGCAGCGGCATGATCAACGAGACGAACAACCTCGGCCAGGTCGCAATCATTGACTGCCGCGGCCCGAACCCCGAAGAGGCCCACGACGCCTACCGCGCGTTTGCGGTGAGGGCGCGCCTGAAGCGCGAAAACGGGACCTTCGCCAACCAGCTGATCTGGGAGGGGCCGCTGTTCTTCACCGCAGCGTCGGACTGCCAGCCACAGGCACTCGTCGCGATGGACGGCTGGCTGTCTCAGGTGGAAATGGACAAACGGAAGCTGTCGCTTCCGAAAAAGATCATCAAGGACCGACCATCGGAACTCGGCGACCGCTGTTACAACTCGTCGGGAGAAGTCGTCGACCAGCACGGCTTGTGCCCTGCGAGCGTGCTCGAACTGTACGGCACTCCGAGGACCGTTGCCGGTGAAGCCATCACGACCGACGACAACGAATGCCGCCTGAAGCCGTTGCGGCAGAAACATTACCCGACGAAGTTCACCACCGAACAGTGGGCGCAGATGGAAAGCGTGTTCCCGACCGGCGTCTGTAACTACAGCCGTCCCGGAGTGGACCAGAAGCCGACGATTCCGTGGCTGTCCTACCAGACCTCATCGGGTCAGTTGATCACCGGCGGAGAACCGATGGGGCCGGAACCTGTGTCAAAGGCGATCCGCTAGCAGGGCACGCGCCGCGGGGGCGTGCCCTGTCAGGTGCGGCGCCCCGGCTGGGGCGCACGCGAAGCCTCAGCGCGCCCGGGAGGATTCGAACCTCCCGACCTCTCGCTCCGGAGGCGAGCGCTCTATCCACTGAGCTACGGGCGCAGGAGGCCGATTCATACGGGCTTTCCGGTGTCATGCGGCCCCCTGAGCGCCAGCGCGGGATCCGTCGTGCCCCATATTCCGCCATGACCACCGGGCGGAGTCTCGCCGAGCGCGTCGCGACAGCACGCGAGCAGTAGAGGCCTGGCGCTGCGAGCGCGGGGTCGCGCTTATCCGGCAGTCCGCGTGGCAGCCGGCCCGCGGTCGCAGGTTCCAGATCGCCAGGCGCCATCGAGCGCCCGGGCCGCGAGGACCGCCTCAGGTGTTGCCCGGCTCACGGCTGAATCATTTACGGCTCAACCTCCTGGCATGTGGTTTAACCGATAGGTGGCGGACGACTCGGTGACTAGCGTGGGACATGAGGGCTGGCACGACGGCGACCTCGCCTCTTCCAGTGGGGAGGGATAGGGGAAGCCGCGAAACGCCAGGTTGAGGGGTCTGGCTGCGAAAGGATTCGTGTAGCGCCTTGTGCGCTGGGGCGTCGTGCCGGCCTTCTCTCGTCCGCCCACGGCGCACGACACCGCCACCTCAGCGGCGGCCCCGTCGAGGCAGCGGCACGCAAGCACGGTCCTTTCCGCTGCCTGGGTTACTGATTCATCCAACTGTTCATCGTCTCCTGTCCAGTAGTTGTCGGTGGTGGCCCGTGCCTCCGAGCACGGGCCACACAATTCCGGCTGCGACGCCCCTCGTTAGGGGAAGGCGAAGCGCAGTCGCCCGGCCTCGAAATGACCGGTCCTGCGCCAGCGAACTCACCGGCGACGCTCGCGTCGAAAAAAGTCCACCCGGCGACGCTCGCGTCGAAAAAAGTCCACCCGGCGACGCTCGCGTCGCGAAAAAAGTCCCCACGACCAACGAACAGCAAGACGAGTTCAGGGTCAGGCCCCAGTGGGTCCGGCGCGGGGGCGGCGCGGGCAGGCCGCGACGACGCGGACAAGGGCGGCGCACCGGCGTTACCATCGGCTTGTGAGGGGTATCGTCGCGGTCGCCATCGTGGTCATATTCGCTGTCTCCGCGGCTGTGCTCACGGGCTCCTCGGCGCGCTCCTCCCGCGCTCCCGCTGGCGCGCTCCTGGCCAGCCAGCGGAGCTGCTCGTCGGCCTCGGCCTGCGTACGCGGCTGCTCGCTCGAGGTAGCCCTCAAGGCGCCCGGCGATTCGCCCACGACCCCGTGCGCCAGCCAGGCGGTGAAAGCATGCGTGGAGGACGTGGCCTCCGCTGCGGCCGCACCTGCTCACGCCCGCGAGCAGCGGGTGCGCGACCACCACGGCCCCCGGCCTGCGCTCGCTGCGAGGTAGGGACAAGGAACTGCGCTCGCGGGCCGAACGCTCGCTGCGCTCGCTGGCGCCCTCCCAGCGCGGGAAGTCGCGCCGGTGAACGCCAACCTGGCCAACGGCAACGGACGCGTCGATCCGCCCCGCAGGCGCCGGCCGCTGCGCTTCCTGCTGGCGGCGCTGGCCGCCGTCGTGCTCGAAGCCGGGGCCACCTGGCTGCGCAGCGGGCGCGTCGGCGGAAGCCTGATCGTGCGCTGCCGGCGGGGCCACCTGTTCTCGACCATCTGGCTGCCGGCCGCGTCGGTGAAGTCAGTACGGCTCGGGTTCTGGCGGATCCAGCGCTGCCCCGCCGGACACTGGTCGCTCGTCACTCCCGTGCGGGCGTCGCAGCTCTCATCGCGCCAGCGGGCCCGCGCGCGTCGCCTCAAGGACGTGCGCCTGCCCTAGGCGGCCGCTACCGTCCTGGGCATGGACCTGTCGATCTTCTTCGCCGGCACCGGCGGCTCGGTTCCGAGCGCCCGCAGAGGCCTGCCGGCCGTGCTGGTTCAGCGCGGGGGGGACCGGCTGCTGTTCGACTGCGGGGAAGGCACCCAGCGCCAGCTGCTGCGCTCGGTCGGGCTGGCCGAGCTCGACGCCGTCTTCATCACCCACTTCCACGCCGACCACTGGCTGGGGCTGCCCGGCATGCTGAAGTCGTTCGGCCTGCGGGATCGCTCCACGCCGCTGACGGTCTACGGGCCGCCGCGGCCTGGCGGAGCTGATGGCGGCGATGCGAATCGTCTACGGCAGACTCCCGTACGAGCTGAGCATCGTCGAGCTGGAGCCCGCGGAGGTGCTCGAGTTCGACGACTACGCCATCGCTGCCGTGCCGGTCCGCCACAGCCGCGAGCACTGCCTCGGCTACGTGCTCGCGGAGGATCCGCGGCCCGGTGAATTCGACGTCGAGGCGGCCCGGGCCCTGGGTGTGACCCCAGGGCCCGACTTCGGTGCGCTGCAGCGGGGCGAGACGGTGGGGGCGGTGCGGCCCGAGCAGGTGACGGGGCCGGCGCGAGAGGGACGCAAGATCGTCCTCTCCGGCGACACGGCTCCCTGCGAGGCGCTCGCGGTGGCGGCCCATCAGGCCGACGTCCTGATCCACGAGGCCACCTTCGCCGAGGAGGAGGCCGAGCGCGCGCGGGAGACCTCACACAGCACGGCCCGCCAGGCGGCGGAAGTGGCCCGCCGGCGCCGAGGTCCGCCTGCTGGCCCTGACCCACGTCTCCAGCCGCTACGCCGGCGGGGAGCTGCGCGACGAGGCCCGGGCGGTGTTCGCCGCGACCGAGTCGCCGCGGGACTTCGACACGATCGAGGTCCCGTTTCCCGAGCGGGGCCCGGCGCAAGCTCGTGCGCTGGTCCGAGCGCCAGGCGCGCGAGCGCCCGCCCGAGGGACAGCCGGCTGCGCAGGCCGGCGACGGGCCCTCCGGACGCCCGATCCGAGGCCGTCGCATCGACCTGATACATTCGCCGCCGATCCTTTAACCCGGTCCCGAGAGGCCAGGAAGGAAGCATGCAGCCGAACGAGAAGGTCGTCCTCCGCGAGGAGGAAATCGCCAGCGCGCTCACGCGGATCGCTCACGAGATCGCTCGAGCGCAACCCGTGGCCGATTCGCCACCGCGCGCTCGTCGGCATCCACCGCCGCGGCGCGATCCTCGCCAGGCGCCTGCACGCGCTGCTCGAGGAGCTGCTCGAGGCCGAAGTGCCGCTCGGCGACCTGGACATCGGCTTCTACCGCGACGACGTCTGGCGACCCGCCGCCGACGGCTCCGCGTCCTCGCACGCCAGCCACATCGACTTCGACATCACCGGGCTGACGGTCGTGATCGTCGACGACGTCCTCTACACCGGGCGCACCGTCACGGGCCGCGATCGACGCGCTGTTCGACTACGGCCGCCCGGAGCGGCGTGCAGCTGGCGGTGCTCGTCGACCGCGGCCACCGCGAGCTGCCGATCCGGCCCGACTACGTCGGCAAGAACCTGCCGACCTCGATCACCGAGCACGTCCACGTGCGGGTGCGCGAGATCGACGGCCTGCGACGAGGTCGCGATCGGATCCGAGCCGCGCTGCGCGAGGTGTCGCTATGAAGCACCTGCTCTCGATCGAGGAACTCGACCGCGCCGGCATCGAGCGGATCATCGCCCAGGCCCAGCGCTTCACCGAGGTCTCCGACCGCGAGATCAAGAAGGTCCCCGCGCTGCGCGGGCGCATGGTGCTGAACCTCTTCTACGAGGCCTCCACGCGCACCCGCAGCTCCTTCGAGCTGGCCGCCAAGCGCCTGTCGGCCGACGTCGTCAACTTCGCCGCCAGCGGCTCGAGCGTCGAGAAGGGGGAGTCGCTGAAGGACACGGTGCTGACCCTCAGCGCGCACAAGCCCGACGCGATCGTGCTGCGAACGCCCTGGGCGGGGGCCTCCGAGCTCGTCTCGAAGCTGGTGCAGCGCGGCGATCGTCAACGCCGGCGACGGCAAGCACGAGCACCCCACACAGGCGCTGCTCGACGTCTACACCCTGCAGCGCCGCCTCGGCAGCATCGAGGGCAGCTCGATCTGGATCGTCGGCGACGTGGCCCACTCGCGCGTGGCCCGCTCGAACATGCTGGCCTTCCAGCGGATGGGCGCCAAGGTCACGCTCGCCGGGCCCCCGACGCTGATCCCCCGCGGGATCGAGGAGCTCGGCTGCGAGGTCCGCTACGAGCTGGGCGAGCTCGCACACCGCCGACGTCGTATACGCCCTGCGCATGCAGAACGAGCGCATGAAGGAGACCTGGGTCCCCTCGCTGCGCGAGTACGCCGCCTGGTATCAGCTCAACGGCCGGCGCCTGAAGCCCTCGCAGGTGCTGATGCACCCCGGACCGGTCAACCGCGGGGTCGAGCTGTCGGGCGAGATCGTCGACTCGCCCCAGGCCGTCATCACCGCCCAGGTGGAGGCGGGGGTGGTGGTGAGGATGGCGGTCCTGTACGAGCTGCTGGCGGCGGCCAGGCCCGAGGCGCCGCGCGCCCGCGGTCGTCCCCTCCGAGCGCGAGCCCGAGCGCGTCGGCGAAGGGCAGCTGGCATGAGCGCCGAGAACCTGCTCTACGGCGGGCAGCAGGGGCCGCCCGCCGAGCTGCTGCTGCGCGACGTCCACGTGCTCGACCCCCGCGCCGGCATCGACCGC
Source organism: uncultured Solirubrobacteraceae bacterium (assembly GCA_963758055.1). Classification (GTDB taxonomy): domain Bacteria; phylum Actinomycetota; class Thermoleophilia; order Solirubrobacterales; family Solirubrobacteraceae; genus Palsa-744. The sequence continues at coordinate 71,459 of CAVWTU010000001.1, forward strand.
AGGCTCGACGTCAGCGTGCGCGACGGTGCGATCGCACAGCTCGCCGAGCCGGGCACGGCGGACCCACAGGACGGGCAGGAGTCGATCGACGGCGAGGGGCGCCTGCGTCTGCTGCCCGCCTTCTTCGACCCCCACGTCCACCTGCGGACGCCCGGGCAGGAGCACAAGGAGGACCTCGACAGCGGCACCCGCGCGGCCGCCGCGGGCGGCTACTGCGGCGTGATCGCAATGCCCAACACCGACCCGGTGCTCGACTCCGCGCCGCTGCTGCGCTCGCTGCGCGACGCGGCGGCCCGCGAGGCGCGCGTTCCCGTCGGCTTCCTGGCCGCCGATCACCCGTGGGCTGCAGGGCGAGCAGCTGACCGAGATGGCCGAGCTGCGCCGAGGAGGGTGCGCTCGGCTTCAGCGACGACGGCGAGCCGGTCGTGAGCGCCGGCATGCTGCGCAAGGCGCTCCAGTATCAGCGCCTCTGCGGCGGTGTGCTGGCGCTGCACGAGGAGGACCCGTCGCTGTCCCGCAACGGCGTCATGCACGAGGGCGCCGTCAGCGCCGCCCTCGGGCTCGACGGCATCCCCACCGTCGCCGAGTCGACGATGGTGGCCCGCGACGCCGAGCTCGCCGGCTACGAGGACGCGCGCGTGCACTTCCAGCACCTCAGCTGTGCCGCCTCGGCCGAGGCCGTGGCCGCCGCCAAGGCGCGCGGGTGGCGCGTGAGCGCGGAGGTCACGCCCCACCACCTGCTGCTCACCGACGAGGCCGTGCGGGGCATGGACACCTCGATGAAGATGCACCCCCCGCTGACCGCCGAGGAGGACCGCACGGCCCTGATCGCGGCGCTGCGCGAGGGCACCATCGACTGCGTGGCCACCGACCATGCGCCCCACGCTCGTGAGGAGAAGGAGGTCCCCTTCGAGCAGGCCCCGATGGGGACCACCGGCCTGGAGACCGCCTTCGCCGCCCTCTACGGCGGGCTCGTGCTGAGCGGAGCGCTCGAGCTGGCGGTGCTCGTGGAGCGGATGACGGCCGGCGCCGCGCTGTTCGGCCTGCAGACCCCCCAGATCGCGCCCGGACGAGCCCGCCGAGTCTGGTGCTGGTCGACCTCGACGAGCAGTGGACCGCCGGCGAGCATGGCTGGCAGAGCCGCTCGGAGAACTGCTGCTTCTCCGGCCGGCGCCTGCAGGGACACATCCGGCTGACCCTCGCCGCCGGGCGCCTCGTCCACCGCGACCGCGACCGCGCGCTCGCCGGGGCCTGATGGGCCTGCTGGTACGCGACGACGCGGCCCTGGTGGTGGTCGACGTGCAGGAGGGCTTTCGCCCCTATGACTCCTTTGAGGGGGTCGCCCACGCGTGCGGCAGGCTCGTGGAGGGCGCGCGCATCATGGGCGTGCCCGTCCTCGCCACCGAGCAGTACCCGAAAGGCCTCGGCCCGACCGCGCCCGAGGTCGGCCTCGGCGAGCAGCAGGCGATCGAGAAGACCGTGTTCTCGGCCGCCCGCGCCGAGGGCTTCGACCTGCACGGCCGCGGACAGGCGATCGTGTGCGGGATCGAGGCCCACGTGTGCGTCAGCCAGACGGTCCTCGACCTCCTCTCCCGGGGCGTGGAGGTGCACGTGCCCGCCGACGCCGTCGCCTCCCGCCATCGCTCCGATTACGAGCTCGGCCTGCGGCGCATGGACGACGCAGGCGCCCAGCTCGGAAGCGTCGAGTCGGTGCTGTTCGAGCTGCTCGAGCGCGCCGGGACGCCCGAGTTCAAAGCCGTCCAGAAGCTGATCCTGTGACGGCGTCCGGACCCGGCTACCTGCTGCTCGAGGACGGCGAGCGCTTCGACGGGGAACTGTGCGGAGCCGATGCCCAGGCGCTCGGAGAGGTCGTCTTCACGACCGGCATGTCCGGCTACCAGGAGTCGATGACCGACCCCTCCTTCGCCGGCCAGCTGATCACCTTCACCTACCCCCACATCGGCAACTACGGCGCCAGCTCCCAGGCGATGGAGTCCGAGCGGGTGTGGGCGCGGGCGGCGATCATGCGCGAGGCCTGCAACCGCGAAGACGCTCCCAGCGCCGAGCTGGGCTGGCTGGACTGGCTGGCCGACTGCGGGATCCCGGCGATCAGCGGGCTCGACACGCGCTCGCTGGTTCAGCACATCCGCCGCGCGGGAGCCATGCGAGGCGGGCTGTTCGCCGCCTCGCTGCCGGAGTCCCGTGCCCGCGAGCTGATCGACGCCGAGCCGCCGATGGCCGGCCAGGATCTGGCGAGCGTCGTCAGCCCCGAACAGGTCAGTCGCCACGGCGACGGCGACGGCCCCCACATCGCGGTGCTCGACACCGGCATCAAGGGCTCGATGGTGCGCGAGCTGCTGGCCCGCGGGGCGCGCGTCTCGCTGCACCCCTGCGGGAGCTCGGCCGCCGAGCTGCTGGCCGATGACCCGGACGCGGTCTTCCTCGCCAACGGGCCGGGCGATCCCTCCGCGCTGGGAGAGATCGTCCAGACGGTGCGCGAGCTGATCGGCCGCAAGCCGGTGTGGGGAATCTGCCTCGGCCATCAGCTGCTGTGCCGGGCGGTCGGCCTTCAGACCTACAAGCTGCCCTTCGGGCACCGCGGCGCCAACCACCCGGTCCGCGACCTGCACACCGGGCGCGTGGAGATCACCTCCCAGAACCACGGCTTCGCCGCCCTGGCGCCCGGCGACAAGCGCACGATCGAGGCCGACGAGCCCGTCCGCTGGGAGACCGACTTCGGGGTCGCCGAGCTGACCCACGTGAACCTCTACGACCGCACGGTCGAGGGCCTCGAGTTGCTCGACGTCCCCGGCGGGGCCGTCCAGTACCACCCCGAGGCAGGCCCCGGACCCCACGACAGCCTGTACCTCTTCGACCGCTTCCTGACCCGCATCGGGGCGGCGGACGGCGGAGCCTCCTAGACCGGCGATGCCGCGCCGCGAGGACATCCACAAGATCCTGATCCTCGGCTCCGGGCCGATCGTGATCGGCCAGGCGGCGGAGTTCGACTACAGCGGTGTGCAGGCCTGCAAGGTGCTCCGCGAGGAGGGCTACGAGGTGGTGCTGGTCAACTCCAACCCGGCCACCATCATGACCGACCCGGACCTCGCCGACGCGACCTACATCGAGCCCCTGCAGCCGGGCGCGGTGGCGCAGGTGATCGAGCGCGAGCGCCCCGACGCGCTGCTCGGCACGCTCGGCGGCCAGACGGCGCTGAACCTCTCGAAGGCGCTGCAGGACGACGGCACCCTGGAGCGCTTCGGGGTCGAGCTGATCGGCGCCGACTACCGCGCGATCGCGTGCGCCGAGGACCGCGAGCTGTTCCGCGACGCCATGACCGAGGCCGGCCTGCGCATGCCCCGCAGCGAGATCGCCACCAGCATGCGGGCCGCCACCGAGGCCCTGCCGCGGCTGGGACTGCCGTGCATCGTGCGCCCGGCCTTCACGCTCGGGGGGCGCGGCGGCGGGATCGCCCGCAGCGAGGAGGAGTTCGAGCGGATCGTGGCCCGCGGGCTGGAGGCCTCGCCGATCGGTCAGGTGCTGCTCGACGAGTCGGTGATCGGGTGGGGCGAGTTCGAGCTCGAGGTGATGCGTGACAACGCCGACAACGTGGTGATCGTGTGCTCGATCGAGAACGTGGACCCGATGGGCGTCCACACCGGGGACTCGGTCACGGTCGCACCGCAGCAGACCCTCAGCGACCACGTCTACCAGCGCGTACGCGACCAGGCGATCGCCGTGATCCGGGCGGTGGGGGTCGAGACGGGCGGCTCCAACGTCCAGTTCGCGGTCAACCCCGAGACCGAGGAGATCCTCGTGATCGAGATGAACCCCCGCGTGTCGCGCTCCTCGGCCCTGGCCTCGAAGGCCACCGGCTTCCCGATCGCCAAGATCGCCGCGCGGCTGGCGGTCGGCTACCGCCTCGATGAGATCGACAACGACATCACCGGCGTCACCCCGGCGTGCTTCGAGCCGACGATCGACTACGTGGTCGTCAAGTGGCCACGCTTCGCCTTCGAGAAGTTCCCGGGCACCGACCCCACGCTCTCCACCCACATGCGCTCGGTGGGGGAGGCGATGGCGATCGGGCGCACCTTCAAGCAGGCCTTCGCCAAGGCTCTGCGCTCACGCGAGCTCGACAAGCAGCCCTCCGTTGAGCAGATGGCGGACGGGGAGCTGCTGCAGGCGGTCGCCAAACCCGGCCCGGAGCGCTTCGAGCAGCTGCTCGAGCTGCTGGGCCGCGAGGGCGAGCTCGAGCCCGTCCACGCCGCCACCATGATCGATCCCTGGTTCCTGCGCGAGCTGCGCGAGCTGGCCCGCGACCCGGACGCGGGCTGTGCGGGCGAGCGCTCGTTCCGCTCGGTCGACACCTGCGCCGCCGAGTTCCCGGCCCGCACGCCCTACTACTACTCCGGCTGGGAGCGCCGCGCGGCCAACGAGGTGGAGCGCGGCGAGCGCGAGTCCGTCGTGATCCTCGGCGCCGGCCCGAACCGCATCGGCCAGGGGATCGAGTTCGACTATTGCTGCGTGCACGCCGCCATGACCGTGCGCGACTCCGGCCGCGACGCGGTCATGATCAACTGCAACCCGGAGACGGTCTCGACCGACTACGACACCTCCGACCGGCTGTACTTCGAGCCGCTCACGCTCGAGGACGTGCTGGCGGTCGTCGAGCAGGAGGACCCGCTGGGGGTGATCGTGCAGTTCGGAGGGCAGACGCCGCTGAAGCTGGCCTCCGGCCTGGAGCAGGCGGGGGTGCCGCTGCTCGGCACCAGCGTGGAGGCGATCGACCTGGCCGAGGATCGCGCCCGCTTCGGCGCACTGCTCGACGAGCTCGGCCTCAAGGCCCCGCCCTACGCCTCCGCCTCCACGGTTCCAGAGGCGCTCGCCAGCGCCGAGTCGGTCGGCTTCCCGCTGCTGGTGCGCCCCTCCTACGTGCTCGGTGGACGCGCGATGGAGATCGTGTACTCGCTGGAGGACCTCGAGGGCTACCTGCGCCGCGAGGCCGGCGTACCCCGTGTAGGGGCACATGCTGGCGGGCGCATCTACCTGGACCGCTTCCTGGAGGACTCGCTGGAGGTGGACGTGGACGCCCTCTGCGACCGCAGCCAGGTCTGGATCGGGGGCATCATGCAGCACGTCGAGGAGGCCGGAGTGCACTCGGGTGACAGCGCCTGCGTGCTGCCGCCGCACTCGCTCGGAGAAGAGATGCTCGAGCAGATCCGGGCCGCCACGCGTGACATCGCGATGGCGATCGGCGTGGTCGGCCTGCTGAACGTCCAGTACGCGATCCATGCCGGTGAGCTGTACGTGATCGAGGCCAACCCGCGCGCCTCGCGCACGGTGCCGTTCGTCTCCAAGGCGGTGGCGGTGCCGCTGGCGAAGCTCGCCTGCCGGATCATGCTCGGCGAGAGCATCGAGTCCTTCGGCCTGCCGGGCGAGCGCCAGGGCCTCGGCTTCGGCAGCCACGTGTCGGTCAAGGAGGCGGTGCTGCCGTTCGACCGTTTCGAGGGCTCCGACGCCCTGCTGGGTCCCGAGATGCGCTCCACCGGTGAGGTGATGGGTATCGCCCGCGACTTCCCGACCGCCTTCGCCAAGGCCCAGGCGGCCGCCGGCGTGCCGCTGCCGCGGGGCGGCACGGCCTTCATCACGGTCACCGACGAAGACAAGACGGCCGCCGCCGGGATCGCCCAGACACTGCACGACAACGGCTTTCGCATCCTTGCCACGCGCGGCACCGCCCAGGCGATCGCGCGCATGGGGGTGCCGGTGGAGCCGCTGAACAAGCTCGGAGAGGGCTCGCCCCACGTGCTCGACTGGATCGAGCGGGGCGAGGTGGACCTGGTCGTCAACACCCCCACCGGCGTGGGAGCCCGCAGCGACGGCCACGAGATCCGCCGCGCCGCGGTGGCCCACGGCATCCCCTGCCTGACAACGCTCGCGGCCGGTGCCTCGGCGGCCCGCGCGATCGCCCGCGCCCAGCGTGACGGCGAGCCCGAGGTGCTGTGCCTGCAGGAGCTGCACCGCGAGCCGCGCGACCCCTCCGAGCACCCCATCACCGCCGACACCCTCTCGCGCGGGGCCGGCGTGGCGTGAGCTGGACCCGCAGGAGCGCTTCACCGGAACGCCGCCTGCTGGAGGTCGCCGCCAACGAGAGCCTGGGTCCCTACCGCCTGCTGCGGGTGCGTGACCCCGGCGGCGACTGTGCTCCCGGGCAGTTCGCGATGCTGGCCGCCGAGCACGGCTGGGGAGGCGGACCGGACGAGCGACCGTTTCTGGCGCGCGCCCTCTCGGTCGCTCGCCACAGCGGCGAGGAGGCCCACTTCCTGCTCGAGGACGTGGGCCCCGGCACCAGCCGCCTGTGCGAGCTGCAGGCGGGCGAGCGGGTGCTCGCGGTGGGACCGCTGGGGCGCGGCTTCAAGGCGCCCGGGTCGGGCCGTCGGGTGCTGCTGGTCGGCGGCGGCGTCGGGATCGCCCCGCTGATGATCCTGCAGGACCGCCTCGGCGGCAGCGGGCGGGCGCTGCTCGGGTTCCGCGACGGCGAGCGGGCGCGCGCGGCGGAGTTGATGCTGGACGTCCGCCTGGCGACCGACGACGGCTCCGCCGGCCATCACGGAACGGTGATCGAGCTGCTCGAGCACGAGCTGGGAGAGGACTCGCAGGCGGAGGTCTGCGCCTGCGGCCCGGGCCCGATGCTCGAGGGCGTGCGGGCGCTGTGCTCGCGCCTGGAGGTGCCCGCCCAGCTCGCCCTGGAGGCGCCGATGGCGTGCGGCTTCGGGGCCTGCTTCGGGTGCGTCGTTCCGGCCCGCGACGGGCGCTACCTGCGCGTCTGCGTGGACGGCCCGGTGATCGACGCGCAGGAGCTCGAGCAGGTCGGCGACTACGCCGGAGCCCCGGCGTGAGCGTGCGCTTCTGCGGGCTGGAGCTGGCCCATCCGATCGTCAACGGCTCCGGCACCTTCGACGCCGTGGCCGCCGCGGAGGCCTTCGGGGAGGAGCTGCTGGAGGACTTCCCGTTCGCCGCCTACGTGTCCAAGACGATCACGCTGGCGCCCCGTGCGGGCAACCCGCCGCCGCGGATCTGGGAGGTGCCGGCCGGGATGATCAACTCGATCGGGCTGCCGAACAAAGGTCTCGAGGGCTACCTGGAGGTTGATCTCCCCCGACTCACGGGTATCACCACCCGCGGGCACGTTCCCGGCGGCGAGCTCCGGGACGTGCCTCTCATTACGAACGTGATGGGGTCGAGCGCCGCCGAGCTGCGGGAGCTTGTGGAGGCGTGCCAGGCGCGCGCGGAGATCGCCGCCATCGAGCTGAACGTGTCTTGCCCGAACGTGCGGACGGGGCTCGACATCGGCGCCGACCCCGAGCAGCTGCGGACGGTGGTCGGGGAGCTGCGCGACGCCACCTCCAAGCCGCTGATCGTGAAGCTCACCCCCAATGCGGCCGACGTGCCGGCCTGCGCGCTGGCCGCCGAGCAGGGTGGAGCGGACGGGGTGTCGCTGATCAACACCCTGCGCGCGATGGCGCTGGCCCCGTCGGGCAACGGCGCTCGCGCGCGACCGTGGCTCGGAGGGGGGACGGGGGGGCTGTCGGGTCCGGCGGTGCGGGCGGTGGCGCTGGCCCAGGTGGCCGCCGTCGCGGCACGGGTCGAGATCCCGGTGATCGGGATGGGCGGGGTCCAGACGGGCACCCACGCGCGCGAGCTGCTGGAGGTCGGTGCGACCCTGGTGGCGGTCGGGACCGAGTCCTTCCGCGACCCTTCCGCAGGGCGCAGGATCGCGCTCGAACTCCAGGCTCAGGGTGCGCCGTTGTGAGCAGCGGAGATACTTTTCCGCAGTTTCCGGACATACCGGCGCCCCCACCCCGTGACGCGATCCACACCGGTCGCCGAGGCCCGTTGATGGTGCAACAAAACCCCTGCAAAACGACACCACACCGTGGACCAGCCTCGATGAATCTTCACCTCAACCTGAGGTCTAGGTGAATTAGGGCGCTTTGGCTTGATCGGCAGCCGGTGACGTGTAGACTCGCCGCCGATGACAACGGCGACTGGAACGACGCCCTCCAGCCCCACGACGGCTCCCGAGCGTTCGCTCAACCAGCGTATGGATGCCCTCGCGCGGGCCAACCAGATCCGCATCCAGCGCGCTCAGCTCAAGCGTGATCTCAAGTCCGGCCGGCGATCGATCCACGCGCTGCTGCTCGACCCGCCTGAGTACGTCGAGACGGCGAAGGTCTTCGACATGCTGCTGGCGGTGCCCAAGTACGGCCGCGTGAAGGTGAACAAGATCCTGGCGCACTGCCGGATCGCCCCGAGCAAGACGATCGGTGGGCTCTCCGAACGCCAGCGCAGCGAGCTGATCTCGCTGCTTCACCGCTGAGTCTCGGCAGCGATTACGTCTGAGGGCACCCAATAGGGTGTTCGCCCTTGAGCGGGGTGTTCGTGATCACGGGACCATCGGGGGTCGGCAAGGGCACTCTGATCAGAGGCCTGCGCGAACGGCTCCCCGAGCTCGAGCTGTCGGTGTCGGCCACCACCCGGGCGCCCCGTCCCGGGGAGCGTGACGGGGTCGACTACCACTTCCTCAGCAGCGAGCGTTTCGACGAGCTGGTGGGCGCCGACGAGTTCGTCGAGCACGCCGACTACGCCGGGCGGCGCTACGGGACGCTGCGCTCGGAGCTCGAGGGGCGCGTACAGCGGGGCGTGCCGGTGGTACTGGAGATCGAGGTCCAGGGCGCGCGCCAGGTGCGGGCGGCGATGCCGCAGGCGGTGCAGGTGTTCATCTCGCCGCCCTCGCTGGAGGTGCTGCGCGAGCGCCTGCAGGGCCGCGGAACAGACGACCGCGAGGAGGTCGACAGGCGCCTGGCGGTGGCCGAGCAGGAGCTCACCGCCCAGCCCGAGTTCGCCCACGTGGTCGTCAACGACGACCTGCGGCGGGCCACCGGCGAGCTGTACGAGATCGTCACCGCACACCTCGACTCCGAGGCCCGGCGACGCGGGGGAGCGCCCGGCCACTCCGGCTAGACTCACTGCAGACCCAACGAGGAAAGGCAGACCCCCACCGTGATCTCGCCACGCATCGACCGACTGCTCGAGCAGGTCGACTCAAACTACGCCGGAGTGATCGTCGCAGCCAAGCGCGCGCGCCAGATCAACAGCTACTACCACAACCTCGGTGAGGGGACCTTCGACGAGTTTCCGCCGCCGATGATCGAGACCGCCTCCAAAAACTACCTCACGATCGCCCTCGAGGAGGTAGCCGGCGGGAAGATGAAGTACCACTACCGCTAGGCCACCCGCGGAGCAGGCGGGGCGCTGCGCAAGCGCCCTGCCAGGGGTTGCCCACACGCCCGGAACGCTCTAGAACCAGCTAGGCCATGTCGCGCATACTGCTCGGCGTCAGCGGCGGGATCGCCGCGTACAAGGCGCTCGAGTTCGTCCGCCTGGCGACCGGCGCCGGCCACGCCGTGCGCGTCGTGCAGACGCCCACCAGCTGCCGCTTCGTCGGCACCGCCTCGTTCGCCGCCCTGACCGGGGCGCCGGTGCTCGTCAGCGAGTTCCAACGCGACCCCGCCCGCGGGGCCTTCCCCGACCAGCGCCCACCCGACCACGACCCCATCAGCCACCTGGAGCTGGTGGCGAACGCCGATCTCTTCCTGATTGCTCCCGCGTCGGCCAACACGATCGCCAAGCTCGCCACGGGCCTGGCCGACAACCTGCTCACGAGCTGCGCACTGGCCGCGGACTGCCCACTGCTGCTGGCACCGGCGATGAACTCGCGCATGTACGAGCACGCGGCCACGCGCGCCAACCTGCATACGCTGCGTTCGCGTGGCGTACGGGTGCTCGAGCCCGGCAGCGGGCGGCTCGCGTCCGCGGGCGAGCACGGCATCGGCCGTATGGCCGAGCCCGCCCGGCTGCTGGAGGCCTGCGAGGCCGCCCTGCGCGACCAGCAGGACCGCGAAGGCGAGCGCGGGGAGCCGACCGCGAACGGGTCTCCGGGGACGCTCACCGCGCCGGGCGCCGACGGATCGCTGGCGGGCGTGAAGGTGCTCGTCACCGCCGGAGGCACCCGCGAGGCGATCGACAGCGTCCGCTTCATCGGCAACAGCTCCTCCGGTCGGATGGGGCTAGCGATCGCGGGTGCGGCCCTTCGCCGTGGGGCCGAGGTGGTGCTGCTGTGCGCCAACGTGGCGCTGCAGGAGCCCGCGGGGGTCAGGCGCGTGGACCTCGTCAGCGCCGAACAGCTACGCGAGGCGTGCGAGCGCGAGTTCCCGGCCTGCGACGTGCTGTTGATGGCCGCCGCGGTGGCCGACTTCGCGCCGCTGCACGCCAGCGACGGCAAGATCAAGAAGGGCGGGCGCGAGAAGCTTTCGCTGGAGCTGGCGCCGACCGCCGACATCCTCACCGAGCTGGCCGGGAGGCGCCGGGACGGGCAGACGCTCGTGGGCTTCGCCGCCGAGCACGGCCCCGAGGGCGTCGCCGGGGCTCAGGCCAAGCTGGCCTCCAAGCAGCTGGACGCGCTGGTCGTCAACGACATCTCGCGGTCCGATATCGGCTTCGACTCGGCCGCCAACGAGGTCACGATCCTGACCGCCGGCGAGGGGGGCGCGATCGAGCGCCTGGAGGTCGCCAGGGCCCCCAAGGAGGAGGTCGCCGACGCGATCCTCGACGCCGTCGATCGGCTCAGGAACAGGGGATAACAGGTCTGGCGGCCTCACCGGCCGGGGGCTAAGATTTGACGATGGACAGCGTCTATGACCTGTACCAGCGCGGGATTTCGCTGCTGGACCACGGCGATCACCTGGCCGCGATCGTGCCTCTCAGCAAAGCCCGCGACCTGGAGCCCGACAAGGCCTCGATCCGGGAGGCGCTGGGTCGCGCCCTGTTCCACGCGCGCCGCTACGCGGGCGCCGCCGCCGAGTTCGGGGCGGTCGCCGAGAGCGCCCCCACGAACGACTACGCGCTGTTCTGCCTGGGCCGCTCGATGCAGCTCCTGGGGCGCCATCGCGAGGCCTGCCAGCCACTCGCCCTGGCGTGTTCGCTGCGGCCCGATCGCGAGGATTACAGGCTCTATCGGGACCGCGCCCGGCGCGACGCCGGGAGGGTGTGAGGCCGCCCACGGGGACGTGGGCGATGCTATCCTCGCAACACAGCTTTCGGCCGTGGCTAACCGCTTCGGCAGCAGTACCGAGAGTGGGCGCCCGCCCGCTTTTTTTACGTACGGAGTCAGTTCAGTGAGCGCATTGCAGACAGAAATCGAGCAGCGTCTGGCGGCCAGCGACCCGGACATCGAGGTGCTCCTCGCCGAGGTCGTCGGCGGGCGCTGCCTGCGCGTCTACATCGACCATCCCGACGGCGTCACGCTGGAGATGTGCGAACGCGTCACCAAGGAGCTCAACGACCTCCGTGAGCGTTACTCGCTGGAGGTGTCCTCGCCCGGCAGCGAGCGGCCGCTGACCAAGCCGGCCCACTTCCGCCGCTTCATGGGGCGTCGCGCGCGCGTGCGCTCGCGTCACCCCCTGCCGGTCGGCCAGCGGCCGATGCACAACTTCACCGGCGAGCTCGTCGGCGCGACCGACGAGGAGGTCACGCTGGCCGCCGCCGAGGGCCTGATCGCGATCCCCTATGCGGAGATCCGCCGTTCCAACCTGATCGGGGAGTAGGAGAGCCATGTCACGCGAAATCCTGGAGGCGATGCACGCGCTTGCGCGCGAGAAGGGGATCGAGCCCGAGAAGCTGATGATCGCGCTCGAGGACGCCCTCCTGTCCGCCTACAAGAAGCAGCCCGGCTCGGCCAAGTACGCCCGGGTCGAGATGGACCGCGAGACCGCGGACTTCCGGGTGATCGAACTGATCATCCCCGAGCGCCTGGAGGCGCACCTGATCGTCGAGACGATCGACGAGGAAACCACGATCGATCCGGAGACGGGGGAGATGCGCGAACCCGAGGAACCGGAAATCGACCCCAAGAAGTTCGCCGAATACCGCGACCAGATCGACGAGCGCGACGTCACCCCCGACGACTTCGGCCGGATCGCGGCCCAGACCGCCAAGCAGGTGATCCTGCAGCGCATCCGCGAGGCCGAGCGGGACATGATGTTCGAGGAGTACCGCGACCGCGTGGGCGAGCTGATCACCGGCATCGTCCAGCAGTCGGACTCTCGCTACACGCTCGTGCAGCTGCGCGAACGCGTGGAGGCGCTGCTGCCCAAGTCCGAGCAGGTCGAGGGCGAGCGCTACGACCACTCGCAGCGGATCAAGGCGGTCATCAAGGAGGTCTCTCCCTCCAGCAAGGGCCCCGCGATCATCGTTTCGCGGCGCGACCCGGAGCTGATCAAGAAGCTGTTCGAGCTCGAGGTCCCGGAGATCGCCGACGGCCTGGTCGAGATCGCCAACGTCGCCCGCGAGCCCGGCTACCGCTCCAAGATCGCGGTCATCTCCCACACCGACGGCGTCGACCCGGTCGGCGCCTGCGTCGGCCCCCGCGGCTCGCGTGTGCGCATGGTCGTGTCCGAGCTGCGCGGAGAGAAGATCGACATCATCCCCTTCAACGACGAGCCCGCCCGCTTCGTCGCCAAGGCGCTCTCGCCCGCCCGCGTGCGTGAGGTGCTGGTCGACGACGAGGCCAAGCAGGCGACCGTGATCGTCCCCGACGACCAGCTGTCGCTGGCGATCGGCCGCGAGGGCCAGAACGCCCGCCTGGCGGCCAGGCTCACCGGCTGGCGCGTGGACATCCGCTCCGAGACGGAGTTCGCCGCCGAGGAGGCCGAGCACGGATACGAGGAGGAGGAGGTCGCCGGGCGCTGCGCGGCGGTCCTCTCCAACGGCCGGCGCTGCCCCAACGCCGCACTTCCCAACTCCCGCTACTGCGGCCTCGAAAGCCACCAGGCGCTGGTCGCGATCGACAGCGACAACCTCGCCGACCTCAGCGTCGCCGAGGGCCAGGAGATCGCGGCCGAGGAACAGGCCCTGGCCAGCGAAGAGGCGCACGAGGAGCAGGCCGCCGAGGAGCAGGCACCGGCCCCCGCCCAGGAGCCCGCGCCCCTCGCCGAAGCGACCTCCTCCGAGCACGCTGCCGCCGAGGAGCAGACCACATAGCCGTCGACAACGCCGCGGGCGTGCCCGAGCGCCGGCGTCGCGTACCTTCCCGGCGCTGCGTCGGCTGCGAGCGCCGTGCCCCCAAGCACGAGCTGGTCCGGCTCGCCGTGCGTGACGACGGTGGACGGCTGCTGGCCGTGGCCGACCCGGCCAAGCACATGCCCGGCCGCGGCGCCTATCTCTGTGCGGGCCCCGGGCCGGCCGGCGCCGACCCGTCATGCCTCGAGCGTGCAAGCCGTCGTGGAGGCCTCGCGCGGGCGCTGCGCGCACGTGTGTCCGCCGGCCCCGAACTCGTAGAATCGAGCTAGAGCATGAGCAAGAAGCGGGTACACGAAATCGCAAAGGAGCACGGGCTCTCCAGCAAGGAGCTGCTCGCCAAGCTGCACGCCGCCGGCGTGGAGGCGAAGGCCCCCGCATCCTCCGTCGAGGAGGCCGTCGCGCTGAAGGCGCTCGGCGAGAGCGCCACGGCGGCTCCGGCCAGCTCCAACGGCGCCTCGGGCGCGGCCGGCAAGGCCTCCGGCGGCACGGTCGCCGAGCCTCCCCGCAGCGCGCCCCCGAGCCCCCCCGCCGCGCCGGCGAAGCCCGCCGCGCCGGCGCCCGCCAAGGGCGCCGCCGCGCCCGACGGCCAGGGTCCCGCCCAAGCGCAGGCTTCGCGCCCGGAGCAGCCGGCCGGCAAGGCGCCCGCCGCACAGCGTCCCGCCGCGGGCGCCGCCCCCTCCGCGCCCGCTCCGGCGCGAGCTACCGCCCCCGCCGCGCCGGGTGCGGGAGCCTCGCTGACGGCGCCTCCAGCCCCCCGCGAGGCTGCCGCCCCCGCCGCCGCGGCCGCGCCGGCCGCCCAGACCGGAACGCCCGCCGAGCGCGTCCGCCCGACGCGCGATTCGCGGACCGGCGAGCGCACGCCCGGAGAGACCGGCCCCGGCGGGCGCCGGCGTGTGGTGATCGACTCCCAGGCCTCGCGCCGCCAGCAGGGCGGGCCCTCCAACCAGCCCCAGCGCAGGCCCCGCCGCGGGCGCCGCCGGCGCGGCACCTACGACGACACGATCGCCCCGATCGACAACTCGGCGATGGAGGCCACCGACCTGGTCCGCGTGAGCTCCGGCTCGACGGTCAAGGACGTGGCCGAGTACATGGGCGTGCCGGTGCCCGAAGTGATCAAGAAGCTGATGTCGCTGGGGGAGATGGCGACGCTGACCCAGACGCTCTCCGACGACGCCATCCAACTCCTCGCCGAGGAGTTCGAGAAGCAGGTCGAGATCGTGCACGCGGCCGACGACGTCGACCTCGCGCCGGTGTTCGAGGACGCCGAGGACGACCTGATCGAACGCCCGCCCGTGGTCACGATCATGGGCCACGTCGATCACGGCAAGACCTCGCTGCTGGACGCGATCCGCGAGACCGAGGTGGTCGCCGGCGAGGCCGGGGGCATCACCCAGCACATCGGCGCCTACCAGGTGCACCACGGGGGCAAGGAGATCACCTTCCTGGACACCCCTGGTCACGAGGCCTTCACCGCGATGCGCGCCCGCGGCGCCAGCGTCACCGATCTGGCGGTGATCGTGGTCGCCGCCGACGACGGCGTCAAGCCCCAGACCGAGGAGGCGATCGACCACGCCAAGGCCGCCCAGGTGCCGATCATCGTGGCGGTCAACAAGATCGACAAGGAGGGCGCCCAGCCCGAGCGCGTGCGCACCGAGATGACCCAGCACGGGCTGCAGCCGGCCGAGTGGGGCGGCGAAACGGAGTTCGTGGACGTGAGCGCCAAGACCAGGGTGGGCCTCGACTCGCTGCTGGACACGATCCAGGTGGTCACGGACCTCGAGGAGCTGAAGGCCAACCAGGAGGCCGACGCCTCCGGGACCGTGATCGAGTCCAAGCTCGACCCCGGCCGCGGCCCGGTGGTGACGATCCTGATCCAGCGCGGAACGCTGCGGGTCGGGGACGCGCTCGTGGCCGGCGCCCACTTCGGGCGCGTGCGCGCGATGCACGACTTCATCGGCGTGAAGCTCAAGCGCGCGATGCCCGGCCAGCCGGTCGAGGTGCTGGGCTTCGACGGCGTGCCCGAGGCCGGCGAGCTCGTGCGCGTGGTCGAGAACGAGCGCCGCGCCCGTCAGCTCGCGGGCGAACGCGCCAACCGCCTGAAGACCGAGGCCCTGGCCCGGCGCTCGGGTCGCAAAGTGTCCCTCGAAGACGTCTTCAAGCTCGCACAGGAGGGCACGGTCAAGGAGCTGGCACTGGTCGTCAAGGCCGACGTGGCCGGCTCGCTGGAGGCGATCGAGGACGAGATCGCCAAGCTCCCCCAGCAGGAGGTCAAGGTCAACATCATCCACCGTGGCGTGGGCGGGATCAACGAGTCCGACGTGATCCTCGCGGCCGCTTCGGAGGGCGTGATCCTCGGCTTCAACGTGCGACCGGTGGGGGACGCCCGCCAGGTGGCCGAGCGCGAGGGCGTGGAGATCCGCTCCTACTCGGTGATCTACCGCGCCATCGAAGAGCTGCGGGCAGCCATGCAGGGCATGCTCGAGCCGGCCGAGGTCGAGACCCCGCTCGGCCAGGCGGAGGTGCGCCAGCTGTTCAAAGCTTCCCGCATCGGCACCATCGCCGGTTCCTTCGTGACCGAGGGGACCGTCACGCGCGGCGCCAACGTGCGCGTGGTCCGCGAGGGCACCGTCATCTACGAGACCACGATCGACAGCCTGCGCCGCTTCAGCGAGGACGCCCGCGAGGTCAGCTCCGGGTTCGAGTGCGGGATCGTGCTGGCCAACTTCCAGGACGTCCACGAGGGCGACGTGCTCGAGACCTATGAGACGCGGAGGGTCGAGCGCGAGCTCTCTGCCTGATCGAGTCAGATGCTGCAGGGACCCGCGAGTCGGCGCGGAATTGGAGGGCTAGGATGAGCACACCGCGTATGCGCCGGGTCGATGGGGCCGTCCAGCAGGTGATCGGGGACGCGATCTCGGGGGGCCTCAAGGATCCGCGGATCGGATTTCTGACCGTGACCGACGTGCGCACCAGCCCGGACCTGCGCCATGCCCGCGTGTACGTGAGCGTGCTCGGCGCCGATGGCGAGGCCGCCTCCGAGAGCGAACGCGAGGACACGCTCGAGGGCCTGCGCAGCGCCCACGGCTTCCTGCAGGGCAGGGTCGCCGCCGAACTGCGCCTGAAGCGCACGCCCGCGCTCGAGTTCGTCTACGACGACACCACCGAACGCGCCTTCCGGGTCGAGCGTCTGCTCGGGGAGGGCCAGAGCGCGTGAGCGCCGCGGCGGACAGCCACAGCGCACGCGAGCTGGTGCTCGAGCGGATCCGCGAGGACCGGCGCTTCATCCTCGCCTCCCACGAGAAGCCCGACGGCGACGCCCTCGGGTCGATGGCCGCCATGCAGGGCCTGCTGACGGCGCTCGGCAAGGACTCGGTGATGTTCATCTCGCCCGGCGACCTGCCGCTGCCCGACGAGTACAGCTTCTTCGCGCTCTCCGGCATGGTCACCGAGCCCCCGCCGGACGTGCGCGAGCGGACGGTGGTGTTCCTCGACTGCGGGAACGTCGACCGCAACCCCGCCGGGGTGCTGCGCGACAGCCCCCTGTTGCTGAACATCGACCACCACCACGACAACACCCACTTCGGCACGATCAACCATGTCGTCCCGAGCGCCTCGTGCACGGCCGAGATCGTGTGGGAGCTGATGCACGAGCTCGATTTCTCGCCCACGCCGGAGATCGCCGAGGCGCTTTATGTGGGCCTGATCACCGACACCGGGCGCTTCATGTACGAGAACACCTCCGCCCGTGCCCACGAGATGGCGGCCGAGCTGATCGAGGCCGGCGTGGACGTTCCCCGCGTCTACCGTCGCCTGTACGAGGACATGACGATCGGCAAGCTCGGCCTGCTGGGAATCGCGCTGGCGCGGATCCAGCGCTATGACGACGGCGAGCTGGCCCTGGTCGACCTCACGGCGGCCGACTTCGCCGCCGCCGGAGCCCAGGAAAGCGATTCCGAGGGCGTCATCGACCTCTTGCGGGCCCTGCGTGGAACCAAGGTGGCGGTGCTCGTCCGCGAGGTGATGCGCGGTGAGCGGGCGGGCCAGCGAAAAGTGTCGCTGCGGGCGACCGACGACCAGGTCGACGTGTCGGTGATCGCCCGTGCCCAGGGCGGCGGGGGCCACACCCGTGCGGCCGGCTTCTCGACCTCGATGGACCTCGAGCAGCTGGTCGAGTTCCTGCGCGCCGAGGTGGGTGCCCAGCCCAACCCGCTCCCCGGCGGACAGCCCGCCGCACCGGTCGCCTGAGGGCTCCGGCCCGGGAACCCGCCGCGTGGACGGCGTCCTGCTGATCGACAAGCCCGCCGGGGTGACCTCCCACGACGTGGTGGCGGCCGTCCGCAGGTCCCTCGGGGGGATCAAGACCGGTCACGCCGGGACGCTCGACCCGTTCGCGACCGGTCTGCTGGTGGTGCTGCTCGGCAGGGCCACGAAATCCCAGCGGGCCTTCATGGCGCTGCCCAAGCGCTATGAGACGGTCGCCCAGCTGGGGGCGCTGTCGAGCACCGGCGACCCCGAGGGGGAGATCACCCTCACCGGGCGGGTGCCGCCCGACCCTCCGCTGCTGCCCGTCGGGGAGATCCGCCAGCGCCCGCCACGGCATTCCGCCATCAAGGTCGGCGGCCAGCGAGCCTACCGCCGGGCGCGCAGGGGCGAGGACTTCGAGGTGCCCGAGCGCATCGTCACGGTGCACGCCTTCCGCGAGCTCTGGCGCCGGGACGGCGCCGCCGGGGAGCCGCCCCGGGCGGCGTATGAGATCGAGTGCTCCTCGGGCACCTACGTGCGCTCGCTGATCGCCGACCTGCAGGACGGCTACTGCCTGGAGCTGCGGCGCACGGGGATCGGGGACTTCGGAGTGGGAGAGGCCTGCGGGCCGCCGCCGCGGGGCTCGGCCTGGGAGGACCCGCCCGTGATCGAGCTCGCCGGGGCGCTCGAGCGAGCCGGCGCGGGCTCCCACCAATAGGCTTCGCCGCAGACGTGAAGGTCACCCCTCTGCCCGAAGTCGAGCACGGGCGCTCGCGAAGCATCGCCGTCGGCACCTTCGACGGCGTCCACCTCGGCCACCGCGAGGTGATCAGCGGCGCCGACAGCGTGCTGACCTTCGACCCCCACCCGGTGTCTGTGGTCTCCCCGCAGCACACCCCGCGGCTGCTCACCGATCCCGCCCGCAAGGCCGAACTGGTGGCCTCGCTGGGGGTGCAGGAGATGATCGTGATCCCCTTCGACGCGGAGTTCGCGGCCCGGCCGGCCGAGGACTTCATCGAGAACGTGCTGGTCGGCGCCCTCGGGGCGCGGCAGGTGTCGGTGGGCGAGAACTTCCGCTTCGGCCGGCGCGCCCAGGGAGACCCCGAGCTGCTGCGCGCCGACGGGCGCTTCGAGACGGTCGTGCACCCGCTGCTGGAAATCGACGGCGAGGTCGTCTCCTCCAGCCACATCCGCGGGCTGCTCCTGGCCGGCGAGCTGACCCAGGCCAACAGGATGCTCGGCAGCACCTTCCAGCTGCGGGGGACGGTGCTGCACGGTGACGCCCGCGGGCGCGAGCTCGGCTTCCCGACGGCCAACCTGGCCCCCGAGGAGGCGCTCGTGTGCCCGGGCCACGGCGTGTACGCCTGCCTGGCCGCTGCGGACGGGCTCGAGCCACGCCCCGCGGCCGTCAGCATCGGCGTGCGGCCCACCTTCAACACCGGCCGCGGCGAGCTGATCGAGGCCTACATCCTCGACTTCGACGGCGACCTCTACGACAGCGAGCTGCGTCTGGACTTCCTCGCCCGCCTGCGCGGGGAGCGGCGCTTCTCCGGCGCGGACTCGCTGGTGGAGCAGATGCGCCGCGACGTCGAGCTCACGCGCGAGCTGGCCGAGCAGGCGAATTAGGCCGCTGCCGGGGCGCCGGTAGACCGCCGTTCGCTCACCAGGGGTCTGCTACCGTGCCGCCGATGCAAGCGATCACCAGCGAGCGCAAGCGCGAGATAGCCACGCAGTTCGGCTCCGACGAGCGCGACACGGGCTCCACCAAGGTCCAGATCGCCCTGCTGACCGAGCGCATCAACCACCTCACCGAGCACCTGCGCGAGCACGGCAAAGACCACCACTCCCGCCGGGGTCTGCTGATGCTGGTCGGCAAACGCCGGCGCTTCCTGGACTACATGCAGCGCCACGACCTCGATGGCTACCGGGCGCTGATCAAAGAGCTCGGCCTGCGCAAGTAGTGGGGGTCCTGCCGCCAGGGACCCCGGCGCCGGGCTTCAGCCTGGCCCGCGGCGACGGCGGCAGCTTCACCGAGCAGGACCTGCAGGGCCGGCGAACGGTGCTGGTCTTCTACCCGTTCGCCTTCAGCCCCGTGTGCACCGACCAGCTGCAGCTGTACGAGCCGGTCACCCGCGAGCTGGCCGAGGCGGGGGACGTCCTGTACGGCGTCTCGTGCGACTCGACCTGGGCGCAGGGCGCCTTCCGCGAGAAGCTGGGCGTGTCCTGCGAGCAGCTCTCGGACTTCGAGCCCAAGGGCGCCGCCTGCCGCGCCTTCGGGGTGCTCCACGACGGCGGATTCCCCGAGCGGGCGCTGGTCGTGACCGGCCCCGACGGGGTCATCAGCTGGAGCTACCAGGCCGAGTCCCCGGGCAAGCTGCCGGGCCTGGACGTGCTTCGTACAGGCCTGCGGTAGACCCGAGCGGTCCGCTAAGCTCACACGGTTCGGAGAGAAAAAAAAGAAACGATCCGCCGACCGACGGGCGGACCAGGAAGGTAGTGAACATGGCTCAAGACGCCGTTACGCGCGTGTCCGCGGAGATTGCGGGCAGCGAGATTTCCTTTGAGACGGGGAGGATGGCCAAGCAGGCCTCCGGAGCCGTCGTCGTCCGCCAGGGCGACACGATGGTCCTGTCGACCGCCGTCGCCGGCTCGGTCCGGGACGTCGACTTCCTCCCCCTGACGGTGGACGTCGAGGAGCGGATGTACGCGACCGGGAAAATCCCCGGCTCGTTCTTCAAGCGCGAGGGCCGTCCCGGCGAGAAGGCGACGCTGACCGCCCGCATGATCGACCGCCCGATCCGCCCGCTGTTCCCCAAGGACTGGCGCTACGACACCCAGCTGGTGGCGATCCCCCTCTCGATCGACCACGTCCACCCCTATGACATCCTCGCCATGAACGGCGCCTCGGCTGCCCTGATGCTGTCCGACATACCGTTGCCGACGCCCGTCGGCGCGGTCCGCATCGGCAAGGTCGACGGCAACTTCGTGGTCAACCCCAGCGAGGAGGACCTGCTGGCCGAAGGCGACGGGGAGGACGACAGCAACCGCTCCGACCTGGACCTCGTCGTGGCCGGCACCGAGGACGCGATCCTGATGGTCGAGGCCGGGGCCAACGAGATCCCCGAGGCCGAGATCCTCGATGCCCTCGACATCGCCCATGCGGCGATCAAGAAGCTCTGCGAGCTGCAGCGCGAGCTGGCCGCCAAGGCCGGCAAGGAGAAGAAATCCTACGAGGCGATCAAGGTCGACGAGGACCTGCTCTCCCAGATCCGCTCCTCGCACGGCTCGCAGCTCGACGCCGCCACCCAGGTGGAGGACAAGCTCGAGCGCCAGGACGCGACCAAGGCCGTCGAGGAGGCGGTCGTCGAGCAGTACGGTCCGCCCGCCCGTGAGGGCGCCACCGAAGAGGAGCAGCAGGCCGCCC
Organism: uncultured Solirubrobacteraceae bacterium; assembly: GCA_963758055.1. GTDB lineage: Bacteria > Actinomycetota > Thermoleophilia > Solirubrobacterales > Solirubrobacteraceae > Palsa-744. The sequence continues at coordinate 92,268 of CAVWTU010000001.1, forward strand.
GCGAGCGCCGCTCTGCGGCCAAGATGGCCTTCGAGGCGCTCGAGAAGTCGATCATCCGCGAGCGCATCGCGGTCCACAAGAAGCGTCCCGACGGGCGCAGCGAGGACGAGATCCGCGACATCTCGATCGAAGTCGGCGTCACCCCCCGCACGCACGGCTCGGCGCTGTTCACGCGTGGCCAGACGCAGGCCCTGAGCGTGGTGGCGATGGGCACGCTGAAGGAGGAGATGCGCCTCGACACACTGGGCCTGGAGACGAAAAAGTACTACTGGCACCACTACAACTTCCCGCCCTTCTCGGTCGGGGAGGCCGGGCGCATGGGCGGCGTCAAACGCCGCGACGTGGGCCACGGCGCGCTCGCCGAGCGGGCACTGACGCCGATGGTGCCCTCGATCGAGGAATTCCCGTACTCGATCCGGGTGGTGTCCGACATCCTCGAGTCCAACGGCTCCTCCTCGATGGCATCGGTGTGCGGCTCCTCGCTGTCGCTGATGGACGCGGGCGTGCCGATCAAGCGCCCGGTGGCGGGGATCGCCATGGGCCTGATCAAAGAGGGCGACGACTACATCGTCCTGACCGACATCGCCGGCGTCGAGGACCACCTCGGCGACATGGACTTCAAGGTCGCCGGCACCTCGGAGGGCATCACCGCGCTGCAGATGGACATCAAGATCACGGGCGTCACGTTCGACATCCTGCGCGACGCCCTCACTCAGGCCAACAAGGCGAGGACGTTCATCCTCGGGAAGATGGCCGAGGTCATCCAGAGCCCGCGGGAGCAGCTCTCCCGCTACGCGCCGCGCATCCAGCAGATCCAGATCGACCCATCCCAGATCGGCCTGCTGATCGGCAAGGGCGGCGAAACGATCCGCGGCCTGTCAGAGGAGTTCGACTCCCAGATCGACGTCAACGACGACGGCCAGGTGCTGATCTACTCCTCCAACGGCGAGCTCGGGGACGAGCTCGTGGAGCGGATCCGGATGATGATGAAGGAGGTCGAGGTCGGCGACGAGTACGTCGGCAAAGTGGTCAAGACGACCACCTTCGGCGCCTTCATCGAGCTGGCCAAGGGCACCGACGGTCTGCTGCACATCTCCAACGTCTCGCCCGGCGAGCGCGTGGAGAGCGTCGAGGACGTGCTCAACCGTGGCGACGAGGTCTCCGTGCGGGTGGTCGAGGTCGACCGCGAGCGCGGCCGCATCGGCCTGCGCCTGGCCGCCGACCCGGACATAGCCGGCAAGTCCGTCGAGGAGCTCGCCGGGGTTGGTACCGGCGGCGGCGGTGGCGGTGGTGGCGGACGCGAGGGTGGCGGACGCCGGCCCTCCAGCAACGGCCGCGACCGGGGTCCGCGCCGAGCCGACGGTGATCGTGGCAGCCGCGGCTCCGGCCGTCCGCGCCATGGCCGCGACCGCGACTGACCTGAACGCCCCAGCAGCCCCGGCCGAGCATCGTCTGACGACGCTCGGCTCCGGGCTGCGGATCGCCACCGAACGGGTCCCGAGCGTCCGCTCCGCGGCGCTCGGGTTCTGGATCTCCAGCGGCTCGGCCGGGGAGCTTCCGCACGAGGCCGGCATCTCGCACCTGCTCGAGCACATGCTGTTCCGCGGCACCGAGCACTTCGGCTCGGAGGAGATCGACCAGATCTTCGACGCCATGGGCGCGGAGATCAACGCGGGCACCGACAAGGAAGCCACGTCGCTGTACACGCGCGTGCTCGACGGCCACCTCGCCCGCGCCTTCGAGGTGATGGGGGAGATGATCTCGCTGCCGCGCTTCGGCGAGCTGGAGGCCGAGCGCCAGGTGGTGCTGGAGGAGATCGCGATGTACGAAGACGATCCCCAGGACCTCGTCTTCGACCTGCTCGGGCGGGCGATCTTCGGTGACCATCCGCTCGGGCGCCCGGTGATCGGGCGGGCCGAGGTCATCGCGGCCGCCACCCGCGAGCAGCTGGCCGCCTTCCACGACGGCCGCTACCGCCCCGAGGAGATCGTGATCGCGGCCGCCGGCTCGGTCGACCACGAGGCGCTCGTGGCGCTGGTGGAGGCCTCGCCGATCCCCACCGCGGCGCCCCTCGGGAGGAGCGCGGAGAATCTGCCGGCACGCGCACAGCCCACGGCCGTGCCCGCCCCGCAGGCGCGCCTGGAGTTCCTGCAGAAGGACACCGAGCAGTACCACGTGTGCCTCGGCGCCCCCGGCCTCGCCCGCGAGGACGAGCGCCGCTTCGCCCTGCGGGTGTTGGAAGGGATCCTCGGCGGCACCTCCTCCTCGCGCCTGTTCCAGGAGGTCCGCGAGCGCCGTGGCCTGGCCTACGCGGTCTTCTCCTTCTCCAACCTCTACTCCCAGGCCGGCGAGGTCGGGCTGTACGTCGGGACCCGCCCGGACAAGCTCGCCGAGGCGCTGGCGGTCGTCGCGGCGGAGCTCGAGCGGCTGGTGCAGGACCCCGCCAGCGAGGAGGAGCTCGTGCGCTCGCGCGAGAACCTCAAGGGCCGGGTGGTGCTCGGCATGGAGTCCACGGGAGCGCGCATGAGCAGGCTCGGGACCTCGCTGCTGCACGGCATGCCGATCCTGTCGGTCAACGAGATGCTGGCCCGCATCGACGCCGTCGGGATCGAGGATCTGCGCTCCCTGGCCCGCGAGCTGTTCGAGCCGGAGCGCATGTCGGTGGTCGGGATCGGGCCGGACCGGGCGCACATGCTCGCGGCCCTGGAACCGCTCTCGCTGGGCGCGGGCGCTGCCAGCACGGACGGCCGGGCCCCGAACGGCGGGTCGGGGAAGGACACCCCGCAATGATCCGCGTGGTGGTCTCCGGGTCGGAGGGGCGCATGGGCATGACCGTCTGCGACGCCGTCGCGGGCGCCCCCGACATGGAGCTCAGCGGTCGCGCCGACCCGCTGCTCGGGACCAGCCTGCAGGAGCTCTTGGGGCAGGCCGACGTGGTGGTCGACTTCACCACGCCCGAAGTGGCACTCGAGAACGCGCTTGCGTGCGTGCACGCCGGCGTCCACGTGGTGATCGGCACCACGGGCTTCGACCGCGCGCCGCTGGCCGGTGCGCGCCCGCAGGATCCCGGGCGGCGGGCCAACGTGCTGATCGCGCCCAACTTCGCGATCGGGGCGGTGCTGATGATGCGCTTCGCCGCCGAGGCCGCCCGCTTCATGGCCAAGGCGGAGATCATCGAGTTGCACCACGACGCGAAGCTCGACGCACCCAGCGGCACGGCCGCGCTGACGGCCGAGCGGATGGCCGAAGCCGCCGGCGGCCCACCCCCGCCGATCCACTCCGTGCGCCTGCCCGGCCTGGTGGCCCACCAGGAGGTGATCCTCGGCGACCTCGGCCAGACGCTGAGCATCCGCCACGACTCCATCAGCCGCGAGTCGTTCATGCCGGGAGTGCTGTTGGCGGTCCGCCGCGTCGGCGAGCTCGAGACCTCTCCGGTGGTCGGGCTCGAGGAGCTGCTTTTCCCGTGATCGCCAGGGCGTGCGTGAGATACTGAGCGCGATGGCCGACCTGGGCGCGATCCTGACAGCAATCGTGACGCCGTTCGACGACCGCGGGGCCGTCAACGAGTCGGCGTTCGTGGCGCTGATGCGCCATCTCGCCGACAACGGCTCGGACGGCTTCGTGGTGGCGGGGACCACCGGAGAGGCCTCGACGCTGACCGACGAGGAGCAGCTCGGGCTGATCGAGCTGGCGGTCGCCGAGCGCCCGCCCGGTAAGACCATCATCGCCGGGACCGGCACCAACGACACCCGCCAGGTCGTGTTCCTGACCGAACGCGCCACCGAGCTGGGAGCCGACGCGGTGCTGTCGGTCACGCCGTACTACAACCGCCCGAGCCGGCTCGGGCTGCGCCGCCACTACGAAGCGGCCGCGGCGGCCACCGACAAACCGACGATCCTCTACAACATCCCCAGCCGGACCGGCACCAACATGCCGCCCGACCTGCTCGCGGAGCTGGCCCAGATCCCGGGCATCGAGGCGGTCAAGCAGGCCAACGCGGACGAGCTGCAGCTGATCGACGGCCTCGACCTGTACGCCGGCGACGACGGCACGCTGGCGCGGGTGCTCGACATGGGCGGGGCCGGCGGGATCCTGGTGGCCAGCCACATCGTCGGCAACGAGATGCGGCGGATGGTCGACGAGCCCGACCAGCGCCATGAGATCGACGCCTCGCTGCGGGATGTCTACGAGGCGCTCTTCATCACCTCCAATCCGACCTGCACCAAGGCGGCGCTGAACATGCTCGGCCACGAAGCCGGGGGGCTGCGGCTCCCGCTGGTGGAGGCGACCCCCGAGGAGTCGGCCACGGTGCGCGCGATGCTCGAACGCCACGGGCTGCTCGCCGGCGCACCCGCGTGAGCAAGAAGCTACGGGTCCTGCCGCTCGGCGGCCTCGGCGAGATAGGCAAGAACATGACGGTCGTCGAGTACGACGACCGGCTGGTGGTCGTGGACGTGGGCCTGCGCTTCCCGACGCCCGAGATGGTCGGCATCGACCTCGTGCTGCCCGACTTCAGCTACCTGCGCGAGCGGGCCGAGGACATCGAGGCGAATCGTCGTCACCCACGGCCACGAGGATCACCTGGGGGCACTGCCGTGGGTGCTGCGGGACCTCGGCGATCGCCTGCGGGCGCCGGTCTACGGGGGCCCGCTGACGCTCGCCATGGCCCGCTCCAAGCTCGAGGAGCACAAGCTCACCCACGTCGATCTGAACGAGCTCGACTCCGGGGAATCGCTCGAGCTGGGCCCCTTCACGCTCGAGATGATCCACATGACGCACTCGATCCCCGACTCCAGCGCCGTGGCGCTGGGAACCGATCTCGGGACGGTGCTGGTCACCGGCGACTACAAGTTCGACCAGACCCCCGTGGACGGGGCCCCGGCGGACGTCTCGCGGCTGGCCGAACTCGGCCGCGAGGGCGTGCTGCTGCTGTGCGGGGACTCCACCAACGTCGACCGGCCGGGCTTCTCGCCCTCGGAGTCGGTCGTCGGGCCCCACCTGGAGGAGGTCTTCGCCCGCTGTCCCGGGCGGATCGTGGTGACCAGCTTCGCCTCCAACATCCACCGCGTCCAGCAGGTGGTCGACGCCGCCTACGCACTCGACCGCAAGGTCGCCCTGGTCGGGCGTTCGATGCGCAAGAACGTCGGCATCGGGCGCAACCTCAACCACATCGAGATTCCCGAGGGGACGCTCGTAGGGCCCCGTGAGATATCGGACTTCCCCGACGACAGGGTCGTGATCATCTCCACCGGATCCCAGGGCGAGCCGCTCTCGGCGCTGCGGCGGATGGCCTACCGCGACCACCCCCAGGTGGAGCTCAAGTCCGGCGACACGGTCGTCTTCTCGGCCACGCCGATCCCGGGCAACGAGCGGGCCGTGAACGAGACCATCGACCGCCTCTACCACATCGGCTGCGAGGTGATCACCCCTCGCGACGCCCCCGTCCACGCCTCCGGCCACGGCTACGAGGAGGAGGTCAAGCTGATGCTCAACCTGGTCAGGCCCCGCTACGTGATGCCGTTCCACGGAGACTTCAAGCGGCTGCGCATGCACGCGGCGCTGGCGGAGGCGGTGGGGATCGCTCCGGGCGACATCTTCCAGGGCGAAAACGGCCTGCCGCTCGAAATCGACCAGCGCGGAGCCGCCTTCGGCGAGCCCGAGCAGGCGGGGATGATCTTCGTGGACGGGGTGGAGATCGGGGACATGGCCGATGTGGCCCTGCGCGACCGGCGGATGCTGTCGGCCGACGGCATCTTCATCGTCGTGGTCACGATCGCCGAGCAGGACGGCTCTTCGGTGGCGGACCCCGAGGTGATCTTCCGGGGGGTGCCCTTCATGGACCAGGCCGACAAGCTGACCGAGGAGATCCGCGTGACGGTCGACAGCTCCCTTCGTCACGCCGCCAGCGAGGGGATCCACGAGACCGACCTGCTCGCGCAGGTGCTCCACGACGACCTCGCGAAGCTAGTTTACGAGCGACTCAAGCGGCGGCCGATGGTGCTGCCCGTCGTCGTCGAGGTCTGAGGCCGCCGGCAGGCGCACCACGAAGCGCGCGCCGCTGCCGTGCAGGGGCGTCTCGAGGGTGACGCTGCCCCCGTGAGAGGTGGCGATCGACTGCACGATCGCCAGCCCGAGTCCGAACGAGCCGCCGCGGTCCCCGGTCCCGCGCACGAAGCGCTCGAACAGGTTCTCGGCCAGCTCGGGGGGGACACCGGGCCCTTCGTCTTCGACGATCAGCTCCGCCAGGCCCGCGGGCGTGGTGCTCGTGGAGACCCGGATCTCGGTGCCCATGGGGGTGTAGCGGAGCGCGTTCTCGATCAGGTTGACGCTGACGCGGTGGAGCTCGTCGCGGACCCCGTGCACGGGCGCCGCCTTGGCGTCGATCACGATCTCGTGCCCGTCCGAGATGGCGCCCAGCTCGCTCGCCGCCTCGACCACGATCCGGCCCAGGTCACAGCGCTCGCGGACGGTCGGCTTGGCGGCGTCGTTGCGCGCCAGCAGCAGCAGGTCGGCCACCAGCCTGCGCATCCGCCGCGAGGAGCGCAGGGCGGAGCTGGCGGCGTCGCCCTGGTCGCCGTCGAGGGTTTCCGCGAGCAGCTCGAGGTTGGCCATCACGCTCGTCAGCGGGGTACGCAGCTCGTGCGAGGCGTCGGCCACGAACTGGCGCTGTCGCGCGAGCGTGGCCTCGGTCTCGTTGCGGGCGCTGTCCAGCTGCTGGAGCATGCCCTGCAGGGTGCGGGCGAGCTTTGCGACCTCGTCCTCGGCGACGGGCTCGGGGATCTGGCGCGAGGGGTCGCGGGTGCGGGCGATCTCGGCCGCGCTGGAGGTCAGCTCGGCGATCGGCGCCATCGCACGGCGTGCGATCGCGAGACCAGCCAGCAGCGCCAGCACGGTGCCGCCGAGGACGCCCAGCAGCAGGAACAGCTCGACCCTGCGGACGGTGGACTCGGTTTCGGAGACGTTGCGGGCGTACTGGATGAAAACGTGCCCGCGCGGCACGCCGTCGACGCGCACGGGCGCGGCCCCGGCCAGCACGCGGTAGTTGTGCTGGGTCTTGGCGACCGCTTCGGGCTGCCCGAACGACGGCGCGTGGGCCGGGGATTCGGCCAGCACGCTGTGGTCGATCCCGAAGATGCGGATCACGGCGTGTTCGGCGGCGGCGGTGAAGTAGCCGAGCCCCGGCGTGATCACGAGGTGCTCGTCGCCGTTCTGGGCGAACACGACCTCGATGTTCAGTGTCGTGCGCAGGCGTTCGGCTTTCTCGAGCACCTCGCGGTTGAAGTCCTGGCGGACGCGGTGGACCGTCAGCGACCCGATCGCGACCGCGAACCCCAGCAGGATCACGAACGTCAGCGCAGCCGAGACCCCCGCCAGGCGGACCCTGATCGGCCGGCGGTCGAAGGCAGCCGAGACGCGGGCCGCGAAGCGCCGCGCCGGCCCGAAGCGTTCAGGCCCGGAGGACGTAGCCGGCTCCCCGGATCGTGTGCAGCAGGCGCGGCTCACCGCCGGACTCGAGCTTGCGCCGCAGGTTGGAGACGAACACCTCGATCGTGTTGGTGGTCGAGAAGGGGTCATAGCCCCAGACCTCGTCCAGCAGCCGTTGGCGGGAGATGACGATGCGCTCGTTGCGCATCAGGTACTCGAGCAGCTCGAACTCGCGCTGGGTCAGCTCGATCGAACGCTCGCCACGGGACACCTCGTGGGTATCGGCGTTGAGCGACAGGTCCCCGACCCGCAGCGGGGCCGACCCGCGGGGTGGGCGGCGGCGCAGCAGAGCGCGCAGCCTGGCGAGCAGCTCCTGGCGCTCGAAGGGCTTGACGAGGTAGTCGTCGGCGCCGGCGTCGAGTCCCTCGACCCGCGACTCGACGGCATCGCGGGCGGTCAGGATCAGGATCGGGACGTCGTCGTCGGCCCGCAGCGAGCGGGCCACCTCGACGCCGTCGATCTGGGGCAGGCCGAGATCGAGGATCACCAGGTCGGGGGCGAAGGCGCGCCCCTGCTCGATCGCCTCACGGCCATCGGGGGCGATCCGCACCTCGTATCCCTCCATGCGCAGGGACCGCTGGAGGGCCTGGGCGATGTCCTCGTCGTCCTCGACGACGAGGACACGGGGGCTGCGGGCATAGTCGGTCATGGATCTTTATCTAAAGGCCTGGGTGTAAAGCGATGGTAAGCCTCACAGGCAGGTTACGGGCAGGTGGCGTCGAAGTTGCGCTTGATGCCAGCGACCCGCCGGAGATCCTCCGCCGCCTCCCGTACACGCGCCCGTAAGGCCTCCTCCAAGCGCCGCCCGGCGCCGAGGCGGCGCAAGCGGATGTCGATCGTCCCCGCCATCCGCGCGAGCGTGGCCCGGCTGCGCGCGCGCACGCCGCTTTTGGGCGAGCGCGGCAGGGAGGTCCTGGCGCTGGCGTTGGTGGCCTGCGGGCTGTACCTCGTGTTCGTGATCTACGGCGGCTGGGACGGGGGCCGCGCCGGCCACGGTCTCACGGTCGGCCTCGGCTGGATCCTCGGGCGTGCGCGCGTGTTCGCCCCGCTGGCCCTGCTGCTGGCGGGCTGCACCCTGCTGCTGGGACCCGCCCTCGGCCTGGAGCGGCCGCTCCGGGGAGGCACGATCTGCCTGTTCGCGGCGATCACGCTCGCGCTGGCCGCCGGCACGCTCGGGATCACCACGGGACCGGGTCCGCACTCGGACGCCTGGACCTCGGCGCACATGCAGAGTCACGGCGGCGTGGTCGGCGAAGCCCTCTTCCGCCTCGCGAGCCCGCTGGTGCAGAGCCTGGGCGTGGGCATCCTGGTCGTGTTCCTGGCCGTCACCGGGACGATGCTGCTGACGGGGTCCTCGCTCGGGACCCTGGTGCGCGACCTCGGGAGTCTTGCGGCCGCGGCGGTGCACCTCCTGCGGCGGCGGCTGTTCCACGCCGAGGAGCCCGGCGCAGACCCGGCAGATCAGACGTTCGCCCCCGATCCCCACGACGGCTTCCACGCGCCCGCCGCGTTGACCCACGCCGCCGGCGCTGTCGGCGCCGACCCCTGGGGCGAGGAGCCGGTCGGAGAGCCCGAGCCCGCCGCCGAGGACCCCGCCTCGGAAGAGGGGGAGCAGCCGGCGCTCGACGCCGCGCCCGAGGAGGCCGAGGATGGGGAGGAGGACGAGGACACCTCCGGGGCGACCTTCACGCCAGCGTCGGCCGAGGAAGCGGAGCTGACCCCGCAGGGCCGCTTCCGCGGCTCGGTCACAGACGACCCCGACTTCGTCTGGGAGCTCCCCGACGCGGCAAAGCTGTTGACCCGTTCGGGGGCGGAGGCCGAACGTCCCGACACCACCGGGCAGGAGCGCACCTCGCGCGCCCTGGTGGAGGCGCTCGGGCACTTCGGGGTGCAGGCCAAGGTGATCGGGACCGTCGCCGGTCCCCACATCACGCGCTATGAGCTGAGGCTGGCGCCGGGCACGAAGGTGGGGGCCGTGGCGAAGCTCAAGGACGATCTCGCCTACGCGCTCGCCGCCACCGACATCCGCATCCTGGCGCCGATCCCGGGCAAGCAGGCGGTCGGCGTGGAGGTCCCCAACGCGAAACGCAAGATCGTGAGGCTCGGGGACGTGTTCGGCGAGCCTCCGCGCGACTCTTCGCCGCTGACGGTGTGGCTGGGCAAGGACGTGGCCGGCAAGGCGATCGGCGCCGATCTGGCGAAGATGCCCCACCTGCTGGTGGCGGGCACGACCGGGGCGGGGAAGTCCGGGGCCATCAACGCGATGCTCTGCAGCCTGCTGCTGCGCGCCACCCCGCACGAACTGAGGCTCGTGCTGGTGGACCCCAAGCAGGTGGAGCTCAACCACTACGAGTCGATCCCGCACCTGCTCACGCCGGTCATCACCAGCCCCCGCATGGCCGCCAACGCGCTCGCCAACCTGGTCAAGGAGATGGAGTCCCGCTACGGGATCATGTCCTTGTCGCGCACGCGCAGCCTGGACGAGCTCAACAAGGCGCGGGCCCGTCGCAGCGAAGCGCCGCTCCCGTACATCGTGTGCGTGATCGACGAGCTCGCGGACCTGATGATGGTGGCCCCCGCCGACGTGGAGGATTCGATCATCCGCCTGGCCCAGAAGGCGCGCGCGGTCGGGATGCACCTCGTGCTCGCCACCCAGAGCCCGCGCGTGGACGTGATCACGGGCATGATCAAGGCCAACGTCCCGTCCCGGATCGCCTTTGCGGTCTCCTCGCAGACGGACTCCCGCGTGATCCTCGACCAGAACGGCGCCGAGTCGCTGCTGGGACAGGGCGACATGCTCTTCAGCCCGGTCGGGAGCTCGCGCCTGCAGCGCATCCAGGGCGCCTACATCGACGAGCCCCAGATCGCCAAACTCACCGAGCTGTGGCGCCGCCAGGGCGAGCCCGAGCTGCGCGAGGAGCTGCTGGAGGAGGTGGAGCCGCCCGCGGGGGAGGGTCCCCGTGACGAGTTCGACCCCGACGAGGACCCGTTGCTGCGGGACGCGATCACGCTCGTGGCCGAAATGCAGACGGCCTCGACCTCGATGCTCCAGCGTCGCCTGCGCCTCGGCTACACGCGCGCGGGGCGGATGATCGACATGCTCGAGAAGCGCAAGGTGATCAGCGGCTATGAAGGATCCAAGCCTCGGCAGGTGCTGATCACCGAGGCCGACCTGCCGCATTTCCTGGCTGAGCTCGACGAGCCCGCCGCGACGCTCAGCGACTAGCCTCTCCCAGCGAGATGCCCGAAATCGGCGCCACGCTTCGCGAGGCGCGCATGCGTGCGCGCATCGACGTCTCCGAGATCGAGGCCACGACCAAGATCCGGGCCAAGTACCTGCGGGCGCTGGAGAACGAAGAGTGGAGCCTGTTGCCGGGGCCCACGTTCGTGAAGAGCTTCCTGCGCACCTACGCCGAGGCGCTGGGCCTCGACGGCAAGGCGCTGGTCGAGGAATACCGGCGCTCCCAGGAGTACCAGGGGGATGGGCCCGGCGAGCCGATCGTCCCGAGCGGCGAACGGCGCCGCAGCCGCAGCCCCTCCAGCGGGCCCTCGCGGGGCTACATGATCGCCGTCGGCTCGGTCCTGGTGGTGATCGTGCTGCTGGTCGTGCTGCTCCTCGCGGGCTCGGGCTCGAAATCGAAACATGGCGCCTCCACCCAGGCCTCGAGGAGCCGGCATTCCCGCACGCAGGGCTCGACCGGCTCCTCCGGCGCCGGGAGCCCGCGGGAGGTGTCGCTGTCGCTGCACGCCAACTCGGTCGTGTACGTGTGCCTGCTCGGGGACGGCGGGCGCAAGCTGATCCCGGGCCAGGAGCTGCAGGCCGGGACGAGCACCCCCACCTACCATGCAAGGCGCTTTGAGGTCACGCTCGGCAACAGCGACGTCACGATGGTGATCGACGGCCGCCCGCGCACCGTGCCCCCCTCCAGCGAAGCGATCGGCTACTCGGTCACGAGGGCCCGCGGGCGTCACACGCTCCCGGCCGGAAGCATGCCGACGTGCAAATGAGCGACGCGCCCGGGGCACGCGCGGGGATCGTGGTGACCGGAACCGAGGTCCTCACGGGGCGCGTGAGTGACCGCAACGGCCCCTGGCTGGCCGAACGGCTGCGGGACCTGGGGGTGCAGCTGGCCTACACGACGATCGTCGGGGACCGCCCCGAGGACATGCACGAGGCGCTCTCCTTCATGGCCGCCCGGGGACTGGACCTGGTGATCACCAGCGGCGGGCTCGGACCGACCGCCGACGACCTCACGGCCGAGGTGGTGGGACGCTTCCAGGGGCGGGAGATGACGCTCGACCCGGCTGTGGAGGAGCGCATCGCCGAGATCCTGCGCCCGCTGGCCAAGCGCTTCCCGAACGTGGACATGGAGGCCGTGCGGGAGGGCAACCGCAAACAGGCGACCGTCCCGGAGGGGGCCACCGTGCTGGACCCCGTCGGCACCGCCCCGGGGCTGGTGGTGCCCCCGCCGGCAGACCGCGATCGCCCGACGGTGGTGGTGCTCCCCGGCCCGCCGCGGGAGCTGCAGCCGATGTGGGGCACGGCCGTCGCGACCGAGGCGATGAAAGCCGCGCTGAAGGGGGCCGGCCAGATGGAGCAGCGGATGCTGCGGCTGTTCGGGATCCCCGAGTCGGAGATCGCGGAGACCCTGCGGGTGGCCGAACGGGAGGGCGTCGAGCTCGGGCGCCTGGAGGTCACAACCTGCCTGAAACGAGGCGAGGTGGAGATCGTGAGCGTCTTCGACCCGGCCGCGGAGGACGTCTATGAGGAGCTTCCAAGCGGTCGTGGCCCGACGCCACCCCGACACCCTCTTCTCCACCGACGGCAGCTCGGTCGACCAGCAGGTGGCCGCGCTGCTGCGCGGGGGCGGGCCCGGCGACCCGCGCACGGTGGCCACGGCCGAGTCCTGCACCGGCGGGCTGCTGGCCGCGCGCCTGACCGAGCTGCCCGGCTCCTCGGACTACTTCAGGGGAGCGATCGTGGCCTACGACAACGACGTCAAGGTGAGGGCGGCGGGCGTGGATCCGGCCCTGATCGAGGCCCACGGCGCCGTCTCGGCCGAGGTCGCGGTGGCACTCGCGGAGGGCGCCTGTGAGCGGATCGGAGCCGACCTGGGGATCGGCGTCACCGGGATCGCGGGGCCGGGAGGGGGGACCGAGGAGAAGCCGGTGGGGCTGGTGTGGCTGAGCGTCGCCCGGGCCGCACACGATGGTGCAGGTCGCGCGGCGGGCGAGCAGCTGACGCGCAAGGTCGAACTGCCGGGCGCCCGGGTCGACGTGCGCGACCGGGCCACGACGGTCGCGATGCACCTGCTGCGGCGGGTGCTCGACGGGAGCGCCGCGGCCGGCGGATGAGCGGGGGCGGGCACGCCACCGCGCGGCTGTTCCTGGCCGTAGATCCCCCGGAGCAGGTCTGCCTCGAGCTCGCCGGCTGGGCCCGGACGGTGGCCGCCGCGGCACGCCGGGGCGACCCCGGCGGGCGGCGCGCCGGCGCCCACGGGCAGCGCGAGCGCACGCCCCGCCCGCAGCTGCGGGTGCTGCCCGCCGAGAACCTGCACATCACGCTGTGCTTCCTGGGCAGCCGGCCGGTCGGGGAGATCGACACGCTGGCCGCGGTGCCCGGCGCGAGCGTGACCGACGTGGGCGAGCTGTCGGTGGGGGCGCCGCTGTGGCTGCCGCCACGGCGCCCGCGAAACCTCACGGTCGAGATCCACGACCCCGAAGGCGAGCTCGAGCAGCTGCAGCGGGAACTGGTGGCGGAGCTGGGAAGGGTGGTGGCATGGGAGCCCGAGCGGCGGCGCTTCAGGGCCCACCTGACGGTCGCACGGGTGCGTGGCAGAGAGCCCCTGCTCGCTCTCCCGGAGGGTCCCCAGGAAGTCCCCGCGACGCCCTTCCTGCGCTTCCAGCCGCAGGCCCTGACCCTGTACCGCTCGTGGCTCCAGCCCAGCGGCGCCCGCTACGAGGCGCTCGCCACGCGGCCACTGGCGCGCCCGCTACTGACGGCCGCCCCGTCGGCACCGGTGCGACGGCGCCGCGGACGGCCCGGCTCCGGCTTTGCGGGACGGCGGCCACCCTCGTACGCCCGTCCAAAACCACTTTCCCGAGCGGGGGCGGACGCCACAATGCGCCGATTCAGAGAGCTGCGTGCGCCCGCCCAAAAGCGCATGCGGCCCGCCATTCATCCCCTGAACCCGGGAGGCAAGGATGCTTGTGCAAGGGATCGCTGCGCACCCGCGCAGCCGGAGAGCCGTCGGTCGTTCCATCGCACTCGTCGCGGCCGTCCTGGCGTGTGCGCTGGCGCCGGCAGCCGCGAAGGCGGCGGATCCGCCCGCGAACATCCCGCTCGGGTCGGTGCCCGCCGCCTGCTCGCAGGAAACCTCCACCGAATGCCAGCAGTGGCTGCTCTCGAAGTTGAACGCGGCTCGGGCCGCCCTCGGCCTGCCGGCCTACCGGCTGCCGGGCGATTTCCTCACGCTCTCGGCGGACAGGCAGATCTTCATCCTCGCGGACCTCGACCGCAGCGCCTACGGCTACACGCCGGTGTCGGGCCTGAACGCGGCGCTCGACGAAGCCGCGGCGGCCGGCGTGCGGAACGGAACCGACCCGCTGCCGCCGGCCACCGAAGCGCCCTGGCGTGGCTTCGGATCCGATTGGGCCAGCACCGGGCCACTGCTCGCGTACTACCTGTGGATGTACGACGACGGCTACCCCGGCCCCAACCTCGACTGCGCGGCCCCGGGCGCGAGCGGCTGCTGGGGCCATCGCCACGTGATCCTCGGCGAAGGGCTCGCGCTGCCCCAGCCGGAGGTGCTGGGAGTCGCCACGAGCACCGGCGGACGCTCCGGGACGGCATTGATCGTGAGCTCCCATGCCGGAGCCAGCACCTACTACACGTGGGCGCAGGCCCAGAGCGAAGGGGCGGGAAGCGAAGCCGGTGGAGGAGAAACGACAGAACCTCCGCCGCCCCCGCCCACGGGTGGGGAAGAAGAACCGGCACCACCTCCGCCGCCGCCCCCGCCCACGGGTGGGGAAGAAACACCGCCGCCCCCGCCGCCGCCCCCGCCGGCCACGTGCAGCCGCATCGGGGGCTCGGCCACGATGAGCGTCTCGGCTCTCCGCGGCAGCGTCACCGACCAGCTCGCGACCCCGCTCTCGAGCAGGCAGTCGCTACAGGTGTCGATCACCGATCCGCGGGTGGGCGTCGTGCGGCTCACCGCGCTGGCGAGCGCGAGCTGCACGGTGAGCAGCTCGGGACGCGAATTCCACGGTGTGGGCAGCGCGAGGCTGAACGGGGTCGGCGGCTACACGGCCTCGTTCACGTTCTTCGTGGGCCCCTCCAGGTCGACGTTGACCCTGCAGCTGACGAAAGGATCGACGCTGCGGCTTCGCATCTCGGGGATCCCGCTGCGGGGGCGGGGCGAGGTGATCTCCTAGAGGGGAGCGCCGCGGCGCCCGGACGGCGCGATTCCCGCTTGCCGGTGCCGCTTTTTGGGAGCAAATTCCGTCCGGGGGGCCCAATACAGTGCCCGCTCCCAATCCGACCTGGAGGATGCAGCTATGCCCGTGACTGAGCAGGAGAAGGCCGCCAAGGCGCGGGACGCCGCCCTTCAGGGCGCGCTCACGCAGATCGAGCGCGAGTTCGGCAAGGGCTCGGTCATGCGGATGGGCGACGAGGGCGCCCAGGTGCGCTGCGAAGCGATCCCCACCGGTGCGCTGTCGCTCGACCTCGCGCTCGGCATCGGCGGCGTCCCCCGCGGGCGCATCGTCGAGCTCTACGGGCCGGAGTCCTCGGGCAAGACGACGCTCATCTACCACGTGCTGGCCGAGGCCCAGAAGCTCGGTGGGGTGTGCGCGTTCATCGACGCCGAGCACGCGATGGACCCCCTGTACGCGAAGGAGATCGGCGTGGACATCGACGAGCTGCTCGTGTCCCAGCCCGACTACGGCGAGCAGGCGCTCGAGATCGCCGACATGCTCGTGCGCTCCGGGGCGGTGGACGTGGTCTCGATCGACTCGGTCGCGGCACTGACCCCGCGGGTGGAGCTCGAGGGGCAGATGGGCGACCAGACGGTGGGCGCGCAGGCGCGCATGATGTCCCAGGCGATGCGCAAGCTCGCGGGCAACCTTCACCGCACCAACACGCTCTGCATCCTCACCAACCAGATCCGCGAAAAGGTGGGCGTGATGTTCGGCTCGCCCGAGACCCAGCCCGGTGGCCGGGCGCTGAAGTTCTACGCCTCCCAGCGCCTGGACATCCGCCGCATCGAGACGCTCAAGGACGGCACCGAGGCGGTCGGCAACCGGGTGCGCGTGAAGGTCGTCAAGAACAAGATGGCGGCACCCTTCCGCCAGGCCGAGTTCGACATCGAGTTCGGCAAGGGCATCTCCTCCTCGGGGTGCCTGATCGACCTCGGGCTCGAGCACAACATCGTCTCCAAGTCCGGCTCTTTCTTCTCCTACGGCAGTGACCGCCTCGGGCAGGGGAGGGGCAACGCCAAGGCCCACCTGGACGCCAACCCCGAACTGGCCAAGGAGATCGAAGAGAAGGTCTACGCCGCCCTCGGCGTGAACAGCAACACATTGGCCGTGATCGAGCGCGACAAGGACGAGGTCGTGGCTCCGATCGCCAGCGAACCAGCGGTCGCGGCGGCGTAGGAGGGTTCGGCGAAAGCCGAACCCGAGCGGTACGGCGACCCCGCTGTCGCGCCCGCCGACTGATACGATCCGGGCATCGTGGGGTTCGTCAAGCGGAACGCCATCGCGCTCGTCGCGCTTGTCTTCGCCATAACCGGCACCGGCATCGCCGCGAGCCGATATGTCCTCACGAGTACCACGCAGATCAAGCCGAGCGTGCTCAACGCTCTGGCGCGACAGGCGAGGATCACGAGTACCCGTCAGATCGCGCCTAACCTCCTGCGCGAGCTTGGCGCTCCCGGTAAGAACGTGATCGTGCGAGCGAGGAGTACCGGGCCGGTCACCACGGCGACCACCCAACCGGGCGTCGCCGTTCCGATGAGCCGCGCAACATGGACGCAGTACCCCGAAGAAACCGATCAGTTCGCGGGCCAGTACACCGTCTCGCTTCCGTCCACCGAACAGTGTGGCTCTTCCCCCCGGGAACGAAGCGGGACCACCACTTCGTCACGCTTGGGATTCAGTTCGCGCCGAACGAATACGCGCTCGAGTCCAGCATCTCGACAGGCAGCCAGCCGGGCACGAACACGCAGACGTTCGAACTCACATCGTTCTTCGAACCCGGCAAGCCGGTGAGCCACACTCTGAGGTCGTTGCATGGGACGACTGCACCACGGGCGTCCACGCCACTGTTGATTCCGCCTCTATCGACGTGATCGGGGTGCGCTAGGTATCTCGCGGGCGGCGCCGCGACTCGGCGCGCCTGGGACCGGCTCGCGCGGGGCCGGCGGCCCTAGGACCGGCCGGCGCGACCTGCGGCCATCCCGGCCTTCGCCGCGCGCAGCATCACGCCGGGGTGGCGAGCGAGCTTGGCCGCCAGGATCAGCGCCAGCACCGTCGTGCCGAGCCACGGCCGCAGGTGGGGGCGAATCCTGACGATGCTCCCGTCGGGGCCGAGTTCGAAGATCATCGCGTCGTCGATCCGCAGGCCCGCCACGCGGGAGGATCCGACCGCATAGGCACGGGACCCGTTCCAGGCCGGGGGGTCCCAGTGCAGGCCCTTCAAGCTGGAGTAGATCGCGCCGAGCAGCACGCGTAGGTCATCACGACCGCGGATGACCGCGCTGGCCGACAGGGGGGAGATGAGCTCCACGCCGGGAGCGAGCGTGGCCACCATGCCCTCGAGGTCGTTCGCGGCCGACGCGGCGCAGTAGCGCGTGACGGCGTCGGTTTGGCTGGGGGACTCGACCGTGCTCATCGGGCAGCCACGGCGAGGATACTGCGCGGGCCGACCCGGGCCGCTGCCTCTACGCTGTCGCTGACATGGCGAGCACCTTCCACGTGACGACCTTCGGCTGTCAGATGAACGAGCACGACTCCGAGCGCATGAAGGGGATGCTGCAGGCGCTCGGCTACAGCGAGACGGACGAGCGCCGGGACGCCGACCTGATCCTGTTCAACACCTGCTCGATCAGGGAGTCGGCGGACAGCCGCTTCATCGCACACCTCGGGGAGGCGAAAAGGCTGAAGCGAGAAGCGCCCCACAAGGTCGTCGGGGTGGGGGGCTGCTGGGCGCAGTCGGTCAAGGAGGAGGTGTTCGAGCGCTTCCCGTTCGTGGACGTGGCGTTCGGCCCGGGGCAGGTCCACCGGCTGGCCGAGTTCCTGACCAGCGACTCGCTCACGGCCCAGGGCTACTTCGAGTTCGAGGGCTTCACCGGCCACCTGCCCGCCCGCCGCGAGCGCCCCTTCCAGGGCTGGCTGCAGATCAGCGTCGGCTGCAACTGCGTGTGCTCGTACTGCATCGTCCCTTCCACGCGCGGCCGCGAGGTCAGCCGCCCGATGGACGAGCTGGTGGCCGAGGTGCGGGCGATGGCCGACGACGGCGTCCTCGAGGTCACGCTGCTGGGCCAGAACGTCAACTCCTACGGCCGCGACCTGCCCGCCCACGGCCGGGGGAGTTATCCGCGGACGGCCCGCCGAGCAAGCCCAGCTTCGCCGGACTGCTAGAGGCGATCGACGCGATCGAGGGGATCGAGCGGATCCGCTACACGAGCCCTCACCCGAAGGACATGCGCGAGGACGTGATCCGCGCCCACGCGGAGCTGCCGAGCGTGTGCGAGCACATCCACCTGCCCCTGCAGTCGGGCTCCAGCCGCATCCTGAAGGCGATGCGGCGCACGTATGACCGCGGGCGCTACCTGGACCGCGTGGCGCTGATCCGCGAGCACGTCCCCGACGCGGCGCTCAGCACCGACATCATCGTGGGCTTCCCGGGTGAGACCGAGGAGGACTTCGAGGAGACCCTCGAGGTGGTGCAGGAGGTCGGCTTCGACAGCGCCTTCACGTTCCTGTTCTCGCCCCGCCGCGGCACCGCTGCGGCCGAGATCAGCGAGGGAGTCGTGCCGCACCCGGTGAAGGTGGAGCGGATGGAGCGGCTGGTGGAGATCGTCCAGCGCAGGGCCCACGAACGTGCCCAGCGGTTCGTGGGGCGGACGCTCGAGGTGCTCGTCGAAGGGCCCTCGCGCACCGACCCCGAGAAGGTCCGGGGTCGCACGCGCCACAACAAGGTCGTCAACTTCAGCGGACTCGCGGCGCCCGGAGAGATGGCCCGCGTGGAGATCAACTCGGCCACCAGCCAGACGCTCGCGGGCGAGGAGTCGCTCGCCGCCAGGGCCGCCCGATGAAGATCCGGGCCGCGGTCCTCGAGCAGTTCGGCAGCCCGCTGGCGGTGGGGGAGGTGGAGCTCGCCGAGCCGGGTCCTGGCGAGGTGCTGGTGCGGCTCGTGGCCTGCGGCGTCTGCCACACGGACATGTACACGGCCTCGGGAGCGGACCCCTCCGGCTACGCACCGACGGTCCTCGGCCACGAGGGCGCCGGGGTGGTGGAGCGCTGTGGCTCGGACGTGACGCTGGTGTCCGAGGGCGACCACGTCGTGACGCTCTTCTCTCCCCAGTGCGGGGAGTGCGTGCATTGCCGCAGCCCGCTCACGAACCTCTGCCTCGCGATCCGCGAGCAGCAGAACCTCGGCTATCTGCCCGACGGCACCACCCGCCTCTCCCGCGACGGCGAGCCGCTGCGCCACTTCATGGGCACCTCCACCTTCGCCGAGTACACCGTGATGCCGGAGATCGCCCTCGCGAAGATCGACCCGGAGGCGCCCCTGGACGGGGCGTGCCTGTTCGCCTGCGGCCTCTCGACCGGTCTCGGCGCGGCGATGAAGACGGCCGCCGTGCGAGCCGGGCTCGACCTGCGTCGTGTTCGGCGCCGGGATGGTCGGTCTCGGAGCCGTCGCCGGAGCCGGCTCCAGGGGGCGGAGCGG
Source organism: uncultured Solirubrobacteraceae bacterium (assembly GCA_963758055.1). Taxonomy (GTDB): domain Bacteria; phylum Actinomycetota; class Thermoleophilia; order Solirubrobacterales; family Solirubrobacteraceae; genus Palsa-744. Next base: position 111,706 of record CAVWTU010000001.1, read on the forward strand.
ATCGTCTGCGTGGACCTGTCCGCCGAGCGCCTCGAGCTCGCCCGCGGCCAGGGCGCCACCGATCTGCTCACCGGCGGCGAGGACTCCGTCCAGGCGATCCTCGAGATGACCGACGGCTTCGGCGCCGACTACACCTTCGAGGCGACCGGAAACGTCGAAGGTGATGCGCCAGGCGGTCGAAGCCGCCCGCATGGGGTGGGGCCTGTGCACCGTCTGCGGCGTCGCCGGGCAAGCGGCGAGACGCTCGACGTCGTGCCCGCGCTTCCTGATCACCGGGCGGCGCGTCTGCGGCTCCTCCTTCGGCGGTCTGAAGGGCCGCGAAGACGTCCCCGCGCTCGTGCGCCGCTACCTCGACGGCGACATCGACGTCGACCCCTTCATCTCGCACCGCATCACCCTCGACGAGGTCAACCGAGGGTTCGAGCTGATGGAGGCCCAGGACGGCATCCGCAGCGTGATCGAGTTCTGAAGCGCACCCGGGTAGCGGTCCGGTCAGACCGCCGGCCGCGGCTCCAGAAGCCTCCGCTTTCGGCCCCGTCGGGACCGCGTCCGTCCCCCGCCCATGCGAACATACGTTCGTGCGCTGGGACAACCTCAAAGTCGACGCCGAGGAGCAGCACCGGCTGCCGGGATACAAGGATGCCGCGACGGTCCGCCGATTCGACGCGCCCGAGGCGCTCGACATGCGCTTCTACGAGGTCCAGGCCAAATCGGTCCTGAACCGCGTGCCCGAGAAGTCACGGATGCCGTTCCGGTGGAGCATCAACCCGTACAGGGGCTGCAGTCATGCGCTGCTACTGCTCGACGGACGATAGCGAGGTCGTCACGAAGACCCGGATCCTGCAGGCGTGATCGGCCAACGCCACGCTGCGACGATCCGCCCGATGGACCGAGGTGCTCGGGCGAACATGGATCGCTCCCAGCGGTTCGAGACGTGCTGAGGTACGGGCCTGACTGCTGGCGGCGGCGCATGCGTGCTGTGACGGAGCATGCTTGGGAGACGGTGGCTGAGGACGACCATAGCACGCGTAGGTCGTCTGTAGAGGGCACATCTCGAAGAGCGGGGCAGTGCGGACATGAGTTCGTGCGCGTGCGAGCAATCGCTCACGATCGCACGAGCGACGATGCAGCGTGCGTTTGCGCCGGGCTACCGCGGCAACCGAGCACCGGCCGCGCCGCCGCTGCGAAGACGCGGAGGCGCGACGACATCAACCTCGCGATGGCGGCGAGGGCCTTGCGGAACCCAAGCAGGAACCGTGCGGCGCCGCGACCCGATCAGGACACAAATCGGCGAGATGCTCGATTGGCTCCTGAGCGAGCCGATGGACCTGGTCGACATCACCACCGGTACGGGCGACTTCATCGCCAACGGCGTGGTCAGCCAGCTTAACTGCTTCGCTCGCCCCACCCACACCTTCCTGGACTTCAACGCCGGCCGGGACTTCGAGCGCGAGATCGTGGTCAAGGTGAACGCCCCGGAGGTGCTGCGCACGGAGCTGGCGCGGCCGTCGTGGAGACGCGAACACGTGGCGCTCGGGACCAACACCGACCCCTACCAGTGGGTCGAGAAGCGCTACCGGCTGATGGTGGGCATCTGGGAAGCGCTGCGCGACGCGAACAACCCCTGCTCGGTGCTGACGAAGTCCCCGCTGCTGCTGCGCGACCTCGACCTGATGCTGGAAATCGCCGCGCGGACGAGCTTCAGCGCGTGCCTGTCGATCCCCACGCTCGACGAGAAGGCCTGGCGTGCAACCGAGCCCCACACGCCCCACCCGAAGGCGCGGCTGGAGGCGGTGGCCGAGCTCAACCGCGCGGGGATTCCCACCGGGGTGCTGATCGCGCCGCTGATGCCGGGCATCAACGACTCGCCCCGACAGCTGGAGACGCTGTTGGAGAAGTGCGAGGAGGCGGGGGCCACGAACATCAACGGCATCGCGCTGCACCTGCGCGGAGAGGTGCGCCAGGTGTTCATGAGCTGGCTGAAGGAGGCGCGGCCCGAGCTCGTCGAGCGCTACCGGGACCTCTACAAACGCGGCGCCTACGCGCCGGCGCAGGAGCGCGAGCGGCTGTCGGAGCTGGTGCGCCGCAAGGGCAAGAGCCGTGCCTTCAGGCTGACCGGACACGGGGCGGCCGACGACACGCCGGTCGAGGTCGTCCAGGAGGCTCTGCAGCCGACGCTCTTCTGAGCGCCGCGCGTCAGCGTTTGTCGCGCAGCGCGAGGTCCATTTCGGCGGCCAGGCGCCCGCCGCCGGTCCGCCTCACCACTGCCGCCGAGAGGTCCGGGGCCAGGTTCGCCACCCGGGCGCCCGCACGCTGGGGGAAGGCCGCGACCTCGACCTCGCCGCGGTCACGCTCGATCGTGGACACGACGGCGTCGGCCACGTCCTCCGGTGAGCGGGTCCCGACGCCCGGAGGCAGCTTGGCGCCGGAGTCGGCGAAGATGCCCGCCCCGTGGATGAAGCCGGGGAACACGCAGGAGCTGCTCACCCCGGTGCCGTGCAGGTCCATGCGCATCGCGGCCGCGAATCCCCGCATGCCGTACTTGGTGGCGTGGTACAGGGGGTCGCCCGGCACGGTCGTCTTGCCGGCGATCGAGGAGATGAACACGAGCTGGCCGCGACGGCGCTCGAGCATCCCCGGCAGCAGTGCGTGGCTGAGCACGATCGCCGAGCGCAGGTTGACGTCGAGCGTGCGATCGACCTCCTCGACCGAGAAGGTCTCCAGCCGGCCGGCCGCGGGAATCCCGGCGTTCGCCAGCAGCACGTCGACCTCTCCGGACTCCTCCGCCAGACGGGCGACCTCGGCGGCGGATGAGAGGTCGGCGGCGATCACGCGCGCGTTCAGCTCCTGAGCGAGGTCCTGCAGCAGATCGACGCGTCGCGAGGTGAGCGTCAGCTGGGCGCCGCGCGAGGCTAGGCCTCGGGCGATCGCCTGGCCGAGCCCGCCGCTGGCGCCGGTGAGCAGAACTCTCGAGCCCTCGATCTGCACAACCTGTGAGCCTAAAGAGATGCTCGTCCTCGCGCTGTTCGGCCCCACCGGCGTAGGCAAGACGGCAGTGGCCGTGGCCCTCGCCCAGCTGCTGCGTGCCCGCGGGGAGGACCCGGTCGCCGTCTCCGCCGACGCCCTGCAGGTGTACGCGGGCCTCGAGACCCTGACGGGCGCCGCCTCCGCGGCCGAGCAGGCGCTGCTGGAGCACCGGCTGCTGTCGCTCGTGCCCCTCGACGCCTCCTTCAGCGCCGGCCAGTACGCCCAGCTCGCCCACGCCGAGATCGACGACCTGCTGGCCGCCGGCCGGCGCCCGATCGTGGTCGGGGGCACGGGCCTGTACCTCCGCGCCGCACTGGCCGAGCTCGATCTGCGCCCGCCTCCGCCCGAGGGGGTTCGCGAGCGCTGGCAGGCGGAGCTCGAGCGCCGGGGACCGGGGCCGCTGCACGTGCTGCTGGCCCAACGGGCGCCGTGGGCGGCCGCGGAGATCGATCCCAACGACCGCCAGCGCATCGTGCGGGCGCTGGAGCTGCTCGACCTCGGCGAGCTGGAGCCTCCGGAGGGCCCCTCGCAGCTGTGGAGCCGTGAGCTGCGCCATCGGACCCTGCTCGTGGGTCTGACGATGGATCGCGAGGCGCTCTACCGGGCGATCGACGAACGCGTAGAGCGGATGCTCGCGCAGGGCGCCCGCGAGGAGGTCGTGCGTGCGAACGCCGCCGGTGCCTCGGAGACCGCGCGCCGGGCGCTCGGCTTCCAGGAGCTGCTGGAAGGCGATGTCGAGCGGATGAAGCAGCGCACCCGCAACTACGCCAAGCGCCAGCTGACCTGGATGAGGAAGCTGCCCGACGTGCAGCTGATCGACGTCGGCGATCGCACGCCCGGGAGCGTCGCCGAGGAGATCCTCCGCGAGGCCGACGCGAACGACGGCGGCGGAGGCTGAGCCGTCAGCGGTGCGGCGGGAGACCCGGTCCGGCGAAGCGGCCCTCCATAGACTCTCGCCGGCGATGCGATTCGAGAAGTGGCAAGCGCTGGGCAACGACTACCTGATCATCGAGCGCTCGGAGCTCCCGTTCGCGCTCAGCCCCGCGACGCGTGCGCCGGATCTGCGACCCGCACTTCGGCGTCGGCTCCGACGGCATCCTGCTGCTGTCAGAGCCGGCCGAGCCCCAGGACGTCGCCGACCTGCGGATCTTCAACCCCGACGGCTCGGAGGCCGAGCTGTCCGGCAACGGGGCCCGGGAGGCGATCCTGTACCTGCGCCACCGTGGCTGGACCGATGCCGAGCGCTTCTCGATCGGGACTCCCGCCGGCAGGATCCGACCGACGATCACCGGCCCCGACACGTGTTCGGTGGACATGGGCAGTGCGAGCCTCGCCTCCCCGGACTTCCCCGGCGGGCCGCCCGACGGGCGCGGGCAGCTCAACGTCAACGGCCACGAGTGGGGCTTCCGCCACGTCTCGATCGGCAACCCGCAGTGCTCGATCCGGGTCGCCTCCGAGGAGGAGCTGCAGGCGCTCGACCTCGGGGCTGTCGGACCGCCGATCTGCAACGACCCGCGCTTCCCCAACCGCACCAACGTGTCCTGGTTCGTCGAGCTCGCCGGCGCCGCGAGCTCCGAGCAGGCGGCCCGCATCAGGGCCCGGATCTTCGAGCGCGGGGTGGGGGAGACGCTGTCCTCGGGGACCGGTGCCAGCGGCGCCGCCGTCGCCTACGCCGAGGATCAGCAGCCGCGGCCGGGGACCGCGACGGTCGTCGTCTCGCTCGACGGGGGGGAGCTCCGGGTCGAGGTCGGCGAGGATCTGCAGGTGACTTTGACCGGCTGGGCCAGACCCGTGTTCGCGGGACAGCTAAGCGAAGACCTCGAAAGGGAGTTGCATGAAACCGAGTAAGCGCCTGGAGCGCATTCCGCCGTACGCGTTCGCCCAGCTCGAGCGCAAGATCGCCGCCAAGCGCGAGGCGGGGGTGGACGTCATCAGCCTCGGCATCGGCGACCCGGACCGGCCCACGCCGCCCCTGATCGTGGAAGCGATGCAGGAGGCCGTCACCGAGCCGGAAACCCACAAATACCCGAGCAACCGCGGACGCGAGGACTTCAGGGAAGCGGTGCGCGACTTCTACGAGCGGCGCTTCGACGTGGTGCTCGACCCCGACCGGGAGATCATCCCCGCGATCGGCGCCAAGGAGGCGATCTTCAACCTCAACCTGGCGTTCCTCGACCCTGGCGACTACGCCCTGGCGGCCGACCCCGGCTACCCGGTCTACACGGGCGGCCCGTGGCTGGCCGGAGCGGAGCCGGTGCTGATGGCGCTGGAGCCCGAGCTCGGGTTCGTGCCCGACCTCGACCGCATCGACGCCGACGTCGCCAAGCGGACCAAGCTGATGTACCTCAACTACCCGAACAATCCGACCGGGGCGGTGGTGCCCGAGAACTTCTTCGACCGCGTGGTCGAGTTCGCCTGGGAGCACGACATCCTCGTGGTCCACGACAACGCCTACTCGGAGATCACCTTCGACGGCTACCGGGCGCCCTCGTTCCTGGCCACCAAGGGAGCCAAGGAGGTCGGGATCGAGGTCTTCTCGCTCTCCAAGGGCTACAACATGACCGGCTGGCGCTGTGCTGTGGCGGTCGGCAACGCCGAGGCACTCGAGACCTACTGGCGCCTGAAGACGAACGTCGACTCCGGCCTGTTCGAGGCCATCCAGCTGGCGGGCGTCGCGGCGCTCTCGCCGGAGGCCGACGCCGAGGTGGCCTCCATGAACACCCTCTACAAGCGCCGCCGCGACCAGGTCTGCCACGCGCTGCAGGAGATCGGCGTCAAGGTCGAGCCGCCGAAATCGACGATCTACGTGTGGGCGCCGGTGCCGGCCGGCTACGACAGCTCCGCCGCCTACTGCGAGCACGTCCTCGAGCAGGCCGGGGTGGTGCTCTCGCCGGGAGCCATCTACGGGCCGGCGGGGGAGGGGTGGTTCCGCATCTCGCTGACCACGCCCGACGAGCGCCTGCTCGAGGCGGTGCAGCGGCTCGGCGCGCTGGCGAAGTAGTGCAGAGGAGGTCCTAAACTCATGGGTGGATGGATTCCACTCACAACGGTCGCGATGATGGGGACGCGACGCCTGTGCGGGGAGAGCGCAACGGAGCCCAGCCCACGCAGCGTGCCCGCCAGCGGGCCTTCTGCATCGCCGCGGCACCCGATGCGAACACCGACCTGAGCGAGCTGGCCGAGCTGCTGCGCACGGCCGGCGTGGCCGTCGTGGGGGAGCTCGTGCAACGCCGCGAGCGCCCTCACCCCGACACCTACCTCGGCGGCGGCAAGCTGGCCGAGGCCCGCGAGCAGGCGCGCGAGAGCGCCGCCAACCTGATCGCCTGCGACGACGAGCTGACCGCGCGCCAGGAGCGCAATCTCGAGCAGGCACTCGGGATGCCGGTCGTGGACCGCACGACCGTGATCCTCGACATCTTCGCCTCCCACGCCGGCACCGCCGAGGGCAAGCTGCAGGTCGAGCTGGCCCAGCTGGAATACAACCTCGCCCGCATGAGGGGACTGTGGAGCCACCTCGAGCGTCTCGGCGGCGGGATCGGGACCAGGGGCCCGGGTGAGACCCAGATCGAGACCGACCGTCGCCTCGCCCGCGACCGCATCGCCGCCCTGCGCCGGCGCTTGGAGCACGTCAAGGGGACCCGCGCCGTGCAGCGCGCCGAGCGCGAGCGGGCCGCCCTGCCGACGGTCGCGCTGGTGGGCTACACCAACGCCGGCAAGTCCACGCTCCTGAACGCGCTCACGGGCGCCGAGGTGAGCGTCCGCGACCGCCTCTTCCACACGCTCGACCCGACCACGCGCACGCTGCGCCTGTCCGGGCGTCCCTACCTGTTGACCGACACGGTCGGTTTCATCAGCAAGCTGCCCCACCAGCTGGTCGACGCCTTCGCCGCCACGCTCGAGGAAACGCGCCGGGCGCAGTTGCTACTGCACGTCGTCGACGCCTCCGCCTCGCGCGAGCAGATCGAGATGATGACCCACTCGGTCGAAAGCACGCTCGAGGAGATCGGCGCCAACGACGGGCCCTGCCTGCTGGTGCTCAACAAGGCCGACCTGCTCGACGCCGAGGCCCGCGATGACGTGCGCCTGCGCCACCCCAAGGCGGTGCTGGTCAGCGGCGAGACGGGGGAGGGGCTGCAGGAGCTGGGCGCCCGCATCGAGAGCGAACTGGCCCACACCCTGCGCCCGGTCGAGCTGCTGGTCCCGTACACCGACGGCGCCAGCCTCGCCGAGTTACACGAAGTCGCCGGGGAGATCGCCCGCGAGGACACGCCCGAGGGCGTGCGCGTGCGGGCCCTGGTCCCGGCCCAGCTGGCAGACCGCCTGGCCCGCTTCGCGGTCGCCTAGGAGCTGCGACTAGCGGTCGTCGCCGCTGCCGGAGAGGACGCCGCGCAGCTGGCGCGAGCGCAGCTTGTCGAGGTTCGCGCCCGCGACCTCGTCGAGGTCCAGGTCGAGCTCGGTGGCGAGCTGGGCCAGATACCAGAGCACGTCGCCGAGCTCCTTGGAGAGGGCGGCGCGGCGCTCCGGCGTCACCTCCCCGCCGTCGTCGCGGATCGACTTCTTGATCTGCTCGGCCACCTCGCCGGCCTCCCCGGCCAGGCCGAGGGTGGGATAGGACAACCCCGCCTCGGGTGGGTACATGGCCGTGCGCCGCGAGCGGCGCTGGTACTCGGAGAACTCCACGGCCGCCGATCATAGGCCCGACCCCGGCCCGCTCGCTGCCGGTGGCCGCAGTTTGCGGGACATGGCGCCCCGCCGAGGAAGCGCGATCCTCAGAGACCGGCTGCGCGGCGGGCGCTGAGGTGGGTGGCGTCCTCCAGCTCGTCATCGAGCGGCTGCAGCGAGCCCGCATCGAGGCGCAGGGCGCGAGCGATCAGCCAGTCGGCGAACCACGCGTTCTTGGGCAGCAGCGGGCCGTGCAGGTAGGTGCCGATGACGTTTCCGGCGATCGCCCCCTCGAAGCCGGAGCCGCCGTCGTTGCCGTGGCCGCGCAGGACCCGGCCGAGGGGCTCCTGTGCGGACCCGAGATGGGTGTGACCGGCGTGGTTCTCGAACCCCGCCAGCACGCGCGCGCGCGCGCCGCGCCCCCCGTCGGGGAGCTCCACGGTGATCGCGACGTTCCCGATCAGACGCGGGGCATCGCTTCGCACCGTGAGCACGTCGAGCAGGCCGACGCCCTCGATCAGCCGTGTGCCCAGTGCGTAGGAGTGCCCCAGCAGCTGATAGCCCCCGCACACTCCCAGGATCACGGCCCCGCGCCGGGCCGCCGCACGCAGGCCCGCGCGCTTGTTGGCGATCAGGTCCTCGGCGCACAGCTCCTGGTCGCGGTCCTGGCCGCCGCCGATGTAGAAGAGGTCGTGGCGCTCGCCGTCGAGCTGCTCGCCGAGGCCGCTGGCGTGCAGCTCGAAGCCGATCCCGCGCCAGCGGCAGCGGCGCTCGAGCACGAGCAGGTTGCCGCGGTCGGCGTAGATGTTCATGAGGTCCGGATACAGGGCGCAGACCCTCAGGACGGGCGCCTCGCCGGCCGCGCCGGAGCCCGTGGGTGGCACCGGATCAGACACCGAGGATCACCACCGTGCTGGCCGTGTGCAGCTCCGTGGGGGCGACGGTGCGGACCTCCAGGGCGTGCATTCCGACGCGCCGGGCCTCCCGCTGGAGCTGCTCGGGGGTGAGCCGGTCGAGGTCGATCAGCTCCCGCTCGGGCGGCGCGGGGGCGCCCGCTTCTGCGCGGGCGGCCGGCTCGCCGGGTTCGATCCGGCGCTCGAGCTCGATCCGGATGCGGCGCGGCCCGACGGACACGCGTACCGGGCAGCTGCTGTAGAGGACGCCCTCGTGGCGGGCCAGCTCGGGATCGAGCTGGAGCTCTTCGGAGGCGGCGTCGAAGGGCTCGAGGTCCTCGACTAGGGCACAGGCGAGCACGCCCCCGTCGCGCAGGTGGGCACGGACGGCGCGCAGGAACGCCAGCCGGCCCGAGGGACCGCCCATCAGCTGCACGGTCTGCATCGGGACCAGGCAGAGGGCGAAGTCGCGGCGGTCGAGCTTGAAGGCGCGGGCGTCCGCGCCCTCGGCCGTCACCTCGAGGCCGGCGGCGCGCTCGGCGAGCGCGGCCAGCAGTGCGGGGTCGCGCTCGACGGCGGTGACCGGGTGTCCATGGCGAGCCAGGTCCAGGCTCACGCGGCCGGTGCCGGCGCCGATCTCCAGGACCGGCTCGCCGCCGGCGGCGTGCTGGTCGGCCAGCTCGCGCCACAGCTCGAGGTCGGCGGTGTAGAGGCCGCACTCGAGGTCGTGCCAGATCACCGTCGGACGGGGCCGCGTCGTCGGCGGCACTGGTGAGGCGGCCCTCACCACGAGCTGCTCGCCTCGCCGCGCGCGACCAGCAGCTCGCGCAGCGAGAGCATGGCGGTGTAGGTGGGCAGCGCGTAGAGGGGCGCGTCCGGGTCGGGGCGACTGACAGAGGCGTGGGCGAGGGCCGCCGGCAGGTCGGCCTCGACATGGATCAGGTCCGGGTCGACGCCCGCGTACTTCATCCTGACCGCGAGGTCGGGGGCGCGGTTGCCGCTGCAGGTGACCCGCCGGATGCGCCCGGCGAGCAGCTCGAAGTCGGCGTCCCAGATCCAGGACACGTCGCGACCGTCGGCGATGTTGTCGTTCAGCACTCCCAGCAGGTCGTGCTGGCCGGGCTCGAGTGTCAGCGTGCGCAGCACCTCATTGGCCCCGGCCGGGTTCTTGACGAGCAGGATCCGCAGCTCCCGCGGCTCGGCGAGGGTGGGCAGCCCGTTGGCCCGCGGCGCGGGCTCGAGGGTGATGCTCTCGGCGCGCCCGAAGGCGGGCCGGACGTCCGCCAGGCCCGCCTGGATGGCCGCCAGCGGCACCTCCAGCGAACTCGCCAGGGCGGCGGCGGCGAGGGCGTTGTAGACGTTGTAGAGCCCCGGGAGGGCCAGCGCCACACGAACCTCGCCGGCAGGCGAGCGCAGGGTGAACTCCGAGCTCCTGACTCCGTGCAGGACCACCTCGGCGGCGGTGAGCGCCGGCGTCGGGCGCCGCTGACCGCATTGCTCGCAGTGGTAGTGGCCGAGGTGGCCGAGGTAGATGGCGTCGAACACGTAGGGGGCGCCGCAGCGCCGGCAGTGCTTGGCATCGGCCGCGTGGGACATGCCGGCCATCGTCAGGGTGTCGTCCTCGACGCCGAAGTAGAGCGTCTGCGGGTGGTCGCGGCCGAGGTCGGCGACCAGCGGATCATCGGCGTTCAGCACCGGACAGGTGTGGCGTGCACCGAGCACCTCCTCCCAGCTCGCGGCGATCCGCTCGAGCTCGCCGTAGCGGTCGAGCTGATCGCGAAACAGGTTCGACAGCAGGATCGCGCGGGGGGAGAGCTCGTCTGCGACCGCGGCCAGCCACAGCTCGTCGACCTCGAACAGGCCGAGCTCGCCGGCGATCCCGCCGCGAGCTCCGGCGGCGCCGAGCAGGGCGGTGGCCACGCCCCCGGCCATGTTGGCGCCGGCCTGGTTGTGGACCAGCTGCACGCCTCCCCGGCGCAGGATGGCGGCGGCCATCGTGGCCGTCGTGGTCTTGCCGTTGGTGGCCGAGATCAGGGCGCTCCCGCGCGCCAGGCGGCTTCCGAGCGTGCGGATGGCATCGGGTTGCAGGCGCATCAGCACCTTCCCCGGAGCGCTCGTGGCGCCACCGCCGCGCCAGCGCGAGATGGTTCCCACGGTCCTCGCCAGCGCCAGCTTGGCGTCGAGGGCGGTGGCCATCAGCCGCTCCCCGGAGCGCCCTGCTCGCCGCCGGTGGGTGGCGCCTGGGCGAAGGCGGGATGCGGCCCGCCGGCCGGGGGCACCAGCATCCGCACCGCCCCCTGGCGGGCGAACACGCGCACGGGAAGCCTCCCGATCGGGTCGCCGTCGGCGTACATCTCGAACTCCCTGTCGCAGCTGATGGCGAGCTCACGGGCCCGGAAGGTGCGCACGCCCGGGAGATTCACGTGCTCGCCGGTGAAGACCTTGGGCATGATGCGGGTCAGGAACGCGAGCTTGCTGACGTCTTCGAGCACCATCACGTCGAGCATCCCGTCATCCAGGAGCGCCGCCGGGGCAGCGCGCATCCCGCCGCCATAGCACTGGGAGTTGGCAGCGCCGACGCTGTAGGCGCTGAAGCTGAGCTTCTCGCCCGGCGGGTCGAGCTCGAGCTCGAAGCGGGCCGGCTTCCACGCCGCCAGCGCCCGCAGGGCTCCGTAGAGGTAGACGAGACCCCCGAGCCAGGATGGAGCTTCGTTGGCGATCCGGTTGGCGTCGCTGTCGAAGCCCACCGAGGCGATCCCGACGAACCCCCTGGGCTCGCCCGACCCCTCCGCGACGAGACCGACGTCGATCGCTCGGGCGTGGCCGGCGGCGATCACCGCGGCCGCTTCGGCGGGGTCGTCGGGGATCCCCAGCACGCGGGCGAGATCGTTGCCGCGCCCGCCCGGGATGATGCCCATGAGGGCGCCGGGGAGGTCCTTCAGGCAGTCAGCGATCGCGCCGACCATGCCGTCGCCGCTGATGGCCACGACGGTCTCGCCGGCGGCGGCCGCCTCGCGGGCGAGCTCGCGCGCGTGGTCGAGGTCGCGGGTGTCGCTGCGCTCGACGCTCAGCCCCAGCCGCCGCAGAGCACCCTCGCCGGCAGGGGCAACGCTCGCCGCCTTGCCACCGCCGGCGGATGGGTTGACGATCAGGCGTACGGAAGCTGACACGAGCTGCTGGGAGCGTATTGGGCGTTTCGCCGCAGGGAGGCCCGACGGCGTGGCGGCGTCTGTCAGCCCGAGGCGGCGGCGGCCTTGGCGCGATTTCGCCGCCGGCGCCCGACGGCGGCGATGATCGCCAGGGCGGCGATCACCACGAACAGCCCGAGCAGGATTCCGGGTGCGAGTCCCACGCCTCCGAACGGCAGCGAGACCAGCTCGACGATGCCGAGCCCGATCGCCAGCAGCACGATCACCAGCACGATGATCAACAGGATCCCGCGAATCCGCGCGAGGATGCCGGCCGAGGCGGGGGGGACCAGCAGGCCCATGGCCCTGAGGGCGAACAGCTGGCGGCCGCTGGGAGGAGCCTGGCCGAGGCGCTCCACGGCGCTCTTGAGATCCCCGGCGCGACGTTCGGCGAGCGCCAGGGAGGCGTCGGCCATGCGTCGGATCTGCATCCGCTCCTGCGGCCGTGCGGCGGCGATCGCCCGCTGGAAGTAGCCGCGAGCGGCCTTCGCGTCGAAGCGCTCGGAGGCGCGGGCGCCGAGGATCGCCAGTGCCGCCGCCTTGTATTTCGTCTCCGCCTCGAGCTCATCGTCCGAGCGTTGTTCGAGTGCCTGGATCGCCTCGATGCCGCCCCTCTGTTCGATGCGAACCTGGCGCTGTTTCGGTGCCATGGCGGGTCATTCTATGGTGCCGGGCGGAGCGCCCGGGACGCCCCCTGAAGGCCGGCCTTCAGCGGCCTGGAGTTTGTACGCCGGCGTGCAATCCGGGCCCCTGAGAGGCGCTATCCTCGCCGGGTGGCACGCGTATCGCCGAAAATGGCCCGCTCGATGCTCCTCGCCTGGGGCACGATGCTCGTGCTCGCGATCAGCGCTTCGGGCCTGATCGTGACGCCCGGCGTGGCGGCCGCGGCGGTGGGAGCAAGCAACCTGCAGGAACTGGCCGAAGCTCCCGAAGAAACCACCGCCACAACGAGCACGACGAGCACCAGCTCGACCGAATCGTCGACCACCAACAATCAGAAAACGATCCTGATCGCGGTCGTGGCGGCGGTCATCCTGCTGAGTGGGATCGCCTTCGTGATCGCCCGCGACGCTCGCCGGGTGGCACCCGCCACCGACGCGGACCTGGGCGAAGGGCGCTCCGGTCGCGACCCGGCCGTGACCCTGCGCAAGCGCCGCGCAAAAGCCAAGGCCGCGCGCCAGCAGCGCAAGCGAAACCGCTGAGCACGACGCGACCCCGGGGCCGTGCCGCCCCGCCGGTCAGCCGTGCGTGGGTACCGTGCGCCGCGGCGTGAACGAGCGGCGGATACGGGGTGGCGAGGCGGGCGCCGGGGAGCCGTGAGGGCCGCGACGCGGAAGGTGGGGGAGGGGACCCCGCGGATGGGGATTCAGCGGCCCGGCCGGCAGGGCCCGGGAACCACCGTCGTCTTCGCCGGAGTCGGTGCCCTCCGGGGCACGCATGGCGGCGTCGTCGCGGAAGGGAATCCAGAGCATCAGGGCGGCGATCGGAAGTTTGATGAGCGCCGCCAGCATCAGTATCCACAGCCATGCCGGCATCCCGATTGCGATGGTACTACTGGCCCGTGGCTACGCAAGTCCACCGGACGATGAACTCCCTCCACGCCGAGCTGGCGAACTGCCGGCGCTGCCCACGGCTGGTGGACTGGCGCGAGCAGGTCGCCCGTGAGCGGCGGGCGGCCTTCGCCGACCAGACGTACTGGGGTCGCCCCGTACCCGGGTTCGGGGACCCCGGGGCGAAGATCCTGCTGTTCGGCCTGGCCCCGGCTGCACACGGGGCCAACCGGACCGGGAGGATGTTCACGGGGGACCGCTCGGGCGACTTCCTGTTCGCGGCCCTGTGGCGGTGCGGCTACGCCAACCAGCCCGAGTCGGTCAGCCGAGAGGACGGCCTGCGGTTGAAAGGGGTATGGGTGGCGGCGGCGGTCCGGTGCGCTCCGCCGGCCAACCGGCCGACTCCCGAGGAGCGCGACAGGTGCCTGCCCTGGAGTGCAGCCGAACTGGGCCTGCTGCCAGCGGCGCGGGTGGCGATCTGCCTCGGCGCCTTCGCCTGGGACGCCGCGCTGCGCTTGAACGCCCACCTCAGCGATCCGCCCGCACCGGTGCCCCGGCCCCGGCCGAAGTTCGGCCATGGGGCCGAGCACGCGGGCAGTCCGCTGTGCCTGATCGGCAGCTACCACCCCAGCCAGCAGAACACCTTCACCGGCAGGCTGACCCCCGAGATGCTCGACGACGTGCTGCGGCGGGCGGGTGAGTTGGCGCACGCCGTGGCGGAGTAGCATCGGTGCGAGGACACGTTCCATGCGGTATGCGCTGACAGCCATCCTGGCGGCCGCGGCGGCCCTGATCGCCGTGGGGATGCTCGGGGTGGCCTCGGCTGAAGCCCCGACCGAGACCGCGGTCCGGACGGTCGGAGTGGAAGGCGTCGGTAAAGCCCCGGTCGCCCAGGAAGCCAACGCCGCGGCGGCCGACACGGCCTACCGCCAGGCAATGGCGGCCGCCATCAGCGACGGTCAGGAAAAGGCCCAGTTCCTGGCAGGCCACGTGGGCGGCACGCTCGGCGCCGTCCAAAGCGTGATCGAAGAGAGCGGCGGGGTCGAATGTGAAGCCGAAGGCGACGAAGAATACGTGCGCTATCTCGGCGTGGAGCCCGACTTCGGCAGCGGACGCGATAATCGTGTCGTGGCACCCGAGGCGGCCGCGAAATCAGTCCCCGGCGTGGTGAAACCCGGTAACGCCAAGGCCCACAAGCACAAGAAGAAAAAGAAGAAGGCCAAGAAGGCGAGCGTCGTCAGCTGCACCGTCACCGCCGGCGTGGCGCTCAACTACCAGCTGAACTGAACCGCCGCCGGGCCTGAACGCCGGCTGGCGCGTCGCCGCCCCGGCGGGCTCTAGGGTGGGTCGCGTGCCCTACGCCTCCGCCGACGCCCGCCGTGAGCTACTGGTGGAGGTGGAGCGGGCGGCCGACCACCTGTCGGTGGCGTTGTCGGATCTCAGCGAGGCCTTCGAGCTGCTCGACGACAGCAGCGCCGAGCGCCTCGAGGAAGCGCTGTTCGGGCCGGTTCAGGCGGCATACGGGCGCATCCGGCGCACCCACGGAGAGTTCGCCCGCCGCTACGAGCTCGACGACGGCGCCTTCGCGACCGCGGCGCGAGGAGCACCGGGACGGGGCGTCAAAGCCTTCCTCGACGACGCGGCGAAGGAGGTACAGGACGCCGACACTACGCTCTCCACGCTTCAGGACTCGATGCTTCCTGTTGAGCTCGGCGACCCCGAGCTGCGCGCAGGCCTGGCGCAGGTCCGCGAGCTGATCGGTTCCTTCCAGACGCGGGTGCGGGAGTTCGAGCGAACGCTCGGCCGCTGATCAAGGCGGCGCGGGGCGCGGCCCGGGTGCTGTTAGTGGGCCAGCTCCCAGACCTGGTAGCCGCTCTTGAAGCGCGACACGAACACGACCCCCTCGGACAGGCTGGAGCTGGGCAGCTCCTTCGGGAACCGGAGTTCCACGACAACCGTGTTGGCTTGGATCGCATTGCCGCACTGGTGGGCGACCTCGCCGCCGCGTGGACCGGCCTTGGTCGCCAGCTTCGACGAGACGGCCTTTGCGTCTTTCACGTTTAGCCCTTTGTAGCGCTCGGGCGCCGCCGCGAGCGCGGCCCGTGCGGCCTTGTTCGTGGCGTTGGCGGACAGCGCAAGCGCAGCCTTGGCCTGCTTCGGGCAGGTGGCCGCTGTCGTGCCGCCCTTCGACGCGCCGGCGCTCGGTGCTGCGCAGAGCCCCAGCGCTACGGCGAGTGAGGCGGCCGAAGCGAGCGCTGGTGGCCACGCAAGCCTTCCAGGGCCTCCGATGACCCGTGTTCCAGCGGGGTCGGTGAGGGTCTGGGTGAGCTGCCGGGTCTGCTGCGTTGCTCGTTGGAGAGCATTCCGCCAGTCCTCCTCGAACCCCTCAGGCTATCCCCCGACGGGCTCGCCGTTGGCCGTGAGTGCGACCTCGATGTTGCCGCGGGTGGCGTTGGAGTAGGGACACACCTTGTGTGCAGCGGCGACGATCTCCTTGGCGGTGTCGGCGTCGGGAACCGAGGGGAGGTTGACGTCCAGCCCGACTTCGAGCTTGAAGCCACCCTCACCATCGGGGAGCAGCGAGACCGAGGACTCGATCGCGACGTCACCCACCTCGGCCTTCTTGCGGCGAGCCACAACGCCGAGGGCGCCCTCGAAGCAGGCCGCGTAACCGACGGCGAACAGCTCCTCGGGATTGGTGCCGCCACCGGGGCCGCCCATCTCGGCCGGAATCCGCAGGTCGACCTCGAGGGCGCCATCACTGGTGCGGCCGTGGCCCTCCATGCGCCCGCCGGTCACGTGCGCCTTGGCCGTGTACAAAGTGTTCGCCATTTGATCCTCCCGGGTCGGTCTGGGATCCGGATGCTAGCCGCGTTCGTCCCGCCGGGGATTGGGCATGCGGACTAACGTGCTCGGTGTTATGAATCCCAGCCGCGAGATCAGCGAGCGCGCTCACCGGCACGGGGGTGAGTGCTGATGAGCCTCAGCGAGCGCCTGGCTCGCCTTCCGCCGGCGTTGCGTGCGGTGGTCGTCCTACTGGTGGTGTTCGTTCCGCTGCTGATCGTGTTCCTTGCCACGGGCGAACCGATCGGCGACGCGATCGTGCAGGCGGTGTTCTGGGCGGTCCTGGCCGTGTTCGCGGCGGCGGTCGGCCGGGCGCTGGGCATGCGACGCCGCAACGAAAACGGACCCGGGCCTCCGCAATAGAGGCCGGGAGAGCGCCCCTGAGGGGAGAAGTGGCCGCACCGCTCAGGCACCGCCCCAAGGGGTCTTCCCCTTCAAGTTGACATAACGTGCATTATCGAGCGTAGTAGCGAGAGCCACGGATAGCCGCGCGGCGGTAGTCCGCAGGCGTGAGCTTCGCCTGCTCCCTAGCGCTGGCGGCGATCTTCTCGAGCTGCTCCAGGCGGGCGTTGCGCTCAACTCGCACGCTTTCCTTGGCTGCCAGCCAGCTAAGCGCTTCACGCAGCACAGCCGCTCCCGTGCAGTTGTTCACGTCAGCGATGGCGTCCAGCCACGCGGCCTGGACCGGATCAAGACGGACCGTGACTCGGCGGCCCCTCACGTCGCGTAGTAGCGGCGTGTTGCCTATGGTCCAGGTAGTCTGCTCACGGACCCGCCGCGCCAAGACCACGCGCCGCTCGGCCTCATCGCTCGCCAGTCCGTCCTTAAGGGCGCGCCAGAGCTGGCGGTTGTCGCGCAGACTCTCACGGGCAACTTTCCTCGCTTGCGGTGTCGGTAACCAGAAGTAGCCCGGCGTAGCGGTGAATCGGTGCCCGCGCCAGCCAACCGGCGGCGCTTGGGACTCCTTGTTGAAGTGAAGCGCCAGGTAGCGCGCGAGGCCCCCGAGATCCTGAACCGGCGCCACGTATAGAGGACGGCGAGGCGCCCTGACGCGGGCACCACTCCGCGTCGATCACCTGCCGCACGATGGCAACGTGCTCGTCGCCGTGCACTCCCTTGGTCGAGCCGTTCAGATGCGCGCGCCTCAGCCCGCCCGAGCGCTCTGCGCGGCCTGTGGTGAACTCGACCAGCCAGGCGGCCTCGTAGCCCTCTATCTCGCGCCTGAGCGCCCGCTGTAGCGCCTGCTTGGCCGCGTAGTGCTCGCGCGGGGCCTGGCTGGCGCTCGGCTGCGTGAGGACCACGTAAGACGACGGCGCGTTGCCATGCAGGGCATCGAGCCCAAGGAGCTCCGCGTTCTCCACGGCAGCGAGCTTCGCGCAGTACTCGCACAGGTTCGGCGACTGGCAACGACCCTGGACGATCTCCCCGAAATTGCTGATCAGCGACAACCGCCGCGGCCACCTCGGACAGGCCCGCGAACGCGCCGCGGGTGCAATTCCCTCATGCAGGTCAAGGGAGGCGGCTCCGAGACCCTCTGCAGGCGGGTCTCGGGAGCCTGTGCGGTCGCGTCAGCCATCGCGCCTCCGACAGCCGTTGGCGCGTAACGCCGAGTCCATCTCGGCTAGCCAGATCTCGCAGCGCGGACACGGGCCGACGCTCAGCGTCGAGATCCCGACCCAACACGACGTCTCGGTCTCGTCGACGAGCCACAGCGCGCCGCAATCCCGGCACGACCCGACTATCTCGGCGGCCTGTTGCGATGACTCCTGCGGGGTAGACACCCGCCAGAGATTGGCGGGCGACGCGGACGGATCACCCGCCAGCTTTCGTCGGGCCGCGAACGGCGGGCGGCGATGCGGGCGGGCGGGCGGCGATGCGGGGGGGCGGCTCGCAGGGCTCGCCGTCCCTCCCCCTCTCCGGCCGTCCGTCCGCCCTCCGTCCGGCGCCGGGGTCCGCCACTTCCTGTCGTGTTACTCGGCTACGCTCAGCGCACCATGCGCTCACAGCTGCCCCTAGCGTCGATCGCCTACCTGCGCCTGGTCGAGCAGGGCGCTAGCCGCGTCGGGGCGCTCAAGAAAGCCGTCGACGCCGTAGAGCCGGTCGTGATGCTCGCGCTCGCGCGCCACATGCTCGGCAAGTGGCCGACGCAAGCCGAGTACGCGGAGGCCGCCGAGATCAGCGAACGCACGGCCCAGCGCCAGTGGGCGGCGTTCAAGAACGCGTTCCCGACGAGAAGTCGCCAGAGCACTTCGCCAAGCTCCTATACGCCGAGCTTGGCCCACGACTGGACAAGATCGGCCCCGGCGCGATCCTCTCAGTGCCAGCGCCGCGCGAGCTACAGCCCGCCTGACTTCCGCGCCGGTCCGCTCGCTACCCCAACCGGACTGCGCCCGGCCGGGGACCCCTCCCGCTCGCTCGCTGGCCCCTCAGCCTCCGGCTAGGCAGCCTGGCAGACGAGTCAACCCCTTCGGGGCCGCTCGCTTCGCTCGCTTGACACGCCTGCCGTCCCGGCTGAGCCGGAGGCCGACCGGCCAGCGCCCTACCCTCAGGAGGCTCTGAATCTTCTCCGAGTATCTCGTCGAGCAAAGCCCGCTCACGGGGCCCAAGCGACTCCATCGCCTCGAACATCGCCTCGATCTCCGGCGGCAACGTATCTGGCTCCGGCGGGAACTTCTCCAGTACTAGCGGGACACCATTGAACGTCTCGGGAAGATCCACACCGAGTTCCGTCACCTGGACCTTCAGCGTCTCGCGGCCGTCGAGGTCGCCAATCCCAACCCCGACAATGCGCTCATCAACCACATGGTCACCCGTCCCCATGTACCGCTCGCAGAACTCGAACACGGTCGGCGTAGGCCGCTTAGGCTGAAAGACCACGGTTCGTGCGTATTATCGAGCGTAGTAGCGAGAGCCACGGATAGCCGCGCGGCGGTAGTCCGCAGGCGCGAGCTTCGCCTGCTCCCTAGCGCTGGCGGCGATCTTCTCGAGCTGCTCCAGGCGGGCGTTGCGCTCAACTCGCACGCTTTCCTTGGCTGCCGGCCAGCTAAGCGCTTCACGCAGCGGACAGCCGCTCCCGTGCAGTTGTTCACGTCAGCGATGGCGTCCAGCCACGCGGCCTGGACCGGATCAAGACGGACCGTGACTCGGCGGCCCCTCACGTCGCGTAGAGCGGCGTGTTGCCTATGGTCCAGGTAGTCTGCTCACGGACCCGCCGGCGCCAAGACCACGCGCCGCTCGGCCTCATCGCTCGCCAGTCCGTCCTTAAGGGCGCACCAGGAGCTCGCGGTTGTCGCGCAGACTCTCACGGGCAACTTTCCTCGCTTGCGGTGTCGGTAACCAGAAGTAGCCCCGCGTAGCGGTGAATCGGTGCCCGCGCCAGCCAACCGGCGGCGCTTGGGACTCCTTGTTGAAGTGAAGCGCCAGGTAGCGCGCGAGGCCCCCGAGATCCTGAACCGGCGCCACGTATTGAGCGGCCGGCGAGGCGCCCTGACGCGGGCACCACTCCGCGTCGATCACCTGCCGCACGATGGCAACGTGCTCGTCGCCGTGCACTCCCTTGGTCAAGCCGTTCAGATGCGCGCGCCTCAGCCCGCCCGAGCGCTCTGCGCGGCCTGTGGTGAACTCGACAAGCCAGGCGGCCTGGTAGCCCTCTATCTCGCGCCTGAGCGCCCGCTGTAGCGCCTGCTTGGCCGCGTAGTACTCGCGCGGGGCCTGGCTCGCGCTCGGCTGCGTGAGGACCACGTAAGACGACGGCGCGTTGCCATGCAGGGCATCGAGCCCAAGGAGCTCCGCGTTCTCCACGGCAGCGAGCTTCGCGCAGTACTCGCACAGGTTCGGCGACTGGCAACGACCCTGGACGATCTCCCCGAAATTGCTGATCAGCGACAACCGCCGCGGCCACCTCGGACAGGCCCGCGAACGCGCCGCGGTTGCAATTCCCTCATGCAGGTCAAGGGAGGCGGCTCCCGAGACCCTCTGCAGGCGGGTCTCGGGAGCCTGTGCGGTCGCGTCAGCCATCGCGCCTCCGACAGCCGTTGGCGCGTAACGCCGAGTCCATCTGGGCTAGCCAGATCTCGCAGCGCGGACACGGGCCGACGCTCAGCGTCGAGATCCCGACCCAACACGACGTCTCGGTCTCGTCGACGAGCCACAGCGCGCCGCAATCCCGGCACGACCCGACTATCTCGGCGGCCTGTTGCGATGACTCCTGCGGGGTAGACACCCGCCAGAGATTGGCGGGCGACGCGGACGGATCACCCGCCAGCTTTCGTCGGGCCGCGAACGGCGGGCGGCGATGCGGGCGGGCGGGCGGCGATGCGGGGGGGCGGCTCGCAGGGCTCGCCGTCCCTCCCCCTCTCCGGCCGTCCGTCCGCCCTCCGTCCGGCGCCGGGGTCCGCCACTTCCCGTCGTGTTACTCGGCTACGCTCAGCGCACCATGCGCTCACAGCTGCCCCTAGCGTCGATCGCCTACCTGCGCCTGGTCGAGCAGGGCGCTAGCCGCGTCGGGGCGCTCAAGAAAGCCGTCGACGCCGTAGAGCCGGTCGTGATGCTCGCGCTCGCGCGCCACATGCTCGGCAAGTGGCCGACGCAAGCCGAGTACGCGGAGGCCGCCGAGATCAGCGAACGCACGGCCCAGCGCCAGTGGGCGGCGTTCAAGAACGCGTTCCCCGACGAGAAGTCGCCAGAGCACTTCGCCAAGCTCCTATACGCCGAGCTTGGCCCACGACTGGACAAGATCGGCCCCGGCGCGATCCTCTCAGTGCCAGCGCCGCGCGAGCTACAGCCCGCCTGACTTCCGCGCCGGTCCGCTCGCTACCCCAACCGGACTGCGCCCGGCCGGGGACCCCTCCCGCTCGCTCGCTGGCCCCTCAGCCTCCGGCTAGGCAGCCTGGCAGACGAGTCAACCCCTTCGGGGCCGCTCGCTTCGCTCGCTTGACACGCCTGCCGTCCCGGCTGAGCCGGAGGCCGACCGGCCAGCGCCCTACCCCTCAGGAGGCTCTGAATCTTCTCCGAGTATCTCGTCGAGCAAAGCCCGCTCACGGGGCCCAAGCGACTCCATCGCCTCGAACATCGCCTCGATCTCCGGCGGCAACGTATCTGGCTCCGGCGGGAACTTCTCCAGTACTAGCGGGACACCATTGAACGTCTCGGGAAGATCCACACCGAGTTCCGTCACCTGGACCTTCAGCGTCTCGCGGCCGTCGAGGTCGCCAATCCCAACCCCGACAATGCGCTCATCAACCACATGGTCACCCGTCCCCATGTACCGCTCGCAGAACTCGAACACGGTCGGCGTAGGCCGCTTAGGCTGAAAGACCACGGTTCGTGCATTATCGAGCGTAGTAGCGAGAGCCACGGATAGCCGCGCGGCGGTAGTCCGCAGGCGTGAGCTTCGCCTGCTCCCTAGCGCTGGCGGCGATCTTCTCGAGCTGCTCCAGGCGGGCGTTGCGCTCAACTCGCACGCTTTCCTTGGCTGCCAGCCAGCTAAGCGCTTCACGCAGCACAGCCGCTCCCGTGCAGTTGTTCACGTCAGCGATGGCGTCCAGCCACGCGGCCTGGACCGGATCAAGACGGACCGTGACTCGGCGGCCCCTCACGTCGCGTAGAGCGGCGTGTTGCCTATGGTCCAGGTAGTCTGCTCACGGACCCGCCGCGCCAAGACCACGCGCCGCTCGGCCTCATCGCTCGCCAGTCCGTCCTTAAGGGCGCGCCAGAGCTCGCGGTTGTCGCGCAGACTCTCACGGGCAACTTTCCTCGCTTGCGGTGTCGGTAACCAGAAGTAGCCCCGCGTAGCGGTGAATCGGTGCCCGCGCCAGCCAACCGGCGGCGCTTGGGACTCCTTGTTGAAGTGAAGCGCCAGGTAGCGCGCGAGGCCCCCGAGATCCTGAACCGGCGCCACGTATTGAGCGGCCGGCGAGGCGCCCTGACGCGGGCACCACTCCGCGTCGATCACCTGCCGCACGATGGCAACGTGCTCGTCGCCGTGCACTCCCTTGGTCAAGCCGTTCAGATGCGCGCGCCTCAGCCCGCCCGAGCGCTCTGCGCGGCCTGTGGTGAACTCGACCAGCCAGGCGGCCTCGTAGCCCTCTATCTCGCGCCTGAGCGCCCGCTGTAGCGCCTGCTTGGCCGCGTAGTACTCGCGCGGGGCCTGGCTCGCGCTCGGCTGCGTGAGGACCACGTAAGACGACGGCGCGTTGCCATGCAGGGCATCGAGCCCAAGGAGCTCCGCGTTCTCCACGGCAGCGAGCTTCGCGCAGTACTCGCACAGGTTCGGCGACTGGCAACGACCCTGGACGATCTCCCCGAAATTGCTGATCAGCGACAACCGCCGCGGCCACCTCGGACAGGCCCGCGAACGCGCCGCGGTTGCAATTCCCTCATGCAGGTCAAGGGAGGCGGCTCCCGAGACCCTCTGCAGGCGGGTCTCGGGAGCCTGTGCGGTCGCGTCAGCCATCGCGCCTCCGACAGCCGTTGGCGCGTAACGCCGAGTCCATCTCGGCTAGCCAGATCTCGCAGCGCGGACACGGGCCGACGCTCAGCGTCGAGATCCCGACCCAACACGACGTCTCGGTCTCGTCGACGAGCCACAGCGCGCCGCAATCCCGGCACGACCCGACTATCTCGGCGGCCTGTTGCGATGACTCCTGCGGGGTAGACACCCGCCAGAGATTGGCGGGCGACGCGGACGGATCACCCGCCAGCTTTCGTCGGGCCGCGAACGGCGGGCGGCGATGCGGGCGGGCGGGCGGCGATGCGGGGGGGCGGCTCGCAGGGCTCGCCGTCCCTCCCCCTCTCCGGCCGTCCGTCCGCCCTCCGTCCGGCGCCGGGGTCCGCCACTTCCCGTCGTGTTACTCGGCTACGCTCAGCGCACCATGCGCTCACAGCTGCCCCTAGCGTCGATCGCCTACCTGCGCCTGGTCGAGCAGGGCGCTAGCCGCGTCGGGGCGCTCAAGAAAGCCGTCGACGCCGTAGAGCCGGTCGTGATGCTCGCGCTCGCGCGCCACATGCTCGGCAAGTGGCCGACGCAAGCCGAGTACGCGGAGGCCGCCGAGATCAGCGAACGCACGGCCCAGCGCCAGTGGGCGGCGTTCAAGAACGCGTTCCCCGACGAGAAGTCGCCAGAGCACTTCGCCAAGCTCCTATACGCCGAGCTTGGCCCACGACTGGACAAGATCGGCCCCGGCGCGATCCTCTCAGTGCCAGCGCCGCGCGAGCTACAGCCCGCCTGACTTCCGCGCCGGTCCGCTCGCTACCCCAACCGGACTGCGCCCGGCCGGGGACCCCTCCCGCTCGCTCGCTGGCCCCTCAGCCTCCGGCTAGGCAGCCTGGCAGACGAGTCAACCCCTTCGGGGCCGCTCGCTTCGCTCGCTTGACACGCCTGCCGTCCCGGCTGAGCCGGAGGCCGACCGGCCAGCGCCCTACCCCTCAGGAGGCTCTGAATCTTCTCCGAGTATCTCGTCGAGCAAAGCCCGCTCACGGGGCCCAAGCGACTCCATCGCCTCGAACATCGCCTCGATCTCCGGCGGCAACGTATCTGGCTCCGGCGGGAACTTCTCCAGTACTAGCGGGACACCATTGAACGTCTCGGGAAGATCCACACCGAGTTCCGTCACCTGGACCTTCAGCGTCTCGCGGCCGTCGAGGTCGCCAATCCCAACCCCGACAATGCGCTCATCAACCACATGGTCACCCGTCCCCATGTACCGCTCGCAGAACTCGAACACGGTCGGCGTAGGCCGCTTAGGCTGAAAGACCACGGTTCGTGCATTATCGAGCAGGGGCACCAGCGCTACTCAGCGCGCGCGCCGCTTCTCCGCGCGCCAGGTATCGAGTGCTTCCCTGACGGCTCGCTCATCTGTCCCGAGGGCTGTCCAGAGCGTGTTCCCCACGCCGAAGGCGTCCCCGAGCAGAAGAAGGAGAGCATTGTTGACGGCACGGAACGCCCTCCTGCCCCTGACACCTGGCCACTGCCCGGCCACGCCGGCCATCTCATCACGATGCATACCCATCAGCGCGTGGAACTCCAAGTCGGGAAAGTACGGGCCATCGACCGCAGCCTGAAGACAGCCGCCGACAATCCGACGCTGCTCGACGCTGAGGCGCTCAACCGCCCGTTCGGTCTCGTCCGTATCACCACCGTCCACGGCGTGAACGCTAGCCCAAGCCGCGCGAGCTGCGTGGCGAACCGTTCGTGCATTATCGAGCGCGGATCGCGCGGCCTCGTATCCGTCACCGAGCACGGCAAGCGGGGTATCTTCCGCGTGGACATCGTTCGCCGCGCCCTGCGGACCGCCGGATATTCGGCGTG
Source organism: uncultured Solirubrobacteraceae bacterium (assembly GCA_963758055.1). Lineage (GTDB taxonomy): Bacteria > Actinomycetota > Thermoleophilia > Solirubrobacterales > Solirubrobacteraceae > Palsa-744. The sequence goes on from CAVWTU010000001.1 coordinate 136,178, forward strand.
GCTCTTTTCGGCTGTTCTCGCCCTCGCTGCAGGCGCCCTGGCGCTGTGGATATTCCCGGCGCTCGGCGCGGTTCTGTTCGCGGCGGCTTTGGCGACGCTTTATGTGCTCGTCCAGCAGCTGTATCGAACGCCCGTCCCCGGTGGCCTCGTAACCTGCTTCGTCATCTCGATAGCGACGCTGCTGCTGACCCTGCTGCTTGTGGCTAGCTTGCGGGCCGCCTCGGGGTAGCCGCGCGGCGTACACAGTCGCCAGTCCGTGCATTATCGAGCAGCGGCGCGGCAGGGGGTCTCCGTGCTGGCGGACTAGCCTTGGTGGAGCAATGTATGAGCGGGATCCGGCGCTCGACGTGCGTCGACCAGACCTTCTCGGTGTGCGCCGTCGCGGGACGGTCCGGTGGTTCAAGGACGACAAGGGCTATGGGCGGCTCACGGCAGACGACGGCGAGATCCTCTTCGTTCTCTGGACAGCCGTTCGCGGTGACGGCCAGAAAATCCTCCGGGCCGGTCAGCGCGTCTCTTTTGTCTGGAACGGAGGGATCCAGGACCACGGACGCCACCGCGCGGAGGACGTAGCCGTCGACGAACAGCCGCCGTCGCCAAGGTGATTCCGTCGAGTGAATTATCGAGCAGCAGGTTTCGAAGGCCCGCTCGGCGGTAGCCTCACGCCGTGTGAGCGCTCGGAACCGGAACATCGGATACCCGGCATCCGGTCTGCTGGCCGGTCTGCTGGTCGGCCTCGCCGTGGCAGTGATGGCCGCAGGCTCCAGTGCAAGCAGCGCCGCCGACACAGCGACGACCTCACCGCCAAGGACATTCAAGATCCACGCTGGCGCGATGGAACCCACGCTCCCAATCGGAGCGGAGGTCACGGTCTCCCCAAGGCGTCTCGCAATTGGCGCGATTGCGGTCTACCGCGCGCCAGAAGGCGAGGTCAGCGAGCAGTGTGGACCCAAACCTCACAGTGTCCAGCCGGGCGGAGCTGCGTGCGATGCCCCGATTCCAAAAGCCACGACGCTTGAACTCATCGATCGCATCGTGGCCGGGCCCGGCGATCAAATCTACATTCGCGCAGGTCACGTCTATCGCCGCACGCACGGCTCTGCGAGGTTCGTCCGCGAGAAAGACCCCTACATCCGTGCATGTGGCCCCCATCCATACGCAGCATGCGATTTCCCACGACCGATCCGGATTCCACACGGGCGGTGGTTCTTGATGGGCGACAACAGGGGCGAATCCATCGACAGTCGCTTCTCGGGCCCCATACCGGCCGGATGGATTACCGGCGTTGTCACCGCCGTTCAGAAGCGGGCCTTTTAGTCGCCAGGCCGTGCATCATCGAGCACACCAGTCGCGTTACTTCGCCACGTCGCGCTGCCGCCGTTGGATCTTGCGCACCTGGTACCAGACGAGTGGGACCATGATCACCACAAACGCGACGACGCCCACGGCCAACCAGACGAAACCGCCCTTTCGCACGGTGGAGTAGCCCATTGCGAGCGAGAGAAGCAACCAACTGCTAGCCACGATCAGTCGATTGCGCATCGGCTTCCGTGGCTCTGAGCTTCGAGTCACCGTGCGTGCATTATCGAGCAGCGCAATCATTGTGTCATGGCCGACCGTCTCGAGATCACCGGAGGACCCACTGAGATCGCCTCTCCGGAGACTGCGTTTCGCGTGTTCCTCTACGTCGTCAAGCAGGGCGAGGCGGAGCGTTTGGTCCACGTCGAAATATCGGCCGAGCTGATGGCGTCGTCCAATCCGCACCACCCGCTCGTCGAAACCCTCGTCAGAACAAGGGGCCGATCCGTACTCGAAGAGTGCCTCTTTCGCGGTCGCGTTCTGAAGAAGCCGCTTCGAGTTGGCTACTCCACGCAGACCTTCGGGGAGTAGCAAACCCAGTTCGTGCATTACCGAGCGTGACGATGACGGTGGTAGCCACGCCGGACGCTCTTCGGAGGCGGCGGCGAGAAGGTCCTGTGGCCGTAGACCAGCCGATAGCGTTCGCAAGGGGCCACCGATGCCAGATCGGGCTGTTCGTATTCGACCGTCCCGCGTGCGGCACCGACGTCCGGATGACCGGCCAGGTGCCCGTACTCGTGAACGATCTCCTTGCAGAAGGACTCAAACCGCGCGTCGTCTCGGTGCCAGTCCGGCCAGACCGCGAGGTCGACATGCACGACGCAGTTGCTGAAGCGAGCAGGTTCTATCGCCTGCGCTGGAGTCACACCCGGAACGTCGAAAAGATTGGCACCCCACGGGGTCGACCACGATGCCCACATCGCCGCCGGGCGGATGGCCTCCCCGTCATTCGCCCCGGACGCTGGGGCTTCTGCGGCGAGGCCTGCAACGATCGTCACCTGTCCTGCGCATGGGATCACACGCCAGTACTGTGCAGCTCGAAGCGACGCTTCGCTGATGGGATCCGAATCCACGATCGGCCTGAACGCGTGACGCCCCCTCGCAACGGCGGCGGGCGCCATGGACACGGCGGCCAACGCTACGAGCCATACGGCCGAGACGGACAGCCGCTTCATGGCGCGATCTCGTAAGCCAGTTCAGTGCGAACCCAGCCGAGCACCCTTCGTGCATTATCGAGCACGAAGATGCTAGGCGGCTCTCATACGCCCCCAGCCCATGCCCAGGCCACGCGATCAGCCGTCCACTGTGCGGCCCGCGCTTCTCCCAGATGACTCCGCCCGGCCTCAACCTTCCGCCACACAAATCTGCACTCGCGCCCATTCGCGGGCCAGCTGCCCGCGCCTAGGCGTCTGCGCCACGACACCCCGACGGCCCGATGATCGCGCGCACCCGCGGCGCACCACACTGCGGAAGCGTTCGAGCTGAAGGGCCGCTCGGGCGTCGTTCAGCGAAAAGCCGACCAGCCCGGGAACCCGAAACCTCGTGGGACACGAGCCCGTGCAGTCTCTGCTCGGCGGCGGTTCCCGCTTCGCGGCGCCCAGCAGTTCCCGGCCCGCAAGCGCACTCCGCAGACGGACCGTCAGAGGCCGAGGCTGCATCAAAGGCTGACTGCAGCGACCCTGATATTCCGCAACTTCGATCCGGATCGATATGGCCACGGTCCTATGACCTTCCCCCACCTCCACACGCTGGTTCCGCGACCGCCCACAACCGCCAGCAGGAAAATAGGACAGCACCACCGACCGCTCATGTCCACCTACTTCATATGGCGACCACCGAAGCTGCACCGACCTGAACGCCCCTTCAGCGCCCCCCGCTCCGGAAGCCCAGACGCAGACGCCACATACCGCCGCGAGCATCGCAGCCCACATACAGCCGCTACGGACCACGCCGTGCATTATCGCGCGAAGCGGCAAACGAGGGCCAAGCAGCTGCTTACCGGGCCCTGCGGCCCGGCTAGCCTCCCAATATCCGCCCTCTTTGCGTTCTCGTCGTGCTGGGCGCTCTCGCCGGCTGCGGATCGGCGCCGTCGCAAGCCTCGCGATTCGTCGTCCAGGCCACCAGGCTGTGCCATGAGCTCAGCCATCGCCACACCACCAGCGAACCCGTTGACGTCGTCGCCTTGAAGGAAGTGATGGCGCTCCTTCGCTCCAACGAACACCTGCCCGAAGTCCGTGGCTGGGATCGATACATCGAAGCGCGAAACCGTCTGCGACGCGCGGTCGCTGCGACTCGGACGGGATCGCCCGCACGAGCGAAGGTACGACGAGAAGAAATCGCGCTCTTCAAGGCCGAGCGACGCGTCCCAGGCATCGGCCAGTGCGCCAAATCCCCCTACTCGAGCCTCTAGCACTAACAAGCCCCGGCCGCGGCTCCGATATTCGATACATGCGCTCTTCGGCGATTGTGCCGCTCGTGTCGGCGGCGACGCTACTCCTAGCCGGCTGTGGTGCCTCAGCGCACCGGCAGACCGGGACGGCCGCCGATGCGTCTTTGAAAGCCGCCTACGAACGCACATGCCGCGCGACGGTCGAGCAAACCTCCCCGTTATTCACGCGACTCGAACGCCCCGGCGTCTTCCACGCCGCCGAAGCGTCCGTGCTACTGACGGCCACCGCGATCGAGCGGCGCGCAGACCCACCGCTCCGAGCGCTACACGCAACCGGCGTCACCGGGGCCCTTCTACACGAACTCGTTACGGCGTACGAAGCGAGCATCAGCGACCAGGAAGAACAGGCACACGAGCTGCCGCACGTGAGGCCTGCGGCTGCGCGCCAAGGCGTGTCCGGCCTAATCGCGCTAAACGTCGATGCGGCGGCCGCCGTCGCGGCCAATACCCAGCACACGAAGGTACGCGGCACCTCCCAAGCCCTGGGCTTCCGCTGTCGCCTGCCATAGGCGCCAGGTCGTGCATTATCGAGCACCTCAGCTGACGCCATTGCCCGCCGCCAGCAGCCCAACCGTTCCGACGGCGAGGACTCCAAGTGCGAGACCCCGAGAAGCAGCTTCGGCCACGCAGGGATTGACTGGACAAACCCTGCGAGAACAGCGACCAGCAGCGCGGTCACGCCTACTGAGAACAGGATTGCTGATGACGTCGCGCTCAAGGGTCTGTCTTCCGGTGGTGAAGCCGTCCGGGCTAATCGAGCAGAGGATCAAAACGGCCCATTTACTCCGGCGCCCTGCCGAACCGCCGCCGCAGACGCGCCCCCAGCGGCACTCGCAGGCCGCTGCCGATCGCACCGATCGCAGGCGCAACGACGGCAGCGGCAGTCCACGGCACTCCGGCCGCGACGAGGACGCCAATCGAGACGCCCATAGCAATCACAAACACGCCAGCTGCCATCCATTCGTACCAATCACGGGGTTTGCCCCGCCACCTTGAACCGCCCCAAGACCCCTCCACCGTTCATGCATTATCGAGCACGGGGACGAGTGGTCTCCGGACGCCCCGGGCGTCACAAGAAGCGCCGAGGCGACGAACCGCACTGGCCGCGTTCGCTCGCGTGCGGCCGCGGCCTTTCAGCCGGACTCGACTCGCTTCTTGAGCTCCTTGGGGCGTCCGTTGACGAACATCGCGCGTGTCGCCGCCTCGACCGGGCCCCGGATGACGAGTCCGAGAACGCGCCCCGTGTCTGCGTCCAGACGGTAGGTGGCGCGGACGTGGTCGGGACCGAGCGCCTCGAGCTCCCACGCTCCCTCGAGTGCCTTCATGTCCCCCTTCTCCTGAGTCCATCGCAGTCGTGTCGGGCCTTCATAGTGAAAGCGGACGCGAGCGGTCAGCTTCCTCAGCTTGATGTCGCTTACGGTTTCGACGAGGGTCGCGCGGCCTTCTGAATCGCGCTCGACGGGTCGCACGTCGTCGATGCCACCCTGCCACTGTGGCGCGGCGAGCACGTCCTCCACGACCTCCCACACTCGCTCGAGAGAAGCGTCGATCTCGACACTGGCGTCACCGGTCAGGCGTCCCATCTGGTGAAGCGTATACCGCCCACGGCCGAGCTCCGTCCAAGTCCCCGGATGAAACGATGTGGCCGCGACGCGATCTCGGGGGCGGTTTGGACTGGAGCTCTAACGCGAGATGTCGAGGCTCCTCCGGCGGGCGCCTACCGGCGCCTGGTGCGCCGTCTGACCTGCCACACCGCCAGCGCGATCAGACACAGCAGTATCCCGATCACCGCCTGCGTTCGCCCCGAGGTAATCGTGAATGTGCCGAAGAGGACCACGGTTATCCATGCAGCGCAGGCCACGGCTTCGATCTTCGGGATGTTCACGCGCTCTTCTGCCTGCCATATCGGGAACGGCGCGTCACTTCCTGAGCCCCATCTCCCGTGTGTGGATTCCGAGCATGAGCTATGCGGAGTGCCATGACTATGGCATAATCGTGGCATGGCTCGCACACGTCTGAGTACCACCGTCAACGCCGAGCTCCTCAACGAGGCACGGCGACTCCGGTCGGGGACGACCGATGCCGCGCTCGTGGACGAAGCGCTCCAGGCCTTGCTGGCACGGCGACGCGCCGCTGAGATAGACGAAAGCTACGCCGCATACGACCGCCACCCACTCAGTGAGCCGGACGCCTGGGGAGACCTGTCGTCCTTCCGGCGCGCCGCGGGGTCCTCGTGATCACTGCGCCCGGACGAGGTGAGATCTGGTGGTGCGAGTTGCCGGAGATAGGCCGGCGCCCGGTCGTCGTCCTATCTCGCGACGCCGTCATTCCTCGCCTCCACCGCGCCCTCGTCGCACCGTGCACGACGAACATCCGATCGCTACCGAGCGAGGTGGTGCTCGATCCGGCGGACGATCCGGTTCCCCAGCGATCCGCGGTGAACCTCGATTCCCTGGAGAGTGTCTCCCTCGGGGTGCTCGTCGAGAGACTCGGACGACTCGCCGACGCCCGCATGCGTGAAGTCTGCGCGGCACTGGCGGTCGCCGTCGACTGCCAAGCGTGATAGCGCACGCGGAGGCGATGCATCAGGTCGCATCAGATCCAGTCTGCAGCGCCCCTCACCAGCAGACCTCCTCCTCGCGGACGTCCAATACGGCTTGACCTACTGTGCGGGCGCCCGCACGGCAGCCGAGCACGAAACCCGCGATGAGTGTAGGCTGTGCCCGGAGAGCCGGGGGGCGGCCGCGCCTCGGTGGGGGTACCAGGAAGGGGTTGAGGACTTGGGGGTTCGGGGACCGGCATCGGCACGCATGGGGGCGCAGCTTGCGCGTGTCCGTCCAGGGGTAGCGTTCCTGGCACTGGCTGCCGTACTCGCGTATTGCTGCTCGCTCCCGGCGATCGCCGCTGCGGAAGCGAAACCGGCGGTCACGAGCTTTGAAAGCATTCCGAACGAATTCAGCTATCGCGGCGGCGCCGCCACCGTGAAAGCGACCGTCTCCAACGCCACCAGCTGCGTGCTGTCGGCCTCCAAGAAGGTCACGGGCCTCCCTTTGACGCTCGAACCCTGCGTGGGGAGCCTCGAACAGCACGTCACGTTCAGTGCGAACGCGGGCGTCAAGGCAATCATCTACAAACTCAAACTGAAGGCCACCGGAATCGGCGGCAAGACCACGGTGCAGATCTCGGTCACGGTCGCCTCGCCTCTCAGCTGCGTAAAGCGCGAAGCATTCGCCGACCTGAGGGGATGCAACTTCGCGGGTGAAGACCTGGAAGGCGACAACCTGGAAGGCGCCAACCTGGAAGGCGCCGACCTGGAAAACACCAACCTCAAAAACACCAACCTGGCGTTGGCCAAGCTGGAAGGCGTCACATCCGGAGGAGTCACCGGAATCCCGAGCCACCTCCCCGAATGGGTGATGACGGCCGAACTTCACGGGCCCTGGCTGCTTACACACGGCTACCTGATCGGACCGCGCGCCCACCTGGCGGGCGCAAACCTCGAAGGCACCGATCTGGAAGGCACCGACCTTGCAGGTGCCAACCTCGAAGGCGCCAACCTCTCAGGTGCGGATCTGGTAGCGGCCGACCTCAAGGGCGTCGACCTTGAAGGCACCGACCTCCAGGGCACCAACCTGGAACGGGCCGAACTGGGTGTGAAGTCAGGGGACATCACCGGCTCACCGCTGGTTCTGCCCCCGGGCTACAAACTCGTCGACGGCTACCTCGTCGGGCCGCTCGCCAAACTTGCAGGTGCGAACCTCGCGGGAGCGGAACTGACAGGCGCCGACCTGAACACCGCGAGCCTGACAGGCGCCAACCTCGAAGGCGCCGACCTCAAACACGCCGAACTCAGGAACGCGGCCCTGGAACGTACCGCTCTCACCGGCACTGACCTGGAAGGCGCCGTGCTCCTCGGAGCCAAATCGGGCGCCATCGGCGGCTCACCGTTGGTCCTGCCCAAATCCTGGCAACTCGTCGGCGGCTACCTGGTCGGACCGAAAGCGAACCTCGAACGCGCCGCCCTCAAAGGCGTCAACCTGGAAGGCGCCGACCTGGCAGAAGCGAACCTGATCGGGGCCAATCTCGCCTCCGCTGCGTTGACGGGTGCCGAACTGACGCGAGCCAACCTCGAAGCCGCCAATCTGGTCGCTGCTGTCGCGACAGGCGCCAACTTCGAACAGGCTTCGGCGGAAACCGCCAACCTGGAACGCGCAAATCTCTCGAACGCCGACCTGGAAGGCACGAAACTGCTCCGCAGCAACCTTGCAGGTGCGTACCTCGTGGGCACCAAGACGGCGGGCGCGAACATGGCGGGGGCCGAACTGAAGGGAGTCACGTCCGGCGAAATCACCGGTTCGCCGTTCGTCCTACCCGCGCAATGGAAGCTCGTCGGCGGCTACCTCGTGGGGCCGCTCTCATATCTGAAAGGCGCAAACCTGGAAGGCCAGAATCTGGAAGGGGCCGACCTCGAAGGCGCCAACCTCGAAGCGGCCAGCCTGCTGGGAGCCGACCTCGAAGGCGCCAACCTGGCGGGCGCCAACCTGGCCGGCGCCGCGCTGGAAGGCGCCACCCTGAGAGGTGTCACGTCGGGTGGCATCATCGGCTCGCCGAATAGCCTCCCCGAACACTGGAAACTGGTCAGCGGCCTCCTGCTGGGACCGCACGCCTCCCTGAAGGAAGCGGTCCTGGTGAAAGCCAGCCTCCCGGGCGCCGACCTCGAATTCGCCAATCTCGAAGCCGGCGACCTCGAAAGCGCCCACGCCGAAAATGCCGACCTCGAAGGCGCCAACCTGGTCAGGGCGAACGTGAAGCGCATCAACCTCGAAAACGCCGACCTCGTCGGCACCAACTTCTCGAACGCGAACCTCGAAAACGCAATTCTCGCGGGCGCGAACGTGAGCGGCGTCGTGTGGCGCGGTGAAAAAACGATCTGCCCCGACGGCACCCACGCCAACGCCCACGGCGAAACCTGCGAAGGCCACCTCTGACGCAATAGGTTCCCGGCGTGACCAGGTGCGGCGAGTAAGCCGACCGGGTCACGAAAGCAGAGCCGCCGGCCCGCGGAGCGACCTCCGCGCGCACGTCGTCCGGCGAGACCTGCCGGCACAGCGACCCTCCACTTCCAATTTATACCGCAGACGGGGGCTTCATGAAGCCCTGCGGTATGCCTCATAATCGCCCGCCGCAAGCCACAAGCGACGGAAATGGAGCGGCGAAATGAGACCGACGTTCACGACGTATTCGAGAGCCGGAGGACGGCTATGAGCGATCATCAGGTCGTGATCGCCGGCGCGGGACCCACCGGCATGATGCTGGCGGCTGAGCTGGCGTTGGCGAACGTCGACGTCGCGGTCATCGAGCGGCGACCCGATCACGCGCTCGTCGGCTCACGGGCGGGTGGCTTTCACTCGCGAACGATCGAGGTCCTTGATCAGCGCGGGATCGCCGACCGGTTCCTCGCCGAGGGGAAGACAGCCCAGGCCGCGATGTTCGGGACGACGGTGCTGGACATGAGCGACTTCCCCACCCGCCACCCGTATTCGCTCGGCATCTGGCAGAACCAGATCGAGCGGATCATGGCCACCTGGCTCGCGGAGCTCCCCGTCGAGATCCACTACGGGCAGGAGGTGACCGGCTTCGCCCAGGACGAAACGGGCGTGGACGTCGAGTGCGACGACGCGGCGCCCCTGCGAGCGCAGTATCTAGTCGGCTGTGACGGAGGACGCAGCGTCATCCGCAGAGATGCCGCGATCGACTTCCCGGGCTGGGATGCGACGAGGAGCACCCTGATCGCGGAAGCCGAATTGACCGACGAGCCACCCAAGGGCGTCCACTTCGACGCCAGCGGCGCCCACGGCCTCAACACGCTCGAGGACGGCAGGACGGTGCGGGTGGTCACGAGCGAGCGCGAGCTCGCCCGGAACACCGAGCCGAGCCTCGCGGAACTCAGTGATGCGCTGACCGAGGTATTCGGCACAGACTTCGGCGTCCACAACCCCACGTGGATCTCCAGGTTCACCGACATGACCCGCCAGGCCGCCTCGTATCGCGCCGGCCGTGTACTGCTGGCCGGAGACTCCGCTCACGTCCACTACCCGGCGGGCGGGCAGGGACTCAGCCTGGGCGTCCAGGATGCGGTGAACCTCGGTTGGAAGCTGGCCCAGGTCGTCAAGGGCATCAGCCCTGAGAGCCTCCTGGACACCTACCAGGACGAGCGCCACCCGGTCACCGCCCGCGCGCTTCGCTACACGATGGCCCAGACCACGCTCCAGCGCCAGGACGAGCGCATGAAGGCCCTCGTCGAGGTGGTCTCCGGGCTGGCGGCCATGGACGAGCCCCGCAAACAGCTCGCCGGGCTCGTCTCCGCCCTCGACGTGCACTACGAGCTCGGCGAGGGTCATCCGCTGCTCGGACGCCGCATGCCCGATCTCGACCTCGTCACGGCCGGCGGCCCGCTGCGGGTCTATCAGCTGCTGCGCGAGGCCAGGCCCCTGGTGATCAATCTCGGCCGGGCCGGTGCCTTCGACCTCACCGCGTGGTCAGACCGAGTCCGGCTGATCGACGCCGAATACGACGGCACGTGGGAGCTCCCGGTTCTCGGCGTCGTCCCGGCCCCCGCGGCGGTCGCGGTCCGTCCCGACGGATACGTGGCGTGGGTCGACGAAGGCGCACAGGCAGGGCTGCCGGAAGCGCTCACCACCTGGTTCGGGTCGCCGATTCCCGCTTAGCCATCCACGGTGGCCGTGCGTCCAGCACCTCACCTACCTTGTGGCGATGCTCGAAGGAACGCTCCAGCGCAGCCACGGGACCGTCTTCAACCGCATCGCCGCGAGCTACGACCGCCACCGTCCCGCCTACCCCGAGGAGTTGATCGATCATGCCTGCGAGGTTGCGGGCCTGGCCGCGGGCGACGAGGTGCTCGAGATCGGCTGCGGGACCGGACAGCTGACCCGCAGCCTCCTCGCCCGGGGCCTACGGGTGACGGCGGTCGAGCCGGGAGACAACCTGATCGCGCTCGCACGCGAGAACCTCGCGGGCAGCGGGGATGTTCACTTCACCAACACCCGACTCGAGGACGTAGGACTTCCCAGCGATCAGTTCTCGGCGGCCTTCTGCGCATCGGCGATCCACTGGATCGATCCGGATATCGGTTGGCGACGGGCCGCCGAGGTGCTCGCTCCCGGCGGGACGCTCGCATTGATTCAGTATTTCGGGCTCGATGATCCGGAAACCGCCGAGGATCAGCGGGCGCTCGTTGACGCGATGGCTGCGATCGCTCCCGAGGTGGCGGCCCAGTGGTCGACCTACCGCGACCTCGAGACCACACTCGCGGGAGCCCACGAGCGACGAGCGAACATCTCGGAGCTATGGGCGTGGCTCGGCAACTACGACCTTGACCGTGTCTACGTCGCGGACCTGTTCGAGGACGCCGAGATCGCAGCGGTACCCACGCCCGTCGAGCACACCGGCCAGGAACTGAACTCGTTGCTCGCGACGACGTCCTTCTGGTCACGATTCTCGCCCGCCCAGCGCGAGGCGGTAGAGGCCGCCGTCCTCGAGCTGCACGAACGACTGGGCCGATCGATCCACTCGAGCACCCTCGCCTGCGTCGTAACGGCTCGCCGCGCCAAAGGGCCGACGCTGAGCAGCCGACTCTCCGGAGCACGCAAGGTCAAAGGATCCATAGACCCGACCGGCGACCCGATGGAGTGGAGCGAGGAGTACAAGCCTCCGCCGGATTACTGACCGGCGGGCCGGCGCGAGCCGCCGGCGAGCCCGCTATCGGAGGGCCCGCCCGACGACCGCTTCGATGAACTCGGCCTTTGCGGCCGTGTAGGCCTCGCGGTCGTTCTCGAACCTGAGTGCCAGCCCTCGCTTCAGGCTGGCGTATTCGCCGGCAACCTCGGGGTGGGTTCGAAGGTGATCGCGAAACGCCAGCTCGGCCCGATACCGCTGCGACTCGACCGGCACCAGGTGCAGATGGTGAGTGCGCCGGCCCGGATCGGGCTTGCAGAACCAGTGCATCTCCTGCGCCCGGTAGGGCGCGTATCGATATTCGAGCTCAGCGAGCCGCTCGAAGCTGTCCCGCGAGGACGGGAGGTCTCGTACACCGAGGAGAATGTCGATCACCGGCTTGGCGTCGAGGCCGGGGACAGCGGTGCTCCCCACGTGGTGAATACCGCCCACGACCCAGTCGCCGACCGCGAGCTGCAGGGCTGTCCGCTCGGACTCGAAGCGCGACGCCCACGACGGATCGTGGGCAACGACCCTGATCGGCTCGTCCGCGCCGATTGGCGGGTCAGTCGTCGGGCTCACCGAAAGGGTTCGGCATCTTCTGGGAGCCCGAGTCGATCCTCGGCGGGCCCGTGTCCGGCGGCGGCTCGGTCACGTCCGACCCCCGCGCGACCGCCTCCGTGGCCGGCGCACCCGTGTCCGTCTCGGGCGGGTTCTGGCCTGTCCCGGGCCCGTGGTTGCGCGTGCCCCGACGCCGGTTACCCCGAATTGCGGCTCTGGCGACGAACAGCGCCAGCGCGACGGCCACTCCGACCCCACGTGCCGAACCGTGTTCCAAGATCACGGCCATGAGGGCACCGTACTAGCGTTCGCCGCCGCCCCGGTCGGCCGGCCCGGTCCGGCGACGCACGACGGCTAGGGGCTCGAAGCTGGGCGCCTTTCGTGGCAGGCCGGGCACAGGAACCTCGGCGGCTCGGCAGCGCTGTCGATGTGCCAGCCGTAGCCGATCGCCTGCTCCTCCGTGCGGGCGTCGCTCGCGCAGCCGCACTTCGAGCACACGAACCGCGGCACTTCGGGGGCGGGGGTCATCGTCCCGCTCGCGCCCGTGCCCCTACTCGGCGCCGCCTTCGATGATCTTCTTGGCCGCCTCGAGCATCCCCATCGCCACCCACGGGTACATCCCGGCCCGCACCCGCAGACCGACGTTTCCATCCGGTCCTTTGACTTCCACGATCGTGATCACCCGTCCGATTTCGTAGCTGTCGCCGAAGTCGGTTTCGATCGCGTCCATCTGCTCGGCCACTTCCTGCATGAGCTTGGCCCGCGGGTCGTGACTCGGCGCGTCTCCCGGGTTCTCGTTCTCCGCGCTCGACATGGAGTCCTTTCTGGTGGGGGTCAGCGAAGATCATCGCACCCTCCCCCACCGTTACCCGCCCTCGGAGCGGCTTCGGCGGTGGCGAACGTCGGCCAGTTATGTCAACCTTTGACGCGGATGAGGGGACGGATCTCCCGGAGGATGGCGCTCGTCGCCGTGGTCCTGGCCGCACTCGCGGGTGCGAGCGTCGCGGCCGTGACCGCCACGGGCCAGTCGGGACACCCGGCGACGGTCGTCGAGGCGGACTCCGTGCGCCCCGCCCCGGTCGCTGCGGATCCGACCCGGCTGCCCGAGCCCACCCGGCTCCAGGATGCGGCCACCTACCTCGGTATCTCCGTTGAAGAGCTGAAGGCGGAGCTCAGCGAAGGCAAATCGCTGGCCCAGATCGCAGCCGCCACTCCGGGCAGGTCCGAAAGCGGACTGATCGAAACACTCGTCCAACAGCGCCGTCAGCGGATCGCCAAGGAGGCCGAATCGCTCCCCAAGCGGGTCAAGGAGGCGGTCGTCAAACCGGGAGGCCCCGGCTCCGGCAGCGGGGGCGGCATGCTGGCCGTCGCCAGGACCTATCTCGGGATCAGCGCCACCGAGCTCACGAAGGAGCTCCATTCGGGCAAGAGCCTGGGGGCGATCGCCGAATCCACGCCGGGGCGCTCACGCGACGGCCTCGGCAACGCCCTCTCCGCCGCCCGCGAGCAGCAGCTCGAGTCTGCCGCCCAGGCCGGCAAGCTCAGCCAGGCCGCCAAACAGGTCCGCCTCGCCCACGTCCGCCGGCGCGTGGAACGGATCCTCTCCCGCACTCACCACGCGGGCTCCCACAAGCACTCGCGGTAGAGCCCTCGAACATCATCCGCAGGCGACGGCCGCCCGCAGCGCGCCTATTGGACGGTGAGAGTGCCTTCCATGCCGGCCATGCGGTGGCCGGGGACAGAGCAGAAGAACTTGTACGTGCCCGCTTTGAGTTTCAGGGGGATCGTGTGTGAGCCGCCCGTGAAGGTGGTGGTGGCCGCCACCTTCGCCCCGGAGGAGCTTTCGATCGTCACGTTGTGAGCGATCGGGGAGTCGTTCGTCAGCGTCAGCGTCGCCGCCCCTTCTTTGGCCGTAAGGGTGGTCTTGTTGTATTTCAGTTCGCCGGTCTTGTCGGCTTCCAGGGTCAGCTTCTGGACGGCGCCGGCGGGCGTTGACGTTTTGGCCGCGGTCGTGGAGTGGTGTTCCACGGTGGGCGTGCTGCTCGAGGTGGTGGTGGAGCTCGAGCCACCGCAGGCGGCGATCGCGAGAACCACAAGAGCCGCCAGCGCGATCAGCAGGGAGCCTCGGGTCCGGTGCGTGGGCCGGTCGCTCGGCACGCGCGTAGCTTACACGGACCGACGGAGCGGCTAGGGCTCCGTGTGGACCACCACCTCGGCGATGCCATCGATGCGGCTGCGCAGCTCGTCCTCGAGCTCGCTGGCCAGGCGGTGGGCGTCGGTGAGGGACTCTCCGGAGCCCACGACCAGCGTCAGGAACAGCACGAGACCGGCCTCGGTCACGATCAGCCGCACCATCCTGGGCTCCGAGCCCGTGACCTCGCGAATGAGCTGCTCGATCTCGCGGACCGTCCGGCCCCCGGCGCCGGCGTCGGCGGTGCGGCTGGTGAGGGGCCGCTCGAGCGGCTCGAGGTGGGTCTGCACCTCCCCCACCCCGGGCCGTTCGCGGATCTGCCGCTCTATCCGCTCGGCTGTCTCGTGAGCGCTCTGAAGGTCGAGGTCGGCGGGGAACTTGAGGTGCAGCGAGACGCTGGTTGTCCCCTCGTGCTCGAAGATCGTGATGTCGTGAGCCTCCTTGACGAGGGGCTCGGCCAGGGCTATGGCCAGCACCCGGTCGCGCAGGTTCAGTCCCAGGCGCTGAGGCTCCACGTGGACGACCACGTCGCTCCCCGGAAGGACACGGTGGACGGCCCCCTCGATCAGATCGGCCGCCCGGTGCCCCTCGACCACGGCCTGCCCCGGGGGGACGCCCACGACCACGTCGGCGAAGTAGCGTCCCGCCGACTCCCGCAGGCGCAGGCGGCCGAACTCGAACTCTCCGTTGAGCTCCGCGATCGCGTCTTCGGCGGCCGCCCGGGCCTCCTCGGGCGAGCGGTCCATCAGCACGTTCGCGTTCACCGCCGTCAGCCTCGCGCCCGCGAACAGCATGATCCCCGCGACCACCAGGGCCGCGACCGTGTCCCCGTCGTGGATGCCGGCCTTGACCGCCAGCAGACCGACGAGGACGGCCACCGAACCGAACAGGTCCGCCCCGAAATGCCACGCGTTCGAGCGCAGGGCGGCGCTGCCGAGGCGGTCGGCCCCGCGCATCGAGACTCGCGCCCGGGTCGCGTCCAGCCCGATCGCGACGCCCAGGATGGCGAACTGGAACCAGCGCACGTCGGTGGTGCTTCCGCCGAGGATCAGGCGTCGCAGGGCCTCCACCGTCACGAAGATGGCCCCCGCCAGCAGGATCGCCGCCTCGCCCAGGGCGCCGAGGTTCTCCGCGCGCCTGTGACCGTAGGGGTGGCCGCGGTCTGCCGGGCGCCCCGCGAGCCTGACCGCGAACACGGTCAACCCCGCCGCCACGACGTCGCCGCTGGACTCGATCCCGGCCGAGATCAGACCGAGGCTGTGGGTCCCGAGGCCCACCCCCAGCTTCAGCGCCACGAGGACCGCGGCAACGCCGACCGAGACGGTCGCCGTCTGCTGAGCGCTCATGGCCGGAGCCCGCTCGCGTGCGCCGCTCATCCCCGGGAGCGTAAAGGCGCGGGGAGGCGGGATCGCGTTCGGGACCCGCCAGGGGCGGGCGTATCGTGATGGCCATGGCCCACGGACACGCCGGCCACGTCCACCACATCAGCCCGGAGGGCGACCGCAGGCGCTTGGCCGCTGCGCTCGTGGTGATGCTCGCGGTGATGGCCCTGGAGATCGCGGGAGGGGTGGTGGGCCACTCTCTCGCGCTGCTGTCCGACGCGGCCCACATGCTCGCCGACGCCGCCGCCCTGGGGCTGTCGCTGCTGGCGCTGCAGCTGGCCAGCCGCCCGGCCCGCGGTGCGATGACCTTCGGCTACTCCCGGGCCGAGGTCCTCTCGGCGCAGGCCAACGGCATCACACTCCTGATCCTGGGCGCCTTCATCGCCTACGAGGGCGATCTCGAGGCTGATCACTCCGCCCCACGTGAACGGGTCCCTGATGCTCACGATCGCGCTCGTCGGGCGTCCTCGCCAACCTCGTGGCGGCGCGGCTGCTGGCGGCGCCGAGCGGCGCAGCCTCAGCATCGAGGGCAGCCTCCAGCACGTCCTCACGGACCTGTATGCGTTCCTCGGCGACCGCGGTCGCGCCGCGGTCCTGATCCTGACCGCGGGCCTCGAGCGGGCCGATCCGATCGCCTCGCTGGTGATCGCCGCGATCATGATCCGCGCCGGCGCGTCGCTGGTCGTGGCGCCTCCGCGCGGGTTTCCTCGAGGCCGCCCCCGCGGGGGCTGGACCCGGAGGCGATGGGCGCGGCCCTGGCCTCTCAGAGCGGGGTCGTGGAGGTCCACGACCTCCACGTGTGGGAAATCACAAGCGGCTTCCCGGCGCTCTCAGCGCACGTACTGGTCGGCGCCAAGACCGGGACTGCCACGGCTCCGGCGCCGGCTGGAGGCGCTGCTGCACGAGCGTTTCGGCCTCGATCACACGACCCTTCAGGTGGATCACCGCGGCGAACAGCTGCTGGAGATCGCCCCGGCGCCCAGCGGGGGATCGCGCCTCCGAGGGCCCCGGAAGGGCCTCCCGCCCGGGCTGACGGCACCGGCAGGTGTTCCCTTTGGACACCTTCGGTGTATGTTCATTCGCGGAGTCCGTGCCCCCCGGGCTCAGCCCCCGTGGCAACTCCTGCCGATGGAACCCCAGCGACGGACCGCTCCGTCCGTCCGCTCCGCGGGT
The DNA here is from genome assembly GCA_963758055.1 of uncultured Solirubrobacteraceae bacterium. Classification (GTDB taxonomy): domain Bacteria; phylum Actinomycetota; class Thermoleophilia; order Solirubrobacterales; family Solirubrobacteraceae; genus Palsa-744. Next base: position 153,027 of record CAVWTU010000001.1, read on the forward strand.
TTGCTCTTGAGCCGTGCGGGAATCGTTTCTGCAGGTGATCTCCGCAGGCAGGGGAGCACGTAGAAAACGTCGAACGAGCAACTCAGAACAGCGTCTGAGAGGATAATTGACAACGCAACTATCGAGGCGTATAATTCCGACATACAAGAATCGGATTAAGAAGGACGCCCCCATGGCACATTCCCCCGCAGTCACCACCCCAACGCTAGACACCTTCGCGCCTGTGACCGACGCTCGACGGCGAGAACGAGGCCGTCGTGGAGACGACGCCGCGCAGTGACCGCCGCGGAGCGCCTGGACAGCCCGATCGAGCGCCATCGACCTCGCTCGCCGCGACACCTTCATCCCCGAGTCCGTCGACCAGCTGCTCGCGCACTCGCGCCGCTACCCGCTGCTCGCACCCGCCCAGGAGATCGCTCTGGCCAAGCGGATCGAGCGCGGCGACCTGTACGCCAAGGAACTGCTCGTCAACTCCAACCTTCGCCTGGTCGCGTCGAACGCACGCCGCTACCAGAACCAGGGTCTGCCGCTGGGCGACCTCGTGCAGGAGGGAATGCTCGGGCTGATCCGTGCGAGCGAGAAGTTCGACTGGCGCAAGGGCTTCCGCTTCTCGACCTACGCCACGCTCTGGATCCGTCAGGCGATCCAGCGCGGCCTGGAGAACTCCGGCCGCACGATCCGCCTGCCCGTCCACGTCGCCCAGCGCTCCCGCAAGGTCGGGCGCGTCGAGCGCGAGCTGTCGGTCAGGCTCGGGCCGTGAGCCGACGATCGAGGAGCTGGCCGAGGAGACCGGACTGCCGATCGAGCAGGTGGAGGAGGTCCGTCACCAGCGCGCCGCCCTCGTCAGCCTCGACCAGCAGATCGGCGAGGACGGCGACACCGCCCTCGGAGACCTGCTGCCCTCGGACGCCGAGGTGCCCGAGGAGACCGCATGGGACAACGAGCGCGAGCGGATCGTGCACCACGCGATCTCGCAGCTGCCCGAAACCGAGCGGAAGGTCCTCACGATGCGCTTCGGCACCGGTCCCGAGGAGCCCCAGACGCTGACCGCCATCGGCAAGCGCCTCGGCTTCTCCGCGGAGCGGGCCTCCCAGCTGGAGCAGCGGGCTCTGAAGAAGCTCGCCGAGTCGCCCGAGCTGGCGGCCCTGCGCGAGGCCGCATAGGTCTCAGGCCACGCCGGAGGCTAGTCCCCCGGCCCACATAGCCCGGCCGACCGGCCGCCCCGTGGCGGCGCTTCACGGCACCCCAACAGAATCACCAGATCGACGCCCCGCCAGGAGTCCCACACGGCGGGGCGTCTGTCTTTCCCGTCCCAGCGCCACGGCGAGCCGCCGGATCGGACTTCGGAGAACGCGTGCGATAGCGTCTGGCCGCGAATGGCAGCCTCACGCCGGGATCGGATGGTGGAGCTGACCGTGTCGGTCGGCGAACGAGTGCTGGCCCCGATCGAGCGTTTCATCGGCCGGCGGTCCCTGGTCGGCGACCACACCTTCTTCGACCCCTCCCAGTTCGCGTGGGTGGAGCACATCGAGAGCAACTGGACGCGTCATCCGCGAGGAGCTCAGCGTGCTGCTCGAGGATCACGACGCGCTGCCCAACTTCCAGGACATCTCCAAGGATCAGATCGAGATCACCGACGACGATCGCTGGAAGACGCTGTTCCTGTACGGATATGGCTTCGAGGCCCGGCTGGGAGTCGAACTGTGCCCCCGCACGGCGGCGCTGATGCGAGAAATCCCCGGCATGACCACGGCGATGTTCTCGATCCTCTCGCCCCGCAAGCACATCCTCGACCACCGGGGCCCATACAAGGGCGTGCTCCGCTACCACCTCGGCCTGGTCGTGCCCGAGGACGCCGCTGCGTGCCGGATCCGGGTGGGCGAGGACATCCGCCACTGGGAAGAGGGCAAGAGCATCATCTTCGACGACACCTTCAACCACGAGGTCTGGAACGACACCGACGAGACCCGGGTGGTGCTGTTCGTGGACGTGATGCGTCCCCTCCCCTCCCCCGAGTCCACGATCAACCGCCTGATCGTGAAGGCGATCGGCGTCTCGCCCTTCATCCGGGACGCCAAACGCAACCAGGAGGCGTGGGAAGCCCGCTACCGGGTGCGTCGCCGGCTGGCCGCCTCCAGCGGGGCGGAGGCCGTCTCCTCCTAGACGCTTTCCTGCCAGGGGACGGTTTTGGAGGCCCACGTGTTGAGCGTCGTGAACTCCCCACTGACGATCAGCACGCCGAGGATGATCATCACGGCGCCTCCGAAGGCGATCACGAGCGGGAAGTGTCGCCTGACCACCCCCAGGGCCTCGGTCATGCGCTCGAAGGCCAGCGCGATCGCCAGGAACGGGATCGCCAGGCCGAGGGAGTAGAAGGCCAGCAGCAGGGCCCCGTGGGCCGCGGAGCTCGAGATCGCCGCCTGCGTGAGGATCGCGCCGAGGGTGATGCTGGTGCAGGGCGTCCACGCGATCGCGAAGGCGGCACCGGCGATCAGAGGTCCACCGCGCCTCGCCTTGCGCATCAGCGTCTCGGAGTGCCAGTCGCGGTTCAGCACCCGCACGAACGGGGTGGCCAGGAACAACACGCCCATGGCGATGATCAGCCAGCCCCCGATCTGGGTGAGGGTTTCTTTGTGTTCCTTCAGCGCCGATCCGAGCACGGTCGCACTGAGGCCCAGAAGGATGAAGATGGCCGAGAAGCTGGCGATGAACAGCAGGCTCGGAACGAGCACCCGGCGAACGCCCACCCCCTCCTTGAGGTCCACGGGCGTGACCCCGATGACCGTCGACAGGTAGCCCGGCACCAGCGGAAGCACGCAGGGCGAGAGGAACGACACCAGCCCGGCCGCCAGGGCGATCGGAATGCCCACGCCGGTGGAGGAGTCAGAAGAGGCGAGGATCGTTCCTCCCAGATGCGTCAGGTCCACGTCAGCACCGTCAAACAGGATGGCGCATACGGGCGCGGAGCTCGGCAACCTCCCGCTCCAGCTGCTCGATCCGTGCGATCAGCTCGTGCAGCTCCTGGGCGGCGCTCGCCGGCGAAGCGGACACCGCCGGGGCCGGGCCCGGGGCCTCTGCCGGCTCGGGGAAGGCCCCTGTGGGCGGCTCCCGGGGCTCCTCGGCGCCGTCGTCCAGCAGCTGGACGTAGCGCTCCTCCTTGTGTCCCGGCCGGCGCTCCAGGCGCCTGGCGAGGTCACGATCGATCAGGCCCTCGAGCGCCGCTCCCACCGCGGCCAGATCCGCGAAGGGATACATCCGCTCGGAGCGCTGCTTGAGCTCACCGGGGGTCTGGGGACCACGCAGCATCAGGGTGCACAGGACGGCTTCCTCGGGGCGTCCGAGCGGGAGCCTGTCGGCCAGCAGATGGCGGTACTTGGCAGCCCTGGAGCCGGCTCCGCTGGCGAGGCGGACGTAGCCGCGGCGCTCGAGCCTGTGCAGCGCGTCGCGGATCGTGGGCTCGTCGTACTGGACCACGGGGTCGCGGTTGGTGCTCTGATTGCAGGCCAGCCGCAGAGCATTCAGCGACAGCGGATAGGCGTCGGGAGTCGTCTTCTGCTTCTCCAGCAGGCAGCCCAGCACCCGGACCTCCTCCGGCGAGAGGGATGTTTGCCCTGCAACTGAGCGGTTTCCGCTGCTCACGGGTGCGTCTTTTCGATGTCGCTGGGTCGCATGACGTGCTCATAGATTCGCAGCGCGACGCCCTCGCTGCCGTGCCGGACATTCGCTCTCCCGGCGTCAGCGCTAGGGTCAACGTCGAGGGGGGCGCCTGCGACACGCTCGGCCTATGCCCCCTCCTATGGCCGAGCCTCGACCGCACGGATTGCTGCGCGGCGTCCCCCTCGCCCTTCATCGGGCGATGTTGGCGACTCCGGAGCACAGCAGCCCCAAGGCTTGTCGGGCCAACCCCGTTCCCGGTCTGCCGCCGCCCGCTGCGGGTAGGGAACACCTAGCCGTCCGGGTTTCCCTCCTGGTACGCCCGGACGGCTACCGACTCGTCCCGCAGCGCGGGAGGGGGTCATGGTTCGCCCCCCTCCCCCTGCTCCTGGACGCGCTCGATCTCGTCCAGGGCGCCACGTGCGATGCCGGCCGAGGGTTCCGCACCCAGGCCCCAGATCTCCGAGAGGGCTTCCACCGCGACCGCGATCAGCTCTCGGTCCTCGTCCCGGTCGGTCATCGGGCTCCCGTCACCACGGGGAAATTATCGACGCTCCGGAGCAGGCTCGCCCACACCCGCCGGCAGACGGGCCTCGGTGCTCCAATTTGAGGGGGACGCGGCTACTGCCGCGCGGCGCTTCCGTGCCATATCTGTGCGCCCGGGGCGTGGGGGCTACGCCCAGCGCGATGATGAGCGGCCAGCGAGCTCCTCTGTGTGCCCACTCCCCCTCGCTGTCAATGCTACGCCCCCTGACGGATCCGGGCTGCGAGGCACGGCCCATCGGAGGGAGCCCGGGTCGGATGTGGCGCCGCCTTGAGCTGCTTGGGGGGCCACTAAAGTCAATGCCGGTGAGTGCACAGCCTTTCGGTGGGGGCCACGGCGGCCATGGAACCGGCGCCGTTTCGGCATCGGCCAACGGCGGCGAGCCCGCGACCGAGGGCCCAGAGCCCAAGCCCGCGTCGCTGAAGCGGATCGCGCGCCTGTTCGGTCCCTACCGCGCGCGAATGGCGCGCTTGCTATCGCTGATCGTGCTCGGCGCGATCCTCGGCGTCGCCTCGCCGTTCCTGCTGCGGGAAGCCGTCAACAAGGGCATCATCGGCCACGACCTCGAAGTGCTGAGCTGGGCGGTGGCCGGGATGATCGCCCTGGCGGTCATCAACGCGGCCATCGGCGTGGCCCAGACCTGGATCTCCAACGAAGTCGGCCAGCACGTCATGCACGACCTGAGGGCGGCCGTCTACGAGCACCTGCAGCGGATGTCGCTGGCCTTCTTCACGCGCACCCGCTCGGGCGAGGTGCAGGCGCGGATCGCCTACGACATCGGCGGGATCGACGACGTGGTCACGAGTACGGCCACCTCCACCGTTTCCACCGTCGCGACGGTGGTGGCGACCGTCACCGCGATGTTCGTCCTGAGCTGGGAGCTGACGATCTTCTCGCTGATCCTGCTGCCCTTCTTCGTGTGGCTCACGCGGCGGGTGGGCAACGAGCGGCGGCGCATCCAGTCGGTCCGCCAGAGCCGCCTGGCGGACATGTCAACGCTCGTGGAGGAGTCCCTGTCGGTGTCCGGGATCCTGCTGGCGAAGACGATGGGGCGCTCGAAAGAGCTCGTGGACCGTTTCCGCAACGAGTCCGACGAACTGGCGGACCTCGAGGTGCACGCGCGCATGGCGGGGCGCTGGCGGATGGCCACCGTCCAGATGAGCTTCGCGATCATGCCGGCGGCCGTCTACTGGTTCGCCGGGTACACGACCGTCAACGGCCACGCGGCCATCTCGGTGGGTACCGTCGTCGCCTTCACGACCCTGCAGACGCGCCTGTTGTTCCCGATGCAGTCGCTGCTGTCGGTGGGCGTGGAAGTCCAGACCTCGCTGGCGCTGTTCGGGAGGATCTTCGAGTACCTCGACCTCCCGATCGACATCGTCGAGCGCCCCGACGCCATGGATCTCTCCGAGGTCCGCGGCGATGTGCGCCTGGACGGGGTGTGGTTCCAGTACGGCCCCGAGGCCCCATGGACGCTGCAGGAGATCTCCGCGGAGATGCCACCGGGAAGCAGCACGGCGCTGGTGGGCGAGACAGGTGCGGGAAAGACGACGCTCGCCTACCTCGTCGCCCGCCTGTATGAGCCCCAGCGGGGCAGCGTGAGCCTCGACGGCGTCGACATCCGCGACCTCAAGCTCGACTCGCTGGCGGCGGCCGTGGGGCTCGTCTCCCAGGAGACCTACCTGTTGCATGCCTCGATCCGCGAAAACCTCCGCTTCGCCTGCCCGGAGGCGACCGACGAGCAGATCGAAGACGCTGCCAGGGCGGCCCAGATCCACGACCTGATCGTGTCCCTCCCCGACGGCTACGACACACCCGTGGGCGAGCGGGGCTACCGCTTCTCGGGCGGTGAGAAGCAGCGCATCGCCATCGCCAGGACGATCCTGCGCAACCCACCGGTGCTGATCCTCGACGAGGCCACCTCCTCGCTGGACACGGAGACCGAGCGGGCCGTCCAGGAGGCGCTCGACGAGCTCTCCCGGGGACGCACCACGATCGCCATCGCACACCGCCTCTCCACGGTCCGGAACGCCGACCAGATCCTCGTACTAGACGCCGGCAGGATCGTGGAACGGGGCACCCACGACGAGCTCCTGGAGGCCGGAGGGCGCTACGCGGTCCTGCTCAGGGGCTCGCTGATCGACGTGCCGGAAGTGGGGGCGGAGCCTCCGGCGGCGCTGGCCTAGGGCGGGCAAGCGAACGCCCGCACAAGGGGGTCCGTGGGCGGGGTTAGACTCGCCGTCGAGCGGCCGGGTGCGGCCAGGACGAGACTCGGAGGGCCTTTGGCACGATGGACCCTGGTTGTGGTGGCGGCGGTGGTCGCACTCGCGGCGGTGGTCGTGGCCGTAACGACGGCCGGGACCGACTCGAAGGGGAGCGAATCCTCCGTCCGAGCGCCCGAGAGTTTTACCTTCTTCGACGATGCCACGATCTCGCAGCGGACGATCTCGCCCTCGATCGACGCTGAGCGTTACAACCACATCACCTTCACAGCCGACATCCGCGGCACACCGCGCTTTCTGCAGATCCAGCTGAGTAATGACGGCGCACACTGGATACCGCTTGCGGTCGCGAGCGGAGATTGCGACCAAAGTCACAATCCACTGACTTTCGGCGGGGGGTCATGCCTTGTCAGCGCTCATTATTACCGCCTCGTCGCGGAACCCAAACCCGCCCATCGGGTCACGATTACCGTCCTTTCACATCTCGGCACCTGACAGATTCGCCGTTTTCGCGGCCACATGATTGGCACGGCGTCGCTTATCACCGCTTTAGGGTCGCCGCGGCCGAGTGCCAGCGGTGTCCAACAAGAGGGTTGAAACGCTGGACAGAAGTCCCGTGTTGTGTCGGCGGGGATCTTGCATGCTGAGTCCGCGCGACGACCCGAAGACGCCTCGATCCGGTGCCCGCGTGACAGCGAGCAGTTAGCGCTGGACATTCGTTCGACGCTTTGCCAAGGTGAAGCGCGAAACCACCACCAAGGACGGGATGGCGATTGATGACGGAAAAGGTGCTTGTGACCGGAGGAGCCGGCTTTATCGGCTCCCACGTGGTTGAGCTTCTGCTCGAAAAGGGATACGACGTGGCGGTCATGGATTCGCTCGTCGACCAGGTGCATGGCGGAGCCGGACCCGTGAACGTTCCCTCCGGCGCGCGGTTCCTGCACGCGGACGTCACTGACCGCGACGCGGTAACCCGGGCGCTCGAGGGAGTCGACGCCGTCATTCACCTGGCGGCCGAGGTCGGAGTCGGCCAATCGATGTACGAGATCTCTCGCTACGTCAACGCCAACACCGGCGGCACAGGGGTCCTGCTCGACGTCATCGTCAATGGCGAGGTCTCCGTGGGTCGGATGGTCGTGGCGTCATCGATGTCCAACTACGGCGAGGGTGCGTATGAGTGCGCAGCGCATGGCCTCGTGTTCCCACCGCTGAGGTCGTCCGAGCAGCTAGCTCGGCGAGATTGGGAGGCCGAATGCCCGACCTGCAGACAGACTCTTACACCGGTGGCCACGCCTGAGACGAAGCCGATGCGCCCGAACTCGGTGTATGCCATCTCGAAGATGGACCAGGAGCTGCTCTGCCTCTCCGTGGGGGCCGCTTACGACATCGGCGTGGTCGCGCTGCGGTACTTCAATACCTACGGCCCACGCCAGGCACTCTCCAACCCCTACACGGGCGTTGCGGCGATCTTCAGTGGGCGACTGCTGAACGGGAGGGCGCCGATCGCCTTCGAGGACGGTCAGCAACTGCGCGACTTCATCCACGTTCGCGATGTCGCCCGGGCAACGGTTTCAGCGCTCGAGTCCCCCGCGGCGGACGGCGAGGCGATCAACGTCGGAGTCGGCGACCCGCTGACCGTGAACGACGTCGCCACCACTCTCGCCGGTGCACTCGGCGTCGAGTTGGAACCCGAGATTACCGGGACCTCTCGCGCCGGGGACATTCGTCATTGCTACGCGGACATGCGCAAGGCAGAGGATCTGCTCGGATTCCAGCCGGAGATCACGTTCGAGGACGGAGTGGACGAGCTCATCGAGTGGGTCTCGCGCCAGACGGCCGATGACAAAGTCGACCGAGCGCAACTCGAGCTGACCAGCCGCGGCCTGGCCCGATAAGCGATGCCGACCTCCGTTCTGGCCGTTTACGGCGTGCTGCAGGCTGCCTATCTGGGTGTCCTGCTGGTCGTCCTCTGGTTCTACACCCGCCCCGTGGACCTGGTCGACATGCGTCCCGACGCTTACTGGGAGCTCACCGGGGAAGACCCGCCGCGCCCCGATCCGAGCGAGATCATCGTCTTTTATCCGGTACTGAACGAGCTCGAATCGACGATGCGGACGACAATGCTCGGCTTTGAGAGGGCTGAGTTCCCGGGAGGGCGCCGGCGGGTGATCGCGATCCCCAACGCAGACGACCGCGCGACCTGCGAGGCCCTGACAAACATCCAGCGAGAGTGCCCCTTCCTGGAGATCCTTCCGATTCCGTCGACCGATGACCCATCTTGGAGTGCCGTCTGGGACGCATGGGAGTCCAACCCCAAGGCCTATTGGTGGCACACGGCCAAGCGGAAACACGAGCGTGCGCTGCCGCCGAAGAAGACCCGCCAGCTCGTGTACGCCTTGTACACGATGGCTGCGCGCTCACCTGATGCGCTGCTCTCCTACATCGATGCCGACAGTGTCGTCCCGGAGGACTACTACCGCACGGCTGTCGTCGGCGCGCGCTCTTTTGACGTGATCCAGAACACAAACGTCGCCGGCAACCTGATGGCGTCCTGGGCGTCGACGATGTTCGCGATGGACCATATGACGTGGGACGGCAGCCTCTACCAGCACATGTCTGCGCACGGCCGCCATCCGTTCTACGTGCTCGGCAAGGGGCTTTTCTATCGCGTCTCGGATTTGATCGAGGTCGGGGGATTCAACCCGTGGCTCACGATCGAGGATCCTGAGGTCGGCATGCGTCTGTGGGCCAACGGCCGGCGGCTGGGGATCGTACGAAGCCCGCTGATCGAGGAGGTGCCTGCCACATTCGGGCGAGGAGTGACGCAGCGGAAGCGCTGGGTCGCCGGCTTCTTCCAGTCGCTGGGCTCGCCGTTGAAGCTGATGGGCATGGGATGGGGGCAGCGGCTCAGAGCGCGACTGAATCTCATGCCGTGCATGGCGCTGCTGATCAGCCCGGTCGGCCTTGTCGTCGGAGCATGGGCGCTGGTGGCGACCCTCACGTCGTCGAAACGCGTTCTCGATGTGCCACTTGAGGTCCTGTCGATCGCGACGATCGCAGCGACGCTGCTGGTTATCGCGATCGGGCAGCTCGCCGCGCTGCGCCAGTCCGGGATCGTGCTCGAGAGGAAGCGTGACCGCCTGCTGTTCATGATCCGCGTCAATCCGATATTCCTGATCCTCTACTGGCTCTGGTGGTCCGTACCGATGGTCATCGGCTTCTGGATGTTCATCAGCGATCGAGGTCTCAGGTGGGAGCGAACGACCAAGATCGACGCAAACCACGACCTGATCCGGGAGATACCAGCCGAGCTCGACTTCGAGAGCGTCGGCTCGGCATCGGACTGAGCGCCCCAAGGGAAGCCGCGAGGGGCTTCCCTTGAAATCGCGCGTACACCGCGTGGGCTAGCGGGCTTTCAGGGTCGCGGCGCGGCCAACGCGCTGAACCAGCCGCGTGCAAGATCCTGACGGCCGACCGTACGCCCGTTGACGACCGGGATCCCGATGCCGTCCAACGTCACGTCGCTCGAGTGCTCGCAATAGATGTCGAACGGCTTTCCGCGCACCCGCAGTTGCAGCGTCGGCCACCCCTTGGGCCGGCCATCCTCCCAGTGCTCGTCGTCAGCGAGCGTCTCCGTGCGCGGGAATCTGGGGCCCGCCGACTGGATCTCGCGCTCGAACCTCGCCGCGCCCGAGCGCGAGCGCGGTTCCAGCAGGAGCTCGAGCTCGGCGACCATCCTCGCCTCGGAGGCGGCGAGCTGGCGAGCCGTCGCTAGGGAGTCTCGAGGTTGTTCCGAATTACGCGCCATATCCTGCTGAGATCTGTAGTTCGCGATGTAGAGCGTCGTCCCTCTCTGTCGTGACAGCATCGACGGCGCATCAGACATAAGGCACTGTCGGCCTCAGCCGCCGACGGCGCCCGAGCGAGAGACAGGTCTTCCCCCCACACGCCTATTCCATCGAGCGCTACGCCGTCGGGCTTGAGCCGCCGCGCAATCGGGACGGACACCGCGACCCCGCCGGGGCGTTCGTCGGTCGGTCTGGTACAGCCAAATCGCCCACCAGCGACCCAACGGGCCCGCTCGCAGAAGATGCTCTAGTCCCCGTGTCCCCCTCCCCCTCGACTGAAGCGCCGACGAAGGACCGCCCCGCGGCTTAGCGTCGATCGGCTGCTACTGGCCGGTGCACTGGTAGCGAATGGTGTCGGTGCTCGCTCCGGTCAGGTATTCGAACGTCACTTCCGTGCCGCTCGTGTAGCTGATCTCGGGTACCTGCGTCCCCTTGGTCACGTCGTACGCCGAGCACAGGTAGCTTTCTTTCGAGGCGAAGGCGGCCGAGCCGGCGAAGGTGGCGGTCAGTTTCCGCCCGGTGGCCGTCCCGCTCCCCTGCACGACATGGGCCGTGCCGAGGGACGCACCGCCGCTGCTGTAGACGGGCGCCGTGCCGGGTTTGCCTTCGGGGCCGGTGGGACCTTCGGGGCCGCTGGGACCGGTCGATCCGGTATCGCCTTTGACGCCATCGGAGCCTTTTTCGCCCGTCGCGCCGGCTGCGCCGGTAGCTCCCGTTGCGCCGGTTCCGCCGGTTTCGCCTGTCGGACCGGTCGCCCCGCTCGGCCCGGTAGAGCCCGTTTCGCCTTTTTCGCCGTGTTCGCCCTGTAGGCCTTTTTCACCGGTGGTTCCGGTTTCGCCTTTTGCGCCCGTTTCGCCTTTCACGCCTTCAAGGCCTTTTTCGCCCGTCGCGCCAGTGGCGCCGGTAGCACCGGTTTCGCCCGTCGCGCCGGTAGCACCAGTTTCGCCGGTAGCGCCAGTCGGGCCAGTCGCGCCTTCTAGGCCCTGCGCGCCTTTTTCACCTTTTTCGCCTGTGGCTCCAGTCGCGCCGGTTTCGCCTTTTTCGCCCGCAGCGCCGGGTTCGCCCGTGGCACCAGTCGCACCGGTTTCACCTTTGGCGCCCGTTTCGCCTTTTTCGCCCGTCGAGCCCGTGGCGCCTGTTTCGCCTTTGGCGCCCGTTTCCCCGTCGCACCGGTGGCGCCGGTCGGACCCGTGGCGCCGGTCACGCCCGCGGTGCCCGCTTCGCCTTTTTCGCCCGTCGCGCCCGTGGCGCCTGTGGCTCCGGCTCCGCCCGTGGCCCCCGGTTTGCCTTCAGGGCCGGTGGCGCCAGCCGCACCGGTCGCGCCCACTTCGCCCGTGCTGCCTTTTTTGCCTTCTTTGCCCTGTTTGCCTTCTCGCCCTTCTCTGCCTTCTCGGCCTTCTGGTCCTTCTTGTCCTTCGGGACCTTCTTCGCCCTGAGGGCCAGTAGCGCCCGTGGGCCCAGTAGCGCCAGTTACGCCAGAAGCACCTGCTTTGCCGACAGGACCTTCAGGCCCAGTAGCACCCGTTTTGCCTTCTTTTCCTTCAGGGCCGGTCGCGCCAGCAGCGCCTTCTTTGCCTTCGGAACCCGTCGCGCCCGTCGCCCCAGTCGCGCCAGCAGTCCCTTCTTTGCCTTCAGGCCCGGTGGCACCAGTCGGCCCAGTCGCGCCGGCGGCGCCTTCTTTGCCTTCGGAACCCGTGGCGCCCGTCGCCCCGGTCGCGCCGGCGGCGCCTTCCTTGCCTTCGGGCCCAGTCGCACCGGTCGGCCCAGTCGCGCCCGTTACACCAGCAGTCCCTTCTTTGCCTTCAGGCCCAGTCGCCCCGGCCCTTCTTTGCCGCAGGCCTTCTTTGCCTTCGGCCTCGCCCAGCACCTTCTTTGCCTTCAGGCCCTTCTTTGCCTTCAGCGCCTTCTTTGCCTTCAGGCCCTTCTTTGCCTTCAGCGCCTTCTTTGCCTTCAGGCCCAGTCGCACCGGTCGGCCCAGTCGCGCCCGTTACACCAGCAGTCCCTTCTTTGCCTTCAGGCCCAGTCGCACCAGCAGCACCTTCCTTGCCTTCAGCGCCTTCTTTGCCTTCGGGCCCGGTCGCACCGGTCGGCCCAGTCGCGCCCGTTACACCAGCAGTCCCTTCTTTGCCTTCAGGCCCAGTCGCACCGGCTCCACCTTCTTTGCCTTCAGGCCCTTCCTTGCCTTCAGCACGCCTTCTTTGCCTTCAGGCCCTTCTTTGCCTTCGGAACCCGTGGCGCCCGTCGCCCCGGTCGCGCCAGCAGCGCCTTCTTTCCCTTCAGCGCCTTCTTTGCCTTCAGCGCCTTCTTTGCCTTCAGCGCCTTCTTTGCCTTCGGGCCCAGTCGCACCGGCAGCACCTTCTTTGCCTTCAGGCCCTTCCTTGCCTTCAGGCCCTTCTTTGCCTTCAGAGCCTTCTTTGCCTTCGGGCCCAGTCGCACCGGTCGGCCCAGTCGCGCCCGTTACACCAGCAGTCCCTTCTTTGCCTTCAGCGCCTTCTTTGCCTTCAGCGCCTTCTTTGCCTTCGGAACCCGTGGCACCAGTCGGCCCAGTCGCGCCCGTTACACCAGCGGTCCCTTGTTTGCCTTCAACGCCTTCTTTGCCTTCGGAACCCGTGGCGCCCGTCGCCCCGGTCGCGCCAGCAGCGCCTTCTTTCCCTTCAGCGCCTTCTTTGCCTTCGGGCCCAGTTGCACCGGCAGCACCTTCTTTGCCTTCAGGCCCTTCCTTGCCTTCAGCGCCTTCTTTGCCTTCGGGCCCAGTCGCACCGGTCGGCCCAGTCGCGCCCGTTACACCAGCAGTCCCTTCTTTGCCTTCAGGCCCAGTCGCGCCGGTCGCGCCCGTGGCACCCGTCGGGCCGGTGGCACCCGTCACACCTTTGAGGCCCTGTTCGCCTTTTGCGCCTGTGGCGCCAGTCGCACCTTTGGGGCCTGTCGGCCCGGTTGCCCCTGTGGGACCAGTCGGTCCGGTCTGACCGTGGTAACAGCCATAGCCGTAGCAATTCGCCCATGCCGGTTGAGCGACGGCGAAGAGCGCCACCAGTGCGATCAGGCAACTCAGGACGCCGAAGCGCTTAGCGCCCTTCGGTGCGCGCGTCAGGGAGTTGCCGGGACGGGCCTGGTCGTGCTTCCGCTCACAAGGCGTCATTTGGACCTGTCCCTCCGTTGGAGTCGCGCTTTCGCTGCGGCTATCAAACCGCTCAAACGTCCCGACAACGAGCAAACACCTCTGCTCACCGTGGATGACTGTGTTAAGAGGCCTCGTACCCTCCCGGGCACGGCCTCCATGGGCGCCGCGACGCTAACAGAGGCCCTGGGGGGACGTCAAGGCTTTTTGCGGCGCGTGGTCGTCGACGTGGTGGTCGATTTCTTCGCAATTTGCTTCTTTTCTGGCAGGGAGGAATATTCGACATAGCCACGGCTGTTCGCCTCGACCACATGGAAGACCGTTCTCACGCCGTTCGGGGTGGTCGCGACGCAGTCGAACCTGATGCCCTTTTCGCGCACGACTTCCGAGGGACAGAGCACCCTTGCGTGGATATTGCGCTGTTCGAGGATGCTCGCTTCGATCGCCTTTCTCGTCTGCGCCGTGTCGAGGAATTCGGACGCGGTGGTCGATGATCCCGAGCCGCAGCCGGCAAGAATGAGGCCGACTGCGACCCCAAAGCCGAGTCCCGTCGCACGTCGCGCCCGATGAGCGCCTCCAGCATGGCTCTGAAGGCGTTCGTGCTGACCATTGCCTCGCATTGCGCGCGGATGGTAACCGCCGACACCGGGCTTGCTTTGCCTTCGGCCGGCGCCCCATACCTGCCGCTGGCCTCTCTCGACGGCCCTCCTCCGCTGATGAGTCCCCCGCTCGGGCTCCTACGCCACCGCGTCGATGTTCAGCCGCACGTAGTCGACCGTGACCGGCTCGCCGAGCTGCTGCATCACGTCGTCCATGAACGGCTCCCGTAGATCCTCCGGAAGCTGCTGGACGTGGGGGCCGAGCACGATCGTGGCCAGGAACTCGCGGGGCTCCTCGGGCTGACGGGGCGCCGGCGTCAGCCAGCAGCGGGCGCTCGCGAAGCCGGCCGCGCGCAGAATCCCCTCGGTGGTCTCCGCAGAGGCGTAGTTCCAGGGCGGCTGGAAGCTCGCGAAATGCGGTGCGTAGGGCTCCCGCTCCATGACCGGCACTATCGCCCCGCGCAGGATGGAGATGTTCCCCTCTCCCCCGCACTGGGCGACGAGCCGCCCGCCCGGCCTCAGCGTGGCGTGCAGGCGGCGGAACAGGCGGTCGTGGTCGGCGATCCAGTGGAAGGTGGCGGTCGAGAGGATCGCGTCGACCGGGTCCCCCACGTCGAGCTCCAGCAGGTCCTGGGTCAGGATCTCGACGTCAGGGCCGAGACGCTCGCGGGCCGCCCGGGTCATCGACTCGGACTCGTCCACGGCGATCACCCGGCCACGGGGAAGGCGCTCGAGCAGGGCTTCTGTGATCCGGCCCGAGCCGCACCCGGCGTCGATCACGGTCTCGTCCCCGGTCAGCTCCAGGCGATCCAGAACGTCCAGGCCAAGGCGCTCCATGGTCCCGGAGATGCGGTCGTAGCTGGAGCCGTCCCACTCACGTACTGGCATACAGTCGTACGCTATCACGTACTAGCCCGTGCGGGCGGCGAGCTCCAGCAGAACCTTCGAGAGCTGACCTCCCTGCCACGCGATCGGGGACCGTGGCGGGTCCTCGGCAGCCTCCACCACGAGCTCCGCCCCGGGGATCGCCTCGGCATACGCCTCCCCCACCGCCAGCGGGTGGCCGGGATCGGCCTCGTCGCGACTGGCGACCACGACCGTCGGAACGGCAATCCCTCGCAGCTGCTCGAGGCTCTCGAACGGACGCGACCGGGGGACGACTTCCAGGGCGTCGGCGACGGCCGAGGGATGCTCGTGGGCGGCCAAGCGCTGGCGCAGGACCGTCTCCACCGTGCTCCGCCAGCGCTCGGGCACCGACCCGAGGTCATACGCCTCCACGAAGCCCTCCACCCCGCCCTCGCGCAGTCCCCGCGCGAGCGCATCCCAGCCCGCCAGCTCGCCCTGCAGTCGCCCACCGGGCAGGAAGGACGGGGTGATGAGCGCCAGACCCCGGACCAGCTCGGGACGTTCGAGGGCGAATCGCAATGCCGTGTGGGCACCCATCGAGGCGCCGGCTAGGATCACCGGCTCGCCGCCGGCCTCGCCGATCACCGCCGCCAGGTCGGCAGCGAGGTGCTCGTATCCGTACTCCCGTTCCGGCGCCGCACTCGAGTGGCCGTGCCCGCGGGCGTCGTAGGCGAGCACCCTCACGCCGCCCCGCTGAAGGGCGTTGGACCCCATCACCACGTAGCGGCGGGTGGCGGTGAGGCCATGCAGGAGCACGATCGCCGGGGCCTGATCCGGGCCGCTGAGCTCGCCCGCGAGCAGCACGCCCCCGGAACGGATCTCCAGTTGGCTCAAGCCGGGACGGCGGCGTGGGAGCGCAACAGCTCCGCCGAGGTGACGGGCTCCTCCCAGAAGAACAGGTGCCCGACCCCGTCGAACACCTCCAGGCGCGCCTCGGGGATCAGCGAGGCGATCAGGCGTCCGTTCTCGACCGGGATCAGCTCGTCGGCGGACCCGTGGATCACGAGCGTCGGGGCGCTCACGGCGGGGAGACGATCGTGGGTGTCGTGCCGGGCGCAGGCCGCCGCCTGGGCCATGATCACCTGCACCGCCACGGCCCGCTCGGCGGCGATCGACTGGTAGCGCTCCCACAGCTCCGGGTCGGCTGCCGCCGCCGGCGAGAGGTTGACCTCATACGCCGCGCGCAGGGCCCGGGCGCGGTCGCGGGAGGCCATCGCCTCGCCCAGCCGCTCGCCGGCGGCCGAGCCGAACGAGCTGCCCGGCCCGCCGCAGTAGGTGCACCCGAGCGTCAGCGTGCGCACCAGCTCCGGGTCGGCCAGCACCAGCTCCTGGGCCACCATCCCGCCCATCGAGATGCCCAGCACGTGGACCGAGTCGAGCTCCAGCGCCCGCACCAGCCCGGCCGCGTCCGCGGCCAGCTGGGGGGTCGTGATCGGCCCATTCAAACGGCTGGAAGCACCGACCCCGCGATGGTCGTAGACGATCACCTCGAAGCTCTCGCGCAGGCGCAGCAGGAACGGCTCCCCCCAGTGCAGGTAGGTCCCGCTCATCCCCATGATCGCCAGCAGCGGCGGGCCTTCGCCGCTGCGCTGGTAGTCCAGCTCGATCTCTCCCACCTGTGCCCTGGGCACGATCCGATCCTACTGCGCGCCCGCCAGCGGCAGGGCGAGCTGGCCGGCCGCCTCGGGTCGCGCGGCGAACGCGCCCGGCGCGGCGTTGAGGGCACCCGGCGGCGCTCCCGCTCCCGCCGCGAAGCCCGCAACGCGCACCCCCAGCAGCCTCACCGGCCGTGGCGGGGCGTACTCCTCGAGCAGCCGCAGCGCCTCGGCCGTGACCTGGTCGGTGTCGTCGGTGGCCGTCTCGACCGTGTGCGAGCGGGTCACCGTCGTCCAGTCGTCGAGGCGTACCTTGATCGAGATCGTCCGCCCGCGGCGCCCGTGACGGCGCAGGCTCTCGCACAGCTGCTCGGCCATCCGCGTGAGGGCCTCCTGGAGCTGTGCGGGGGCGGCGATGTCCTGGTCGAAGGTCCGCTCCCTGGACTCGGAGGCGACCTTGCGGGGCGCCCCCACGACGCCGTCGGATTCGAACCTCGCCCGGCGCTGGAGCTCGCGCCCCAGGCGCGGGCCGAAGCTGGCGGTGAGAAGGCCCTCGGGAGCCTCGGCGAGCTCCGCCAGGGTCCGCAGGCCGAGGGCGTTCAGGCGCTCTGAGGTCTTCGGGCCGATCCCCGGGACCAGCCCGGGCGGGGAGCCGGCGAAGCGCTCACAGGCCTGTTCGCGGGTCAGGGCCACGAGTCCGGCCGGCTTCTCGGCATCGGAGGCGACCTTCGCCACGAGCTTGTTGGGGCCGATGCCGACCGAGCAGGTGAGACGGGTGGAGGCCTTGATCTCGGCCACCAGCCGTCGCATCGCCGCCCGCGGCGAGAACAGGCCCTCGAGGTCCAGGTAGGCCTCGTCGAGGCCGACCACCTCGACGCGCTCGACGTGCTCGCGGATGATGGCCATGATCCGGGTCGACGCCTCGCGGTAGAAGGCGAAGTCCGGGGGCAGGAACACGGCCTGCGGGCACAGCCGCCGGGCGCGGGAGGCCGGCATCGCCGAGCCCACGCCGTAGCGGCGGGCCTCGTAGCTGGCCGTCGTGACCACCGCCCGTGGGCCGGAACCGGACACGACCACGGGCCTACCCCGCAGCTCCGGATGGCGCAGCAGCTCGACCGACACGTAGAAGGCGTCGGCGTCCAGGTGGGCGACCCGCAGGGTGCTGTCCGCTGCACTCACGGACAGCTGAATCTAGCGTCGCTCGCGGCGGCGCAGACACCGCTTCACGATCCGGGATAGGCTGTTCGGCAGAGCACCGATGGACCTCACTTTCAGCCCCAAGGAGACGGCGTTCCGCGACGAGTTGCGCTCCTGGCTGGCCGACAACCCGCCCGACCCCGAGCCCGTCGACGGCGGCGAGGACGCCAAGAACAGCTGGCGCAAGGACTGGCAGCGGCGCCTGTATGACGCCGGCTGGGCCGCCCCCGCGTGGCCCGTGGAGTACGGCGGTCGCGGCGCCACCCTGACCGAATCGGCGATCTACTACGAGGAGATCGGCCGCGCCCGGGTGCCGCTGGCGGCCAACACCCTCGGGCTGCTGCTCGGGGGGCCGACGCTGATGGTGTGGGGCACCGACGAGCAGAAGGAGCGCTACCTGCCCCCGATCCTCTCGGCCGAGGAGATCTGGTGCCAGGGCTTCTCCGAGCCCGACGCCGGCTCGGACCTCGCGGCGCTGAAAACACGCGCGGTCAAGGACGGCGAGGAGTGGGTGGTGACCGGCCAGAAGGTGTGGACCAGCGGCGCCCAGTACTCGAAGTGGTGCATGCTCGTCGCCCGCACCGACAACGAGGTGGCCAAGCACAAGGGCCTCACCTACTTCCTGATGGACATGGAGCAGGACGCCGTGCAGGTGCGCCCGCTGCGCCAGATCACCGGCGAGGCGGAGTTCAACGAGCTGTTCATCGAGGAGGCCAGGATCCCCGACGCCAACCTCGTGGGCGGCGTCGGCAACGGCTGGAAGGTGGCCCTCACGACGCTCATGAACGAGCGCGCCGGCCTCGGCTTCGCGCTGCAGATCCGCCTGCGCCAGCTGCTCGACGACGTCCTCGCGGTGGCCGCCCGCAACGGCATGCTCGAGGACCCCCTGTACGCCGACAAGCTCGCCGACATCCACGTCCGCTGCGAGACGATCCGGCTGCTGGCCTGGAAGGGGCTCACAGACGTCGAACGCTACGGCCAGCCCGGGCCCGAGGGCTCGCTGGTGAAGTGGCTGTGGTCGGACACCAACCAGCGCCTGACCCAGCTGGCCGCCGACGTGATCGGCGCCGAGGCGCTCACATTCGGAGACCACTGGAGCTACGAGCTGCTGCGCGCCCGCGGCAACACGATCGAGGGGGGCACCACCGAGGTGCTCAAGAACATCATCGCCGAGCGGGTGCTCGGGCTACCGCGACTGAAGTTCGCGGCCTAGGACCATGGACTTCGGCTTCACAGACGATCAGCGCGAGATCCAGCGCACGGCGCGCTCGCTGCTGGCCGAGCGGGCGAAACCCGAGCGCGTGCGCGAGCACGCCGAGGCGCGCACGACCGACACCGAGCTGTGGAAGGAGCTGTGCGAGCTGGGCTGGCCCGGCATCGCGATCTCCGAGGAGTACGGCGGCGGCGGCCTCGGCCGGATCGAGCTCTCGATCCTGTGCGAGGAGCTGGGCCGCGCGCTGGCGCCGGTGCCGTTCCTGCCGAGCGTGATGGCCTCCACGATGATCGAGCACGCGGGCTCGCCCGAGCAGCGCGAGCGGTGGCTGGGAGGGCTCGCCTCGGGAGAGACCTTCGGAGCCGTGGCCAGCGCCGGCGACGGGACCGCAGAGCTGGTGGTGGGCGCCGGCGAGGCGGACGTGATCGTGCTGGTCGAAGAGGACGGCAGGGCGCGGCTGGTGGCCGCGGCCGACGCCGAGCTGACCCCCCTCGAGGCGATCGACCCCACACGCTCGGCCGCCAGGGTTCGGGCTCCCCAGGGCGGCGAGGAGCTCCCCGGGGACGTCGCCGGCGGCGTGGACCGGGCGCTGGTGGCGATCAGCTCAGAGCTCGTGGGCGTGTGCGACCGGGCGCTGGAGATGACCGTCGCCTACGTCAAGGACCGCAAGCAGTTCGGGGTCCCGGTGGGCGCCTTCCAGGCCGTCTCCCACCGCTGCGCACAGATGCTGCTGGAAACCGAGAAGGCCCGGGCTGCCACAGCCTTCGCCGCCTACAACGCCGACGCCGACCCCGACGGACTTCCCGCCGCGGCGGCGATGGCCAAGGCCGCGGCCTCCGACGCGGGCCGCGAAGTGACGGCCAGCGCGATCCAGGCCCACGGCGGCATCGGCTTCACCTGGGAGGCGGACGTGCACTGGCTGTTCAAGCGAGCCCAGCTCGACGCCGCGATGCTCGGAGGCGGATCGCGCCAGCGGGCACACCTCGCCGCCATCCTCGCCGAGCAGCTCGCCACCCCCGCCACGGCCTAGAACATGAGCGGGCGGAGCGGCGTGATCGAGCCGCTGCCCCGGGGCCGCAACCCGTTCGGCGAGTCGGGGGTCACGCGCGACTCCCAAGGGCGGGCCCGCTACGACGAGCTCCCCTCCTCGCTGTCGGCGATGCTGGCGGCGAGCGTGGAGCGAGACCCCCAGGCGACGGCGCTGCTGGAGGTCGGTGGCGTGGCCTGCAGCTACGAGGAGCTGTGGGAGCGCTCGGCAAGGGTCGCCGGCGGACTGCTGGCCGCGGGCGTCTCGAGCGACGACCGTGTGGCGATCCGGATGCCCAACGGCATCGACTGGGTGGTGGCGTTCTTCGCCACCCAGCTGATCGGGGCGGTTTCGGTGCCGGTGAACACCAGGTTCAAGGACGAGGAGGTCGCCTACGTGGTCGAGGACTGCGAAGCGGCCTACACCTTCCAGCCCGGCGCCGCGCTGCCCGAGGGGGATCGCGTGGAGCCCGCCGCGCGGGGCCCCGAGGATCTCGCGGCGATCTTCTACACCAGCGGCACGACCGGCTTCCCCAAGGGGGCCATGACCTCCAACGAGAACTTCCTCACCAACAGCGAGAACGCCTTCCGCTGCCTGTCCACCGAGCGCAGCGAAGGACCCAACATCTCGACGCTGGTGTCGGTGCCGCTGTTCCACGTGACCGGGTGCAACAGCCAGCTGATCCCGATGCTCCAGTTCGGGGGCCGCGTGGAGATCCTCGCCAACGGCCTGGACCTCGACGGCTTCTGCCGGGCGATCGACCCCGGGGGCGTCAACCAGCTCGTGTCCGTGCCCGCGATCTATCACGCGCTGCTGCGCTTCCCCGGGTTCGCAGAGATCGACGTCAGCGGCGTGCGCTGGGTCTCCTACGGCGGGGCCCCGATCGACGAGGCGATGGTGGCGAGGATCATGGAGGCCTTCCCCAACGCCCGCGTGGGCAACGGCTTCGGGCTCACGGAGACCTCGTCGCTGACGTCCTTCCTGCCCCACGAGGAGGCCACCGCCCACGCCGACTCGGTGGGCTTCGCGATGCCGGTCGTGGACCTCTCGATCGAGGACGCCGACCCCGACACCGGTGTCGGGGAGCTGCTGGTGCGGGGGCCGAACGTGGTCAGCGGCTACTGGAACAAGCCGCAGGCCAACGCGGAGACGTTCACCGACGGCTGGCTGCACACCGGCGACCTGGCGCGGGTCGACGAGGACGGGCTGCTGTACATCGTCGACCGCAAGAAGGACATGATCAACCGCGGCGGCGAGAACGTGTACTCGATCGAGGTGGAGAACGCCCTCGCCTCCGCACCGGCGGTCGCCGAAGCGGCGGTCGTGGCGGTGCCCGACAGCATGATGGGCGAGAAGGTGGGAGCCGTGCTGGTTGCGGTGCAGGGGAGCCAGATCGACATCGACGAGGTGCTCAGCCACTGCAAGCTGCACCTGGCCGACTTCAAGGTGCCCCAGTACATCTCGGTCCGGGAGCAGGCGCTGCCGCGAAATCCGGCGGGCAAGCTGCTGAAGGCCCAGATCCGCGAGGACGCGCACTGGGGCCAGGAATACCGCTGAGCGTCGAAAACGAGGGGTGAAACAGGATGGCAGTCGTGCATACGGTCCAGGGGCCGGTTGACAGCAGCGAACTCGGGACCGTGCTGATCCACGAGCACGTCCGCTTCCGCGACGAGGCGGTGGCCGAGGAGTGGCCCTCGATGTACGACACGGACGCCGAACTGGCAGCGGCGCTGGAGGCCGTCTGGGCCGCCAGGGAACGGGGCGTCGTCACGATCGTGGACCCGACGGCGATGTTCGGGGGCCGGGACGTGCGCTTCATGCGTACCGTGGCCGAGCAGAGCGGCGTACGGATCGTCCCCTGCACGGGGATCTACAGCTACGACTACCTCCCCCACTACTTCGAGAACCGCGACGTGGACGTGATGGCCGACCATTTCGTGGCCGACATCGAGACGGGGATCCAGGGGACCGAGATCCGGGCCGCGTTCCTGAAGTGCGCCGCCGATGCGGCCGGCGTCACCGAGCGGGTCGAGAAGATCCACCGGGCCGTGGCCCGGGCCTGCGTGAGGACCGGCGCGCCGATCATGGCCCACTCGATGCCGGCCGTGCAGACCGGCCCCCGGCAGGTGGACATCTTCGAGGAGGAGGGCGTGCCGCTGGACCGGGTCCAGATCGCCCACTGCGGCGACACCGACGACGTGTCCTATATCGAGGGACTGATCGAGCGGGGCGTGTACGTGGGTCTCGACCGCTACGGCCTGGAGATGTTCCAGCCGATCGGCAAGCGCAACGAGACCGCCGCCGAGCTGCTGCGCAGAGGACACGCCGAGCGGCTGGTGATCTCCCAGGACTTCTGCGCCTCGATCGACTGGTTCCCCCCGGAGGCGGCGCCGAACTTCGAAGCGGCCGGAGCGATCCGCAACTGGTCGATGACGCTGGTCTTCGACGAGGTCGTGCCGGCGCTGCGCGAGATGGGCGTGATGGACGACGCGGTGTTCGAGACGATCTTCGTAGAGAACCCGGCCCGTTGGCTGACATCGGGAACGAGCTGACGAAGAGTCACCCCGACCGATGACTCGCAGCTCGTGGGCGGGATCACTCGTGCTTGTCCTGGCGCTGATGGCGCCCGGCATTGCCACCGCCGCGCCGACGGTTGAGTTCAAGGCCGAATTCGTCCCGATCCCGGGCTTTCCCCACACGGGGAACATCCTCGGCGCCGGCGCTGCCCTGGACACCGAATACGGGATCCAGGGAAGCGAATACGGCGGCTTCCCGCCCCCGATCGTCGGCATCAACCTCTACCTGCCCTCGCGCGCCGACGTGCACGCGGGCGGCTTCCCGACGTGCGAAAAAGCGTCCTCGAACAGGTCGGGCCCTCGGGCTGCCGGCGGTCCTCCGAAACAGGTCCGATCGGGAACGAGCTCGGGATCGTGTCGTTCGGCAGCGAACGTGTCGAGGAGGCTGCCACGCTGCAGTCGTTTTACGCACCCGAAGGGGGCCTCGAGTTCTTCGCCGACGGCCACTTGCCCGTGTCGCTGGAAATCCTGTCGGCCGGGCACTACGTCAACCTCGCCGGAGCCGGCGGTACGGCCCCGAGCTCATCACCCAGGTCCCGCTCGTCTCGACGGTCCCAGGTGAGCCCTTCACGTCGATCGAGTCGATAACCAGCAAGTTCGGCTCGGCCCGCGAGATGGAACAGCGAGCGGTCGACTACCTCCATGTTCCCAAACTATGCCCGCAGGGGGGGTTCCCGATCAAGACCGAAGTGATCTTCGACGAACTCGGGGCCGACCCGCCGATTCCCGAGCCCGTGACGGCGACCTACAAATCTCCGTGCCCGAAACGCGGCGGGTTTGGAACAGGAGAAGAACCCGAAACCCAACCTCCGCCTCCACAGACGGCTCTGCCCGGAACCGGCGGCGCAATCATCGCTCCCTCAAGCGCGAAATGTGTCAGCCGCCGCGACTTCGTCATTCACGTCCAGGAGATCAAGCCCCTCGTGTACCGGCGGGTCGCCGTTTCGCTGAACGGGCACGCGGTCAAGGTGATCAACGGCACGTGGTCACACGCTCGCGTTGATCTACGCGGCCTGCCGAAGGGCAGTTACACCGTAAGCATCACGGTCCTCGCGACGAACGGCCGGCGCTTGCACGGAACCCGCACCTACCACACCTGCGAACCGAAGCCGCTGCCGTCCAAGAAGCCTCCCTTGTGAGCCGGAACCCCGCCCGCCGGCTGACCTGCGGCGACTGATCAGCGGCCGCCCACCGATATTCGTCCGGAGGCCCGTTTAGGGGGCCGCGACTCGTTTACACCTGGAGTCACTGATCCATGTCCAAGCAAGGAGGCCCGGGCACTTGACCACAGGCAACATCAAGCGAATCGCGATGATCCTCGCGGGGGCAGCGCTGTTCTGCTGGTCACCACTGGTGGCGACGAGCGCCGCGCAGGCCGGAGGCGCGCATAAGCCTCGTCCCGCGACATTCGGAGACTGCAAGAACCACAACGCCGGCGTCCACAATGGCTACGTCTGCGAACCCGCCTCCGGAGAAGAAACCGAAGAAGAAGGCGGCGAACCGCCTGTCTAAGTCGAGGTGGGAGGCCGGTCAACGTCCCGCCGTGATGCGAGAGCGGGGCACCGGACCTCCCTTGTCGTCCGGAGCCCGTGCCAGCATGATTTCGGCCTTCATAGAGAAGGCCCCTCCGAAGCAAATCGGGAGGGCCGCTTCGATCCCCTCATCCCCAAAAGCGGCCCTCCCCTTTATCACCTGTTACCTGCTAGGTGACGGCTGAATCCACCTGGGGCGCGACCAGAAGCTCCGGCCCCTCGGGAGCGTCGCCCGGCTTGTTCACGGCCGGGTTCGCGGGGCGGGCGCTGAGCCGGCTTTCAGGTAGTGGGCCGCACAGCGAGAGGGCTTCCTCGGCGCCCAGGGAGGGATCGAGCCAGGCCTGCCGGGTGTCCTCGTCGGCCAGGATCACCGGCATCCGCGCGTGGACGGCCGCGGCGGTGCGGTTCGAGGAGGCGTCACACGTCAGCAGGGTGACGCTGGCAACCCACTCACCCTGAATCTTCGCGGGGGTCCACAGCGAGGCGAACGCGAACGGGACTCCGCCGTCGACCTGGAAGAAGAACGGCTGTCGGGGACCGAGCTCCGAGCGGGATCCGCGCCGCTCCGGTGCCAGCCACTCGAAATACCCGTCGGCGAGCTGCAGGGCGCGGCGGGACCCCTTCGGGATCAGGGCACGATAGGCGGGCGTGCTCGTGACCGTCTCCATGCGGGCGTTGATCAGCCGGCCCGAGCCCTTGAGGTCCTTGGCCCAGGGCGGGACCAATCCCCAGCGCAGCAGGCGCGCACCGTGCCCCTCGGCGGTGTTGACGATCGCCAGCACCTCTTCGGTGGGGGCGATGTTGAAACGGTGGGTGCCGGCGTCGCTTTCGATCGGCACGCGGAAGCGGTCGTTCAGCTCTGCCGGTCCTGCCGTGTTCGTGTAGCGCCCGCACATGTCTCGAGCTTATTGCTCCTCCAATCGGAGGCCGTGAGGCGGTAGAGGACGTGGGCTGCGAGGCGATCTTCCGGGGGCAGGCCGGGGTGCAGGAAATCCTCCGCGGCGCGCCGTTTCATGCCGAGCCTCACCATCACCCGCCGGGAGCGCTCGTTCCCGACCGCCGTGTAGGCGACCAGCTCGTCGATCCCAAGCTCCCCGAAGGCGCGTTCGAGGACCGCTTGGGCGGCCTCACCGGCAAGTCCCCGCCCCCACAGCGGGCGGGCCAGACGCCAGCCGATCTCGGTTGCAGGCGCGAAGGGCATCCTGGATGGGACCGGGACGATTCCGAGGAAGCCGCCGAAGGCCACCTCCCCAGGGATCTCGAGCGCCCAGAAGCCGTATGGACGCTCCTGCAGGCCGCGCCGGTTGCGGTCCATCAGCTCCTCGCTCTCGGCGGTCGAGAGCCTGCCGGGGAAATGCTCCATCACCTCCGGGTCGCAGCCCATGGCGGCGAACGGGGCCAGGTCCTCGGCGCGCCAATGGCGCAGCAGGACCCGTGGAGTTCTGATGTCAGCCGCCGGGGGTGACAGGACGCGTCTCGAGCCGATGTTACCCCGAGCGTGGGCGGCCGGCGCTCGCTCGTGCCGGCCGCCGATTCACTCCGATCCGGGCCTAGCGGGTGCTCCAGACCACGCCGACACCGTCGAACCCAAGGGCTTGCTTGGTGGCTTCGGTGAGGTCGAATTCGCGGCCGGCCACGAACGGGCCGCGATCGACCACGGGAACCGTCACCGAACGTCCGCCGTAGCGGATGTCGACCAGGGTGCCGCAGGGGAGCGTGCGGTTGGCCACGCCCATTGTGGAGCTCGTCAGCTCACCGCCGCAGGCCAGTCCTCCCCCTCCCCCGTACCACGACGCGTTGACGGCGCGGAAGACGTTCAGATGGCCGACACGGCGAGTCGAGGACGCCGCGAGGTCGTCACCCGGGAAGCGCACGCGGACGGCCTCGCTCCTGGGTGTGTGGGCGACGTAGTTGATGGCGAACCGCCCTCCGCCCCGGGTGTGAGAGCGAGCCACGGTGAGCCACCGCCTCCCGGCGCGGCGCTGCAGAACTACCAGCATGTCGGGTGTCCCAGGGCGGCCATCCTCGAGCAGATGTCCTGTGATGCGGGCCCGGTGTCCCTCGAGTACGTTCAGCTTCCGGTGACCTACGTGAAGCGCGGTGTGCTCGCGTTCCGGTGGTTCGACCGCGACGCTCTGGTCTGCGAGCGTGGCGGGTGTCAGATCGCGCGCAAGCGCTTCACTTGGGGAAATTGCATGCATCCGTGAGAGGCTCCCTTCAGGGTTTGTCCGCCTACGGGGTTAGCTGCCGGGCTCACGGCCGGCACACGCAGGGACATCCGTTATCTCCGCGACTGCCGGGCGTTACGGCTGCATCAGCAGCCGATTCGCCCCTGTCACCGGTGCCTGTGCGGCGATCCGACGACGTTGGGTCCCCCGCTCAGCCCTTCAGGGCCGACTCGGCGGGTCGAACATTTGTTCGAACCTAGGGGGCATTGTGACAGGCTTGTGTGCACTTGGTCACACTTAGAGAGAGAAGAGAAATAATGAGGAGGAAAAGAAAAAAAAAAGCCAAGGAAAGAAAGGGGATTGGGAAATAAAAAAAGAGTGAAGAAGAAGAGAAAGAAAGGGAAGGAGAAAAAAAAAAGATAAATAAGGGATGGTAGAGAGAGGAGGAAAGATAAGAGAAAGAGTAATAAAAATAAAGAAATGGTGATGGGATTAGTAGAGAAGTATGGAGAAAGTAAAAAAGGAATAGATAATATTAAAAGAAGATGGGAGTAATAAAAAAAGTAGAAGAGAAGTAAATAGAAAAAGGGTAATAAAAAATAAGAAGGGATTAAGTGAGGAAAGAAAAAAAAGAAAAAAATAGAGGGGTATAGGGAAAATAAAGAAAGGGATGAGAGGCTATAAAAGAAGGTATAGAAGGAATATATAAAGAAATAAAAGAAGAGTATAATGGAGATATAAAGAAAAAAGAGAGAGGGAGGAGAGTGACCGAAATGCTGATCCGCACAAAGCCTCCTGTCGGGCTTGACCCACGGGAGCATCCAGGAGTAGTCTCGACGGCCTAAGCGAGCCCGGGGGTGAGGGGATGAAACGACTCGGTGTCATGGGGCTGGCGCTCGTCGCCGTCGTGGCTGTTGGGCTGACATTTGCCGGCGCGGCGAGTGCTGCGAAGCAGGTGTTGGTGCTACGGGAAGGCGGCGAACACCTCTACGAAGGCCTCGACCCTGCTTTGCCCGGCGGGGCGGAAGTTGAAATCAGCCTCGAAGTCGCGTTCGGGGAGTGCGCGATGACGCCGATCATCGGAACGACCGGAAACAGCGAGAAGAAGGACACGGTCGCCCTCACGGAACGCCTCAAGGAAGAAGGCAAGAAGTTCCCTGCAGGTACCTGCCTCGGCGAATACGAAGGCAAACGAGACACGATCGAAATCAAGCTCGGCTCAGGACTCGCATTGTCCACCAAGGGGACAGGCAAGATCGTCGACGTTCGTGGGCATCGAGACTCAGAACCCGTTCGGGGAATGCGGGTATGGCTTCAAGCTCAAGAACGCAACGTTCCCGGTGCCGGGTGGGGCCGTACTGAAAGGAACGGCCAAGGGCAAGCCGGGGCAAAACGCCAAGGCGTGCCCGAAGCAGGTCGAAACCGCCTTCACGCTGACGCTGGCGGACAACGGCGGCTTCCCGTTGGAAACGACGCTGGGGGAAGGCTGAGCACCGCCTGGGCTCATCGGGCCTCGAGTGCCGGCGGGGCCCGGGCGCCCATAGGTATGGCCTGCCACAATCTCCCTGCGTGACGCACGAGGACGCGATAACGGAGGCCCGGCGACGGCAAACCGCCGACCCCGGGTCGACATGGCTCGCCACGCAGCGCAACGGCGAGTGGGTGGTCGCCCGGATCGGACTGCCGCGGGCACCTGAGCCGACAGGCACGGCAACCAAGCCGCCGCCTCCCACCCCGCACGAGACGCCCCAGTCCGAGCTTCAGCGCGTCGTTACCCAGTTCGGTATCGGCTAGCTCTCGCCCGGTTCGTCGGGCACATGCCAGCCCGGACCGTCGGCTGCCGAGGAGGCGCTTCGAGGAGGCTCCGGCGGACTAAGGACCGGAGCCTCCTCGAGCCGTTTCCCTCCCTGCTGGAGGCCCTCCGTCTCGACTCGGAGGCCCTCCGTCTCGACTCCCTCACCCAATAGAACGCAGTCAGCCCTGCAAGGTTGGCCGCTTCCTCACCAGCACGAGCCCACGAGCTCGAAGCGGCAGCCAATCGCCGTGAGCCACGGACGAGAGGCCATAACGGGCGAGGACTCCACCAGCGCCTGCGACCGCCACCAGTAGAGCGATCACGGGCAGTCCTCGCCATGAGCGGTGTGAGGCTCGACGATCTCCATACATGACCTCCACGACGTGCTTGACGTTCGTAGAGACCATCGGCGGCAGAGCCGCGGCTGGAGCGAGCCTCATCGCTCACCCACGAGTCTACTGCGAGGCCACGCAAGGGAGCCGAGCGCGGCCAAGAGGCCCGAGCGCGGCCCGATAGCGGTGTTTTCCGCTCAGATACCCCGGTCGCCAGGCTGCGGCGAAGAGCACAACGACGAGAAAGATCCCTCCGATGGACGTGATCAGCTATGCACCGACGCAAGATCACGGGGCATCCTGAACAGGCTGACCATCCGATCGGGGTCGAGCCTCATTAGGCGGAGCGCTCGCGCGAAGTCCCAGAAAACCAGGCCTAAGCGGGTCGTGTGTAAGGCAGCTTGACAGGATCGTCTGCTGTCAGGTAGCCTTACAACCACATGGAACACGCCATTCCCGAGCTGATCGCGGTCCAGTTCGCGGCTGAGCGGCGTATCCGGGCCGAGGAGACCCGCAAGGCGGCTTCCGCGGAGCTGAGGGAGCGTGTCGTGGACGCCTACGAGGCCGGGATCCCGGTCAGCCGGATCGCCCGCGAGGCCCGGATCTCGCGCCAGGCCGCCTACGAAATGCTCGGTCTGCGCCGTCTTTCGCGGCCTCGGGCGTGAAGTCCTCCCGCTCGCGGCGGCAGGCCCACCGTGGGCGATCGCTCGACGCGAGCATGGACTCGGTTTGCGCAGCTTTGTGAGCTTTTGCTTCCGGTCGTTGACGTTTGCCCAGCGAGCAGCGACAATCGCGCTGTGGCGAACCCCGACCGCCTGACCGCGCTCGATTCCACCTTCCTGCACCTGGAGGATCACTCCACGGCCCACATGCACGTGGCCTCCGTGATGGTCTTCGAGGGCGACGCTCCGACGCTCAAGGAACTCGTCGAGCACGTCAACGGCCGCCTGCACCTCGTCCCCCGCTACCGCCAGCGACTGGCCTACGTCCCCTTCGGCCAGGGCCGGCCGGTGTGGACCGACGACCCCCACTTCAACCCCTACTACCACATACGCCACACCGCCCTGCCGAAGCCGGCGGGCGAGGAGGCACTGAAGCGGCTCGCCGGCAGGATCTTCTCCCAGCGCCTGGATCGCTCCAAGCCACTGTGGGAGATCTGGCTCGTCCAGAGCATGTCCGGAGGGCGCTTCGCCCTGATCGCCAAGACCCACCACGCGCTCGTGGACGGGATCTCCGGCGTGGACATCACGACCGTCCTGTTCGACACGGCCCGTGAACCGGCGGCCCCGACGGCGCCCGCGACTCCGTGGGCCGCGAAGCCGCTGCCCGGCCAGGCGAAGCTGCTCGGCGAGGCCCTGGTCGAGCGCTCCACGGTCCCCGCGGAGATGGTCCGGGGCGCCCGGGCCGTGCTGCGCAGGCCCCGGCGGGCCGTCTCACGCTTCACCGGCGCCGTCACCAGCATCGGCGCCACGACCATCGCGGGCATCCAGGCGCCGGCGCCGCCGAGCCCCTTCAACGTCGAGATCGGCCCCCACCGCCGCTACACCTTCCTCGACGTCGACATCGCGAGCCTGAAAGCGGTCAAGGACTCCCTCGGGGGAACCCTCAACGACACCGTCCTGGCCTCCGTCTCGCTCGCCCTCGGACGCTACCTGCGCCGCCACGGGCACGAGACCGACGACCTGGTCCTGAAGGCGATGGTCCCGGTGTCGGTGAGAACCAAGGCTCAGCGGGGAGCGCTCGGCAACCAGGTCGCCGCGATGTGGGCGCCGCTGCCCGTGGGCGTCGAGAACGCGGCCGAGGTGCTCCGCAAGATCGCCTCCTCGATGGACGAGCTGAAGAAATCCGGTCAGGCCGTCGGGGCCCAGGTGCTCACCAACCTCGCCGGCTTCGCCCCGCCCACGATCCTCAGCCAGGCGGCCCGCCTGCAGGCCCGCCAGCCCTTCTTCAACCTGGTCGTGACCAACGTCCCCGGCCCCCAGTTCCCGCTGTACCTGCTGGGGCGGCGCCTGGAGATCCTCTATCCCGTCGTGCCCCTGGCCCAGAAGCAGGC
This sequence comes from uncultured Solirubrobacteraceae bacterium, assembly GCA_963758055.1. Taxonomy (GTDB): domain Bacteria; phylum Actinomycetota; class Thermoleophilia; order Solirubrobacterales; family Solirubrobacteraceae; genus Palsa-744. Next base: position 183,406 of record CAVWTU010000001.1, read on the forward strand.
CCTCGGCATCGCGGTCATGAGCTACGACGGCCACCTCGGGTTCGGCCTCCTGGGCGACTACGACGCCCTCCCGGACATCGAGGAACTGGCACTCGACCTGAAGTGGGCCGTCGCGGCCCTCTGCCGGGCCGCCGGTGTGCGTCCGCGGGTGGGCAGCACCCGCAAGTCGACCGCCAAGCGCACCACCGCCAACGCCAGCCGTCGCAGCTCCAACTCCCGTACCGGGGCCAGGCGACCCGCCGGAACGAACTAGCCGTCCCGGGCATGCGCCTGGCGCTCGGCCAGATCAACACCACCGTCGGGGACGTAGCGGGCAACGCCGAGCTCGTCCGTGACGGGATCCGGGCGGCCCGCCGCCGGGAGGCGGATCTGGTGCTGTTCCCGGAGCTTGCCCTCACCGGCTATCCGCCCGAGGACCTGCTGCTGAAGGAGCACTTCCTCGCCGACGCCGCCAGGGCGCTGGAGGAGCTCGCCGCCGAGGCCACCGGGATCGTCGCCGTGGTCGGCTTCCCCGAGCGCGCCGAAGACGTCTACAACGCCCTCGCCGTCCTGCACGAGGGCGCCATCCACGCCATCTACCGCAAGGTGTACCTGCCCAACTACGGCGTCTTCGACGAGCAGCGCTACTTCCAGGCGGGGTCCGCCGGTGCCGTCATCGACCTGGGCCCAAACCGCCTCGGCCTGACGATCTGCGAGGACATCTGGGAGCCCGGCCCGCCGGCCAGCGACGAGGCCCTCAGCGGGGCCACCCTGATCGTCAACATCTCCGCCTCCCCATACCACGTCGGCAAGGGCATGGAGCGCGAGCGCATGTTCGCCCAGCGGGCCCGCGACAACGTCGCCCACGTCGCCTTCTGCGGGCTCGTCGGCGGCCAGGACGAGCTGATCTTCGACGGTCACTCCTGCGTGCTCGACCACACCGGCGCCACCATCGCCCGGGCCGCCCAGTTCCGCGAGCAGCTGCTGCTGTGCGACGTCGACCTCCAGGCCGCCTCCGCAGCCCGCCTGCGAGACGCCTCACACCGCCCCGCAGCCCGCCGCAGCCGCACCGAGGTGATCCAGCTGCCGCCCCTCCCCTCCCCCGCGGCCGCCGCCAAGACGCCGCTGGAGCCGACCCTGGTGGAGCCGCTGGCCCCCGAAGAGGCCGAGGTCTACCACGCGCTCGTATTGGGGCTGAGCGACTACGTGCTCAAGAACGGCTTCGAGCACGTCGTCCTGGGCCTCTCCGGCGGGATCGACTCCGCCCTGGTCGCGTGCCTGGCGGCCGATGCCCTGCGCCCGGAGGCCGTCAGCACCGCGATCATGCCCTCCCGTTACTCCTCGGCCGAGACCCAGGGCGATGCCCGTGCCCTCGCCGAAGCCCTCGGCATCGGCGCCGTGGAGCTCCCGATCGAGCCGATGGTGGACGCCTACGCCGAGGCCATGCGCGGGCAGCTCGCCGAGGCCGACACCAGCCTCACCCAGGAGAACCTCCAGGCCCGCATCCGCGGCAACATGCTGATGGCGCTCTCCAACGAGTTCGGCTGGCTGGTCCTGACGACCGGCAACAAGTCCGAGATGTCCGTCGGCTACACCACCCTGTACGGCGACCTGGCGGGGGGCTTCGCGGTCATCAAGGACGTCCCCAAGACGCTCGTCTACCGCCTCTGCCGGTGGCGCAACTCGCCCGACTTCTTCCTCGGCGAGGACTTCCCCAAAGCCGCCATGCGGGCGGTCCAGCAGCCGATTCCGCCGAGCATCATCGAGCGGGCGCCCTCGGCGGAGCTACGCGATGACCAGCGCGACGAGGACTCCCTGCCCCCGTATCCGGTCCTCGACGAGATCCTCCAGGGCTACGTCGAGCTCGACCTCAGCCGCGAGCAGCTGATCGCCCAGGGGCTCCCCGAGCAGGACGTGGACCGCGCGATCGCGCTCGTGGACCTGGCCGAGTACAAGCGCCGCCAGGCCCCTCCCGGGATCAAGATCACACCCCGCGCCTTCGGCCGCGATCGCCGGATGCCAATCACCAACCGCTACCGCGGCTAGACCGCACGTTCACGAAACTCGCGCGATGAGGGCACCACGGCTGCACCGGGCGCCGCTGCTCGCCCCCGTCCTGGCGTTGGCCGCGCTGGCGGGCGGGTGCGGCAACACGATCCAGTCACAGGCGATCCCCCACAACCAGCTCGAGGGCATGATCGTGGCGCCGTTCCGGGTGTACTGGCTCGGAGACAGCTTCCGGGGCCTGACCGTGCAGCAGGTCTCCCACGACCCCGGGGGCGCCTTCAGCGTCCAGTACGGCGGCTGTCTGACCGGCGGACAGGGCACCTGCCTGCCGCCCCTGCTGGTGGTCTCCTCACCGGAAAACACGTTCGTCCCGGGGGGCTCGGCCCGCACCCGCCAGGTGCAGGTCAGGGGCCTGCCCGCGCTCGAGGCAGACGGGGGCCGGGTCGTGATGATCCCCAGCGGCAACGTGGTCATCGACATCATCGCGGACACCCCGAAGCTGGCCCGCCAGGCGGCCCGCAACGTGGTCCCGATCAACGCCCCCGGGGCACCCGGCGAAGCACTGCCGCCCTCACGTCAGACCGAAGCCTTCAGCGGGCGCCCGTTCAGCTCCCAGGTCCCGAGTCCGCTGCGCGCCCTGCACTGAGCCCCGGCGCGGCGAGGAGCGCCGCGGCGGGCCGCGATCAGGAGCCGGGCTCGGCGCGGCCCAGTGTCGGCACGTGCCCGTCGGGCGCCGGGCGCACCGCCACCGTCATCCGCGTCGTGACACACAGGCGCTGCTGTGAATCCCTGAAGGACACATCCCACACCCACGTGGTGCGCCCGCGGTGGATCCGTGTGGCAACCGCCTCCACCACGCCCTCGGTCACGGGCCTGAGGAAGCTGGTGGCGTTGGAGAGCCCGACCGCGATCGAGCCGCCCTCTGCAACCCCCAGCGCCGTCCCCACCGAGGCCATCGACTCGGCCATCGACGCGTACACGCCGCCGTGGATCAGCCCGTAGGGCTGGGTCACCTCCTCGCGCACCTCCAGCCGGGCCCGCACCTCGGTGTCGCTCAGCGCGACCCATTGCAGGCCGTAGAGGCGGTCGAAGCCCCGCATCCCCTGGTTCAATTTGGCGATCTGATCGGTGCTGGCGGTAGCCATTCCGCCGCCACGATAGCCTAGGATCCGCAAGCCGGAGCCGTCCCGGTCGGTTGGATTAAGTCCGATTAACACACACTGCGCACCATGAGCAGAATGGATTCCCTTCCACCTGACCAGCGAGCCGCGCTGTCGCTCCTGCTAAGCCAGCGCAAGAGCTACGCCGAGGTCGCAACCCTGCTGCAGATCCCCGCCGGGGCGGTCCACGACCGCGCCCAGGCGGCGCTCGCGGTGCTCGCACCGAGCGAGGCGCGGGGGCTGACCGCGGACGAGCGCGCGGAGGTCGGCGACTACCTGCTGGGCCAATCCGGTATCGCCGACCGTCTGAAGATCCGCACATACCTCAGCGATTCCGAGCCGGCCCGCAACTGGGCCCTGGCGGTGTCCAGCGCACTGTCGGAGATCGCGCCCGATTCCTTGCCGGAGATCCCTGCCCCGCAATCCAACAACGTCCACCCGCCCCATAACGGGCTCACACCGCCGGCGGCCCCAGCTGCGGTCGCCGCGGCGGCCACCGTCGCCGAGCCCGCCCCCCCGGCAACCAGCGGTGGGGCCGCGGCTCCCCCGAGCACGCCTCGCGGGAAGCCCGCCTCGAGCTCCCCCTCGAGCTCCCGCCTGGGTGGGATCCTGATCCTGGCCGCCGTGGTGGTCGCGATCGTCGTGGCCGTGATCCTGCTGACCGGCGGGGGCGGCTCGAGCAAGCACAAAGGCACGGGCAGCTCCAGTCAGACGACGGCCGCCAACACCCACGGGCCGACCGTCCACCAGCTCACGCTGCGTTCCCCGTCGGGCGCGAGCCGCTCGCTTGGGGGTCGTGGAGGTCCTCTCCGAAGCCGGCAAGCGGGCCTTCTACATCGAAGCCCAGAACCTGCCCGAAAGCAAGCACTTCTTCTACGCCGTGTGGCTGTACAACTCGCCCTCCAGCGCCGAGCCGCTCAGCAAAGCGCCCCCCGTGGGCAAGACCCACCGCCTGGCCGGCGGGGCCCTGCTGCCGGCGGACGCCGCCAAATACGGCCACATCCTGCTCACCCGCGAGACCAGCACCCACCCGAAGGTTCCGGGCAAGGTGGTCCTGTCGGGTCCCTTCAGCCTCGAATAGGCTCCCGTCAGGCGAGCAGCTTGCCCGGGTTCATGATCCCCCTGGGGTCCAGCTCGGCCTTTACCGCCCGCAGCGCCGCGACGCCGGCCTCGGAGATCTCATCGGCGAGCCAGCGGGCGTGGTCGCGGCCGATCGCGTGGTGGTGGGTGATGGTCCCGCCGCTGTCTCGGATCGCGTCGCCCGCCGCCTGCTTGACGGCCTGCCACTGGGCGATCTCCTGACCCTCCCGCTGGCGGGCCAGCAGCGTGTAGTAGAGCGAGGCGCCCGTCTCGTAGACGTGGGAGACGTGGCCCATCACGATCCCCGGCGTGCCCTGCTCCGACAGGGCCCTGGAGATCGCCCCGGTGACGGCGTCGTTGACCTCCAGCAGCTTCGACCACTGGGCCGCGGTCTCGAGCGTCTCGGCCATCACCCCCTGGCCGAGCAGGTCGTCGCGCAGGTAGGGCCCGGCGAAGCGCCCCCGCAGCCAGGCGTGTCCCGGCGAGCTGCCCGCGGGCCTGCCGCCGTGGCGACGCAACACCTCCTTGGCCCGCGAGCGCCGCGAGGCCACCTCCTCCTCGGAACCCTCGAAGCCGAGGATCGCAAGGCAGCCGCCGGCCACCCCGCGCACGCCCATGTAGGCCCGCGTGAGGGCGCCCTTGACGGCGCCCTGTTCGGCCAGCATCAGCGACAACTGGGTCTCGCGCTCGTCCGACAGGCGCACCACGTCGGGCAGCGAATGCTCGCCCGCGAGCCGGCGGAGCGCCTCCACGCCCTCGGCGAAGGAGGCGAAGAACATGCCCTCGTACACACCCGTGGAGGGGGCCGAGCGCACCCGCAGTGAGACCTCGGTCAGCACCCCGAGCGTGCCCTCGGAGCCGACCAGCAGCTGGCGCAGGCCCGGGCCCGCGGCGGTGGCCGGAACGGGCGCCAGCGCGATCTCGTCGGCGGGCGCCGCCAGGCGCAGCCCCAGGATCATCTTCTCGATCGACCCGTAGCCGGTGGACGCCTGGCCGGCCGAGCGCGTGGCCGCACAGCCGCCGATCGAGACGTACTCGAAGGACTGCGGGTAGTGCCCGAGCGTGAACCCCTGGCCGGCGAGGCGGCCCTCCAGCGCCGGCGCCCGGATCCCGCCCTGCACCGTCACCGTCCGCGAACGCGTGTCGAGCTCGACGATCTCTGCCATGCGGCGCGTGTCCATCGCGATCACCGCGGCGTGCTCGCCGGCGAGCGGAGCCACGCCGCCGACCACGCTCGTCCCTCCGCCGAACGGCACCACCGCCAGCGAGGAGGACGCGCAGATTCCAAGCAGCGCCATCACCTGCTCGTGGGAGCTGGGGAAGACGATCGCGTCGGGGGCGCCCTCGGGCGTACCGGCACGCATCCGCACCAGGTCCGGGTAGCCCTTGCCGGCCGCATGCAGCACCCGGATCGGGTGCTCGGCGCTGACCCCGTCGGCCCCGACGACCGCCCGCAGGCGGTCGAGCCGGGTCTCGTCCAGGCGCGAGGGCGCCAGCGCCACGCGGGACAGCGCCACCGGCGGGCGGGGCCGCTGGCTGAGGCCGACGTGCTCGCGCAGATAGGCGAGCGCACGGGCTCCGAGCGCCGGCGGCTGGGCGGGGTCGCCCCATCCCCACCAACGCATCTCCGCCGGCTGGGAGCGCTCAGCCACTGATCCGGGCGAGCCCGTCGAGGGCCTCGTCGATCGTGTGGGTGGCCGCCCGGCGGATCATGAAGCCCCCGAAGCGGGCGAAGAAGCCGGCCGGGTCCTGGCGCAGCTCGATCGTGACGTCGGTGGCGGCGGGCGGCTCGTGCGCCGCGTCGCCAAACGACTCATCGGAGTCCGTCCGGGCTGTGGCCGCGACTGCCGTTGTCCGCGCTCCCGCCGCAACCGGCGTGAGGCGCACTTCGGTCTCGGCCGAGCGCAGCACGCGCCCGAAGGCCGTCCCCTCCAGGCGCTGGGCCCAGCGCAGCGTGTGCTCGTGCTCGTCGCGGTGGACGAGGTCGAAGTCGGCCCGCACGAGTTTGCCCTTGCTGGTGGCGAACACCTCCGTGAAGGCGCTCCCTTCGACGTCCTCCACGCGGGTCACCCGCGGCCACCAGCGGGGCAGGTGATGGGGGTCGTCGATCAGCTCCCAGAGCTCGTCGGGAGGGGCCGAGATCGTGCGGCTGCGTCGTGCTGTGGGCACAGGTGGGCAAGCTTACCCACGCGAAGCGTGCCCGCAGCGCTCCAGGGGATCCGCTCGCTTCCTATCGCGTCCAGACGGTGACCCCGGTCGGGAATGTGTATGTGAAATAACGGGATCCCTCTCGCACGAACGCGGTCTGTCCATCGCCGCTGAGTGCGACCTGCGAGCCGAAGCCGTCGTGGATCACTTCTTCACCGTTCGGTCGCAGCGTCTGCGTCGCACTCCACGATCCGCCCGAGCGTTCGAACACGAACGCGGCCCCAGGCTCCTGTTTCCTGCCCGGCGGTTCTCCTCCGGCGCCTACCAGGGCAGTGTCGCCATCGGCGCTCAAGGCCACGGACTGGCCGAAGAAGGTCTCCTTCTTCACACCTCCGGAGTTCAGTTCGGTCTGCTGGGTCCACATGCCGCCCGAGCGTGTGAAGACCCATGCGGCGCCGTGCGCCCCGCGATTGAACTTCCCCCCGATCAGCGCAGTACTGCCGTCTTCCGACAGCGCGACCTGCTGCGCGAAGTCGGCCCCGCCCTTCTCGCCGGAGGGCGTCAGCGTCGCCTGCAGTTCCCAGGATTCGCCCGAGCGGGCATACACATACGCGGCCCCCTTGCTCCTGTTGAGGAACGGCGCGCCGATGATGAGGGTGTCGCCGTCGCCGGACAGCGCCACGGGTTCGGCGTGGGCTCCAAAGCCCCCTCCACCCAAGATGGTCTGGGTGAATTCCGCCTGCAGGGACCAGACTTCGCCCGATCTCGTGTAAACGTGGACGTGAAAGGTGCGCGGCACGGCTTTCTTGCTCGCGACGCCCTGTGGTTCGCTGATGTTCACCGCCGTGGTGCCGTCGCCCGAGATCGCCTCGAAGTCGGTGGCGGTCTGCTGGCTCCATGTACCGCCCTCGCGAGTGAAGACGCCGTCCCGGTAGGTCAGCAGCGTGCCGCCGTCATAGGACATCCCCCACGGGGGACGGGTCGGCAGTTCGCTTTGGATTTCCCACGATGCCCCGGGTCGCGTGTAGACGCATTCGCCCCACGCAGCGGTCGTCCCGTCACGGGAGACCCCCACGCGGTCCGTTTCGGGGGATTCAACGTGACCGCCCGGGCAGCTCGGAAGGCCTTCACCCTGGACGAACCCGGCGCCGCTCGCTACCGCCGGTGTGAGGGCGATCAGCAACAGCGCGGCGGCCGCGGCCAAGTCCGCGACACCGTTGATGCCCGGCACATGCGAACTCATGCTCTCCTCCATTCCCCCGTGGTCCGGCGCGCCTGCGCTGCCAATCTAGCCCCACCGGACCATCGCGTCAACCCTGCGGGGCTTCCGGACGTCCGCTAGGACTCGTAGCTCAGAACCGAGTGGACCTCGCGCCCGGCGAGGCGCTCGCGGCCGTCGAGGAAGCTCAGCTCGACGAGGAAGTTGCAGGCCACCACCTCCCCTTCGAGGCTCTCGACCAGCTCACACAGGGTGGCGGCCGTGCCGCCGGTCGCGAGCAGGTCGTCATGGACCAGCACCCGCGCCCCGGCGCGCAGGGCGTCGGTGTGCAGCTCCAGCTGCCCGGAGCCGTACTCGAGCAGGTACTCGGCGCTGACGGTCTCATACGGGAGCTTGCCCGGCTTGCGGGCAAGCACGAAGCCGGCCCCGATCGCCAGCGCGAGCGCCGGGCCGAGCAGGAAGCCGCGTGCCTCGGCGGCGACCACGAAGTCCACCGACAGCGGGCGTGCGTGGTCGGCGAGCAGGCCGACCGCCTCGCCGAGCGCGTCGGCGTCTTCGATCAGCGGCGTGATGTCCTTGAAGTTGACGCCGGCCTTGGGAAAGTCCGGGATGTCGCGGATCAGCGAGCGCAGCGTCGTGCGCGCTCATCAGCGGACGATCTTGCGCAGATCGCGAATCAGCAGCAGGTGCTTGAGGTGGGTGGCGACCACCGCCAGGTTCTCGAGCGCCTCGACCGCCTCCTTGCGCCGCTCGGGGTTGCGCGAGCGCAGGGCCGGGGCGAGGATCTGCTGCAGCAGGTTGGCCTCGCGATCCGCGGAGGAGCGGAACACGCGCAGGTTGCGCCCGCCGACCCCGTACCTGGCCAGCTCGGCGACGGCATCGATGATCTCGCGCTCGGTGTCGTCGAAGTAGCGGACCCCTCCCCGCATCTCACCTTTCACGACCCCGTACTCTTCGAGCTCGCGGACCAGCTTGGCGTCCGCCTTGGTCTCTTCCAGGACCTCTTCCAGGGAGTGGAGGGCGCCGGTGCCCTCGCGCACGCTCATGCTCGCCCGCCAGGTGCGGGCGCCCTCCCGCCGTGCGGGCACGTCGGCCTCCTCGGCGCGGCCGGCCGCCAGCTCCTGGCGGATCACCCGCAGCGGCAGGAACTCGTCGCGCTGCATGCGCAGGATCGTCCGCAGGCGGGCCACGTCGGCCTGCGTGTAGAGGCGGTAGCCACCCGGGGTGCGCCGGGGGGCGAGCAGTTTCTGGTCCTCGAGGTAGCGGATCTTGGAGATCGAGATGTCCGGGAATTCCTGGGCCAGTGCCTTGCAGACCGCCCCGATGGTCAGCGACTTCGGCCGCTTGGCGGCCTCACCGGCTCCCGCGGCCGGGGTCGCGCCGTCGGGAACGGCGGCGTCGGGGGATGTGGAGGAGACGGCCATCAGCGCACGTGGAAGGTCAGCTTGTACTTGCCGATCTGCACCTCGTCGCCCTCCTGGAGCCGGTGTGACTCGATCCGCGAGCGGTTGACGTAGGTGCCGTTCAGGGAGCCGCAGTCGTCGAGGTACCAGTCCTCGCCACGGTGGATCAGCAGCGCATGGTCGCGCGAGACCGTGATGTCGTCGAGGAACACCTCCGAGTCGGGCCTGCGGCCGATGCTCATGCGCTCGCCGTTGACGGGGAAGCTCTCCCCCACCCGTCCTCCTCCGGCACGGATCACGAAGGCCGGGCCCCGCTCGGTGACCGCGCCGAGCTCGACCGGCACCAGTTCGCCGGTCTCGCCGATGCGGTAGGTGGCGGTGGCCGGGTCGCCTTCGCCCTCCACGCGCGGCAGCAACGCGCCGCAGCGCTGGCAGTAGTTGGCCCCGTCGGTGTTGACGAAGCCGCACTCCGTGCAGTGCATTGCCATCGGCTCGGGGGGTCTAGCTCTCCGCCGTGCCCTGGGAGAGGATGTCCGTCAGCCGCTGGACGTCCTCGCCGGTGATCAGCGCTTCGCCGCCCTCGTGCTTGTGGCGCAGGCGGTTGACGAGCTCCGCCCTGAGGATGTCGATCTTGCCGTGCAGGATCCGCCGCCGGTAGGAGATCTCGGTCTCCTCCTCGGTCAGCTGACGGATCACGTCTTTGAGTTCGGCGTCGCTAAGCGAGCCCAGGTCCGGGAACGTCTCGTCCATCGTCGCCTCTTCTCTCTCGCGGGCACTTGACCCCGGAGAAACTGATCGGGAGAGGAGCGCTCCCCCGAGCCCCGGGTGCCGCCAAGTATAGCCCGAATGTCAGGTTGAGCTTGAGACTATGGACGGGGCTTGCCGCGCATCTCGGCGAGCCCGTATCTGAGGTACATCACGGTTGCCGTGATGGCCAGCACGAGGCCCACGTAGAGGAGGATCTCCGCCAGGTGTTCGAGACCGGTCATGGCGAAGAACAGGGCGGCCATCAACGGGAACACCGCCACGCGCCCGGGCCAGTTGATGCGCAGCTCCACCCCGCGGCGCTGCCCGTAGCGGCCGAACACGAGCATCAACAGCTCACGGGCCGCGAGCACCGCCAGGGCCCAGCGGGGCAACAGACGGAAGTGCCAGCAGACGACCACGCCGGCCACGATCAGGACGCGGTCGGTGATCGGGTCCAGCAGCGTCCCCAGGCGGCTGTACTGGCCCGTGACGCGGGCCAGGATCCCGTCGAGGTAGTCGCCCCCGGCGATCACCGCGAACAGCACCGCCGCCCCGGCACTGGTGCCGTCGGAGCTCGAGAGGGCGACCACCAGGAACACGGGGACCAGCCCGAGGCGGATGAACCCGACCGCGTTGGGGATCGTCCACACCCTCAGGGGCTGCCCGGAGAGGGTCTCCGGCGGGGGCGGCCCGGAGCGGTCCAGGCCGAGCAGCCGGCGGACCCCTAGGGGGTGCTCTGCCACAGCTCGTCCACCGCCCGAAGGAGCTCAGCCGGCTCCTCCGTGAGCGCCAGCGGCGGGCGCTCCTCACGGCCGCGGCGGACCTGAACCTCGATCTCACCGGACTCCAGCGAGCGGCGCCCGACGGTCAGCCGCAGTGGGCACCCGAGCAGCTCCGCGTCGGCGAACTTCTCCCCCGGACCGCCTTCGCGGTCGTCATAGAGGACTTCCACGCCGCCCTGCAGAAGCGTCTCGTAGACGCGGTCGGCGGCCTCGCGCTCGGGGGTGCCGGCGGCGCCGAGTGAGACCAGGTGCACCGCGAAGGGGGCCAGCGCGCGGGGCCAGGAGATGCCGTGCTCGTCGGCGAACTGCTCCACCGCGGCCGCCACCAGGCGCGCCGGGCCGATGCCGTAGGAGGCCATCCAGATCGGCTGCTCGGTGCCGCTCTCGTCGAGGTAGTTGGCGCCCAGGGCCTCGGAGTAGCGCGTGCCGAGCTTGAAGATGTTGCCCACCTCGATCGCCGGCTCGACCGTCAAGCGCTCGCCGAATCTCCTGAAGCCGTCGCCGTCGCGTTCCACTCCCTCCAGGCGCTCGGCGACCTCGGAGTTGGCGGCGAACCCCTCCCCCAGCACGACCTCGTCCTCGCCGGCCTCACAGGGGGCCATGTACTCGTGGGCACCCGTCCCGCCCATCATCCCGACGTCGCCCTCGACGCGATAGAAGCGCAGGCCGGTGCGCTCCATGATCCGGTCGTAGGCCTCGACGTGCATGGCGTAGCTGCGCTCGAGGGCCTCTTGGTCGCGGTCGAAGCTGTAGGCGTCCTTCATGATGAACTCCCGCGTCCGCAGGACGCCGGCCCGGGGACGTGGCTCGTCGCGCTCCTTGACCTGGAAGTGGTAGAGGATCAGGGGCAGGTCGCGGTAGGAGCGCACGATCTGGGCGACGTGGAAGGTGACCGCCTCCTCGTGGGTCATCGCCAGCACCAGCTCGGAGCCCTTGCGGTCGTTGAGCTTGAACAGCTCCTCGATCCCGAGCCGGCCGGTGCGCCGCCACAGCTCGGCGGGCTGGAGCACCGGCATCAGCATCTCCTGGGCGCCGATCGCGTCCATCTCCTCGCGGATGATCCCGACCACCCGCTGGTGGACCCGCCAGCCGGCGGGCAGCCAGGTCCACATGCCGGCTCCCATCTGGCGCACCAGCCCGGCCCTCACCATCAGCTTGTGCGAGATCGCCTCCGCGTCACTGGGCGGCTGCTTCTCGGTGGGCAGCAGGAATTGGGAGAGGCGTGTCATGGTCGCGGACCGGAGAGGGGTGCCGCAGCCTACCTGCGATCAGCTACATCCGCCGGGCGCGGGCTGATAGAACAGCCGTGACCCGCGACCCTGCCGGAAACTCGACAAGGAGCCCTCCTGCGATGGCCTACTCCGTTCCGCCGCTCCCCTACGCCTACGACGCGCTCGAACCGCACATCGACAAGGCGACGATGGAATTCCACCACGACAAGCACCACCAGGCCTACGTCGACAAAGTCAACGCGGCCCTCGAGGGCACCGCGCTGGCCGACACCCCGATCGAGGATGTCCTGCGCGACCTCGGCCAGGTGCCCGAGGACAAGCGGGGGGCCGTCAAAAACAACGGCGGGGGCCACTACAACCACACCCTCTTCTGGCAGTTCATGAGCCCCGACGGCGGCGGCGAGCCGCAGGGCGAGCTGGCGAGCGCGATCAACTCGGCGTTCGGCTCCTTCGAGGACCTCAAGGCCAAGATGAAGGAAACCGGCGTCAACCAGTTCGGCTCCGGCTGGTCGTGGCTGGTGCGCGACGGCTCCGGGCTGGCGGTCGTGGGCAGCGCCAACCAGGACAGCCCGATCTCCAGCGGCAAGACCCCGTTGCTCGGGGTGGACGTGTGGGAGCACGCCTACTACCTGAAGTACCAGAACCGCCGCCCCGACTACATCGAGGCCTGGTGGAACGTGGTCGACTGGAGCTTCGTGGCCGAGCGTTACGCCGCGGCCTAGCCGCGCTAGCGGCTGAAGCGCCGCCCGGCGACCGGGGAGAGCTCCTCGTCGAGCGCCGCCGGCGGCGCGTCCGCGGCGCTCACGGCGCCGGCTGCCGGGGTGAGCATCGAGTCGAGCACCTCCTCGGCGAGGGCGTCGTCCTGGGCTGCGGCGGCCTCGAGCGCGGCGATGCGCTCGGGGGTCATGGCCGTCAGGTCCTCGTTCTCGGCCAGCCAGGCCCGCGCCTCGGCCGCCGCGTGCTCGTCACGCTGGACGTTCTTGCCGGCGGCGTAGTAGCGGTCGATCTCCTTGAACAGCTCCTCCACGAGCTGATCGGTGGGCACCTTCTTCAGGGGCTCCCCCTTGGAGTAGATCATCCCCATGTCCTTGGCCCCGGTGATGCCGAAGTCCGCGTGACGGGCCTCGCCGATGCCGTTCACGGCGCAGCCCAGGACGGACACCTCGATCGGGTCCTCGTAGGCTTCCAGGCGACGCTCGACCTCGGCCACGACGGTGTCCATGTCGAACTGCAGGCGCCCGCAGGTGGGACAGGCGATCAGATCCGGGCCCCGCTCGCGCAGCTTCAGCGCCTTCAGGATCTCCCACGCCACCTTCACCTCTTCCTCGGCGTGGAAGGTCGACAGCGAGATCCGGATCGTGTCACCGACCCCGTCGGCGAGCAGCGTCCCGAGCCCGACCGCCGACTTCAGCGAACCGGACCACTTCGTCCCGGCCTCGGTGACGCCGAGGTGGAGCGGGTACGGGATGCGCTCGGCGAGCAGGCGGTTGGAGGCGATCGTGTTGGGCACCGAGGTCGACTTCATGGAGACCTTGAAGTTCGCGAAGTCGAGGCTCTCCATCAGCTCGACGGTCTCGATCGCCGCCGTCACCAGGGCCTCGACGGGGTTGTCGTACTCGAGCTGGCGCAGGTGCTTGGGCAGCGAGCCGGAGTTCACCCCCACCCGCAGAGGGGTTCCGCGCTGCTTGGCCAGGGCGATCACCTCGGCCACCTTTTCGGGGCCGCCGATGTTGCCGGGGTTCAGGCGCACGCAGTGGGCTCCGGCTTCGATCGCCTTCAGCGCGAGCGTGTGGTTGAAGTGGATGTCGGCGATCACCGGGATCGGCGATTCGGCGACGATCGTCTTGAGCGCCTGGACGTCCTGCTCGCGCGGCACCGCCACCCGCACGATGTCGGCGCCCGCCTCGGCGACGGTGCGGATCTGGGCCATCGTGGCCGGCAGGTTGGCGGTCTCGGTCTTGGTCATGGTCTGGACCGCGACCGGGGCGCCCCCGCCGATGGCTACGCCCCCCACGTGGATCTGGCGCTTGGAGGCCATAGGCTGATTCTATGATGCCGCGGGTCTACGCCACGGCGCGTGGCCCGCTGGCACGCATCGCCGACCCGTTCGCCTCCAGGGCTCGCGTGCGCCGCCACGAGCGCTTCTTCGCCCTCGCCGGGCTGCCGGCGGGCGGGCGGGTGCTCGACGTCGGCTGCGGCAGCCTCGGTCTGCGTGGCCTGGAGCCGGACCTCGCCATCACCGGGCTCGACGTGACCGAGCGCCCCGCCTACCCGGGCCCGTTCGTGGTCGGGGACCCGGCCGAGGGGCTGCCGTTCGCAGATGACGAGTTCGACCTCGTGTACTGCTCCAGCGTGATCGAGCACGTGCCGCCGGCCCGCCGCGCGCGGTTCGCCCGCGAGCTGCGGCGGGTGGGCCGGGGCTGGTACGTGCAGACGCCGGCCTACTCGTTCCCGATCGAGCCCCATTCGCTGCTGCCGGGAGCGCAGTGGCTGCCCGTGGGCCTGCGCCGGCGCTACTGGAAGCTGGGCGTGGCGGGCGGCTGGGAGGAGATCTCGCTGCTTCGCCGCCGCGAGCTCGAAGAGCTGTTCGGCCCGGCCCGCCCGGAGCGCTTCGCGGGGCTGGTGAAGAGCTGGGTCTCGGTCAGCCCGTCAGGCGGCTGATGTCGTTGCTGATGCCGTTGATGACCAGGAACAGCAGCAGGATGATCCCCACCGAGCTGAAGCGGTACATGGCCGCCAGCGAGATCCGCCGCCCGCGGACCTTCTCCGCCACCGCCCACAGGATGTGGCCGCCGTCGAGGGGCAGGAACGGGAACAGGTTGATCACCGCCAGCACCAGCGAGATGAAGCCGAGGAACACGAGCGCGTCGCTGGCTCCGGCCTGAACCTGTTCGTGAGCATCGGCGGTGATCCCGACGATGCTCGACACTTCACCGCGGGTCTTGGAGCTGGTCAGCGCCTTGCCGAGGCCGCCGACGGTGCTGGTGGTGACGTGCCACATCTCGCTCACCGAGGCCCCGGCCGCGGCGAGCACACCGAACGCTTTGGGGGCGCCGAAGCCGACCCCGATCAGCATCCGTTTGGCTTCCGCGTCATAGCGGGGATAGAGGCTCAAGGTGAGCCGGTGCCCGTCGCGGATCACGGTCAGCTGCACCGGGTGGCTCGCGCGGCAGCCGTCGGTCAGGGCTCCCGCACAGGTGTGGGCGGCGATCGCGGCACGGGAGCCCGCGAAGCCGAGGTGACGGCCGTCGACCGCCACGATGCGGTCCCCGGGGCGCAGCACGTGGGCCGCCGGCATGCCCTTCTCGGTGGCGAGCACCGAGGTGGTGGTGGCGATCGTATGGACCGAGGGGTCGAGCCGTTCGAACGTGGAGGCGCCGCTGATGGTGGCACTGTGGAGCACGAACGCGAACAGCAGGAAGGCGATCAGGATGTTGACCGCCGGCCCCGCCGCGATCACCACCACCCGCTTCCAGGTCGGCTGGTTGTAGTAGGCGCGGCGCAGCAGTTCGGGGTCGACCTCCTCCTCGCCGGTCTGCTTGAGCTCCTCCGGGTTCATCCCGGTGATCTTCACGTAGCCGCCGAGGGGTATGGCGCCGATCCCGTACTCGGTCTCGCCCCAGCGGACCTTGAACAGGGTCGGAGGGAAGAACAGCGAGAAGCGCTCGACCCGCATCCCGACGGCCTTGGCCGCGAGGAAGTGCCCCAGCTCGTGCAGGACGATCAGGGCAGCAGATCCCGAGGAGCGCTAGGACCCAGCTCACCGGTCCAGTTTGGCAGGCCCCCTTAAGGGAACCTGGGGGAACCGTGGCCGCCGGGCGCGGCGCCCTCAGCGCGTGAGCAGGCGCGAGACGGCCTCCCCGGCGAGCTCACGGGCGCGCCGGTCGGCCTCGTACAGCGACTCGAACGAGGTGATCGCTTCGCTGTCCAGCAGCTCCAGGGTCTGCTCGATCACGTCGGAGATCTCGAGGAAGCGCAGGCGTCCGTCGAGGAAGGCGTGGACGGCGACCTCGTTGGCGGCGTTGAGGATGCAGGGCGCCGTCCCGCCCCGGCGGGCGGCCTGTTCGGCCAGGCGCAGGCAGGGGAAGGCCTCGAGGTCCACCGGCTCGAAGGTCAGCTGGCCCACCTGGGCGAGGTCGAGGGGGGTGACCGGGAGCTCGACGCTTTCCCCCCCGTGGAGCGCGTAGGAGATCGCGATTCGCATGTCGGGGGGGCCGAGGTGGGCGAGCATGGCGCCGTCGGCCAAGTGCACGATCCCGTGGACGAGGGACTGGGGATGGACGATCACGTCGATGCGGTCGTAGGGCACGCCGAACAGGTGGTGGGCCTCCATCAGCTCGAGCCCCTTGTTCATCAGCGTGGCTGAGTCGATGGTGATCTTGCCGCCCATCGCCCAGGTGGGATGGGCCAGGGCCTGCTGGACGGTCACCTCCTCCAGCTCCGAGCGGGTACGGCCGCGGAAGGGCCCGCCGCTGGCCGTGATGGTGAGCCTCTGGACCGCCCCCGGAGGCTGGCCGGAGATCAGCTGGTGCAGGGCGGTGTGCTCGGAGTCGACCGGGACGATGCGGGCGTTCGTGGCTTCGGCGAGGGCTGTCACGAGCTCTCCCCCGACGACCAGCGACTCCTTGTTGGCGAGGGCGAGGTCGATCCCCTCCCCCAGTGCGGCCACGGTCGGCCCGAGACCGGCGGAACCGACGAGCGCGTTCAGGACCAGATCGGCTTCGGACTCCACCACCAGCCGCACCAGCCCCTCGGGACCGCCCAGGACCTGCCCCTCCGTCCACGCCTCCGACGCCCGGGCCGCGGCGTCCGCGTCGGCCAGCCCAATTCGTCCCACGCCGAATGCCTCGGCCTGGTCGACCAGCATCTCCCACGAGCTCTCGGCGGAGAGTCCCACCAGCTCGAGCTCGTCGCTGCGGGCGGTGACGTCGAGCGCCTGGGTCCCGATCGAGCCGGTCGAGCCGAGTATCAACAGGCGCTTGCGCGACGGCACCGCGGCCATGATTCCACAGCTACCATCGCCACATCGGGGTTTCGGACTTGGTCAGCGGGGCAGAGGATTGATCGGGATGGCATCCGAGACCCCCTCCGGCAGGGCAAACGCGGGCCGTTGGGCGGTCCTGCTCACGATGGCTCTCGTGCTGTGCCTGATGGCCTTCACGAGCCGGCCGCCGGCGGGCTCCGCTGCGGCCGTCCCGGGGCCGTGCCCACCACCTCCGCCCGCACCGCCCTCCCCCGCGGCGCCGGGCAGCGTCCTCCCCGCGCCGGCGCTCAAGCCCGCGATCCCTGCGCCGGTGGAAGTCGTCCTCGCCTGCGTGGGTCAGTATCCGATCACGGGGGCTACCTTCAACCACTGGGCCGAGGTGGCGCGCAAGAGCTCGGGCGCCACGCCTGAGCAGTCCTCACGCCACGTCAAGAGCCCACAGCTCCCCGTCGGTGACACGATCAAAGAGGTGATGGGCTTCCTCATCAGCAGCGACTGGGTGATCGGCGAAGCGGCCCAGCTGGGTGTAGAGGTCAGCGAAGCAACCGTGAAGCGGCAGTTCGACCACATCCGCGCCCAGCAGTTCCCGCACCGCCGGGAATTCAGGAAGTTTCTGCGCAGCAGCGGCCAGACGATCGCCGACCTGCTGCTGCGGGTGCGCCTGAACAGCCTCTCCCTCGCACTCCAGAAGCACGTCGTCGCCTCGGTGAAGGGCGCCAAGGCCAAGGAGCATGCGCTGAGCGAATTCGTGAAGGGCTTCAAAGCCCGCTGGCAGTCCCAGACCGTGTGCGTGGCGGCATTCACGGTGGCCGACTGCGGCCCGACCCAGGAACCACCGCTGTAGGTCAGGGGGCGGGCGAAGGCCCGCCCGGGAGTTGGCCCGCCCGGGAGTTGGGCCCGGCTCAGATGTGGACCCGGCCCGAGGAGCCGGGACTCAGGCCGACGCGGAGGCGGCGGCCGGATGCCCGTGGGCCCAGGTGGCGATCTCGCCGCTGCCCGAGATCACCTCGCCGTCGTCGAGCACCAGGATCGGGACCGCCCGCTGTCCGCTGAGCTGCTCGACCTCGGCCCTGTCGCGGGCGCGCGAGGGCCACGTCCAGGGCCGCAGGCTGCCGCCCCTGACGGTCTTGAGCTGGTAGTCGTAGCCGGCGTCGTCGAGCGCCTTGGCGGCACGCCCACAGGGGTGGGCGACCGGCGCCGGCAGCCCGCCGGCAACCTTCTTGAAGGAGCACGTGTAGAGGATCACGGCGCCGATCCTACTCCTGCCCGGAGTCCCGCGACCGAGGGTCGGAGCGGAGGTGATCTGTTTCGCCTCCGCTCTGGCCCTTCTTGAGGTGAGGACGGGGGAGCGGGAAATGCGAGGCCCTTTGGGGGGCGCGGCCAAACCTCCCCGCGCACCGGGTAGCGCGCTGCAGAAACCGGCGGTTCCCCCGCCCTCACATATAAGAACGTGCCGCTGTGGCGAAGGTTGGAAACAACAGCGTCTTCGTGTCGCAACGGCCCCGGGAGCGGGCAGAATGGGCGGCGGACCCGAGCGAGGGAAAGTTGTGGCCGAGACCAACATCAGCATCGCCGAGCGGGCCGTGGAGGCCTTCAACGCCCGTGACGTAGCGTCGTTCGCGGCGCTGACGGCGAGCGACTTCGAGTGGTTCCCGTCGATGATGGCGGTCGAGGGGGCGAGCTTCCACGGTCCCGAAGGCGTGGCCCTGTACTTCGAGCGGCTGGGTGGCGCGTGGGACTACTTCAACGTGACCCCCGAGCGCTACCTGGAGGGGGATGGCCTGGTACTCGTGCTCGGCCGCCTGGAGGGGCGCGGACGGGGCAGTGGCGCCACCGTCGACTCCGCCCTGGGAATGGCATTCGACCTCCGCGAGGGGATGATCACGCGCATCCGGGGCTACCTCGATCGCGACGAAGCGCTCGCCGAGGTGGGGCTCTCCGAGCAGGCGTGAGCACTCCTCGCAGGGGCCGGCGAGCGTCGGCAGATGCCAGCGCTCATGATTCCCGCCCCCGCGACCGATGAACCTCGAGGAGCGCGTCATCCAACTCATGGAAGACGCGGCTGATCGCGCTCCGCTTACGTCAGAGCAACGGCCTGCGCCCGCGGTACTCGCGCTCGCAGGGGTTGACTTTCGCGCAAACTGCGGCCACATTTCCATGTACGCGGGGGCACGGCCATCGTGGACTGTGGCAAGGATGCTCCGCGAGCCGGCGCCCCTGGGAGAAAGGAGCGGCTCCCACCGGTCACGGCAGCGGCCACCTCGGGGCGGCACGCCGCTGCCGCTTCAATCTGTGGCTAGGGTGCGGAGGCCGCCGATGTCGAAGGAGAACGTCGAAACCATCGGGCGCAGCAACGAGGCCTTCAACCGAGGAGACCTCGACGAGGCCCTTCGCGCGATGGGAGCGTGAACGGTGGCGGCGGAGGACGTGGAGCTCGTAGCGCGGTTTCTGGAGCTGGTGAACAAACAGCAGCTGGATGACGCCCTGGCCGTCGTGCACGCCGACGCGGTACTCGACTGGTCGCGCTCTGAAGCCCCCGACGGTGGTGTGTACAGCGGCCACGAGGCGTGGCGCAATTGGATGGCGAGCCGCTGGGAGGGCCTAACGGGAGCGACGTTCGAGGCCAGGGAGCTGATCGAGGCGCCACCCGACCAGGTCGTGGTCGTGGCCAACATGCGCGGCGTCGGCAGGGCCAGCGAATTGGAGATCGAAGCGCTGGGGGCGGCGGTGATGGAGGTTCGAGGCGGATCACTCGCCCGCATCACCCTGTTCCAGGCGAAGGCCGACGCGCTCCAAGCGGTCGGCCTCGCAGACCTCGGAGTGGAGGAGTAGGCGGTGTCACAGCAGAACGTCGAGATCGTGCGGCGGGCGTTCGAAGCCTTCAGCAGCGACGGTTTCGAGGACGCCCTCGCGTACTTCACACCCGACGTGGCCTGGTACACGAGCGACCGCTGGCTCGAGGGGTCCGCGTACCGAGGGCACGACGGGATGCGCCGCCTGGTGGCCGGCTTCTCGGAGAACTTCGACGGTCTCGACTACGACGTCGAGGAGGTCCGCGCGGTGGATGACCGCGTGGTCGCCCTCGTACACATGACCGGACGGATCAAGAACTCGGCACAACCCATCAGCCAGCCACTCGGCTTCGTCGTCTCCGGCTTCCGCGGCGGAGCCTTCGCAGAGGTCCGGGCCTATGCGGCCTGGCAGGAAGCACTGGACGCGGTGGGGTTGAAGGAGTAGCCCCGTCCTGACGCCGCTGGTCAGAGGGAGCAGGTGACGCCGTTCACGGACCTCGACGAGGCTCGTGCCCTTGCCGAGCGTCTCGCCGTGAATCGGTCGCTCGCCGCCTCACACGCTCGACGCCCCGCGCGTTCATATGGAGAACATGGCGCCAGGGAACATCGAGCTCGTCCGGCAGGTGAACGCCGCTTTCAGCAGCGGCGAGATGGACGAGATCCTCGCGATGCTGCACCCCGAGTTCGAAACGGTCGTCGGCCCCGAGCTCTCTGCCGAGCCCGACGCCTACAGAGGCCACGACGGGGTGCGCCGCTACTTCGACTCGTTCCGCGACGCGATGGATCAGATCCGCTTCGAGCCGTTGCGGCTACGGGAAGCGGGAACGTCGGTCGTCGCCGCCGTGCGCCTCAGCGCCCAGGGCCGCTCCACCGGGATTCCCGTCGAGCAACGCCTCGGGCAGGTCTGGACGATTCAGGACGGCAAGGTGATCCGGGTCCGCAGCTACCTCACCTATGACGAGGCGCTCAGGGTCGCGGGGATCGGAGAGTAGGCGCCGAGTGCCGTCCGCGGGGCAGCGTGCTCGCCGTCTTGGTACGGCCGAGCACGGACGCTCGGCCTGTCGCTGCAAAACCCCGCGAAGGGTGTGGCATTGTCCTTGGCTGCAAGACTGGGCGGCCGATCGCAGCCACCAGCGCAGTTTCCGGCTGGTCGGCCACGACCAACGGGGGCAAGGTGGCCAGCCTCAGAACCGTCAGCCGAGCTGCGGACAGGAAGACCTACGACGCGATGCCTGCGATGCCCGACATTGACCGGAAACATCCACTCGGGCTCATCATGCATGGCGTCATCGAGGAGGACGGGAGAGTGCAGGTTGCGCAGATCTGGGACTCCCATGAGTACGCGCCGCGTTTCGACGAGGAGTTTCTCGCGCCGATAGTCCAAGAGGACGGGGCCCCCGTGGACGCCGGGATCACGGCCTACGAACTGGAGGACCTCGTTACGCCTTAGCGTGGCGGCCCGAGTGAGATGCCCGAGGAGTCCACGACCCCCGACCTGATCGAGCTCGTGCGCCGAAGCATCGAGGCCGAGAGCGCCGAGGCGGCCGTCGGCTTCTACGCTCCCGAGGGGGTCTGGGACGCGTCTCCTTGGGGTATGGGCGTGTTTCAGGGTACGGCAGCCGTGCGGGACTTCTTTGCGGAGTGGAGCCGCTCGTACACCGACATGGAGTGGGAGGCCGAGCAGATTCGTGACCTCGGCAACGCAGTCACGTTCGCGGTAATAGTGCAGCGGGGGCGTGTCGCGGGGAGCAGCGGCTCCGTTCAGCTTCGTTATGCAAGCGTCGCTCAATGGAGAGACGGGTTGATCGTCCGCAACACGACGTACACGGACGTCGACGAGGCCCGTGCTGCCGCCGAACGCCTCGCCGGCGAACGGGGGCAGGCGGTCTCGCAGGAGAACGTGGCGATCGTGCAGAGGGCGATGGCGGCCTACATGGGCGACGATGAGGTAACCGCTCGCCAGCTCGTCAGTCCGGATGTCGTCATCTCCATGAGACCCGACCAGCCGGACCCGCAGGACCACCACGGCTACGACGGGATGTTGAAGGCATCGACGGAATGGCGTGAAGCGTGGGGCGAGCAGACCTTCGAGACTGTGCGTATCTGGGGTGCAGAGGGGTACGTATTCGCCTCCACCCGCGAGCTGTTGCGGGGGAAGCTCAGCGGCATCCCCATCGAGCACAGCTCGACGTTCGTCTTCACGCTTCACAACGGCCGGATCGTCCGAATCCAGATTTTCGGCTCGGAGCCCGAAGCGCTCAAAGCCGTGGGGCTTGAGGAGTAGGCGGTGTCGCAGCAGAACGTGGCGTACCGTGGGCCGGCTTACCCCAAGGCCGCCAGGTCGAAGTACTGTCCGGCCGCGATCGCGCCGATGCCGGTCAGATGGGGGACTTCAACGGGCACGTCGCTTATCTGCCCCTCAGGGCTGTTGCCCCAGGTCACGACCGTGCCGTTGCCCAACAACGCAAGTCGGTGTTCAAAGCCACCGGCGATCGCCTTGACGCCACTCAGGCCGCTCACGACGACCGGTACGTCACTACTCGCTTCCGCGCCCATCATGCCATCGCCCAACTGGCCGTTGAAGTCGAGTCCCCAATCCACGACCGTACCGTTACCCAACAGCGCCATGCCCCACCCCCCGTGCGGAAGGGCGACCACATCGCTCAAGCCTCTAACCAGGACCGGCACGTCACTTGTTTCGTTGGCGCCATTGCCGAGTTCGCCGAACTGTCCGTAGCCCCAGTCCATCACCTGGCCGTCCTTCAAGAGAGCCGTGCCGATGCTCGACTCCCCAGCGGCTATAGCAGTCACTTCCGTGAGGCCGCTGACTGGCGTCGGCGTCGGATATACGCCGTTACCGCTCTGGCCCAGACCCAGCGCACCTTCCTGATTGGAGCCCCAGGCCACGACCGTCCCGTTCCGCAGCAGAGCAAAACATGCGCCGAAGCCGGCCGCGATGGCTGTCACTTCGGACAGGCCCGGGACGGCGACCGGAGTTCTACTGCACGGCTCGTCACCACGAGCGTGTTCGAAGCACTGTTCAGGGCCGCTGGTGGTGCCGATACCCAACTGCCCGCCGATGTTGATACCCCAGGACATGACCGTCCCGTCACGCAGGAGAGCAAGACCGGTCCCGCCGCCTGCCGCGACTTCTACGACTTCATGTAGGCCGCTCACCGGAACTGGTATGCCTCGACTTCGGGTTGCGCCATCGCCAAGTTGCCCATACGTATTTTCACCCCACGCCATCACCGTTCCGTCACGCAACAGCGCCAGACTCCAGTAAGCGTCCGCAGCGACGGCAGTGACTTCTCGCAGTTTCAGCACCCCCACGGGACGCTTGTGGCTCTTCGTGCCGCCATGACCCAGCTCCCCGTAAGAGCCGGAACCCCATGCGAAGACGTCGGGGCGCGCACCCAAGGCCGGAGCGGCGGCGGCAAGGCTCAGCGCCACAGTCGCCAACCCGGACGCGAGCGCCAGCTGCCTGCGGCGGTCCCCCGGTCGCCGGGCAGGAAGCCGCCTCGTGCCGAAACCGCAAATCACCCCCATCCAAACACCCCCTGGCCCGCCCGGCACGTCGTAACGCCGACCGCGGAATGCTACACCAGCCGACGCGTGTTGTGCCGGCGACGGGACGAGACCTCGGGTGATCGCGGTGCACGAAAAGCGCGTTTTCGTGATAGACGACGAGCGCTCGGCCGGGCACCGGCTCTGCCGACTGGTTGCGTCGGTTAGGGCGTCACCAGATGATTGATCTGCGAAGATGCTGACCTCCATGTCCAGGGGCGCTCCGACGGCCTTTAGCGCGGGCTTCAAACGCTCCTCTTCGTAGCGTCGCGCGTACTCCTCGGACTCCCATATCTGGGCGACGTGCATTACCCCGTCGATCTCGCTCGCACCGTGGACGATCAGGCCGAGCGGGTGTCGGCGGTCGAGATCCAACTCCGCGACAACTGCCTCATACGTTCCCCGATCCACGTGCCGGTTTGCGATCCTAACGACGGTCACGGCTCCCCCTTCGTTGTGTGCTCGCGCGGCCACCGCCGATCGAGCATGCCTGGTCGCCACCCATGAGGTTAGCGCGGGGTTTCTGGAAGCGAGGCCACCGCTCGGCGCTCGTGCTTTGCGGGGCTCGGAGCTTCTTCACGGCGGCCGGGGTGTCTGCGTCCCTCGCACGGTTCTGCTGCAGACGGGATACTGGGCGGGCGATGTCTGGAAGAGTCCACGAGCCCCGACCTGGTGGAGCGTACGCGCCTTGCCTTCGACGCTGCGAATCAGCGTGACATCGACGGGGTAATGAGCTTCTTTGCTCCCGACGTGATCTATCAGGGGCGGACCGGGGAGCTCTACGAAGACCTGGCGGCAATTCGCGCCTCCTTCGACGACTGGTTCGGCTCCTTCGCCGAGCTTCGCTTCGAAGTCCAAGAGTTCGTGGTCCTCGACGACGCGGTCGTGCTTGTGGTGGTCACCCAGGAGGGCCGTCCGGTCGGCGTCGATGGTCAGGTCCATCAGCGGGAGGGATGGGCCTTCTCCTGGTCGGCGGATGGCCTCATCGTGCGATTGACCACCCACGCCGACATCGACGAGGCTCGTGCTGCCGCCGAACGCCTCGCGCAGGAACGGGGGTAGTCGGTGTCGGAGAATCTGGACCTTGTCCGCTCGATCTACGCGGCGTGGGAGCGCCGCGACTACAGCTGGACCGAGTGGGCGGACCCGGCCATCGAGTTCGTGGTTGCCGACGGCCCGTCTCCCGGACTCTGGACCGGACTTGCAGGCATGTGGGAGGGCTGGCGCGAGATTCTCAGCCCCTGGGAAGACTGGCGGGCCGAGAAGATTGAATGCCTTGAGCTCGACGGTGAACGCGTCCTCGCGTTGATCGACTTCAGCGGCCGCGGCAAGTCCAGCGGACTCGACGTTTCGCAAATGAGCGGGAAGGGCGCAAACGTGTTCCAGATCCGCGGGAGCAAGGTGGTCAAGCTGTCGGCCTACTGGGACCGCGACCGCGCCCTCGCCGACCTCAGCCTGGAGGAGTAGGCGGTGTCGCAGGAGAACGTAGAGGTGGTTCGAGCCCTCCTAGCACCTTGCTCCTCTGGGCGGGATACTGGGCGGGTGATGGCGGAGGAGTCCATGACCCCTGACCTGGTGGAGCTGACGCGGCAGTCCATCGAAGCTGCGAACCGCCGCGAGTTTGCCGTGTCTGCAACCAGATTCGCGCCCGACGCAGTCTTCGACGTGTCCTCGGTCGGCCTTGGCAAATTCGAGGGCCCCACGGCTATACACGGCTACCTCGCCGACTGGACAGCTTCCTATGAGAAGCAAGAGCTTCAACAGTGGGCCGGCCAGGACCTCGGTAATGGCGTCGTGTTCGTGGTGGCTCTGTTCGACGCCCAACCGCTCGGCAGCCAAAGCAGCGTGCAGGAACGATGGTCGTTCACCGTGCTGTGGACGGAGGGCATGATCGCGAAGGTGATCGCCCGGACCGACATCGACGAGGCTCGTGCTGCCGCCGAACAGCTCGCCCGGGAACGGGGTTAGGCGATGGCTGAGGAGTCCACGACCCCCGTTCCGGTCGAGGTTGCGCGCCGTATATTCGACGCGCTCGATAGCTCTGACCTTGACTCGGCGGTGAGCTTCTACGCGCTCGACGCCGTAACCGATTACACGCGGACCGTCGGGGTCGTTGTGTACGGGCGCGAGGAGCTGCGAGCATTTCTGGCGGATTGGCTGGTCGGCTATGAGGATGTCTCGTATACGACCGAGGCGGTCATCGACGTTGGCAACGGCGTTGGTTTCGTGCAATACCTGCAGGTCGCAAGGCCGGTGGGCACGAGCGGCCACGTCACACAGCGAGAGGCGGCGGTTGCGATCGTCGAGGAGGGGCTGGTCGTGGCGACGACTGTCTATGTGCAGTCCGAACTGGGCGAGGCTCGTGCTGCCGCCGAACGCCTCGCACAGGAGCGGGGATAGGCGATGTCGGAGAACCTGGACCTCGTGCGTTCGATCTATGCGGACTGGGAACGCGGCGACTTCAGTCATGGCGAGTGGGCGGACCCTGAGATTGAGTGGGTGTTGGTCGGGGGGCCCTCACCGGGCACATGGCACGGGAAGGGCGGAATGGCCGAGGGCTTCCGCGGCTGGTTTAGCTCGTCTAAGGGCGTGCACGTCTACGCGGATGAGTTTCGAGAGATTGACGGTGAACGGGTGGCCGTGCTCGTCCACGCCACCGGGCGCGGCAAAGCGAGCGGCTTGGAGTACTCGCCCGAGATGACACGGACAGCACACCTATTCCACGTCCGCGGAGGCAAGGTCGTCAGGTTTCTCTTCTACTTGGACCTCGGCCCACGCGTGCTGGCCGACCTCGGCCTGGAGGAGTAGGCGGTGTCGCAGGAGAACGTGGCGATCGTGCGGCGGTTCAACCAGGCGTGGAACGACCGCGACCGGCCAACACTGGAAGCACTCCTCACCGAGGACTACGTCCTGCGCCTCATCGGCGGCTTTGACGACATGATGGGCAGCGAGTTTCGCGGCCTGGCGGCGGCCAGCGGATGGATGCGGGATTTCGTCGAGACGCTTGGTGTGACGTCTCAAATCGAGAAGATCCGCGAGGTCGGAGACCGAGTGCTGGAGATTGGCGTCGGACACGGCATGGGCGCAGGAAGCCAAGCCCATGCGACGCGTCGGTACGCGACTGTTCACTCGTTTCAAGACGGGAAGATCAGCGGGGCCGACGTGTATTACTCGGTGGAGGCAGCCCTCAAAGCCGTGGGGCTGGAGGAATAGGCGGTGTCCCAGAAGAACGTGGAGATCGTGCGGCGCGGGAACGATGCGTTCAGGCGCGGTGATTGGGACGCCGTGGCGTCCAACCTCGATCCAGACGTCCTCTTCAGAACCGATGCGCGCTGGCCGGAGCAACGGGTCTATGGCCGTGAGAATGCGATGGCCTTCTACCAGGGTACGCGGGAGTCCCTGGGGCCTGACGTGCGTATCGACGAGATCGTGGACCTCGGAGACCGATTGCTCGTTCGTCTCTGCTGGCTCGTTCGGGGGCAGCAGAGCGATGCCCAGGGAGAACTCCGCTACTCCGAACTGAACACCTACCGCGATGGCCGTCTGATTCTCTGCGAGTTCTTCCTCGACCACGCTGACGCCCTCAAAGCCGTGGGTCTGGAGGAGTAGGCGATGTCGCAGGAGAACGTGGAAGTCCTCCAGAGAACCAACGCGGCGTTCAGGCGCGGCGATTGGGACGCTCTGGCAGCGTGCTGGGACCCCGACATCCTCATTCGCACCGACGCTCGCTGGCCTGAGCCCACGATGTCGAGATCGTCGGGCTGGGAGCGCTCCTGGGGCTGATCAAGCTCGGTCGCCCGGTCAGGATGGCACGTCAGAGCGCCCGTGCAGGCGATTTGCACGCTTCTTCGGTGCGCCCGGTGTCGGACAGGAGTCGCGGCGATTCCGGCCCCCACAGCGGCCTGGTTGGGGCGCTGCCGAAAAGGCGGCGGCCCGACCGCGAGGGCCGGGCCGCCGTGTCTCTCAGAGTTCGGCGACTTCCTTTTCTTTGTAGCCCTTTTTGCATGGCGGGAGCTTTATGTTTCCGCCTGCTTTTTCCTGGACGCAGATCTTCATGCCTTTTGAAGATACTTTGCCTTCTTTGCCTTCTGGGCCAGTCGGTCCAGTGGGACCTGCCGGGCCCGTCGCGCCGGTAACGCCAGCGGAGCCGGTCGGGCCTTCGGGCCCGGTGGGACCCGTTTCTCCAGTAACCCCGACCGGTCCGGCCGCGCCCGTGGCCCCGGTAGGCCCGGTTGCGCCCGTAACGCCAACGCTACCTGCGGGGGGTTCGCCGTAGCCGAACCGGTCCCCGGGCGAACCCAGGCTTTCGCCTTCTGGCGTGGTTACCGTCACTTCGACCGTGCCAGAGACGACGCCCGGTGCCGGTGGCGATTCGGCCGTGATCGAGGTGGCCGAGTTGACTTTGAAGCTTTCCGCTTTGCTCGGTCCGAAACTGACAGCGGTGGCGCCGGTGAAGTTCGTGCCCGTGATCGTCACGGTCGTTTTCCCAGCAACCGGACCTTCGTCGGGTTCGATCTTGGTTATGTGCGGGAGCAGCGCGCCTGGGATGCCATCCGGCGTGCCCCACCCCGTCGGGCCGTCGTAGCCGACTCCCGCGGTGCAGAAGTACTTCTTTTCTGCGGGTAGTTTGCTGCACGGAGGGGAGGTTTTGCTGTTTTCGTGAGACGTTCCGTTGTTGCCTTCGGTAACGTCGAAGAAGCTTCCGGGGTGTTCATAAAAAGCGCGTGCCCCGGCTTCGCGGACGGCTTTACTGGCGTGCGCCATGATGCCCGCGACGAGCGGCGAAGCCACGCTCGTCCCAGACGTGAGTCCCCAGTTGCCTAAGACGTATGTGGACACGGGCGTGCTAGCCGCCGAGACCGCGGAGATGTCGTTCTCCATCTTGCCTTTGCACTGTTGTCTTTCTGGAGGAAGGTAGGTTTTCTGCCACGACGGCTCCGCCGCGAAGGCAGTGCAGCCACTGCCGGTACCAAGTTCGAGTTCTGGTTCGCTCCATACGCTCTCGCTCCAGCCGCGCGAGTCCGCAGCCCTTTTCAGTGCCGTACCGCCAACCGCGATCACGTCTTCTTGGTTGGCCGGCCACGAGGGTGAGCTTTCTTTGTTGCGATCTTCGTCGTCGTATCCTTCATCGCCAGAGGCGGCAGTGATCACAACACCCGGGTGGGAATTGAACTGCGCCTGTTCCTGAACTTTCCCGACGGCTAGTTCAGCCTCGCCGTAGCTGACCGAGACCTCACCGGCGCCGAGTGCCGCGGCCTCGCTAACGCCAGCACCGAGCTCAGACAAGGTTAAAGTGGGTTCCACCTCGACGATCATCAATTTGCATTCGGGGCAGGCGGCAGATGCCATGTCGAGGTCGAGCCCGGCCTCGCCTTCGGTACCCTCGCTTGACGGATAGTTGGCTTCTTCGCCTTTCCCGTTGACCTGTTTGAAGCAGCCGGTCGATTTCGGGCACGGCGGAAGCCCATACCTGCTGCGGTACTTCGCCAGATCGGATTCAGCCGTCGCGTAACCGCCCTCCTCGATCACAGCGACCGTCTGCCCCGAGCCACCCGACGCGGGGATCTTGTAGGCCGACCGCAAGTCCGCCGGGTCGAGCCCGCCTTCTTCGCCGCTGCCTTCCAGCACGATCCCGTCCGGCAGCACCGAGTGGGATCCGCGCTTGGACGGGCGCGGCTCGACGATCGCGTCGCACAGGGATGTGGGGCACACCCAATGCGGCTTGGTCGCCGATGGCGTAGCAAGCACATGCGCCGTCGGCTTGTGGATCACAAACAGACCCGTCCGCCCGCCGCCCGCTGACCGAACCGCCCCGGCGCCCGTGACAGCTCCCATTAGTCCCACCGCGAGGAGCAGGACAACCGTCGCCCCCACCCGAGCAAACACACGCCTGCGCCCTGGCTCTCTCCTACCAGTCATCAATGCCTCCTTGTTGTGCGCAGCGGCCAGCCACGCCACAACCGAAGACAGGTGCCCCCTAACCCCCTTGTAGCCCGCCACGATGCCGCCACCTGATTTGCCGGAAAATCGTAGCCCATCCGGCCTAGCCCCGGGGCTCAGCCTGCCCTCGGGCCAACCCATACCTCTACGCGAGGCTGACGGGCTCATGCCGTGCCACTAGGACCGTTTTGCACCCCTCTGCCGCCGTTCCAGAAGCTGCTGGAGGGTTCGGTAGGGCCCGTCGCCTCTACCCGCCAGGACGGCCCTCAGGCGCGACGCCTCGCGGCGGCATGAAGCCGAGCACCGACTTGCCAAGCCCCTCGATGCCAGTGAGCACGACCAGGTAGCCGATGATCAAGCGGCCAGTCCACGCCCAGCGAAGCGAGCGCGACTTCACGTCGGAAGCGCGGATGATCGGCGGCTCCGGCTTCACGGCCGCCCCCCAGGTACTGCTACATGATCACGGGCTCGCCCGGCCGGTTCTCCGGGTTCGGGGTCGTCGCCTAAGTGAGGGTCGCCGCGACTCGATCCCGCCGTGGTAGTGCGGCGCGTCTCACGACGACGGCGAGCACGGGCACGCGGGGCGCAGCTCGGGCGCCGGGGGAGCACCCGCGGCTGGAGCCGGGGGCGCTGGGGCGCGAACGCGGTAGTGATCCGCTCGGCCACTCTCATCAGGGCATCGTGCAGCCCGAGGGACGCCTCGACCGTGGCCTCTTCACCACCGCGCCTGATCGCCTCTACCTGCTCGGGGCAGTGCTCCTCGATCGTGGGGTGAACCGTCGGCTGCTGCGAGGGCGTTGACTCCATCGCTTCGGCTGCCGAGATGACGCCCGGTCGAACGTCCTCGGCGGCCTGGCATCGGTGGAGGTGCCCGCCAGGCTGGTGGGCTCAGCAGAGCCGCTACCTCCCGCTGCGCTCGTTCGAGCGGGGTCAGCGTGCTCGCCTGGTCGCCTAGCTTATGGTCGTGTGCCATGGCTCTGTCTTCCGGGCTTCATGGTCGGTGCAATAACGCACGGCCCGAAATGTAGACCCATGTCAAACGACCGCAGCACGACCGAGGC
This sequence comes from uncultured Solirubrobacteraceae bacterium, assembly GCA_963758055.1. Classification (GTDB taxonomy): domain Bacteria; phylum Actinomycetota; class Thermoleophilia; order Solirubrobacterales; family Solirubrobacteraceae; genus Palsa-744. Next base: position 213,507 of record CAVWTU010000001.1, read on the forward strand.
CCGCTCCACGGGCTGTGGTGAAGCGGGCCTCTTGAAGCATCCAGGCTGGAAAACAGGCTGGCCCTACGGGGCGCGATTCTACACCGCCTCGGAGAGCTGCCGCGGGGTTCCGCTGGCCCGGCCGCCCCGCGACCCTCGATCAGACCGGCCTACTGCAGGACTGGGACGAGGACTGGGGCGAGGGCCCTCTGAGACCCCTCAGATTTAGCTCTGACACACGCGAAACGACGTGTCAGTGCACGTACGCCGCCCAGATGTAATAGCTGACAACCGCCGTGAACAGCACCGCGTCGAGGCGGTCGAGGGCTCCGCCGTGGGCGCCGAACAGACCGCCTGAGTCCTTGATGTGGGCCTCCCGCTTGACGAAGGACTCGAACAGGTCTCCGACCGGGGCCACCAGCGCGACCCCGAGGCCGAGCACGAGAGCGTGGGTTCCGGGCAGCCATTCCTCATAGCGGCCCGCGATCCACACGCCCACCACCGCGAACACCATCCCGATCACCAACCCCTCGACCGTCTTGCCCGGGGAGATCGAGGGAGCCAGCGGCCGGCGCCCGAACATCCGCCCTCCGAGGTAGGCACCGGTGTCGCCGAGGAACGTCCCCACCAGGACGTCGATCACTATCGCCTCGCCGTGGGGCAGGTTGCGGAGCAGCACCGCGTGGGCGAGCGCGAAGCCGATCCAGTAGATCCCGAACAGCGTGATGGCGATCGACCCGATCGACGGGCGCGGTGTCAGCAGCGTGAGGCCGAACGTGACCGGCAGGGCGATCACGGCCACGAGCAGGATCTGAAACTGGGAGCCGTAGTAGGCCGCCAACAGCAGCCCTGCGAGCGCCAGCAGGCCCGCGAGCCGCACCGGACGCGCGCGCGCGTACATCCCGTAGAGCTCGTGCATGCAGACTCCCCCGAGTGCGATCAGGCCGATCGTGAAGATCAGGCCCCCTTCGATCACCAGGAACAGGGCCACGGCGATCGCCGGGATCGCTGCGAGCACCCGGGCGCCGAGGTCCGAGCGGCCCGCCCGGCCCCCCTGGCCGGCGGGTCCCCCCTGGCCGGTACGGCCCCGGCCGCGGCCGCGTCGGGGCCCCGAGCCGCCTTCGCCCTCACCGGAGCGCCCGCGGGGCGACGCTCCCCTGCCGGACCGTGCCCGTGCCGCCATCAGCGCGGCCTCACCGCCCGCCGAACCTGCGTCGGCGCTCGGAGTACTCGGCCAGGGACTCCTCCAGGGCCTCCCGGCTGAAGTCCGGCCACAGCTCGTCGCGGAACACCAGCTCCGAGTAGGCGGACTGCCACAGCAGGTAGTTCGACAGGCGGCGCTCGCCGCTGGTGCGGATGATCAGGTCGGGGTCGTGCATCTCTGGGGCATACAGGCCGGCCCGGAAGGCCTCCTCGCCGCCCCCGTCGTAGCGGCGGGCGGCGTCGAGGATCTCCGCCCGGCCGCCGTAGTTGAAGGCCACGTACAGGGTGATGCGGGTGTTGGAGGCGGTCACGCCTTCGGCCCACTCCATCTGCTCGATCAGGCCGGGCTCCACCCCCTCCCGGCGCCCGATGAAGCGCATCCTCACCCCTTCCTGGTCCAGCTCCGGCGTTTCCCCGGCGATCCGCCGCGAGAACATGGCCATCAGCCCCGCCACCTCGGCGGCCGGACGTGACCAGTTCTCGGTCGAGAAGGAGTACACGGTGAACTCCTCGATTCCCAGCTCGGCGGCGTCGCGCAGCCGCGCCTTGACGGTGTCGGCCCCGGCCGAATGCCCCTCGTTGACCGGCAGCCCGCGGGAGCGGGCCCAGCGCCCGTTCCCGTCGGTGATGATTGCCAGATAGCGCGCCGCTGTCCCGGCGGCCATCACACCGCCAGGATCTCCTCTTCCTTGGTCTTCAGTACGCCGTCGAGCTCCCCGATGCGCCCGTCGGTGAGCTTCTGCAGCTCCACCTCCGCGCGGTGCTCGTCGTCGGATGAGGCTTCGCCCTCGGCCTTCAGCTCCCGCAGGTGCTGCATCGTGTCGCGGCGGACGTTGCGGATCGCCACCCGGCCCTCCTCGGCCAGCCCCTTGACCACCTTCACGAGCTCCCGGCGGCGCTCTTCGGTCAACTCGGGGACCACGAGCCGCACGACGTTGCCGTCGTTGGAGGGCGTCAGGCCGACGTCGGACTCGTTGATCGCTTTCTCGATCGCCTTGATCGAAGACTTGTCGTAGGGCTGCACCGTCAGCAGCCGGGCCTCGGGCGCCGAGATCGTCGCGATCTGGTTCAGCGGGGTCATGGCGCCGTAGTAGTCGACCACGATCCGCTCCAACAGCTGCGGGCTGGCACGGCCCGTGCGGACCGTCGAGAACTCGTGCTGGGCGGTCTCCAGGGATTTGCCCATGCGCTCGCCGGCGTCCTTCAGGAGTTCGTCGATGAGGTTCTCAGTCGCCACCTGAATCTCCTGTAGTCGAGACGAGGGTGCCCACGCGCACGCCGGAGATTATCCGCGGCAGGCTGGTGTCGTCGTCCATGTTGAAGACGTTGATCGGCATCGCGTTCTCCATGCAGAGGGCGAGGGCCGTGGAGTCCATCACCCTCAGGCGCCGCTCGATCGCCTCCATGTGCGTTATTTCCGGGATGAACTTCGCCTCGGGGTCGATCGCCGGGTCGGCCGTGTAGACCCCCTCCACCCCGTTCTTGGCCATCAGGATGATCTCGGCGTGGATCTCGGAGGCCCTCAGCGCGGCCGCCGTGTCGGTCGTGAAGAAGGGGTTGCCGGTGCCCGCCGCGAAGATCACGACCCTGCCCTTCTCGAGGTGTCTCATCGCCCGGCGGCGGATGTAGGGCTCGGCCACCTCGGACACCCCGAGGGCGCTCTGGACGCGGGTGTCGATGCCGATCTTCTCGAGCGCGTCCTGCAGCGGCAGGGCGTTCAGGAGCGTCGCGAGCATCCCCATGTAGTCCGCGGTCGAGCGGTCCATTCCCGCCGCCGCCCCCTTCATGCCGCGGTAGATGTTCCCGGCCCCCACCACGATCGCCACCTCCACCCCCTGGTCGCGCACGGCCGCGACCTGGCGGGCGACCGCCTCGAGGCGCTCGGGGTCGGTGCCGTAGTCGAGGGTGCCCATCAGGGCCTCCCCGGAGAGCTTCAGCAGGATCCGTTTGAACACAGGGGCCATCGAGCGCTCAGGAGGGTACCCGAGCCGAGAGTCGCCGCCCGGCCGGTGGCCCGTACGGGCCTACTGGCCGATCCCGAAGCGCACGAAGCGACGGATCACCACGTTCTCGCCCGTCGTCGCGGTGAGCTCGTCCCGCAGCTGCTGGACGGTCTTGCCGTCGAACTTCGGGTTGTGCATCTCCTGCTCCAGCAGGACGATCGTGGACAGCCACGAGTCGAGCTTGCCCGAGACGATCTTCTCGCGGATGTTCTCCGGCTTGTCGGAGGCCTCCTGCTCGTAGATCCGGGACTCGCCCTCCTTCAGCTCCTCGGGGACGTCCTCGCGGCTCACGAACTTGACCGTGGGGCTGGCTGCGATCTGCATCGCTACCTCCCTGGCGAAGCTCACGAAGTCGTCGTTCTTGGCCACGAAGTCGGTGTTGCAATCGACCTCGATCAGAACCCCGACCTTCGAGCCGGCGTGGACATAGGCCTGGATCGTGCCCTCGGTGGCGGCACGCTCGCCGAGGTCCTGGATCTTCTTGCCCTGCCTCACCCGCAGGAGCTCGATCGCCTTCTCGACGTCTCCCTCGGCCTCGGTGAGGGCCTTCTTGCAGTCCATCATCCCGGCGCCCGTGCGGTCACGCAGGGCCTTCACGTCCTTTGCCGCGATCTCAACAGTGCTCATCAGCTGCTCGTCTCCGCTGTCGTCGTGTCGGTACTCGTCTGTGGCTCAGGCTCCTCGCTCGCCTGACCGTCCGGCTCGGGTGTCTGCTCGGCCGCCGCCTCGGCTGGTGCCTCTGCGGCGGGTGCCTGCTCAGCGGGCTCGGCCGGAATCTCAGGTGTAGCGGGCTCAGCCGGGATATCTGCCCCAGCCGGCTCAGCCGGAATCTCCGGTGCAGCGGGCTCAGCCGGGACATCCGCCCCAGCCGGCTCAGCCGGGACCTCCGGCGCAGCGGGCTCAGCGGGAACGTCCGGGGCAGCCGGCTCAGCCGGAACCTCCGCCGCGGGTGCCTCGGCCGGGGGCGTCGCCGCAGGGGGAGTCGGGGCCGGCGCCTGTGCCGCGGCAGCCGGGGCGGGCTGCGCCGCCGCGGGAGCCGTGGCAGCGGCGGGAACGGGCTCCTGCGCCGCGGCCTCGCGGGCCGCCTTCTCCTCGGCTTCCCGAGTCGCCTTTTCCTCGGCCTGGCGGGCAGCCAGTTCCTGTGCCTCGCGGGCGGCCTGTTCCTCGGCCTCGCGGCGGGCACGGGCCTCGGCCTCCAGGCGGGCGCGCTCTTCGGCCTCCTTGCGGGCGCGTTCCTCCTCGGCCCGGAAGATGGAATGCCCCTCCGAGACGACCTGGCCGATGGCCTGGGTGATCAGCGCGCACGAGCGGATCGCATCGTCGTTGCCGGGGATCACGAACTCGATCCCGTCCGGGTCACAGTTCGTGTCCACCAGGCCGATGATCGGGATCCTCAGGCGCTGGGCCTCTTTGACCGCGATCAGCTCCGTTTTCAGGTCGATCACGAACATCGCGTCGGGCACCCGCTGCATGTTTTTCACGCCCCCGAGGTTCGCCCTCAGCTTTTCGAGGTCGGCCTGGGCGGCCATGCGCTCACGGGTGGGCAGCAGCGCGAGCTGACCCTCCGTCTCGTAGCGCTCGAGATCGTGCAGGCGGCGGATGCGCTGGTTGATGGTCTGGAAGTTGGTCAGCAGGCCGCCGAGCCAGCGGTGGTTGACATAGGGCATGTCGGCGGCCTCGGCGACTTCCTTGACGGTGTCCGAAGCCTGCTTCTTGGTGCCCACGAACAGGACCGTCCCACCGCGGTGGGCCAGCGTGGATGCGAACTCCTGGGCGGCCTGCAGGGCGGCGGCGGTCTTCAGCAGGTCGATGATGTAGATGCCGCCACGCTCACCGAAAATGAAGCGGCGCATCTTTGGGTTCCAGCGGCGCGTCTGGTGACCGAAATGGACTCCGGCCTCGAGCAGCTCCGCTATGCCTACCTCCGGCACGGGCTACCTCCCTTTATGTTCTGGTTGAGTGTCCGCGCGGCGGTCGCGGGACCCGAGACGGCGAATGAGGCCGTGGCGGGCAGGGCCGCGATCCTTGACCGCACGGGTCGAGGACTTGCTTTACACGCTCAGGATAGCTTTTCGGCGCGCCCGAGGGCGATCCTCAGGTCCTCGGGGAGCGGGGACTCGAGGTCGATCGGCTCGCCGCTGATGGGGTGCTCGAAGGCGAGATGGGTGGCGTGCAGGAACTGGCGCTCGAGTCCGAGGACCCCCGGGTGCCCGTAGTCCGGGTCGCCGCACACCGGGTGGCCGATCGCGTCCAGGTGGACACGGATCTGGTGGGTACGGCCGGTGTCGAGGCGCACCCGCAGCAGCGAGAAGCCCACCAGGGCCTGCTCGAGGGTGAAGTGGGTGCGCGCCTCACGCGCGCCGGCTCCGCCCACCGTCATGCGCGTGCGGGTCCGTGGATCGCGGCCGATCGGGGCCTCGATCGTCCCCGTCCGCGCCGGGGGGCGACCCTCCACCAGGGCCAGGTACTCCCGCAGCACCCGCCGCTCGGCGATCGCCGCCTGCAGGCGGCGGTGGGACTCCTCGGTGCGGGCCACCACCAGCAGCCCTGAGGTATCCCGGTCCAGACGGTGCACGATCCCCGCCCGCTCGGCTTCGCCGCCCGCGAGCAACGGCGCCAGGCGCTGCGAGAGGGTGTCCTCGTAGTGCCCCCGGCCCGGGTGCACGACCACACCGGGGCCCTTGTCGATCACGATCAGATCGTCGTCCTGCAGGACGATCGAGAACGAGTCGGGCGAGCTCACGGGGAGTCTCTGCGGCCCTGCTCGGCGAGCAGGAACAGCAGCACGATGCCGATCGTGATGGAGGCGTCGGCGAGGTTGAACGGCGGCCATCCGAGGGGGAACTTGACGAAGTCGGTGACCTCGCCGTGGCGAACCCGATCGAGGATGTTCCCGATCGCTCCGCCGAGCAGCATGCCCGTGGGCAGCCAGATCAGGGGACGTGTGAGGTGGCGGGAGAAGTACACCAGCAGGACCACCAGCGCCAGGGCGATCAGGATCGTGACGCCGATGTGCCTGCCGGGGAGGAAGCCGAAGGCGACACCCTGGTTGCGGGTGTTCACGAGCTGCACCCCGGGCAGGAAGCGGCGTTCTTCTCCCGGCACGATCGAGCTTTCGACGGCGTGCTTGGCGAGCTGGTCCACGACCACGACCACCAACGCCACGAGCGCCACGAGCAGCCACGAACGCAGCACCGGGCGCTCGGCTCCGGCCGCACGATGGAGGCCGCCCTGCACCGATCCCTCAGCCGTGGATGATGCCCCGGACGATGACGCTGTTGATGATCGCCAGTGCGAAGATCGCGATGATCGGGCTGAAGTCGAAGCCGCCGAAGGAGGGCATCACGCGGCGGAAGATCCGCAGGTAGGGCTCGCTCACGTCGCGCAGGAAGCCGAGGATCGCGTCGATGGTGCGGTTGTACGGGGGCCGCAGCCCGGCGGCGAACAGGAGGTTGGTGATGATGTACACGATGATCACCAGCGAGTACACGTAGATCACCGTCGAGAGGAAGTCGGCGACGTCCGTGCGTGTGCTGGCGATCACCATGGGATCGCTACCGCAGGACGGCGTCGAGGGCGTCGCTGAAGGCCGCCCTCACGCCCCCACGCTCGAGCGCGTCCAGCCCGCGCGCGGTGACACCTCCGGGCGAGGTGACCTCGCGGCGTACCGCGACCGTGTCATAGGAGCGTGTGCGCAGCAGCTCCGCCGTTCCGGCCAGCGTCTCCACCACCAGCGGGGCACCCTGGGCGGCCGGGATCCCGCGCCGCACGCCCGCGTCGATCTGTGCCTCGGCCACCAGCGCCACGTATGCGGGCCCGCATGACATCAGCCCCATCGCCACGTCCACGAGCGACTCGTCCAGGACCACGAGCATCCCCAGCTCATCGAACAGCGCCGTCACGGCAGCGTCCAGCTCGGCGGCATCCTGGCCGCCGGCGCCGCCGGGACCTCCGCCCGATCCCTGTGCCTGCACGATCGCGCCACGGCGCACCTCGACCGGCAGCGAGGGCAGGAAGCGGTAGACGCTCGAGTCGGGGTAGGCGGCCCGCAGGTCCGCCAGCGGGGTGGCGGCGAGGATCGAGGCCACGGCCGTTCCCCGGGCCCACTCCGAGCTCGGAGGCGACGTCCCGCAGCTGGGCGGGCTTGTGTGCGAGCACGAGCAGGTCGGCGTGCTCGGCCACCTCACGGTTGCTGTCCAGGCCCGGCCGCCGAGCTCCTCGGCCAGCGCCGGGCCCTGTCTGCGAGCGGGTCGGAGCACACGACCGGGCGGCCCCAGCCGCGGGCCAGCGCCCGGGCCATGTTCCCGCAGCCGATCAGGCCGATACGCAGACCATCGGCGCCTCCGGGGCGCTCGGTGCCTCAGGACTGATTGAAGAAGCCCTTCTCGATCAGCCGCGCGCGCTCCTCCGCGGAGATCTCGACGTTCCGGGGGGTCAGCATGAAGACCTTGTCGGCGATCCGCTGCATGCCGCCGTCGAGGGCGTAGGTGAGCCCCGAGGCGAAGTCGATCAGGCGCTTGGAGAGTTCGGCTTCGAGCCCTGGAGGTTGATGATCACGGGGATCGAGTCCTTGAACTTGTCCGCGATCTGCTGGGCGTCGTTGAACGACTTCGGGACCACCAGGTGGACCCGGACGTCGCCGTTGCCGTTGCCCACCGACCGCAGCGCGGCCGCCTGGCGCCCGCGCCCGGAGCGCCGCCCGGCTTCGGGCTCCTCGTCCTCGTCGGCGAAGATGTCGTCGAACTCGTCGCGGCGGCGGCGCAGCCGGCGCACGTTGGGACGCTCGCGGTAGCGGTCTTCGATCTCGGTCTCCGGGCCCTGCTCCTCGGCGTAGTCGTCGTGATACTCCTCGGCCAAGCCGAAATACACCAGTGCGCTGTGCCAGGAGTCGCGAAGTGCCATCGATCTAGCTGTTTGTTCGCCCGACGAGCCGAATTCCCTGCAGATGCTAGTGCTTCGGTGCCCCGGAAGCCTGCACCGTGCGTCCCGGGACGGCTGTCGCCATCGACCGCGACCGGCGGCGGCTGCTCACAGGTACAGGCTCGTGCCGATGCGCACGACGGTCGCCCCCTCCTCGACCGCCACGCGGTAATCCTGGGAGGTCCCCATCGAGAGCTCCGCCAGCCCGCGCTCGTCCGCCGAGCTCCCGCAGGGCCGAGAACCAGCGGCCGGCTGTCCTCGGGGTCGCTCGACAGCGGCGGCATCGTCATCAGGCCCACGACCGGGAAGGGAGCGCGGGCGATCAGGGCGTCCAGCTCGGCGGGTGCCACCCCCGCCTTCGTCGGACTCGCCCGCGAGGTCCACCTCGATCATCAGCCTCAGCCCCGGCCGGGCCTGCTCGCGGTGGCGCTCGAGCTCGCTGCATCGCCGACTCGGAGGCCACCGAGTGGATCGTGCGCACCAGCGGGGCGATCTGGCGCACCCGGCGGCTCTGGAGCTGGCCGATGAAGTCCCACTCGAACAGGTCGCCGTGGGCCTCGACCTTGGCCCGGAGGTCCTGGGCCCGGTTCTCCCCCACGAGCCTCACCCCGCCCTCGGCCAGCAGCGGCATGTCCTCGAGGGCCACGTACTTGGTGGCTGCGAGCACCTCCACGGCGCCGGCGCTCTCCTCCGCCGGCGCGCCGCCGGGCGCCGCAGGACGGCCGTCTCGAGCTCCGCGGAGATGCGGGCGAGGTTCTCGCCGACCCGGCTCGGGTCGATCCCCGTGATCAGCTCGACCATGCGTCCCGTGATCAGCTCAGCCATGCGATCCCCGCCTGCCGGCCGGCGGCTGCTCCTTCGCGGCGGTGGGAGTAGAAGCGCTCCTCGCAGATCGTGCACATCCCCACCGTGTGCACCTCCCCCACCCCGGCCGCCACCAGCCTCGAGCGGGCCACGCGCGGGAAGATCCAGCAGCGCGCTCTCACGGGGCAGGGCGAGCGCCTCGTGGACCTCGGGTCCGACCTCGTAGCAACAGGGCCCCGCGCCGGGACCGATGACCGCCGTCAGCGGCCCGGGCCCGGCCAGCTCCCGTACGGCCTCCACGCCCTCCTCGAGGACTCCCGGCGGCCAGCCCCCGCCAGCCACAGTGGAGCATCGCCACGGCTCCCGGCCCCGCCACGGCCACCGGCAGGCAGTCGGCGCTCACGACCATCACGGCCACTGCGGTCGCGGAGGTGGCCTGCCCGTCGGCGGGCACCTCCGGGGAGGGGCCGGCGGCGCCGCGCGCGCGGCGCCGGCGCGCGACACGCACCACCGTGGAGCCGTGCACCTGGCGCGCCGCGGGCCAGCTCGGCGGCCCCGGCCAGCGCGAGAGCCCGTTCGCGCTGCTCGGCCGCGGCCGCGCCGTCGCCGGGAGCGGCGAGCAGCCGGAAGCTGCCGTGGGAGCGGTCGGTGAACAGCACCGTGGCGCCGCCCGCGAGCTCTGGCGCAGCTCGGCGCGCTCACCGGCGAGCTCCCAGCGCCCACGTCACGGCCTGGGGCTCACTCGCCCACCTCGAGGGCCGCCTGCAGCTCCGCGGCCGAGCCGGAGCCCTCGCCGGAGCCGGCCGTCGAGCTTCGAGGACAGGGCCGCGTGCAGGCGCATCCCGATCTCGGGTCCGGGAGCCACGCCCGCCTCCAGCAGGTCGTCGCCGGTGATCTCCAGGCGGACGTGGCGTAGCTCGTCGAACCAGCCCGGGGGCCTGCTCGGCAGGCCGTGCGGCCCTCCGGCATCACGACCACGGCGCCCGGCGAGCGCGACCGCCTCGGGGGGCGCGGCCGGCGAGGTCCGCGTACAGATCCGAGCGGCTGGTGGGATCGCAGCATCCGCTCCGGCCAGGGCGTCCGCGTCCAAGACGGCTCCGCAGCGCCCGCTGGCGCTCGCCGGCGCCGAATTCGAGCCGGTCGAGCAGGCCGGTGCAGCAGCGACGCGTCTCCGCTGGTCGTCTTGGTGGAGGCTTTCGAGCAGCAGCAGCCCAGCAGCAGCTGCGAGTATCCGGCCGTCGGCGGCAGCAGCTCGATGGCGCGTCCGGCGCGCTCTGCGTCGATCGCCCCTGCCAGACCCAGCGCTCCCAGCACGCCGAGCGCGCCCAGCGACTGCAGCGCCGCCAGCCCGTCGGGCTCTTCCAGCGCGAGCCGCAACTCGGCGCCGATCCGGCCCCCCGAGAGCGGTCGTCGAGGGCGTGGCCCTGCGAGCGCACGGGCCGCGAGCTCCGCGGTGTGGGGCTCGATCTCGAACCCCAGCCGGGCCCGGTAGCGGGCGATCCGCAGCAGGCGGGTGGGGTCGTCGATGAAGCTGGCGTCGTGGAGCACCCTCAGCAGGCCTCCCTCGAGGTCCGCGAGGCCGTTCTCGACGGCGATCAGCTCCCCGGCCCGATCGCCGGACAACAGGACGGCGAGGGCGTTGATCGTGAAGTCCCTGCGGGCGAGGTCCTCCTCCTCGCTTCCCGGGCCGGACCTCGGGCAGGGCGCCGGGCTCCGGATAGGTCTCCGCGCGCCGGTGGGCGACGTCGATCCTGCCGGCCGGCCACACCACGGCCGCGGTTCCGAAGCGGTCGTGGAGGGTGAGCACGGGGGTGCCCTCACCGCGGAGCTCGAGCATCCCCAGCAGCTCGCCGGCGAAACGTGCGGCCTCGCCGGAGACGACCACGTCGAGCTCCGTGGGCGTTCGTCCCAGCAGCAGGTCGCGGACGGCGCCCCCGACGAGGGCCACGTCGTGATGACGCTCGGCCAGCTTCCTCAGCTCGCTCCCCCCCGGCTGCTCGGAGAGGCGCCCGAGGACCACCTCTGGTGCGCTCATACGGGGACGCGAACCGGCACCCCGGCGTCGGCCAGAGGTCGCCTTGGCCTCCGCGACCGTGAAGCGGCGGTAGTGGAAGATCGAGGCGCACAGGACGGCGTCGGCGCCGGCCTGCGACGGCCTCCACGAGATGCTCCGGGCGCCCGGCCCCGCCGGAGGCGATCACCGGGATGCCGACGGCCTCGCTGACGGCCTCCGTGAGCGCCAGGTCATAGCCCGCGGTGGTGCCGTCGCGGTCCATGCTCGTGAGCATGATCTCCCCGGCGCCGCGCTGCTCGGCCTCGCGGGCCCACTCGACCACGTCCCGGCCGCTGCTCGAGCGCCCGCCGGCGACGTAGGCCTGCCAGCGGTCGCTGCCGTCCGGGAGCCCGTCCTCGGCGGTCACGGCCTTGGCGTCGATCGCGATCACCACGCACTGGGCGCCGAAGTTGTTGGCCAGCTCGTCCAGCAGCTCGCGGCCTGGCGAGGGCGGCGGAGTTGACCGAGACCTTGTCCGCGCCCGCGTCGAGCACCGCCTGGGCGTCGGCGACGGAGCGGATGCCGCCGCCGATCGTGAAGGGGATGAACACCTCGTCGGCCGTACGGCGTGCGAGGCGGGCGATCGTGTCGCGCTTTTCGTGGGTGGCGGTGATGTCGAGGAAGATCAGCTCGTCGGCCCCCTCGGCGTCGTAGTGGGCGGCCAGCGCCACGGGATCGCCGGCGTCGCGGATGGCGACGAATTCGACTCCCTTCACGACGCGGCCGGCGTCGACGTCCAGACATGGGATCACCCGCTTGAGGTGCATGCCGTCAAGCTAGCCGCCGAGCGCCTCCTTCGCCTGCGCGACCGTGAAGCGGCGCTCGTAGAGGGCCTTGCCGACGATCACGCCCGCGAGGTTCTCCAGGCCCAGGGCGGCCAGGCCCTCGAGGTCCTCCAGCCGGCCGATGCCCCCCGAGTAGATCAGCTGCGCCCGCACCGAGCAGGCGAGCTCGCGGAAACCATCGAGGTCGGGGCCTTCGAGCATCCCGTCGCGGTCCACGTCGGTGTGGACGATCTCCCGGACGCCGTCGCCGAGGAGCGTCTCGATCACGTCCGCGGCGGTGCGGGTCTCCGTCTCGGTCCAGCCCGCGCTGGTGGCCAGGCCACCGCGGGTGTCCACCGACACGAGCACGCGCTCGGGCCCGTGTGCGGCCAGTGCCTCGCGCAGCAGCCGGGGGTCCTTGAGGGCGGCGGTCCCGAGGATCACCCGCGTGGCGCCCGCGGCCAGGGCGCCGGTCGATGGCGTCCCTGGAGCGCAGGCCGCCGCCGTACTGGACCGGTAGCCCCAGCTCGCCGGCGATCCGGCTGAGGTGGTCGAGGTTGACCGGCTCTCCCCTACGGGCGCCGTCGAGGTCGACCACGTGCAGCGCCTCGGCCCCCGCCTCGGCCCAGCCGGCGGCCGCGGACAGGGGGTCGGCGGCGTAGGTCTGCTTGGCGTCGAAGTCCCCCTTGACGAGCCGCACCGCGCTGCCGTCGAGGATGTCGATCGCGGGGTAGAGCCTCACCCGGCGACGGGAGCCCGCGCGGCGGTGCAGACGCGGGCGAAGTTGGCGAGCAGGCGGATGCCGGCCGCGGAGGACTTCTCGGGGTGGAACTGGACCCCGTAGAAGCTGTCGCGGTGGACGGCGGTGACGAACGGGGATCCGTACTCGCCGGTCCCCAGGACGTCGCGTTCCTCGGCCGGCACCGGGGCCAGCGAGTGCACGTGGTAGAAGGCGCAGCGCTCGGGGATCCCGTCGAGCAGCGGGGAGCCCGGGTGGCGGAAGCTGACCTCGTTCCAGCCGATGTGGGGAAGCTTTTCCGCCACGCGTCTGCAGCGGCAGTACCTCCCCGGGGAGCAGGCCGAGGCCCTCCGCCCCGCCGAGCTCGGCGGAGGACTCGAAGGCCAGCTGCATGCCCAGGCAGATGCCCAGCATCGGGGTGCCCGCGGCCACGAGCTCGCGCAGGAGCTCGTCGAGGCCGAGCTCGCGGAGGTTGGACATCGCGCGCGGGAAAGGCCCCTACGCCCGGGAGCACGAGGCCTCCCGCCGCCCGGATGCGGGCGTGGTCGCTGGTGATGGTGGCGCGTACGCCGACGTGCTCGAGGGCCTTCTCCACCGAGCGGCGGTTGCCCATCCCGTAGTCGACGATCGCCAGCTCGAGCTGCTCGTCGGAGACGCGGGAGGTGTCGCTCATCCAGCCAGCGTACCCTTCGTGCTGGGTACCCCCTGCTCGCTGGCGTCGAGCGCGACGGCGGCCCGCAGGGCGCGGGCGAAGGCCTTGAAGGCGGCCTCGATCATGTGGTGGGCGTTGCTGCCGGCTTCCACCCGCAGGTGCAGGGTGAGCTTGGCGTTGGTGGCCAGCGCGCGGAAGAACTCCTCCGTCAGCTCGTGCTCGAAGCCGCCGGTGGACCCGCTCGGAAGGTCGGCTTCGAAGAGCGTGAAGGGCCTGCCCGAGATGTCGATCGCGGCGCTCGCCCGGGCCTCGTCCATGGGCACGATCGCGGAGCCGTAACGGGCGATCCCGGAGCGGTCCCCGAGCGCCTCGTCCAGCGCGCGGCCGATCACGATGGCGGTGTCCTCGGCGGTGTGGTGGGCGCCGGTCTGCAGGTCGCCGGTGACCGTGAGAGATCGAGGTCGATGCGCCCGTGGCGGGCCAGCAGGTCGAGCATGTGGTCGAGGAAGCCCGACGCCGGTGGTGCGGCTGCCGGCGCCGGTGCCTTCGAGCGCCAGCTCGACCTTCACCTGCGTCTCGGCGGTGTTGCGCTCGATGCTTGCGCCGCGGGTCACGGCGTCGTCCTCTCGCGGCTCATGTGGTCGTCCCAGCTGTCATGCGGGCTCATTCTCGCTCACGATCCGGGCCTCCATCGACTCGGCGTGCACCTCGAAGCCCTCGGCGCGGGCGATCGGGGCGCCGGCGGCGGCGAGCTTGGACGCCGCCGTCGCCGATCCTCACCTCGGTCATCGTGCGCCGGAAGTGACGCGGCGAGAGGCCGGAGGCGAAGCGGGCCGCACCGGCGGTCGGGAGCACGTGGTTGGAGCCCGCGACGTAGTCGCCGAAGGCGGTCGCGCTGGCCGGGCCGACGAACAGGCAGCCGGCGCTCGTGACGAGCGGGGCCAGCTGCTCGAGCTCGGCGCCGATCAGCTGCAGGTGCTCGGGGGCGAAGGCGTTGGCGAGCGCGATCGCCTCGCGGGCGTCCCGGCACGGCGACGATCCCGAAGGCGGCGTCGGCCACCGTCGGGCCGCTCCAGCGACCAGCCGCTCGAGCTCGCCCGGCGAGGGCCTCGCAGACCTCTGTGGAGGAGGAGGCGGCGACGCACCAGGCTGGCCTCCCCGTGCTCGGCCTGGGCGAGCATGTCGAGGGCGGCGAGTTGGATCTCCCGCGTCCCCGACGCGCCGGCGAGGGCCACGAACAGGTCGCTGGGGCCGGCGAAGCCGTCGATGCCGACGTCACGGCGAGAGCTGGTGCTTGGCCTCCTGGACGTACAGGTTGCCGGGGCCGACGATCACGTCGACGGGGTCGACGCGGCTCGGTGCCGTAGGCGAGCGCGGCGATCGCCTGGGCGCCGCCCATGCGGTAGACGCGGTCGAACGCCACACAGCCGGCAGGTGCCGAGGATCACGGGGTCGATCTCGCCGCTCGGGTCCCGGGCGGGGCGCACACGGACACCTCGACCACCCCGGCGGAGCGGGCGCAGACGACGCCCATCACGACCGTGCTCGGGTAGGGAGCGCGGCCGGCGGGAACGTAGACGGCGGCGGCGTGGACCGGGACCTCGCGCAGGGCGATCCGCTGGCCCTGGGGGAGCGTGACGGCGCCGTCGGCGTGAATCCCGGCCTCGGACGACGCTGGCGACGTTCGCGATCGCGACCTGGAGTCCGGCGACGAGCTCGAGGGGCAGCTGGGTGATGGCGCTCGTCGAGCTCCTCCTGGGTCACCCGCAGGGGACGCTCGGGAGCTCGGGGGCATCGAAGGCGCGGGTGTAGCGGAGCACGGCGGCGTCCCCCTCGCGGCGGACGTCCTCGACGATCGCGCTGACGTCCTCGGCCACCGAGGCGGCGTCGGGGACCATCGCCCGCAGGCGTGCGGCTACGGCCTCGGCGCCCTGCTCGGCGTATGCCGAGGCGTCGATGCGCTGCAGGCGCACCTCAGCCCCCGTCCGCGAGAGCGGAGCGGGCGGCTGCGCCCTGAGAGCCGCTGGCGGCGCCATCGGCCCCGGCTGCGCCATCGGCCCGGGCGGCTGCGCCCTGGAGCTCGCGCAGGCGGGTGAGGAGGTCGTCGACGGCGGCAGCCTTGAGCTTGTGGGAGACGGGGTTGGCGATCAGCCGTGCGGTGCAGGTGAACGATCTCCTCGCGGATCACGAGGTTGTTCTCGCGCAGGGTGGTGCCGGTGGCGGTGAGGTCGACGATCGCCTCGACCATGCCCGTGAGGGGGGCGAGCTCGACGGAGCCCTTGACCTCGACGATCTCCGCCTGGCGGCCGGTCTCCTCCATGTGGCGGGCGGCGATGCGCGGGTACTTGGTGGCGACGCGCATCACCCCCAGCCGGCGCAGGGACTCCATCGCGGGGTCCTCCCCGGCCTTGCCGGCGAGGACCATCGTGCAGCGGCCGTAGCCGAGGTCGAGCAGCTCGTAGACCTGCGCGGCCGCTCTCGCCGGGCTCCTGGGCGGTCTGCTCGAGCAGGACGTCCTTGCCGGTGATACCGATGTCGGCGGAGCCGGCCTCGACGTAGGTGGGGACGTCGGAGGGGCGCATCGTGATCACCCCGATCGTCCTCGAACAGGAGCTTGCGGTCGTTGGTCCGCAGCTCGGCGGTGTCGATCCCGAGCTCGGCCAGGAGTCGACCGTGTCGCCGAAGAGTGGCCCCGCGGGGACGGCGATCGTGAGTCCGTTGAGGGGGGCTCATGGGGCCGCGATCGTGTCGCCGGCGAGCATCGCTGCCGGTGCCGCTGCTCCTCGCCGGCGAGGGCGATGTGGAGGCGGTCGACCCCGAGGGCGAAGCCGACCGCGGGGAGGCTGCGGCCGAAGCGCCCGAGCAGCTCGTCGTAGCGGCCGCCGCCGCCGATGGGGGTTCCCAGTGCCGGGTCGTAGACCTCGAACACGGCGCCGGTGTAGTAGCCGATGTTGCGGACCAGGCCGAGGTCGAAGATCAGCCGCGAGGCGACCTCGGGCTCGAGCAGCTCGTGCAGGCGGCGCAGCCCGGCGACGGCCTCCTCGGCCTGCTGGGGAGCGTCGGCCAGCGACCTCCGGGCCGCCACGGCGCTGGGGGACCTGCAGCCAGCAGGGCGGCGGGCTCGCCGGTGAGACCGGCCCGCTCGAGCGCCTCCCCGAGCCCGACGAAGTCCCGCAGCGACGAGCGCCTCGAGCAGCCCCGGGCGAGCCTCGGCCGGGACCCCGAGGCTCTCCATCAGCGGCCGGGAACAGCGATGCGTCGCCGACGCCCGATGCGGTAGTCCTTCAGCCCGGTGGCGTCGAGCGAGTGGCAGAGGACCGTGAGGGCCTCCGCGGTGCCCTGCGGCGCGGGCGAGCCGATCAGCTCGATGCCGGCCTGGAGCAGCTCGCGGGGCTGGCCCCGCTGGGGGCGGACGCCGCGATAGCAGTGGGCGAAGTAACAGAAGCGCAGCGGCGGCTCGCTGGCCCCGTAGCGGGTCGCGACCACGCGGGCGATCGGGACGGTCATGTCCGAGCGCAGGACGAGGACGGCGCCGGTCTCGTCGAACACGCGGTAGGCGGGCTGGGCTTCGGCCATGTCGGCGCGCGGCGAGGACGGACTCGTACTCGAGCGCGGGCGTGTAGATCTCGCCGTAGCCGTGGCGCTCGAAGACGGCCCGCAGGGTGTCGGTGATCGCGCGCACCTCGCGCGTCTCGTCGGGGAGCACGTCGCGCGTGCCGCTGGGGATCGGGTGGATCATGAGATCCCTCCGAAGCTTAAGTAGTCGTGGGCCCTGCAGGCCGGGACGGTGGTCGCGGGCCCTAGGCGGGGACCGGCTCTGTCGCCACGCGCTCGATGCGGGCGCCGAGGTCGCGCAGGCGCTCGTCGATGCGCTCGTACCCGCGGTCGATCTGGCGGACGTTGCCGATCTCGCTGCGGCCCGTCCGCGCACAGGGCGGCGAGCAGCATCGCCATGCCGGCACGGATGTCCGGTGACTCCACGCGCTCGCCCCGCAGCCTGCGCGGGCCGGTGACGATCGCCCGGTGGGGGTCACAGAGGACGATGTCGGCGCCCATCAGGATCAGCTTGTCGGTGAAGATCAGCCGGTTCTCGAACATCCACTCGTGGACGAGGATCGATCCCTCGGCCTGGGTGGCGAGGGCGACGGCGATCGAGGTGAGGTCGGCCGGGAAGGCGGGCCAGG
Organism: uncultured Solirubrobacteraceae bacterium; assembly: GCA_963758055.1. Lineage (GTDB taxonomy): Bacteria > Actinomycetota > Thermoleophilia > Solirubrobacterales > Solirubrobacteraceae > Palsa-744. The sequence goes on from CAVWTU010000001.1 coordinate 230,808, forward strand.
GCCCGTCCTGGATCTTGCTCTTGTACTCCCCCACGTCGGCCTGCACGACCAGGCGCTGGCCGCCGGGGACGATCACGTCGTTGCCGTCGAGGATCGAGCGCAGGCCGACCCGTTCGAACACCAGGCGGATCATCCGCAGGTCGCCGGGGACGGTGTCCTTGATGCGCAGTTCTCCTCCGGTGACGCCGGCGAGCGCCATGAAGCTGCCGATCTCGATGTGGTCGGGCGCGACGCGTGTGGTGGCAGCCGTGGAGACGCTCGACCCCGTTGACGGTCATGAGGTTCGAGCCGATGCCCTGGATGTCTGCGCCCATCTTCACGAGCATGCGGGCGAGGTCCTGGACGTGGGGCTCGCAGGCGGCGTTGCCGATGACGGTCGTACCCGGGGTGAGCGCGGCGGCCATCAGCGCGTTCTCGGTCGCCATCACGGAGGGCTCGTCCATGAACACGTCGGTGGCTGCGCAGTCCCGAGGGGCGCTCGAGCACGATCTCGCGTTGGACCGACGCTCGGCGCCCATCGCGCGGAAGGCGTCGAGGTGCGGGTCAAGGCGGCGGCGGCCGATCACGTCGCCGCCGGGGGGGGGCATGCACGGCACGGCCGAAAGCGCGCCAGCAGCGGGCCTGCGAGCAGGAAGGAGGCGCGGATCTGCTCGGCGAGCTCGCGGTCGATCTCGACGGCGTGCACCGCGGCGGCGCACAGGGCGAGTTCGTTGGGTCCGCGCCAGTCCACGCGCGACGCCGATCGCGGCGAGGATCGCGAGCATCGCCTCGACGTCGCGGATGCGGGGGACGTTCTCGACGAACGACCTCCTCCTCGGTGAGCACGCACGCGGCGAGGATCGGCAGCGCGCCGTTCTTGTTCCCGGCCGGGCTCAGCGTGCCGGAGAGCGGCACGCCGCCTTCGATGACGAACTTCTCCATGAGCTTCGGCGCCGCCCGCGGGAACCGACGAACGGTGCGCTCGTGATGCGGGCGCGTGGAAAGCGTAACAGCCATTCCTTGCGGTCTAGTTCGCCCTCAGCGCTTGCGACCTGCACGACTCCTGAGCGGGTGGCCGGGGCGGGTGAGCCCCGCGCCGGGCACCGATCTCGGTGCGGCCAGACTGCAACGGATTGCAACCGGCGTTGCACCTTCGCGGCAACGTTCATGGCTCTACAGAGCCGATTTCCGCCTGCAAGCACCCGTGCGTACACCTGTTCGCGTGGCTTCCGTCCGCGCGCCTCCTAGCTTACGAACACATGTTCTCATCGAGTGAACATCGACAACTGCGCGGCGCGCCCTCGGCGCCGCCGCGTCTGATCCGGTCGCTTCCTGCTGCTCGAGGACGACTTTCCGTGTCGACTGGGAGGTCGACGGGCAGGAGCGCTCCGGTGACGCCCATCCGCACCGGGCGCCGCTGCTGACGCGAGCTCGACGCCGCCCGCGCCCCGGCGCACTCGCCGTCCCGGCGATGGCCCAGCGCTGCACAGCCGTGCCGTCTCCCGTCAGTCGGGCCGCGGCGAACGTCACGCCGACGGACACGCCGCACCGTGGCCACAGCGGTGTAGCTCACCGCGGACGGCCGCCCTGCGGACGGCCGCCCTCTCGGTGAATGAAAGAAACCGGCGGCGTCCTACTCTCCCAGGCCCTTGCGGGCCAAGTACCATCGGCGCTGAGGGGCTTAACTGCTCTGTTCGGAATGGGAAGAGGTGTTTCCCCCTCGCCAAAGCCACCGGAAAAAGGTGAGAGACCACGTCCCTCCCGCGGTCCTTCAAAACTGCACAGCGCCACACGGGAATATCAAAAAATCCGTCAAGCCCTCGACCCATTAGTACCGGTCTCCTTCGCACGTTACCGTCCTTCCAGATCCGGCCTATCAACCTGGTGGTCTACCAGGGGTCTTACTCCCTCTAGGGGATGGGAGAGCTCATCTTGAGGCCGGCTTCCCGCTTAGATGCTTTCAGCGGTTATCCGATCCACACGTAGCTAGCCTGCTATGCCCTTGGCAGGACAACAGATACACCAGAGGTGCGTTCATCCCGGTCCTCTCGTACTAGGGACAAATCCTCTCAACTCTCCAACGCCCACGGCAGATAGGGACCGAACTGTCTCACGACGTTCTGAACCCAGCTCGCGTACCGCTTTAATGGGCGAACAGCCCAACCCTTGGGAGCAACTCCACCCCCAGGATGCGACGAGCCGACATCGAGGTGCCAAACCGGGCCGTCGATGTGGACTCTTGGGCCCGATAAGCCTGTTATCCCCGGAGTACCTTTTATCCGTTGAGCGACGGCACTTCCACTTGCTACCGCCGGATCACTAAGACCTGCTTTCGCACCTGCTCGACTTGTCAGTCTCGCAGTCAAGCTCCCTTGCTACCTTTGCGCTCTACGCACGATTTCCGACCGTGCTGAGGGAACCTTTGTGCGCCTCCGTTACATTTTGGGAGGCGACCGCCCCAGTCAAACTACCCGCCTGGAACTGTCCAGCGCCCGGATTCACGGAACGCTGTTAGAAATCCAATACACCAAGGGTGGTATCTCAAGGTTGGCTCCACGCCAGCCGCAGCCGGCGCTTCAAAGCCTCCCACCTATCCTGAGCGAAATGCACCGAATCCCAATACCAGGTTGTAGTAAAGGTTCACGGGGTCTTTCCGTCTAGCCGCGGGTACTCGGCATCTTCACCGAGACTGCAATTTCACCGAGCTCCTCGTTGAGACAGCGCTGAAGTCGTTACGCCATTCGTGCAGGTCGGAACTTACCCGACAAGGAATTTCGCTACCTATAGGACCGTTACTGACCATAACTCCTCCGAGGCACATCTCGGATTCGAGCTGGTCCGTCGTCATGCCTCTAGCGGACTCTGATGATTGCTCGTGAGATCGGCTTCATCACCCCCACGTTGCCCGGTCTGTATCGTGGCTCGGCGCATAGTCGAGAGGCATCCTGGCGTCGTAGTGTGTGAAGAACATCTCAGTTGACGTGTCGATGGCAGTCTTTCCTGCTGATTGTCCGCACCCGACACATTGTCACGGTACCTCTCACTTGGACGGTACTCGTAGTGCGGGATACTCGGATGTTTCCAGCATATAGCCAAATGCCCGCAGTTACCTCAGGGGCAACATACCTTAGGACCGTTATAGTTACGGCCGCCGTTTACCGGGGCTTAGCTTCGCTGCTTCGGGTCAAGCCCTAACAACTCCACGTAACCTTCCGGCACCGGGCAGGCGTCAGCCCCTATACGTCGTCTTTCGACTTAGCAGAGACCTGTGTTTTTGGTAAACAGTCGCTTCAGCCTATTCACTGCGGCCCTCTCGGGCTCCACTCGCGAAGAGCTTCACCCTACTGGGGCGCCCCTTATCCCGAAGTTACGGGGCGATTTTGCCGAGTTCCTTAACGAGGGTTATCTCGATCACCTTAGTATTCTCTACTTGCCCACCTGTGTCGGTTTTGGTACGGGCACGCGCTTCCTCCCTAGAGGATTTTCTTGGAGGTATGGCGTCAGGGACTCGCCGGCTTTACGCCAGCTGGCATCGCACCTCAGGTTATGCGGCCCCGCATTTAACAAGGGCCACCCCTACATGCTTACCCCAGGACAACCATCGCCTGGGTTCCCTTAGCCTTCCTCGTCCCCCCATCGGTCAAACGGAAGCGACGTGGTACAGGAATATCAACCTGTTGGCCATCGACTACGCCTTTCGGCCTCGCCTTAGGTCCCGACTAACCCTGAGCAGACGAACTTTACTCAGGAATCCTTGGGCAATCGGTGGAGGGGATTCTCACCCCTCTTTCGTTACTTATGCCGGCATTCTCACTTCCCAAGCCTCCACGGCTGGCTTACGCCGCCGCTTTACTGGCTTGGGAACGCTCTCCTACCGCGCGATCGGTCCGAAGACCTCACGCACCCGCAGCTTCGGTGACTAGCTTGAGCCCCGTTACATTGTCCGCGCTCGAACACTTGACCAGTGAGCTGTTACGCACTCTTTCAAGGATGGCTGCCTCTAAGCCAACCTCCTGGTTGTCTATGCACTCGAACATCGTTTCCCACTTAGCTAGTACTTAGGGACCTTAGCTGGCGGTCTGGGCTGTTTCCCTTTTGACGCTGAAGTTTATCCCCCAGCAACTGACTCCCGGAGTAGACGTGATGGTCTTCGGAGTTTGCCTGAAGTCGGTAACCTGGTAGGGCCCCTAGTCCAAACAGTGCTCTACGGCCAACACGCAATTTATCCGAGGCTATACCTAAATATATTTCGGAGAGAACCAGATATCACTGAGCTTGATTAGCCTTTCACTCCGACCCACAGGTCATCCGCCCAGTTTTCAACCTAGGTCGGTTCGGCCCTCCACGAGGTCTTACCCCCGCTTCAGCCTGCCCATGGGTAGCTCGCTCAGTTTCGGGTATACCGCCTACGACTATGTCGCCCTATTAGGACTCGCTTTCGCTACGGCTCCGCTCATCGCTTAACCTTGCCGCAGACGAGTAACTCGCCGGCTCGTTATGCAAAAAGCACGCGGTCACCACGAAGTGGCTCCCACCGCTTGTAGGCACGCGGTTTCAGGTACTATTTCACTCCCCTTCCGGGGTACTTTTCACCTTTCCCTCACGGTACTAGTCCGCTATCGGTCACCAAGGAGTACTTAGCCTTGGAGGGTGGTCCCCCCAGGTTCAGTCCGCGTTTCACGGGTGCGGACTTACTCAGGAACGTCTGACGGAAGATCGTGCAGTTTCGTCTACGGGACGATTGCCCTCTATGGTGCGCGGTTCCACGCGCTTCGACTACCACACGATTTTGTAACTTCCGCCGGGCCGGACACGGCTCGGAACAAACGCCCTACAACCCCCGACAGACAACGCGTGTCCGCTTACATCTGCCGGGTTTGGGCTGATCCCTTTTCGCTCGCCACTACTCAGGGAGTCTCTTTTGATTTACTTTCCTCGGGGTACTGAGATGTTTCACTTCCCCCGCTTGTCTTCCGCCGGCCTATGTGTTCAGCCGGGGATAACGCCGCATTACCAGCGTTGGGTTTCCCCATTCGGGAATCCACGGGTCAAAGGCTATTCAGCGCCTCACCGTGGCTTATCGCAGCCGTTCACGCCCTTCATCGACTCTTGGTGCCAAGGCATCCACCGTGTGCCCTTACTATCTTGACGGTGATCTGGCCCATCTGCGACGCCGCAAGCGGTGCTACCAGGGCCCGGTGATACCCGTTTTTCAGCCGCCGCTTATCGATGGCGGCTGATGTGGCTTCTGTGCAGTTTTCAAGGACCGTGGAGAGGCGATACGCCGGCCGGTCGGCTCGCATTGCGGACACGCCTCTGTGGCATGTCCTCGCGACCGCCGGCGGACGCCGGTCTCTCAAAACTCAACAGCATGCTGGGGTTGTTTGTGGCCTTGCGCCGCGTGCAGCTCCCAAGTAGTAGAGGAGCGCGCGCGGCGTCTCGGCAGTCCAGCCAGGTTCGGTCGACATGCTAGGCCCGATCCGCTTGGACACCGCCGCTGCCATCTAGGGCTCGGCGGCGCGCCGCGCGGCGTCCTGGGACGGCCGTGGATCGGGGCACCGCTAGGTGCTCCCTAGAAAGGAGGTGATCCAGCCGCAGCTTCCGCTACGGCTACCTTGTTACGACTTCACCCCAGTCACGAGCCCCACCTTCGACGGCTCCCTCCCTTGCGGGTTAGGCCACCGGCTTCGGGTGTTGCTCACTCCCGTGGTGTGACGGGCGGTGTGTACAAGGCCCGGGAACGTATTCACCGCGGCAATGCTGATCCGCGATTACTAGCAACTCCGCCTTCATGCAGGCGAATTTCAGCCTGCAATCCGAACCGAGACGCACTTTAAGGGATTCGCTCCACCTCGCGGTATCGCAGCCCTCTGTACGCGCCAATGTAGCACGTGTGTAGCCCTGGACATAAGGGGCATGAGGACTTGACGTCATCCCCACCTTCCTCCGGTTTGTCACCGGCAGTCTCGCATGAGTCCCCAACTAAATGCTGGCAACATGCGACGGGGGTTGCGCTCGTTGCGGGACTTAACCCAACATCTCACGACACGAGCTGACGACAGCCATGCACCACCTGTGAAAGTGCCCCGAAGGGAAGGTGTGTTTCCACACCGGTCACTCACATGTCAAGCCCAGGTAAGGTTCTTCGCGTCGCGTCGAATTAAACCACATGCTCCGCTGCTTGTGCGGGCCCCCGTCAATTCCTTTGAGTTTTAGCCTTGCGGCCGTACTCCCCAGGCGGGCAACTTAATGCGTTAGCTTCGACACGGGGGGAGTCGACACCCCCCACATCTAGTTGCCATCGTTTACAGCGTGGACTACCAGGGTATCTAATCCTGTTTGCTCCCCACGCTTTCGCGTCTCAGCGTCAGTCACGTCCCAGCGAGCTGCCTTCGCCATTGGTGTTCCTCCTGATATCTGCGCATTTCACCGCTACACCAGGAATTCCACTCGCCCCTTCCGGACTCTAGCCCGACAGTATCCACCGGCATTCCAGGGTTGAGCCCTGGACTTTCACAGCGGACTAATCGGGCCGCCTACACGCTCTTTACGCCCAATAATTCCGGACAACGCTTGCACCCTACGTATTACCGCGGCTGCTGGCACGTAGTTAGCCGGTGCTTCTTGTGAAGGTACCGTCACTCCGACCGGCTATTCACCGACGAAGCTTCGTCCCAACTGAAAGGGGTTTACAACCCGAAAGCCTTCTTCCCCCACGCGGCGTTGCTGCGTCACGCTTTCGCGCATTGCGCAAGATTCCCCACTGCTGCCTCCCGTAGGAGTCTGGGCCGTGTCTCAGTCCCAGTGTGGCTGATCGTCCTCTCAGACCAGCTACCCATCGAAGCCTTGGTGAGCCGTTACCTCACCAACAAGCTAATGGGCCGCGGGCCCATCTCGATGCGGAGGCCGAAGCTTCCTTTCCCCTTGCGGGCACATCCGGTATTAGCCCGAGTTTCCTCGGGTTGTCCCGGTCATCGAGGCAGGTAACCCACGTGTTACTCACCCGTTCGCGGCTCTGCCCCAGGGCAAGCCCTGGTTCGTCGCTCCACTTGCATGTGTTAAGCACGCCGCCAGCGTTCGTCCTGAGCCAGGATCAAACTCTCCGTGAAGAACTTCACGAAAAGCTGTCATGGCGTTGCCGGTCCTTGACGCCCGAAGGCCTGACCGCCGGCGGCCGGGACCCATACACCGTGGTCCCGAACCATGACGGGGTACTTCTCTACTTGACTCTTTGCCGTCGCCGGGCACGCCGAAGCGCGGCCCGGCGACGGGTCGAACCTGGACGCACACCACGATCCGAAGTCGATCGTAGATGCGCATGCTGTTGAGTTTTCAAAGACCGCCGGGCCCCCCGAGGGGGGCTTCCCGGCGAGGGAGACCGACGCCACGCCCGAGGCGCTTTTGAGCCGACCACGAGTATAGCACCCCGTGACCGGCCTCCTCCGTGTCGACGACCGATCGGCCGCCTCGGAGGCAGCATGCGCGGCAACCGCCGGCGCGCGCGGATTCGCGAGCCTCGCGCGAGGGCCTGACTCGCGGATCGGCGCGCGTCGCGGCGCCGCCGGTCGAAGCCGCTCAGCGCTCTAGAGGACCCGCAGGCGCACGAAGCGCCGCCGGCCGACCCTCAGGACCTGGCCGTCGGCCCGCTCGCAGGCGACGTCGTGCTCCCCTGCGGCCAGGGCGACGTCTCCGAGCGACACCCCGCCCTGGTCGATCAGGCGGCGGGCCTCCGAGCGGGAGATGCCGAACTGCCCGGAGATCACCTCGGGCAGGTGAACCTTGCCGTCGCTACAGCCGAACTCCGCCTCCCCCATCTCCTCGGGGTTCTCCTTCTGCACGAACACCCGCTCGAAGTGGGCTTCCGCCTCACGGGCGTCCTGCGTCGGAGTGGAGCCAGGCCACCAGCTCCCTCGCCAGCTCCCGCTTGGCGTCCCTCGCCGCCCGGGCACCCTCGTCGATGCCGGCGGGAGGCTCGCGGCCGAGCAGCAGCCGGAAGTACTCCCCCATCGCCGAGTCGGGGATCGCCATCGTCTTGCCGTACATCTCCTGTGGCGGGTCGGGGATCCCGATCTGGTTGCCCAGCGACTTGGACATCTTGCGGGTCCCGTCCACCCCCACCAGGATCGGCATCGTCATGATCGCCTGCTGGGGGCTCCCGTAGGCACGCTGGATGTCCCTCCCGAACAGGAGGTTGAACTTCTGGTCGGTTCCCCCGAGCTCCAAGTCGGCCTCGCACCGCCACGGAGTCGAAGCCCTGTAGCAGCGGGTAGAGCATCTCCAGCAGCGAGATCGGCTCCGACGCCGCCATCCGTTTGGCGAAGTCCTCACGCTCGAGCAGCTGGGCGGCGGTGGCGTGCCGCATCAGCTTCAGCAGCTCCACCGAGGGCATCGCCAGCCATTCGCTGTTGTGCCTCACCTCCAGCCGCTCGGGGTCCTCGTCGAGGATCCTCATGGCCTGTTCCTGGAAGGTCGCCGCGTTGGCGTCGATCTCCGCGTCGGAGAGCATCGGGCGCAGACTCGAGCGCCCCGAGGGGTCTCCCACGCGTGCGGTGTAGTCGCCGATGATCAGCACCACCCGGTGCCCCGCGTCCTGGAACTGGCGCAGCTTGCGCAGTACCACGGCGTGGCCGAGGTGGATGTCGGGCGCCGTGGGGTCGATCCCCAGCTTCACCCGCAGCGGACGCCCACGGGCGGCGGCGTCCGTGAGGCGCTCGAGCAGTGCTCCCTCGGGCAGCGAATCGACGGCGCCCTCGGACAGCTCCGCAGCGAGGCGGGCGAGGTGCGGATCCGGCCGCTGTGGGGCGCCCGCGGCGGCATCAACCTCGTCTCGCATGCAGGCCCGAATGCTATTCTCTCGCGGTCCCGAGGGTCGATCCTGAGGGCCTGGCGCGCCGCCCTCCACCCCTCCGGCGCTGCTGCTTCGGGTACGGTCCTCGCGCTGCAGGTCTCGCTCCCCAGTCTGACGAGCATGAGCGTCTACGACCAGCCAGCCATACCCCAGGCCGAGATCGGACCGGTAGTCACCCGGCCGCGCCTGAAGCGCCTGCGCCTGGTCGCGATCGTGCTGTCGCTGCTGCTGCTGGCCCTCGTCTCGTTCGTGTTCGGGGCCTTCGTCTCGATCGTCGCCGACCTTCCCTCCCTGACGCGCTTCTCGCTGTACCGCAACGAGCAGAGCTCGTTCCTGTACGACGACCTCGGCCACCCGATCGGTGTCCTCAGCCAGCAGAACCGCGTGATCCTCACCCCGTCCGAGATCCCCCCGATCGTCAAGGAGGCGGTGGTGTCGATCGAGGACAAGCGCTTCTACCACAACAGCGGCATCGACCTGCGCGGGATCGCCCGTGCCCTGTTGGCCGACGTCCGCAGCCAGGGCGGCGTCCAGGGCGCCTCCACGATCGAGCAGCAGTTCATCAAGAACGCCCTCCAGGCCCAGTCCCATCGCACGATCTTCGAGAAGCTCCGCGAGGCCGCCCTCGCCTACCAGCTCTCACACAAGTGGTCCAAGAACAAGATCATCACCGCCTACCTGAACACGATCTACTTCGGCAGCGGCGCCTACGGGATCGAGGCCGCCGCCCAGACCTACTTCGGCCATGAGCCCCAGCACGAAGGCTGCGGCACACCCGGTCACGAACTCTGCGTCCAGCAGCTGCAGCCATGGGAGGCCGCCCTGCTGGCGGGCGTGATCCAGTCCCCGAGCGAATACAACCCGGCGGTCAACAAGACCGCCGCCCTCAGACGCCGCAACACCGTCCTGCAGCAGATGCTCGAGCAGGGCTACCTGACCGGGCCGATCTACAAGATGAGCGTCGCCCAGCCGCTCCCCGCCGCCACCGAGATCCAGGCACCCGAGGCCGAACCCGTGGAAGGCGTGAACGTGGGCTACTTCACCAGCTGGGCCCAGCAGCAGGTGATCGAACGCTACGGCGCCCAGCGGGCGTTCGCCGGTGGACTCAAAATCAAGACCACACTGGACCTCGAACTCCAGCGCGCCGCCGAAGGGGCCGTCAACTCCTATTTCGGCGAAGAAGGCCCCACCGCCTCGCTGGTGGCGATCGAAAACTCCACCGGCGAGGTACGAGCGATGGTCGGCGGACGCAACTACGACCGCTACCCCTTCAACCTCGCCACCGACGGCGAGCGTCAGCCCGGCTCGGCCTTCAAGGCCTTCGACCTGGCCGCCGCCCTCGAGCACGGCATCTCCCCCTACTCGGTGTGGACCTCCAAGCAGAAGACGTTCGTCGTCCATTCCCCCAACGGCCCCGAACGGTTCGTCGTCCACAACGACGAAGGCGCCTACTCGGGGTCGAACACCCTGGTCGGGGCCACGGCCTTCTCGGACAACTCGATCTACGCCGAAGTGGGCCTCGATGTCGGCACCCACAAGATCGCCCTGCTGGCCCACAAGATGGGCATCACCACTCCCCTCTCCACCAACCCCGCCATGACCATCGGAGGGCTCACGGTCGGTGTCACCCCGCTCGACATGGCCCACGCCTACGAGACCATCGCCCACAACGGCGACCGCGTCAGCGGCACCATGACCCAGGACGGCCAGCCCGTCGGCATCCAGGAAGTCAAGTCCGGCTCCCAGCGGCTGCCCGACGGCAACCACACCGACCGCAACCGCGTCACGACCACGAGGATCCTCCCCGCCTCGGTTGCCCAGACGGAGACCGGGATGCTCGAAACCGTGCTCCAGTACGGCACCGGGAAGGCCGCCGCGATCGGTCAGTTCGCCGCCGGCAAGACCGGCACGACCTCGAATTACGGCGATGCCTGGTTCGTCGGGTGGGACTCCAAGTACACGGTCGCGGTGTGGGTCGGGTACCCGGAAAAGCTGGTCCCGATGACGACCGACTTCCAGGGCGGCCCGGTCCTGGGCGGAACCTTCCCCGCTCTCATCTGGCACAACTTCATGACCTCCGCCCTGCAGATCGACGCGAACCGCGAAGCCGAAAGCAAGAGCGGCGGCTCATCTTCGAAGGAAACGACCGGTGCCTCGGAAGGCTCCGCCCCTTCCACGACCCAGGGGTCGGGGTCGGGCAAGAGCTCCGGCGGCACCCACTCCGCCACGCCCGCTCCCACCGCGCCGGCGGAACACACCCAGGCGGCACCGGAAGCGACACCGACTCCCGCGCCCACCCACGAAGCACCGAGCACTCCCGCACCGACACCGGCGCCCGCCCAGCAGGCTCCACCGAGCTCATCCTCCTCGGGCGGGGCCGAAGCCGGCGGCGCGAGCGCTCCCTGAGACACCTCAGCCCGGCGGATCGGGCGGCCGCGGGCGCGAGACGTTGGGATCTCCCGCGGCGGCGAAGCGCCAGGGCAGCTCGACGGCGTGGTTGATGCCCACCCGCCTGTCCACCACCACCCGCGTGCCGGTCCAGTCGCCTGTGGCCGGCAGGATCCTCACCGGACCCTTCGCGAGGTCGCTGCCGTTGAGGTCGAGCTCGATCCCCATCGCCTGGGTGAGCTTGCCCGGTCCCGAGCACAGGTCACGGTCCCGTGTGACGCCGCCACGGCGCTCGCGCATCAGCTCCAACCCACGCGTCGGGGCCAGCGCCCGGATCAGCACCGCCGCCCCGGCCCCGTCGGGCTCACAGACGGCGTTGAGCATCGCGTGGATGCCGTAGGAGCGGTACACGTAGGCCCGCCCCGGGGGCCCGAAGATGGTCTTGGTCCTCGGGGTGAGGCCGACGAAGGCGTGGCAGGCGGGCTCGCTCTCGTGGTAGGCCTCGGTCTCCACGATCACCCCTTCGGTGTCCCCGTGGGCCACCCGGCAGCCGATCAGCTCCCGGGCCACCTCCAACACGGGGCGCGCATAGAAGGCGGCACCCAGCGGTCTGCCCGTCCTGCGATCGCGCGCCGCGGGCTCCGCGCGCGCGGCGCTCATGCCGGCGTGCGCTCGAGCGCGGCGTGGGCGAGCGCCAGCTGTTCGCGCAGGCGCATGGTCGAGGTGCCACCCTCGGAGACCTTCGACTCCAGCGGACCCCCGGGGGCCAGCACGGCCAGCAGCTGCTCGCGGTGGTCCGCCAGCAGCCGGCTGTGGACTGCGAGCTCCCGCTCGTCCAGCTCGGAGATCGGCTTGCCGGCCTCCAGGGCCCCGCGGACCAGCCCGGCCACGATCCCGTGGGCTTCGCGGAAGGGCGTGCCCAGCCTCACGAGCAGGTCCGCCACGTCGGTCGCGGCCACCAGCTCGTCGGCGGACGCGGAGCCCATCGCCTCGCGGTCGAAGCGGGCACCGGCGAGCATGCCCCGGGCCGCCGTGAGGCACAGCTCGAGCGTGTCGGAGGTGTCGAACAGATGCTCCTTGTCCTCCTGCAGGTCCTTGTTGTAGGCCAGCGGCAGGGAGTGGATGACCCCGTGCAGGGCACTGAGATGGGCGACCACACGGGGGGCCTTCCCCCGCAACAGCTCGGCCGCGTCCGGGTTCTTCTTCTGGGGCATCAGCGAGGAGCTGGAGCTCCACGAGTCCGACAGCTCGAGGAAGCCGAACTCGCTGCTGGACCACAGCACGAGCTCCGCACCGAGGCGTGAGAGGTGCGTGGCACAGGTCGCCGCGGCACCGAGGTAGTCGAGCGCGAAGTCCCTGCCCGAGACGGCGTCCAGCGAGTTCTCCGCGACCGTCTCAAAGCCCAGCTCGGCGGCGACCTGGCGGCGGTCGGTGTCGAAGTTGACGCCCGCCAGCGCCCCCGACCCGAGCGGCAGCCGTCCGCACTGGCGCCCGGCGAAGGCGAACCGCTCGCGGTCACGGTCGAACATCCAGAAGTAGGCCAGCAGGTGGTGTCCCAGGTACACCGGCTGGGCCCGCTGCAGGTGGGTGTAGCCGGGCATCGCCGCGTCGGCGTACTCCTCGGCGCGCTCGAGCAGCGTCCCCATCAGCCATCCGATGTGCTCCACCGCGGCGCCGGCGCGCTCTCGCGTGTACAGCATCAGGTCGGTCACCACCTGGTCGTTGCGCGAGCGAGCTGTGTGCAGGCGCCCACCGACGGGCCCGACGATCTCCGTCAGGCGCCGCTCGATCGCCATGTGGATGTCCTCGTCATCGGGGGCGAAGGGGAAGTCGCCCCCGCTCAGCTCCCCTTCGACGACCTCGAGTCCTTCCAGCAGCCGGCCGAGGTCCTCCTCCGCGATGATGCCCCGCGCCGCCAGCATCCTGGCGTGGGCCCTGGACTGGGCCACGTCCTGCGGCCACAGCCGGCGATCGAAGTCGATCGAGGAGTTCAGCTTCTGGAAGTCGGGATCCTGGGGCTCGGACAGGCGCGACACGCGCGCAGTGTATGGCGGCCCAGCCCCGCTACCCGGCCACGATCGCTCGCAGGCACTCGGACACGCGTTCGATCTGGGCCTCGGTGATCTCCGGGAAGAACGGCAGTGCCAGCGAGCGCCGGGCTACCCGCTCGCACACCGGGAACTCGCCCTCGCGATGCCCGAAGCGCTCGCGGTAGAAGCTCATCAGGTGGATCGCGGGCAGGTAGGGCTTGCTCTGGATCCCCTCGGCCGCCAGCGCCCTCACCACCTCGTCGCGCTCACAGCGCTCGGGCAGCTGTACGACGAACACGAACCACCCCCGCCGGTCGCCGTCCGCGTCCGGGCACGGCAGCTCGAGGTCCTCGATCCCGGCCAGCGCCTGCCGGTAGCCCTCGGCCGCCGCCGCCCGCGCGGCGAGCATGTCCGCCAGACGCCCGAGCTGGACGATCCCCAGCGCACAGGCGAGCTCCGAGAGGCGGTAGTTGAAGCCCAGGCGGTCGTGGTCGAGCCAGCCCATGTCGGGCGCCCGGCCCTGGTTTCGCTCGGAGTCGATGCGCTCCTTCATGGCCTGGTCGGCGAGCGTGATGATCCCGCCCTCGCCGGTGGTGAGCTGCTTGTTGGCGTAGAAGGCGAACACGGCCGGGTGCCCGCGGGCGCCGACCGCGGGGCCGTCGCGGTGACGCGCACCGAGCGCCTCACAGGCGTCCTCCACGATCCCCAGGCCGTGACGATCGGCGATCTGCTCGAGCGCCGGCAGGTCGGCCGGGTAGCCGAACAGGTGCACGGGCAGCAGCGCCCGCGTGCGCTCGGAGACGGCCGCCTCGGCCGCCTCCGGGTCGAGGTTCAGCGTGACCGGGTCGATGTCCGCGAACACCGGCCGGGCGCGCTCGTAGATCGACCGCGTTCGCGGAGGCCACGAACGACAGCGGGCTGGTCACGACCTCGTCGCCGTCGCAGACCCCCACGGCCCGCAGCGCCAGGTGCAGGCCGGTGGTCCCGCTGCTGACCGCACTGGCGTGCGGGGCGCCGACGAACGCCGCGAAGGCCCGCTCGAACTCCCCCAGGCGCGGCCCGAGCGACAGCTGCCCGGAGCGCAGCACCTCCACCACCGCGCGCTCCTCCGGCTCGCCCAGCACCGGCCGGGCGAGCGGGATCTGCTCGCTCACCGCGAGGTGCCCGGCGCGCCCGTGGTGCTGGGGGCCGGCGCGCCAGCGCCCGCCGGAGCGGAAGCCGCGCCCGCGGTGCGGTGGGCCAGGCCGTACTCCAGCGAGTCCAGGAGCGCGTCCCAGGAGGCCCCGATGACGTTCTCCGAGACGCCGATCGAGCCCCACACGTCGTGGCCGTCGGAGGCGTCGATCAGCACCCGCGTGACCGCTCCGGTGCCCTTCCGCTCGTCGAGGATGCGCACCTTGAAGTTCACCAGCTCGATCTCCGAGAGCTCGGGGTAGAGGTCGCCGATCGCCTTGCGCAGGGCCTTGTCGAGGGCGTTGACGGGCCCGTTGCCCTCGGCCGCCGCCCAGTAGCGCTTGCCGTCCTTCCAGACCCGGATCGAGGCCTCGGTCTCGACGTTCCCGTCGGCGTGCTTCTCGACCGTCACCCGCCAGGACTCCAGGCGGAAGAGCGACTCGTAGCGCTCCTGCTCGCGGCGCATCAGCAGCTCGAAGGAGCCGTCGGCGGCCTCGAACTGGAAGCCCTCGTGCTCGAGCTCCTTGACCCGCGAGAGGACCCGCGCCACGAACTCGTCGTCGGCCGGGATGCCGGCGCCGGCGGCCTTCTCGACGATCGTCGCCCTTGCCCGAGAGCTCGGAGATCAGCAGGTCGCGGCTGTTGCCCACGACCGTCGGGGTCGATGTGCTCGAAGGTGTTGGCGTCGGAGCGCACCCCGGCCGCGTGCAGGCCCGCCTTGTGGGCGAAGGCGTGCTTGCCGACGTACGGCTGGGCCGGGTTGGGAGAGCGGTTGAGCAGCTCGTCGAGGAAGTGGGCGGTCTCGGTGAGCCTCGCCAGGCGCTCGGGCGCCAGCAGCTGCACGCCCATCTTCAGCTGCAGGTCGGCGATGATCGTCACCAGGTTGGCGTTGCCGGTGCGCTCGCCGATGCCGTTGATCGTGCCCTGCACCTGGGTGGCCCCGGATTCGACGGCGGTCAGCGTGTTGGCCACGCGCGCAGCCCGAGTCGTCGTGGGTGTGGATCCCCAGGGCCGCCTCCGGGAGGGCTTCGCGGACGACCGCCAGCGCGGTGCGGATCTGGGGCGGCAGCGAGCCGCCGTTGGTGTCGCACAGCACCAGGCGCTCGGCCCCGGCGTCGGCGGCCGCCCGCAGGCAGTCGAGCGCGTACCCGGCGTCGAGGGTGAAGCCGTCGAAGAAGTGCTCGGCGTCGAACAGCACCCGCTTGCCGGCCCCCACGAGGTAGGCGATCGACTCGCCGATCATCTGCAGGTTCTCCTCGCGCGAGACCTTCACGACCTTCTCCACGTGCAGGATCGAGCTCTTGCCCACCAGCGTGCAGACCGGGGCGAAGCAGCCGGCCAGCACGGCCAGGCCCTCGTCCTGCTCGGCGGCCACGCCCCGGCGGCGGGTCATCCCGAAGGCGACGATCTCGGCGACCTCGAGGCGCTCGTGGGCGAGCAGCTCGAACAGCTCCTGCTCCTTGGGGTTCGAGGCCGGGAAGCCGGCCTCGATCATGTGCACGCCGAGCTCGTCGAGCGCGTGGACCACCCGCACCTTCTCGGCCGCCGTGAGCGTCATGCCCCCTCCGCCCATACCGTCGCGCAGGGTGGCGTCGTAGAGCTGTATGTCGGCCATGGGGCCTACCCCGCGGTCGTGGTCTGCGGGCTCGGCGTGGCGGCCTCGCCGGAGGGCGTCTGCAACGCCGATCCCCCGACCACGTCGAGCCACTCGCGGTAGCTCTCGGTGCGGCCGTGGATCGGCGTCGTCGAAGGCCGCCCCGCAGAACCCGCGTGATCTCGCCCGGCTTGCCGGTGCCGATCTTGTGGTCGTCGATCTCGCGCACGGGCACGAGCTCGGCCGCGGTGCCGGTCAGGAAGACCTCGTCGGCGAGGTACATCTCGGCCCGGGCGACGTTGCGCTCCTCGACCGTGTAGCCGAGGTCCTTGGCGATCTGGATGATCGATCTCCGCACGATCCCGTCGAGGATCGAGTTGTGCTGGCCGGGCGTGGCGATCACGCCCGTCGCGCACGATGTAGATGTTCTCGCCGGTGCCCTCGCACACGTGGCCGTGGTCGTCGAGCAGGATCGCCTCCTCGTAGCCGGCCTTCAGCGACTCGACCTTGGCGAGCACGCTGTTGAGGTACTGCCCGGAGGCCTTCGCGTGGGGGATCAGCGAGTCGGGGCTGATGCGCCGCCAGGAGGACACCTTGGCGCGCACGCCGTCGCGCTTGCCCTCCTCGCCGAGGTAGGCGCCCCACTCCCAGCAGGCGATCGCCACGTCCACCGGCGCCTCCAGCGGGTTGAGGCCCATCTGGCCGTAGCCGCGGTAGACGATCGGGCGGATGTAGCAGGAGCGAAGGCCGTTGCGGGCCACGAGCTCGAGCGTGGCGGCCCGCAGTTCCTCGGCGGTGTAGGGAACCGGCATGTAGTACAGCTCGGCGGAGCGCAGCAGCCGGTCGATGTGCTCGGCGTTGCGGAACACGGCCGGGCCCAGCTCGGTGTCGTAGCAGCGCATGCTGTCGAACACGCCGGTGCCGTAGTGCAGGCCGTGGGTGAGGACGTGGACCTTCGCGTCCTCCCAGGCACGGAAGTCTCCATTCATCCAGATGAGCTCGGTGGGCTGCACGTTTGGCATTGCTCCTGATCAGAGGTTTTCGAGCACCGCGTCGGTCGCCTGCGCGGTGCCCGAGTCCCCGCCGAGATCGGGTGTGCGCAGCCCCGCCGCGAGCGCACGCTGCACTGCGGATTCTACAGCCGCCGCCTGCGCTCCCAGATCGAGCCCGTGGCGGAGCATCATCGCCGCCGACAGGAACATCGCCAGGGGATTGGCCACGCCCTGGCCGGCGATGTCCGGCGCCGAGCCGTGGACGGGCTCGAACAGGCCCGGACCGTCGGCCCCCAGGGAGGCGCTCGGGAGCATCCCGATCGACCCCGTCAGCATCGCGGCCTCGTCGGAGAGGATGTCACCGAACATGTTCTCGGTGACGATCGTGTCGAAGTGGCGCGGCGCCGAGACCAGCTGCATGGCGGCGTTGTCGACGAGCATGTGCTCGAGCGTGATGTTGGGGTACTCCCGCGCGTGCAGGTTGCTGACGACCTCCCGCCACAGCCGCGAGGTCTCGAGCACGTTGGCCTTGTCGACGCTCGTGACCTTCGCCCGGGCGGCGTCGAAGGCGGTCCTGGCGATGCGCTCGATCTCCTCGGTGGTGTAGACGCACAGGTCGCTGGCGCTGTCCTCGGTGCGGGTCTTCTCGCCGAAGTAGATGCCGCCGGTGAGCTCGCGGACCAGCAACAGGTCGGTCCCGCGGATGCGCTCCTCGCGCAGCGGGGAGGCGTCATAGAGCGCCTCGATCGGCTTCACCGGGCGCAGGTTCGCGTACAGGCCGAGGCCCTTGCGCAGGTCCAGCAGACCCTTCTCGGGACGCGGCTTGGAGGGGTCGGTGGTGTCCCACTTCGGCCCCCCCACGGCGGCCAGCAGCACCGCGTCGGCGTTGCGGCAGGCGTCGAGGACCTCGTCGGTGAGCGCCGTTCCGTGGGCGTCGATCGAGGCGCCCCCGAAGAGGTGCTGCTCGAACTCGAAGTCGCCGATGCGATCCAGCAGTCCGACGGCCGCGGCCATGATCTCGGGGCCGATCCCGTCGCCGGGAAGGGTGACCACGCGGTGTGCCATGTCCAGGACCCTAGAGGGCGCTCGTCAGGGGGCCGCTGCTAGAGGGCCGTGGTCACCGGGCCGTTGCGCTCGCGCTCGGCCTCGTAGGTGGCGATGTCCTGCTCCTTCTGCAGCGTCATCCCGACGTCGTCGAGGCCCTCCAGCAGGCGGTGGCGGATCTCGTGGTCGATGTCGAAGTGGACGCTCACGAGCTCGCCGTCGGGGCCTGGGTAGCGGACCTCCTGGGCGCGCAGGTCGACTTGGCCCTCGCCCGCCGCCGCCAGCGCGCGGCATTGCTGTTCGTCGAGCACGACCGGCAGCAGCCCGATCTTGGTGCAGTTGGAGTAGAAGATGTCGGCGAAGCTCGGAGCCACGACCGCCTGGAAGCCGTAGTCCTGAAGGCCCCAGGGTGCGTGCTCGCGCGAGGAGCCGCAGCCGAAGTTCTCCCCCGCCACCAGGATCGGGTTGGCCGGCAGGTCCCAGCCGGGCTCCTTGGCCCAGTCGTAGAACAGGAACTCGCCGAAGCCCGTCCGTTGCACCCGCTTGAGGAACTGCTTGGGCATGATCTGGTCGGTGTCCACGTCGGCACGGTCGAGGAAGCTCGTCGCACCGGAGATGGTCTCAATCGCGTCCATCACTTCTCCTCTCGGTCGGGCTTGAATCCCGCCATCACGGCCGCCTCGGCCCATTTGAACTGGATCGCGGCCTGTTCGAAACCTGCCTCCCGCAGCCAGGCCACCTGGTCCTCGGCCGTATCCGGGCGGTCGTCGTCGTCCTCGTCGATGAACGCCTGCTCCGCGCCGGCGGTCTCGCCGGCGCCGTCGCTCTCACCGGCTCCGGCCGCGTCAGCCGCGCCGCCCTGCGGACGCAGGGCCTTGAGCTTGTACTCGTCGAACAGGCCCGCCAGCGGACCGTCGATCAGCACGAAGTCGAGGTTCACGAACACGCCTCCGGGCTCGAGCATCCCGAACAGCTCGGCGAACAGGGAGCGCTTGCGCTCGGCGGGCAGGTGGTGGATCGCGAGGCCCGAGACGATCGCGTCGTAGCGCGCGTCGGGCAGCTGCGCGCTCCACGCAGGATCGTTGAGGTCGGCCCGCCACAGTGACGAGGTGATGCGCAGGCGCCGCAGGCGCTCGCCCGCACGCGCCAGCATCGGCTCGGAGAAGTCCACCATCACGGCCTCGGCCGCGGGGAACAGGTCGACCATCAGCTGCGTCAGCGCGCCGTCACCGCAACCGAGGTCCAGGAAGCGCGAGATCGCCCGCCCGCGGCGCTGCAGCAGGCTGCGGACGATGTCTTCCTGCACCTCGAGCATCGGCACGAAGTCCCCGCGCCGCGCGAGGAAGCTCGTGGCGAGATCGGCCTGACGCCAGCTGGCTCCCGGAGGGGCCGAGCTCAACGGTCCCAGCCCCGGATGTCCACGAAGCGTCCCTCGATGGCGGCCGCGGCGGCCATCTGGGGAGACACGAGGTGGGTGCGCCCACCGCGGCCCTGGCGGCCCTCGAAGTTGCGGTTGGAGGTCGAGGCGCAGCGTTCGCCCGGCTCGAGGATGTCGGGGTTCATCCCCAGGCACATCGAGCAGCCGGCGGCCCGCCAGTCGAAGCCGGCCTCCGTGAAGATCCGGTCCAGACCCTCCTGCTCGGCCTGGGCCTTCACCTGCTGGGACCCGGGGACGACCATCGCCCGCACGCTGTCGGACACCTTGCGGCCCTCGACGACCCCGGCTGCGGCGCGCAGGTCGCCGATGCGCGAGTTGGTGCAGGAGCCGATGAACACCCGGTCGACGGGGATCTGCTCGAACGGCGTGCCGGGCTCGAGGCCCATGTAGCGCAGCGCCCGCTCGGCGGCGTCGCGCTCGGGCTCGGTGTCGAACTCATCGGGCGAGGGCACCGACTGCGTCACCGACCGCACCATCCCGGGGTTAGTCCCCCAGGTCACCTGCGGGGACACCTCGGTCGCGTCGATGTGGACCTCCTTGTCGAAGCTCGCCCCCTCGTCGGTCGGGAGCTCGCGCCACTGCTCGATCGCGGCCTGCAGCTCGGCACCGCCGGGGGCCCCCGGGCGCGCCTGCTCGAACCACGAGAAGGTGGTCTCGTCGGGGGCGATCATGCCGGCCCGGCCGCCGCCCTCGATCGTCATGTTGCAGACCGTCATGCGGCCTTCCATCGAGAGCTCGCGGATCGGCTTGCCGGCGTACTCCACGACGTGGCCGTTGAAGCCGCCCACGCCGAGGTCCCCGAGCGTCGCCAGGATCAGGTCCTTGGCGGTGACGCCGAAGCCGAGCTCGCCCCCGTAGAGGACCCGCATCGAATGGGGTCGGGGCTGGACCAGGCACTGGGTCGCCAAGACGTGCTCGACCTCGCTGGTCCCGATGCCGAAGGCGAGCGCCCCGAAGGCGCCGTGCGTGGAGGTGTGCGAGTCGCCGCACACGATCGTCATCCCGGGCTGGGTGACCCCCAGCTCCGGCCCGATCACGTGGACGATCCCCTGGCGCTCGGAGCCCAGCGAGTACACCGGGATCCCGAACTCCTCGCAGTTGCGCTCGAGCGTCTGGACCTGCACCCGCGAGAGCTCGTCCCGGATCAGGGCCGCCGTCGCGGTGCCGTCGGTGGGCGTGTTGTGATCGGCGGTCGCCAGCGTGCGGTCGGCCCTCCGCACTCCGCGGCCCGCCATCCGCAGGGCGTCGAACGCCTGCGGGCTGGTCACCTCGTGCACGAGGTGCAGGTCGATGTAGAGCAGCCCCGAGTCGTCGAGCGCGTGGGCGTTCCAGATCTTCTCGAACATTGTCTGTGGCATCTCAGCTCCTTCTCAGCCCCGCGGACAGGACCGCGAGGAACACCGCGGGCTTGCCCGCCGGATTCTCGAAGTGGTGGGGCAGGTCGGCGTCAAAGGTCACGCAGTCGCCGGTGTCGAGGTGGTGGCGCTGCCCGTCGCAGACCAGCACCACCGATCCGCTCTCGACCAGTGCGGTCTCGCGGCTGCCGGGCTCGTGCATCGGCGGGTCGTCCTCTGCTCCGGTCGAGCCCCCGGCCGCGAGCGTGTGCCGGGAGAGCTCGGCCCGCTGGCCCGGCTGGGAGGCGGTCAGCACCTCGTAGGTGTGCCGGCGCCTGGCGCTGCCGCCGCGGCTGCGCTGGCGGGGACGCACGATCGTGACGCTGCCGCCCTCATCCAGCCTCAACAGCTGCGAGAGCGTCAGCTCCAGGCCCGCGGCGATCCGCGCCGCCACCGTGATCGACGGGCTCGTCTCCCCGCGCTCCACCTGCGAGAGCATCGGCGCGCTGACGCCGCTGCGCTCGGCCAGGTCGCGCAACGAGAGGCCGCTCGCCTCGCGCAGTGCCTTCACCCGCTCGCCGATCACGGGAGCCTCGAAGGCCGACGCCACGACGCTGGCCGCCGACGCCGGACCGCTCCCGGACGCCGTCTTGCCGGGCCGCCCGGAGGACGCACGGCCGTTCTTTTGCTTCGCCTCAGCGACCATACGTTTGTACGTTATCACAGACAGTACGGAACGCTGCGGCGCACCGGACCCACGACGCGCCGGCCACAGCGGCGATGTACTGTTCGCCACATGGCTCCCGTCACCGATCACCGGCCGCTGTCTGTGCGGCAACGTGACCTTCACCGTCGAGGGAGACGCGGTTGTCCACGCGGCGTGCCACTGCACCGACTGCCAGCGCCAGACCGGCAACCCGTTCTCGGTGATCGTCGGCGTACCGCGGGACGCGTTCACCGTGCAGGGCAGCACCCTCAGCAGCTACACGACCATCGGCACCGACCACGGGGGCGAGACCGAGCGCCACTTCTGTTCGACCTGTGGCTCACCGATCTTCAGCGCGGCGGCCGCGATGCCCGAGCTGATCTTCATCAAGGCCGGCGCGCTCGACGACGCCTCGTGGGTGCAGCCGTCGATCGAGGCCTGGACCAGCTCCGCACAGCCGTGGGCGCCCCACTTCGAGGGCGCGGCGCACCTCGAGCGCGGCCCGGGCTAGCACCCGGCGCCTCCGGGCGCGCCCCCGGCGCCGGCCGCTCAGAAGATCCCGATCTCGGCCTTCGTTTTGCTCGTCTCGTCGGCCTGAAGGCCGGCCGGGCCGGAGTCTTCCGTCGCGTCGGTGATGGTGGCGATCAGTTCGTCTTCACCTTCGAAACCGCCTTCGACGTCGGTGAATTCCTGCCTGCCACCCGGCGTCACGCGAAGATCGAGCTGCTGCTCCTTGGAGGCCACGCCGATGTTGCCGGCGAGTTCTCCGAGCACCGAGCCGGAAAAGACGAACTTCATGCCACCAAAGAACGTGCAGGTGGCTTCGAACAGCGGGCCTGCCGCCGACAGCCTCATCCCGGGCTTGCCTCCGGGAAGCTCCACCAGTTCGGTGCTCAGCTCGGCCATCGTGATCACCCCTGACCTGCCTCCGGGTGTCTCGCAGCGAAGGGACTTGAGGTTGCTGGTGAAGCTGCACCCTTTCAGTTCGAGCGCGGTTTCACCGGACCCGGGGCCGGTGATCCTGCCGGTGGCCTTGCCCGACTTGCATTCCAAGACCGTTTCGCCGCCTTCCATCGGCGCCGTGAACTTGGTCAGCCCGATCTTGCCCTTGACGGCGATGCGGGCCCCCGGTGCGACCTGCTCGCGTTCGTACTTCCCGCCTGTCGCGACTTCGCTCGCCGCGCTGCATTCCTTGGTCGTGTAGTGACCGCCGGACTGCTTCACGCATTCCTCATATACGGGAGACGCAACCGCCTCACACGCCCCGGCCGCCATGATTATCACGACCACGAAACCCAGCGTCCAGATCCGCCTCATCGTCAGCCCCCTCCTCCGCCCGGCTGACCGGTGCCCCGGGCGTCTCTCGTTCGCCGTAAGGATCGCGGCGCTCAGCCGCGATCCTTACAGCGCAACCTCACTGGGTCAAGCTCGACCGACGAGCGCGCCGGCCGCCGCTCAGGCCGTCTCGGGCAATCCCACCGCGTCGCTGGCCTGGGAGCGGACCACGGCCACCGACAGCGCCCGCACGTACGCGCGTGCCGCGGCCTCGATGATGTCCGTCGACACACCCTGGCCGGCACCGGTGACGCCCTCGAACTCGACCACGACCGAGACCTCTCCGAGCGCGTCCTGGCCCTCGGTGACGGCGCCGATGGTGAAGTCGCTGAGCTTGACCGGGACGCTGGTGGCGGCGTTGATCGCCTGGAAGACCGCGTCGATCGGGCCGTCTCCGGTGAACGCGCCCGTCGAGGAGTTGCCCTCGGGGTCGGTCACCGCGACGCGCGCGTGGGGCGGTCGCAGCGAGGAGGCCTCGACCTCGAACCAGTCCAGCGAGTAGCCGGCGATCTCCTCGCGCAGCTCGTCGGTGACGAGCGCCTCGAGGTCCATGGCGGTGATCTGCTTCTTGCGGTCGGCGAGCTCCTTGAAGCGCTTGAAGGCCATGTTCAGCGCCTGGCCGTCGAGCTCGAAGCCCATCTCCGCCAGCGCCTTGCTGAGGGCGTGGCGGCCGGAGTGCTTGCCGAGCACGATCGAGTTGCTGCTCAGCCCGACGGTGGTGGCGTCCATGATCTCGTAGGTGGCCCGCTCCTTCAGCACGCCGTCCTGGTGGATGCCCGCCTCGTGCGCGAACGCGTTGCGCCCGACGATCGCCTTGTTCGGCTGCACCTGGTAGCCGGTCAGGCGCGAGACCAGACGGCTGGTGCGGGCGATCTCGGTCGTCTCCACGCCCGTCCACAGACCGAGCTTCGGCTCGCGGGTGCGGAGCAGCATCACGATCTCCTCCAGCGAGGCGTTGCCGGCTCGCTCGCCGATGCCGTTGATCGCGCACTCGACCTGCCGGCAGCCGGCCGTCAGGCCCGCCAGCGAGTTCGCCACCGCCATCCCGAGGTCGTCGTGGCAGTGCACGGATACCACCGCCTCGTGCAGCGCCGGCACGAGCCGGTAGAGCTGCTCGAACATGGCCGCGTACTCGTCGGGCATCGTGTAGCCGACGGTGTCGGGGACGTTGATCGTGGTGGCCCCCTCCTCCAGCGCGATCGCGATCACCTCGGCCATGAACTCGACGTCCGAGCGTGAGCCGTCCTCGGGTGAGAACTCGACGTCGTCGGTCAGTTCTCTGGCCTGTGACACCGCCGCGCGAACCTGTCCCTTGACGTCCTCGCGGGTGGTCTGGAGCTTGCGCTCGATGTGTATGTCGCTGGTCGCGATGAAGGTGTGAATCCGCGGACGGGCGGCGTCGCGCACGGCGTTCCAGGCCGCGTCGATGTCCTGCTTGCCGGTCCGTGCCAGACCGCAGATGACCGGCCCTTCCACCTCCCGCGAAATCGCCTGGACCGACTCGAAGTCGCCGGGCGAGGTGATCGGGAAGCCGGCCTCGATCACGTCCACGCCGAGCCGTGCGAGCTGGTGGGCGATCTCCAGCTTTTCCTGCTTGTTGAGCGATATGCCGGGCGACTGCTCGCCGTCCCGCAGCGTCGTATCGAAGATCAGGACGCGGTTGCTCTCGTCCCGTTTGGCTGCACCTGTGCCGCTCATGCCGTCACTGCTCCCTTTCTCGTCTCGTTGGTCGTTTCCTCTCTGCTGGGTTTGCGGCTACGCGGCCGCCACGCACTATTCCCCCCGAAGGGGGAGCAGAAGCAGGAGGGCGAGACCAGAGAACGGCATCTGTGGCGCAGGTTAGCACCGATGCCCGCGACCGAGGCCGCGTCTAGGACGGTGTGATGACGACCTTGCCGACGTTGCGCCGGGCGGTGATCATGCCCTGCGCCTCGCCGGCTTCCGCGAAGGTGAACTCGCCACCGACGACGGGCTGGATCGTGCCGTCGTCGAGCATCTCCTGCAGAGGCTCGATCCAGGGGCGCAACGACCCGCGGTCCTTCCACAGCGTGAGCATGTTGAGCCCGATCACGGCCTTCGATTCGGACATCTGCTTGACCATGTTGAAGCGGGGCATGCGCACGACCGCTTTGAGCGCGGTGGCGACATTGCGACGCTCTCCGGAGACGACCGAGGAGGCACCGAAGGCGACCAGGCGGCCACCGGGGCGCAGCAGGTTGTAGCTGCGCCTGAAGCTGGGCCCGCCCACGGCGTCGAGGATCACGTCGAACTTCGGCAGCCCGCGGTCCCAGCCGTCGCGGGTGTAGTCGAGCATGTGGCCCACCCCGAGCTCGGAGCAGCGCGCGTGCTTGGAGGGCGAGGCGGTGCCGTAGATCTCGGCGCCGCTGCGCTTGGCGATCTGGGTGGCGGCGATGCCGACCCCGCCGCCGGCCGAGTGGATCAGCACGCGTTCGCCCGGCTGCAGATTCCCGTAGCCGATCAGGCCGGCCCAGGCGGTGGCGTAGTTGACGGGGATCGCCGCCCCCTGCTCGAACGTGAGCCGGTCCGGGAGCGCGATCACGTCGTCCTGCGGCACGACCACCTGCGAGGCGTAGCCGCCGAAGGAGGTCCCCGCCAGCACGCGCTGGCCGGGGCTCACACCGCTGACGCCCTCCCCGATCTCCGCCACGGTGCCGGCGACCTCGTAGCCGACCACGCACGGCGGCTTGGGGGCGTCGGGGTAGAGCCCCATGCGGGCCATCACGTCGGCGAAGTTGATCCCCGAGGCGGCCACGTCGATGCGGACCTGTCCGGCCCCGATCGTCGGGTCGGGACGCTCCTGGACCTCGAGAACTGCCGGTCCCCCGTGCTTTGTGATCACGACCGTCTGCATCAAGCGCTCACCGCGGCGAGCCTATCCGAATCAGCTCAGGTCGACCGACCAGCCGTTGACGAAGTCCTCGGAGTCGACGAGCTCGGCCACGACCTCCTCGGGAACGGCCGCGTCGGTGGTGACGACCATCGCCGCCAGCCGGCCCTCGTCCACGGCGCCATCCGCCGCGTGGCCGACGGCGGCCGAGGAGATGTTGATCCCGTGGGCACCGAAGATCGTTCCCACGCGCCCGATCATCCCGGGCAGGTCGCGGTAGCGGAACACGGTCACGTGGGGCTCGAGCTCGATCGTCAGCCTGCGGCCCTGGACCTCGACCAGATGGGGTACGCGGCTGGGCCCGATCCCGGTGCCGGCCACGGCCACGCGCTCGGAGCCCGCGATCACCGTCACGCGGATCAGCTCGTTGAAGTCCTCGGCCTCGGAGACCAACTTCTCCTCGTAGACGATCCCCCGCTGGGCGGCCATCGAAGGGGCGTTGACGAAGTTCACCTGCTCCTCGGTGCGACCCTGGAGCGCGCCCACGATCACCGCGAGGCCGAGCAGGCGCGTGTCGAAGTCGGCGATCCGACCGAGGAAGGCCGCCTCGATCCGCTCGACCGAGCTGCCCTCCGCGAGCGTCATCGCCAGGCGCCCGAGCTGCGTGGCCAGCGGCAGGAACGGTCCCAGCGCCTCCATGTCCTCGGCGGCGATGGCCGGGATGTTGACGGCCGTCGAGACGACCCCGCCGGTGAGCGCGGCGACCACCTGCTCGGCGCTCTGGTAGCCGGCCCGGTCGGTCGCCTCGGCCGTGGAGGCGCCGAGGTGCGGGGTGACGATCACGTTGGGGTAGCGCGAACAGCGGGTTCTCGGTCATCGGCTCTTCGGGGAAGACGTCGAGCGCCGCGCCGGCCACCTTGCCGCTGTCGAGCGCGTCTTTGAGCGCCGTCTTCGTCGATCAGACCACCGCGGGCGACGTTCAGGACGCGTACCCCGTCGCGCATCGCGGCGAAGGCGTCGGCGTCGAGGAAGCCCATCGTGTCGGGGGTCTTCGGCAGGTGGATGGTGAGGAAGTCGGCGCTCGCGTACAGCTCCTGCGGGCTGTCGGCCTTCTCCACCCCATGCTCGCGATAGCGCTCGGCGCTGACGAACGGGTCGAAGGCCATCACCCGCATCCCGAAGCCGCGGGCACGCTGGGCCACGAGCTGGCCGATGCGCCCGAAGCCGAGCACGCCGAGCGTCTTCTCGTACAGCTCGACACCGGAGTACTTCGAACGGTCCCAGCGTCCCGCCACGAGCGAGGCGTAGGCCTGGGGCACGTTGCGGGCCAGCGCCAGCAGCAGCGCCATCGTGTGCTCGGCCGCGGTCACGACGTTCGACTCGGGTGCGTTGGCGACGACGATCCCGCGGCGGGTGGCCGCCTCCACGTCGACGTTGTCCACGCCCACACCGGCCCGCCCCACGACCTTCATGCGGTCGGCGCGATCGATCAGCTCGGCGGTCAGCTTCGTCGCCGAGCGGATCACGATGCCGTCGTACTCGCCGATCCGCTGCGCGAGCTGATCGTCGTCCCAGTCGATCCCGAGCTCGACGTCGAAGTGCTCGCGCAGCAGCGTCGACGCCGGACTCGCCGATCTTCTCCTTGACGAGCACGCGCGGGCGCTCGCCGGCGCCGGCCTGCGAGGGGGTGGAGCTGGTACCGGCCACCGCGGCGCTCATCGTGCGGTCCTCTCGAGCACCCAGTCGATACACGCCGTCAGCGCCTGCACGTCGGCGGTCTCGACGGCCGGGAACATCCCGATCCGCAGCTGGTTGCGCCCGAGCTTGCGGTAGGGCTCCACGTCCACGATGCCGTTCGCGCGCAGCGTCGCCGCGAGCGCGGCCGCGTCGACCTCCTCGTCGAAGTCGATCGTGCCCACGACCAGCGAGCGCTGTGCCGGGTCCGCTACGAACGGGCTCGCGTGGGAGCTGTCCTGCGCCCAGCCGTAGAGGTGCCCGGCCGAGGCCGTGGTCCGCGCCACGCACCAGTCGAGGCCGCCGCCGGCGAGCATCCAGCGCAGCTGGTCGTCGAGCAGCAACAGCGTCGCGATCGCGGGCGTGTTGTAGGTCTGGTCCTTGGTCGAGTTGTCCAGCGCCGTGGCCAGCGAGAGGGATTCGGGGATCCAGCGTTCGCCCGTGCTCAGCTCTGCGATCCGCTCCTGTGCCGCAGGACT
Organism: uncultured Solirubrobacteraceae bacterium; assembly: GCA_963758055.1. GTDB lineage: Bacteria > Actinomycetota > Thermoleophilia > Solirubrobacterales > Solirubrobacteraceae > Palsa-744. The sequence goes on from CAVWTU010000001.1 coordinate 258,730, forward strand.
CAGCAGCGCGAGCCACAGGCCGCCGTCCGAGCCGAAGCCCTTCTGGGGGGCGAAGTAGTAGGCGTCGGCCTGGGCCACCTCCACGGGGAGGCCGCCGGCGCCCGAGGTGGCGTCGATCAGGACGAGGGCGTCGTCGGCCCGCCGACGGCCGGGCCACGGGCACCATCACCCCGGTCGAGGTCTCGTTGTGGGCCCAGGCGATCACGTCGGCGCCGCCCTCGGCGGCCTGCGTCCCGGCGCCCGCCGGGTCGGGCGCCTCGCCGGGATCCGCCGAGACGACGAGCGGGTCCTGCAGGAACGGCGCCCCGCGGGTGACCGAGTCGCGAACTTCTGGGAGAACTCGCCGTAGGTCAGGTGCAGCGGCCGCGCTCCGCACCAGCCCGCAGGCCGCCGCGTCCCAGAAGGCGGTCGCGCCGCCGTTGCCGAGCGCGACCTCATAGCCCTCGGGCAGCTCCGAACAGCTCGGAGAGCCCGGCGCGGATCCCGCCGACGAGCGACCTTCACGGGCTTCTGGCGGTGAGAGGTTCCCATCACCTCCGCGCCCGCGCCGGCGAGATGCGCGAGCGCCTGCGGGCGGACCTTCGAGGGGCCGCAGCCGAAGCGGCCGTCGGCGCGGCTTGCAGCTGCTCGGGGATCACGTGGTGTCTGTTGTCGGTTGGGCTGGGCGTCATTTGGGGCTTCCTCGCTCTCCTTCCTCGCCGAAGAGGATCTCGATGATCGGGAGTGTGCCCAGGCGCGCGGCCGAGCTGCTCGTCGCTTCCCGGTGGTGAACCCACCCGAAGCGCCAGTCGCGACGACGACGGCGAGTGTAGCGAACCGCCGTGCATGCTCAGAGACTCCACAGCGACCTCGCGCTCTGAGCACGCCGTGCGCTCCCATCCCGCCGGCAGGCGACCCTCGCGAGCACCCGGCGGAGGCTCCGCCCGACCAGCAGGCAGAGCTCGGGCGCCGGGCCGAGCCCGAGGCAGCGCCGCCACAGGCCCGCGCTCTGGCCGATCCATGCCGTCGCCCAGCAGGTCGGCCGAGCGTCGGCGAGTGGATGCGCCGCGCGCCGCGGCTCACCCACACGGCCACGGGCTGCGCCCAGCGAGAGCATGCGCGCTCGCCCTCGCTCAGGCGGTAGATCGATGCGGCGCCGGGACCCGCCAGCGCGGCGACCGCGTCGATGCGCGGTCGTGTGGCCCTGCGCCGACGGCCGCCTCCTCGAGCACGCCGACGCGAGGACCAGCTCGTCGAGCAGGTACCAGTCCTCGTAGCCGGCGGGCGCAGCGCGTCATCGGGCGCTTCCTGGGCGGCCTGCTCGCGCGGCTCCGCACGTGCCGCCGCTGCGGCCGGAGCCTCCGGCGCCCCCCACGGCAGCTCGCCCAGGCGGAAAGACGCCGAGCCCCGCAGGCCGCCCGGCGGCCGATGGGCGAGTGAGCGGTGAAAGTGCTCCAGCGCCTGCTCGTAGGCCTCGGCCGGCGTCGCCCTGCGTGAGGACGAGTGCCAGCAAGAGGTAGGCGAGCACCTCGCGCTGCTTCCTCAGAAGGACGGCTTGATCCAGTCCATGTGCGCACGCAGCTCGCTGCCCACGTGCTCGACCTGCGTGTCGGCCTGTTCGGCGCGCATCCGCTTGAAGTTCTCCTGCCCGGCGCGATTCTCGGCGATCCACTCGCGGGCGAACTCGCCCGACTGGATCTCCTGCGAGGATCTGGCGCATCGTTGGCCCGGGTCTCCTCGGTGATGACCCGTTTGCCGCGCGTGTAGTCGCCGTACTCGGCGGTGTTGGAGATCGAGTAGCGCATGCCCGCCAGCCCCTTCTCGTACATCAGGTCGACGATCAGCTTGAGCTCGTGCAGGCACTCGAAGTAGGCCATCTCCGGGTCATAGCCGGCCTCGACGAGCGTCTCGAAGCCCGCCTGGACGAGCTCGGAGGCGCCACCGCAGAGGACGGCCTGCTCGCCGAACAGGTCCGTCTCGGTCTCGTCCTTGAAGCTCGTCTCGATCACGCCGCCGCGCGTGCAGCCGATGCCCTTGGCGTAGGCGAGCGCGAGCGCGCGGGCCTGCCCGTGGCGTCCTGCTCGACCGCGAGCAGTCCCGGCACGCCGCTGCCTTCGGTGAACTGCGGCGCACCAGGTGGCCGGGCCCCTTGGGCGCGACCATCGCCGACGTCGACCCCGCCGGGGGCGTGATCTCCCCGTAGTGGATCGAGAAGCCGTGGCCGAACAGGAGCAGGTTGCCCTCGGCGATCCCGTCGCGGATGTGCTCGTTCTCACACGACTTCCCGTGGAGCTCGTCGGGCAGCAGGATCATCACCAGGTCGCCGCGGCTGGCGGCCTCGACGACGGGCAGCACCTCGAGGCCCTGCCTCGCGCGCCGCGGCGACCGAGCCGGAGTCCTCGCGCAGGCCGACGACGACGTCGACGCCGGAGTCCTTCAGGTTGAGTGCATGGGCGTGGCCCTGGGAGCCGTAGCCGATGATGGCGACGGTCTTGCCCGTCGAGCAGCCTGAGGTCGGCGTCGTCGTCGTAGAGCATGGGCGAGCAGGCTAGCGGGTCGGCGCTCAAGCGCACCGCCCGGGCGACGAGCGTGCGCGCGGGGATCTGCACGACTGCCGTCCCCGCCCGTGTAGGGCGCAAGGCGCTCGCGCAGGCCCTCGCGGATCGCCTCGATCTCCGGCTCGGGACGGCCGAGGAACCGCGTCGTGGAAGCCGCGCGAGACATCGAGCGTCGTCTCCCAGAAGGCCTCGAAGCTCGGCTGCCGGCGTACGAGCTCGACCGTCCTCGATCTCGATCTCGGTGAAGCCCGCCTGCCAGCAGCTCGCGAACGCGCTGCGCGTCGCCGAGCGCGAACGGACCCGGGCCCTGCTCGGCTCCGGCGAGGCGGCCCGATGCCCGCGCTCGATCAGCTCGGCGCGCGGCAGCGCCGCCCACGGGTTCGCCTCGAGCGAGTCCCAGACGGCGAGCCCGACGCGACCGCCGGGGCGCAGCACGCGCCTGGTCTCGCCCAGCGCGGCCGCCGGGTCGGCCATCAGCATGTAACCCCAGCGGCAGAGGACGATTCCACGCTCGCGACCGGCAGGTCGATCCATTCGCCGTTCAGCACCTCGAAACTCGAGGTTTTGCGATCCGAGCTCCTGCGGCGCGCTCGCGGGCACCGTCGAGCATCGCCTCGGCCTGGTCGGAGATCAGCACGCTCGCCCGCCGGGGCGACCAGCTCGGCTGCCAGCAGGCCCGTCTCGCCGAGCCCGGCCGCCAGCTCGAGCACCCGCTCTCCCGGCTGGGGTGCGACGGCCTGCGACCAGCCACTGCGGCGACGGGCGCGCCGAAGCTGTCGATCTGCCCGCGACGACGGACGCCAGCCGTGAGGAAGCGGCTTCCCAGTTCTCGAGGCTCGCCCGGCGGAACTCGTTCGGGTCGCGCGCTCATCCCAGCTCCCTGCGCAGGAGCTTGCCCGAACGGTGTCCTCGGCAGCGGACGTCGGCGACGAGCGAGATCCGCTTCGGCACCTTGTAGGCGGCGAGCGCCCGCGCGCAATGGGCGCGCAGCTCCTCCACGCCCGCCGACCCGTCGGGGTCCTGCTCGCGGCGCAGCACCACGACCGCGCTCACGGCCTCGCCCCATTGCGCGTCCTGCACCCCGAACACGCCCGCCTCGAGCACCGAGCGGGTGAGCTTCGAGCACCGACCTCGACCTCCGCCGGCGCGACGTTCTCGCCGCCGCTGACGATCGTCTCCGCCCGCCGCCCGAGCACCGACAGCCACCCGTTCCGGTCGAGGCTCCCCGAGGTCGCCGGTGTGCAGCCATCCGTCGTCCGCGAGCGCCGCCGGCGCGACCGTCGGGCCGCGCACGAGGATCTCCTCGTCCGGCGCGATCTCCGACGCGGCTGCAGAATAGTGGCGGTCGCGCCGCGCCGTCGCGGGACGCGCGCTCGCGTGCGAGGCGTCGCGCCTCGGCGAGGCGACCGGCGTCGTCGCGACCTGCGAGCACGCCTCGGTGAGGCCGTAGGTGAGGCTCACCGGGACGCCGGCCGCGCGGGCCCGCTCCAACGAGCGCCGCCGGCACCGGGCCACCGCCCGAGCAGCACGCAGCGAAGCCCGTCGACCCGCTCGAGGCCCGCGTCCAGCAGCCGCTGCAGGGTGGTGGCGACGAGGCTCACGACGCTCATCTGCTGCTCGCGCAGGGTCGCCAGGGCCCGTCGAGCTCGAAGTGCTCGTGGACGACCGCGGTGGTGGCGTAGATCGAGCTAGCGCACCAGGATCGAGAGGCCGCCCATGTGCGAGAGCGGCATCGCGCACAGCCAGCGCTCCTCGGCGGGGGCTCCGAGCGCCACGGCGGAGCCGAGGGCGCTCCACAGCAGGTTGCCGTAGGTGAGCTCGACCTCCTTCGGCTCGGCGCTGGTGCCGGAGGTGTGCATGACCAGCGCGGTGGCGTCGAGGTCGTGGCCCGCGCGCGGACCGCCGGCGGTCCCCGCGCCGCCCGGGCCGCCGGCAGCGGCTCGTCCAGCACGACACCGCATCCGCGGCGCACCCGCTGCGCGCTCGGACTCCGACAGGCGCAGGTCGATCGGCACCACGGGGGCGCCCAACAGCAGGCAGGCGTGTAGCGCACGGGCGAAGTCGGCGCCCGCGGGAAGCGCGATCCCGACGCGGGTTCCGCGCTCGGCACCGAGACCTTCGAGCTCGGCGGCACCGGCCACGGCGCCGGCGTACAGGCGCTCGTAGGAGAGGACACCCTCGGGCGTCTGCAGCGCCGGATGCTCGGGTCGCGCACCGGCGGCGCGGGCGAGCCATCCGTCTACCACCATGGCGCACAGGCTAGCCTTCGCCCGCGTGAGCACCACCTGGACAGCGGCGGATTCGAATGTGTTCACCGACATCCGCTACGAGAAGTCGAACGCGCCCGAGGAGGGGATCGCGAAGATCACGATCGCTCGCCCGGAGGTGCGCAACGCCTTCCGGCCGCAGACGATCATCGAGATCGCCCGTGCGATGGAGGACGCCCGCGAGGACACCTCGATCGGCGTCATCGTCCTCACCGGCGAGGGACCCGACGCCTTCTGCTCCGGTGGCGACCAGCGCGTGCGGGGGGATTCCGGCTACATGCACGAGGACCAGGCGGGCCGCGCCGGCGTGGGCCGCTTCCACGTCACCGACCTGCACGTCCAGATCCGCCGGCTGCCCAAGCCGGTGGTGGCGATGGTCGCCGGGTACGCGATCGGCGGCGGCAACGTTCTGGCGCTCGTATGCGACCTCACGATCGCCGCCGACAACGCCCGCTTCGGCCAGGTCGGTCCCCGCGTGGGCTCCTTCGACGGCGGCTTCGGGGCCGGACTGCTGGCGAACCTCGTGGGCCCCAAGCGCGCCCGCGAGATCTGGTTCCTGTGCCGCCAGTACTCGGCCGAGCAGGCCTACGAGATGGGCATGGTCAACGCGGTCGTACCGCTCGATCGCCTGGAAGAGGAGACGCTCGGATGGTGCCGGGAGATGCTCGCCCTGTCGCCCTTTGCGCTGCGCCTGCTGAAGGCCAGCTTCAACGCGGCCGAAGACGGGCTCGCCGGGATCCAGCAGCTGGCCCACGACGCCAACCTGCTCTTCTACGGCAACGAGGAGGCCCAGGAGGGTCGCGACGCGTACCGCGAGAAGCGCAAGCCGGACTTCTCGCGCTTCCCCAAGCGGGCCTAGCTTCTTGGCGACCGCACGCATCTGGATCATGGCCGCGCGGCTGCGGACGCTGCCGGCCGCGATCGCTCCGGTGCTCGTCGGCACCTCGCTGGCCCTCGGCGCGGGTCACTTCGAAGCGCTCGCCTTCGTGGCGGCGCTGCTCGGGGGCGATGTTCATCCAGGTCGGCACGAATCTGTCCAACGACTACTCCGACGCCCGCCGGGGTGCCGACACCGAGGACCGGCTCGGGCCCGTGCGCGTGACCGCCGGCGGGCTGGTGCCACCCGGCCAGGTGCTGATCGCGACCTACGTGACCTTCGGGCTGGCATGCGCCTGCGGCATCTACCTGATCGCCGTCGCCGGCTGGGAGCTGCTGGCGGTCGGGGCCGCGTCGATCCTGGCGGGGGTGCTCTACACCGGGGGCCCGCGCCCCTACGGCTACGAGGGGCTCGGCGAGCTGTTCGTGTTCACGTTCTTCGGGATCGTGGCCGTCACGGGGTCCTACTTCGTGCAGGTCCAGCAGCTGCCCTGGCAGGCGTTCGTGTGCGCGGTCCCGGTGGGGCTGCTGGCGAGCGCGATCCTGGTCGTCAACAACGTGCGCGATCTCGAGACCGACCGCCGGGCCGGCAAGCGGACGCTGGCGGTGAGGCTCGGACGCGAGCGCACCCGTCTGCTGTATGCGGCCATGCTCGCGGGCGCCTTCCTGTGCGCGCCGCTGCCGTGGATCCTCGGCTCGATGGAAGCGTGGCTGCTGCTGCCGTGGCTGACGATCCCGCTCGCGCTCGCTCTGATCCGGCTGGTGCGCACACGTGTCGACGGGCCGGCGCTGAACGGGGCGCTCGCGCGCACCGGGCTGCTGCAGCTGCTGTTCTGCGTGCTGTTCTCGGCCGGGATCCTCGCCAGCGGCGGAATCCCGTCGTGAAGTTCGAGCTCTCCCGCCGGACCCTGAGACTCCGCTCGGCGCTGCACACCTCCTTCGGGACGGTCGAGGAGCGCGAGCTGCTGACCCTGACACTGACCGACGAGGACGGCGTCGGCGGCGTCGGCGAAGCGGCTCCCCTGGAGCCCTACGACGGCGTCAGCCTGGAGCGAGCCGGGCGCGCGCTCGAGCACTACCGGCCGCTGCTCGAGGGTGCCCCGGGAGTCGCCGAGCCGGCGCAGGTGCTCGAGGCGTGCAGGCGGATCGACGAGCTGCCCGCCGCGCTGGCCGCGGTCGACATCGCGCTGTGGGACCAGGCGGGCCGCAGGGCCGGACGCCCGCTGGCGGAGCTCCTGTGCGAGCGCCCGGCCTCGAGCGTGGCGGTCAACGCGACGGTCACCGCGGAGGATCGCGCGGGCGCCGCCGAGCAGGCCGCCGTCGCGGCCCGGGCCGGCTTCGGCGTGGTCAAGGTCAAGGTCGGGGTGGGCGACGACGCCGGCAGGCTGGCGGCGGTGCGGGCGGCCGTCGGGCCCGCGTTGGGTCTGCGGGTCGATGCCAACGGGGCCTGGAGCGTGCCCGAGGCGGTGGCCGCGATCGGGTCCCTGGAACCGATCGGCCTCGAGCTCGTCGAGGAGCCCACCCACGGACTGGAGGGCGTGCGCCGCGTGCGCGAGGCGGTGCAGGCACGCGTGGCGATCGACGAGACGGCCGCCGAGCCGGGCGCGCTGGGAGCCGGCGCGGCCGACGCCGTGTGCCTGAAGCTCTCGCGCTGCGGCGGCATCAGTGGCCTGCTGGCGGCCGCCGCCGAGGTGCGGGCCGCGGGCGCCGAGGCATACCTGACCTCGGGCCTGGACGGACCCGTCGGCGTGGCAGCCGCCGTGCACGCCGCGGCGGCCCTGATCGCGAGCGGCCCGCTCGCCCACTGCGGGCTGGCGACGCTCGGGCTGTTCGAAGACCTCGAGGACCCGATGCCGCCACGCGATGGAGCGATCGCGCTCCCCGGCGGACCCGGGCTGGGGCTCTCTTAGGCGGCTGTCGGTGGCGGCGCGGGCGTCAGCCCGTGACGTTTCATGACCTCGCTGATCGCTGCCAGGTCCGGCGGGCCGCCGGCGGCTGCGGCGAGTACGGCCGCGGTGTCTTCAAAGAACGACGGGCCGAACACGCCCGGGGTGGCCATCGCCAGGAACCTCACGTCCTCGCTCCCGAGGTTCGCGAATCCATGCACCTGCCCGCGACGGATGCAGAGCGACTCTCCAGGTCCGGACTCCCGGGTCTGCCCGTCGACCGTCCAGGTGCACGTCCCTTCGAGCACGTAGGCGGTCTCGTCGAAGCCGTCGTGACTGTGCGGCAGCGGCATACCCGCGCCGGCTGGGACGAAGCACTCGAACATCGTGACGCTGCCGTTCGAGTCACCGGCCTCGACGAGGAAGTCGATCCGGATGGCACCGAGCTGGATGGTCTTCTTCGAGCCTGGGGGCATGTGGGGATTCTCTCACGCGTCGGCGAGCACCGCGGCCAGCGGCTGCGGGCACTCCAGCGCCAGCGCGTGGCCTCCGTCGAGCACGTGCAGCTGGGCACGCGGGATCAGCTCCTGCAGGCGGCGGGCGATCGCCAGGAACTTCTCATCGCGCGAGCCGGCCACGACGGCCACCGGCATCGCCAGCTCTCCGAGGCGGCCCCACAGGGACTCCATCTCGCCCGTGCCGAGCCCCCGCAGCGCGCGGGCCAGCGCACCGGGGCTGTTGCGCCGCTGGTCCTCACGGGCGAGCTCCGCCACGCGCGACGGCTCCTCGGCGAACAGCGGCTGGGATCGCCAGCGCTCGATGAAGTCCTCGTAGGGGATCGTCTCCAGCTCCCTCGCCAGGCGCTCGTCGGCGTCGCGTCGCTGTTCGCGCTCGCCGGGATCCTCGATGCCCGCGGTGCTCGACACCAGCACCAGCCGCTCGACACGGGCGGGCGCCGTCAGCGCCGTCTGCAGGGCGATGCGACCGCCCAGCGAGTACCCGCAGAGCGTGAACCGCTCCGGGCTGCGGTCGAGCACGCCCGCCACGCAGCCGGCGAAGGTGATCGGCCCAGGCGTCGCTGCGGCGCTTCCGTGGCCGGGCAGGTCGAGAGCCACGGGGCGATAGCGTTCGGCGTCGAGATGGGCCACGACGCCGTCCCACGCATGGCGGGTGCCGCCGAAGCCGTGCAGCAGGACGATGCTCTCCGGCACGGGGCGATCCTAGGAGGATCGCCGGGTTGAGCGCCCCGACCGACACCTACGTCCTGCTGAGGGCGTTCGTGGACGAGCTGGCCCGGTGCGGGCTGCGCCACGCCTGCACGTCCCCCGGCTCGCGCTCGGCGCCGCTGGTGCTGTCGCTCGCACGCGACCCCCGCCTGCGGTGTCACTCACACGTCGACGAGCGCTGCGCGGGCTTCTTCGCGCTCGGGCTGGCGAAGCGCAGCGGCCTGCCGGCGGCGGTGGCGTGCACGTCGGGAACCGCGGTGGCGGAGCTGGCGCCCGCCGTCGTCGAGGCCCGTGAGGCGCGGGTGCCGCTGCTGGTGCTGAGCGCCGACCGCCCGGCCGAGCTGCGCGAGAACGGAGCCGGGCAGGCGATCGACCAGCTGAAGCTGTTCGGGAGTGCCGCGAAGTGGTTCTTCGAGGTGTCGCTCGACGGCGCCGCCGGTCCCGAGCAGCTGCGCTTCATCCGCACGCTCGCCTGCCGCGCCTACTGGACCACGCTGCAGGACAGGCCCGGGGCGGTGCACCTCAACTTCCCCCTGCGGGAGCCGCTGATCGTCGAGGAGGAGCTTCCCGCCGACCACAGTGGCCGCGCCGGCGGGCGACCGCACGTGCGCCGCACGGCCCCGAGCGCGTCCTCGGCAACGGCGGAGCACGAGCTGGGCAGGCTCGTGGGCGAGGCCCGCCGGGGGCTGTTGGTCGCCGGTCGCGACGAGCGCGGCGGCGGGCTGGCGCGGGCCGCAGCGGACTTCGCCGAGGCCGCCGGGTGGCCGCTGCTGGCCGACCCGCTGTCGGGAGCCCGGCGCGGCGAGGCCGCCATCGCCCACTACGACATGCTGCTTCGCGACGCTCGCTTCGCCGCCGCACACGAACCGGACCTGGTGCTGAGGGTCGGCGACCTGCCGGTCTCCAAGCCACTTCGGGTCTGGCTGGCGGGGCTCGGCTCCGTCGAGCAGCTGGCGCTCGACCCGGAGGGCGCGTGGCAGGACCCGAGCTCGATCGTCAGCCGCTCGCTGGCGCTGGAGCCCGCGGGGGTGCTCGAGCGGCTGGCCGAGGATGCCGCGGGCATCCGGGGGGCGAACGCACCGCCGGGGGAGCGCGGGTGGCTGCAGGACTGGCGCCGGGCGGACGGGCTGGCGGCGGGCGCGCTCACGGAGGTGCTCGAGGGGCACGCCCTGTGTGAGCCCGCCGTGGCCGCCGAGCTGGGAGCGCTGCTGCCGGCCGAGGCGACCCTGTTCGTGGCCTCCTCGATGCCCGTGCGCGACATCGAGAGCTTCTGGGGCGTCCGCGAGGACCCGCCGCGGGTGCTCTGCAACCGTGGCGCGAACGGCATCGACGGGACCGTGTCCTCGGCCTTCGGCGTGGCCGCGGCGGGCAGCGAGCCGGTGGTGCTGCTGATCGGCGACGTGGCGCTGGCGCACGACATCGGCGGGCTGCTGGCCGCGCGGCGGCTCGGGCTCGCTCTCACGATCGTGCTGATCAACAACGAGGGCGGCGGGATCTTCGACTTCCTGGCGGTCGCGGGGATCCCCGAGCAGGAGCTCTACGACGCCCACGTGGCCACGCCGACCGGCCTGGACTTCAGCCATGCGGCCGAGCTCTACGGCCTGCACCACGAGCCGGTGGAGGACCTCGCCGGCCTGCGCGGGGCGCTGGAGCGGGGCCTGCGGGCGAGGCACGCGTCGATCGTCGAGGTGCGTACCCCGCGGGCCGGGAACGTGGGACTGCACCGCAGGATCTGGGAGGCGGGCGCGCGAGCGCTCAGCCCGCAAGCAGCGGGAGCAGGGCCTGGAGCTTGATCTCCGTCTCGGCCAGCTCGCGCGAGGGGTCCGAGTCGCGGACGATCCCGTTGCCCGCGTAGCAGCGCGCTTCGGCGCCACGCAGCAGCGCACAGCGCAGGGCGACACACAGCTCGCCGTCGCCGTTGGCGTCGGTCCAGCCGACGGGACCCGCGTACCAGCCGCGGTCGAGGCCCTCGAGCGCGGGGATCAGCGGCGCCGCCCGTGCCAGCGGCTCGCCGCCGACGGCCGGCGTCGGGTGCATGGCCTCGGCCAGCGCCAGCGTGTCGAGGGGCCCCGCCAGCTGGGCCCGGATCGGCGTCGCCAGGTGCTGGATGTTGGCGATCCGCACCAGCTGCGGCTCGGGCGCGGCCGCCACCCAGATCGCGTGGGCGCGCAGGGTGCGTTCGATCCGCCGGGCCACGATCGCGTGCTCTTCGCGGTAGCTCGGGTCGCGCAGCAGCTGCTCGCCGAGATGGGCGTCGACGGCGGGGTCGGCGCTGCGCCGGGTGGAGCCGGCGAGGGCCAGCGTGCTGACCCGGTGGCCCTCGCGTCGCAGCAGCAGCTCCGGGCTGGCGGCCACCAGCGTGGCCTCGCCACGCCCGACGCAGAAGCAGAAGCAGGACGGGAACTCCGACCGCAGCACTCCGAACACGGCCGCCGGGTCATACGGCGCGGGAGCGTGGACCAGGACCTCGCGGGCGAGCACGATCTTCTCCAGCGTCCCCTCGCAGGCGAGCGCGACCGCCTGGGAGACGGCCTGTTCGTAGTGCTCGGGCGGCATCGCGCTGGCCAGCACGAACTCGCCGGCGGGGTCGGGGTCCAGCAGCGGCAGGGCGCGGGTCCGCAACGCTTCCACGCGCGCGCAGAGCCGCTCCAGGAGATCCTCGGGCAGGTCGTCAGGGCATGCCTGTGCGGTCAGCGTCAGCACCACGCGGCGCCCGCCGCCATGCGTCCCGCGCGCGATCGCCACCTCGGGCACCACCAGCGAGGCGGCCGCGAACCCGCGCCAGTGCGGCGCCCGCGCACCGTCGGGGGCGAAGGCGAACCCGCCGCAGGCGATCAGTCCCGCGCCGGGGGGACCGTCGGGTGAGTCGACGACCGCTTCGGCACACAGCTCGCGCCAGCGCTCGGCCGCCCGCCCGAAGCGGGCCGGGCCGTCCTCCTCCAGCTCGATCGCGGCGCCGAGCCCGGCGAGCGCCGCCGCGCCACGGTCGGGCTGCTCGAGCACGAACCAGTGCTCCTGCGGGCGCCGGGAGGCGCACACGATCTCAGCCGGGTCGAGCTCGGCCGGCAGCTCGAGGGAGATCCCGCCGAGCACGGGAGCAGCGGAGCGGCGTGCCCGCCGGACAGCCGCGCGCAGGTTTCGCTCGAGCCTCTGCAGCTCGTCGTGTCCGAGCCTCAGGGGGGAGCCGGCGCGGGTGGCCCGCGTCAAGGGCGTGTCAGGTCTCGCTGCGCCCGCGGGAGATCGCGATCTCGCCGGTGCGCATCATCTCGATCAGCCCGAACGGCCGCACCATCGTCTCGAAGGCCTCGATCTTCTCGGTCGTGCCCGTCACCTCGATGATGACCGCGCGCTTGGTCACGTCCACGACCTTGCCGCGGAAGATCTCGGCGATCTGCATCAGCTCGCCGCGCTGGACGCCATCGGCGGAGACCTTGAACAGCGCCAGCTCGCGGGCCACCGTGTCGGCCGGCTCGAGATCGCGGATCTTGAGCACGTTGACGAGCTTGTGCAGCTGCTTGGTGACCTGGTCGATCGGGTGCAGCGCCCCGTCGACGGTGAGCGTGACGCGCGAGATCTGCTCGTCGTCGGTGGGACCGACCGTGAGCGTGTCGATGTTGAAGCCGCGCCTGGCGAACAGCCCCGCGATGCGGGTGAGGACGCCGGTCTTGTTTTCGACCAGGATCGAGAGGACGTGCTTGCGCCCGGTGCGCAGGCTGGCGGACGCCTGCAGCTCTTCGAGGCTCAGCGGCTCCTTGGTGCCGGGCTCGCCCATCGTCAGCCGACCATCTCGCGGGCGGCGTGCCCGGCGGGGATCATCGGGTAGGTGTTCTCCTCGCGCGTCACCCGCACGTCCACGAGCACCGGGCCCTCGGTCGCGATCGCGCGCTTGAAGTCCTCGACCAGCGTGGTCTTGTCGGTGAGGCGCATGCCGGTGACGCCGTAGGCCTCGGCGAGCTTCACGAAGTCCGGGAACTGGCCCATGTCGACGTGGCTGTAGCGTCCGTCCCAGAACAGCTCCTGCCACTGCCTGACCATCCCGAGGAAGCCGTTGTTCATGATGAAGACCTTGATCGGGATCTTGTTCTGGGCGCAGGTGGCGAGCTCCTGGGCGTTCATCTGCACCGACCCGTCCCCGGCGATGCAGCACACGAGCTTGTCCGGCTGACCGACGGCCGCGCCCATCGCCGCGGGCAGGCCGAAGCCCATCGTGCCGAGGCCGCCCGAGTTGATCCAGCGGCGTGGCTCGGGGAAGTCGTAGTACTGCGCCGCCCACATCTGGTGCTGGCCGACGTCGCTGGTCACGATCGCGTCGCCGCCGGTGGCCTCATACAGGGCCCGGATCATGAACTGGGGCTTGATCTCGGTGTCGGCGCTGTCCTCGTAACCGAGCGGGTACTTCGCCCTCCAGGCCTCGATCCGCGACCACCACGCGTCCAGGCGCGCGGGATCGGCTCCGATCTCGCGGTACTCGACGGCGAGCTTGGCGAGCACGTGTTTGGCGTCGCCGACGATCGGGATGTGGGCGGGGACGTTCTTGGAGATCTCGGCCGGGTCCACGTCGATGTGGATGAACTTCGCGCGCGGGGCGAACTCGGACAGCTTGCCGGTGATGCGGTCGTCGAAGCGGGCCCCCACGGCACAGATCAGGTCGGCCTCGTCCATCGCGTAGTTGGCCGTCCGCGTGCCGTGCATCCCGAGCATCCCCAGCCACTGGGGGTGCGGCGCCGGGAAGGCGCCCAGGCCCATCAGCGTGCACGTGATCGGGAACTTGTCGGAGGTGACGAAATCGCGTAGCTCGCGCGAGGCGTTGGCGTTGACGACCCCGCCGCCGGCGTAGATCACCGGGCGCTGGGCGGCGGCGAGCGCCTTGGCGGCCTGCCGGATCTGCTTCTGGTTGCCCTCCACGCGGGGCTGGTAGCCGGGCAGGCGCACGTCCAGGACCGGCTCGTAGGCGATGTCCGCGCGCGAGAGGTCCTGGGGGATGTCCACCAGCACCGGGCCGGGACGGCCGCTGCGGGCGATGTGGAACGCCTCGTGGATCGCCCGCGGCAGCTCCTGCGGGTTCTGGATCATCACCGAGTGCTTGACGACCGGCATCGTGATGCCGATCGTGTCGGCCTCCTGGAAGCCGTCGGTGCCGAGCAGGTCGGTGCGCACCTGGCCGGTGATGAACACCACCGGGACCGAGTCCATCATCGCGTCGGTGATCGGGGTCAGCAGGTTGGTGGCCCCGGGGCCGCTGGTGGCGAACGATACGCCGACCTTGCCGGTGGCCTTCGCGTAACCCTCCGCGGCGTGGCCCCCGCCGGCCTCGTGGCGGACCAGGATGTGACGGATGCCCGCGTCGACAAAGGCGTCGTAGGTGGGCAGGTTGGCGCCGCCCGGAAGGCCGAACACCACGTCCACGCCCTCCGCCTTCAGGCACTCCATCAAGGCATCTACCGCCCGCATCTGATCAGACCTCGCGCTCGTCGCTTCGAAAGGGGAAAAACCAGTGTACCAGCGGGTTTCAGGCCCTTTTCAGGACGCCCCGAGGGCGACCCCGATGGCCAGCGAGATCAGGCCACCGCTGCCGATGAACAACAGCGAGCGGCGGAACGGGATGCGCAGAAAGCGTTTCCTGATCCAGGCGATCACGAACATCTCGACCGCCACCACGCACCCCGCGACGATCAGCGCCGTGTGGACGTCGGGGATGATGAACGGGAGCGTGTGGAAGATGCTCCCGAGCATCGTCATGGCCCCGGTGATCGTGCCCCGCACGACCGCGGAGCCGCGTCCGGTCTCCTCGCCGGTGTCCGAGCCGGCCTCCGACCAGCCCATGCTGATTCCGGCCCCGAGCGCCACCCCGAGGCCGACGACCAGGGCGGTGTGCGAGTCCGAGGTGATGGCCGCCGCGAAGATCGGTGCCAGCGAGGAGATCGTCCCGTCGATCAGGCCGACGAGCCCCGGCTGCACGACCCGAAGCAGGAAGTCCCGTTCGTCGCGGAAGCCGGCGCGGTGGATCCAGCGCGACAGCGGCCGTTCCGGAATCCGGGCAGCCGTCTTCGCCTCGACCGTCTTCGCCTCGCTGCCCATTGGGCGCAGCGTAGGCGAGAGAGGCGCTTAGGGCGGCCTAAATCTGAGCACCGCAGGATCGCCGCCGGAGCGGCCGCGGCCGGCGCTCGGCACGGCCGGCTTCGGTGCGGGCGGGCGCTCAGTGCGGGCCGGCGGAGCCGGCGCGGGTGTGCGACTCGGGCGCGATCGCGACGTCGGGGAACTCGAGCTCGGTCCCGCAGCGGGTGCAGATCGCGTCGTAGATCTTCGTCACCCGCCCGCAGCCGGGGCACTGCCGGCGCAGTTCCTCGCTTTCCACCCGGTAGGCGATCGCGGCGATCAGGCCGAGGATCGGGACGATCGCCGAGATCAGGAACCAGACCGTGAAAGAGCTGCCCTTGAGCTTTCCGACGATCCCGCCGGAGAGGCCGAAGAAGAAGGCGATGACTAGGTAGGCCATGCGCCCCCCTGTGGCGGCCCGGCTAGAGGAGTACGCGCAGCGCCCAGATCAGGGCGACGATCGCGGCCACGACCAGGACGATTCCGAATAGCCACGAGATCAGGTGGATGATGGGAACGAGCAGGAACCACAGCGCCACCAGCGCCACGATCACGGCGACCGCGGTGCGCCCCATGGAGCGTGAAGATGACTCGTCCATTCCGCCCATGAGTCTACCGCCTCCCCCGCCCGCTCTCCAGCGCTTCACGGCGCGCCGTCGAGCGCCTCTCCGGCCCGCCACCGCGGGCTGCGGCGGCCCGAAGAGTGCTGCGACCGGGCGGATGGAGGAACCCGCCCGGTCGCAGAGTTGGGCGGCGCGCCGGGAGGGAGACCGGCGCCCCGTTTCTAGCCATCCGTGGTTCCGCTATGGGCGGAGGATCCGAGCTCCCGGGGAGCCCGCACGCACGGGCCCCCCGGGAGACAGGAGGAATCGCCGCTGCGCTGAGGGGTAGAGGCTCACGGCCATCCGATCCATGGCCCACATGTTGTCGGGGCAACGGTCTGGGCCCATTGGCCGTGCGTCCAAAATGTCCCCCCGCGGGATGTCCCGAGTGCGGCGCCCGGCGTGGAGGCCTGCCCGCGTGGAGGACTGCCGGCGTGGAGGCCTGCCGGCGTCGAGGCCTGCCGGCGTGGAGGCCTCGCGGCGTGCCCGGCTCCCGCACGGGAAGGCCGGCGTCCCCTGCGCCCTGGTAGTGGTTCCCGCGTGCACGACGAAGCCGGAATCGCCGTGACCCGCACCGGCAGTGGGCCCGTCGTGTTGCTCGTCCACGGTGGTGCCGGCCCCGCGACGACCTGGTCGGGACTCGAGCGGCTGAGCGAGCGCTGGACGCTGGCGTCCGCTCACCGTCGCGGCTATCCCCCCAGCCCCCCGCCACGCGGCGGCCGCCAGGATTTCGAGGTCGACGCGGCCGACCTGGTACCCCTGCTGGATGACCGCCCGCACCTCGTCGCGCACTCCTACGGGGCGGTGGGAGCGGTGCTCGCGGCCGCCCGCAGGCCCGAGCGGGTGCGCTCGCTGACCCTGCTGGAGCCGGCGATCTTCGAGCCCGCGGACGATCCCGGGGTCCGCCGTTTTCGGAGCATGGGCGACTCCGTCCTGGCGCACGGGCTCCAGGCCGATCCGGCGACCCTGCGGGAGTTCCTGCGGATCGCCGGCGCGCCGATCGGCGACGACGGGCCGCTCCCCGAGGAGGTGAAGCGAGGCGTCCGCCGCGCCCACGGCAGCCGACCTCCCGGTGAGGCCCGCCTGCCGCTGGACTCGCTCGCCGAAGCCGGCATCCCGACGCTTATCGCATCGGGAGATCACGCCCCCGTCATCGAGCGGATGTGCGACGCGGTCGCGGCAGCCCTGAATGCGCGCCGCGTGATCACGCCGGGTGGCGGACATTTCGTGGCCGCCGCGCCGGAGTTCCCCGCCAGCCTCGAGCGCTTCCTGCTCGAGGCGAGATGAGCCGCGTTCAGACGCCGAGCTGGGCGTGGATCAGGCGGGAGATCTCGGCGCCGTCGGCGCGACCCTTGGTCTCGCGCATGACGTGCCCCACGATCGGCCCGATCGCCTTGGCATTCCCGGCCCGCACACGCTCGGCGGCGTCCTCGTTGGCGGCTAGGGCGTCGGCCACGATCCGGGCCAGCTCGCCCTCGTCATCGATCGAGGAGAGACCCTCGCTCTGCACGATCTCGCCGGGGTCTCCCCCCTCCGCGACGAGCCGGTCGAGTACCTGGCGCCCGACGCCGACGCTCACCTGCTTGGCCGACACGAGCGCCACCAGCGCGGCCAGCGCCTCCGGCGTGACGCGCGAGTCGGCGGGGTCCTCGACCTCCCCCAGACGCGGGAGCAGCTCGACCGTGAGCCAGTTCGCCAGCGCCTGGGGCTCGACCTCCGAAGCGGCGGCGTCGAGGGCCCGCTCGAAGAAGTCGCCCAGCTCGCCACGGAAGGCGAGCGCGTGGGCGCTGTCGGCGCTGAGGCCGGCCTCGGCCTGCAGGCGCTCGGCGCGGGCGGCGGGCAGCTCGGCCATCTCGGCGCGGGCGGCCTCGACCATCTCCGGACCGATCGCCACCGGGACCAGATCCGGATCCGGGAAGTAGCGGTAGTCGTGCGCCTCCTCCTTGGAGCGCAGCGAGGTGATCGAGCCGCTGTCGGGGTCGAAGTGCAGGGTCTCCTGCTCGACCCGCCCACCGGAGCTGAGGAGCTTCTCCTGGCGGGCGAGCTCGGCGCGGATCCCGCGTTCGATGAAGCGGAAGGAGTTCATGTTCTTGAGCTCCGTCTTGACGCCCAGCTCCGAGCTGCCGGCGGGACGCAGGGAGATGTTCGCGTCCGCCCGCAGGGAGCCCTGCTCCATGTTCACGTCGCTGACGCCGAGGGCGCGCAGGGTGCTGCGCAGCAGCCTCAGGAACTCCCCCGCCTGCTCGGCGGAGCGGATGTCGGGCTCGGTCACGATCTCGGCCAGGGGGGTGCCGCCGCGGTTGAAGTCGACCAGGCTCTGCTCGGAGCCGTGGATGCGCCCGCTGGCGCCGAGGTGGATCAGCTTGGCGGCGTCGTCCTCGAGGTGCACGCGGGTGATACGGACTCCGCCCAGCTCGCCGCCGCTGCACAGGGGCTCGCTGTACTGGGAGATCTGGTAGCCCTTCGGAAGGTCGGGATAGAAGTAGTTCTTGCGGTGAAAGAGCGAGCGCGGGGCCAG
This sequence comes from uncultured Solirubrobacteraceae bacterium, assembly GCA_963758055.1. Lineage (GTDB taxonomy): Bacteria > Actinomycetota > Thermoleophilia > Solirubrobacterales > Solirubrobacteraceae > Palsa-744. Next base: position 276,738 of record CAVWTU010000001.1, read on the forward strand.
CTCGGAGCCGAGCGCCAGGCCGATCATGAGGCCGAAGTGGATCGCCCGCGCGTTGGCCACGGGCAGGCTCCCCGGCAGGCCGAGGCAGACGGCGCAGGTGTGGACGTTGGGGGGGTCGCCGAAGGACAGCGGGCAGCCGCAGAACATCTTCGTGGCGGTGGCGAGCTGGACGTGGATCTCCAGGCCGATGACGGCCTCGAGCTGCCCGCCGGCGCCCGCGCCGTTGGACTGCCCGGTCTGGGCCTGCTCAGACACGGGCGCCGGCTCCGTCGAAGGCGAGGGCCCGCTCGAGCGCGTGGGCGGCGTCCAGCAGGCGGTTCTCCGAGAAGGCGGGGCCGGCCAGCTGCAGGCCGACCGGCAGCCCGTCGCTGAGGGCGCAGGGGATCGAGATCGCGGGGATGCCGGCCAGCGACATCGGCACGGTGCAGTAGTCGTTGAGGTACATCGCCAGCGGGTCGCCGGTCTTCTCGCCGAGCCCGAAGGCGACGCTGGGGGCGGTAGGTGTGGCGATCAGGTCGACCTCCCCGAAGGCCGCGGTGAAGTCCTCGGCGATCTTCGTGCGCACCCGCTGGGCGTGGCCGTAGTAGGCGTCGTAGTAGCCGGAGGAGAGCGCGTAGGTGCCGAGCATGATGCGCCGCTTGACCTCGGGGCCGAAGCCGTCGTGGCGGGTGCGCGTGTACATGTCCAGCAGGTCGTCGGCCCCCTCGGCGCGCAGCCCGTAGCGGACGCCGTCGTAGCGGGCGAGGTTCGAGGAGGCCTCCGCGGGGGCGAGCACGTAGTAGGCCGACGAGCGCGTGGGGGGCGTGCGGGAGGTGCGACCTCCTGGACGCTCGCCCCGAGCTCCTCGGCGCGCTGCGAGCGGCGGCGTTGAACGCCTCCAGGACGCCCGCTTCGATGCCCTCGCCGGTGAGCTCCCCCGGCACCCCCAGGCGCGACGCCGTCGAGGCGCTCGGCGCGACGGCAGAACGCGCTCGGACGGGGCACTCCAGCGAGGTGGCGTCGCAGCGGTCGCGGCCGACCATGTGGCTGAGCAGCAGCGCCGCGTCGGCGCACGTCTGCGGGTGATCGGGCCGGCCTGATCGAGCGAGGAGGCGAAGGCGATCATGCCGTAGCGCGAGACGGTGCCGTAGGTCGGTTTCAGGCCGACGATCGCCGCAGAGGGCGGCCGGCTGGCGGATCGACCCGCCGGTGTCGGTGCCGAGCGCCCACGGGGCCAGGCCCGCTGCCACCGCCGCGGCGCTGCCGCCGGAGGAGCCGCCGGGGACGCGCGCGCGGTCCCACGGGTTGCGCGCCGGGCCGTAGGCGCGAGTTCTCGTTCGAGGAGCCCATCGCGAACTCGTCCTGGTTGGTCTTCGCCAGCAGCGTGGCGCCGGCCCGCTGCAGCAGTCGCTCACGGCCGTGGCGGTATAGGGCGGCAGGTAGCCCTCGAGGATCCGCGAGCCCGACTGGCTCGGGACGCCCTCGGTGCAGAAGAGGTCCTTGACGGCCAGCGGGACGCCGCCGAGGGGTGATCCGGCAGGCGCCTGCGGGACCTCGTCGGCCACCCAGGTGAAGCAGTCGAGGCCCTGCCCGCCGGCCTCGCGGTCGGCGCCGGCGCGCCCGCGGTAGGCGTCGAACAGCTCGCCCGCGGAGAGCGTCGCCGGCGGCGATCTCGGCGGCCGCGGCCGCGGCCGACAGCTCGAGCAGGCCGGCGCTCATGCCTGGGGACTCGGCACCAGGAAGCCCTCCTCGCCCACGGCCGGCGCCTGGGCCAGGGCGACCTCGCGCGGGCAGGCACGGGCGCACCTCGTCCTCGCGCAGGGAGCTGGTGACCTCGACCACGTGGGAGGTCGGCGGGACGTCCGTCGAGGTCGAGCTCTTTGATGCGGGCGATGTGGTCGAGCACGGCCGACAGCTCGCGTGCCATGGGCTCGATCTCATCCTCGGCCAGCTCCAGGCGCGCGAGGCGCGCGACGTGCAGCACCTCCTCGCGCGAGATCAAGGCGTGCGGGCGGCCGGAGGGGTCACGGGGCGTGATTCTAGGCGCACAGCGGCGCCGCGCGGCCGGGACCGCGGCTACGGCCGGGGCTGTGGCGGCGGGGTCGCCGGGTCGTACAGCGAGGTGTGCTCGTCGCGCAGGGGCTCCCACGCGCCCGCCAGGACGGCGAGCGCTCCGATGAACGCCAGCCAGCCTCCCGCGGCAAGGCCGTTGGCGGTTCCGGGGCGCTCCAACAGCCTGACCAGCGAGGCGATCACGACCGCGAGACCGACCGGGACGCACCACACGGCAGTCGCCACCGGCAGCGCGGTGGTCCGCTCGGTGAGCGCGCTCACCACGAGCGCCAGACCGGCAAACACGCCTGCCAGCTCGAGCGCCACGGCGGCCCCGAAGGTGTCCCAGGCGTCGAGCCCGCCGCCCGGGGCTGTCGTATGTCGGGACGAACAGCGACACCACCAGCGGCACGAGGCCGGCGAGGGTGATCAGCTCCCCGCGGCGCAGCCGGCGCAGGCCCGGGGCGGCCCCTGGGTGGGTGCTCATCGGGCCTGGCCCGCGGTCTCGCGCCCGTCACGGCCCGGGGGTGCTGCAGGCGGGCGGCCTCGAGCGTGTTGCCGAGCAGCATCGCGATCGTCATCGGCCCGACGCCGCCCGGGACCGGAGTGATCGCGGATGCGAGCTCGGCGGCGGCGGCGAAGTCGACGTCGCCGACGAGGCCGCTGCTTGTTGCCGGCCTCCTCGGGAGTCAGCCGGTTCATGCCCACGTCGATCACGACCGCGCCCGGCTGCGACGAAGTCGCGCTCGACCATCGCGGCCGGCCGATCGCGACGATCAGGACCTCCGCGCGCGAGCAGACGGCCGGCAGGTCGCGGGTGCGCGAATGGCAGGTGGTGACGGTCGCATTGGCCGCCGAGCAGCAGCTGGGCCATCGGCTTGCCGAACAGGTTCGAGCGCCCGACGACGACGGCCTCGGCGCCTTCGAGCTCGGACGCGCGGCGCTCAGCGCAGCAGCTCCATCACGCCGCAGCGGGGTGCACGGGCGCAGGCCCGGGCCGCCCGAGCGCGAGCAGCCCGACATTGACGGGCGTGAGGCCGTCGACGTCCTTCGCGGGGCGATCAGCGCGGTCAGCTGCGGAGCCGTCGAGGCCTTCCGGCAGCGGCAGCTGCAGCAGCACGCCGTTGACGGGTTCGTCGGCGTTAGGGCGTGCGAGCGCGTCGGCGACCTGCTCGGCGCCGGCGTCGGCGGCCAGGCGCACGTCGAAGGCCCGCATCCCGACCTCCTGGCAGGCCCGCTGCTTGCCGCCGACGTAGACCGCCGACGCCGGGTCGTCGCCGACGAGGACGGTCGCCAGGCCGGGGCGGCGCCCGTGGCGGCGACGAACTCCTCGACCGCGTCGGCGACCTCTGACGCGGACCCGGGCGGCGACCCGCTGCCGTCGATGATCTTTGCGCTCACGCCCCAGATGCTACGCGGTGGGAGGGCGTCGCCGGGTGCCCAGGAGCTCAGCGGCGGCTGAGCGGCGCGTAGTCGGCCATCAGCTTGCGTTCGACTGCCGTCGCCGGCGAAGCGCACGACGATCACCCCGCCGGGCTCGACGCCGGTCACGACCCCGTCGCCGAAGGCGGCGTGGACGACGTCCTCGCCGAGGCGGAACTGGGCGCTCGCCGGCGGTGGTGCCGCCTTCGCCGGCATCCCAGCTGGGCTGCCCGCCGTTCGGGCGCCTGCCCGCCGAGACGCTGCCGTGAAGCGATCGCGAGGAGCCGCCCAGCAGGCCCGCGCGCAACGGCCGCTCGGCCGGGCGATGCAGCAGGTCGCGCGGGGATCTCGTCGAGGAAGCGGCTGCGCAGGCCATAGCTCTGGGCGCCGAACAGCGCACGGCGGCGGGCGTAGGTCAGGTAGAGCGTGCGCATCGCGCGCGTGACGCCGACGTAGAAGAGCCGGCGCTCCTCCTCCAGGCTGCCCTCGTCGATCGCGCGCGAGTGCGGGAAGACGCCGTCCTCGCAGCCGGCGATGAACACGGTCGGGTACTCCAGGCCCTTGGCGTTGTGGAGCGTCATCAGCGTGACCAGGCCCTCGTCGTCGCGGCGCGGGTCGGCGTCGGCCACGAGCGCGATCTGCTGCAGGAACTCGTCGAGCGGCCCTCGCCCTGGCCCTCGCCGGCGTCTGCACCCACACCGGAACCGGCACCCTGCAGGGCGTCGAACTCGCGGGCGACCTCGACGAGCTGCTCGAGGTTCTCGATCCGGCCCTGGGCCTCGATCGTGCGCTCGGCCTCCAGCGCCTCGATGTAGCCGCTGCGCGACAGCAGCGCCTCGAGCAGCTCGGCGACCGGAGCGTCCGTCGGCCAGCTCGCGCAGCTCGCTCATCGTGTCCATGAAGCGCCTCAGGGCCTTGACCGCGGCCGGGCCCAGCCCGGGGACGCTCTCGGGCTCGGCGGCGGCGTCCCAGACCGGCTCGTCGAGCGTGTTGGCGTGCGCGATCACGCGCGCGAGCGAGGTCTGGCCGATGCCCGCGGCGGGGCGAGTTGGCGATCCTCGTGAAGCTGACCACGTCGGACGGGTTGGCCAGCAGCGTCAGGTAGGCGACCGCGTCCTTGATCTCCGCGCGCTCGTAGAACTTGGTGCCGCCGATCACCTGGTAGGCGATCTCGCGGCGCACGAGCGTGTCCTCGATCACGCGCGACATCGCGTTGGTGCGGTACAGGACGGCGATCTCCGAGCGGCGAGGCGCCCTCGTCGATGAGGCGCTGGATCTCGCCGACGACGAAGCGCGCCTCGGCGTGCTCGTCGTCGAGCTCGCGCAGCTGGATCGGCGTCGCCCGCGCCGAGGTCGCTCCACAGGCGCTTGGCGATCGCCCCGCGGTTGTTGGCGATCACGGCGTTGGCGGCCGACAGGATCGTCTCGGTGGAGCGGTAGTTCTGCTCGAGCTTGACCACGCGGGCGTCGGGGAAGTCGTCCTGGAAGTCGAGGATGTTGCGGACGTCGGCGCCGCGGAAGCTGTAGATCGACTGGGCGTCGTCGCCGACCACCGCGAGGTTGCGGTGCCCGATCGGTCCCGCGTAGGCGGGAGGCCCCGCGGACGGATCGCCCGCGTCGCGCGCGCGATGGTCGCGCCCGCCACCCACGAGCAGCTGCAGCATCCGGTACTGGGCGTGGTTGGTGTCCTGGTACTCGTCGACGAGCACATGGCGAAAGGCCTGCGAGTAGCGCTCGCGCACGTCGTCGAACAGCTCCAGCAGGTTCACGGTGCGGAACAGCAGGTCATCGAAATCCATCGCGTTCATGCGGTGCAGCTCGCGCTCGTAGAGCTCGTACACGTCGGCGAGCATCTCCTCGAAGGGGCCCGAGGCCGCCGACTCGCGGTAGGAGGCGGCATCGACGAGCTGGTTCTTGGCCGCCGAGATCTGGTTGTGGACGGCGGCGGGGGTGTAGCGCTTGGGGTCGACGCCGAGGGCGTCGAGCGAGCGCTTGGTGAGCCGCCGGGCGTCGGCCTGGTCGTAGATCGTGAACTGCCGCGTGTAGCCGAGGCGGTCGGCCTCGGCGCGCAGGATGCGGGCGCAGGCGGAGTGGAAGGTCATCAGCCACATGCCCCGGGTGGCGTGACCGAGCAGCTGCTTCGACCCGCTCGCGCATCTCGCCGGCGGCCTTGTTGGTGAACGTGATCGCCAGCATCTCGCTCGGCTGGGCCTGATCGGTGTAGATCAAGAAGGCGATCCGGTGGGTCAGAACGCGGGTCTTGCCGCTACCGGCGCCGGCGAGGATCAGCAGCGGTCCCTCGCCGTGCGTGACGGCCTCCCGCTGGGGCTCGTTCAGGCCCTCGAGCAGCTCCTCGAGGTGCTCTGCGTGTGGGTTCTCGAGCATCTCCAGGCCAGCATAGATGCGACTTCGGCGGGCGCACCGGAACGGCGCGGGGCCGCCGGGGGCCCGTCAGCCGCCGGCCGGGTTCGGGTCCCTTGACGGTGCGCAGGGGTCGCACTTCGGCGATCGGCTGGGGCTCGCCCTCGGAGAGCTCGGAGACCGTCCGTTCGAGCGTCGCGATGCGGGCCGAGAGCGCCTGGATGGCCTCGGCGATCGGGTCGGGCAGGTGGATCCAGTCGGCGTCCGGGCCCTCCACGCGCTGACCGTCGACGCGTACCGGGTGGCCGGGGTTCCCGACGACGGTGGAGTTCGGCGGGACGTCGGTGATGACGACGCTGTTGGCGCCGATCTTCGCGCCGTGGCCGATCGTGATCGGGCCGAGCAGCTTGGCGCCCGAGCCGATCGTGACGTTGTCCTGGACGGTCGGGTGGCGCTTGCCGGTGGCGAACCCGGTGCCGCCGAGGGTGACGCCCTGGTAGAGCGTGACGTTGTCGCCGATCTCGGCCGTCTCGCCGATCACGACGCCGGTGCCGTGGTCGATGAACAGGCCCTGGCCGATGTCGGCGGCGGGGTGGATCTCGATGCCGGTGAAGGCGCGGGTGAGCAGCGACATCAGCCGCGGCAGCAGCGGCACGCGGGCCAGCATCAGCGCGTGCGCGACGCGGTAGGCGAGCAGCGCGTGGATGCCCGGCCAGGTTGCGAGGATCTCCGTGCGCGAGACCCCGCGGGCCGCCGGGTCTCGGTCACGGGCGGCCAGCACATCGCGGCGGACCTCTTTGGCGACCCCGGCGAACGCACCCAAACCGGCCATGGCCACAGCGTAGCGACCGCGTGGGACAGCTCCTACGGGGCGAAGAAGGCCTGCGAGATGTAGCGCTCGCCCGAGTCGGGCATCACCACGACGATTCGCCGACCCCGGGATTCCTCGCGGGCGCCGACCTCCAGCGCGGCGAACAGGGCGGCGCCGCAGGAGATCCCGGCGAGCAGCCCGACACGGCGGGCGCACCTCCAGGCGGTGCGGATCGCGTCCTCGTCGGACACGGGAATGACCTCGTCGATCAGCTCGCGGTTCAGCACGGGCGGAACGAAGCCGGCGCCGATGCCCTGGATACGGTGCGGACCCGGGGGCCCGCCCGAGAGCACGGCGGAGGCCTTCGGCTCGACCGCGACGATCCGCAGCGGCGGGTTGACGTGCTCGCGCAGGTACTCCCCGGTGCCCGTGATCGTGCCGCCGGTGCCGACGCCCGCGACGAGCACGTCGACGTCGTCGTCGAGCGCCTGCGCGATCTCCGGTCCGGTGGTCCGCCGGTGGGCCTCGGGGTTGGCGGGGTTGGAGAACTGGTCGGGCAGGAACACGTCGGGGCGCTCGGCCATCGCCCGCGCGGCCTCGACGGCCTCGTCCATCCCGCCCATCGACTCGGTGATGTCGACGCGGGCCCCGTACAGGCGCAGCAGGCTCTCGCGCTCGCGGCTCATGCCCTGGGGCAGCGTCAGCACGAGGTCGTAACCCCTGGCGGCGCAGACGAACGCCAGCGCGATACCGGTGTTTCCGCTGGTCGCCTCGACGATCGTCGTGCGCCCCGGCTCGATCCGCCCTTCGGCCTCGGCGGCCTCGATCATCGCCACCCCGATGCGGTCCTTGACGCTGCCGCCGGGGTTGAAGGCCTCGAGCTTGGCGAACAGCTGCACGCCGTTCTCGGCGGCGGGGCCCTCCAGCAGCGAGGGCAGCGACACCAGCGGGGTCCCTCCCACCAGCTCGGCAATGTTGATCGGGATTGCGCCCATTACGAGCGCGACGATAGTGCAGGGCGCGTCCCCGCCCGGTGGCGCTCAGCCCTTCTTCTTCTTGGCCAGCGAGAGGGTGACGTTGGTGGTCGAGGCCTTCAGCGCGGTCGGAGTGCTCCTCCCGATGAGCAGTTTCGCCTTCAGGTGCCCGTGGCCCGCCCGCAGCAGTCCCTGACCCGTCGAGTTCAGCTTCAACGCGATCGAGAGGTTGCGCCCGGCGGTCGCGCTGTAGGTCCCCGAGGCGATCGTCTTGGTCTGGGTGCGCTTGCCCTTCTTGACGCTCACCTGCAGCGTGATCCGCCCTGCGCAGCTGCCGTTGCCGTGGGCGCTGAGCGCGATCGTCGCGCGGGCGTGGCCGGCGACGGAGATCTTGCTGCTGCGCAGAGACACGGCACACGACGGCGTCGTGTTGGATTTGTTGGGTAGGACGCCGTTTTTGTTGGTGGTGGTGGTCGTGGTCGTTTTCTGCGGGTGCAGGATCGATTCGAGTGATTCTTCGTTGTTCTTGCCCGGGTGCCCCTTGGGGCCGCCGCCGCCGCCGCCGCCGCCTTTCGCTTCTTCTTCGGCGGCGGTCCGCACATACAGGTACTGGTCGGCCGTGGTGACGGCGCTGAGCCAGTCTTCGGTTTCGACCGTCACGTCGACTTCGCCGGGTTCGTCGCCCGGGGGAGCGATCACGACCAGCTTTTCCGGGCCTCCGGGCTGGGCGGCCGCGATGCGCTGTTCGATCGTCAGGGACACGTTGTCGCCGAACCAGACGCCGACGGCCTTGCTGAGATTTTTGCCCACCACCCAGATCTTGTTCCCGCCGGCGAGATGCCCTTTGGCCTTCTCTTTCCCTTCTTCGCTGGTTTTCAGTTCTTCCACCGTCGGGCGTTCGCCGAACAGCCACACGGTGCCGGCTTTGAAGGACTCGTGCGGGGCCCCGACCAGGACGGTTTCCCCTTTGTCGGTCATCGAGACGCTCTTGCCGAACTGGCCGTTGCCCTTCTCCAGGGGGCCGGCTTCGAGCGCCTGCGTTTCCTTCCATTCCGATTTGGACGCTTGGTAGAGCCGGATCACGCCCGCCCCTTCACCCCGCATCTGCGCGTGGGCCTTCGGCGCCCCGACGAGAGCGGTGCTGCCGTCGGCGGACAGGGCGAGCCCGCGACCGAATTCTTCCTTCGTCTTGCCTTCGCCGACGAGCTTCGGGCCGAACGGGTTCCACCTGCCGGTGACGAACACGAACGTCCAGACGGCCCCGAGTTTGGTGTTTTCCGCGGGGCCCCCCACGAGCACGGTGCTGCCGTTTCCGGCCATCGCGACGGTTTCGCCGAAGCGTCCTTCACCGGGCTCGTTGGTGCCGGTCAGGGGGCTGCCGTTCTGGACCCAGCTGTTCCCGAGGTGTTCAAAGACAAACGCCGTCCCCTTGTGCCCTGCGTCGAGCGGTGCCCCGGCGATCGCCTCCTGGCCGTCGGCCGACAGGGCCACGCTGAAGCCGAGGTGCCCTCCGGCCCCCTCGCCGGTCGGCGGGAGCGACGCACCGGCGGACCAGATCGCTGCCACTCGTTCGAACACGTATGCCGCGCCGCGCCCGCCATGCTCGGCCGGCGCGCCGACCAGCGCGTGATTCCCGTCGCTCGAGAGCGCGACGCTGAAGCCGAAATCGGCCTGTCCGTTTTCGGTGGGGCCGGTCAGCGGTTCCTTTTCCTCGATCCATTTTGAGCCGGTGCGGTTGAGCACCCAGGCGACGCCGGGCTTCGTGCCGTGCGCCGGGGCCCCGATCAAGGCGGTGTCGCCCTTTTCGTCGAGCGCCACGCTGTATCCGAAGGCGCAGCTGACAGGTTCTTCTTCTGCGGCGACTTCTTCGCCTTCACAGGCACCTTCTTCGCTGGTGGGCGGGCCCGTGAGCTTCCCCCCCTGCTGTGACCATACGGCGCCTTCGCGGTGGAAGATCCAGGCGGCCCCGGTTTTCAATTCGCCGTCAGGTGCTCCGATCAGCGCCGTGGTGCCGTCACCCGAGAGCGCGACGCTGGTGCCGAAGGCGGGCTTTTCAGGAGCTTCGCCCGGGGCCTGCCCGAGTTCGATGGCCAGGCCTTCACCTGTGAGGAGGGGGTCGATCGAGACGGGGAAGCGCGCGCCTGCGGTGCGAACGTGCAGGGACAGCGTCTGGCCGCTCAGCGACAGCCACGACGCCAGCAGCCGGTTGGCGGCGTCCACGGCCCGCAGACCGCCGTAGCGGAGCGTGCGGCCGGCAGGCCCGCGCAGCAGCACCGAGCTTCCGTCGCGGGTGAGCGTCGCTCTGGTCGTGGCCGACAGCGCCATCGAGACCGTGTAGACGCTCCCCTGCTGCGCGCCGCCGGGGCGCGCGACGGAGAAGCCCTGCTCGAGGCCGAAGGGGCCGTTCGCGTACCACTCCCGCACGCCGGCGCGGTTGTAGGTGACGCGGTTGGAGGACACCTGCGGGCGGACCGCCGCCAGCGCAGCCGGAGCGTTGCCGAAGCCGGCCGATGTGGTGTGGAGAGAGAGGGCCAGCGACCCCGAGGAGACGCGGACGCCGCCGGTGGAGAAGCTCGCGGCGAAGCCCTGGCCGCGATTCAGCGCGCGGGCGCCGGAGGCAGCGGGATGGACGTGGTAGGAGGGCTCGGCCGACCCGAGCGCGGCCGAGACGGGCCCGATGGCCGCCTGGGGAAGCTCTCCCACGGTCATCCGGGGGGGCGGAGCGACCGCGTAGGGCGCCGGCCGGCTGCCCCCGCCCAGCGACGGTACCCAGCCGGAATGAGACGCGACCAGGGCGAGCGCCGACAGGAGTGCGACCAGGAGCGCCCCGGCCGACGGGGCGCGCGCGTGTTGAGGCCATCGCAGGCCACGGTCGCCGCTCATCAAGAGATGCTCCTTAGTCTCTCCACCGCTCGGCCGCCGTCATTCCGTCCATCCGTAGTCCCTTCCGTGGGTGTGGCCGGCGTTCACCACCCCACGCGAGCGTAGCTAAGCCCATCTGATCTGGCAACAGGCGACCGTTCCCGCCCGGCGACGTTCCGGAGCGACCGCAGCCCTGCGGCCGTCGCCGTGTTGATGGGAGAGAGGATGAAGAGACGAGCGAGCCCGAGACGCAGGACGCGGCGGCCGGCGGCCGTGGCCGCTGCCCGCGCGAGCATGGCCTGCGGGGCCGCTTTAGTGCTGCTGGGTGCCACGACCGCTTCCGGCGCCCAGGGGACTGCGGCGAGCGCCCCGACGGCCGCCACGGCGAGCAGCGCCCAGGCCGCCACGGCGAGCAGCGCCCGGCACGCTCGACCGTCTCGGCATAAGCGAGCGAGGGTGCGACACCGCAGCACCGGAAAGCCCGGGCCGGCCAAGCCCCAGAGGGCTGCGCCACGCGGACGGAACCCTGCCCAGAAGCCCGGGGCCGCAGGTGCGCCGGCGCAGGCACGAGAAGAAGCAGCCGAACTGGAGGCCGAACACCGCCTCGAAGCCGAAGAAAGCGCCCGGGAAGAAGCCGAAGAAGCGCTCGGCGAAGACACCGGCTAGTCAGCCGGAACCCCGCTCGTGGAGAGCTTTTCAGAGGGTTGCGCACGTATGCGCAGGCGAATCTCGACACAACGCTTGACACCACGAGGGGCTCTGGTACCAATGGCATTGGGCTGGGCACTACACGAGCCCCCGCAGCAGGCATTGCGCCTCGGGAAGGTCTAGACCAACCCCCGGCATTGTCTGAACTGCGCGCACGGATGCGATGGGGAGTGAGTACCGCGGCGTGGCACGCGCCTGCTGTGGGGAGTGTCCAGCCCACGAATACCGCCCGGCTCTACGCTGACCCGGTGGATTTCAACGGGCTCGGGCTCGGGGGTTAGGCGTGTCGCGCGAGAACGTCGAGATCGTCGAAGAGATCCACAGGCGCTGGAACGCCCGCGAATCGACCCGAGCGCTCGTGGACGAGCACCTGGAGTACGTCAACCCGCCGGACGCGATCGAGACGGGGACCCTCCATGGCCGCAGTGCCCTCGGAAAGGTGCTCGAGGTCTATCCGGACTTCCGCTTCGACGTCGAGCGGGTGGCGGACGCGGGAGACGACGTGGTCGTGGTCGGCCTCGTCACAGGCACCAGCCCCAGCGGCGTCCCCGCCGAGGACCGCCAAGTCTACGTCTGGACCGTGAAGAGCGGCCGCGCGGTGCGCTTCAGATGGTTCCGCGATTCCGCGCAGGCCTTCCAGGAGGTTGGGCTCGGGGAGTAGGCGCCTGTGTGGCGGGACCGTGTCATGCTCGGTGCGTGAGGACCCGCCGCCCCGCCAGACATCTGCTCGTCGCGCTCGTGGTGGTCGGCATCGTGGGGCTCATCCTGACGTCGTACGTCGCTGCTGCTCAGCCGTCAGCGCGAGGCGCCGCGAGCGGCCGGGTCTGTGGCTTCCTCCACGCTCGCGTGCCGTATTCGACCGGCGGCGGCGGACCGACCTGGCGAGTCTATATCCGCGGAAACGCGTCGTGTGGGGGCGCATCCGCGACCCTAAACGCGGTCATGCACCTCCACGGCAAGAACCACGACAACGGCGCCGAGAACAATTCGTATTTCACCTACGGCGACTGGACCTGCCCATACGGCCAGATGGGCACACAGATCTGCGTCCTGGGATCGCCGTCCCATCCTCGGGCCAAGGCCCTGGCCGAGCAGTGCTCCGAGGTGCACTGCCCCGCCCGGCGCGCGCCCGCCTTCTAGACGCGCTCGACAGCATCTGGAGCGCAGGCGGCATCCTGCCGATGGGTTCAGAGATGGGCCCTCGATCTCCGCGACTGCTAGGGGCGCTGTTCGCGCTTCTCCTGCTCGGCGCCTGCAGCGGATGCGGCGCCGGGGTGTCGCTCTGGGTGCGTACGAGCACCGCCACGACGCCGGCCTCCGGGGCGAACGCCACCGAACAGGTCGTCGACACGGGCTTGACGCCGTCCGAGGCGGCGGCCGCCGCGTCACACCGGCAGCGACCGGGCACGTGTCGCATCGCGCCACCCCAGGGCAACTTCCCCACCGGCGAATGGACGGCCTCGAAGACCATTCTGAGCACCAACGCCGTCGACTCGTGTGCCGGGGAGCACGAGGTCCGTCCGTGGGACTTCAGACACGTCTGCCACGTCGGCAGATGTGAGACCTATCTCCTCACCGAGAGCTACTACGGCGTCGACGTGGCGCGGGTCGAGCCCGAGGGCCACGATAGATACTTGGCGGTGTTCCAGGCCACGATCGTCCCGTGCCCGCACCGCGCCGGACAGGTCCCCCCGACCAACATGGAGCACTCGACGATGACACTGTCGTGGTCGGCGCGAACACAGACGCTCCGCGGGACGGGCCAGGACCGCCAGACCGGCCCCTGCGGCGGCGGCCCCGCCGAAACTGCCAGCTACGTCGCGACCCGGACGAGCCCGTCCGCCGAGCCCCCGGCAGCGGGACCCTGGGGCACCTCGCCAGCGCCCCGCTGAGGGGTTCTTCGGGCCGTTCAGATGTGGTACATGCTCGCCCCGGCGTCCTGCAGCTCGCGCTGGACGACGTCGGCGATAGTCGTGCGGGCGAGCACTTTCCGGGTCGCGTCGGCGGCGTCGGAGAACACACCCTCCGCGTCCCTTCCCACCGGTCCGTCGAGGATCTCCACGATCTCCAGCACGGTCACCTCCGAGGGCTCCCGGGCGAAGCGGTAGCCGCCGTGGACGCCCCGCTGTGAGCTGATCACCCCGGCTCGCCGCAGGGTCGCGAACAGCTGCTCCAGGAACTGCACCGGTACATCTCGGCGGCGGGCCAGCTCGCCGATCGGCACCGGCTTGCCGGCGGAGCTTCGAGCCAGCTCGGCCAGCGCCAGAACGGCGTAGGGGGACTTGGTCGTGATCGAGATCACGCGGCCAGCCCGCGGGAGCGAAGGAGCTTCACCTCACGAACAGTATTGGCCCGGCCACCGGGCCGGCAGCGGGCGGCCCTGGCCCTACAGCCAGCCGCGCTCGGTGGCGATCAGGACGGCCTGGGCGCGGTCCACGGCGCCGAGCTTGCCGTAGATGTTGTGCAGGTGCGTGCGCACCGTGCTGGTGGAGAGCATCAGGTCGTGGGCGATCTGCTTGTAGACCTTGCCTTCGGCCAGGCGCTGCAGAACCCCGAGCTCGCGGGTCGACAGCGGGCACGGGTCGACGTGGCGCTGGCGCTGGTTGCTCGCGTTGGGAAGTTCATAGAGCACCACCCGCAGCTGCTGGGGGGTGAGGCCGATGGAGCGTGCAGTCAGCAGCATCTCCGCGGGCGACACGCGGGCGCCCTGGGCGTAGTGGGCGAGCATGTCCGCCAGGCGGACGAAGGCCGCCTCGCCTTCGGGCTGGGCGCTGTGGTGGCGCTCGATCGGCGTGGAGAGGTTGGCGGGCAGGCCCCAACGGCGGATCAGCACGCCGCCCACGAGGGCGTGGTCGACGCCGAGCTCGCGGCGCTCCTGGTGGACCCGCTCCTCGGGAGTACGGGCTCCGCGGTGCACCTGCGAGGGATAGCCGGGGTAGGCGTGCAGGAGCACGAGCTTGCCCACGTCGTGGAGCAGGCTGGTGACGGTCAGCCGGTCGCGGTCCTCATAGCCCACCTCGGAGGCGATGCGGTCGGCCGCGTGCTGGGTGGCGAGGGCGTGCAGGCGGAAGCGCTCGGGGGCGCTGTCCCACACCGTCGCCCGCTCGAAGAAGTCGAAGGTCCGGGTCCGGGAGGCGACGGCCTCCACGGTCTGGGGGGTCAGCAGCTCGACGGCCTCCACGATCGTCTCGACCCTGCCCTTGCCGTCGCGCACGCGGTTCGCGAGTCGCAGCACGGAGATGATCAGGGCGACGTCGGACTCAACCGCGCTGACCACGTCGGCGGTGGCGACGTGCTCCTTGGAGATGACGGCGAGCAGCCGGTCGCGTGACTCCGCCAGCGCGGGAAACGCCTCCAGCGCTTCGAAGGCCATCGTCAGACGACGGCCGTGGCCCTCGTCCTGGTGGCGCTGGGGAGCGCCGGGTGCGGCGGTCTGGGACTTGCCCGGCGTCTGCGGTGGGGCCGTGGACTGGTCCGAGCGTGGCTTGCTGGACTGCCTGCGTTTCGTCTGTGCACCCAGCTTCTTCGCCGTAGCGGTTGCCTGCATTACCGTTCAGGTCCCTTCCTTGGGGGTCGCCGGATCGTGGCCCGACTGGTTGGCTCGGATGCTCCCGTATCGGCAGCGATCCTCGAACGGTTGAGTCGCGGGGCGGGCTCCGCCAGCCTAGGCGCGGGAAAGGGCCTCGTCCATCCGTCCAAGCGTCTGCTCGCGGCCCAGCAGCGCGACGCTCTCGAAGATCCCGGGGGACACGGTTCCCCCGGTCAGGGCCACGCGTAGGGGCTGGTAGATCTGGCGAGGTTTGGCGCCCCTGGCCTGGATCACCCCTTCGAGCGCACGCTCGATGGCGGGCTCGTCGAAGTCGGGTAGCTCCTGCAGGGCGCGACGGACGTCCCCCAGAACCGCCCGCCCGTCCTCGTCGAGCCACTTCCTACGCGCCGCCGGGTCGTCCACGGGTCCGTCGATCAGGGGCCCCGCGAGCGGCCAGAAGTCCGCCAGCGTCTGGATCTTCTCCTGGCTGATCTCCGCCGCCCGTGCCAGACCGGTGCGCCCGGTGAAGTCCTCCAGGCGCCGGGTCAGCTCCTCGACCGGGAGTTTGCGGATGTAGATCCCGTTCAGCCACCTCAGCTTGACCTCGTCGAAGCGGGCCGGGTTGCGGCTGACCCGCTCGAGGGTGAAGCGCTCGACCAGCTCCCGGGTGTCCAGCACGGTCTCGTCGTCGCCGGCCCCCCACCCGAGCAGGGCCAGGTAGTTGCGTACCGCCTCCGGGAGGAAGCCCTGGTCGCGGAGCTCCTGCACGGAGGCAGCCCCGTGGCGCTTGGAGAGCTTCTTGCCGTCGGGTCCGTGCAGCAGGGGCAGATGGGCGTAGGCGGGCAGGGGCGCGTCGGTGAGCCCGGACTCGCGCATCGCCTCCAGCACGAGCACCTGCTTGGGCGTGTTCGAGAGGTGGTCCTCGCCGCGCACGACGTGGGTGATGCCGGCGTCGAGGTCGTCGATCGCGACCGCGAAGTTGTAGAGCACCGAGCCGTCCGCCCTCGCGATCACGGGGTCGTCGAGGTGGACGTGCTCGAAGCGGGTGTCACCGCGGATCACGTCGTGGACGACGGTCGCCCCCTCCGCCGGCACGTGCAGGCGGACCGCCCCCTCCCCCTCCTCCTGGCCGCGGTAGCCGGCCGAGGCCCCGTGGATCTCCTTGTAGGCCCGCACGTCATCGGCGGTCGCCGTCGAGCGGTAGGCGTGCCCGGAATCCAGCAGCGCCTGCAGCGCTTCGCCGTGGCGGGGCGTGCGATCGGTCTGCAGGATCGGCCCCTCGTCCCAGTCGAGCTCCAGCCAGCGCAGGGCGTCGAGGATCTGCTCGATGTTCTCCGGCGTGGAGCGCTCGCGGTCGGTGTCCTCGATCCGCAGCACCAGCTCGCCGCCGTAATGGCGGGCCAGCAGCCAGTTGAACAGGGCGGTACGGGCGCCGCCGATGTGCAGCGCACCCGTGGGAGACGGCGCGAAACGGACCCTCATGTCGGCTGCAGGGTATTCCGCAGTGCTCATAATGCGCCCGCGATGCTGATCGGCGCCCACGTGTCCCCGGCCGGAGGACTCCCCAACGCCGTCGACGCGGGGGGTCGAGCGCGGCTGCGGGGCGATCCAGATCTTCAACCAGTCCCCGCGCATGTGGAAGAGCCGCGTCTACTCCGAGGAGGAGGCGCAGGCCTTCCGTGCCGCCCTCGCCGGCAGCCCGGTGCAGGCGGTCGTGATCCACGCCATCTACCTGATCAACTGCGCCAGCGAGGACCGCGACATGCGTGCCAAATCACTGCAATCCCTGAGGACGTCGTTGCGCTCGGGGAAGGCGATCGGCGCAGCCGGCGTGGTGCTGCATCCGGGCTCCGCCAAGACCGGGGACGTCGGCCGGGCGATCAAGCGGGCGGCCGCCACGATCCGCGAGGCGCTGGCCGACAGCGAGGACTGCCCGCTGTACCTGGAGGACACGGCCGGGGCGGGCGGGACGCTCGGGCGCAGCTTCGAGGAGCTGGCAGCTTTGATCGAGGCGGCCGGCGGCGAGCCGCGGCTCGGCGTGTGCCTTGACTCCTGCCACCTGCTGGCCTCGGGCTATGACATCCGTACACGCGCCGGGGTGGACGCCGTGATGGCCGATTTCGAGCAGCGGGTCGGCCGCGAGCGGCTCGGGTGTCTGCACCTCAACGACTCGGCGACGCATTTGGGCAGCAACCGTGACCGCCACGCCAACATCGGTGACGGCGAGCTCGGCGCCGGCGGTTGCGCCGCCTTCCTGGCGGCCCCCCAGTTCGATGGCCTGCCCTGCGTGCTCGAGACGCCCGGCGAGGGCAAGGGCGGCCCGACCCGCGAGGAAGTGGCGCTGGCCCGCAAGCTACGCACCCGCGGCCTGGCGGCCCGTCGGCGAGCCGGCTGCTCCCAAGCGGGGAGCCGGCGCGCGCAGCGGCTCGCGCGCGCGCAGGGCCTGAGGGCTGGGGCGGGCCGGGCGCCGGTTCAGGCGGTGGCGGCCGCCGGCATCGCCCCGAGCGCGCTCTCGAGGTCGGCCCGCAGGGCGAGCGTGTGCCGTACCCGGAAGGCGCTGCCGAGCCGCACCCGGCGCGTCCCGTTCTTGGTGTGGATGTCCAGCAGCACCTCGGCCTGCCCGGGAGACTCCTCGATCGCCTGCCTCAGCTCCGCCAGCGTCTCCGCCGAGAGCGAGTCGGCCGACACCGAGAGATGGAGCGGCTTGGCCCCGGCGGCGTTGGCGGCGGCCGTGGCCTTGGCGCGTGAGCGCGCCCGGTCCAACTCCTGCTGGTCGGGGGCGTAGGGCACGACGCTCTGCACGATCAGGCACGTGCTGCCGGCTTCCTTGTGGTCGACCCGCCCCTTCACGAGCACCACCTGGTCCACGTTCAGCGCCTGCTCGCAGTCCGCCAGAGCGCTTCCGAACACCAGCAGCTCGACCGCTCCGCCGAGGTCGTCGAGCGTCGCGAACATCATCGGATCGCCGTTGCGCGTGCGGATCCGCTTGGCCTCGGTGATGATCCCGCCGACCGTCACGAGGTCCTTGTCCCGGCGTTCTTCCAGGGCCGAGAGCGGGCAGTCCACCCGCGCCCGCATCGCCTCGCGCAGCGGCTTCAGCGGGTGGTCGGAGACGAACAGGCCGATCGCTTCCTTCTCGGCCGCCAGCAGCGCCGGCTGGTCGAACTCCTCCGCCGGGATCGGCGGGTGAACCGGCCGGGCCAGGCCCATCCCGCCGAACGGGTCCCCGTTGCCGTCGGCTCCCGCGGCGCCGGCCGCGTCAGCCCCACCGGCGCCGTCGCCTTCGGCGAGGTCGAAGATCGAGCCCTGGCCGATGAGGGCGTCCTGCTGGGCCTTCTGTCCGGCTGCCTGGGCCTGCTCGAGCACTTCGAGCATGCCCAGCCGGGTGGCCCCGGTGGAGCCGAGCGCGCCGCACTTGATCAGCGCCTCGATCGCCTTCTTGTTGACCGCCCGGGAGTCCACGCGCTCGCAGAAGTCCCACAGCGAGGAGAACTCGCCCGCCCTCCTCGCGGGCGCGCTTGATCGCCTCCACGGCCTGGTAGCCGACGCCCTTGACGGCGTCGAGACCGAAGCGGATGTTGCCGACCAGGTCCTGCGAGCTCGGTGCCCGACCGTGAACTCGTGGTCTGAGAGGTTGACGTCGGGGGGCATGATCTCGATCCCCATCTCTTCGCAGCGGGCCACGAAGAACGGCACCTTGTCCTTGGTCGACATCACCGAGGAGATCAGCGCCGCCATGTACTCGGCCGGGAAGTTGGCCTTCAGCCAGGCGGTGCGGTAGGCGATCAGCGCGTAGCAGGCGGCGTGGCTCTTGTTGAAGGAGTAGTCGGCCGAGCTTTCGTTGGTCTGCCACAGGAACTCGACCACCTCGGCGCTCGTCCCGGAGGCGCGCGCGCCCTCGACGAACTCCGGCTTCAGCGCGGCCATCGCCTCGCGCTTCTTCTTGCCGATCGCCTTGCGCAGGTCGTCGGCCTTGGCGCCCGAGAAGCCGGCGATCTCCTTGGAGATCTGCATCGCCTGCTCCTGGTAGAGGATCACGCCCTTGGAGGACTCGAGGATCGCCCGCAGGCGCTGGTCGCGGTAGGTGATCGAGTGACGGGTTGTGCTTGCCCTTGGCGTACACCGGGATCTGGTCCATCGCTCCGGGGCGGTACAGCGCGTCGAGCGCGATCAGGTCGTTGAACTCGTCCGGGCGCACCTTCTTGAGCGCCTCGCGCATCCCCTCGGACTCGAACTGGAACACGCCCGTGGAGTCGCCGCGCGCGAGCATCTCGTAGGTCCGCGTGTCATCCAGCGGGAGCGTCGGTCATGTCGGGCCGCTCGCCGGTGGAGCGCTCGATGATGTCCAGCGCGTCCTCGATCACGTCGAGGTTGCGCAGCCCGAGGAAGTCCATCTTCAGGAGGCCGATCTCGCTCGATCGGGTCCATCGAGAACTGCGTCACCGTGCGGAACTGGCGCTCGCCGTTCTCGTCGGCCCCGGCGTCGGCGAGCTGCAGCGGCACGATGTCGGTCAGCGGGCGGTCGGCGATCACGACGGCGGCGGCGTGGATCGAGGAGTTGCGCACGATCCCCTCCAGCCCCTGGGCGACCTCGACGATCTGCTTCGCGGAGGGCTCCTCGTCGCACGCCTTGCGCAGCGGCTGGCCGCCTTTCAGGCACTCCTCGAAGGAGGGCGAGCGGCCCATGATCGGGTCGGGGATCAGCTTCGCCAGGCGGTCGCCGATGCCGTAGTCGAAGCCCAGCACGCGGGCGGCGTCGCGGGTGGCCTGGCGGGGGAACATCTTGCCGAAGGTCACGATCTGAGCCACCGACTCGCGTCCGTACTTCTCGGTCACGTAGCGCATCACCTGCTCGCGGCCGCGCACCGAGAAGTCGATGTCGATGTCCGGCATCGACACGCGCTCGGGGTTCAGGAAGCGCTCGAACAGCAGGTCGTAGCGCAGCGGGTCGACGTCGGTGATCGACAGGCAGTAGGCGACGATCGAGCCGGCCGCCGAGCCGCGGCCCGGGCCGACGGCGATGCCGTTCTCCTTGGCGAACTTGACGAAGTCCCAGACGATCAGGAAGTACGCGTTGAAGCCCATGCGGTCGATCACGTCGAGCTCGCATGTCCATCCGCTCCAGCGCCTCCGCCGGCGGCGGGTCGCCGTAGCGCAGCGCGCAGCCCCTCGGTCACCCGCGCGCGCAGGTAGTCACGCTCGCTGCGTGCCGTCCGGGCGTCTCGAAGCTGGGGATCAGCTGCTTGCCGAGCTCGAGCTCCACCTCGCAGCGCTCGGCGATCTCGACGGTGCTGGCGATCGCCTCCGGCCACTCCGCGAAGGCCGCCGCCATCTCCTCGCTGTCGCGCAGGTAGAACTCGTTCGTCTCGAAGCGCAGCTTCGGGGCCTGCGATCGTGCTCTTGGTCTGCACGCACAGCAGCGCCGTGTGGTGGTCGTAGTCCTCGCGGCGCAGGTAGTGCACGTCGCCGGTGCCGACGAGGCTTCCGCCGAGCTCCTTCGCGATCCGCACGATGCCCTCGTTGCACTTGTCCTGGGCCGCCAGGCCGTTCTTCTGCACCTCGAAGTAGACGTTGTCCTCGCCGAAGATCCCGAGCAGCTCGCGCGCGTGGGCGCGCGCGTCGTCGTCGCGGTCCTCCAGCAGCCGCTGGCAGAAGCGCGAGGCCAGGCAGCCGGTGAGCGCGATCACGCCCTCGTGAGTGGCGCTCGAGCTGCCCAGGTCGACCGTCGGCTTGCCCCGCTGCAGCCCTTCCAGGAAGCCGGCCGAGGAGAGCTTCACGAGGTTCCGGTAGCCCTGCGTCCGAGGACGCCAGCAGCGTCAGGTGGTTGCGCTCGGTCTTCGCCTGGGACGCCGTCGCGTGGTCGTCCACGAGGTAGATCTCGCAGCCCACGATCGGCTTCAGGGAGTGCTTCTTGCAGGCCTTGTAGAGGTCGACGGCGCCGTTCATGACGCCGTGGTCGGTGAGCGCCAGGGCCGGCTGGTCGAAGGCCGCCGCCCGCTCCGCGAGCGCTTCGATCTTGCACGCGCCGTCGAGCAGCGAGTACTCGGAGTGGACGTGCAGATGGGCGCAGCTGGCGTTGCTCACGGCGGCGCAATGCTAGGCGCCGGCCCGGCGGGAGCGGGCCTGCTCGCGCCGCTCTTTGCGCCGTTTGCGCCAGCGCCAGATCAGCGACATGCTGTGCTTGTGCGGGCTTCTTCGGGGCGACCTCGGGCGTCGCCTCGACGGCGGCGCTCCGGGTCCTCCACCGAAGCCGGCCCGGCGGGTTCCCCGGGAGCCACGGGCGCGTCCGGGCCGCGCGTCGCCGCCGACCGCTGCTCGGCCGCGGGCACGTCCGCCGGTGGCTCGGCCGCGGCGACGTCCGGCTGGTGCTCGGCCGCAGCGGTGTCGGCGCGCGCACGCAGGCGTTCGACGGCGGCCGCCAGCGCCGCCGCCATCTCGGCGCCCTGGGCGCTCTCCGCGGCCGCCCGCTGGAGCTCGCCGGCGGCGGCCTCCACGTCGGGCACGGGGGGCTGGACGAGCGCGGGAGCCACAGTCGGGACGGTGGGCGCCAGCGGGGCCGGCGGCGCAGCCGCCGCCGCGGCTGCGGGCGGGGTCACCGCCTGCGGCGGTGCAGCCGGGGGCACCGGGACGGGCGGCGGCGCGGGCAGCGGCCTCGGCCCTGCGGGCGGCCAGCAGCCGCCCGAGCAGCTGCCTCGGTTTCGCCCAGGACCGCCTGCATCTGTCCGTGCACGCGGCGGACGGAGCCGAGCTCCGCCTCGATGCGCCCGCGGGCGGCGCGCTCCTCGGCCAGCTCCACCCGCACCTCGGCCACCTGGCGTTCGAGCGCGCCGAGCTGCTGTCCGCTGCGGGCGAGCTCCGCGCGAGAGCCGGTGGCGGCCTGCTCGGCCGAACTCGAGCTCGCGTCCGGCCTGCTCGGCGCGCTGCTCGGCCGAAGCCGCTCACGCTCCGCCCGCTCGGCGCGCTGCTCGGCCGACGCCAGCTCGCGCTCCGCCCGCTCGGCGCGCTGCTCGGCCTCGCGCGCGCAGCTGCAGCTCTTCGTACTCGCGCTGGCGGGCCGAGCGGAGCTCCTGCTCGCCGGTGGCGGTGGCGCCGCGCTCGTCGGCCAGGGCGGCTGCCAGGCGGGCGTGCTCCTCCTCGGCCTCCCGCAGCCGCTGCTGGAGGCTGTGGACGTGGCGTTCGAGCGTGTGGACGGTCGCCTCGGCGGCCTCGGCGCGGCGGATCAGGGCCTGCTCGCCGCCCTCGACGGCGCGGCGGGCACGGCGTTCGGCCAGCAGGTCGCCCTCACCGCGCCCGGGCGGACGTCCGCTCTCCCCTCCTGGCGGCTCATTTGCTTCGGGCATCACGCGGGCTGGAAGGTAAGGCTGGCGGCGGACGGCGCCTGGAGAAGCCGAGGTCGGCGCGTGTGCCGGGCGGGCACGGGCCGCCCCGGACCTATTCCGTCGCCCTTCGCAGCAGCGCGCCGGCGGCGGCCGCCGTCGCGGCGAGGAGCCCGATCGACAGCACGATCCGCCGCCGCGAGGGCATCAGCTCGCGCAGATACCACTTCAGGGCACGCCAGACGAGGATTCCGAACAGGCGGTAGGCGGTGTCGCTCATCGGGTGACGATGCTACTGGCGCAGCCGCCAGGCCATCCGCGACTGCAGCGAGAAGAGCTCGATGAAGCCCGGGGAGGCCGACTGCGAGAACAGACCTCCGGACTCCGAGAAGGCGGCCAGGGCGGCGTCGTAGACGGCGTTCTCCGATGCGCGCGTGATGACCCGGGCGTGGCCCTTGAAGAGCTCGCATGCCGATCGTGCCGCTGACGCGCGAGTTGACCTCGTCCATGTAGGCGTCGAGGTCGGTGCGCAGCGGCTCCCACCACAGCCCGGCGTAGACGAGGTAGGCCCAGTGGCGGTCGAGCTCGGGCTTGAACTGGTTCTGGTGGATCGTGCAGACCAGCCGCTCGAGCTCCTGGTGGGCGGCGAGCAGGATCGTGGCGGCGGGGGCCTCGTAGATGTCGCGCACCTTCAGGCCGACGATGCGGTCCTCGATGTGGTCGATGATGCCGATGCCGTGGCGGGCGCCGATCTCGGCCGTGCGTTCGATCAGCTCGACGAGCCCGAGGCGCTCTCCGTCGAGGCCACGGGCAGGCCGCGCTCGAAGCCGAGCTCGATCTGCCGGGCCTCGTCGGGGGCCTCCTCGCGGGCGGCGTGACGAGCTGGAACACGTCGTCGTCGGGGGCGTGTCCGAGGTCCTCGATCCAGCGGCCCTCCGAGGAGCGTCCCCAGAGGTTGTCGTCGATCGAGTACGGCGCCACCTCGGTGCCGCCCTTGATCGGGATCCCGTGCTCGCGGGCGTAGGCGATCTCCTCCTCGCGGCCCATCCGCCACGAGCGCACGGGCGCGATCACCTTCAGCTCCGGTGCGAGCGTCGCGACCGTGGCCTCGATCCGGACCTGGTCGTTGCCCTTGCCGGTGCAGCCGTGGGCGATCGTGTCGCAGCCGCTGGCGCGGGCGTACTCGACCGCGAGCTTGGCGATCAGCGGCCGGCCGAGCGCGGTGAACAGCGGGTAGCCGGAGCCGTAGATGGCGTTGGCCCTGATCGCCGGGGCGACGTAGTCGGCGGCGAACTCCTCGCGCGCGTCGACCACGTGGCACTCGCGCGCCCCGAGCTGGCGGCGCCTTGGCCTCGATCACCTCGATAGTCCTCGCCCGGCTGGCCGAGGTTGACCGTCAGGCACACGACCTCGGCCTCGTAGTGGTCCTGGATCCACTTCAGCATCACGCTCGTGTCCAGGCCGCCCGGAGTAGAGCAGCAGCACGCGCCGGACCTGCTCGGGGTCGGCCTCGTAGCTGGCGCTGCGCTGGTCGGGGATGTCGCTGGCCGCGCTCACGGCGCCGAATCGTAGTCGCGGGCGCGTTCCATCAGCGGGTACGGGCTGACGGGGTCGCTGAAGCCGATCCGCCGGTACAGGGCCTGGGCGTCGGCGGTGTTGAGCATCCAGCGCACCGGCCGGCCGAAGTCGGCCTCGGCGCCGTCGACCATCTCGCGCACCAGCTCGAGGCCGAAACCGCGGCCCTGGCAGCTCGGCGCCACGTAGACGTCGGCCAGGTAGGCCAGCGTCGCCCCGTCGGAGATGGCGCGCGCGAAGCCGACCTGCTCGGTGCCGCGGTAGAGCCCCACCACGCGCCGGGCGCCGCGGATCGCCGCCTCCGTCAGCTCGCGCGGACGCCCGAGACCCCAGTAGGACTCGCCGGCGATGTAGGCGTGCACGGCGTCCACGTCGACCCTCCCGGGATCGTCGTCGAGCTCGAAGCCGTCTTTCAGCTCCCGCCGCACCGCGCCGCTCAGCGTCCCCAGGACCGTCCCAGCCGTCCGAGCGCCTCGTCGATCTGCCCGCGCGAGATCGTCAGCGGCGGCAGCAGCCGCAGCGTGCTGGGGCCGGTGGCGTTCAGGATCAGCCGCTGCTCGAGCAGCGCCTGCGCGCACGACGGCGGGCGCGTCGCACGTCGAGCTCGCAGGCGAGCATCAGCCCGCGCCCGCGGACCTCGAGCACGTGCGGCAGCTCCTCCAGGCCCGCGGCGAGCAGCGCGCCGCCGAGCTCGCGCACGCGCGCCAGCAGCTCGGGGTCGTCGGTCACCGTCGAGCGCGGCGCAGCGCGGCGGCGCAGACGACCGGGCCGCCGGCGAACGTCGAGCCGTGGTCACCGGGCACGAAGCACGTCGGCCAGCCGCTCGCCGGTGACGAGCGCGCCGATCGGCAGCCCGCCGCCGAGCGCCTTGGCGACGGTCATCGCGTCGGGCACGCACCGGCGTCTGCTCGTAGGCCCACAGCGTGCCCGTGCGGCCCATCCCGGTCTGGATCTCGTCGAAGATCAGCGCCGCGCCGTGCTCGTCGCAGGCCTCGCGCGCGGCCGACGCAGCACGCTCGTCGGGGAGCGACGTGCACGCCGCCCTCGCCCTGGATCGGCTCGAGCAGCACGGCGGCGGTCTGCGCGTCCGACCGCCTGCCGGCATCGCCTCGGCGTCGGCGGCGACGGCGCGGAAGCCGGGCACCAGCGGCGCGAACGGCGCCTGCTTGGCCTCCTGCGGCGTCGCCGACAGCGCGCCGTAGGTGCGCCCGTGGAAGGCGCCGTAGCAGCGACGACGATCTCGCCGCCCGGGCCGCGCGCTTGCGGGCGAGCTTGATCGCCGCCTCGTTGGCCTCGGCGCCGGAGTTGCAGAAGAAGACCTTGCCGCCGAGGCTCGACTGCGCGAGAGCCGCTCGGCCAGGCGCATCGCGGGCTCGGTGTAGAAGAGGTTGCTGACGTGCATCAGCACGCCGGCCTGCTCGCGCACGGCCGCGACCACGCGCGGGTGGCAGTGGCCGAGGTTCGTGACCGAGATGCCGCACGAGCAAGTCGAGGTACTCGTTGCCGTCGCTCGTCCCAGAGGCGCGCGCCCTCGCCGCGCACGAACTCGACCGGCGAAGCGCGCGTAGGTCGCGATCACGTGCGCCGCCTCGATCTCGCTGCAGCTCGGCGAGGCTCACAGCGCGGCCTCGATCTTGGTGCCGACGCCGGCGTCGGTGAACAGCTCGAGCAGCAGCGAGTGGGCGATGCGCCCGTCGAGGATGTGGGCCGCGCCGACGCCGTCGTCGATCGCGTCGACGCAGGCCTGCGAGCTTCGGGCGCATGCCGCCG
The DNA here is from genome assembly GCA_963758055.1 of uncultured Solirubrobacteraceae bacterium. Taxonomy (GTDB): domain Bacteria; phylum Actinomycetota; class Thermoleophilia; order Solirubrobacterales; family Solirubrobacteraceae; genus Palsa-744. The sequence continues at coordinate 302,097 of CAVWTU010000001.1, forward strand.
TCGAGCGTCCGGCAGCGCCTGCTCGACCTGCTCGACGCCGGCGTCGGCCGATCAGGCTCGCCGGGTCGTCGCGGGTCGGCGCAGCCAGCCGGCGACGTCGGTCAGGAAGATCACCTTGTGCGCGCCGAGCGCGCCGGCGACCGCGCCGGCGGCCTCGTCGGCGTTGACGTTGTAGGAGTTGCCCTCGCGGTCGGCGCCGACCGACGCGATCACCGGGATGTAGTCGGTGGCGATGTGCTCGATCACGCCGACGTTGACGCGCTCGATGCGGCCGACGAAGCCGATGTCCTCGGCCGCCGGGCGCCGCTGCGGCGGGCGACCGGAACAGCGCGCCGTCGTCGCCGCAGAGGCCGACCGCGGGCTGGCCGTGGCGGCTCAGGCGCAGCACGATCTCCTTGTTGACCTTGCCGACGAGCACCATCTTCGCGACCTCGACGGTCTGCGCGTCGGACGACGCGCAGGCCGCCGACGAACTCGACCGGCAGGCCGAGGCGCTCCATGTAGCCGGTGATCTCCGGGCCGCCGCCGTGGACGACGATCGGGTTCATGCCGACGTACTTGAGCAGCACCACGTCGCGGGCGAACTCCTCGCGCAGGCGCCTCGTCCTCCATCGCCGCGCCGCCGTACTTGATCACGACCGTCTTGCCGTGGAACTCCCGGATGTAGGGCAGCGCCTCGAGCAGCGTCCCGACATCGCGCATGCGGGGCCGCTCGCTCATGTCGTGTAGTCCGCGTTGAGCGTCACGTAGTCGTGCGGAGAGGTCGGAGAAGAAGACCTCGCGTCTCGGCGCCCTCGCCGGGCAGCGCGATCTCGTACTCGACCTCCGTCGCGTGCGACGGCCCGCGCCAGCTGCGGCCTCGTCGTAGGGCAGCGCCGCGCCGGCCGGCGCAGACCTGGCATGCCCTCGATCGCAGACGTCGACCGGCGAGCGGCGCCGGTGCCCGGCAGCGCGGCGCCGACGGCCTGCACGATCCGGCCCCAGTTCGGGGTCGCCGCCGTGCAGCGCGGCCTTCACGAGCGGCGAGTTGGCGACCGCCCGCGCGACGCGCCTCGACGCGCTCGGGATCGCCGCCGCGTGACGTGCACGCGCGCGATCCGCGCGGCGCCCTCGCCGTCGGCGACGATCATCATCGCGAGCTGGCGCAGCAGCGCGTCGAGCGCCTCGCCGAGGCGCAGCTCGTCCTCGCTCTCGGGCGCGACCTCGACGCCGCTCGCGCCGGAGGCAATCAGGATCGCGGTGTCGTTGGTCGACAGCTGGCCGTCGACCGAGACGCGGTCGAACGAGCGCTCGCACGCACACGCCGAGCAGCAGGTCGGCGGTCTCGGCGTCGAGCAGCGGCGTCGGTCTGGACGAAGCAGAGCATCGTCGCGAAGCGCGGCGAGATCATGCCCGCGCCCTTGCACTGCGGCGCGCAGCCGCACCGCTCCCCGACGGCAGCTCGACCGCGAGGTCGGCGCGCTTCTCGAGTGCGGTCGGTCGTCTGGATCGCGCGCTGGAAGTCGCACGTCGCCGTCGCGGCGCAGCTCGCCAGCGGGCCGGCGAGGATCCCCTTCAGCACCGCGTCGACCGGCAGAGCCGTGGCTGATCGCGCCGGTCGAGGCGAGCGCGACCTCGGCTCGGGCCGACGGCCGAGGCGCGCGCGGCGGCGCCCTGCGTCTTGGCGGCGTCGTCGAGGCCCCGCCGCGCCGGTCGCGGCGTTGGCGCAGCCGCGAGTTGGCGAGCACCGCCCGCAGCGCCTGCAGTCGGCAGCGCTCGTCGGTGACCAGCACCGGCGCGGCGGGCGCGGCGCTCGGCGGTGAAGCGCGCCGCGCTGACGGCTGCTCGGGCCGTCGCAGACGAGCAGGCCGACGTCGGGCTTGCCGCTCGGCTTCATGCCCGCCGGCGACGCCGGCGGCGCGGAAGCCCGCCGGGCAGCCCGCGCGTCGAGTCGGGCAGCTCGCGGACGTCGCCCGGGAGCGGCGGCACCCAGCGCGATGCCGAAGACGCTCACGAGCAGCCCCTCCGTCTCCGGGTAGGCCGAACATCACGTTGAGGTTCTGGACCGCCTGCGAGGAGGTGCCCTTCCAGAGGTTGTCGATCGCCGAGAAGCACGATCACCTTGCCGGTGTGCGGTCGGCGGCGGCGCGAACACGCGGCAGAAGTTGGTCTCGCGCACCTCGCGCGTGCCCGGGGGCCGCTCGACGACCTCGACGAACGGCTCGTCGGCGTAGGCCTCGCGCGAGCAGCTCCTCGAGCTCCGCGCTGCCGCAGACGGCGCGTCGGCGTGACGTAGCAGCTGACGAGCTCGCCCTGGTCGAGCGGCGACGAGGTGGGCCTGGAACTGCACGCGCGCCGCTCGACGCTCCGACGAGCGCGAGCTGCTCCTCGATCTCCGGCGTGTGGCGGTGGCCGGCGACCTTGTACGGGATGATGTTCTCGCCCGCGATCGAGAGGTGGGTGCGTCTCGTCGAACGATCGCGCCCGGCGCCCGGAGATGCCCTGCTTGGCGTCGATCACGACGTCGGCGATCAGCCCTGCGCGCGCGAGCGGCGCGAGCGCCAGCAGCGAGCGCCGTCGGGTAGCAGCCGGGGTTGGCGACGATGCCGCGCGCCGCGATGCGCTCGCGGTGCAGCTCGGTCAGGCCGTAGACGGCCTCGGCCGAGCAGCTCGCGGCGCGGGTGCTCGCCGTACCACTGCTCGTAGGTGCTCGAGCGACGCGCAGGCGGATAGTCGGCGCTGCAGGTCGATCACGCGCACGCCGCGTTCGCGCAGAGCTCGCCGACGGTCGGCGCGGCGGCGCGCGTGCGGGTAGGCGACGATCGCCGCGTCGACGTCGCCGCGAGGGCCGTCAGGTCGAGCTCCGTCGAGCTGCAGCGGCACGCGGTAGCGCGGGTAGAGCTCCTCCAGGCGCCTGCCCAGCTCCGAGCGGCCGGTGACGCCGGCGAGCTCGAAGTCCGGGTGGCGCCAGAGCAGGTGCGCCGCGAGCGCGCCGGCGAAGCCGGTCGCGCCGGCGACGAGCACCCGCGGCGCGCTCCCTCGGCGCTCTGCTGGACCGGGCGTCGCTCAGCCACGCAGCTCGCCCCCGAGCGCCGCGATCGCCGCGACGATCCGCTCGCGCAGCGGGCGCGACGTCCTCGTCGGTGAGCGTGCCGCTCGGCCGAGCGGAACGACAGCGCCAGCGCCAGCGAGCGCCGCCCTCGCCGACCTGCTCGCCCGTCGTAGACGTCGAACACGTCGCACCTCGTCGAGCGTCTCGCCGCCCGGCGCTGCGCGCACGCGCTCGAGCAGCTCGGCGGCGCGACCTCGCTCGGGGAGCGACGACCGCGATGTCCCGGCGCAGCGGCGGGAAGGCGCGCGAAGGCGCGGAAGGCGGTCACCGCCGGGGCCGCCGCGGCGAGCACGCCGAGGTCGACGCGCGAACGCGGCCGTGCGCCCGAGGTCCCAGGCTCGCGGCGACGAGCGGGTGCAGCTCGCCGACGAAGCCCGATCGCGGCCGCGCCGTCGCGCGTCGATCGCGCGCGCTGCGGCCGGGATGCAGGAACGGCCAGCGCTCGCCGGCTCGACGCTGAGCGTCACGTGGAGCGTGTCGAGCAGCGCTTCGAGCAGCGCCTTGGCGGCGAAGAAGTCGCGCTGGCTGGCGCCTCGCCGCGCCAGGAGCGCGGCGCCAGCGGCGCCGCTCAGCAGCGCGCCGAGCGCGTGGTGTTCGTCGGCCACGGCCGCCGCCGCGCGCGGCGCGGTAGACGGTGCCCGACTCGAAGATCGCGATGTCCGGCCCGTTGCGGGCGGCGTTGTGGCGCGGCGGCGTCGAGCAGCGAGCCGAGCAGCGTCGGGCGCAGGATCGACTGGCTCCTCCGAGAGCGGGTTCTCGAGCCTCGACGACGTCGGCGCAGCTCGTGGCCCGCGGGCAGCCGCAGGCGGTCGAGCAGCCGCCGGCTCGGCGAAGCTCCAGCCGACGATCTCGTGCAGGCCGCGGCCCGACGAGCGCGTCCTCGGCGCGCGCGGCGCACGCGCTGGGCGTGCGTCAGGCGCCCGGCCGCGCCGCGGCGCGCGGGCAGCGTCGCCGGCAGGCGCTCGACGCCCGTCGATGCGGGCGACCTCCTCGATCAGGTCGACCTCGCGCGTGACGTCGTCGCGGCGGACGGCCGGCACGCGTGACCAGCAGCCCGTCCTCGGCCGGCTCGGACGTCGAAGTCCAGCGCCGCGAGGATCTCGCGCCTGGCGCTCGGGCGGTCACCTCCACGCCGAGGATCGCCCGCACCCGGTCGCTCGCGCAGGCGCGATCGGCGCGGGCGGTCGGGCGACGCCGCCGACGTCGATCGTGCCCGGGGCCACGGCGGCGCCGCACAGCTCGATCATCAGCCGCGTGGCGACCGCCTGGGCCGTGCATGCACTGCTCCGGCGCGAGCCCCTTCTCGAAGCGCGCGGAGGCCTCGCTGCGCAGCCCGAGCGCCCACGAGGCTGCGGTGGATGTTCGGGCCGTTCCAGGTCGCGACCTCGAGCAGCACCCTGCGTGGTCTGCGGCTGCGACCTCCGAGCGCGCGCCGCCCATCAGGCCGGCGATCGAGGTCGGCCCGTCGGCGTCCTCGATCAGGACCATCTCGCCGTCGAGCGTGCGGGTCTGCCCGTCGAGCGTCTGCACCTGCTCGCCCTCGGCGCGCGCGGCGGACCGTCAGCCGGGCGCCCGCCACGCGGTCGAGGTCGAAGGCGTGCAGCGGCTGGCCCGGTGAGCAGCATCGCGTAGTTGGTGATGTCGACGACGTTGTTGATCGGCCGCTGGCCGGCGGCGCTGCAGGCGCGCCTTCAGCCACGGCGGCGAGGGCGCCGACGGTCACGTTCTCGAACACGCGGGCCGTGAAGCGCGGGCACAGGTCCGGGGCACTGCACCTGGACCTGCGGCGCCCGCCAGCGGGCCGGTGCTGCCGGGGTCCTGCGCCCACGGCGCCGGCGCGAGCGGCGCGCCGGTCGCGGCGTGGAGCTCGCGGGCGACGCCGTAGACGCCGAGACAGTCGGGCCGGTTCGGCGTGATCTCGAGCTCGAGCACCTCGAAGGCGATCGGCAGCACCTCGCGCCAGCGGCGTGCCCGGGCGAGCTCGGCGTCGACCGTGAGCTCGTCGAGCACGATGATCCCCTCGCCGCCCGACGCCGATCTCGAGCTCGCTCTCGGCGAGGATCATGCCTTCGGAGCCGACGCCGCGCAGCTTGGCCCTGCGAGCTTCGTGCCGTCGGGCATGCACCGCGCCCGGCAGCGCCACGGCGACCGTCTGGCCGGCGGCGACGTTGGGCGCGCCGCAGACGATCGTCGCCGGCGGCCCGCCGTCGCCGTCGAGTGCACGCTGCAGACCTTCAGGCGGTCGGCGTCGGGGTGCTGCTCGGCGCTCAGCACGCGCCCGACGACGAAGTCCTCGCGGCGACGGCACGCCGTGGCGGTGGATCGCCTCGACCTTGGTGCCGGTCATCGTCAGGCGCTCCTCGATCGCGCGGGCGTCCAGGGCGGGGTCGCAGTATTCGCGCAGCCAGGGCAGCGGGACCTTCATCAGAACTGCTCCAGGAAGCGCAGGTCGTTCTCGTAGTATCAGGCGCAGGTCGGGGATGCCGTGCTTGAGCATCGCGATCCGCTCGACGCCCGAGCCCCCAGGCGAAGCCCTGGACCTTCTCGGGGTCATAGCCCGGGGCGTTGGCCTCGGTCGTCGGGACGTACGCGTAGACGTTCGGGTCGACCTCGCCGGCGCCGAGCACCTCGAGCCAGCCCTCGCCCTTGCACAGGTAGCAGCGCGACGCCGTCGCCCAGGAAGCCCTTGCCCTCGCAGTGAAAGCAGGACACGTCGACCTCGACGCTCGGCTCGGTGAAGGGGAAGAAGTGCGGGCGCAGGCGCACCTCGCGGCGGTCGCCGAAGACCGCCCGGGCGAACTCCAGCAGCGTCCCCTTGAGGTCGGCGAGCGTGATGTCCTCGTCGACCGCGAGCCCCTCGATCTGGTGGAACTGCGGCGTGTGCGTGGCGTCGGAGTCGGGCCGGTAGACGCGCCCGGGGATCACGACGTACAGCGGCGGCGGGTGGGCCTCCATGGCGCGCACCTGCATCGGCGAGGTGTGGGTGCGCAGGACCGTCTCCTCGGACGACGTAGAAGGTGTCGGTGCGCGCCCGCGCGGGGTGCGTCGGGCTGTGGTTGAGCGCGTCGAAGTTGTAGTGGACGGTCTCGATCTCGGGCCCCTCCATGACGGTGAAGCCGAGCCCGAGGAAGATGTCTTCGAGTTCGCGCCGGGTGCTGCGGTCAGCACGTGCAGGCGCCCGACCGGCTGCGGCGGGCGCGCCGGGCAGCGTCACGTCGATGCGGTCGCGCGCCAGCTCGCTGCTCGAGCTCCTGGCGCGGCGAGCCGCTCGCGCGCGGTCGCTCGAGCAGCGCCTCGAGCGCGCGGCGGGCCTCGTTGGCGGCCCTGCCGACGGCGGCCGCGCTCGTGCGGCGGCAGCTCGGCGACCCCGCGCAGCAGCTGCGGCAGCTCGGCCTTGCGGCCCGAGCCAGCGCGACCCGCAGCTCCTCGAGCTGCTCGCTGGAGGACGCCGGCGGAGATCTCCTGCGCGGCCTGCGGCCCGCAGCTCCTCGATGCGCTCGATCATGACGCGCGGACCCTAGATGGTTTGCGGGTCAGCTCATACAGCGCCACGGTCGCGGCCATGGCCGCGTTCAGCGAGTCCGCCGGCGATCGGGATCCGCGCCGACGGTCGCAGGCGCTCGAGCACCTCCGGCGGGAGCCCCTCGCGCTCGGCGCCGACGAGCAGGCGTCAGCGCCGGCGCGATCCGCTCCCGGGGCCCGTGCAGCGGCATCGCGTGCGCCGGAGCTCAGCGCCAGCAGCTCGCCCGGGAGCTCCTGCAGCGTGCTCGCCGCGGGCCAGCGGCACGGCGAAGATCGCGCCCATGCTGGCGCGCACGGCCTTCGGTCCGTATGGGTCCGCGCAGCCGGGGCCGAGCGCGACGCAGCTGGCCCCGAAGGCGTGGGCGGAGCGGATGATCGTGCCGACGTTGCCGGGGTCGCGCACGCCGTGCAGGTAGACGCACAGCGGCCCCGCGGGCGTCGCTCCAGCGCTGCTCGTAGACGGCCGATCACGCGCGTGCCCGAGCCGAGCGTGGAGGCGCCGGCCAGCAGCTCGCCGGCTCGACCTCGTGGAACCCGCCGGCGCGTCGTCGCGCCCGCACCCGCGGGCCCCGTCGCGCTGCCCGCACGCCGGTAGCCCTCCACAGCGCGCCGCCGGCCAGCCGGCCGCGCCGACGAGATCCTCGCCCTCGGCCAGGAAGGTGCCGCTGCGCTCGCGCTCGCGCCGCGGTGCAGCCGCCGCAGGGCCTTCAGCTGGGGGTTCTTCGGGGAGACGATGGTGGTCATGGTGTGTGGGTGTTGACGGTGTCGGGACAAAGCAGAAGGGCGCCGTCCCTGAACTCAGGAGCGGCGCCCGGAAGGCGGTCGGTCTGTGGCCGGGGCCCGGTTTCGGACGGCCGGTCAGGCAGCCGACGCCTCGCGGGCGACATCGGCAAAACGTCGGAACGTGTCGGCGTCGCGCACGGCGATGTCCGCGAGCACCTTGCGGTCGAGCTCGATCCCGGCGAGCGAGAGCCCGTGCATGAACTGCGAGTAGCTCATGCCGTTGACGCGGGCGGCGGCGTTGATGCGGGTGATCCACAGGCGGCGGAAGTCGCGCTTGCGGTTGCGCCGGTCGCGGTAGGCGTAGGCGTCCGCCTTCAGCAGCGCCTCCTTGGCGCGGCGGTAGTTCGAGTTTGCCTCGCCGCGGAAGCCCTTCGTCAGCTCGAGCGTCGCGCGGCGCTTCTTGCGCGCGTGCACGTGAGCGCTTGACGCGGGTCACTTGCGCCCCCGAGCATCCGCTTGACCCGCGGGGACGTCGTCCTTGGAGAGGATCACCGGGCGTCCGAGGGCGCGCTTCTTCCCGGGCGACTTCTTCTCGAGGATGTGGCTCGTGAAGGCGTGCCGGCCGCGGACCTTGCCGTTGGCGGTCACTTTGAAGCGCTTCTTGGCGCCCGAATGGGTCTTCATCTTCGGCATCGAGCGACCGATTATGGCACGCGGCTGGGGCGCTCGCCGCGGAGCCGTCCCCGGCGGGGCATCCGCCAGCACCGGCTCCTGGCGGCCGGCTGGGCTGCGGGGGCCTGCTGGGCCGCCGGCGCCTTCGGGCGGCGGGTGCGGCCTGGGCTGCGGCGCCTCGAGCGCCGGCGGGCTCCTGGGCCGCGGGCGCCTCCGTAGCCGCGGGCGCCTCCGTAGCCGCGGGGGCCTGGCCGCCCTCGGAGGGCTGCTCGCCCGCCGGTGGGGCCTGGCCGTCGGGGGCGGACTCGCCGTCCCCGGGCGCGGCCTCCCCGTCGAGCCGTCCGGCGAGGACGGCTTTGGAGGGCGCCATCATCATCGTCATGTTGCGCCCTTCCTGCATCGGGCGCTGCTCGACGACGCCGCAGCTCGGAGAGTTCCTCGGCCAGCCGGTCGAGGATCGCCGTGCCGCGCTCGGGGTGGGTGACCTCGCGCCCGCGGAACATGATCGTGACCTTCACCTTGTCCTTGTGGCGCAGGAAGCGCTCGACGTGGTGCTTCTTGGTGTCGTAGTCGTGCTCGGCGATCTTGGGGCGGAACTTGATCTCGCGGACGGTGATCTGCTGCTGGTGCTTGCGCGCCGCCTTACTGCTTCTGGGCCTGCTCGTACTTGTACTTGGAGTAGTCGAGCACGCGGCACACCGGCGGGCGCGCCTCGGGGGCGACCTCGACGAGATCGAGGTCGCGTTCCTGGGCGAAGACGAGCGCGTCGGGCGTCTTCAGCACGCCGACCTGGTTGCCCTCGTCGTCGATCAGCCGGACCTCGGGCACGCGGATGCGATCGTTGATCCGCGTCATGTCCCGCTCGGGCGGGCGCCGGTCGAACCTGCGAGGGACCGGCACTAGCTGTGCCTGCCGCGCGTCAAGCTGAGCGTCAGGCGCGCTGCTGAGAGTTTTGCCCGTGATCAATGCGGGGCGAGTATAGCTGCCTCCGCAAGACGCTCGAGAAACTCCTGCGAGCGGACATGCTTCCCGTGCTCCCCGCCGTGATGCTCGCGCACGGAGACCGGTCCTCGCCCTGCTCGCGCTCCCCGACGACGAGCATGTAGGGGATCTTGCGCAGCTCGGCGTCGCGGATCTTGCGCGCCACGTCTCGCTGCGATCGTCGAGCTCGACGCGCGCCTGGCCCGCGCGCAGGCGCTCGGTGACGCCTGCGGCGTACTCGTTGAAGCGATCGGAGACCGGCAGCACGATCGCCTGCACCGGCGCGAGCCAGACCGGCAGCTCGCCGCCGTAGTGCTCGATCAGGATCCCGATGAAGCGCTCGAAGGAGCCGAACAGCGCGCGGTGGATCATCACCGGGCGGTGCTCCGCGTTGTCGGCGCCCGTGTAGTGGAGGTCGAAGCGCTCGGGCATCGAGTAGTCGAGCTGGACCGTGCCGAGCTGCCATGAGCGCCCGAGCGAGTCGGTCATGTGCAGGTCGATCTTCGGGCCCGTAGAAGGCGCCGTCGCCCTCGTTGAGCTCGTACTCGAGGCCCCGGCGTCCTCGAGCGCTGCCGCGAGCGCGCCCTCGGCGCGGTCCCACATCTCGTCGCTGCCGATCCGTGTTCTCCGGCCGCGTGGAGAGCTCGAGGCGCGGCTCGAAGCCGAACAGCGTCGTAGAGGTAGAAGGCGAAGCTGCAGACAGCCGCGACGACCTCGTCCTGGACCTGGTCCTCGGTGCAGAAGATGTGGCGCGTCGTCCTGGGTGAAGTGGCGCACGCGCAGCAGCCCGTGCAGCGCGCCGGAGGGCTCGTTGCGGTGCAGCAGACCGGCCTCGGAGAAGCGGATCGGCAGGTCCCGGTAGGAGTGGCGCGCTGTCCTGTAGATCAGGATGTGGCCGGGGCAGTTCATCGGCTTGAGCGCCCATCTCGCGGTCCTCGACGTCGGTGTGGAACATGTGCTCGCGGTAGTTGTCCCAGTGGCCCGAGGTGCTTGAACAGCTCGACGTCGTAGAGGATCGGGGTGTCTTGCACCTCGCATGTAGCCGCGGCGGCGGTTCTCGGTGCGCGACAGCTCGGTCAGCGCGTTCCACAGCGCCATCCCCTCCGGCTGCCAGAACGGCCGCTCCCGGGCGACGAGCTCGGAGAACATGAACAGGTCGAGCTCGCGCCCGAGGCGGCGGTGGTCGCGCAGGCGGGCCTGCTCGAGGCGCTCGAGGTGCTCCTCGAGCTCGGACTTCGAGAAGAAGGCGGTGCCGTAGATGCGCGTCAGCATCGTGCGGTCGGAGTCCCCGCGCCAGTAGGCGCCGGCGAGCGAGTGCAGCTTGAAGGCGCCGACGGTCTTGGTGCGTGGGGGCGTGGGGGCCGCGGCAGAGGTCGGTGAAGGGTCCGTTGGTGTACAGCGAGACCGTCTTGAGGGGATGCTCGGCCGGGGCGGCGCTGACGAGGTCGTCGATCAGCTCGACCTTGTAGTCCTGCCCCTCGGCGACGAAGCGCTCACGCGCGTGCGTCGACGGGGACGTCCTCGCGGACGAACTCCTCGGCGGCCTTGACGTGCTCGCGCATGCGGGCTTCGATCGCCGGCAGGTCGGCCTCCGAGACGCTCGTCCCGGCGGGGAACTCGAAGTCGTAGTAGAAGCCATCCTCGATCGGCGGCCCGATCGAGATCTTGACCCCGTCGTAGAGCTCGAGCACGGCCGTGGCGAGCACGTGGGCGGCGTCGTGGCGGATCACGTCCAGCGCCGCCTGGCCGCTGCGGGGGGTGATGATCTGCACGTGGGCCCCGTCGGGGAGCGGGCGGGCGAGGTCGCGCACCTCCGGGGTCTCGCCGGCCTCGGGGTGGCTCACCTCGATCGCCAGGGCGGCACGGGCGAGCCCGGGACCGATCGCCGCGGCGGCGTCCGCCCCCGTGGCCCCGTCGGGCAGCTCCAGCGTGTTTCCGTCAGGAAGTGTGACCGTGACCGGCATCGTCGGGCAGGAAGGCTATCCCGGCCCAGCGCGGAGGCTCACACCGGCCGGGAGGCGAGCGCCGGCCGCCAGGTTCACACCGGCTGCCAGAGGGCGTCGTCGCCGAGCGGCGTGCGGCGGATCTGGCCGGCGGCCAGCAGCTCGATCATCGCCCGCTCGGCCGCGTTCCGGTCCGGGGGCGTGTTGTTGTGCGCCAGGATCGCGGCCACCTCGCCCGTGACCAGACCGGAGGGGAACTGCGCCAGCGCCTCCAGCGGCGTCTCCGGGGGCGGGTGGCGCTCCAATGAGCGGTCGAGGTTCGCGATCAACACGTCGTAGGCCTCCAGCGGCTGGAAGCCGCCCGCCTCCACGCGCACGCCGGCCTCGCTCTCGAGCACCAGCGAGGGGGCCGAGTAGCGGACCGGCCCGTCGGTCTGACGGGCCTTGCCCTGGTAGTCGGTGGCACCGCCCTCGGCGGTGCGCGTCTCGCGCCGGTCCTGCTCGTAGGCCTCGAGCGTGGCGGGATCGTCGATCGCGGCGACCACGGCCCCCACGTCGAGCCCGCCGAGCACCGACAGGGCGCGACCGATGTCCTCGTCCTCGTCGAGCTGCAGCGGGGTGGTGAACCAGGCGAACTGCAGCGCCCGCAGGACGTCGCGCTCGCGCTCCGGGTCGAGCCGGCGCGTCGCCACGATCGCCCGGCAGGCGCGCGAGGTGGCTGCCACGCGCGGCCGGGGGGCCGGCGCGAACGGCATCCCGTAGCGGCGGAAGTTGAGCATGCCGGCGGACATCCGGGCGGGCGTATAGCCCGCGTCGATGTAGCGCTGGGGGTCCTCCGTCAGCCCGATCGCCACGATCCGCCAGCGGAGCTGGTCGCGGTAGCGCCACTGCAGGACCGCCAGCGCCGGGCTCGCCGAGTACGCCCACGGGCAACCGGGATCGGTGAACTCGGTGACCTCGATCGTCGCCATCAGCGGTTGCGCTCCAGGAAGTCCACCAGCGCGCTCGTGCAGCGCTCGGGCTCGTCCTCCCAGACGAAGTGGCCCGCGTGCTCGATCACGTGCAGCTCCGAGCCGGGGATCTCGCGGTGGAAGCGCTCGGCCATCTTCGCGCCGGCGAACGGATCGTCCGCGCCCCACAGGATCAGCGTCGGCAGCCCCAGCTCGGCGAGCCGGCCCTCGTACGGGGCGAGCTTCTCGAAGTCCCCGGAGCGGTACAGCTCGAGGTGGCCCCGGCGGCGGGTGTCGTCGGCGAACCCCTTCCAGTACTCGGTCAGCGCCTGCTCGTCGATCCCGGCACACAGCTGGCGCATGGCGGCGTCGAACGCCTCGCGCGTGTACGAGGCGACGAGCTTCTCCCCCTCCCCCGGCGTGCGCATCACGTTGGCGAGGTCGTGCCAGCGGCGGTCGGCGAAGAAGCCGCCGTCGGAGATCGTCAGCGAGCGCACCGAGTCCGGGTTCTCACAGGCCCAGCGCAGCCCCACGAGCACGCCCCAGTCGTGTGTCACCAGCGCCACCGGGCCCAGCCCCAGCTCCCCCACGAAGCGCTCGAGCGCCTCCATGTGGTGCTCCCAGCTGCCGGGTGGGTCCGGCGCAGAGTCGCCGAAGCCGGGGAGGTCCGGGGCGATCCCGCTCTGGCCGGCGGCGGCGACCGCCTCGAGCGCCGAACGCCACATGTATGAGGACTCGGGATAGCCGTGGACGAACAGCGTCACGGGCGCCTGCGAATCCCCGGCGGAACGGTATGCCAGGCCGGCCGCCGTGGAGATCTCGGGCGCGTGCACGCGCCCAACGTAGCGCTACCCGGGAGCGACCTGGGCCGCGAGGATCGCGATGTCGTCGCCGACCCCGGTGTCGGTGCCGATCAGCCCCAGCAGGGCGTCGATCGCGTCCTGGGGCGAGCGCCGGGGGGCGCTGCGCAGGCGCTCGATCATCTGCGCCACCGACAGCAGGCTCGTCGGCGCGTGGGCCTCGGTGAGCCCGTCGGTGTAGAGCGCCAGGGCGTCGCCCGGTCTGAGCACGGTCGAGGCCTCCTCGATGTCGGCCTCCGGGAACACCCCCAGCAGCTTGCCGGAGGCGCCGAGCTCGCCGGCGTCGCCGTCGGAGCGGGCGATCAGTGCCGAGGGGTGCCCGGCGAGCGCCACCGTGACCTCGACGTCGCCGGGCCGGAAGCGCATGCGGGTCAGGATCGCGGTCGCGAACAGGCCTTCGAAGTCCTGTTCGAGCATCGCCCGGTTGACGCGCGTCAGAACGCGGCCCGGGCGGTCGGTTTCGCGGGCGTAGGCGGCCGTCGTGTGACGCACGAATCCGGTCAGGGCCGCGGCCTCGGCCCCCTTCCCGCAGACGTCGCCGACGATCAGCCAGCAGCCCTCGCGGTCGGCGATCACGTCGTAGAAGTCGCCGCCGACCTCGCTGCCGGCGCCCATCGGGCGGAAGTAGCTGGCCAGCTCGAGCCCGGGGATCGTGGGCAGGGCGGCCGGCATCAGGCTGCGCCTCAGGGTGCGGGCCACCTGGGCACGCTCGGCGTACAGGCGGGCGTTGTCGTAGGCGAGCGCGGCACGCCCGCTGAGGTCTTCGAGCACCGTCAGCAGCCCGCGGTCGAAGGGCCGGTCCCGTTGCGGGCGCCAGAAGCTGATCATCCCGTGCACGCGTCCACGGGCGAGCATCGGGAAGGCCGTCTCGAACACGTACCCGGCGCGCTTCATCACCGCCTCGTGCTCGTGTCCGTCGACCACCTGGGTGATCGATGCCGACCGCGTGCCGGCGTCGTGAAGACGCAGGCCCCCGGCGTCGGTGCCGGGCTGCCCGGTGTCGGCCACCCGGTCCACTCCCGGCTCGTCGAGCAGGCTGGCGACCCCGTCGAGGTGGAGGTCGCCGCGCGGCGGATCCGGCTGGGAGGCCTCGATCTCACGTGCCAGCGCGGGGTCCGCGGCGGCCGCCACCGTGGAGCCGATCGAGCCGGTCCCGTCGAGGGCGTCCACGACGCAGACCGGGACCAGCTCGGGGACCGCCATCCGCGAGATCGCCCGCAACGTCTCGGCGGGGTCCAGCGAGCGGTCCAGCGAGCCGCTGGCGGCACTCAGGACCTGCAGGCGCCGGCGCTGCTCGCGGATCCTGTTGAGCGCGAAGTGGACGGCCGCGCTGGTCAACAGGGCCAGCGCGATGCCCACGGTCGCCACGGCCGCGAAGTCCGTCGAGGTCCCGGTTTCGTACACGAGCGGGGCGAGGAAGGCGACCAGGCTCGCGAGCACGACGATGTACAGGCGTCCGCGCGGCTGGAAGGCGGCGGCGTGGCCGATGGCGAACATGTAGATCAGCGCGAACGGGCTGCTCGTGCCGCTGCTGCCGGCGCACAGGGTCGCGATCAGCACGACCCCCCAGAGGTCGGCGAGGTAGGCGATCAGGAGCGTGCCTCGGCCCTGGTGCCACAGCAGCAGCAGCAGGCCCGAGGTGGAGAGCGCCACGACGCCGACGGTGCCGATCGCAAACGGCGCGCGCAGTTCCGGCAACAGTGCGCCGGTGGCACATAGCAGGGCCCCTACGAAGTACAGGCCGCCCGCCACGGCGACCGCCCAGTTGGCTTCGCGATCGGTCGGGTCTACCTCGATTGGAGCTCTGGCGCGCATCTCGTCCCCGTCTCCCCGGTGCTTGCTGCAATCCTCACGTAGTCATCATTCCAGAGGCCGGGCAGAAGCCCGCAAGCGGCCGTCGAGCGGCGCTCTCCCCAGCTACCCAGGGGCCTCCTCCGGCAAACCACCGGTGGTCTGTTCGAGCACCCACTGCAGGTACGGCTCGTGTCCCCCCGCGATCTGCGTGAGCAGGATCTCGGGGACCTCGTAGGGGTGCAGTTGGGCAAGCAGCGCCTGCACCTCCGCGGCCCGTGAGGCTGCGGTCTTGAGCAGGCCGAGCCACTCCTGCTCGCGCTCGACGCGACCCTCCCAGCGGTAGCAGCTGTGGATCGGCCCCAGCACCTGACCGCAGGCGATCAAGCGTCGCTCCAGCAGCTGCTCGATCAGCTCTTCCAGCGCCGAGCGGTCGGAGTGTGAGACCTGTATCTGGCAGACGCCCTCGCCCACGGGGGGCGAGGATACGCAGGCTCAGCGGCGGGCGGCGACCCCGCGGCCCACGAGCGTGACGGGCTCATGACCGCGGCCGTCGTCTCCCGCCAGCACGTAGCGGCCGGTGAACGAACCGGCCGAGGTGGGCTTGAACGTGATCGCCTCGGTGAGCCCGGAGCGGGAGCCGATCGTGAGTCCCTCCGGGACCTGCTTGTCGGCCAGGAACGGTTCCGCCGGGGGGATCGCCCGGGTGATCTCCAGGGGCACGTTGCCGGCGTCGAAGACGGAGAAGCGCAGCGTACGGCTGGAGCCCACCGGGACCTCGCCGAAGTCGAGCGTGCGCGGCCGCAGTGACATCAGCGGATGCCCGGCGACCGCCTTGCCGCTGAGAGCCACCGTGACGCCGCCCTCGTTGCTGGCGATGCGCACGTGGCCGGGGTAGGAGCCCGGCGCGGAGGGGTTGAAGAACACGGCCACCGTGACCGTCTGGCGGGGGGCGAGCAGCGTCCCGACGGCCGGCGCTCCGCTCACCACGTAGGCGCCGCCGGGAAGGTGCACGCCGGTGATCCGCTCCGGGTGAGTCCACGAGTTGCTGATCGTGAAGGCGAGGTACTTGCCGTTGGAGTGGGTGGCGATCTCGCCGAAGTCCAGCGGCGGCGCCGAGCGGATCAGGCCGGGTGCGCTGCCGTAGCCGCTGACGGGCACCGTCCTGGTGCCGGCGCTCGTGTGCACCTGCAGCAGGCCCACGATCGGCCCGGGGCGTGCGGGCTTGAAGGAGACCCTCACGCCGAGGCTCTGGCCGCCTGTCAGGCGATGCCCGCGGGGAGGCTGTGAGATCGCCAGTACGCCCGCGCCGAGCGGGGACTCGCTGGCCGGGATCTTCGTCGGCCCGGCGGTCAGGCCGTGCTTGACGGTCGCGTTGCCGAGTGCAGCGCGGGGCCGTCAGCGGTTCCACGCCGGTGGCGGTGATCGGCGCCGTGAGCCGCAGCGAGCGGGTGACCGCAAGCGACAGCCGCAGGCTGCGGGCGTGGCCGACGGCGACGGTCCCGAGTTCCACCGGGGCGGCCTGGAGGGGGCCCTGGGAGGAGCTGGCGAAGGCCAGGAGGTTGCCGTTGCGGGTGCCGACGTAGACGCGGCCTTCGTAGGCGGTGGGACCGAGAACTTCGAGGCGGTGCCGATCGCGCCCGACCACAGCAGCGGAAGGTTCCCGCCTTCGGGGATCGCGCCGTAGGCGCGCAGCTGGGCGCGTCTGCCCCTTCGCCCTCGTAGACGACCCATACGACCGCGCTGCCGGCGGTCGTGCCGTCGCTGGTGACGGTCGGCGAGCCGGAGGCGTAGCCGAACGATTCGGCGCTCTGTCCTTCGGGGACCAGCTGCGGTCCGCCGTGCGGTCAGGCCGTGCCGTAGGCCGCGAGGTTGCCGCCGCCGGCGCTCTCGAGGATGTAGACCCAGTCCGCCCTGGCCGCCGTAGGCCGCGGGGTGTCCCCAGACGCCGTCGAAGGGGCCGAGCGTCTGCAGCACCGCGTCGCATTCTCCGGGGCCCTGCAGGTAGCCGCCCATGTCGTCGGCGTTGATCAGGAAGACGCGCCCGTCCTTGCCGACCTGGACACCAGGTGGGGCACGCTCTGGGTGCCGAAGAATTCGCTCGGCAGCGCCATCGGGCCGCCGGAGCCGAAGTCCTCGTCGTTCTGGTCGAGGGTGGGAGCGTCGGAGGGCGCGAAGAACTGCGAGGGGGCGATCTGCCCGTGGGCGCCGACGGTGAGGCCGACGACCGACTCCGACAGCGTCGTCGGGGAGGTTCGTTGGAGGCGGCCTGCGTGGGCGAGACGCCGTTGCCGGTCGTCATGATGATCCGCCCGGGGATGTCGGACACCAGCCCGCCGCCGCTCTGCCAGAACCGGCCATCGAGCCTTCGTCGGCGGCCGGGCCGCACTCGTCGCTCCACATCGTGGTCATTTCGCCGTTGGCCGCGTTGAAGCCGGCGACGATCCCGCGGTAGGGGTTGATGTCGCAGTCTGAGGCGAAGGCGACGTAGACGACACCTTCCAACAGCAGCAGCCCCGGGCGTTGCTCCTGGAAGGCTTCGTTGAAGGCGATTTCGGGCGTGTTGTAGGGCGTCCCCTGGATCGGAACCGGGAAGCCGGGGCGCTCTTCGCCGGTGGCGGCGTCGAGTGCCTGCAGGAACCAGTGGGCGTTGGCCAGCTTCCCGCCCTTGTGGCCCGTGACGCAGCCGCGTTGTCATGTACAGGGTCCCGGTCGAGGGGTCGATCACGGGCGTGGAGGTGGACCCGAGGTCCGGCTTCAGGTCGGTGCAGCCGATGGTCGAGGATTTGAAGGCGGTGCCGAACGAGCGTTGCCAGCGGATCGCCCCGGTGGCGGGGTCGAGGCCGTATGCGCGCGCCTTCTCCGTGGTGGCGATCAGGGTCCCTTCGTACACCAGCGGCTGGGCGTAGATCGACCCGGCCAGTTTGGTCGAGAACAACTTCTGGAAGCCGGGCGAGCGCAGCGTCGAGGGTCCGAGCCCCGGCTCGTTGGGGTCCCAGCCGTCGCGCAGGTTGTTGTAGGCCGCGGTGGTCACGTCGCCGGGAGCCGCGAGCGCGACGGAGATCCCCGTGGCGCCGAGTGCGATGCACCCGACGATGGCCGCGATCAGAACCCTGCGCCCACCCCACCCCGCGAACATCTGTGCCCCCGATCGCTCGCCTGCATCCGCCTCCCGGGCCGCCCGTAGCTCCGCCACGGCCGCGCCGTGGCCGATGGTAGCGTCTCGGCGCCGGGGCGTCTCGGCGCCGACCCGGAGCGAGGACCGATCCAGCCGCCAGCCACCCCATATCCCCGGGCCGAGGACTCCTGATGGCCTCGGCCCCACCCCCCTCCGCCCAGGGCGCGGGAGCCAGCGCGCGCCTGCTGATGTCATGTTCGGACGGCCCCGGCATCGTGGCCGCGGTCTCCGGCTTCCTGTTCGGGCGGGGCGCGAACATCATCGCCAGCGACCAGTTCTCCACGCATCCCGAGGGGGGCAGCTTCTTCATGCGCACGGTCTTCTTCCTGCCGGAGCTGGAGCGCGGGCGGGAGGACTTCGAGGCCGCCTTCGGGGCGCTCGCGAAACGCTTCTCGATGAGCTGGCGGATCTCCTACCCCCACCGCCGCCGGCGCGTGGCGCTGATGGCCTCGAAGGCCGACCACTGCCTGCTCGACGTGCTGTGGCGCAGCCGCCGGGGGGAGCTCGACATGGAGACCGTGTACGTGATCTCCAACCACGAGGACCTGCGCGACGAGGTGGAGGGGCTGGGAGTGCCCTACCTGTACGTGCCCGTCACCCGCGAGACCAAGCGCGAGGCCGAGCAGCGCACGCTGGAGGTGCTGGGCGGCGAGGTGGACCTCGTCGTGCTGGCGCGCTACATGCAGATCCTCTCGCCGGAGTTCCTTGCACAGGTCGGCTGCCCGGTGGTCAACATCCACCACTCCTTCCTGCCGGCGTTCGCCGGCGCGGAGCCCTACCGGCACGCCTATGAGCGGGGCGTGAAGCTGATCGGCGCCACCGCCCACTTCGTCACCGAGGAGCTCGACGAAGGCCCGATCATCGAGCAGGACGTGCAGCGGATCGGGCACGACTACACCGTCGAGGACCTCGAGCGGGTGGGCCGCGACCTCGAGCGGGTGGTGCTGGCCCGCGCCCTGCACAGCGTGCTCGACGACCGCGTGCTCGTACACGAAGGCCGCACGATCGTGTTCTGATCTGCCCGCGGCGAGCGCCGCCGGCGGCCGGCGTGCGCGGCCGGGGGCGTAAGCTCACGGCACAGCGGCGAAGGAGGGGAAATGGCGCAGTCCAGGGACAAGCTCGAATACCGGCTCGCGAAATTGATGTCGGCGCTCCCGGCGCCACTGCAGGTGGCGCTCTCGGGCTCGCCGCCGATCGAGCGCGACGGGCAGCGCCTGGCACCCGAGCAGCAGCTCTCCCTGGCGGTGCTCAACCGGCTGGCCGCGGCCGTTACCGAGGCGCCCGATCCGGAGCGCTCGCGGGTCGAACGCCGGCGCATGGCGGCCGTGTTCGGCGGACCCCCGAAACCGGTCGGCGCGGTCAGGGACCTGGAGATCGGCGCCATTCCGGCACGCCACTACGCGCCCCCCGGCGCCCGGGAACCCGCCCCCATGCTGGTCTTCTTTCACGGCGGCGGGTTCGTGTTCGGGGATCTCCAGACCCACGACTCCTTCTGCCGCATGCTGTGCCGCTCCGCCGCCTCGCACGTGCTGGCGATCGACTACCGGCTGGCGCCCGAGCACCCCTTCCCGGCGGCCGTCGAAGACGCACGGGCAGCACTGGCCTGGGCACACGAGCACGCCGAGGAGCTCGGCGCGGACCCGGCGCGGGTGGGCGTCGCGGGTGACAGCGCGGGCGGCAATCTGGCGGCCGTGGTCGCGCAGCTGAGCGCACACGATGGCGGCCCGGCGCCGGCGCTGCAGCTGCTGATCTACCCGGCCACCGACATGAGCACCCGGCGGCGCTCGCGGGACCTGTTCGCGGAGGGCTTCTTCCTCAGCGACACCGAGATGGGGTGGTTTGAGCGCAGCTACCTGGGCCCCGCGTCGGGGACCGACGTTGTGCTCGACCCGCGCGTGTCGCCGATGCTCGCAGAGGACCTCTCCGGGCTGGCGCCGGCGATCGTGATCACGGCCGGGTTCGACCCTCTGCGTGACGAGGGCGAGGACTACGCCCATGCCCTGCGGGCCGCCGGAACCCCGGCGGTGGTGCGCCGCTACGAGGGCTACATCCACGGCTTCGTGTCGGCCGCGGGGATCAGCCGCAACCTGCGCGAGGCCGTGATCGAGATCGGCGCGATGGCGGGCGGCGCCTTCGCCCTCGCCGGGACCCCGGCACCGCTCGAGAGCCTGACCTAGGTTCTACACCTAGGCGCCGCTCGAGGCCCCGGCCCGGGCGCCCGATACGGGCTCGACCTCCGCGCGCAGGCGCATCGTGCGGCGCATGCGTTCGGGCAGGTACCAGTTCCAGTGTCCGAGCAGCTTCATCAGGGCCGGCACGAGCAGCGCCCGCACGATCGTGGCGTCGAGGAAGATCGCGATCGCCAGGCCGAAGCCGAACTCCTGCAGGCCGACGAAGGTTCCGCTCATCAGCCCCGAGAAGGCGGCGATCATGATCACGGCGGCGGCGGTGATGATTCGCCCGGTCCGCTCCAGCCCGTAGGCCACGGCGCGCTCGTTGTCGTGGAACCGGTCCCACTCCTCGCGCATGCGCGTGAGCAGGAAGATCTCGTAGTCCATCGAGAGCCCGAACAGCATCGCGAACAGGAAGATCGGGATCCAGGCTTCGATCTGGGGCGAGCGGTGGAAGCCGACGACTTCACCCCACCCGTGCTGGAAGACGAGCACCAGGGCCCCGTATGAGGCGGTGATCGAGAGCAGGTTCATCAGCACGGCCTTGATCGGCAGCACGACCGAGCGGAAGGCGCGCAGCAGCACGAAGTAGGTGATCACGAGCACCGCCAGCAGCAGCCACGGGAACGCCCCATAGGCCTTGTTGACGAAATCCAGCCCGAACGCCGGGGCACCCGTGAGGTAGACGTGGTCGCCGGCGGGGAAGCCTGCCCGCGGGATGTAGGTGCCGCGGATCTCGCGCACCAGATCGACGGCGGTTTCGGTGCCCGCGTCGGTGTGACCGGCGGCCCGGATCTGCAGCACCGCATCGTTGGGGTCGACCAGGTTGGCGCGCCGCGCGGCGGCGTAGGAGAGACCCGCGGGGGCCTGGATGGTGCCGGCCTCGATACGGGGATCTGCCCGCAGCTGGGCCAGCAGTCGCTGCTCGGCGGCGACCGTGGCCGCCGAGGTGGCCCCTCCCGGGCGACCGGTGTCGACGACCACCTGGTGGGGCGCGAGCGGCCCCGGCCCGATTCGCGACTCGAGCAGCAGCAGTCCGTTGGCGGCCTCCGTCCCCGGCGGCGTGTTGCGGTTGTCACCACTGGTCACGTGCAGCCCGAAGGCGGGGATCGCGAGCGTCAGCATCACCGTCGCGGTCACCACCAGCACGGCGACGGGCCGGCGCATGATGAAGCGGGCAAGCCTCGACCACGGCCCCGCCTCGCCGCTCGTGCGCCGCTCGAGTATCCGCCGGGGGATCACGCGCCAGCGGTTGATGCCGTTCCCCAGCACCGACAGCAGGGCCGGCAGCAGGGTGATCGAGGCGGCCATCGAGACGAGCGGGATCAGCACCCCGCCGGCTCCCATCGAGCGCAGGAACGGCAGCGGCATCGCCAGCAGCGCGGCCAGGCCGATCGCAACCGTCATGCCGGAGAACAGTGTCGCCCGGCCGGCCGTGGACATGGTCGTCTCGAGCGCGTCCTCGACCTCCTTGCCGCTGCTCAGCTCCTCGCGGAAGCGGAACACGACCAGCATCGAGTAGTCGATCGCGATCCCCAGCCCGATCAGGGTGACGATGTTGGTGACGTACTGGGCGGTACTGCCGAGGTGGGCGATCACCCACACCAGCCCGAGGGTCGTGGGCAGGGTCGCCAGCACGAAGATGAGCGGCACGATCACCGCGCCGAGGGTGCCGAACATGAACAGCAGCACGGCGATCGCGATCGGGACGGCGATCATCTCGCCCTTGCTGAGGTCTTTGCTGTAGATCGGCTGCTCGTCGTGGGCGAGCGCCGGGAAGCCCGTGAGGTAGGTCTCCACGCCCGGGACCGTGCCGATCGCCTGGCGCATGGCGGTGGTGTGGTTCTTGGCGTCGGCCGCCTGCAGCGGGGTCTGGATCTGGACGTAGTAGATCCCGGGCCCGGCGGGGCGCACCGGCAGGGCCTTGCCGTCGGGGAGCTCGGTGGCGGCGCGTTCGGCGGCCTGCTCGACGACCGCCGGGCGCAGCGTCGGGCCGGTCGAGCGGGCGACCAGCGTGAAGGCCCCGTCGCCGCGCTCGTTGAAGCGCGACTTGAGGACGCTGAGCCCCTTTTCGGCCTCCGAGCCGGGCACGCTGAAGCGGTTGGTCAGCAGCTTGCCGAGGTTCGAGGCGGCGTAGCCGCCCAGCACGAACAGCACCAGCCAGCACGCGAGAACGGCTTTGCGGTGCGCGGCCACGCGCCGCGTCCAGCCCACCATGGGCCCGATTCTAGAAACGCCTGGGCGGAGTCCGTGAGAACTCCGTAATCAATCCTCATTCTGGCCAGAACGGCACCCGTTCGGGGCCGCGTGGTGGTACTTTCGGCCCACGCGTCGCACGGGGCGACGGTGGCGGCGGCAATGGAAGCTCGCGCCCGGGCTCAGCGAAACCCCACACGTGCAGACGATCACCGTGAAAGGCCAACTGGGCAGCTGCGACGGGCCACTGAACCTCGAAGGTGCGACCTACCTGGCCCATCTGAAGACGATCGGCGAAGTCACCTGCTCGACGCTGTCCAGCCTGTCAGCCGAACCGACCACCGAATCCGTCTGGATGCTGGCGAAATGGCTGCCCGTCGAATCCGGGATCTCGCACGGCAGCCTGTCGATACCGATCACCGAAGCTCCAGGGGAAGAGCTGCAGGCGTCACTGCAGGGCGGCCCCTTCGCAGCCGGCGCGACGCTCTCGGCGGCCTCGCTGTCGGAGAGCTTCAGCGGCGCATCCGGGTGCGGGATGGCCGTCGGCAGGCACAAGCCCAAGGCGGTCAAGAGCGGGGTCTTCTCGACCTCGGCCGTGGAGATCGAAGCGCAGTAGCTTCATCCTGCGGTGATGCGCTAGTTGCCGACGCCGTCCCCGAGGACCTCGACCGCGGCCATGTCCCAGTGGTCGCCCGAGGGCGCGGTGTCGGCGAGCGTGACCAGTTCGCCGATCGGGCCGGTCGTCGCACCCTGATACTGGGACCAGAAGGCATTTGCCTTGGCCGTATCCAGGTCCTGAGAGAGCAGCACCTGATTGGAGGCCAGCGTGCGGGCGGCCGCCGCGCTCGTGTCGGTGCCGACCGCGAACGCCAGCGTGCCGGCTTCGGTGGTCGTGAGCGAGACTTCGGGCAGCCCGCCCGTGCTGCTCGCCGCCGCCGAGGCTCCGACGCCCTGGGACATCTGGACCGCGATGACCGTGAGCTGCTGGTCATAGCCCTTGACCTTCAGGGATGACTTCACGAACTTGTTCTTGATCGGCTTCTTGGCTTCGCCGGCCCAGATCTCCGCTGTCCCGGGCTGTGAGTCGGCGCGGCGCACGAGTTTCCATTTCACTCCGCCCCCGGCGACCTTGGCGCTCTGCGGCTTGGAGGTCCCACCGCCGCCCGAGACGAATGCGAACAGCTGCTCTCCCCCTTCGGCGGTGGTGAAGCGGGGAGTCTCCACCGTCTTGCCGCCCTCGACGGTGGCCTTCACGTCGACGACGAAGCAGGGGCCGGGTTCCGCGGGGTTTTCCACGGTTACTTCGACGGGCGGGGATTCGGCCGTGTTCCCCGAGGTGTCCGTGGCCAGCGCCGTGAGGACGTGGGTGCCGTTGGCGTCCTGGGTGCTGTCCCACTTCAACGCGTACGGAAGCTTCGTGATGGGTGCACCGAGCGGTTTCCCGTCGAGGTAGAACTGCACCGAGGCCACGGCGACGTTGTCCATCGCGTTGGCGCTCAAGGACACGTTGTTGGAGACGGTCTCGCCCCCGGTCGGATTGACCATCGTGACGGCCGGAGGTTCGGTGTCCGGCATTTCCGACGCCGGGCGCACCTCCACCGCCGCGAGGTTCCAGCGGTCCTGGCCGGGGGCGGTGTCGTCGAGCGTGATCGGCTGCCCCGGACCCGAGCTGGCGTTGGTGGTGAACTGGGTCCAGAAGGTGTCGCCCGTGGCCTCGAGGTCCTGATAGAGCAGCTGCTGGTTGGACCCGAGCGTCCTCGCGATCGCGGCGTCCCAGTCGTTGCCCGTGGCAAAGCCGACCGAGCCGACCCCCGAGGAGCTGAGTTCGATGCTGGGAGCCCCTTTGAGCTCACCCGCAGCCGCGGACACGCCCACGCCTGCGGCGCCGGAGATCGCGGCGACGGTCAGCGCACCGTGATATCCGCCGTCCCCCGCGGTCGCCTGCACGGTCTGTTTGCTGAGCGGGCCGGGCGCGGTGGCCGACCAGATCTCGGCGTCGCCTGCCTGTACGTCGGCGCGCTGGAGCAGCGTCCAGGTCAGCCCGGCGCCGCTCACGGTCATGCTCTGGCCGCCCGCTTCCGGGCCGTCGGAGTCGGCGAAGGCCAGCAGCAGCTCATCCCCTTCCGAGGTCGAGAAGCTGGGCGTGGTGATCGTTGATACGCCTGTTTCGTGGACCGCCTCGTCGATCGTGACCGAGCCGGCGTGGGTGCCGACGTTGACCGGAGTGTCCGATGCGGTCCCGATGAAGCCGTGGCTGTCGGTCGCCTGGGCGCTGAGGTAGTGGCGTCCGGGGGAAGTGCTCCCCACCGTCCAGGTCATCGTGTACGGCGGGGTCGTCACGGGTGCGCCGATCGGCTGCCCGTCGAGCAGGAACTGAACCGAGGTGATCTGGGCGGGGCCGGCGGCGGACGCGGACAGGGTGACCGTCCCGGAGGCACTGGATTCGGCGGCCGGGCTTTCGAGGGTCACCGTCGGCGGTGTCGAGTTCGGGGTGAGCTGTTCGATCACTTTGACCGTTTCACCTTCGATTTTGATCTTCGTGTCGGTGACGTCGTTGGCGTAGTCGGACTGCTGCAGATAGTGGTAGGGGTCGACCTCGCCGCGCAGCCAGTAGGTGCCGTTGGGGACGCCCGTGATTTCGATGCCCTCGCCCCCGTCGGTGGCGTCGTACTGATCTCCCCAGCCGACGGTGAGGCCCAGGCGGCCTTCGGGATCGGTGCAGGCGCTTCCGGGGTATTCGTTTTCTGCCGGCGTGTTCGGGACGCCGCCGACGAAGGTGTCGGAGGTCATGCAGAAGAGGTCCTTGGGGCTCGCCGCCACGACGCTGCCCGGGCCACCTTCGCCGTTGCTGTTCAGGAGCCAGAACTTATCCAGCGGGAAGTTGTAGTCCGAGGGCGGCGTCCAGATCATCGGGCCCACGATCGGAACCGTTTCGGCGAATTGCCATTTCCCCGGGTGCGGTTCGGTGTACAGCGCCTGGTAGGCCTGCGAGACGCCCGTTTCGGGGTCGTAGACGGGACGCATCTCGAGCGGGCCTTCGCCGAGGTCGGAGGTGATGTGCGTGAACTCGAGCAGCCGTTTCGAGCTTTTGTGGATGATCGAGATTTCGTCCGAGGGCATCAGGACGCGCAGGTCGGGATAAGCGATCTTCTGCCCCCACGCCGAGGCCGGAGCGAGCAACACGAGCGCCGTAACGAGCGCGAGCAGCGTCCCGCGCCCGGGTGCGCGGAGATGGCGTCGCGGGGCCCGGCGGCCGACGCCCGCGTCCCCTCGCCCAGACAACCCTCGTCCATCCCCCATCCCCGCGGCAGCGTACCGCCAAGCGGGCCGCGGCGTCGCGCCGCAGAGGACGGCGGCGCCCGGCCGCGCCCGCGGCACGGGCCCGGCTCACCGGGGCGCCCGTGGGTGCCCCGGTGAGCTGCCGGCGGGGCCTCCTAGAGTTCGACTTCGAAGTTGCTGCTTTCGTTGACGAGCACGTTCGCGTTGCCGTTGAAGACGCTATTCGTGACCGTGAACTTGCCTGCTTTGTCGCCGGCCGCTTTGTCGGATTCCACCTTGATCGCGGTTTCGCTCATGTCGTTGACCTTGACGTCGTTGGCGCTCGACTCCGAGGCCAGCGTCTGACCTTCGTACTGGAACAGGTCCACGCCGATGTTGCCGGTGCCTTCGACCGTGTCTTTGGTAAGCGACGCGCTGCCCTGGTCGAGATCCACGCCCTCGTAGCGGTTGCTCGAGAAGGTGTCCTTCTTGAGCTGTAGCTCCGGCGAACTCGGCTGCGTCGCGCTGGTCGAGTAGTAGTAGGCGCCGATGTCGTTTTGATCGAGTTTCGAGCTGACCACAGAAGAGCCCGCGGCAGCGCCGAAGAACAGCACGCCGGTGGCCTGGGTTTCGGAGAACGCGTCCGGCCCGCAGGTGGCGTTGTCGCAGTCGTTGCCGGAGATCGTCGAGGACTTGATCGTGGCCCCGGCGCCGTTGCTCACCTGGATTCCGTTCTGGGCCGTTTCCGGCGTCGGGCCGGCCCCGGTGACGGTCGTCGTCGAGACGCTCGCCGTCGAGCCGCTCCCGTCGATCGTGACGCCGTTCTTCTGGTAGTTGGTGACCGTCACGCCCTTGAGGGTCGCGTGACCTACCTCCACCGGTGTCGTCCACGCCATCCCGACCTGGATGCCGACGCCGCCCTGGCATCCGTTGATCGGGAACGCGCCCGCGCCGTTGACCGTCACGTTGGTCGCCTTGAGCGTTGCGCCCCCAGCCACCAGGATCCCGTACAGCGAGTCGTCGCACGTCGCTCCGGGCCACTTGGCTTCGAGGGTCAGGCCGCTGATCTGGACCGTGCCCGAGGTGCAGATCGAGATGCCGTCCTGATCCGGTTGGTAGGCCCCTGTGCCGGGGGCTTCGTCACAGGCGGTTTTCGTGTTCGCGGGCGAAGCCGGGAGCACCACCTTGGCCGAGCCTGCGGTACCTGCGACCGTGAGCTTGACGGGGTTGGTGATCGTCAGCTGTTCGGCGTAGGTGCCGGGACAGACGTTGATCTTCGCCGCCGAGGACGCGATCGCGGCCTGGATGCTGTTGAAGTTCGGCTGCACGCAGCTTTTGCCGCCGGCGACGGTCGGCGAGGAGGACACGTATACCGCCCCTGCGCTCGCAACTGCCGGGATCGCGAGCGCGCAGGTCGCCACGACAACGGCTACCCCCGCGCTCAAAGATGGTTTGGACATTCCACACTTCCTCCGTATCGGGTGGTTGATGACCTCGAGCACCGTGATGTTGGATCCGCGGCCGTGGGCTGCCGCGGTGCTCTGGGCCGCGTATCTCCTGGGGACCACGGCTCGGCGGCCGGGCCGTGGAAAGGCGCCCATGCGGGCACCTCCGAGACTTTCATTGCTTCTCACGCCCACATCCGTTCGGGTGGGGCCCCCTTTTCGCATGACTCGGCCTACGGCCGATCGACATCACGGATTGCTCCGTCGCGGCGGATACTAGACACGCCGCAACGGCACCGCAAGGCGAAATTCGGCGGCCGGCATAAGGCTCGCTTATGCCCCAAAGGGACGACACGCGTGTCGGCCTGTCCGTCCAACTTCCGACTCGACCGTTAAGCCCGACCGGGGTCGTGACGAAAGGGCGTGCATAAAGACAATCTGAACGGGCAAACCCGGCGCGAGCCGGGGACGCAAAGCCAGAGGTCTCCCTGAGATAGCTCGGTTGCCACCAAGGACAGGAAGGCGTCGATGTATTCACTATCTCGTCCCGTCAAGAGGGCACGCCGGTCGGCTCGGGCGCCCGTGTTTCTCACCGGGCTCGCGCTCGCATGCACGTGGGCCGTGCTCCCCGTCTCCGGGGCGCAGGCGGCCGGCACCGAAAAAGCGTGTCCGGAAACCACGCTCCTTCAGCCCTTCACCTCGTTCGGCGACAGCGGCTACTACTCGCTGGTCCCGGGCGGCAGCTTCGAGG
Organism: uncultured Solirubrobacteraceae bacterium; assembly: GCA_963758055.1. Taxonomy (GTDB): domain Bacteria; phylum Actinomycetota; class Thermoleophilia; order Solirubrobacterales; family Solirubrobacteraceae; genus Palsa-744. The sequence goes on from CAVWTU010000001.1 coordinate 329,629, forward strand.
CGGGAGAACCCCGCTGGAGCACCGTGGGACCCGCCGTCGTGGGGCCCGGCAGCGAGACCTACGACGTCACGCACACCCCCGGTTCGTTCTCGATGGCGCTGGCGGTGGGCGGGAGCACGCAGTCGCCCTACATGTGCGTCGAACCGAACGACCGCACGTTCAGGTTCTTCCTGCGCGCGGGCACCCCGTCCGCGACGGTCGCGGTGAGCCTGATCTACAAAGGCCCGCTCGGCCTGCCGGTGGTCGTCTCCTCGAAGAGCGTCACTGTCGGCAGCGGCTGGGAACTCTCGCCGACACTGCACACGGGCGCCGCGATCGTCTCGAGCGTCTCGGGCGGCTCGGCCCAGCTCGCTCTCGGCTTCACCGCGACCAAGGGCGTGGTCCGCATCGACGACGTCTACCTCGACCCGCGGATGCGCCGATGAACCAGGGCGGCCACCCAGAAAGCCGAGACAAAAAGATGGTCCGGCACTGCCAGACCAGGTCCTCGCGTTCGGCGGCCTCGATACGGCGCTCTGCATGGCTCTGCATCCTTTCTGCTCGTGGCCGGGCTGCGAGTAGAGGGGCCTGCGGGCAGCGGGGTCCGGTGCTGAGGTGAGGTGAGCGGGGTAGCGTTCGGATGAATGCCGTCACAGCCGCCAGCCCCGGTACGCGTCGCCGCCGGCGGGGAGATGCCCGCGGCAGGCCGGTTGCTGCACGACTTCAACCGCGAGTTCGCCGAGCCGACACCCCCGCCGGAGACCCTGTCAGAGCGCCTGCGTGAGCTCGTCGAGACGGGTGACACGGTCGTCCTGCTCGCCGGAGAGGATCCTGTCGGAATAGCGGTCCTGCGTCTCCGGGATGCGATCTGGAGCGACGGCGCGGAATGCCACCTCGCGGAGCTCTACGTGGTTCCCGAGCACCGTGGCCGGGGAGTCGGGCGCGAATTGATGCGGGCGGCGATCGACGAGGCGCGCCGGCGGGGAGCCGAGCGGATGGACATCGGCGTGGACGAGCCCGACCACGCCGCTCGCGGGCTGTACGAGAGCATGGGCTTCACCAACCGGGCGGGCGGGCCCGCCGGTGCAGTCATGTTCGTGTACGAGCGCGACCTTTGAGTACGTATGGGGAAATCTGTCACTCCCACGGTTCACCGCTGCTTCACACCATCGTTCCCGGTTTGTCACAGGTTGTCCGCTGCTTACGTGGAAATCTCGTCCTGTCATGAGCACCACCAAAGCCGTGCTCGGGAGGGATGAACAGCGGAGCCGAGCTGATCTCCACTGTCACTCGAGTGCCTCCGCGGAGTCCCGGCTCGGAGTACAGCGTGCCGTCGGCCTGCCGGAGTGTGCCACCCCGCCCGAGGAGGTCTACGAGCTGGCCAAGCGTCGTGGCATGGACTTCGTGACGATCACCGATCACGACACGATCGCCGGCGTGCTCGAGATCTCCGACCGGCCCGACGTGTTCGTCTCGGAGGAGCTGACGGCCCACTTCCGTGATGAGCCGCAGGCGGTTCACGTGCTCTGCTTCGGAATCGACGGGGAGGTTCACGAATGGCTTCAGGCTCACAGCTCCGACGTCGAACTGTGTGCGGAATACCTCTACGAGTTGCGGGTAGCGTGCGCGCTCGCTCATCCCTACTACACGGTGGGAGCACCCCTTCTCCCCCGTCACCGTCGCCGCCTGGCGGAGCTGTTTCCCATCTGGGAGGTTCGAAACGGCGCACGGGCACCGCAGCTCAACCAGCCCGCCGCCACCTACATCGCCACGTGCGAGGGCATCGGCATCGCAGGCAGCGACGATCACGCCGGGGTCGATATCGGTAGGACCTTCACCGAGGCGCCGCGGGCGGGGAGTCCGGCCGAGTTCCTCGAGCACCTGCGCGACGGGACGGTCACGGCCCGCGGCGCCCAGGGCAGCGCCGCCAAGTGGGCCCACGCCGCGATCGCGCTGGCGGTGCGGTCGCTGGGCTTCTCCGAGGGTGACGGCGGCGCGCGGGTGGATCCGGCGCGGGTGATGAGGATGGTCGCCCGGCTGCTGCGCGAGGCGGATGCCCGGCAGGGCCCGATCGGCAGCGACCTCGCACCCGAGGACGCCCGCTGCCTGTTGGACGCGTGGCGCAGCGCCATGGGCCTGCAGGAGCTCGACGGGACGGCGCCTGCTGGAGCTGATGCAGGAGGACGGCTTCAGCCACGCGGCGCTCTTCCGGCGAGCGTCCCGGGCGCACGAGCGCACCCTGCGCCAGGCGATCGGGAACCTCGTCGCGACCGTGGCCGGGGGCCGGCCCGCCGACGATCCGGTCCACGCCCTCGGCGCCGCCCAGAGCGTGTTCGAATCCTGCATCGCGGTGATCCCCTACGCCCCGGCCGCGGCCTTCCTCGCCGCCGAGCAGACCAAGCTCTCGGAGATCGCATCACCCCCGGCTGCCGTGGGCGCCCGGCGCGAGCGCGAAGGCGGCGACGGGGCCCGGGTGGCGCTGCTGGCCGACGGCATCGGCTCGACCCACGGGGTGACACGCACGATCGAGGAGATACGCCAGCGGGGCGTCCCCGGGTTCGAGATCGAGGTGGTGGGCACCGACCCGGAGGTGGACCGCCGCCTGCCGGCGGTGGCCGAGATCGAGGTCCCCTTCTACCCCGGTCTGGGGATCGGCGTTCCGAGCCTGGCAGCCGCCGTGCAGTCGCTGGCGGACGGAGGCTTCCAGGCGATCCACGTGTCCTCGCCGGGCCCGGTCGGGATCGTCGGCGCGGTGGTGGCGAGGGCGATGGGGCTGCCGTTGATCGGCAGCTACCACACCGAGTTGACCACCTACGCCCAGATCCGGGCGCGCAGCGAGTCGATCGCGGCGGCGGTACAGCTCGCGGTGGGGGCCTTCTACGGCGCCTGCGACGTCGTCCTCTCCCCCAGCGAGGCCGCCGACGAGGCGCTGGCGGGGCTGGGCGTCCCCGCCGAGCGCGTGATGCGCTGGGACCGGGGTGTGGACGGGCAGCGCTTCACGCCCGTGCTGCGGGATCGGCCCCGCGGCCGGCCGGACGTGCCCGACGGCCGGGTAACGGTCCTCTACGCCGGGCGGATCACCCGCGAGAAGGGTGTCGAGCTGCTCGCGGACGCCTTCCTGCTGGCCCGCGAGAGCGTGCCCCGGGTTGCACCTGCTGCTGGCCGGCGACGGACCCGAGCGCGGGCAGCTGGCCGAGCGGCTCGGAGACCGGGCCACCTTTCTCGGCTGGCTCGAGGGCGGACAGCTGCCGGCCGCATATGCGAGCGCGGACATGTTCGTGTTCCCGAGCGCCACCGACACCTTCGGCCAGGTCGTGCTCGAGGCCCAGGCGAGCGGCGTGCCGGTGCTGGCGGTGGATGCCGGCGGCCCGCGTTCGCTGATCGAGCACCGCGTCAGCGGCCTGTTGTGCGCGCCCGACCCGCAGGCCATGAGCGAAGGCTCTGCTCGAGCTTGCCCGCTCGCCCCTGCTGCGCGAGCGGCTCGCGTCGGCGGGGGCCACGGCGGCCCGCAGGCGCACCTGGGAGGGCGCCCTGGGGCGTCTGGCGGACGGATACCGCGCCGCGCTGGAACCGGGCGCGCTGCCGGCCCGCTCGCGGGCCGCCTAGACGTGTTCCCGGCCGGCCGTGTTCAACTCCACGGCCGCCCGGACGAGCGCCTTGAAGGCCTTCTCGTCGATCTTCTCGCCCTCGCGGACGTCGATCGCCCGCCGCGTGTTGCCCTCGAGGCTCGAGTTGAACAGGCCGGCCGGGTCCTCCAGCGAGGCGCCCTTGGCGAAGGTCATCTTGACGACGCTCTTGTAGGTCTCGCCGGTGCAGATGATCCCGCCGTGGGACCACACCGGCACCCCTCTCCATTTCCAGTCCTCGACCACCTCGGGGTCGGCCTGCCGGATCAGCGCCCGCACCCGGGCCAGCGTCTCGCCCCGCCAGTCACCGAGCTCCCGGATCCTCGCGTCGATCAGCTGGGAGGGGGAGTCCGCGGCCGTCGCCGACTTCGCACCGCTGCGCTTCTCGCTCATGCTCGCTCCTTCACCTGCTCTCGTCTTCGGGGCCGGCGCTCATGATCGCAGCGGCCGCGGAGCTCCGGCCGCGCCCTCGGCCGCCGGTCACGCCGCGTGGCGGGCGCCCGGGGTCTAGTGTGAGGACATCCCCGCCCAAACGAACACAGGGAGTCTGTGATGGCGCAGCCGGCCGATGGACCTCGGGTACCTGAGACCCACCCCGCCAGTCTCTCCTACCGCCTCTTCACGGGGATGTTCGTATTCGGTCCACCCGCTCTGCTGGTGGCGACCTTCCGCAAGCGATGGCTACTCGCGAGCCCCGCCAACCGCCGCATCTTCGGCATCTTCTACGTCCTCAGCGGGTTCGGCATCACAGCGGGCTACCACCGGCTGTTCACCCACCGCAGCTTCAAGACCTACCCGCTGATCCGGGGCATTTTCGCCGTGCTGGGCTCGATGGCGATCCAGGGATCGGTGCCGGACTGGGTCGCGGACCACCGCAAGCACCACGCCTATGCCGACGAAGAGGGTGATCCGCACAGTCCCCACGCCGGACACGAGGGTGGCCCGCTGCGGGGCTTCGTCCACGCACACTTCGGCTGGCTGTTCGCCGACGAGAAGGCCTCGCGCCAGCGCTACGTTCCCGACCTGCTGGAAGACAAGACGGTGATGGCGGTCCACCGGCGCTTCGGGCTGATCGTGATCCTGAGTTACTTCTTGGCCCCGTTCATGGCGGGGCTGATCGCTACCAGAAAGCTGCGGGGCGGGATCGGGGGGTTCCTGTGGGGCGGCGCGCTGCGGGTGTTCTTCGTGCACCACGCCACCTGGTCGGTGAACTCCGTATGTCATATGTGGGGCTCGCGCCCGTTCAAGACCCGCGATGAGAGCCGCAACAACCCGCTCGTGGCGGTGGTGGGGCTCGGGGAGGGCAATCACCACAACCACCACGCCTTTCCGAGGTCAGCCAGACACGGCCTGCAGCCGTGGGAGATCGACCCCACCTGGTGGCTGATCTGGACGATGGAGAAGACGGGCTTGGCGTGGGACGTCCAACGCGTGACGCCCGAAGCCCTGGAGCGCAAGCGGGTGGTCCATCCCGAGCAGGACCCGGTGGACGAGCCCGCCCCCGCGGTGGTCGCCTGAAGAACCCTCCCGGCGGGCGCCCAGGGCGCCGGGCGCATCAACCGCCGGCGCGGCCGGGGAGCACGGTGAAAAGGGCGCCACCGGAGAACGCGGAGCGACGGGTTCGACTGGCGAATCGGGCACCGCCGGGAGCGCGGTCAATGACCTCTACGCGGCCGTGGACGTCACCCTGACGGGCACCGAAACGGTGCAGGTGGCGGTGATCGACGACACGACCGGGGCAACCCTGCTCGCGTGCACGATCAACTCGAACACCAGGAACCACTGCGAAAACACGGGCGCGTCACCCCCGATCAACGCCGGCGATCTGATCGAGGTCAAGGTCACGGGCTCGACGCGACCATTGACCACCTGCAAGGCGATCGAGGCCACGTTCCGCTACTGACGCCGCGGTGCTGACGCTGCGCGACAGCGCCACCCGACCGGGGCCCAGTGCCTACCATCGGACCGGTGACGGTTCGGAGGATGGACCACGTGGGCATCGTTGTCGACGACCTCGACGACGCCGCCGGGTTCTTCGAGGAGCTCGGACTCCGCCGACAGGGTGCGGGATCGGTCGGGGACGACTGGGTCGACCGCGTCGTTGGGCTTGAAGGCGTGAGGGCGGACCTCGCGATGCTGGAGACGCCCGACGGCCACGCGCGCGTCGAGCTGGTCAGGTTTCGCGCGCCGGAGAGCCCGGAAGGCGATCAGCGGGCACCGGCGAACGCACCGGGCATCCGGCACCTGTCGTTTGCGGTCGACGACCTCGACGCCACGGTCGCGCGTTTGCAGGCTCGCGGCGCCGAGCTCGTGGGTCAGATCGAGCGCTACAAGGACGTCTATCGGCTCTGTTACATCCGCGGGCCTGCCGGGATCATCGTCGAGTTGGCCGAACCGCTCGGCTAGCCGCAGCGGCGCCTCCCGAGCCGCTTCTTCCGGAGTCGCCTCGGGATCACTGCGCTGTGGTGGCGGATACGCGGTGAATACGTCCGTAGCGATGGTATAAGGCGACGATGCCGTTTAAGCAAAGCCACCTGCGGTATTTCGTTACGGTCGCTGAAGAGGGGCAGATCACACGCGCGGCGAGACGGCTCCATATCGCACAGCCCGCACTGTCGCAGGCGATGGCGCAACTCGAATCCGACCTCGGCGTCGCGCTACTCGAGCGCCACGCCCGCGGCGTGACCCTCACGGCCGCGGGGGAGGCGTTCTTGGCGAAGGCCCGGATCGCGCTGGCCGCCGACGACGACGCGGCCCAGACGGCGCAATGGCTTGCGCGCGCGGCCAGGGGCGCGATGGATGTCGGGTTCATCGGGCCTCCGCCGACCCTCAACGCGCCGGAGCTGTTTGCAGCCTTCGCCGATTCCCATCCCGACGCCGAGGTCTCGTTTCGGGACGTCCCATTCCCACGCGGCACGACCCTCTCCTGGCTCGAGAATGTGGACGTGGCCTTCTGTCACCTACCCTCCCCCGACCCGGGCGTCGAGACACGGCCCGTCCGGCTGGAGCCGCGCGCGATCGTGGCGCACACGGGTCATCCACTCGCCGGGCGAGAGGTGCTTGGCGTCGCGGAGGTCCTCGACGAGACGTTCCTCAGCTACGACCCTGAGGTTCAGCCGGCGTGGTCCGGCTTCCACAGTCTCGACGACCATCGCGGCGGGCCGCCCCGGGCCACGACCGTCGAGCGCGCGGGAAACACGATGCAGATGGGCGGGATCATGGCTTCGAACAGGGGGATCACGACGCTTCCCCGCTGCGACGCGGAGATCGCTCAGCAGGTGCTACCCGTCGTGGCGATCCCCCTGAGCGACGCCCGCCCGGCGATCCTGTCGCTGATCTGGCGCCGGGACAATCACAACCCGCTCGTCCAGGCTCTCGTCGCGTTTGCAGGGAACCTCGCCGAGAGTCAAACCGCCGTCGAGTACATGAGCGGCGACTGAATTGGACCCGTCCGCCGAACGCGATCTCCCCAGCAGCGTGCGCTGACTAGGGTCTAGCGGACATCACTTCGGAGGAGAGCTATGGCCGACACCACCTGCCACATGTCGATTTCGCTCGACGGCTTCGTCGCCGGGCCGGATCAAAGCCGCGAAAACCCGCTCGGCAAGCGGGGTCGCGAGCTTCACGGCTGGCATCTCGGCGACGAGCGCGCGAACGAGGCGGACGCCACCGCCGCACGCCGTTTGCTGCGCCCCCGCGGCGCCTACGTCATGGGCCGCAACATGTTCGGCCCGATCCGCGGCGAGTGGGATGAGGAGTGGACGGGCTGGTGGGGGCCCGAGCCGCCATACCACGCGCCGGTGTTCGTCCTGACCCACCACCCTCACGCGCCGATCGGGATGGAGGGCGGGACGACGTTTCACTTCGTCACCGATGGCTTCGACGCCGCCTACGCCCAGGCCCAAGAGGATGCCGGCGACAGACGGCATCGACATCGCGGGCGGCGCCTGCGACCGTCCGCCAAGCGCTGCTGGCAGGCGTCATCGACGAGCTCTGGCTCGACATCGCCCCCGTTCTGCTCGGGTCCGGCGAGCGGATCTTCGACGGTGTCACCGGTTTCGATCTCGAGCCCGCCGAGGTTCTCCATTCCCCTCTGGCGACCCACGTCTGTTACCGCCGAGCGAGATGAGATGGGTGCCCGGCAGTGGACCAACCCTCCAGCAGCACTGGAGGCTTTGATCGGGGGCGCACCCTGCGACGTTGCCGGCGATCGCAAGGGTGCTCGCGATGGAGCGAGACGTGCGTTCTGGACGGCACTGCTGCTGTCCTGAGAACTACGCGATGTCCTTCTACGTGATAAAGCGGTGGATGGCCTCGTTGGCGTGGTCCTGAAAGGACGGGTTGGCCAGATCGGGGAAGATGTCCGTTTGGTCGACCACGGGACCCTTGAGCGTGTTGGCCGCGCTGGCGTAGAACACGCCGCTGGACAGGGTCGGGTCGGTGACGCCGTCGACCAGTCGCTTCGCGCCCACGTCAAGCTTGTGGGCGATGCCCAGGCGGGGCATGACGTACTTGGCCGCTATGCGCAGCGGCAATGCGAGGTCATTGGGTGCTTGGGTGCCGGTGGTGTTGCCGGGGCTCACTGTAGATGAATCGGCGGTCGGGGTGTTGGCGGGCCAGGTAGGCCATCCATAGGATGCCGATCAGCTTGGCCTGCCCATAGGCCAAATTGACGTCAGGTTTTGCGCCGGCGAAATAGCTGCCGTCGATGACAGTGGCGAGCTCGTCGGCGGAGTTTGAGTCAAACGACGGCCGCTTGAACCCCATTTTCGGGATTCCCCTGGCTGCCTCGCTTCCGGCGAAGACCGCCACCTCGCCAAGTCGGTCCTCGGCCAGGAGCGTCTCGAGGAGGACGACGTGGCCAAGAACGTTCTGACGCGAACATGTAAGTGGCCCCGTCGGGGGTCAACGCCATGGGCGTCTTGCCGCCCATTCCACCGGCGTTCATGACCACCGCGTCGAGCGATCCGTCAATGCCCGCCAGGCCGGCGCGGACCGAGTCCGGATCGGAAACGTCCATGAGAACGATGTCGAAGATGCGCCGGCCGGTTTCCGCTTCGAGCTCGGCCTTTGCCGTTGCCGCCCGGTCTTGGTTCCGGCACGCCAGGTAGATGCGGGCGATCTCGGGACGCGATGCCAGTTGCCGGGCGATGTCCTTGCCGATCCCGACGTTGGCGCCGGTGATCAACACGGTCTTTTCTGCGGTGGTTTGCATTTGAGTGCTTGGCTCCTTCGGTACAGACATGGTCATTGGTGATCCGGGTACCGGCTGTTCAGACTTTTGCGTCTCGTCGAGGTCATGCCGTGGGTGTTCGGCGGGACCTGTCGCGGTCCGTGGCCAGGTGCCCTCCGCCGGGGGGCCGGCCACGGTTCCCTCTTACCGCTCAGGGCCGTCTTTAGCGGGATGGCGACCGCCCCTGTCTCCTCCTCTGTCCGGCGTCGCGGGGTGAGGCCGAGGGAGGTCACGGTGACGGAGTCACTTCGTGTCCGAACGCCGGGAGTGGTGACCAGCCTCATCTCCCTTCCCTCTCAGATCGCGAGGCGGCCGCCGTCGACGTGGATGATCGCGCCGTTGATGTAGCCGGCCGCCGGGGTCGCGAGGAACGTGATGACGTCGGACAGCTCGTGCACTTCAGCGACGCCGGCCGAGCGGAATCTGCTTGGCAAACTCCTTGGCCATCTCCAACATCGGCTCCAATGCCGGGGTCAACGTCGGACCGGGAGCGACCGCGTTGACGCGGACGTTCTGCGGCCCGTATTCGGCGGCCCACGCCTTGGTGAGCAGCTCGATCGCGGCGCGCGAGGCGCCGTAGGCAGCCATGCCTGGCTGGCCGTAGCTCGCGACCATCGTTGAGACGTTGATGATCGATCCGCCGCCGCGGGCGGCGATCTTCGGGGCGAGCGCGGCGACGAGGAAGAACGGCGCCTTGACGTTGATCTGGAACAGCCCGTCGAACGCCGCCTCGTCGGTGTCAGCCGTCGGTGCGAGGGCGGCAAAGCCGGCACAGTTGACAAGAACATCGATCTCGCCTGCCGCGTCGGCGACGCGCCTCACCTCGGACATCTCCGAGAAATCAGCGGCGATGAACTGCGCATCGTGCCCACCCGCCCGGATCTTCTCCACGGTGCTCGCGCCGCGGGTCTCATCGCGGCCGGTGATGATCACCGACGCGCCCTTCTCGGCCATCGCCAGCGCGGTGGCGGATACCCATCCCGGATGTGCCGCCGGTGACAAGGGCGGTCTTGCCTTGAAGTGACATGTATCGCGTTCTCCCTTTGAGTGGTTGTCGCGACCCCGAAATGGATCGTGCGTTCCACTCTAACACAGAATGGATGGCGCGATCCATTCTGTTGGTAGAATCTGCGGTATGAGCACGACCAGCCCCTCCCCTCGCCCGTTGACGCGCAAGGGCCAGGAGACCCGTCAGCGCATAGTCGACGCGGCCGCCGGGTTGATCTTCCGGCAAGGCGTCGCCCACACGACAATCGAGGACGTACGCGCGGCGGCGGACGTCTCGAGCTCGCAGCTCTACCACTACTTCGACGACAAGCCGGCCCTGGTCCGGGCAGTCGTTGACCACCAGGCCGACACGATGGTCGGCGGGCAGGAGAACTTCGATTTCAGCACGCTGGAGGGCCTCCGAGCCTGGCGCGACTTCGTGATCGCGGCCCAGCGCGAGCACCACTGCATCGGCGGCTGCCCAATCGGCTCTCTCGGAGGCCAGCTAGCCGAGACCGATCCCGACGCAAGAGCCCACGTCGCCGAGGGCTTCAAACGTTGGGAAGCCACGATCCAGAGCGGTCTACGAGAGATGCACGCACGAGGCGAGCTCACGCCCGAGACCGACCCCGACACCCTCGCCCTCGCGCTGCTAGCCGCCCTGCAGGGCGGCCTGCTCCTCACTCAGGTCAAACGCGACACCAAGCCGCTAGAGGCCGCGCTTGACGCAATGCTCGAACTGGTCGCCCGACTCGGCGGCAGCAGCTCGTAGCGTCCTCGCGCGATACGCGCGACCCTCCTCAGCCGTCGATCGGGCTCGGCGCGTGACGCTTGAAGTACCGGGAGAGTGACAATCCCCGTTCCGCCTAGTCGTCGCGCAGGATGCAGCGAAAGCCTATGTGACTCGTCGATGTATCAACCGCCTCGGGCTGGCGAGCCGCAGGCCGGTATCGAAGGCAGTAGCTCGGCGAGCACAGATGCGAGCCGCCCTTGATCACGCGGCGGGGAATCTCTGCGCCCGGACGCCCGTAGTCAAAGCTTTCATCCGGAACGGCTACGCGGGGGTTCAGAGGCGGGGTGCAGCAGCCGCGGGGGGTGGCCGATGAAGCCGATCCGCGGTGAGAGTAGTAGTCGGTCGTCCACTCCCAGACATTCCCCGTGACGTCATAGAGCCCAAACCCGTTGGCCGGGAACAGGCCCACCGGCGACGTCCCGTGCTGTCCCTTCGCACCGGTGTTCCGCCACGGGAACTCGCCCTGCCAGAAGTTGGCCATCAGCTGCCCGCCGGGTCGCTCATCATCGCCCCACGCGAAGACCGCACCGTCGAGCTGCCCGCGGGCGGCGTACTCCCACTCGGCCTCGCTGGGGAGCTGCTTGCCAGCCCACGCCGCGTACGCCTCGGCGTCCTCGAAGGCGACATGGGTCACGGGATGAGCGCCCCGTCCGGCGTTGTCGCTGTTCGGCCCCCGGGGGTGTCGCCAGTTCGCGCCGGGCACGTAGATCCACCATCGGCTCGGGTCATCGAGGGGCACAGGACCCGGCGTGGGGTGAAAGACAGCAGAACCAGCGCGCAGGAGCGAGCAATCGACCCCTGGGTAGGCGGTGGGGTCAGGGGGGCGCTCGGCGACGGTCAGGTATCCGGTCTCCTCGACGAAGCGCGCGAACTGCGCCACCGTGACCGGTCCGCCGTCGATCGCAAAGGCCTCGAGCTGCACCTCGCGCACCGGCGCCTCTTCCGGATAGAAGCCGGCGGAACCCATGTGGAAGCGCCCGGCCGGGATCTCGATCATGTCCTCGCGGCTCATCCCGCGGCGGATGGTAGAGCCGCAAACTCGTGCCGAGCGCTCCACGACCTGCTGGATCGCCACCGAGCCACCGTCTCGGTCGGTTCTGGATATGGTTGCGCACCGTGTCTCGCCGCCCCAACGTTCTGATCATCCTCACCGACCAGCTGCGCGAGCCTCCGCCCTACGAGTCTGACGAGCTGCGCGAATTCCGGCGCGAGCACTGCGTCGGCCAGGAGCGCCTGCGCCAGAGCGGCGTGTCCTTCAAGCACCATTATCCGATGGCGACGGCGTGTGCTCCGAGTCGGGCGTCGCTCTTGACCGGGCAGTACCCGTCGCTGCACGGTGTTACGCAGACCGACGGGCTGGCGAAGAGCGCCGAAAGCGATGACATGTATCTGGCTCGCTCCCGATACCGTGCCGACGCTGGGCGACTGGTTTCGCGCGGGCGGCTACCGCACGTACTTCAAGGGGAAGTGGCACGCCTCGCATGCGCATCTCGATGCCCGCGACGGCGACGGTTACCTGCTGTCGATCGACGACGACGGCGAGCCGATCGAGGAGAACATCGCGGAGTACCTGAAGGCGGACCTGCTCGACGACTATGGCTTCTCGGAGTGGGTCGGCCCCGAGCCACACGGCCTCGGCAAACACAACATGGGCACCGTCAAGGACCCATTCACCGCCGACGAGACGATCGAGCTGCTGGAGCGTCTCGACGCCGAGGAGAGGCGACCAGCCGTGGCTCACCGTCTGCTCGTTCCTGAACCCTCACGACGACTCGTTCTTCGGCATCGTCGCGCTGCACACAAGGGCTGCGCTACCACCCGTCGACCGTGCCCCACGTCGAGCAGTCTCCGACACGCCACGAGGATCTGTCGACCAAGCCCGCGCTGTCAGCAGAGCATGGTCGACCCTGTGGTCGCGACTGGGCGCGCCGCAGCCCTGGATCGAGACCCACCTGAAGTTCTACTACCAGCTGCAGGCCACGGTCGGCGAGCAGATCACCCGCGTGCTCGACGCCTTGCAGGCCAGCGGCGCATACGAGGACACGATCGTCGTCTTCAGCTCCGATCACGGCGACATGCAGGGCGCCCACGGCGGTATGCACGAGAAGTGGCACAACGCCTACGAGGAGGCGCTGAACGTCCCGTTCATCGTCTCGAGCCCGCTGCTCCCGGGCGGCGCACGCGAGCTGGACGTTCCGACCAACCACGCCGACCTGATCCCGACCCTGCTCGGGCTGGCCGGGATCGACCAGGACGAGGCGCTGGCGAAGCTGCAGGCCGACCACACCGATGCGCGACCGCTGGTCGGCCGCGACCTCTCTGCAGCGGTCCGCGCGCTCGACCGCGGAGCCGCCAGCCGAGCCCGTCCTGTTCATGACCGACGATGAGATCAGCGAGGGCACCGCAACGGGCGCGAGCCCGTTCCAGCGGGTCGCACGCGCGACACGCACGTTCTCGACCGTCGAGCAGCCCAACCACATCGAGACGGTCATCGCCGAGGTCGACGTCGAGGGCGAGCAGCACCTCGTGAAGCTCTCCCGCTACCACGACAACCAGCAGTTCTGGACGGTGCCGGGCGAGCGCGACGAGCGCCTGCGGGGCCGCAAAACGGTCACCGTCACCGAGCCCGAGCCCGACGAATACGAGCTCTACGACATCACCGTCGACCCCTACGAGGAACGCAACCTCGCCCACCCCACGCATGCCGACGATCGCTCCCGCGCCCTGCAGGCCACGATGCTGGGGCTGCTCGGCGAGCAGCTCGCCGCCAAGCGCCTCGTACCCTCGCGCGGGCGAGGTCCCCGGCTACCGCCCTCCCGAGAGAGGTTGAGAAGGGCGCAAGGGGACACCCGCTGCGGGGCGAACCCGAGGCTCGCGCCCGCAGCGGTGAAGCTCACTTGGTTCTCGCTCAAGAGCTGCCGTCCGGCGCGAGCTTGCCGCTCGGGAAGCATGCCGATCCAGAGCCCGAAAGCGTCCTTTAGGTGGTTGCCGGTGGCCTGACCGGCCTTCGTGTCGGCTGCGTAGTAGTACAGGGGGAGACCGTTGTAGGTCACCTGTTTGGTGCCGTCACTACGCGTAGTAAGGCCGATCAAGCGACGCATTGGCTTTGCCGGCCACGGCCGGAGTAGCGGTGGCGAGCACAGGCGGCCACACAGCCGCGCAGGCGGCATTGCAGGTGCTGAGCTTCACATGTGCCGAGGTGGACTTTTCATCCGGCCTGAACACATAGAGCGTCCGGTTAGTTGGCGCCGGTGATGAGGGTGCCATCTTCGGGCGTCTTATATGTCCCGATGACTAGTGACGGGGCTGACTTCGCGGCAGGCCTCGGTCGCGGTGACTGCGTTCGCTTTCGTCGAGACACCCGTTGCAGAGCTGCCGCCGCAGCCCGCGAGCGCTGCGGAAGCGAGGGCGAGTGCACCCACCGCGCAGATCGATATGCGGTTCACGTCACATCCCTTGGTCGGATTCGTCAGAGCTGACACGATGCTTGTAGGTGCGCCTAAGGCGCTCATAACCCCGCCGTGAGCAATGTCTCATTGCGTCAGATCCTGTCGCCGAGGACGAACCCCGGGCGTCGTACGGCCGTGCGAGCGTCCTGCTTGTTCTGACTGTCGAGAGATGGTGGGCGCTCGCTTCCCATCATCGTGCCCTTCCGGACCTCGTCGCCTTCGGGGGTGCTCGCGGCAGCGCTCCAGAACGGACCCCGCGTGTCATCGCCGATCGACTCGCCCGCGATAGCGCGAACGCCGTATGAGAATGCGGCGGCTTAGAGCGAGTCGATCCAGCGTTCGAGGCGGCGGGCCTCTTTGGTCATCAGGCTCGGGTTCTCTGAGCGTGTTGGTGAGTAGTGAGATCCCTTGGTATGCGGCTATGAGAGCGACCGCCAGGTCGCGGGCGTCGCGTCTGCCCATCGCGCGAAACTGTCGCTCGGCCCAATCGATCGGGATCTCCATCAGCCTGGCGGCGTCACGTCCGAGGGGATCCGCTCGCTTGTCGAGTTCTGAGCAGAGCGTGCCCTGCGGGCAGCCGTAGCGCGCCGCCAGCTCGCCCTTGGTGGCGACCATTCGCAGGAATGCCTTCAGTCGCGCCTTCAGCAAGACCAACGGTACCAAGTAGACTACAGTA
>CAVWTU010000002.1:0-416153 GCA_963758055.1 uncultured Solirubrobacteraceae bacterium
CATTGAACAACGCATCGTTGGCGTTTAGGTCGTAGTTACGGGCAGAGAGAAACGCCGATCCGTGGAACTGGCTGCCGCCCGACTTCGCCACCGAACTGATCACGCTCGGACCCTTCTGGTTTTCTGCGCTGAAATTCGATGCCAGAACTTTGAATTCAGAGATCATCTCCGAATTCGGATTGACCGGCGTATCGCAGTTGCAGCCCGGGTCGGAGACGTGCGCGCCATCCGCCGTGATATCCAGCGAATTGCTGGGCAGGCCATTGTAAGAGTACGCGTTATTCAGCGGGCTCTGGCTGCCGGCGTCGCCGTTGCCATTGATGCCGATGGTCTCACCGGTGTAGTTCGCCTTATTCGAGGTGCCGTTCTGGATGCCGAAACCCGGCATGATCTTGATGTACTCGGCGGCATTGCTTCCCACCTGGACGTAGTTCTCCAATTCCTTCGTTGTTAAAACGGACGATTTTTCGCCCGAATCGACGGGAATTGCGAAGTCGGCACGCCGGCCACGGTCACGGTCTCGCCCGTGGAGCCCAGCGCTAAGGTGACGTTAATATTGCGCTTCTCGCCACCGAGCAGTGCAATGCCTGTGCCCTTGTAGGTGGAGAAACCCTTGGCTTCAACCGTCACTTAGTACGTGAAATTGCCAACCGATACTGACGCGAACGTAAAGTAACCATCATTGTCTGTGACCGTGTCGCGCGTTGAACTGGACTCCTCATTGCGCAGAGTGACCTTGGCTCCGGGCACGACGGCTCCGGTGGAGTCGGACACAATGCCCGTTAGAGTTGCGAATAGAGATTGGGCCTGAACATTGGCGGCCCATAAAGCCACGAACAGAATTGCTACGAGGTATTTTCCCCGGTTTTTCATAGCTTGAAACGACCTCTCGTCTTGGAGTTGCACCCTGATTTGAACGACCACACGTGGTCGACCATGTAAAAGCAACAGCTGGGCCTAGTGTAGAACCGCTAGTTAAAGAATTGCAAATCTTTTTTATGAACCTCACTGTATTTGTTTATCGAAGAACAGTCTTCAGCCGCCCTAGATGTCTGATAATGAAGGCAATACAACAGCTCCGCGAAAGTCATCAAATGTGCTACTTGGCCACTCCCGCAGCAAAGCACGCTGAACGAAGAACAGTGAGCAACATAGAACGTATTGCTCGGTAGGAGTAGATGTTGACCGGCTGGCCGAGGTGGTTGCGTAGTGCGAGCGGCGGCGCCGCCCTGACCGGGCTGAGCTCGCCGGCAGCCGCGAGCTGCTGCGCCGCGGCGCTCCCACCGTGGTGGCCCGCGCCGGTCGAGGACGACCCCGAGCCACAGCCCGCGAGCACCACGACCGCGGCCAGCGCCGCAGCGAGCCGGACTCGGTTGCTTCTGATGGGTGGCAAATGCTCGGTCACGAACGCGGCGGTGGGCCGTCAGCGGTCCCTGTACGTAGAGACGTCGGAGCCGGGGCGTCGATTCCTGCAAGTACAACGCATTTTGCGAAGAAACCTGTTAGCTTCCCCGACGTTCGTGCCGAATCCCTGGCCCCACGGGGCTGTGGATCGGGGGACCCAATGCGGTTTTACCGCGGGGGCGAATCGCCACATCTGTGGCGTAGCGTAGCCGTTTACGCGAGCCCGACAGCTAACCCCGTAGGCGCCAAGCAACGCAGAAGAAAGGACCGCCGCGAATGTCGGGATCCACTCGTGATCTTGCAGTCGTTGACCTCTGGAACGACTCAATGCAGCGCTCGCTGGAACGACGCGCCCGTGCCAGTAGAGGATTCGCCCGCCGCAACCGCATGCCCGCCAAGACGATCGCGCTGACGGCCCGGAGCGCCCACCTGGGTACCCCCCGGGACCTGTCGCAGGGAGCACCCTGGGAGCTCTCGCTGGGTCGTTCACGTGCTCGGCGCAGGGCGGCCGAGTTGCGCTTCGTACCCGCCAGCTCCCGTGCCAAGCGTGTCTCGCTCGGGGCACTGGCGGCCTTCACCGTGTCCCCCGCCGCCGGCATCGCCAGCGGCCAAGGTCCGGTCGCCGGCGGCCCCAACACCGACCCCGCCACGACCACCGATCACACGATCGTGCTCAGCTCCGGTAGCGAAGGCAGGCAGGTGAGGTTGCTCCAGCAGGCCCTCGGCGGGATCAAAGTGGACGGAATCTTCGGCCCCGAAACGGAAGCCGCGGTACGCAACTTCCAGGCCCGTAGTGGACTCCAATCCGACGGCGTGGTGGGCTCGATGACCGCCTCGGCGCTGCGCGGCGAGGCCACCGGGAGCACCCTCACCAGCGAAGTCCAGACGGTCGTCCCGGGCCCCACCGCCACGACGGCAGCCGCCAGTGCCACGGCCGTGGCCCTCGAAGGGGGCTCCGGCGAAGGCTCCGGCACGGGCGGCAGCGAAGCCCCCGCCGAAGCAGGCGAAGTGCCCGTCGAAGGCTCCCCGATCGCGCACACGGCGGGCGGGACGAGTTCGGGAGGCACCGAGGCACCCGGCGAAGCAGGGGGCGAAGGGGCCGCGGAAGGCACGAGCCAGTCGACCGGCGAAGCCGGCACGGAAGCGGCCACCAGCCCCACCACCGACGCCACCACCGCAGGCCCGCCCGCAGGCACCTCCAAAGGACATTCGGGTCCCTCTGAAGCCGAAGCCACCGTGGGGGCCGTGAAAGCCCTCCAGCTCGCGCTGCACGTCAGCCCGGACGGCGAATTCGGACGCGAAACGGAGGCCGCCGTGCGGCGCCTGCAGGCCCGCCATGGTCTGAACGTGGACGGCGTCGTGGGCCCCGCCACCTGGGGCCTGATCGGCGTCCACACGCTGCCGACGCTGGAACCGCCGGCCTCGGCCATGCCCCAGGAACCGACCCACCATCACCACCACGCAGCGGCCGCAGCCGAAACCGGCGAAACCGGCGCAACCGGCGAAACCGGAGCCACCGAAGCACCCACGGGGAACCCGATCTCGCGCCTTCAGGCCGCCCTTCACCTGGCGACCGACGGCGAATTCGGACCCGAAACGGAGGCCGCCGTGCGGCGCCTGCAGGCCCGTCACGGCCTGCACGTGGACGGCGTCGTCGGCCCCGCCACCTGGGCTCTCGTCGGGGTCACCAACGAGGGCACGCTCACGCCCCCGCGCTCGGCGATGGTCGAATCCAGCGAAGGCTCGTCGTCCTCCTCGGGGAGCTCCGAAAGCACCGCCGGAGGCGGCGAAGGTGTGGTCTCCAGGGTGATCGCCGCGGGCGACGAAATCGCCACCCGCCCGTACGTGTGGGGCGGCGGCCACGGGTCGTTCGAGTCCACCGGCTATGACTGCTCGGGCTCGGTCTCCTACGCGCTCCACGGCGGAGGCCTGCTGAGCTCCCCCGAGGACTCCTCGGCGCTCGAGTGCTACGGCGCCCCCGGCCCCGGCCGCTACATCACCATCTACGCCAACTCCGAACACGCCTGGATGGTCGTGGACGGCAAACGCTTCGACACCGTCGCGCTGGCGGAAAGCGGCTCCCGCTGGACGGACAGCATGGCCTCCACCGGCGGGTACGTCGTCCGCCACCCCGTCGGCTACTAGACCGCAGCGCCCTTACAAAGCAACGCCGGGCCTCGCCCGCTCCCGAAGTCCTCTTTGTGACCGGCGGGGCGGGCG
The DNA here is from genome assembly GCA_963758055.1 of uncultured Solirubrobacteraceae bacterium. Taxonomy (GTDB): domain Bacteria; phylum Actinomycetota; class Thermoleophilia; order Solirubrobacterales; family Solirubrobacteraceae; genus Palsa-744. The sequence goes on from CAVWTU010000002.1 coordinate 3,625, forward strand.
AAGGTCTGTCGGGCCCGTCCGTTGCCTTGCTTGCAGGGCGCGCCGCGGACATAGGCGGTCGACTCGAGCATCCCGTCCCAAGCTGCGCCTAGCGTGGCCCGATCCTGAGTCCGACGAGGATGGGAGCGGGCCGTGCTCGCCACAGCGCATGCGTTCACGATCGACGGGTTTCAGACCCACCATGTGACGGTCGAGGTCGATGTCCGGCCCGGGCTGCCCGCGTTCGTGATCGTGGGCCTGGCGGACACGGCCGTGCGGGAGGCCCGGGAGCGGATCGCGGGCGCGATCCGCAACTCGGGGTACGAGTTTCCGCCACGCCGGATCACAGCCAACCTCGCCCCCGCCGACGTCCCCAAGGCGGGTCCGGGTCTCGACCTGCCGCTGGCCTGCGCCGTCCTGGCGGCGAGCGGCCAGTTGCCCGCTGACAGGCTGACGGACGTCGCGCTGGCGGGAGAGCTCGGACTCGACGGCAGCCTGAGGCCCACCCGTGGGACGCTGGCGATCGCGCAGGCGGCGCGCGCCTCGGGGCTCTCCGTGTTCGCGCTCGCCCCCGAGCGCAGCCGGGAGGCGGGGCTGGTTCCCGGACTGGATATCGCTGCCGTGGGATCGCTGCGCAGCGCCGTTCGCCTGCTGAGTGGCGGCCCCGCGGACGAGCCTCTCCCGGACCCCCCGCCGGCGCGCGTTTCCGACCTCGGCCGGGCGGGCCCGGACCTCGGCGACGTGCGCGGCCAGCGGCTGGCGGTGCGGGCCCTGATGGTCGCGGCCGCCGGATCGCACAACCTGCTCCTCAGCGGTGCCCCGGGGACGGGCAAGACGATGCTGGCGCAACGGCTGCCGTCGATCCTGCCGCCACTCGACCACGAGGAAGCGATCGAGGTGACCCGCATCCGCAGTCTGCTCGGGGACGAGGTGAGGGGTCTCCTGAGCACCCGGCCGTTCCGGGCTCCCCACCACACCATCACCGCCGCCGGCCTGCTGGGTGGGGCCCGGCCGGGGGCGCCCGGGGAGGTCGTGCTGGCACACAACGGCGTGCTGTTCCTGGACGAGCTGTCGGAGTTCTCCCGCCCGGTCCTGGAGTCCCTGCGCCAACCGCTGGAGGACGGCCGGGTCTCGATCGCCCGGGCGCACCAACACACCGTGTACCCCGCCCGTTTCATGCTCGTGGCGGCCACCAACCCGTGTCCGTGCGGGTTCGCGGGCGAGCTCGAGCGCTGCCGCTGTAGCGAAGCCGACCTCGCCCGCCACCGCCGCCGTCTGAGCGGGCCCCTCCTCGACCGCGTGGACCTGCTCGTGAACCTGCGCCGCGCCCCATCCGGTCGCGAGGGACCAGAGGGGGCGATCTCCTCAGCCCGGGCGCGCGACCTCGTCACACGGGCGAGCGAACGCCAGAGGCGCAGCCTGCGCGGACACGGCGTCTCCAACAACGGGCGCATGGACGCGCGTGCCCTGAGATCGTGCGCGAGGCTCGACGAGCGTGCGGGGAGCATGCTGCGCCGAGCCCGAGAGGTGGGACTGCTGAGCGCCCGCGGAGAGCACCGCACCGTGCGCGTGGCCCGGACCATCGCCGACCTCGCCGCCAGCACCCGCATCGGGCCCGAGCACATGGCCGAGGCGCTCGCCTTCAGGCCGGACCTCGCGTACGAGCCGGTGCCGGTGCCTGTGGCCGGCGTCCCGGCTTGAGCGCCGGTGCCTGTGCCGCGTGCCGGCTCAGGAGCGGCCTGCTGGCGGAGCTCGGCGCCGTGCTCGACCTCCGTGCGCGCGACCGTTCGCAGCTGATCGAGCTGCTGGGTCGCGCCGACGAAGAGCTGATCGAGTTGCTCGGTGGTCGCCGCCGGGAAGAGCTTCGCCGGGCCCACCGCGAGGGTCGGCTCACCAACGAGGGCACCCGTGCGAGCGCCGTGTGCGTCCACCACCGTGCATATCCCGGGCGGCTCCGCGCCTCCAGCGCACCGCGGCTGCTCTACACCGGGGGAAGCGCAGGCCTGCTCGAGGACAGCGACAATCGCCCCACCGTGGCGCTGCTCGGCACGAGCAGGCCGAGCGACTACGGGGTCGAGATAGCCCGATCGCTCGCACGCGCCCTCGCCGGCGCGGGGGTGCTGGTCGTCGTCCCAGACCAGGACGGGATCGCGCGAGCGGCACGAACGGGCGCGGAGCAGGGCGGGTGCGGAGTTTTGCTGCTGACCGGCGACGGCCTCCACCCCACCCAGACCGCCGGCGCCGTGGCCACGAGGGGCCGCCCGAGCGGCTGTCTGGCGGGGGAGCTGCCCCCGGGAGTCCGGGGACGACGCTGGGGGCGCCTGGCAGCGGAACGGACTGTGGTCCACCTCAGCGACGTGGTGCTCGTGGTGGAGTCCGACTCCCCCCGGGAGCCCTTCGCGGTCGAGCTCGCCCATGCGAGCGGGGTGCGGATCGCGGCCGTCCCGGGCAGGGCGACGGCGGCGCTCGCGCGGGGACCGCTGGAGCTGCTGGCGACCGGCGCGGCCCTCATACGCTCCGCCGAGGACGTGATGGAGCTCTTGGGACGTCCCCGGACCCGCACCACGCAGGCCGCCGGCGACGGAGAACTCCCGGCGGCGCTGGCCCGCGTCCTCCACCTGGTCGGCTCGGGGCAGGAGACACCCGAACAGCTGCTCTCTGGGTCAGACCATGGACGCATCCTGCTCGCGCTCGCCCAGCTGGAGCTGATGGGCCGGGTGCGGCGCACACCCGACGGCCGCTACCTGGCGACGTTGGGCAGCGTCGCCGGACGGTGACATAGGGGTGAGGCTCTACTCACCCTCCCCTCCCCCCGTTTATCCCCCCAAGATCACCCTCGCAGGAGGATCGCCAGGGCGACGGCCCGCCCCACCATTGAGGAATGGCCCGTCTTTCGATCACCGCCGTCCTCGCAACGGCGCTCCTCCTCCCTTCAGCGGCAGCTGCTGAGGGCCACCGCGATCGCCAGGCTCACATCTCAGGCGCGACGGCCCAGAAGCCCTCCGCCGCAAGAGCCGGGGTCCACAAGCCGATTCGTAACCCCTCCACCGATCCGGTCGCCCTCTCGCTGAAGCTCGCTGAGCAGTACTGGCACGGCACACCGGCGTGCGGCACTCCGAAGATCGTGACGAGTCCCCATCAGCTTCCGAACTCCGCCTACGAACCCGTAACGAACGCCGAACCAGCCGACTCCGTCGTTGAGATGTGGACGGAAGTGGAGAAGTGCACCATCACCATCAACACCTCCATTTGGGGCAACTGGCGCCAGGAGGACGAATCCTTCCAGTGGTTCTGCGATTCGATGACGCACGAGGTCGGCCATCTCTTCGGCCATCCTGACGGCGGACAAACCGACCCTTCCTCCATCGCCTACCCCTTCCTCAGCGACACAAGCCCGAACTACAACTCTGTCCCCCAGTGCCGATCGGTCACCCTGCAATACGGCCGAGACCTGATCCGCAACGAACAAGTCATCCACGGGCCGCACGGCCGCACGGCCGCACGTTGACCTCGACCCGCACCTGGGCGCGCACGACGTCCGGACGCGCTCAGACGGTTCGCCTGACCTCCCAGCCATCGGCGCCCGACGGCACTGCCTTGAGGCGCGCAGGCTGCTCGTCACGAGGCACATCGCGGCCCTGATCCGGCTGTTCGGTGAGCGTCCCGTTCGCGACGGCCGATGGGTCGCACAGACGGCCACTGCAAGCTCTTGTTCACGATTCAAGCGCGGGTTCGGAATTACGATACGGACTCCGCACCTTGCCCTAGACCTGGGCAGGTGAGCACCTCCGGCTGTAATGCACTCAGTCGGCGGTACTCGTGGCCCCAACGGCTACGAGCGCCAGATGTGCACCGGGAACCCCTCCGGTACTCACCGAGTCGGTGAGCGCTTTGCGACACAACCCCTCGTCGCCCGTCGTCTCTCGCGATCTCCCGCAGTGACGGCGACAAACCCGAGAATCCTGACGAGAGGAGTGCCAGCATGCCCACCGCTAAATTCATCTCGAGCGCGATCCGTGTCGGTGCTGGACATGCGATGGTTCGTCGCTCGCGGCGCGCCGTCCCACTTGCCGTCGCGGTGCTCGGGCTCTGCGCCGCGAGTGCCCAGGCTCACATCGTCACAGCCACTGCGACCTGCAAGTCCGTCACCTTCGAATGGTCACGATTCAGCCCGACCGGGAGCGGTAACCGCGGGCTGAACACACCCGAATGGGTGATCGTATTCAGGCCCACCGGAGGCTCTGCGACCACCACCCGCGGTTGGGCCTCGTTCGCCGGCAGCTCATACACGCTGACGGTCGCGATCTCCGACAGCGATGGCGCCGTGACGGCGTCTTCCTCGTGGACCAGGTCCGAGACGCGCGACGGGAACTCAAATTCGGGCACGGACAACCTCACGATCGCGAACTGCCCAGCGGTCCCGCCCGCCCCCGTGGAACCGCCCGCCCCCGTGGAACCACCCACCCCCGTGACGCCACCCACGCCCGAAACCCCACCCACGCCGGAAGCCCCACTTACGCCCGTTACCCCGCCGATCTACCTTTCCTCTCCTCCGGCGGCGGTGGCGCCGCCGTTGGCTCTGTCGACGAGAGCATCGTCCACCAGGCTCGGCGGCGAAATCCGCGACACGGCGGTATTGAGCGGCGGGTCGTCGCCCGAAGGCACGCTCACGTTCTGGCTGTACTCGTCGAGCGACTTGAGCTGCTCGAAAGCCACGCGCAGCGTCAGCGTGCTCGTCACCGGAGATGGCAGCTATCTCTCGCCACCCATCAAACCCGCGAGCACAGGCTCTTATCAGTGGGTCGCGACCTACGTCGGCGACGGGCCCAACAGCAGCGTGTCGGGCGCCTGCGACGACCCCGCCGAGCGGACGACCGTCGCACCACCCGTGTGCCCCGGGCCGCAGGTGGCCCTACACGGTCTCGTGGAAGCCGTCGGGAATTCGGTGTCCGCCTATGTGCCGGCGCGGGGCGTCAAGAGCGTGGCTTTCTACCTGGACGGTCGCAAGCTCGTCACGGTCACCAAGCCGGCCGCCCACCGCTTCTCCGTCACGATCAACGCCCGGAAGCTCGGCTTTGGAGTCCACCGGCTGACGACGACGGTCACGATGCGCGTGCCGGGGTGTGCCAGCGCCGAGCTCGCGGGCACGTTCATCCATGTGAAGACGACAGCGCTGCCTCCGCAGTTCGCTGGTTGAGGCTGCGGTGTGTCCGGCATGTCACGTCTCGACGTCCACCTAGCTCGCCTGCTGGCGCTGGGTCTCGGCACCGGTGTCCTGAGCGTCGCGTCAGGTGCCTGCGCCGCGGGGTCGTGGGGAGCGTCACCGCCCGCGCGGGCTGCGCCCGTAGGGGTGGCGCTTTCCAACGGCAGCACGATCTCGCGTTGGGCATACGCGCATACGGCGGCCATCGTCCGGCGGGGCGCTTCGCGGCGAGCGCGTGCGGTGGGACGCCTTCACTTCCTGACCGAGGACGGCCAGGCGGAAGTCTATCTGGCGCTGCGCGAGACGCATGTAGCAGAGACCGGCGTGACCTGGGTCGAGATCTCGGTGCCGCAGCGCCCCAACGGTGGCACCGGTTGGGTCCCGGCGAGCGCGCTCGGAGCGCTTCACGTCGCCACCGGGCGCCTCGTTGTGTCTCGCTCGCAGCTCCGCGCGACGCTGTATGACCAAGCCGGGCATGTGACCTGGAGCGCCCCCGTGGGCATCGGCCGACCGTCGCTGCCCACGCCGGCCGGCCACTTCTACGTCCGCGAGAAGCTGCGAGCGATCAACAGTCCCGCATTTGGCCCGTACGCGATCGCTACCAGCGCCTATGCTCCGACGCTCAGCGAGTGGCCGGGGGGAGGCATCATCGGAATCCACGGCACCGACGCGCCCCAGCTCATCCCGGGTCATCCCTCACACGGCTGCGTGCGGATGCGCAACGCCGACATCACCCGCCTGTGGCACCTGATCGAGATCGGCACCCCGGTGGACATCACCTGACGAGGATGCTCACCCGTCCTTCAGTGGCGGCACCAGCAGCAGGTGACTGCTCACGACCGCGGCAGCCACGGCGATGATCTTTGTTCCGCTGCGCTGGGACTGGTCGCGCAGCATCGCAAACGCCTTGTCTCCTGTGATGGCGTGGCGCGACATGAGGATCCCCTTGGCCTGCTCGATCACGGCCCGTCGCCCGAACGCGTCTCGCAGGTCGTGGTACTCGGCGAACCGCCGCAAGGTGATGTCGATCGCACTCTGCAGCTCCCCCGGCACGGTGTCGACGATGTAGGCAAAAACCCCGCGGTCGGCGGCTTCGCGGATGAACTCGGGGTCCTCCTCCACGAGCAACGCGATCACCGGGCAACTGGCTTTCCGAACGATCTGGTCGATCAGCCCGAGCGCATGTTGCGAGGACTCACCCAGGCCGACCAGGGCGACATCGGGGTGTCCTTCCGTTGTTGCCTCACCGACGTGGTCGACTTCGATCTCGACAGCCACCACCTCGTGGCCGAGACCGCGAACGACGTCGGCGAGCGACTCAAGCCGATCGCGCCGTTCGTTTGCGATCAGGATGCGAAGCGGGGCGATCTCGCTCCTGTCTGTCATTTATCACCAAACGACTGGGAACAGCTTCCCAGCCTCCTTCGACGGCGTGTATCGATCCCTGAAGCGAGTGCGCAGGCTGTCGACCTTTGCGAGGAAGACCGCCGAAATCCGTGCAAGTGCACCTAGGCTACCCCTCCGCTTGAGCGCGTGCACCGCGGCAGCCGCACATTGCGACTCAATACGGCCGGGCCTCACACAGGACTTATCGGCGACCAGTTCTCCCTGAGCAAGTGTCGAAGCCGTTGTCCCCCCCGGGTCGGGCTAGGTGGCCGTCACCGTCACGACCCCGGTCGGAACGAGCCGGCGCGGGCACGCCGCCATCTATCAGGTATCTCGCCCCACCACCGCTGAGCGTGACGCGCGTTAGAAAGAAACATGGCCCTCGCGCAGGTGGCACGGAAGTGACCATCAGCGGTCAAGAATTCGTTCCCGCCGCGACAACGGTGACATTCGGCAACGCGGCGTCGCCGAGCGTCATTGTCCACTCCCCCGAATCGATCACAGCGACCTCGCCCGCGGGCGACGGACGAGTGGATATGACGGTGACTACGCCCGGTGGAGCGAGTGCGGTCACCCACGCCGGCCGCTTCAAATACGGCTAGCACTCGGGAATTCCTTCGTCTCCTCGACGGCGACGGCCCGGGCCAGATGGCGCTCGAGCAACCGCCGACGGACCGGACCCGGCCGGACGTCGTCGCGGTGGCTCTGGCCGGGCTAGAGCTCGCGGGCCTGATCCACAGCGCCGGCGACGGGCGCCACGTCGCTCAGATCGGGGAGACTGTCGTGATGGCAGAGATGGGGCTGGCGGATCGACCGGCGGAGCTGCTCGCGCGGCTGTTGCGCTTCGATACCACGAACCCGCCGGGAGCGGAGGGAGAGTGCATCGCATGGATCAGCTCGGTGCTGGAGGGTCTGCCGTGCGAGCAGCGAACCATCGCCGATGACAGTGGCCGGCCGAACCTGATCGCCCGCCTGCCCGGCCGTGGCGAGGCCCCGCCACTCCTGCTGCAGGGTCACGTCGACGTGGTCGCAGCGCGCGGGCAGTGGCGGCACCCGCCGTTCGCGGGTGAGATCCACGACGGCTACATCTGGGGACGCGGCGCGCTCGACATGAAGGGCGGCGTGGCGATGATGATCGCTGCGTTCATGCGCGCCGCGAGCGCACCACATCCGCCGGCCGGCGACGTGATCCTGTGCGTGCTCGCCGACGAGGAGGCCGGCAGCGATCACGGAGCTGCCTTCCTCGTGCGAGATCATCCGGAGCTGTTCGACGGCGTGCGCTTCGCGCTGGGCGAGTTCGGCGGCTTTACGATGCCGATCGCCGGGCGGCGCTTCTACCCGATCATGGTGGCCGAGAAGCAGGTGTGCTGGACCAAGGCCACCTTCCGCGGTCCCGCGGGGCACGGCTCGCTGCCGCTACGGGGCGGGGCCATGGGCCGGCTCGGGAGGCTGTTGTACCGCCTCGACGGGCGACGCCTACCCGTACACGTGACACCGGTCGTCAAGGCGATGGTCGATGCGATCGCCGCCGACGCGCCACGCCCGCTGGAGCTGCTCCTTCGCGCGCTGTTGCAGCCGAGGGCCAGCGATCGGCTGTTGGACGTGCTCGGCGAGCGCGGGCGCATGTTCGACCCGCTGCTCCACAACACGGCCAGCGTCACAATCGTCGGCGGCGGCGAGAAGATCAACGTGATCCCCGACGAGGTGTCGGTGGAGATCGACTGCAGGCTGCTCCCCGGCTTCGGGCCCCAGGACGTGTTCGCGGAGCTGCGGGCGCTGGCGGGGGTGGAGATGGAGCTCGAGGTGATCCGCTTTGATCCCGGCGCGCCCGAACCGGACATGGGCCTGTTCGACACGCTCGCGCAGGCGCTGCGCGAGCTGGACCCGACAGCCAAGCCGGTCCCGCTTCTGCTGCCGGCCGTCACCGACGGGCGCTTCTTCTCGCGCCTCGGGATCCAGACCTACGGCTTCCTGCCCATGCAGCTGCCCGAGGAGATGGCCTTCATGCAGTTGATTCACGCCGAGGACGAGCGCCTGCCCGTCGACTCGGTGGAGTTCGGTACGACCGCGATTGGCCGCGTGCTCGAACGCTTCAGCTGATCGAACTGCGGAGGTTCAGAGGAGCGCCGGGATCACTTCGCCCGCCAGCCGCTCGAGCTGCCGCTGATCGTCTACGAGCGGATTGAGCAGGATCAGCTCGGCGCCGGCGTCCGCAACCGCACGGATACCCGCGACGCACTCCTCGGCGGTGCCGGCGAGCATCTGCTCCGCCCAGTCGCCGCCGCCGTAGTGATGCCTGAGCGCGTCGCCGAGCCGCGTGCGGGCAACCGTCGGGTCATCCTCGACATGGACGTAGACACGCTTGCCGAACCGGAACGTCTCGGGATCGCGGTTCTGCACGGCCAGCTCATCCTTCACCATTGCGACCTGCTCGGCGTACCTGCTGGTCGTCTGGGACCCCGCGCCCATGAACCCGTCGCCGAACCGCGCGGCGCGGCGCATCCCGGCGGGCGCATTTCCGCCGAACCACACCGGCGGGTGGGGCTTCTGTACAGGCTTCGGCTCCATTGTCGCTCCGTGGAGCGTCCAGAAGCGCCCCTCGAAGTCGATCTGCGAATCGCTCCAGCAGCTCTTCATCAACGCGAGTGCCTCGTTGAAGCGCGCGACGGGCTTGTCAGGGTCGACACCGAAGGCGGCGAACGGTCGCTCCCGGCCGCCAGTGGCGACACCGACCTCCACGCGGCCATGGCTGAGGCAGTCCAGCGAGCTGATCGCCTTCGCGAGGTGCAGCGGGTTGTGCAGTGGCAGGACGAAGACGGCGCAGCCAAGCCGGAGCCGTTCGGTGCACGCGGCGGCATAGGTGAGCGCCTGAAGCGCCCCCAGGACACCGGCGGCGCCGACCACCTGCTCCTGCACCCAGCCGCTCTCGAACATCCCGAAATCCTCGACCCGGCGAAGGTGGGAGCGGAAGGCCTGCTCATCGAAGCGACTTTCGCGAGCGTACTGCGGGATCGAGATCGCGAATCGCACGCGGAAGAGCTTATTCGGACGCCGGCCGCCACAGCCGTCGCGATCACGGAAACAGCGATGCGTGCCAGGCGGTCTTGATGCCTTCGAGGTTCTGCCAGGTGACCAGGGAATCTCCTCGAGCGTCCAGGGCTGCAAGGCCGTCGTCTCCCACTCCCGGGCCGCCACGTTCGTGCACCGACACCGTGTAGGGCTTCTGCCAGGGCCGGCCCGCCGGGCGTGCGGCCGCCTCGATCCCGCGCTTGTCCTGCCACGTGAGCAGGACATCGCCGCGCGCGTCGATCGCGAGCGAGGGCGGCCCGCCGCGAGCGCGCGGGATCGCTCGCGCCGGCCCCCAACCGCGACCGGCTGGGCGAGTGCGCGCCCAGATCGCGGACCCGCCGCCTTTGAGAGCCTCCTCGTACCAGACGACGATCGTGTCTCCCCGCGCGTCCATCCCCAGTTCCACGGTTTCGCCGATGAGCGGGGCCTCGGCCAGGATCCGCCGGGCGGACCAGCGACCGTCTGCGCTGCGGCCGGCACTCTCGACGACACCGTCACGGCCCCGCTGGGCGTCCCACGCCACAACGGCATCCCCGCGGCCGTCGATGGCTACCCGCTGACCGGCTGGGCAGCCGGCGTGCTTATCGGAAAGAACCTGCGGCCTGCTCCAGTGGCCGCCGGCGGGACGAAACGCAGCTTCCACAATGCAACCACGAGCCGAGTCGCGCTCCCACGCCACCAATGCGTCTCCGCGCGCGTTCATCGCCAATTGCGGGTGAAAGTCGTTATCCGGGTCCGAGATCGTCTGCGCCGGGGAGAACGTGCCTCCTGCGGGCCGGAATACCGCCTGAATTCCTGTTGAGCGCCCGGATGCCTGCCGATTCGCGACGGCAATCACGTCTCCGCTCGCATCACTTGCGATCTGCGGTTCCTCGCCACCGGGGGTGGCCACGGTCTGCGGCGCCAGCCAGCTGCCGTCGGCGGGACGTATCGCCGCCTGGACGGCGGAGGGGCTCTGCCACACAGCGATCGCGTCCCCCTGCGCATCGAACACCACGTCCGGATCTAGCCCCAGTCGAGACAGGGTTTCCGGCGGCTGCCAGTGTCCGTCGACCGGACGCTCCGAGGTTCGGACCAGGTATTCCACCGTGATGGCTTCCTTGATCGAGACCTTCGCTTCTGTCCACACGACGACGGCATCGCCCCTGGCGTCGAACACCGGCGGGTGAGCGGGAGCGGGCGTACCAAGTTCGTGGGCGGGAATGAGTTCCGGCGCCGACCACCCGCTCGGGGCGCTCCCGGCGGCATGCATGACCCCCACCGCCCTCACCAGTCGAAGTGGGCCCGACCGCGCGCGCCCGCTCAGCGCGCCGACGAGAAACAGCGCCGCGACCCCGACCATCCAAGGCGCCGTGATCCGCGCCGTTCGACACCACGCGTCGGTTGACAGCGAGCGCACTCTCACCTATCCCTGAGCGGTCCCGGGTCCTCCAAACACGGCACCCTACAGAGCCTGACTCACCCGATAATCCGCGGCGTGCCCGGCGCGGCACTTGTGCTGAGTTCCAGGCCGAGCGCTCCGGCAAGGTGAGTCAAGAGCGGTTCGAGCGCCGGACCCAGCGCGCTCGCCGTCTGGCCTTCAAGCGCCGCGGTGGAACGTGCGAGGGCCTTCATGCGGGGACTCTCATAACGGGCCAGCTTCCGCAGAAAGCCCCTCTGTGTCGGCCGCGGGAGTTTCTGCGCGGCTTCGCCCGCAGCGAAGAAGCTCTCGGTTGCCTGTGGGATCGTGCTGTAGCCGCCTGCGACCCAGGCCCGAAGATCGTTGCAGGCCTGCGGAGCAGCGATTGCCATTTCCGCACGATCGGCCGCCGCGATCGCACGAACCCCGCGCGTCAGAGCCTTGCCACTCCAGCGCAGGTGGGCGATGCTGCGGTCGAACGTGACCGCGGCGGCATGCAGCGGCGTCGAGAACGCGAGCGCGAGGCCCTCAACAGCCTCTCCGAAGAGCATGCTGAAACCTTGCCCCGGCGGCGCGTGGGCGAGGATCCCGGGGCATTCGCCGGCGACCTGGTTCACATAGCCGCCGGCGCTCGACTCGCCCGTCGCGACCCCGGCATTCTCGCTGCCCGCCAACGCCCGTGCGGCATGCAGGAACACCTTGGTCGAAGAGGCGTTACTCGCCGTCGCCGCCGCCGGCAGGGCTGCTGCGAGACAAACGGCCGCGGTTGCAGCCAACCCTGTCACCCGTAAGGAGCGGCCCCACCCTCCGACCCATCTCAGGATCACAGCAAAGCATTCCGTCACACGTCTACGGCTGGGCATCAGCGCCTCGGTTCTCCCAGCTCGGTGGATGCATACGCGGGACCGGAGCAGAGGAGAAGCCCGACGCTAATTGGTAAGGACCTTACACGTCTTTCACATTCGGGGCCTTGCGCATGTCACAGCTGGCCCCAAACTCATAGAAGCGGGACGCGCCGGTATCGGCGAAGAAGTGCTACCTTGGTCGACAAGCTCAACCTTTCGGCATCCCGGTTGGTGAGATAACAGCTACGTGATGGGAGCTGGCTGCGCCTGATCGGTGCAGCGAGGGTCCAGCGTGAGACGTTCGGTAACGCCTCGAAGCGAGGACCCGTATGGCTGACTCGAGAGATCCTTACGTGCGACTTTGGGCCCACGCGGCCCCACATCGCATCGGCCGTCGGAGGCAGACTTCACTTTGGGCGACCGACGGCCCCAGGGTTAGCCAGCGGGCTGACCGGCACTCCTGCTGTCGGAGTGTGCACGTGTCGCGGGCGACGCTGTGTTTGTCCGCGCGGTAAAGGAATGAGGTGGGCGCCATGAGAATGTTGGGAGCGTTTCGCGGCACAGTCACAGCGCTGGTTCCGGTTCGGATTGTGCGGTTGCGTGTGCTGCCTGCGTTGGTGCTGGTGGCCGTGGGGATTCTCGGCTGCAGCGCGAGCGCGATCGCGACAGCGAGCGGCGCGAGCTCTGGTGATCACCTCGCCTCCGCGTCTGATGTGAGACCGACGGTCACCTCGGTCACACCCAACTCCGGGCCCGCGACAGGCGGCACCCAGATCACGATCACCGGCAGCGGGTTCCACGCCGGCGCAAAAGTCCTCGTCGGGCAGGGCTCCGGGGCCGGAGAAGGAGCAATCCCAGCCACCGACGTAACCACAATCTCCGCAACCGAAATCACCGCCGTGACCGGCGCCGGCAACACCGGGACCTGGGGACTGTACGTAACCACCACCGCCGGCACCAGCACACCCACCAGCGGCGCCAGATTCACCTACACGCTCGCCACCAGACCGACGGTCACCTCGGTCACACCCAACTCCGGGCCCGCGACAGGCGGCACCGAGATCACGATCACCGGCAGCGGGTTCCACGCCGGCGCAAAAGTCCTCGTCGGACAGGGCTCCGGGGCCGGAGAAGGAGCAATCCCCGCCACCGACGTAACCACAATCTCCGCAACCGAAATCATCGCCGTGACCGGCGTCGGCAACACCGGGACCTGGGGACTGTACGTAACCACCACCGCCGGCACCAGCACACCCACCAGCGGCGCCAGATTCACCTACACGCTCGCCACCAGACCGACGGTCACCTCGGTCACACCCAACTCCGGGCCCGCGACAGGCGGCACCCAGATCACGATCACCGGCAGCGGGTTCCACGCCGGCGCAAAAGTCCTCGTCGGACAGGGCTCCGGGGCCGGAGAAGGAGCAATCCCAGCCACCGACGTAACCACAATCTCCGCAACCGAAATCACCGCCGTGACCGGCGCCGGCAACACCGGGACCTGGGGACTGTACGTAACCACCACCGCCGGCACCAGCACACCCAGCCGTGTCATGTTCAGCTACCTGTAACGTGGGTCGATTGAGGCTGACGGCGCTCGGGACTGTTCTCGTGATCTTCTTGGCTCTCGACGCTGGTGCTCCGCCGGTGCACAGCACAGAGCCGTTTCGCGCGACCTCACCGGCCGGCTCAGGTCAGCTTCTGCAGCCGGTTGCGAAGCTGGGCGCGGGCCGAGAGGACGGGGAAGGCGGCGAGTCCCCCACCGTTGTCGCGCTCTCTGCGGACGGTGGGACCGCGCTCGTAGGCGCGCCGGGCGATGACGGCGGCGTTGGCTCGGTGTTTGTGTTCTCGCGCTCGGGCTCGACGTGGGTCCAGCAGGGTCCACCGCTCGCAGGTAGCGGCGAGATCGGCCAAGGATCCTTTGGCGAGAACGTGGCCCTGTCCGCCGACGGCACGGTCGCGCTGATCGGCGGCCCCTCAAACGGCTCTTCGGGTGAAGGCCAGTGCTGCGCAACCGGTGCGGTATGGGTGTTCACGCGATCCGGTTCGACCTGGACCCAGCAGGGCCCAGCCCTTACCGCTGGGCGGCCCGGGGACAACGCTGACTTCGGTAGCGGCGTCGCACTGTCTGCCGGTGGCGGGACGGCTCTGATAGGCGCCTCCGGTTGGGACCGGGCCGGGGCGGCGTGGATCTACACCCGCACGCATTCCGGCTGGGATCGTCGAGTAAAGCTCACCGGCCGCGGCGCGGGCCCGGACGGCGGTTTCGGGAGCACGGTCGCGCTCGCCTCCGATGGCGGCACCGCTCTCATCGGCGGCGGTGGAGGCAGTGGTAGCCGCGGGGCATGGGTGTTCACACACCAGGACTTGAGCTGGAGTCAGGGCGCGAGGCTCACAGGTAAGGAAACAAGCGGGCGGCTGGGCGCCACGGTCGCGCTCTCGAGCAACGGCAACACCGCGCTGATCGGTGCCGGGGGCGAAGATGCCGAGAAGGGAGCCGCCTGGGTCTTCACGCGCTCAGGGCCGACCTGGGAGCGCCGCGCGAAGCTCACCGGGCGCGGCGCGAAGGGACTCGCCAACTTCGGCGAAAGTGTTGCCCTCTCCGCGAACGGAAAGGTCGCGTTGATCGGGTGCCCGATGGAAAGCAGCTCCCGACTCGAACGCGTCGGCTCAGCTTGGCTCTTCTCCGTATCGGACTCGAGGTGGACCGAGCGCGCCAAACTCACCGCCCCAGGAAAGCCGATCGAAAATGGCCTGTTCGGCACCGCGGTGGCTCTCTCCGGACCAGGCACCACCGCACTCGTCGGAGCCGAGGTCGACGACAGTGGCCCGGGCACCGCCTGGGTGCTGTCGAACCCGAGCTCATCCGTCCCGTAAAAGCCGTAACGCACCCTGTGACGAGACGCTGCCCCAGCGGCGCCTCTGACAGGACCAGGCTTACTTCGGGCGGTCTTCGCTCAGGCTTTCGGCTTAGAGACTTTGGATGGCCTTCCCGAGCTGTGACCAAGCTTGCGAGCAACACCCTCCAGCTGACGTGCCTCACTCCGAAGCGCTTTGACACGTGCCTCAAGCTCTTTGCGAATCTTCTTCTCGCTCATAGTTCCCTTTCCGCGCAGGATGAGGACGCGATCCTAGTCTGATCACCGGCCGATGGCCCTACGCTCGCCGGCAGCGGACGACGGGGATAACGACCGGCGATGACGATCGTCGGTCGACCGCCGCCTCCTCAGCGTTGGGATCTGCCGCCGTCGACGATGCGTTCGACCCTGGCCCTCTGTTCCCGTTCGATCCGGTCTGCGAGCCGTGCCACTTCCGCGCGGTTGCCGAGCGTGCCGGTGCCGACTATCACGGATTCGTGACTGTGATCAGCGGCCGGGCTTCCCTGCGCGTTGTTGAGGTAGCGCACGACGAACTGGGCGCGCAGGCAGTTGAACAGGCCGAGCGAAAGAGTGCGAACGGCCTGGCCGGAGTGGATGTTGGTGTCGATGGCCCAGCTGCTGGGACTTGCGTTTCGGCAAGCCGAGCGGGCATCCACGTCATATTCGCCGGCCGCGCTCGAGACCGCGTAGGGCACTTTGAACTGGACCAGAGCGCGATAGCAGGGGTAGAGGAGGAAGGCTTCGTCACAGGCCTTGTGCGACTGCACGACGGTCGACACGCCGACCGGCTCGTTCAGACTCTTGCCGGGCGCGTACGGGGAGCGCCGAACCGGCGCAGGCTTCGGGCAGGGCGTCGCCACCGGCGCCCCGCTGCCGACCGAGCACGTGCTGTTCCCGAAGCGAAAAGTGATCGCCGTCAAGGCCCCTGTCGGGGGCGGGACCACTCCGACGGCGCGGGCCGAGACCCAACCGGTGACCCATCCGCCGGGACCGAGCATGCGCGGCACGGATCGGACCGGTTGCACGATGATGAAGGCGCCCGTTCCGGGACTTACAGGGCGTGTCACCGTACGG
The DNA here is from genome assembly GCA_963758055.1 of uncultured Solirubrobacteraceae bacterium. GTDB lineage: Bacteria > Actinomycetota > Thermoleophilia > Solirubrobacterales > Solirubrobacteraceae > Palsa-744. The sequence goes on from CAVWTU010000002.1 coordinate 19,459, forward strand.
CCGCGTTCGCGGTAGGTGACGCTGACCGCGTGCGGGCCGAGCACCCCGAAGAGCACCGAGCGCAGATCGTCCGGCGTTGGCTTGATCTTCCGCGGCAAGATGCCCGATTCGGCACTGCGGTCCATGCCCGATGAGGCTCCGAGCTGGACCTGCCCGTCGAGCACGCAGTTGATCTCCGCGTAGCCGTCGGTGTAGTTGGGCAGCACACGGGGCAGCAGTGGGTGGAAGCGCCCGTCGTCGTTGAACGCCCCATCGATCCCGAGCTGGCCGATCTGGCCGTTCTGGACGCGACCCAGCTGCGAGACACGTCTCCCCGCGTGTTGTGTGCACGAGCTGCAATCCCCACGGCAGGCCGCCCGCGGGGTCAGCCGCGCGCGGGGCAAGCAGCTGCGATCCACCGACCGTCGGGATGCCCGTGCCGGCATTCGGGTGCGGCGTCCCCTGAGGCTCACCGACCGGGCTGCCCTGAAGCAATCCGCCCGCCGCCACCGCGATCGCGCTTCCGGCCAGCAGCAGTACGGCGGTCACGAGCGCGGCCCGCACGCGACGGGAGCGCAACCGGCGCGCAGGCGGGCGGCCACGACCAGCCGCCTCGTCGAGCCGCCGTCCAGCTGCGATCAGCTGTTCGCCGAGAACCAAGTATGGATCAGTCATGTCGTCTCCTCGATCCGCTCTCTGAGCGCTGCGAGCCCGCGTGAGACCCGCTTGCGCACGACCTGCTGCGAACAGCCGATCTGCTTGGCCATCACTGCGTAGGAGGACTCGTCCAGCACGCGCCGCTCGACCGCCTCCCGCTGCTCGAGGCGGCAACTCGCTGACGTATCGCCGTAGCTCCACCGTCGCTTCGCCAAAGCCGTTCCGCTCGTCAACCCGCTCAAGCTCCTCATCCACCAGCTGGATCGGGTTCATCCCGAGGCGATGCCGCGATTCGTCGACAACCCTCCCGTGACGGGCCGCGTCCACGAGCAGGTTGTGAGCGATCCCAAGCAGCCACGACGCGGCAGGTCCGCGCTCGGCGTCGAACTGCCCGCGACGCTCCAGCGCACGCGCGAACGTCTCAGCTACGAGATCGAGCACGACGTCATCCCGAGCACCGAGCTCGGCGTCTCAGGTACGCACGCACGAGACCGAGGACGGCGCGCGTAGAGCAGACCGAACGACTCCGCGTCGCCCGCCAACAGCTCCTCGTCGGTGCGCCCCTCGCCCATCTACATCGGTATACGGTCAGCCTGGCGGTTTGTGACGGACGCGACGCGCGAGCGAGTTCGGCCGGCGACGACACGCTGCGTGGCCCGCGCCAGGCGCCGGGTGTGTGCCCGCAAGGGCCTTCAGCGGCGGGCTCGGCCTGCACGATCGGCCCGACCACCACGCAGTCCCTCACGAGAACCGATACCCAAGAGTGTTACCCAGCGGGAGCGAAACGCCGATCGTTCCTCCCCCAGAACGGAGAAAACCCCGCATTTGCGGGGCTTTCTCAAGAAGCGGATGAAGGGATTCGAACCCTCGACCTTCGCCATGGCAAGGCGACGCTCTAGCCAGCTGAGCTACATCCGCGAGGTGCGCGCATTCTAGCCTCCGTCGACACGTCGCGCGTCCAGCGCGGCGGCCGCGGCGCAGCCCGGGGCTCAGCCTTTGAAGGTCGAGGGGCCCGGTCGCCGAAGGGCTCGTCCGCTCGCGGACCGCCTCGCGGAAGCCGGCCTCGGCGGCCCGCTGCTGGAAGGCGTAGCCCTCGGCGCGTGTGCCGGGCGATGCCGTCGAAGACGGTGCCCGAGCACCTGCGTCGAGTGCAGACCCTGGGCGTAGAGAGTCTGGTTGACCAGCAGCTTCATCATCATGAGCTGGTTGACCGGCACCCGGGCGATCCGCTCGAGCAGGATCTCGGTGCGCTCCGCCAGCCATCGCCGGGGGCGCCTCGATCGCCAGTCCCCACTCGAGCGCCTCCGCGCCCGAGAGGCAGTCGCCGGTGAAGAGCAGCCGCTTGGCCCGCTGCGGCCCCAGGCGATGAGCCCACAGGGAGGTCGTCGGCGAGCCCCAGACGCGGGCCGGCGGATAGCCGATCTTGGCGTCCTCGGCGATCACCAGCAGGTCCGAGCAGAGCGCCATGTCGGTGCCGCCGGCGACGCAGAAGCCGTGAACCCTGCAGACGACCGGCTTGCCCGCAGTGGAACAGCGACATGAAGGCGCGGACGTTGCGGCTCATCATCGCGTAGTCGACCATCGGGTCCCAGGTGCCCGTCGGGGTCGTGGTTGGCGGCCGATCACGGCCGGGTCGATCGGCGAGCCGCTCGGGCGCTCGGCTCGCCGTCGGCGGCGCGCGCCCATCTCCTCGGCGCTCTCGACGAGGTCATAGCCGCCGCAGAACCCCGGCCCGTTGCCCGACAGCAGCATCACGTGGACCGCCGGGTCGAGGTCGGCACGCTCGACGCACGCGGCAAGCTCCGCGAGCAGCCGGGCGTGATCCCGTTGCCGCGCTCGGGCCGGTCGAGCGTGATCCGGGCGACACGGCTCGCGGGTCTCGTAGCGGACCACGGCGTTCGGGGCGCATCACTGACCGGCCCGGCCGGACTCGACGCCCGGGGACCCGACATGCTCCGGGCATCGTGTGGGGGCACCGGCCGGCAGCATCGGCTAGCCTGGAGCCATGCGACTCTTCGGCGTCGTACCCGGAGACTGGTGGTGGCCCCGGGGCGGCGCTCCCCGGGCGCACCGAGGAGCTGCGCGTGCCCGACGCGCCACGAGGTCCTCGGGACGCCCCTGCGGGGCCATTCCCGGGCGGGATCGCAGACGGCGATCTTCGGCATGGGCTGCTTCTGGGGCGCCGAGCGGATGTTCTGGCAGGCCGAGGGCGTCTACACGACCGCCGTCGGATACGCCGGCGGCAACGACGCCCAACCCCACCTACGAGGAGGTCTGCAGCGGCAGGACCGGCCACGCCGAGGTCGTCCTGGTCGCCTTCGACACCGCCAAGACCAGCTACGAGGAGATGCTCAGGCTCTTCTGGGAGGGCCACGACCCGACCCAGGGCATGCGCCAGGGAGCCGACATCGGCACCCAGTACCGCTCGCTGATCCTGTGGCCGGGCGAGGCTCAGCGGGCAGCGGCCGAGGCGTCCCGTGATCACCTACCAGGAGATGCTCTCCGCGGCCGGCCACGGCACGATCACCACCGAAATCGCTCCCGCCGACGCCGAGCACCCCTTCTACTACGCCGAGGCCTACCACCAGCAGTACCTCGCCAAGAACCCCGGCGGGTACTGCGGCCGCTGCACGGGCGTCTCCTGCCCTATCGGGCTGGGGATCTCGACCGGCAGCGGCGAGGACGCCGAGCCGGTCGAATCGTAGTCCGCCGCGCCGCCGGCGGCGAACCTCCCGGGTGTCACCGTTGACAGCTGGGCCGGCGACCCGGTCGCCGCACCCCGCCGGCTGAGCCGCCCCCCGCGCGGGTCCCCTAAGGCAAGCCTGCCTTCGCCATGGCGGCCTCGAGGTCGAGGGCGTCGTGTTCCTCGCCGGTCGCGTTGGGGTGAACCGCCGTTCCCGTCAACGAGCCGTCCAGTGGTTCGATCCAGCGCGTCCCAACGGCCTCACAGCGCGTTGTGGCCCTCGCTGGGAGCTGAACGTGTCCACGAAGATCGCGCCCTGCGCCTTGCGCCTCTTTCTTCAGGCTGGGCGTCACCGGTTCTTCGTGGACCGTTACGGAACCACTTCAGGTCGCCTGCCGTCCAAGTGGTCGAAGCCGGGGCACGTACCGTGAGCCGGCGTGATTTCCGGATAGCCGAGCACGAAGACCTTCGCTTTGGGGGAGAGCACGTGGATCTGCGCGAGTGCTGCTTCAAACGGCGCGCTGATCTTCTTCGATCGGCTTTCTTGACGAACCCCGAGTACTGCTTCTTGCAGGGCGCCTTTTCCTAGGTATGGTTCGTGCCCGGCTTCGGTGCACCCGCCGATCAGCGTCCCGAACAGCCGTCGGTCGTTGCCACCCATCCCCACGGCGACACGACTTCGGTCGCTGGCGCTGAGCGCATCGAACTGGGGCGGCTGGTCGGGGTACTGGGCAGTCGTGAAGTTCCCGGTGTAGGCCCCACTGCAGCTCACATCCGTGAGCGACAGTTTCAGTGCGGCCGCCACGACGTGCGGGTAGTTCTTCGGACCGGGCGCATTCCGGCGGTGCCGTCGGGACGTACGGCACGACCCCGGGGGCGGAGGTATAGGAGTCACCCATCGCCACGTAGGAGAGTTCGGCCGCGCCCGCCACGGCGGGCAGCACAGCACAGGTGACACCCGCGAGTACGCCCACAAGTGCGAGGCTCAGCGCGGTAGCCCGCCCGCCCGTGCGTCCTCGGGCCAACCCCACCCTGCCGACCCGAAGGCCACCAATCCGTCTCACCCGCTCCCTCTCCCTCCGGCGTATCCGCCGGACGCCTGTCGCCTACAACTTTCGCACCCCTGTCAGGCCTCCTACACAGGAGCGGACAAGGCTAGCAGCGCCGGGAGGGCCCGAAGGGAGGCCCGAGCGAGCGAGGCCTGCCACTCCGCGATCGGGGCCCGGCGAGCTCGTCATCGGCCTGGCGGCCCGTCACCTCCGGTCGCATACGTCGCTTTAACGGCTGCGACCCCGCGTTGAACGCGGGGCCGCAGCACTCGTGCTTCCGTCACCGGAGCGTCCGTGGGGAAGACGCTCCGGTCCGGAAGGATTTGGTTGGCGCCTAGGCTCCAGCTCCGGCGGGCAGCGGACCGCCGCCGGGCTCCCATGTCGGAGCGTGAGGGCCCCCGAGCGTCGGCACGTCCGAGGGGTAGACCTCGTTGCCGTGGATCGCGTGATCGCCGATCTCCAGCTCCTCGTCGGAGAGCCGCAGCGGCACGAAGATGCCGATCAGCTTCAGGATGATGAACGTCATCACCGCGGTGTACGCGATCACCCACAGCGCCGCCTCAGCCTGCCAGCGCAGCAGCGTCCAGCCGCCGCCGATCAGCAGGCCCTCGCTATGCCCGGCAGGTTCGCGCGCCGCCTTTCGACGCCGATGTACTCGACGATCGCCGGGTCGGCCAGCAGCCCCACCAACAGGCCGCCCAGAGTCCGGCGATGCCATGGGTATAGATCACCCCCAGCGTGTCGTCCACGTTCCGGAACATCGGCGCTCGGCTCAGGAAGCGGATCGCGCATCCACACGATCGTGGAGGCGACGACACCGATGATGATCGCCCCCCAGCCGTTGACGAACCCGGCCGCCGGGGTGATACCCACCAGGCCCGCGATCATGCCGTTGACGGCGCCGATCATCGACGGCTTGTCGCGGAAGATGTAGTCCCACGCGATCCAGACCATCATCGCCACGGCCGTGCAGAGGTTCGTGTTGAGCACCGCCGCCGAGGCGTCCGCGCCGGCGTAGTAGGAGTCTCCGCCGTTGAAGCCGTTCCAGCCGAGCCACAGCAGGCCGGCGCCGACCGCGACCATCAGCAGGTTGTTCGGGGCGTCGATCTCTCGATCTCGTTGCAGTCGTGGTCCGATCACCGCCGCGAACACGAACCCTGAGACGCCGGCCGACAGGTGGATCACGTAACCACCGGAGTAGTCCAGCGCGCCGTGGGCCGCGAAGTAGCCGCCGCCCCAGATCAGGAACGCGTTGACCGCGTACACGAACGTGATCCACAGCGCCACGTACGGGATCCACGCCTTGAAGTTCACGCGGCCCAGCACCGAGCCGAGCGCCAGGATCGGCGTGATCGCGGCGAACACGAACTGGAAGTACACGAGCGAGGACTCCGGGAAGTGGAACGGCGGCCCGGTCGTGATCGACGGGATGATCGCCTGGCCCTCCTCGCCCACGTGGCTGAGGACGCTGCCCGGTTCTCCGAGGGCCGTGCCCAGGAACCCTTTGGTCCCGAAGATGCCCGCCGCCGCTGTGCGCGATCGGATGGCCGAAGCCCATCTTGAACGCCCACAGAACCCACACGATCAGGGTCACGCAGAACGCCACGAACGTGAGCATCATGCTGTTGACCGACCAGCGCTTCTGCATCACGCCGCCGTACAGGACCGCCAGGCCCGGCAGGCTCATCAGCCCGACGAACGTCGCCGCGGTCATCTGCCACGCGTTGTCCCCTGCGATTAAGCCAGCATGGGTATGCCAGCCAGGTCATGTGCCTCCGTTTGTCTCGAAATTCCCAGCACGCAGGCGCCCGCCGAACGCAGGCCGGAGCGCCGGCAGTCGCATATGAAAGCCGGGACGCACAAGCCCCCGGTAGGGCCACCCTGGCCAACACTTCCGGCCGGGGTTTCGACATATGTCTAGGCGCGCTTAGTCTGCGGGGCGTCGGCGAAGCCCGCGCGGGCACAGGCGGTGCGCAGATCCGCCCCGTAGGCGCGATAAGCTGGCCGGGGAGGCGCAGATGCTCCTGCCTTCGGCGCCGCAGGCGTGCAACCGGCCGCCGCCGAGGGTGCTGGCGAACGTCAGCGAGACGCAGTCCTTGCGCGCCGGGCGACCCGCTCGCGGACGAGAACGCCCCAGGGCCACCAGGCCGCAGGACCACGCACACGGCCAGGAGTCCCGACGATCGTCTTCTCGCGCCGCCCCCAGCGCAGCGGCTGGGACAGCCGCCGCGACTGTTCTTGCATGATCATTGCGGCTGGTCGGGCTCGAAGGACAGCGCCAGCGAGTTGATGCAGTAGCGCTGCCCCGTGGGTGCCGGGCCGTCGTCGAAGACGTGGCCGAGGTGGCCCGCCGCAGCGGCGGCAGAGGACCTCGGTGCGGCGCATGAAGAGGCTGTTGTCGGGGCGCAGCTCGACCGCCTCCGCGACGGCCGGCTCGGTGAAGCTCGGCCAGCCGGTGCCCGATTCGAACTTCGTGTCGGAGCCGAACAGGGCGGCCCCGCAGCCGGCGCAGCGGTACTCGCCGGTCTGCTTGTTGTAGACGTACTCGCCGGTGAACGGCGGCTCGGTGCCGGCCTTGCGCAGGACCTCGTACTGCGCCGGCGTGAGCTGCTCGCGCCACTCCTGCTCGCTCTTGGAGACCTGTCGCTCGGCCGTGTCCATGTCCGGCAACAGGTACTAGCACTCCGCCTGCCCCGAGCCGACCCCACGGGCCTCGGTGCTATCGTGATCTTTACGTTCACGTCAAGTTCCTGCTAACGAGAGGCGACGTTTTGGCGACGGTAACGCGAACGAGACCGCGGATCCGCTCCCGCAGGCTGCCCCGGCCCGGACGGACCGGCGGCGACGAGCACTACAGCTGGTGGGCGCTGTCGTGCACGAGCCTCGGGATGCTGCTCGCGGCCACCAACTCGGGCACGCTGATCATCGCGCTGCCGGACCTCGAGCGCTCGCTGCACACGAGCCTGCTGGCGCTGGTGTGGGTGATCCTCGCCTACCTGATCGCGGCAACCGTGCTGGTGCTGATGGCCGGCCGGCTGAGCGACCTGTTCGGGCGCAAGCGGGCCTACGTCGCCGGCTTCGTGCTGTTCGCCTTCGCCTCGCTCGGCGCCGGCTTCGCCGCCGACGGCACCGAGCTGATCCTGTGGCGGGTGCTGCAGGGCATCGGCTCGGCGTTCCTGTTCGCCAACGCCGCCGCGCTGGTCACCGACGCGTTCCCCAAGGAGCAGCTCGGGCTGGCGATGGGCGCCAACACGATGGTCGCGGCCATCGGGCTGGTGCTCGGCCCCGTGCTCGGCGGCGCGCTGGTGGCGATCTCCTGGCACTGGGTGTTCTGGTTCAACGTCCCGCTCGCCCTCGCGGGCGCGGCCTGGGGCGCGCTGATCCTGCGCGAGCTCGCCAAGCCCGACGAGGTCCGCGGCTTCGACGTGCTCGGCACCTGCACGTTCGTCGTCGGCTTGACCGGGCTCGTGCTGGGCGTCTCGAAGGGCGGGCTCAGCGGCTGGAACAACCCGGTCGTGATCGTCGGCCTGGCCGCCGCGGCCGTGCTGCTGCCGCTGTGGGTCTTGATCGAGCGCCGCTCGCGGGCACCGATGCTCGACCTGACGCATCTTCCGCAACCGCCTGTTCGCCGCCGCCAGCGCGGCCGCCTTCATCAACGGCCTGGCCCGCTTCGCGCTGATGTTCCTGTTCGTCTTCTACTTCCAGGGCGCCCAGGGCGACTCCCCGATCGACGCCGGCATCAAGCTGATGCCGCTGGCGCTCGGGATGCTGGTCGCCTCCCCGCTCGCGGGCATCTACGCCGACCGCCACGGCTCCCGGGCGCTGGCCGCGATCGGGATGCTCGTGACGGCAGCCGGGCTGGCGGGGATGACGACCCTGCAGGTGCACAGCCCCTACTGGCAGAGCGCGCTGTGGCTGGCGCTCGTGGGGATCGGCTCGGGGATGTTCAACAGCCCCAACACGGCCGCCATGATGGGCGCCGTCCCGGCCAAGCGCCGCGGCATCGCCGCCGGCGCGCGGACGCTGCTGCAGAACACCGGCGCGGTGCTCTCGATCGCCTTCGTGCTCGCGATCGTCACCTCCTCGATTCCCAAAAGCGACGCTGTTCGCGGTCTTCTCCGGACTCGCCAAGGGCCTCTCCGCCGCAGAAGCTCGCGCCCTTCATCTCCAACATGCACGTCGCCCTGTGGGCGCTGTCCGCCGTCTCGCTGCTGGGCAGCGCTCGTGTGCCTGCTGCGCCCCGCCCACGACGCCGCCGAGCCGACAGGCGCGACTCCGAGGCCGCCGCCGCGCTCGGCCGAGAGCTCCCAGCGGGCCGGAGCATGAGCGCCCACGCCGCCCGCCTGCAGGACGGCCGCCCCGCCGACGCCGGCCGCCGGCGAGCAGCTGCGCATCGGCGACGTCGCCAGGCTCGTCGGCACCACGCCGCGGACGATTCGCTACTACGAGGAGATCGGACTGCTGCCGCGAGCCGCCCGCGGGCCGTCCGGCGGCCACCGCACTCTACACCGCCGAGCGAGGTCGAGCGCCTGCGCGAGGTGATGCGCCTGAAGGAGCTGCTCGGCGTGTCGCTGGAGGAGCTGAGGACGCTGCTGGCCGCCGAGGAGGCGCGAGCGGCCGTGCGCGCCCAGCTGCGCCGCGAGGACGTCGACCCCGAGCGCCGCCGCGAGCTGCTGGACGAGGCGCTCGGCCACATCGACCGCCAGCTCGAGCTCGTCCGCCGCCGCGCCGAGCGAGCTCGGCAAGCTCGAAGAGCGAGCTGAGCGAGACCCGCAAGCGCGTGCGGCGCAAGCTGCGCGAGCAGGATCCCGAGCGGGCCGCGGCCCGCGCCCACCGCCAAGCAGAAGGCGCTTGAGCCGCGATGACGAGCGAGCCGCTGTCGAGCCGCCTGCGCGGCGTCTCACGGCCAACGGCCGAGTCGGCCGCATCGGCTTCTGCACGGGAGGCCGCTATACCGTGCTGATGGCCGTCAGCAGCGATCGCCCGAACGTCGCGGCGGAAGAGGAGGCAAGCCGGTGGAGCGCAAGTGGTGGACCCTGATCGCCGTCTCGTTCGGCGATCTTCATGCTGCTGCTGGACATCACGGTCGTCAACGTCGCGCTGCCCGACATCCAGCGCTCGCTGCACTCCTCCTTCTCGGACCTGCAGTGGGTCGTCGACGCCTACTCGCTGACGCTCGCGGCCTTCCTGCTGACCGCCGGCTCGCTCGCCGACCTGTTCGGGCGCCGGCGCGTCTTCGCCATCGGGCTGGTCGTCTTCACCTCCTCCTCGGCGCGTCTGCGGGCTCTCGACCACGCCCGCTGATGCTCAACCTCGCGCGCGCCGTGCAGGGCATCGGCGGGGCGATGATGTTCGCCACCTCGCTGGCGCTGATCGCCCAGGCCTTCCACGGCACGCGAGCGCGGCACGGCGTTCGGGGTCTTCGGCGGCCGTCAACGGCGCGGCCGTCGCGATCGGCCCGGTGCGTCGGCGGGGTCATCACCTCGGGCGATCGGCTGGGAGTGGATCTTCTTCGTCAACGTCCCGATCGGCATCGCGGCGGTGTTCGTGACGCTCACGCAAGGTGCGTCGAGTCGCGCGACCCGAACGCCACGGGCGTCGACTGGGTCGGGCTCGTCACCTTCTCCGGCGGCGCTGTTCCTGCTCGTGTTCGCGCTGGTCCAGGGCAACGAAAAGGGCTGGGGCTCGACCGAGATCGTCTCGATGCTTGCTCGGCGCCGTCGTGCTGCTGGTCCTGTTCCTGGTCGCCGAGCTGCCGCCAGCGGCGCCCGATGCTCGACCTCTCGCTGTTCCGCCGCCCGGCCTTCACCGGCGCGAGCATCGTCGCGTTCTGCGCTCTCCGCCTCGATCTTCGCGATGTTCCTGTACCTGACGCTCTACATCCAGGACGTGCTCGGCTACTCGCCCGCTGCAGGCCGGCCTGCGCTTCCTGCCGATCACGCTGCTGTCGTTCATCGTGGCCCCGATCGCCGGTCGCCTCAGCGTGCGGATGCCGGTGCGCCTGCTGCTCGGCCGCGGCCTGCTGCTCGTCGGCGTCGGCCTGCTCGCGATGACGGCGATCGACGCCGACCTCGGGATGGACCGTCGCTGATCCCCGGCTTCCTGCTCGCCGGCGTCGGCATCGGGCATGATCAACCCGCCGCTCGCCTCGACGGCGATCGGCGTCGTGCACGCACTCGCGCAGCGGGATGGCCTCGGGCATCAACGCACCTTCCGCCAGGTCGGGATCGCGACCGGCATCGCCGGCCTCGGCGCGGTCTTCCAGCACGAGGTCACCGAGCACGACGACCGCCGCGCTGGCCGCTCAGCGCGCCCGGCGGTGCGCAGACGTCGGCGGCCGCCCACGGCCAGCTCGACAGCGCGCTCGCAGTCCGGCGAAGTCAGGCAGGCCTCGCGCAGCCTCCTCGCCGCCGGCGCGCGCACCGCCCTCGAGCACGCCTACCGGGTCGGTTTCACCGGACGCCTTCACGACGATCCTCGTCATCGCCGGCGGCGATCGCGCTGATCGGCTCGGTGGCTGCGCGTTCGTGCTGGTGCGCAGCAAGCGACTTCGTCGCCTCACAGGCGCCCAGCCGCGGCGCCGAGGGCGAGCCGCGTGACGAGCGCCGGCGCGCCGGCTAGCGCCGCATCAGGGCCTAGCCGTGAGCGCTCATAGCCCGGGCAGGCGAGCACCGGCAGCGCGCGGATAGCGCGGGTAGGCGGGGTCGCTCTCGCGAGCGCTCGCAGAGCGAGAACACCGAGCCGCGCGTGTTGCGCACCACGCGGCGGTGCGCGCAGGTGTCGCACAGCCCCACGCGGCGGCGCTCGGCGGCGTCGCGGCGATCGGCCCTCGTCACTCACCCGGCCACGATAGGCGCCGGGCCGCGTAGCGGCGGCCCGCAGCGGCTTGCCGGCCGTGCGATAATCGTTGACTGAACAACTATGACCCTCGTACCTTCCACCGACTGCTCGGCTTCCTGCGCCCCTACGAGCGCGGGCCTGACCGTCTCCTGGGTGCTGGCGAGCGTCGCGATGGTCATGACCGTCGCTGCTGCCCGCCCTGACCGGGCCGGGCCGTGGAAGCGATCAAGCAGGGCGCCGGCCACGCCGCACCACCACGAGCGCGCGCTGCGAGCCCACGAGCGCCACACGCTGCTGACGCTCGCGCTCGCGATCCTCGCCGCCGTGCTCGTCCGCTGGGGGCTCACCTAGTGGCGGCGGATGATCGCCGGGCGCGTGTCGCTGGGCGTCGAGTACGACCTGCGCGAGGCTGATGTACGGCCAGCTGCAGCGCCTGGAGCTCGGCTTCTTCGACCACCAGCAGACGGGCCAGCTGATGTCGCGCGCGACCGTCGACCTGCAGGCGGTGCGCTTCTTCCTCGGCTACGGCCTCGTGTTCATCCTGCAGTCGGTGCTGACGATCGTCCTCGCGGGCGTGGTGATGATCGTGATCAACCCGGCGCTCGGGCTGATCGCGCTGATCCCGGTGCCGTTCGTGGTGCTGATCTCCTACCGCTACGGCGGCTGCGCCCGACCCGGCGATCCAGGAGACCCAGCAGCGGATCGGCGAACTGACGGCCGACGCCGAGGAGAACATCTCCGGCGTGCGGGTCGTCAAGTCCTTCGCCCGCGAGGACCGCCAGCTGACGCGCTTTCGGAGCACCGTCGGGCGGGTGTTCGACCAGGCGATGGTGGCGACGCGCCTGGAAGCCACGCTACAACCCCGTGATCGGCTTCCTGCCCCAGCTGGGGCTGGCCGCGGTGCTGCTGATCGGCGGCCAAGCCGTGATCCACGCCAACCTCACGCTGGGGCAGTTCACGCGCCTTCTACCTCTACCTGAACATGCTGATCACGCCGATGCGCTCGCTCGGCGTGACGCTCAACCTGGCCCAGCGCGCCACCGCCTCGGGCGCCCGCATCTTCCAGCTGCTCGACCGCGAGCCGCGGATGCGCGACGCGCCCGGCGCCGCCGAGCTGCCCCCGGGCAGCGGCCACGTGCAGCTGCGCGGCGTGACGCTGCGCTACGAGCCGGCCCACGACGAGCTGGCAAGACGTTCCGCCGACACGCCTCCGTCTCCCCGGCGCGGGTCGTGCTGCGACGACATCGACCTCGACGTTCCCGCCGGCAGCACGGTCGCGATCGTGGGCGCCGACCGGCTCGGGCAAGACGAGCCTCGTGTCGCTGATCTCGAGGCTCTACGACCCCACCGAGGGCCAGGTGCTGCTCGACGGCGTCGACGTCCGCGAGGTCGACGATGCGCACGCGTGCGCCAGGCGGTCGCGGTCGTCAGCGACGACCCCTTCCTGTTCTCCGCCAGCGTCGCGGAGAACATCGCCTACGCCCGACCCGGGGCGAGCGCGCGAGCAGATCGAACAGGCCGCCCGGCGCGCCCAGGCGCACGAGTTCATCACGCAGCCTGCCGCAGGGCTATGACACCCAGGTCGGCGAGCGCGGGCTGACGCTCTCCGGGCGGGCAGCGCCAGCGGCTGGCGATCGCGCGGGCGCTGCTGGCGGACCCGCGGGTGCTGATCCTGGACGACGCCACCTCCTCGGTGGACGCCTCCACCGAGCAGAGCATCAAGGTGGCGCTCGCCGAGGCGATGGCGGGTCGCACGACGTTCGTGATCGCCCACCGCCTCTCGACGATCGCGCTGGCCGACGAGATCGTGGTGCTCGACCACGGCCGACCTGGTCGCCCAGGGGGCGCACGCCGAACTGCTGCAGAGCTCCCCGCTGTACCGCGAGATCGTGGCCGCCGACTCCCGGCCGGCGACCGCGGGCACGGTCGAGTCCGCCGGCCTCGGGGTGCTCGCGGGCAGCCCGTCCGGAGGCGAAGGATGAGCGCCATGGGCACGGGCCGGGGCGGAGGCAACGTCGGCCCACGCGGGCCGGACTCCTCGCCGGGCGCGGCCCGGCCAGTGGGACGGCGAGCGCGCCATCGCGTGGCAACCGCGGACGCAACCTGCGCGGGCTGCTGGCGCTGCTGGCGCCCTACCGCACGCGCGTGGCGGCGATGCTGTTCGCGCTGGTGCTGGGGACGTGCGCCGCGCTGGCCCCGCCGCTGCTGGCAGGCTCGCGATCGACAAGGGCATCACCCAGCACGACCCGGAAGCGCTCGCTGTTCGTGGTCGGCGGCCTTCCTGCTGCTCGGCGATGCTCGTGTGGGCTGACGACCTACGCGCAGACCTACCTCGTCGGCTGGGTCGGCCAGCGCGCGCTGGCGGACCTGCGAATCCGCATCTTCACCCACCTGCAGAGCCAGCCGATCGGCTTCTACGAGAGCCGCCCGGCGGGCGTGCTGATCTCGCGGATGACCAACGACGTGGAGGCGCTGGAAAGCCTCGTGACGGACTCGGTCGTGACGCTCTTCCAGGCCGGCCTGACGCTGATCGGGGCGATCGCGGTGCTGCTCTACCTCGACCCGAAGCTGGCGCTGCTGACGTTCTGCGTGGTGCCGTTCGTGGCCGGCGCCAGCATCTGGTTCCGGCTCGTCTCGACCGGCGCCTTCCGGCGCACGCGGGAGACGATCGGCGTCGATCACCGGCTACCTGCAGGAGACGCTGTCGGGCATCCGCGTGGTCCGCAGCTTCGGCCAGGAGCCCGCCCACGAGGCGCGCTTCGCCGAGCTCAACGAGGACAACCGCGAGGCCAACATGATCACCGTCCGCCTCAACGCCGACCTACTTCCCGGCGGTCGAAATGCTCTCCGGGGTGGCGCTCGCGGTGATCGTCCTCTACGGCGGCTACCAGGCGATCGACGGCCACATCACGGTCGGCACGATCGTGGCCTTCGTCGCCACGCTGTCGTTCCTGTTCGAACCGATCCAGCAGCTCTCCCAGCTCTACACCACCTACCAGTCGGGGATGGCCGCCCTGGAGAAGATCTTCCAGCTGCTCGACGTCGAGCCCGACCTGCAGCGACGCGCCCGGGGGCGATGGAGCTGGGCGCGGATCCGTGGCGAGATCAGCTTCGAGGACGTGTCCTTCGCTACCAGCCGCGCGCGGTCCGTCGCCGGCGACAGGCGGCGACGCCGGCGCTCCGCTGCCAACGGCGGGCCGGCGCCACGGCCGAGCGACGCCCGCGGCGACGAGGCGCCCGGCGCCGAAGCGGCGCTCGCGCTCGAGCACGTCGAGCTGCAGATTCCGGCCGGTCAGACGGTCGCGCTGGTGGGCGCCACCGGGGCCGGCAAGTCGACGATGGCCAAGCTCGTCGCCCGCTTCTACGACCCCACCGAGGGGCGGGTGCTGGTCGACGGCGCACGACCTGCGCGCAGGTCACCAGCGACTCGTTGCGCTCGCAGATGGGGATCGTTCCCCAGGAGGCGTTCCTGTTCTCCGGCACGGTCGGCGAGAACATCGCCTTCGGCGCGCCCGACGCCAGCGACGAGGAGGTCGCGGCGGCCGCCCGGGCGGTCGGAGCCGACGAGTTCATCGCCGAGCTGCCCGAGCGGCTATGACACCGAGGTCGGCGAGCGCGGCGCCCAGCTCTCGGCCGGGCAGCGCCAGCTGATCGCGTTCGCCCGCGCGCTGATCGCCGACCCGCGGATCCTGATGCTCGACGAGGCGACCTCCAACGTCGACCTGCACACCGAGACGCGGATCGAGAGGGCCTGCGCCGCCTGCTCGCGGGACGCACCTCGATCGTGATCGCCCACCGCCTCTCCACCATCCGCCGGGCGGGACGGATCGTCGTCCTGGAGCACGGCCGCATCGTCGAGCAGGGCACCCACGAGGAGCTGATCGCGGCCGGCGGCCGCTACTAGCGAGCTGTATCGCGACTGGGCCGTGCAGGCCGCCTAGGTCAGGGGACCAGCAGCTCGAAGGGGTCGTCGACGGGCTTGGTCGTCGTGACGTCGGTCACGGCTACGCGCCAGTCGCCCGGCCCCTCGCCCTTGACCGACACGGCGTCGGGATTCGGCAGCGATTTGCCGGCGTCGGCCGTGGCCAGCGCCACGAGCTCGGGGTTGCCGAGGAGGTGGACCTCGTACTCGCCCGTTTCGATCCTGCGGGCTTCGACGGCTGCTCCGCTGCAGTTGTAGGCCGTGGCCAGGACCGTGAACCGTTCCGGGTAGCCGGAGCTCGCCGGGATCAGCGCGAAACCCTTCACCTGTCCGGTCTGCGAGGTGCAGTCGCTGCGGGTGAAGTCCGCCGCCGGGACTTCACCGAGCGAGAGCGCGTTGCCGGCCGTGCTCGCGCTTTCCGCGTGGGCGGCGTTGCTGGCGCTGCCGGCGTTGATGGCACCGGCGACCGTGACGCTGCGGGAGAGCTGCACGAAGATCTTGCGGTCGGTCGTTTCCAGCGACTTCAGCACCCTCGGGTTGACCTGGCTGGTCGAGTTGAGGATGTAGTGCTTGGCCGCCAGGGCGCCGCCGCTCATCGCGAACACGAGCGCGAGCGTGGCGGTCACGTTCGCGTAGCTGAGCTTCCCTCGCAGCGCCTTCATCAGCGCCGCTGAGCATAGGCGCTCAGCCGCGCTGCCCGCGCCGCCTCCCGAGCCGCGGGGGGGCGGGTCCTCGCCCCGAGCCGCCGGACTCTCGGGGTCGAAATGGCTAGCGGAGCCTGCCTGCGGCAGGCGGACGGCGCGGGACGCCCGGCTCCTGAGGGGTGGATGCCAAGCGCCCGCGCCATCCAGGCCGAGGGGACCAATCGTCCGGAAATCGGGGTAGGACCCCGGACAGCACTCGCATCAGATGAGCGCCTGACTTCCCCCGAGCGCCTACGACGATACCCGGATCATCGGAAAACGCAATACGTGGCTTCTACGTCCCAGACGGCGGCGGCCTAGGCGTCGGTGCCGTCGGCCAGGGACGCCTCCAGCGCGGCCACCTGCGCCTCGCTGAGCGGCTCGCGAGTCTGCGGCTCGGCACCGCCGAGCGCCTTCAGCATTTCGTCGATCTCCGGGCCCTCCGCGATCAGCACGATCGCCGAGCTCCCCCTCGGGATCGCGGCCCGCAGACGGTCCGCGAGCTCCTGCGGCTCGCGCTCGCTGTCGCTGGGTGTGCCCGTCTGGGAGCCGATCAGGCCACCGGCCAGCAGGCCCACGGCGATCCCCGCCGGGCCGCCGAGCACCCCGATCAGACCGCCCGCGACACCGCCCTTGGCGGCTCCGGACTGCGACACGTGGTCGAGCTCGTCGATGTCCAGGTAGTGGCCCGCGAACATGCCGCGCAGCAGCACCCGCCCGCTGTGGAAGTGCTCGACCAGCCCCACGTCCTGGGACCACCGGGCGTGCGGGCCCGCCTGGTCGCGGGCGTCCGCGAACCTCACGCTGGCTGTGTTCTCGCCGCCGAAGGCGACGACCACGGATTCGAGCGGCATTGCCGCGTCAATCTACTCCTGCGCCGGGGGTGCCGGTCGGCTGGCGCGGGCCCGCACCGGCCGACCGGCACGCACGACCGCGGCCGTGCCATCCCGGGGGGTCAGTACTTGTAGCCGCCTTCGGAGGATCCACCGCTTTCGGAGGAGCCGCTGGCCGCCGGCGTGCCCCCGCCTTCGCGAGCTGGGCGAGGACGAGGCTGCGGCCGAGCTCGCCGAGCCGGTCGTGATCACGGTCCAGGTGCCCACGTCTTTGATGCCCTGGCCGTTCGTTTCACCGGCCGCGTGGTCCTGGGCGAAGGTGTAGAGGGGCGTCCCGTTGTAGGTGACCTGGGTGGTGCCGTCCGGTCGCTTGACCGTGCTCAGCGATGCCACTGCACCGCTGGGTGTACTTCCGGCGGTGACCGTGAGTGGATGCCAGATCGCCGTGCAGGCCGAGCTGGTGCAGATGAATTTGCCGCTCTGCTCACCACCGAGGTGATAGAGGGTCATCCCGTTGGCATCAACGAGGATCGTCCCCTGAGAACTCGACGCCGTCTTCACTGTGTCACCCGAGGCGGCAGAGGTACTCGCCGCCGGCTGCGCCGTCGATGAGCCGGTGGTACTGCTCGAGCTGCTGCCGCAGGCGGCGAGCAGCAGGCTGACGGCGAGAGCAAGTCCCGACATCCTCGCTGGATAACGCATCGTTAACACTCCGGATCTGACGTTTACATGGCGAGCGACCTGATCGTGGCCGCCTCTCGATACAGAGGACTCCGGGACCCCCGATTCCTTCCGCCGTGGCCGCCGGTCGGCCACCCACGGGGATATTCCCCGCATTACGGGAAGGTTCCGCTCCCGGCGGGGTCGTTCACGTTGGAATGGCCGAACAGCAACCCCAAGGAGATCAGATGCCAATGTTCCGCAACGTCCTCACCACCGGCGAGCGGCGGGGCACGGGTCGCCCTGATCGCGTCGCGATCCTCGGCTCCGCAGCGGCCTTGCTGCTGGTTACGGCCGTGGCGGCCGGCGCGAGCGTTACACGCGTGGTGTCAGGAGCGGCCAATCAGAAGCTCGGCACGACGGTGGTCGTCGAAGCGCACGGCCACACGCTGTACGCGCTCTCGCCGGAGACCACCCACCACCTGCTCTGCAAGAGCGCGACGTGCCTGCAGAATTGGCCGCCGCTGATCGTGCCCAGTTCCAAGCTGACGCTCCAGGCCGGCCCCGGCGTGCAGGGTCATCTCGGGTTGCTGCGCCGCTCGCGTGGCAAGTGGCAGGTGACGCTGCGGGGAATGCCCCTGTACCGGTTTGCGGGTGACACGGCGAAGGGACAGGCGAACGGTGAAGGGCTGACGTCCTTCGGCGGTACATGGCACGCCGTCACGAGCACGGCACAAACCCCGGCGAGTCCTATGGGTGAATCCAAACCGGCACCCGCGCCCTCCCCCTCTCCGTCCCCTTACGAATACTGACCCCAGGCCCCGCCGGGTCTCCGGGCCATTTCAGACAAACGCCCAGCTTGGACAGCCGACACGATCGAGGAGATCACCACGACGCCTTCAAAAGCGCGGGCCTGGCGGAGTAGCCGCCGCGCGCCGAGGCCCTGCCTCATCTCCTGGACGGCCACGTTCAGCCCTCTCAGCGTGTGGCCGCGCCGGGAGTCCGGGCTGCTCCTCGGCGGCCGTATGTCACAGCCACTGAGGGGGCGTCCAGTCCCCCTCGGAGTCGGTGGTCTGCCCCAACTCGATCAGATAACCGTCCGGGTCGCGGATGTAGCACCGGATCTCGTACCGGTGGTGCTTCGGCGGCGTGAGGAATTGAGCGCCCCGGGCGCTCCATTCGGCGTACACGGTCTCGATGTCCTTGACCCGGATATTGAGGAAGCTGCTGACCCGATCGGGGTCGCGTGGAGTCTCCAGGGTCACCGTGGGCTTGTCGTCGGTCGGCCCTCCACCGCGGTTGATCACGATCCAGCTGTTGGCAAGCGCGAACGTTGGTCGGTTCTCCCGAGCGGGCCACCGTGCCGCCGAGCACGTCGGTGTAGAAGCGGCGGGAACGCTCTACGTCATCGGAGACGATGAAGTGGGTCAAGACCAGCTCCTGATCGGTGGTGCCCATGCTGACCTCCCTTGTGAATTGATTCCGTGGCCTGGCCTTATACCTGGACTGCCCACGTGACGGGCCTCAACGCCGGGTCCCGGGGGCACTGGTCCCGGCAGGACTCACCCACCACGGTCGGGATAGAGTCAGCAGCCTTCGCCGCCGCTGAATATCGGCCGCCTACTCCTCCAGGCCGAGGTCGGCGAGCGCGCGGTCGCCCTGGTAGTAGAGGACCAGCCGCGTGACCTTACCGCCGAGGATGTCGAAGCAGGGTCGCTCCCTCCGTGCGCACCTCCCGAGGTCCAGGCCGCTCGTCTTGCCGCGCCCGCCGGTGACGTGGACGAGCACGAGGACACGTCCGTGGTCGAGCTCGCGATACTCCTCGGTTCAGAAGTAAACTCCTCCCAGAGTGCCAAGCGCGGCCGGAAAGTCTCCGCCATCCCAGCCATACCCCTCCAGGCACCGGCTCGGGTCCGTCGGCGAGCACGTACTCGATCTCGGGGTGTCAGCCCAATCGGCCGAGCGAGGTCGCCGCGTTCCCATATCGCCATAGATCGAGCGCACAAGGTCCAGGTTCTCCGACACCGCCTACCCCCGTTCCTGTGCGAGGCGTTCGGCGGCGGCACGTACCTCTTCGCCGTTCGGATAGCCCGTTATCCGGCGGATCTCGCCATGCGCCTTCCCGGTCGCGGTCCATCGTCTCGAAAAAGGCGCGCGTCCTCGCGACCAGGTCGGGGGTCGTGGGCTCGTCGGACATCGCCCGCTGAGTATCCCGGAGCGACTACGCGGGCGCCTGCGCCTGTCCCTTACGGATCCGGCGAAAGGGCTACGGGCGTCGGCAACTCGCTCGCCACTGTTCCCGTCGACGCTTCCATCAAGCCCCGTGAAACGCACGAACGCCCCGGATCTCCGGGGCGCACGTGTACTCCGGGACAGGGACTCGAACCCCAATCTCCCGGACCAGAACCGGGCGTCACTGCCAATTGGACTATCCCGGACAGCGATTCGAGGCCAAGAATAGCCAATGCGCGCCGACCCGGCCTCGGGGGCTTGCGAGTCCTGCGACCGGGCGCGGGCTGCTCGGAGCATCGCGCGCGGGCTGGCCTTCGGGCGACGAAGTAGGCGGTGACGGCCTCCTCCAGGCCCGGGTCCAGCACCAGCAGGACCTCGTCGCCGGACTTCGATCATCGTGTCGGCCTTCGGCACGAAGCCCGCGCCTCCGCGCAGCACCGAGATGATCAGGCTGCCCTCGGGCAGCGAGATGTCGACGACTTTCTGGCCGACGGCGGCAGCGTCGTCGCTGACCTCGAGCTCGATGATCTCCAGGCGCTCCTCTTCCAGCGCCAGCAGGTGCACGAGCCCGTAGCGCGGCACCTCGTGCTCGATCAGGCGCAGGATCAGGTCGGTCGCCGAGACGGCCGGCTGGATCCCCAGCAGCCTGAAGTGGTCGTGGTTGCGGGGGTTGTTGACGCGGGCGATGATGCGGTCGCAGAGGTACTTCTCCTTGGCGACCTGGCAGACGAGCATGTTGTCCTCGTCATCGCCGGTGACCGCGATCACGAGGTCGGCGCGCTGGATGCCGGCCCGCTCCAGCACCCACAGCTCGGTCGCGTCGCCGTACTGGACGCGCGTGCTCGAACTCCTCCTCGATGGCCAGGTAGCGCGGCGCGCGAGGACTCGATCAGGGTGACCTCGTGGCCCTTGGCGATCAGCTCCGCGCGAGGTTCCGCCCGACCTTGCCGGCGCCGGCGATGATCGCGTACATGCGCTACGCCAGCTCTGTCTCGAGGCGCGCGTTCGAACATCTCGATCGCGTGCTTGGTCGGGCAGATCGTGTGCAGCCCCTGCTCGCCGTACCAGGCCGCGCGCGCCGGGTCCATCACCCGCACGATCACCTTCTCGACGCTGAACCGCCTCTGGGCGATCTGGGCGATGACGAGGTTCGTGTTGTCCCCGCCGGTGGACGCGATGAACACGTCGGCCCGCTCGATCCCCGCCTCGATCAGCGCGTCGATCTCGAGCGCCGTGCCGACCGTGAACTGGCCTCGGCGTCCTCCCAGCTCTTGCTCTGGCCCGCGTCCAGCCGCTCGTGGGAGAGCGGGTCCTGTCGAGCACCGAGACCTCATGGCCCGTCGGCGAGCGCCGACTTGGCGACGCGCCGACCCGACACGGCCGGCGCCCACGATCAGGATGAACATTGCGCCCGCAGGGTGCCCATAGGCGGAGATTAGACGATGGTGACGCGGTCCCGAGGTGGGCTCGGCGGATGCCTAGCCGTCGCGGCCCCGGCCGAGCTGCACGACCAGGCGCGCCGTGCCGGCGGCGACGAACAGGACACCGAGCAGCAGCTTCGTGACGTTGACCCCGTGGGCGGCCGTCACTCCCTCCACGATCAGGGCCAGCCCGATCGCGGCCACCGCCGCCGACAGCACCAGCGAGGTAGCCCTATGTACCCCCCGGGGATCCACCCCCGGGAGCTTATGGACCTCCTCAGGTGATCAGCGGGATGATCAGGATCGCGACGATGTTCGCGACCTTGATCATCGGGTTGATCGCCGGTCCGGCGGTGTCCTTGAAGGGGTCGCCGACCGTGTCCCCGGTGACCGCCGCGGCGTGGGCCTCCGAGCCCTTGCCGCCGAAGGCGCCGTCCTCGATAGCTTCTTGGCGTTGTCCCACGCGCCACCGCCGGCGGTCATCAGCACGGCGAAGAAGAAGCCGACGACGATCACGCCGATCAGCAGGCCGCCGAGCGCCTGGATGTCGATCAGGCCGACGATCAGCGTCAGCACGATCGGCAGCAGCGACGGCAGGATCATCTCCCGCTGGGCGGTCTTGGTGACGATGTCCACGCAGGTGCGCGTAGTCGGGCTCTTCGGTGCCCTCCATGATCCCGGGGTGCTCACGGAACTGGCGGCGCACCTCCTCGACGACGGCGCCGCCGGCGCGGCCGACGGCCTCCATCGACAGCGAGGCGAACAGGCAGACCATCAGGCCGCCGAGCAGCAGCCCGATCAGGACCGGCGGGTTCGTTGATCCCGAAGGACGTCGCGTGTCCAGCCTGCGGCTTCGAGTTCCTGGCGGAAGCCGTCGAACAGCACGACCGCGGCGAGCACCGCCGAGCCGATCGCGTATCCCTTGGTGACGGCCTTGGTCGTGTTCCCGACCGCGTCCAGCGGGTCGGTCACGTTGCGGACCTCCTCGGGCAGGTCGGCCATCTCGGCGATGCCGCCGGCGTTGTCGGTGATCGGCCCGAAGGCGTCGAGCGCGACGATCAGGCCGGTCAGCGAGAGCTGGCCCATGACCGCGACGCCGATGCCGTAGATGCCGACCAGCGCCGCCGCCCGCGAGCTTCCACGCGCCGAGGATGCCGAGCACGATCACGATCGCCGGCAGCGCCGTCGCCTGCAGGCCCGAGGCGAAGCCCTGGATGATGTTCGTCGCGTGGCCGGTGATCGACGCTTTGGCGGTCTTCTTGACCGGCGAGAAGCGGGTCGAGGTGTAGTAGTCGGTGATCACGAACAGGCAGCGCCGTGACGGCGATCCCGATCAGCGCGCAGAGGTAGAAGTGCCTCCCAGCGCGGGTGTCTGCACGGGCGCGCCGGCGGCCTTGTAGGAGAGGTTGCGCATCATCCAGTAGGTGATCGGCGCGAACGCCGCCGCGGCGATCACGCCGGACGACGACCAGGCCCTGGTAGAGCGCCCGCTCGACGTTGCCCGCCCTCGAGCGCACGGCGAAGGTGCCGATGATCGAGGCGATGATCGCCGCGCCCCCGAGCACCAGCGGGTACAGCGCGACGCGGGTTGCCTCGTGGAAGGTCAGGACGCCGAGCAGCATCACCGCGACCGCGGTCACGGCGTAGGTCTCGAACAGGTCGGCCGCCATGCCGGCGCAGTCGCCGACGTTGTCGCCGACGTTGTCGGCGATCGTGGCCGGGTTGCGGGGGTCATCCTCGGGGATGCCCGCCTCGACCTTGCCCACGAGGTCCGCGCCGACGTCGGCGGCCTTGGTGAAGATGCCGCCGCCCGAGCCTCGCGAACACGGAGATCAGCGAGCCGCCGAAGCCGAGCCCGACGAGCGCGTCGACGGCGGTCTTCTGGCTGTCGTTGAAGACGGCCGTGAGCAGCCCGTAGTAGCCGGCGACGCCGAGCAGGGCCAGCCCGACGACGAGCATGCCGGTGATCGCGCCGCCGCGGAAGGCGACCGCCAGCGCCGGCGGACACGCCGCCGCGGGCGGCCTCGGCGACACGCGCGTTGGAGCGCACCGAGACGTTCATGCCGATGTAGCCGGCTGAGCCCGAGAGCACGCCGCCGATCAAGAAGCCGCACGCCACCGCGATGTTCTGGACGAAGATCAGCGCGACGAACAGCACCACGCCCACGATCGCGATCGTCGTGTACTGGCGGTTCAGGTAGGCGCGGGCGCCCTGCTGGACGGCCCCCGAGATCGCCTGCATCCGCTCGTTGCCGGGCGAGAGCGCGAGCAGGGACCGCGTGGTGAGGACCCCGTAGGCGACCGCACAGGCCGCGCAAACAAGGGCGACGACGACCCCATGGTTCGTCAGGAAGCTGCTCAAAGGAAATCCTCCGCGGTGTCGTTTTGCTGCCGCGCGAGGATGTCGCGCGCACGTTCGTCAGGGCCGGACTGCTTGCAGCTGCAGGCAGGGGCCGGTCAACGCGGGCGCAGTCTATCGTGCCGACCCCCCGCACGCCGCTCGGCGGGGTGCTCAGCGAGCCTGCATGCGGCTTAGTTGCCGGGCACCCACAGCCGCCCGCTCGACTCGGCCGGCCCGGGGCGGGCTCCTCGGAGCCCTCCGGGGGCTGCCCGCCCGGCGCTGGGCCCCCGCTCGAGCCGCCGGCCGCACCGCCCTGACCCGCCGGGCTCGAGGGACCGCCGGCGCGCCCCGCCCGGCGGTTCCTTCGCCGCCGGCGAGCTCGCTGCGCCCGGAGCTCGCTGGATCTCCTGCGCGTAGGCCATCTGCAGGCGCGAGAGGGCGTCCCGCAGCGGCGGCACCTCCTGCGGGATGCGCCGCTCGAGGACGTCCATCAGGGCGCGGGTGGCGTCGATCGCGTCGCGGACCTGCTCGAGGTCCTGCCCGCCGCCGCCCTCCGGCGCCCCCTCCGCTGCCGGCGCCAGCTTGCGGGCACCGAGGTTCAGCAGCGAGATCGTCGCCTGGGCGATCATGTCGGTCGTCGTGATGCGGCTCAGTTCCGCCTCGTAGGCGGCCCTCAGCTCCTCCTCGCTGGGGTCTCCCGGCGCGGGTGCCCCGGCGAAGTCCTCGGGCGTACTCAAACCTCCACCACCTCCTTGTAGCTCTGCCTGGTCTCCTGGACGGACGCCGCGAAGACCTCCTCGCGGCTGGCTCCCGCGGCGATCATCCGGTGCTGGCGCTGGGCGCCGTTGCGCTCCGGGAAGCGACAGCTCGATGCCGAGCTCCGAGCGCACCGGCTCGGTCCACGCCGCCAGCCGCTCGAGCGCGGCACGCGCCGGGAACTCCTCGGCCCGCTCGAGGTCGATCAGGCGGCCGTCCATGCCGAAGCGGATCGCCCGCCACATGTTCTCCTCGATCAGCCGCGGCGCCGGGGCCTGCAGCGGCAGGCCCTCGTCCTCGTCGCGCACGGCCTGGGCGATGCACGCCACCATCAGCGCCGCCAGGGCCTCGGACTCCGACGCGGTGGCCTGCGCGTCGCAGATGCGCACCTCGACGGTGCCGAAGCTGAAGTGCGGGCGCTGACCGACCACCAGATCTGGGTGAACTCGACGATCGAGTTGGTCCGCACCAGGAACTCGATGTACTCGCGGTAGGCGTCCCAGCCGCCGAACGCGTCGGGGATCCCGCAGCGGGGGAAGCTCTTGGTGAAGGTCTGGGTGCGGGCCGAGTGCAGGCCGCTGTCCCGCCCGTCGAGGTAGGGCGAGTTGGCCGAGACCGCCAGCAGCAGCGGCAGCACCGGCCGCAGCCGGTCGCAGACCCGCACGGCCCGGTCGATGTCCCGGACGCCGACGTGCACGTGCAGGCTGAAGGTGTTGTTGCGCCAGGCGACGTAGTTGAGGCCGTCCTCGACGCGCCGGTAGTGCTCGGTGTCGATGATCGGCTGGTGGCGGTAGTCGGCCCACGGGTGGGTACCGGTGGCGCCGAGCGCGGCGCCGTGGGCGCTCGGCCAGCGCGAACAGCCGCCGGCGGCGCTCGCGCTGGCGCGCGATCGCGTCGTGCAGGTCGCTGCCGGCGCCCGAGATGATCTCGATCTCCGAGGAGATCAGCTCGCCGGCGACGGCTTCGCGCAGGATCTCTCGGCGCCGGCGGCGTCCCGCAGCTCCTCGAAGCGGGGCGCGAGTTCGAGCGTGTCGGGGTCGAGGATCGAGAACTCCTCCTCGATCCCGACCGTCAGGTCGGCGGCGGCGGCGAAGATCTCGGCCGCGCGGTCGAGGTCGATGCTGTCATCGGAGCGGTGTGCGGTGTATGTCCGAGGATGGGCGAGCGGTGTCGGCGCTCGCCGGAAGATCGGTCCTCAGGTCAGGTAGAAGTACAGCGCGTAGAGCAGATCGACGGCGGGACTGGAGGTGTGGACGGTCACCTCGGGGGGGACGTCGAGCAGCGACTCGGAGTAGTTGAAGATGATCTTCACGCCCGCCTCCACGAGCTCGTCGGCGAGTCCCTGGGCAGCCTGCGGTCGGCACCGCCAGGACGCCGACGACGATGTCCTCGTCCTCGACCAGCTGGCGGAGCTCGTCGATGTGGCGGACCTTCTGGTTGCCGACCTGCGTGCCGACCTTGGCCGGGTCGCTGTCGAAGATCGCGACGACCCGGAAGCCGTGGTCGGCGAAGATTTCCGAGGAGGCGATCGCCTTGCCGAGGTGGCCCGCGCCGATCAGCGCGATGTTGTGCTGGCCGGCGGTCCGCAGGATCTTGCGGATCTGCGAGACGAGCGCCTCGACGTTGTAGCCGACGCCGCGCTTGCCGAACTTGCCGAAGCCCGACAGGTCGCGCCGGATCTGGGTCGAGTTGACGTGGGTGTAGTCGGAGAGCTCCTGCGAGGAGATCGTCTCCTTGCCCATCTTCCTGGCCTGGGTCAGCACCTGCAGGTAGCGCGACAGGCGGGCGGCGACGCCGAGCGAGAGCCGGTCGCTCGGCGCTGGGCGCTGCCATCGCGATCAGCCTGCTCAGCGGCCGCCGCTGATGGACTCGTCCGTAGCTCATCGCCGTGACTCTAGACGCTCGCGCAGCAGGGCCTCGTCGACGAAGTAGTCGCACAGCTCCTCCCCGTCGAGTGCGATCACCGGGATCCGCTCGAAATAGGCGCGGTGGAGGCGTCTCCTGCCGGTGTATGTCGACGCTCCGCGAGATCGAAAGCCGAGCTCCTCCTGCAGCGCCCGCAGGGCCGCCATCGCCTGCTCGCAGAGGTGGCAGTCGGGCTTGGAGTAGACCGTCACGAGCGCCATCGCGCGGCGCCTACGGACGCTCGCCGCTGGCGTAGGCGTCGAGGTCGAGGTAGGTGGGGTACTCCAGACGCTCGCCGAAGCGGGCCGCGCTGGCGATCATCGCCGCGTTGTCGGTGCACAGCCGCGCGGCGGGACGTGGACTTCGACGTCGAGCTCCTGCAGACGCCTGCGCAGCTCGCCGTTGGCGGCCACGCCACCGCCGACCGCCAGGCGATCGCTGCCCGGTCTGCGCCGAGCGCCCGCTCGGTGCGGCCGATCAGGCTCTCGACGATCGCCGCCTGGTAGGAGGCCGCGAGGTCGGCCGCCCGCTGCTCGCGCTCTCGCTCGGAGAGCTCGCGCAGCCGGTACAGCAGCGCCGTCTTCACCCCCGCGAAGGAGAAGTCGAGGCCCTCGGCGAAGGCCGCCCGCGCGGGCAGCGCCCACGACGGCGCTCGGAGGGGGAGCCGGGGAAGGCGAACGCGTCGGGGTCCCCGCCGGCCGCCAGCCGCTCCAGCGCGGGACCCCCGGGATAGCCGAGACCGAGCATCCGGGCGCCCTTGTCGAAGGCCTCGCCGGCGGCGTCGTCGAGCGTGCTGCCGAGCACCTCGAAGCCGTCGTGGCCCTCCACCCGCGCCAGCAGGGTGTGGCCGCCGCTGGCGATCAGGCAGACGAACGGCGGCTCGAAGGGCGCGCCGCCGGCGCGCAGGAAGTTCGCCGCCACGTGACCCTGGAGGTGGTCGACCGCGGCGAACGGCAGCTCCCGCGCGGCCGCGATGGCCTTCGCGCTCGACAGCCCCACCAGCAGCGCGCCGATCAGGCCCGGCCCGCGGGTGGCCGCCACCAGGTCGACCTCATCGAGGTCGCCGCCGGCCCGGGACAGGGCCTCGCTCGACGACGGCGTCGATCGAGCTCGAGGTGGTGGCGCGAGGCGATCTCGGGCACGACCCCGCCGAAGCGGGCGTGCTGCTCCTGGGAGGAGATCACGTTCGAGCGGATCGTGCCGTCGCTGCTCGAGGACCGCCGCACAGGTGTCGTCGCAGCTGGTCTCGATCGCGAGGATGGTCACGGCGGGGAGGGGTTGGGCACGTCCTCGAGCGAGCCCGCGAGCGTCGCGGGCGTGCGCCACATGACGAGTGCGTCCTCGCCGTTGTCCTGGTAGTAGCGGCGGCGCAGCCCCGCGGCGCGGAAGCCCTCGCGCTCGTACAGGTGGATCGCGACCACGTTCGAGGGCCGCACCTCGAGCGTGAAGCGGGCGTTGTCGTCGCCGACGCGCTCGTACAGGTCGGCCAGCAGCGCCGATGCGAGTCCCCTGCGCTGGTGGTCGCGGTCGACCGCCACGTTCATCACGTGCCAGACGGTGTCGTAGCGGGAGCAGATCAGGTACCCCACCAGCTGCTCGCCTTCGACGGCGGCCAGGCAGATGCCGGAGGGCTTGGACAGCTCGAGCACGAACATCGCCAGCGACCACGGGGTCGGGAACACCCGTCGCTCGATCCCCATGACCTGCGGCAGGTCCGGGTAGCTGAGGCGCCGGATCTCGATCCCCGGGGGGAGCGGGCTGGGCTGCTCTGAGAGGCTCGGTTCGGTCATCAGCGTGTGGTGGAGGGCGCCTCGGCGCCCTCCAAGCGCTAGCTCCGCGTCGGGGCGGCGCACGTAGTCGGGCAGCGCACCCCCATCGCCGGCACCCGCGCGGGCACCCAGGACGCAGATCGCCCCGCCGGCGACCTGGTGCAGCGGCGAGCCCTCCTCGGGCACCTCGAGCGCCCATGCCCGTGAGCAGCTCCCGGTAGCGCACCGCCCGTCCCCGACGAGCGGACAGCTCCCCGCTGCCCGCTCCCGCGCGGCGGCGGCCAGCTCGGCCAGGCCCTCGGGCGCCAGCGCGACGGCCGCAGTCAGCTCGCGGGGCACGCCCCCCGGACCACGCACGTAGGCGGCGGCGAACACCTCTCCGCGGCGGGCATCGATGACCGCGAGCGCCTCCTCGGCGAGCGAGCGGACGGAGTCCCCGGCGGCCTCGGTGCCGCCGCGGCCGACCGCCTGCCCGTCGAGGCCCTCGAGCGCGGCGAGCGCCAGCGCCCTGAGGCTCGAGACGCCGACCAGCTCGATCCCCCGCGAGTGGGCCAGCCCGCGGGCGGTGGCCACGCCCACGCGCAGGCCCGTGAAGGTTCCCGGACCCAGCCCGACGGCGATCCGGTCGATCTGCTCCCAGCGAGATGCCGGCCTCCGCGAGCAGCTCGGCGGCCATCGCCAGCAGCCGCGTGGCGTGCCCGGGTGGGCTCCCGGCGAGGGATCGTCGCGCCGTTCGAGCACGGTCCCGTCCTGCAGCCGCACACCCACGGCCGTGGCCGAGGTGGCCGTATCGAGCCCGAGCACGATCAAGCCGCGGCCTCTCCGGGCTCGCCCGACTCTCCGCGGTCGTCCAGCTCCAGCTCGCGAGCGTCGCTCCCCGCGGTGGCTGATCCTCACCACCAGACGTGCTCCGGCGAGCTCGCGGGCGCCGTCCTCGGGCCACTCCACGAACGCGATCCGGCCCTCGCCGAGGTAGTCGGCCAGCAGGTCGGGGTCCTCCGCCTGCAACGAGCCGAGCCGGTACAGGTCGAGGTGGCAGACCGTCACACCGTCGGCCGTGTAGCGGTTGCCGATGCGTGAAGGTCGGGACTGGTGACGGGCTGGCGCACGCCCAGCGCGCGCGCGGCGCCGCGCACGAGCGTCGTCTTGCCCGCGCCGAGCTCGCCGCGGACCAGCACCACGTCGCCCGGCCTCAGGCCGCGCGCGAGCTCCGCCCCGAGCGCTTCGGTCTGGCGGGCACCGGAGCTATGCACCGTGCGGCTCGGCACATCAGGAGCCTAGATGGCCAGCCATCGACAGGAGCCTGCCCGGGGCGTTCCGACATGGGCATTAAAGACCGACCCGCGGGAGAATGGGGGGCGCGGGCCGGTCGTTTACTCCTGGAGGGATGGAGACATGACCTTCATCGGCAGTCCCTGGACTCGACTTTAGGGCCTGCTGGACACGTGGTTTCGTCCTGACCCCGGAAAGTCCTGCAAATGCCCGGGATTGGCAGGCTGGAAGAGCTCCTAAATTGCGTCCAGACGGGGCCTGGACGGGGGTCTTGGAGGGCCGATTTGCGCCGATTCGCGGCTCTAGAACAGGCCCAGCTGCTCGGCGTCTCGATCCTCGGGGCCCGCGGCGGCCGGGTCCGGCTGCAACTCCGCACCCGCCGGCGGGACGATGCGCTCGCGCGCGGGCACGGCGGGTCCTGCATCGGCGTCCTCGGGTCGCCCGGCGATCGCCTGCGGCGGCGGCTGCTCGGGAGGGCCCAGCACCAGCAGCTCCGGGATGCGGGCGAAGTCCTCGCGCAGCGTCTGCAGCATCCGCGGCGTGTACAGCGCCGCGGCCGGGTGGTAGATCGGATACAGCCGCACCGCCCGTGCGCCGAGCATCATCACCTCGGGCTGGCCGTGCAGGCGCGTGATGCCGGTGGGGTCGCCCCGCAGCAGCTTGGTGGAGAAGTTCCCGAGCGTGCAGATCACGGTCGGCTCGATCAGCTCGACCTGGCGCTAGAGGTACTCCTGGCAGTTCTCGATCTCGGCGGGCTGGGGGTCGCGGTTGCCGGGCGGACGGCACTTGAGGACGTTGCGATGAACACCTCGGCGCGCTCGAGCGAGATCTCCTCCAGCAGCGTGTCGAGCAGTTTGCCGGCGCGGCCGACGAACGGGATGCCCTGCTCGTCCTCGCTGGCTCCCGGCGCCTCGCCGACGAACATCAGCTCGGCGTCCGCGTTGCCGGCGCCGAACACGACCGTCTTGCGCGTGGCGGCCAGCTCGGGGCAGCGCTCGCAGGCGCGCGCCCGCATCAGGAGCTCCTTCAACGAGTCCCGCCGGGCGGCCGCGGGTTGCGGCTGGACAGCCATCGCCGGGATGCTAACCCTCCGTCCGTCGCGGCGGGGGTCGCCCGGCGGCTCCGCGGGAGCCGGGGACGGGGTCCGCGGGACCGCCCTCGGGGACGCCCGGGATCGCCGTCGGGGATGATCTGCAGGTGAGCACTCCGGCAGGACACCCGGTGCTGGCGCCGTTCGACGCGGTCGTGGTGGCGCTGCCGTTGCGGCACCGACACCCAGGTGCGAGCCGGGGCTCCGGTGGTGGTGCTCGAGGCGATGAAGATGGAGCACGAGGTGGTGGCGGACATCGACGGCATCGTCCGCGAGCTGGCCGTGGCCGTCGGTGAAGCCGTCAGCGAGGGCCAGCTGCTGGCGACGCTCGAGCCGAGGACGGTCGCCGGCCCCGCCGCCGAGAGCACCGAGGAGCCGCAGCCGGAGGGCGAGCGGGCCGACCTGCGCGCGGTGCGCGAGCGGCACGAGATCGGCCTCGACGCCGCCCGGCACGGAGGCCGTCGCCCGTCGTCACGAGCACGGGCGCCGGACCGCGCGGGAGAACCTCGCCGACCTCGTCGACGCGGGCACCTTCGTCGAGTACGGGCCGCTGCTGTTCGCGGCCCAGGAGCGCAGGCGCACCCGCGAGGAGCTGATCGCGCGCACCCCCGCCGACGGGCTCGTCGGCGGCGTCGGCAGACGTGGACGGCCACGACTGCGTGGTGATGTCCTACGACTACACGGTGCTTGCCGGCACGCAGGGGATGCGCAACCACGCCAAGAAGGACCGCCTGTTCGAGCTCGTCCGAGCGGCGACGCCTGCCGGTGGTGCTGTTCGCGGAGGGCGGGGGCGGGCGCCCCGGCGACATGGACATGCCGATCGTCGCCGGCCTGGACTGCCGCGCCTTCGCCTGTTCGCCTCGCCTCAGCGGCCTGGTCCCGCTGGTCGGGCATCGCGGGGGGCTACTGCTTCGCCGGCAACGCCGCCCTGCTCGGCTGCTGCGACGTGGTGATCGCCACCGAGGACTCGAGCATCGGCATGGGCGGCCCGGCGATGATCGAGGGCGGCGGCCTCGGCGTCCACCACCCCTCCGAGGTCGGGCCGATCGACGTCCAGTACGGCGAACGGCGTGGTCGACCTCAGGGCGAGCGACGAAAGCGAGGCCGTGGCGCTGGCCCGGCGCTACCTGTCCTACTTCTGCGGCCCGACGGAGCCCGGTCCGCTGTCGGACGCCGAGCGGCTGCGCACGCTCGTGCCCGAGCAGCGCAAGCGCCGCTTACGAGATCCGCGCGGTCGTGGAGGAGCTGTTCGATCAGGGCTCGGTGCTCGAGCTGCGCGGCGGCTTCGGGGCCGGGGATGGTGACGGCGCTGGCGCGCGTGGAGGGACGCCCGCTCGGCGTGATCGGCGAACGACGCCTCGCCACCTCGGCGGCGCGATCGACGCCGACGGCGCCGACAAGGCGGCCCGCTTCCTGCAGCTGTGCGACGCCTTCGAGATCCCCGTGCTGCTGCTGTGCGACACGCCTGGCTTCATGGTCGGTCCGGCGGCGGAGCGGACCGCCACGGTGCGCCACTTCGCCCGCATGTTCCTGGCCGGGGCCAACGTCTCGGTGCCGGTCGGGACGATCGTGCTGCGCAAGGGCTACGGGCTCGGAGCGCAGGCGATGGCGGCCGGGGGCTTCAAGGCGCCCCAGTTCACGGTCGGCTGGCCGACCTCGGAGTTCGGGGCGATGGGCCTCGAGGGTGCCGTGCGGCTCGGGATGCGCCGCGAGCTGGAGGCGATCGAGGACCCCGACGAGCGTGAGCGGGTGTTCAGCGAGATGGTGGCCGCGGCCTACGAGCACGGCCGCGGCATGAACATGGCCGCCTACGGCGAGATCGACGACGTGATCGACCCGGCCGACTCGCGGCGCTGGATCGCCACGCTGTTCGACGAGCACGCCCGGAGCTGGTGGGAGCGTCCGGGCAAGAAGCGCCCCAACGTCGACGCCTGGTAGGGAGCCGAAGGACCCGAAAGGGGTTTCGCGCAGCTTGCGGCCCCGCGGCGGGCACCGCTCCCAGGCAGCGCCGGATCCCGCTTGCGAAAGCCACAAACGGGGGTATCATCCCGCCCGAGGCGGCCACCGGAGCTCCTCCGGGGTGGACCTCGGAAAACCGCATGCAGGACCCCGACCGACCAGCACGCCGGTATCCCCCCAGGAACTGGACGAAGCCGATGACACACCCGAACCCCGCAGCAGCAGCGTTCCCCGATGAGGTCGCTGCGAACCGTCTCCGAGCTGCGGGCCGCGCTGGCTCCGGCGCGCAGGGACGGCCTCTCGATCGGGCTGGTGCCCACGATGGGGGCCCTCCACGACGGCCACCTCGCGCTGCTCGAGCGGGCGCGTGAGGAGTGCGACGTGGTCGTGGTCTCGCTGTTCGTGAACCCGTCCCAGTTCGACGAGCCCGCCGACCTCGACCGCTACCCGCGCGACGAGGACCGCGACGCGCTGCTGGCAAGCCGGGCCGGCGCGGACATGCTGTTCGCCCCCGCCGCGACCGAGATCTACCCCGACGGCTTCGCGACCACGGTCGAGGTGGCCGGTGTGAGCGAGCCGCTGGAGGGCCAGTGGCGCGGAGCGGCGCACTTCCGGGGCGTCGCCACGGTCGTCACGAAGCTGCTGTGCATGGCGCTGCCCGACGACGCCTACTTCGGGCGCAAGGACGCCCAGCAGCTGCTCGTGATCCGCCGGCTCGTGGCCGACCTCAACCTGCCGGTGCGGATCGCGGCCGTGGCCACGGTGCGCGAGCCCGACGGGCTGGCGCTCTCGAGCCGCAACCGGCGCCTCAGCGCCGAGCAGCGCGAGCGGGCGCTCGGCATCCCCCGCGCGCTCACGGCCGCGCGCGAGCTGCTGGACGCCGGCGAGCCCTCCGCCGAGGCGCTCATCGAGTGTGCCCGCCAGGTCCTCGCCGCCCATGGGCTCGAGACCGAGTACGTGGCGCTGGTCGACCCCGACAGCCTGCGCACTCTGAGCGAGCTCGACGGGGAGGGCATGCTGCTGATCGCCGCGCGCGTCGGCCACGTGCGCCTGATCGACAACGAGATCTTGGGGCCTACGGCCCGCAGGTCAATCCACGAGGACGAGGTGGCGACCGCCGTTCTCTGAAGGCGGCGTCAACCAGCGTCCGGACAGGAGTCCCCCATGTCAAGCCACCCCGCAATCAGAACACCCGCCGACCCGGTGCGGCTGCCGATGACGCTGCCGCTACTGGCCGAAAAGAAGCGTCTCGGCGAACCGATCGTGATGGTGACGGCCTACGACTACCCCAGCGCGCGCGCCGCCGAGGCCGCGGGCGTGGACCTGGTGCTGGTCGGGGACTCGGCCGCCACGACGGTGCTCGGCTACACCGCGACGACCCCCGTCGAGCTGACCGACATGCTGGTGCTCACGCGCGCCGTCAGCCGCGGCCTGAGCACTCCGCTGCTGGTCGGCGACCTGCCGTTCGGCTCCTACGAGGTCTCCGACGAGCAGGCGATCGCGACCGCGATGCGGATGGTCAAGGAGGGCGGCTGCGACGCCGTCAAGCTCGAGGGCGGCGGCGAGGCACCCGCCGGCCGGGCGCGCGCGATCGTCGGCGCCGGCATCCCCGTGATGGGCCACGTCGGCCTGACCCCGCAGACCTCCACCGCGCTCGGCGGCTGGAGGGCCCAGGGGCGCAACGCACGGGCGGCCGCCAGGATCGCCGCCGAGGCGCTGGCGCTGCAGGAGGCGGGCTGCTTCGCGATCGTCTTCGAGGCGATCCCGAGCGCCGTCACCGACGAGCTGATGAGGCTGATCGAGGTGCCGGTGATCGGCATCGGGGCGGGCCCCGCCACCGACGGCCAGGTGCTCGTGTTCCACGACCTGCTGGGCATCCGCGACGGCCTCGGGCCGCGTTTCGTGAAGCGCTACGCCAACCTCCAGCAGGAGATGAACGAAGGCGTCGGCGCGTTCGCCGAGGACGTTCGCACGCGCCGCTACCCGGCGCCCGAGCACACCTACTCGATCGACCCGGCCGAGCTCGGCGAGCTGCAGGAGCTGCTGGCGCTGCGCTACCGCGCCTGAGGGCGCCGGCGCTGCCCTAGGACCCCTGGAGCGCCTGGCCCCAGCGGTCGCCGAAGGCGAACTCCGAAACCGGCCGGCGGGCGAGCTTGCGCGGCCACGGGTCGCTGCGGTGGCCGACGCCGATGTGGGCGGCGAGGATCACCTCCGGCGGGATCCCGAGCAGCTCGCGCACGGCATCCTCGGCCGGCACGAGCAGGGTGGTCATCGCCGCGCCCAGGCCCTCGGCGCGCAGGGCCAGCAGCAGGTTCTGGACGAACGGGTAGATCGAGGCACCGCCGACGATGCTGCGTCGCGGCAGCTCGGCGTCGGTGACGGCGAGGTCGTCCAGGCGCACGCCCACGACCAGGTGCAGGGGCACTTCGCCCAGCGAGCGGGCGTACAGGTCGGCCCCCTCGATGCGGCGGCGCAGGACGGGGTCGGCGTCGGGATCCTCGAGCACCTGCTCCATCCCCAGCCGGCGCACGTAGGCGCGCCAGTGGGGCAGGTACATCTCGCCCAGCTTGCGCCGCAGCTCGGGGTCCTGGACCGCGATCACGCGCCAGCCCTGGCGGTTGCCGCCGCTGGGAGCGAAGCGGGCCGCGTCGAGTGCCCGCGCCAGCATCTCTCCTGACACCGGCTCGTTGCTGAAGCGCCTGCTGGTGGGGGCGCAGCGCATCGCCTCATACAGCTCCATCGGGCCTGAGGACGCTACCCGTATTCGATCGATCGCAGCACCTTCGCCGGCGCGCCCGCCGCGATCGAGAAGGCGGGGACATCGCGCGTGACGACCGAGTTGGCCCCGATCACGCAGCGCTCGCCGATGGTCACCCCGCTGGTGACCACGACGTTGGCCCCCAACCAGCAGTTCGCGCCGACGCGGGTCGGGCCCTTGCTGGTGAACCCCTGCCAGGTGATCGGCCGCTGCGGGTCGTCGAAGCGGTGGTCGGCGTCGGACACGAAGCAGCCGTTGGCGAGCATGCAGTGCTCGCCGATCTCGACCAGCTCCTGGGAGGCGACCATCACGCCTTTGTTGAGGAAGGTCCCGGCGCCGATGCGTACGCGGGCACTTCCCGGGGCGGTGATCCAGACGCCGGGCTCGAGCAGCACGCCGGGCCCCAGCTCCAGGCGCCCCTCGCGCAGCGCCTCGAGCACGTTGCCCTGCACGGGCCAGCGCACGAAGGCTTCGCGGCGCATGAACTCCCAGTGCAGGCGGGCCCGGTTCCAGGGCAGCGCGCCGCGCTCATACCAGCGCCACTTCTGCTCCCACAGGCGCAGCCGGCCCGCGAGCGTCTGCGCCACGGCAGCCTAGGCGGCGACCTTCGGGCGCCGCCTGCGCGGAGGACGCCCACGCCGTGCGGAGGCGGGCGCGAGCAGCGGGACCAGGAACTGGCCGGTGTGCGACGCGGGCTCGAGCGCCACCTCCTCGGGGGTGCCGGTGGCGATCGCGATGCCGCCCTCCTCTCCCCCCTCCGGTCCCATGTCGATGATCCGGTCGGCGCTCTTGATGACGTCGAGGTTGTGCTCGATCACGACCACGCTGTTGCCGGCGTCCACCAGCCGCTGGAGCACCTCGAGCAGGCGCTGGACGTCGGCGAAGTGCAGGCCCGTGGTGGGCTCGTCGAGGATGTACAGGGTCCTGCCGGTGGCGATCTTCGACAGCTCGGTGGCCAGCTTCACCCGCTGGGCCTCACCGCCCGAGAGGGTCGTGGCGGGCTGTCCGAGGCGTACGTAGCCGAGGCCGACGGCGTCGAGCGTCTCCAGGCGCCGGCGCACCTTCGGGATGTGCTCGAAGAAGTGCAGCGCCTCCTCGACCGGCATGTCGAGCACGTCGGCGATGCTGCGTCCCTTGAAGCGGACCTCGAGCGTCTCGCGGTTGTAGCGTTTGCCGTGGCACTGTTCGCAGGGCACGTACACGTCGGGCAGGAAGTGCATCTCGATCTTGATCTGCCCGTCGCCGCGACATACCTCGCAGCGCCCGCCCTTGACGTTGAAGCTGAAGCGGCCCGGCTTGTAGCCCCGCGCCCGCGCCTCCTGGGTCTTGGAGAAGAGGTCGCGGATCACGTCGAACAGGCCCGTGTATGTGGCCGGGTTGGAGCGCGGCGTGCGCCCGATCGGAGACTGGTCGACGGCGATGATCTTGTCCAGCTGCTCCAGGCCGTGGATCGCGCGGTGGCTGCCGGGGCGCCGCCGGGCACGGTGCAGGCGGTTGGCCACGGCCTTGTAGAGGACGTCGTTGACGAGCGTGGACTTGCCCGATCCGGAGAC
Source organism: uncultured Solirubrobacteraceae bacterium (assembly GCA_963758055.1). GTDB lineage: Bacteria > Actinomycetota > Thermoleophilia > Solirubrobacterales > Solirubrobacteraceae > Palsa-744. The sequence continues at coordinate 55,821 of CAVWTU010000002.1, forward strand.
CCCGGTGACGCAGGTCAGGACCCCCAGCGGGACGTGGACGTCGATGTCGCGGAGGTTGTGCTGAGTGGCGCCGAGGATCTCGATGTAGCCGCTCGGGGTCCGTCGCTTGGTCGGCGTCTCGATGGTGGCGGCGCCCGACAGGTACTGGCCGGTGAGCGACTCGGGCACCAGCTGGACCTCGGCGGCCGTGCCCTGGGCCACGATCCGGCCTCCGTGCTCGCCGGCGCCCGGGCCGAGGTCCACGAGGTGGTCGGCGGCGCGCATCGTCTGCTCGTCGTGCTCGACCACGATCACCGTGTTGCCGAGGTCCCGCAGCCGCTCGAGCGTGGCGATCAGCTTCGAGTTGTCCCGCTGGTGAAGCCCGATCGAGGGCTCGTCGAGGATGTACAGCACCCCCACCAGCGAGGAGCCGATCTGGGTCGCCAGGCGGATCCGCTGGGCCTCCCCTCCGGACAGGGTGGCGGCGGCCCGGTCCATCGACAGGTAGCCGATCCCGACGTTGTCCAGGAAGCGCAGCCGTTCGGAGATCTCGCGCAGGATCAGCCGCGCCACGTGGCGGTCGGTCTCCGACAGCTCGACCTCCTCCAGCCACTCCAGCGCGCGGCGGGCCGACAGCGCCGTGAAGTCCTCGATGCGGGTCCCGGCCACCAGCACCGCCCGCGACTCGGGCCGCAGGCGCGCGCCGCCGCACTCCGGGCAGGCCCGCAGCGACATGTACTCCTCGATCTTCTCGCGCGACCACTCGGAGTCCGTCTCGCGGTAGCGGCGCTGGAGGTTCGGCACGATGCCCTCGAAGCGGGCGGCGTAGGAGCGCCGGCGGCCGAAGCGGTTGCGGTAGGTGACCTGGATCGGCTCGCCCCCGGTCCCGTACAGGAACACGTCGCGCTGGTCCTCGGGCAGCTTCTCCCACGCGACGCCGAGGTCCACCCCGTACTCCTCGGCGATCGCCTCGGTCATCTGGGCGTAGTAGTTGGAGGCGCTGGAGGCCCACGGCGCGATCGCCCCTTCGCCGATCGACAGCGACGGGTCGGGGATCACCAGCTCGGGGTCGATCTCCATCATCGAGCCGAGGCCGGTGCAGTGGTCGCAGGCCCCGTGGGGGGAGTTGAAGGAGAACACCCGCGGCTCGAGCTCGATCAGGGAGGGCCCGTGCTCGGGGCAGGCGAAGCGCTCGGAGTAGGTGAACAGGGTGCCCGGCTCGGGGGTCTCACCCGGCAGGATCTGCCCGGAGGGGGCGCGGGTGCCCTTGGCGCCGGTGGCGTGGGAGCCGTCCTTCCCGTCGCCCTCGCCGCCCTTCCCGGAGCCGACGATCTCGATCTCCACCAGGCCCTCGGCGCGCTGCACCGCGGTCTCGATCGAGTCGGCCAGGCGCTTGCGCAGGTCGTGGCGCATCACGAGCCGGTCGACCACCACCGAGACGTCGTGCTTGTAGCGCTTGTCGAGCACGATCGACTCGTCCAGCATGCGCACGCGGTCGTCGATCTTGACCCGCGCGAAGCCGTCCGCCCGCAGCTCGTCGAGCAGCTTCCCGTACTCGCCCTTGCGGCCGCGCACGACCGGGGCCAGGACCATGAAGCGGGTGCCCTCGCCCAGCTCCATCACCTGGTCGACGATCTGCTCGGCCGACTGGCCCACGATCGGGCGCCCGCAGATGGGGCAGTGGGGCTTGCCCACGCGGGCCCACAGCAGGCGCAGGTAGTCGTAGATCTCGGTCACCGTGCCGACCGTCGAGCGGGGGTTTCGGGAGGTGGTCTTCTGGTCGATCGAGATCGCCGGGGAGAGTCCCTCGATGGAGTCCACGTCGGGCTTGTCCATCTGACCCAGGAACTGGCGGGCGTATGCCGACAGCGACTCGACATAGCGCCGCTGGCCCTCGGCGTAGATGGTGTCGAAGGCCAGGCTCGACTTGCCCGACCCCGACAGCCCCGTGATCACCACGAGCGCGTCGCGGGGCAGGGCGAGCGAGATGTCCTTGAGGTTGTGCTCGCGGGCACCCGAGACGCGGATCTCGTTGCCCGTCGGTTTGTGGTCGCCGGCTGCCATCGCTGCGACGATTCTATAAATGCGAACAGATGTTCGCCCGGCCCTCGCGCGGACCGGGAGCGGCGGGAACCGCTCAGCCCTCGACGGCGGCGTACACCTCGTCGATCAGCTTCAGGCGATCGGGAAGCTCGAAGTTCTCTGCCAGGTAGCGCTCCGTCTCGGCGCGCGACTCGCCGTTGAGCGCCATGTTCAGCGCCACCAGGCGGGCACCGTCGAGGTCCCCTGGTACGGCCTCCTGCTCGGCGTGGGCCGGCTCGGGAGCGTCCGCCTGGGCCGCCTCGGCGCTGGGAGCCGGCTCGGGCGGCGCCACGGGCTCGGCCGGGACGCTCGCCGGGGGCGGCTCCTGGATGGGCTCGGGCGGCGGGCCGGCGGCTGCCGGAGCCTTCGCGACGGGTGCGCCGCCGTGGCCTGAGGCGGCGTCGTAGAGCTCGTGCATCCCCGTCTCGACGGCGGCGAGGTCGCTCGCCAGGCGGCGGGCGCCGGCGCGCAGGCTCTCGACCAGGGCCCCCACCTCGCCCTCCATCGAGCCGACCCGTTCCAGCAGCCCGGAGGCGGCCTGCTCGACGGCGGCCACGTGGGCGCGGGCGCGCTCGAGCGATTCCTCGCGGTTCTGGTCGGCGTCGCGGTCGGCCTCTTCGCGGACCGCGCGGGCCTCCTCGAGGGCGTTGTGCTCGATGTCGGCGGCGGTCGCCTCGGCCGCCTCGAGGATGGTCTGCACCTGGGTGGCCGCCGAGGAGGCGAGTGAGCGGTCGGGGGAGCCGTGGGCGGCCGCCCGCTGGATGTCCTCGAACTCGCCTGCGAGGGCCCTCAGGTGGGCGTCGACGGCGTCCGGGTCATAGCCGCGGCGGCCGATCGGGAAATCCTTACGTTCGATTGCCTGTCGGTCGAGGTCCAAGGCGGGGGAATCCTAGGCCATCTCGTTCGCTGGGGTCTCGCGCCCCGCTGGAGCGCGCTGCGAGTTTACATCGATGTCCCGCATGTCGCGTCGCAGCTCGCGCAGCTCGTCCCGTAGCTGGGCCGCGTACTCGAAGCGCAGCTCCTCGGCCGCCACCAGCATCTCCTCCTCCAGCTCCACGGCCATCTTCTCGAGCTCGTCGCGGGGCAGCTCCTCGGCCGAGCGGGCCGTGCCGCTGCGGCGCGAGCGCCGGCGCCCGCGGGGAACCTTGGACTCGGCCTGCAGGAACTCGGCGATGTCGGAGATCCCCTTCACGATCGTGGCGGCCGTGATCCCGTGCTCCTCGTTGTAGGCCAGCTGGATCTCGCGGCGGCGGTCGGTCTCCGAGATCGCGGCAGCCATCGCCTTGGTCTCCTTGTCGGCGTACATCAGGACCGTGCCGCCGACGTTGCGGGCGGCGCGCCCGATCGTCTGGATCAGCGAGGTCTCGCCCCGCAGGAAGCCCTCCTTGTCGGCGTCGAGGATCGCCACCAGCGAGACCTCGGGCAGGTCGAGGCCCTCGCGCAGGAGGTTCACGCCGACGAGCACGTCGTACTCGCCGAGGCGCAGGTCGCGGATGATCTGGATCCGTTCGAGCGTGTCGATCTCCGAGTGCAGGTAGCGGGTCCTGAAGCCCATCTCGAGCAGGTACTGGGAGAGGTCCTCGCTCATCTTCTTCGTGAGCGTCGTCACCAGCACCCGCTCGTCGCGGTCCACGCGGGCGCGGACCTCGTTCATGAGGTCGTCGATCTGGTTGGCGGTCTCGCGCACCTCGACCACCGGGTCGACGATCCCGGTGGGCCTGACGATCTGCTCGACCACGTTCGTGGACCTCGTCCGCTCGTATTCCCCGGGGGTGGCCGACACGAACATCAGCTGCGGGGTGATGGAGAGGAACTCCTCGAAGGTCTGGGGGCGGTTGTCGAGTGCGCTGGGCAGCCGGAAGCCGTAGTCCACGAGCGTCTGCTTGCGCGAGCGGTCCCCCTCGTGCATGCCCCCGATCTGGGGCACCGTCTGATGGGACTCGTCGATGAAGCAGACGAAGTCGTCGGGGAAGTAGTCGATCAGGCAGTAGGGCCGCTCGCCGGGGCGGCGCCCATCGAGGATCCGCGAGTAGTTCTCGATCCCCGAGCAGAAGCCGACCTCGCGCAGCATCTCCATGTCGTACTGGGTGCGCTGGCGCAGGCGGTGGGCCTCGAGCTGCTTGCCTTCCCCGATCAGCTCCTCCGTGCGCTGCTCGAGCTCTGCCCCGATCGCTTCGACGGCCGCCTCGATCGTCCCCTCCCTGACGTTGTAGTGGGTGGCCGGCCAGATCGCGACGTGCTCGAGGTCGTCGGCGATCAGCTCCCCGGTGAGGGGGTCGAAGTGCTGCAGGCGCTCGACCTCGTCGCCGAACAGGGCGGCCCGGAAGGCCGTCTCGGCGTACGCCGGGAACACCTCGAGGGTGTCGCCCCGGACCCGGAAGGTGCCCCGCGAGAGGACCGAGTCGTTGCGGGTGTACTGGATCGACACGAGTTTGCGCAGCAGGGCGTCGCGGTCGATGGTCGCGCCCCTCTTGAGGATCTGCATGTTCATCTCGTAGGTCTCCGGCGAGCCGAGGCCGTAGATGCACGACACCGAGGCCACGACGATCACGTCGCGACGGGCGAACACGGCAGCGGTGGCGGCGTGCCGCAGGCGGTCGACCTCCTGGTTGATGGCCGAGTCCTTCTCGATGTACAGGTCCCGGCTCGGGACGTAGGCCTCGGGCTGGTAGTAGTCGTAGTAGGAGACGAAGTACTCGACGGCGTTGTCGGGGAAGAAGGTGCGGAACTCGTTGCACAGCTGGGCCGCGAGCGTCTTGTTGTGGGCGATCACCAGCGCCGGGCGCTGGACGGCCTCGATCACCCCGGCCATGGTCATCGTCTTCCCCGTCCCGGTGGCCCCCAGCAGCGTCTGGAAGCGCTCGCCGGCGCCCACGCCACGGGCCAGCTCCTGAATCGCCTTGGGCTGGTCGGCGGTGGGCGTGAAGGCGGGATCGAGCTTGAAATCTGGCATGCGCGGCGGGTCCCCTGCAGGTTAGCCGCCGTGCAGCGTGCTCAGGCGGAGCCGAGCTCGGGCGGGCGCCCGCGGGTGCCCCCTCCGCCCGCTGCCCTCAGGCGAGGCCGAGCTCGCGGGCGTAGTCGCTGCGGTACACGTGCTCGGCGTCGAGCACGCGGCGCACGTATTCGCGCGTCTCGGGGAACGGTATGTCTTCGATCGTCAGCTGCCGCCCGGCGGCGTCGGCCTGGGACACCCAGCGGTCGACGTTGGCCAGGCCTCCGTTGTAGGCGGCGAGAGCGAGCACTTCGTTGCCGCTGTAGTGGTCGAGCAGGTAGCGCAGGTAGTAGCTGCCGTAGGCGACGTTCACGCTGGGGGTCGCGAGGTCGGCGGAGGTGAAGCTCCGCCCACCGCTGAGTTTGGCCAGGTAGTAGGCGGTTTCGGGCAGGATCTGCATCAGCCCCTCGGCGCCGGCGGAGGAGGGGCGCGGTTCGAATTTCGACTCGGCGTATATGACCGCGGCGATCAGCGCAGGGTCGAGGCGCTTGTCCGCGGCCTGGGCGCGGATGATCTGGGTGTCGGCCAGCGGCAGCGTGTGAGCGCGGTCGGCGTCGCCGAGCACGACGAGCGCCAGGGCTCCGCACAAGAGCACAGCCCCGAGCACCAGCCAGGTTCCGAGCGCGCGCTGACTCATGGTCGGTCTAGCTTCTCAAGCACCTCCGACAGCTGACGGGACAGATCCTGCTCGGTCCCGTCGTTTTGCACAACGAAGGTAGCGCGGGCCGCCTTCTCCTGCTGGCTGAGCTGGCGTGCGTCGCGCTCGGCGAGCAGCACCTGCCCGCGAGCCTGCGCCCTGGAGCGGCGCAGAGACTCCTCGGCGAGCACGGCGATGGTGGCGTCGTAGCCCTCCTGCAGCCCCGCCTCGAACAGCAGCGGCACCTCGACCACGGCGGCCCGCGGCGGCGGGTCCAGCGAGCGCGCATGCTCCAGCCAGGAGGCGATCCGCCGGCCCACCAGCGGCCACACCAGGCCCTCCAGCCAGGCACGGTCCTCGGGGGTGGCGAACGCCCGCCGCGCCAGCTCGGGGCGGTCGATCCGCCCAGCGGGCGCGACCTCGCGGCCGAAGCGCCCGCTCAGCGCCTCCACCACCTCCGGGCTCTCGTACAGCTCGTGGACGACCTCGTCGCTGGAGATCACCTCGGCCCCCAGCTCACGCAGAGCATTGAGCGCGGTCGACTTGCCGGCGCCCATCCCGCCGGTCAGCCCGACGAAGGGGACCGTGGCGCTCACGCCGGCGCGCCTTCGGGCAGCCGCGCCGTCTTCTAGTCCTGCGGTGCGGAGTCCGCCGTCAGCTCCGGCTCGGCGACCCCGCCATCCGCGGACGCCGTTGCGCCGTTGCCATCGGCGGGAGCCGCCGGTGCATCCTCGGCGGCGGCGGGCGCCTCGGGAGCGGCGGCCTCGGCACTCGCAGCCTCGGGAGCCGCAGCGTCGGGGGCAGCCTCGGGCGCCTCGGCTGCCGGCGCCTCCGTGGCGGCCTCGGGAGCCTCGGCTGCCGGCGCCTCCGTGGCGCCTCGGGAGCCTCGGCTGCCGGCGCCTCCGTGGCGGCCTCGGGAGCTTCGGCTGCGGCAGGTTCGGGCGCGCTCGGCTCGGCCACGCCGGCCTCCGCAGCGGCGGCCTCCGGGGCGGCGGCCTCCGGGGCGGCAGCCTCGGCGGGCGGCTGTTCGGCGAGGGCGCGCCGCTTCGGCGGCGGGCTCGATCGCCTCGCCGTCCTGCGGCCCGGTGTCCGCCTCGCCCGCCGGAACGTCAGGCTCGCCGGGGCGGGAGACCGGAAGGATCTGGTCCTCGACGCGCTTGGCCGACAGCGACAGGCGCCGGCGCTCGGAGTCGATCTCGAGGATCTTCACGCGGATCTCGTCACCGGGGTGGACGATCTCGCGAGGGCTCTCGACGTGGTGGGGGGCAAGCTCGGAGATGTGCACGAGTCCCTCGACCCCGTCGAGGATCTCGACGAAGGCTCCGAAGGTGACCACCTTCGTGACCTTGCCTTCGAGCTCGTCGCCGACGTTGTAGGTGTCGACGATCCGCTGCCAGGGGTCCTCCTGGGTCTGCTTCAGGCCCAGCGAGATGCGCTGGCGATCGCGGTCGATGTCGAGCACCTTGACCCGCACGGTGTCGCCGATCGAGAGGATCTCGCTCGGGTGGTTCACGTGCGACCACGAGAGCTCGGAGATGTGGATCAGGCCGTCGATCCCGTCGAGGTCCACGAAGGCCCCGAAGTCGACGATGTTGGAGATCTGGCCTTCCACCACGAGGCCCGGCTGGAGGCGGTCGAGGATCTGCTGGCGGACCTCCTTGCGCTCCTCCTCGAGCACCGCCCGGCGCGACAGCACGACGTTGTTGCGAGAGCGGTTGAGCTCGATCACCTTGGTCTCGATCTTCGTCCCCATGTACTCGTCGAGGTTGGGGACGCGGCGGATGTCGACCAGCGACGCCGGCAGGAAGCCGCGCACGCCGAGGTCGATGATCAGGCCGCCCTTGACGACCTCGATGACGGTGCCTTCGACCGGCTCACCGGACTCGGCAGCCGCTTCGATCCGCCGCCACGCCTTCTCGAAGCGGGCGCGCTTCTTGGACATGATCAGGCGACCGTCCTGGTCCTCCTTGGTCATGACGATCGCGTCGACCTCCTCGCCCAGATGGACCTCTTCGCTGGGATCCACGGCCTTGCGGATCGACAGCTCGTTGGCGGGGATGACGCCCTCGGACTTGTAACCGATGTCGACCAGGACCTCGTCCTTGTCGATGCGCACCACGTGGCCGGTTACGACCTCGCCCTCCTCGATCGGGCGGAACGTGGCGTCGTAGTTCGGGACGATCTGGCCGTCCACTTCCAGCAGCAGCCCGTTGGACCCTTCGACCACGTGGGCTGCCGCGTCTTGCATCACTGTCTGCACTGGGCGAAGCGTAGCGCAGCCGTATCATTGCTGGGGAATGCCTGTTCGAGCCACGAAGCGGGGCGTGGACCGCACCCGCCTGCAGCGCGACTGCGACGTGCTCGTGTGCGGGGCGAGCTTCGCGGGGCTCGCCGTGGCGCGCGAACTCGCAGACACCGGCGCGCGCGTGCTGGTCGTGGACCGCTACGAGATCGGCGAGCGCCAGACCTCGGCCTGCGGGATCCCGACCTCCTGGCTGATGGCGCTCGAGCTGGATTCCTCGCTGCGCCAGAGCTTCGACGCGCTCGTCGTGCACACCCCCTTCAGAACCTCCCGCTGGCAGCTGCCCTGGTCCTTCTCGACCTTCGACTACCGCGAGCTGTGCGCCCTGCTGTGGGAGCAGGCGCAGGCGCCGAACCTGGAGTTCGAGACCGCCACGGTGACCGGCCGGCGCGGGCAAACGGTCGAGACCGACCGCGGCGAGCTGAGCGCCCCGCTGGTGGTCGACGGGCTGGGCTGGCGCCGGGTCCTGTCCAACGCCAAGCCGATCCAGCCCCCGCGCGCGCGTCTGTCCCGCGGCCTGGAGGTCCACCCCCCGGGAACCGGCCGGGAGATGGAGCTGTGGCTCGACGCCGGCTACGTGCGGGCGGGCTACTCGTGGAGCTTTCCCGCCGGCGACGAGCTGCGCGTCGGCGTGGGCTCCTTCTGGCCCAGCCACCACGTCAAGGAGCCGACCGTGCGGCTCGCAAACGACCTCGGCCTGCCGGCCCATGGCTACCAGGGCAACTGGATCCCCCACCAGCTGCGCCGGGCGGTCGAGGACGGCATCTTCTTCGTCGGCGACTCCGCCGGGCACTGCCTGCCGCTGACCGCCGAGGGCATTCGCACCGCGTTGTACTTCGGCCTCGCGTGCGGGCGCGAGCTGCGGGCGGTACTCGACGGAAGTCGTAGCCGCGAACAGGCGCTGGCCCGCTACGCGGCCTTCTCGGACGCCCACGCGCGCAAGTTCCGCTGGCTGCTGGCGGTACAGCGGACAATGGGCCAGATCACCCCGAGCCGCGCCGCCGGCGCCGTCGTGAAGGCCTTCGAGAGCCGGCGCCTGAGCCGCTGGGCGTTCTCGCACTACCTGGCGATCGCGCCGCCCTCGTTCGTCGCCGCCGGCTCCGCCAGGTCCTCGAGCGCCAAACCGAGCAGCCGCACCCCCTCCTCGATGGCCGGCTCGGCCAGGTTGGCGTAGCCGAGGACGAGCCCGTCGTCTACCGGGCGCGGCGTCAGGTATCCGTAGCCGAGCGGGTAGACCCCCACCGAGCGGAGAGCCGCGGCCCGCATCAGAGCCAGACCGTCGACTGCGCCGGGCAGGCGCACGATCGCGTGCAGCCCGGCCGCGACGCCCGTCACGCGCGCCCCGGGCAGGTGGCGGGCGACCGCGGCCACGAGCGCGTCCCGCCGGGCGCGATAGCGGCGGCGGGCCTGGCGCAGGTGGCGGTCGTAGTCGCCGGATTCGATCAGGTGGGCGAGCGCCAGCTGCTCCAACGTCGGCGAGCCGGCGTCGGCCAGGCGCTTGCATTCGGCGACCGCGTCCACCAGCCGCTCGGGGAGCACCAGCCAGCCCAGGCGCAGCGCCGGGGCCAGCGTCTTGCTGACCGTCCCCATGTACGCAACACGGTCGGGGGCCAGCCCCTGGAGGGCCCCGAGCGGCTGGCGGTCGAAACGGAACTCGGCGTCGTAGTCGTCCTCGATCACCAACACCTCGCGCGTTCGCGCCCACGTCAGCAGGCTCGCCCGCCTGCCGGCCGACAGCGCCGCTCCGGTCGGCGACTGGTGTGCGGGGGTGACGAGCACGGCCGCCGGGAAGACATCTTGCAGCGCCTCCACCCGCGCTCCGTGCTCATCCAGGGGCAGCGGCAGCAGCGACGCGTCGGCGGCGGCCAGGATCTCACGGTGCAGCGGCAGCCCCGGGTCCTCCACGGCGACCTCCAGGCCGCTCCCGAGCACCCCCGCCAGCAGCGTCAGCGCCTGCGCCGCCCCCGAGCACACGAGCACGGTGCCCTCGTCGGCGACGACCCCGCGCACGCGGCGCAGGTGCCCGGCGAGTGCCCGCCGCAGCTCCGGCGCGCCGCGTGGGTCGGGATACCCGAAAGCGCTGTCGGGAGCCTCACGCAGGACCACCCGCTGGGCCCGTAGCCAGGCGCGCCGCGGAAAGCCGGCGAGGTCCGGGCTGCCGGGGAAGAAGTCGTAGCGCAGCGCCCGCGGGGGTTCAGCAGCGGGGGCCGCGCCGGAGCTGAGGGCCCCGGCGGCCACGAACGTCCCCGCTCCCGCCCGCGCGGTCAGGTAGCCCTCGGCCAGCAGCTGGGCGTAGGAGTCCACCACCAGTCGTCGCGAGACCCCGAGGTCGGCGGCCAGCGAGCGCGAGGGCGGCAGTCGCGAGTCGGCGGCCAGACGCCCGTCGCGGATCGCGCCGCGCAACTCCTCCTCGAGCTGGGCGCGCAGCCCGCGGGGCGCACCCCGGTCGAGGCGCAGGAGCAGGTCTCCTCCTGAATTGGTACCCATCATCGGCCCAGAATTGGTGCTTTACGGTGCACCATCGAGAGCATATCGTGGACCTCGATGAGCGCGATCACACCGGCCGCCAGACGCACCGCGGCCGCCACCCCATCCCCTCGCCTACTCGACCTCGGGCTGGCGGTGTTCGCGGTGCTGTACCTCGCCGAGGCGCTGTTCATGGCGATCAGCCCCCACGCCTTCTACGAATCGATCGGCGGCTTCGACTCCTACAACCCGCACTACGTACGCGACGTCGCAACCTTCTCCGCGGCCCTCGGGGCCGGCCTGGCCGTGGCGGTGGCGCGACCTGCGTGGCGGGTGCCGATGCTCGCGGTGAGCACGCTCCAGTACGGCCTGCACAGCGTCAACCACCTCGTCGACATCGACATCGCCCACCATCGCTGGACGGGGTTCTTCGACTTCTTCTCGCTGCTGCTCGCCACGCTCGCGCTGGCATGGCTGCTGCGCACGGCGATCGTGTGCGAGCGGGCGGCGCCGGCGGCGGCCCACAACCGAAGGGAGAACCCCCGATGACCCGCATCAAGACACGCGAAGGCAGCGACGCCCCCCTCCCGGTGCGGGTGATCCAACACCAGGTCCGGCGCAAGATGGGACGCGACGTGGACCCGATCGGCGTGTATGCGCACGCGCCCCGGGTGCTGATCGGCTACTGCCTCTACGAGCAGGCCACGGCCAGCCAGCACACCGTCGACGAGCGCCTCAAGATGCTGGCCGTGCTGAAGGCTGCGGCCCTGTTGCGGTGCCGCTTCTGCGCCGACATCGGCTCGGCCGAGGCGCGCAAAGCGGGCATCACCGAGGAGCAGCTGCTGGCGCTGCCGCGCTACCGCGAGAGCGACGCCTTCGACGAGCTCGAGCGGCTGGTGCTCGACTACGCCGTGGCCATGACCTGCACGCCGCCGGACATCGGCGACGAGCTGTTCGCCGCCCTGCGCGAGCACTTCGGCGAGCGCCAGATCGTGGAGCTGACGAACATCATCGCGCTCGAGAACCTGCGCTCGCGCTTCAACATCGCCTTCGACATGGACCCCGCGGGCTTCTCGGAGGGCAGGGTCTGCATCGTTCCGGAGTCGCCCCCGGTGGCGCTCAGCGCGGCGTGAGGATCCTGCTCGCCGGGGCCACCGGCGTGATCGGCCGGGCGCTGCTGCCGCTGTTGCTCGAACAGGGCCACGAGGTGGTCGCGGTGTGCCGTTCGCGGGACAAGCTCGAAGGGCTACGGGCCCAGGGCGCCGAGGCGGTGGCCGCCGACGCGCTCGACGCCGACGCCATCAGGGCGGCCGTCGCCGGGGCCCGCCCACAGGCGGTGATCCACCAGCTCACCGCCATCCCCGCGCGCATCAACCCGCGCAAGATGGAGCGGGACTTCGCCCAGAACGACCGCCTGCGCACCGAGGGAACCGCCAACCTCGTGGCGGCCGCGCGGGCGGCCGGGGCCGAGCATCTGATCGCCCAGAGCATCGCCTTCGCCTACGCCCCCGGCCCCCCGGGGACCGTCCACGCCGAGACCGACCCACTGCTCGCCCCGGAGCACGCCCCGAAGGAGTTCCGCCGTTCCGCGGGCGCGATCGCGGCGCTCGAGGGAGCGGTGCTGGGCGCCGGCGGCGTGGTGCTCCGCTACGGCTACTTCTACGGCCCCGGGAGCTCGGTATCGCGGGAGGGCTCGATGGCCGCCGACATCTCCCGCCGGCGGCTCCCGGTCGTGGGCTCCGGCGCCGGCGTGTGGTCGTTCATCCACGTCGACGACGCCGCCTCGGCGACGGTGGCGGCACTCTCCCTGCGAGGCCCGAAGGTGCTGAACGTCGTGGACGACGAGCCGGCCCGGGTGTCGGAGTGGATCCCGGCCCTCAGCGAGGCGCTGGGCGCTCCCGCCCCGCGGCGCGTGCCCGCGCTGCTGGCGAGGATGGCCGCGGGCTCCTACGGCACCGCCGTCATGACCAGCTCACAGGGAGCCAGCAACACCGCCGCCCACGCCGAGCTCCCCGGCTGGAGCCCCCGCCATCCATCCTGGCGGGAGGGCTTCCGCAGCGCGCTGTAGCGCCGGCCCTACCTGCGCACGACCAGCACGACGCCGGCGACCAGCAGCACCAGACCGATCACGCGCTGGGCGCTGACTTCCTGCTTGGCCACGCCCAGCAGCCCGAGACGGTCGATCGCGACCGACACCGCCAGCTGGCCGGTGATCACCACGGCGGTCAACCCGGCGGCCCCGAGCGTGCGCACCACGACCAGCGCCACCGACACGTACACGGCTCCCAGCAGGCCGCCGACCAGCGCCCAGGAGGGAGCTTTCCCGACGTTGCCCAGCGCGCCGAGGCCGCCGTTGACGATCGCGGTGATCACGAGCAGCACCGCGGTTCCGACCAGGAACGAGAAGCTGGCCGCGGGCAGCGTCCCGATCACCCTGCCCAGGCGCGAGTTGATCGGCGCCTGCATCCCCACCAGGACCCCCGCCAGCACCCCCACGAGCACGGCCAGCGGCCGGCTCACGCCCGCACCGGCCTCACTTCGCGTCCAGCCAGGTGGCGCCCTGGCCGATGTCGACCGCCAGCGGTGGCTCGCGCGGCTCCCACACGGCGATCATCTCCCGCTCGATCAGCTCGCGGGCGGCCGCTGTCTCCTCGGGTGGGCCTTCGAACAGCAGCTCGTCGTGGATCGTCAGCAGCAGGCGGGTCCGCAGGCCGGCGTCGGCGAGCGCGCGGTGGGTGCGGACCATGGCGAGCTTGATGATGTCGGCGGCCGTCCCCTGGACGACGGTGTTGACGGCCAGCCGCTCGCCCTGGGTGCGGACCTGGTAGTTGCGTGCCCGTAGCTCCGGGATCTGGCGCTGACGCCCCCACAGCGTCCGCACTTCGCCCTGCTCGCGGGCCTGTTCGACGGTCACGACCATGAAGCGGGCGAGCGCCGGGAAACGCTCGAGGTAGGTGTCGATGAACTCCTTCGCCTCCTCGCGGGGGATGTTGAGGCGATCCGCCAGGCCGAAGTCCGACAGGCCGTAGACGATCCCGTAGTTGATCATCTTGGCCTTCGAGCGCATGCCCGGGTCGATATCCCCCGGCTGCACGTCGAACACCCGCGACGCGGTCGCCGTGTGGACGTCCTCGCCGCGGGCGAAGATCTCCATCAGCGCGTCCTCCTCGGCCACGTGGGCCAGCACCCGCAGCTCGATCTGGGAGTAGTCGGCGCTGATCAGCTGCTCGCCCTCCCGGGCCTCGAAGCAGCCCCTGATCTCGCGGCCGAGCGGAGTCCGGATGGGGACGTTCTGCATGTTCGGATTGGTGCTCGACAGCCGCCCGGTCTGGGCCACCGCCTGCAGGTAGGTGGTGTGGATGCGGGAGTTGGCGTCGACCATTTCGGGCAGCACGTCGAGGTAGGTCTTCACGAGCGTCGAGAGCTCGCGGAAGCGCTCGACCTTCGGCACGATCGGATGCTCGGAGCGGATCGCCTGCAGCACGCGGGCGTCGGTCGAGAAGCCGGTCTTGCCGCGGCGCTTGCGCGACAGCCCGAGCTTCTCGAACAGCACCTCGCCCAGCTGCTGCGGGGACGCGATCAGGAACTCGGTTCCGGCCAGCTCGAAGATCTCGGTTTCCAGCTCGGTGAGCTCGGCCCGCACGCGCTCGGTGATCTCCCCCAGGCGCTCGACGTTGAGGCGGACTCCGAGCAGCTCCATGTCGCGCAGCACGGCCACCAGCGGCAGCTCGATCTCCTCCATCACGCGCTCCAGGCCACGCTCGGCGATCTGCTCGCGCTGCCAGTCCGCCAGCGCCCCGAGCATCAGCGCGCCGCCCGCGAGCGGGTCCTCGAGCGAGCTCCCCAGGCCACGCTCCTCGGTCAGCTCCTCGAACGGGTAGCCGCGGCGGGCGGGCTCGAGCAGGTAGGCCCCCAGCAGCGTGTCGTGCGCGAGCCGCGGCGGGACCAGCCCGAGCGCCTTCGCGTCGTGCGCCGTGACGGGCCGCTCACCGCACTCGGCCACCAGCTCCTCGCTGCTGTCACATTCGCCCAGCAGGACCCCGCCATCGTGGGCCACGGCGAAGCGCCAGGGCCGGCCCTCGGCGAACAGCTCGCCGTCGGGGGCCTCGCGCTCGGCCGCCAGCACGGCCAGCTCGGCGTCCTCGGGCAGGGCGGCGACATCGGTCACGCCGGCTTCGCGCACGTGGGCCGTGAGGGTGATCTCGGCCGTGGCGGCCGGCGCAGCGACGTCGGGGTCCCCGAGCGCCTCCTCCAGGCGGCGCAACGGGTCGCGCAGCTCGTAGCGGCGGAAGAACTCGCGCACCTGTGCCCGGTCGGGCTCACGGGCCGCCTCGGCGGCGAGGTCGACATCCACGTCGAGGTCGCGCTGGACGGTCGCGAGCTGCTTGGACAGGCGCGCGTCCTCGGCGTGCTCGATCAGGTTCTGTTTGCGCTTGGGCCCGCTGATGTCGTCGATGTGGGCTAGCACCCCCTCGAGCGTGCCGTGCGCGCGGATCAGCTCGCCGGCGGTCTTCTCGCCGATCCCGGGGACCCCCGGGATGTTGTCCGAGGTGTCGCCCTTGAGCCCGTAGAAGTCGGGAATCAGATCGGGCGGGATGCCGTAGCGGTCGATCACCGCCTGGTGGTCGTAGACCTTCGTCTCGGTGATGCCCCGCGAGGTCGCCATGACCTTGATCAGCCCCCGCTCGTCGACCAGCTGCAGGGCGTCGCGGTCGCCGGTCACGATCATCACCGGGACGGGTGGGTCGGAGGCGGTGGCACGAGCCGCCAGGGAGGCGATCACGTCGTCGGCCTCATAACCCTCGATGCGCACGTTGGCATAGCCGAAAGACTCCACCAGCGGCTCCATCGCGGGCCACTGCTGCTTGAGCAGGTCCGGCCGCGAGCGGCGCTGGGCCTTGTACTCGGAGAAGATCTCCGAACGGCCCGAGGTGCCGGCGTCCCAGGCGACCAGCGTCGGGCAGACGCCGTACTCGGTGACGATCTTGACCAGCATCGAGGCGAATCCGAAGATCGCGTTGGTGGGCTCGCCGGTGGAGGTCGCGATCGACTCCGGGAGCGCGTAGAAGGCCCGGTATACGAGGCTCGGCCCGTCGATCAGGAACACGCGCCGCTCGCCCGCGGAGGGCTCCTTGGCGGCCCCGGCCGTCCCGGCACCCGTGCGTGCTTTCGTCCCGGCGGCCATGCACCGAGCACTCTACGAGGACGCGCCCGGAGCCGTCCCGGCGGGCGCGGTGCCCCGCGAGCGCGGGAGCGAAGCCGGATACCGCCTAACATCCCCTGCCGCCAACTACCCGGGGGAGCACCAACGCAGTGAGCGCAACACCGAGCGCCCAATACCGCATCACGATCCGAGTCAAGCTCAGTGGTTCCAAGGACACCCTCGGTGCCGTCACCAGCGAGATCGGCGCCGCGGGCGGCGTTGTGGGCGCCGTCGACGTCGTCGAGATGGACGGCGCCAGCAGCCTGCGGGACATCGTCGTCGACGCCTGGTCGCGCGAGCACTGGCGCCACATCATCGAGGCGATCGACGCGGTCCCGGGGGCCGAGACGATCGACACCACCGACCGCACCTTCCAGCTGCACCTCGGGGGCAAGATCGAACAGCTCAACCGCCACCCGCTGAAGACCCGCGACGACCTCTCGATGCTCTACACGCCCGGCGTGGCCCGCGTGTGCCTGGCGATCGAGGAGGACGAGGACCGAGCCTTCCAGTACACCATCAAGCGCAACACCGTGGCCGTCGTCTCCGACGGCAGCGCCGTGCTCGGGCTGGGCGACATCGGCCCGCTGGCGGCGATGCCCGTGATGGAGGGCAAGTGCTGTTTGTTCAAGGAGTTCGCCGGGGTAGACGCGTTCCCGATCTGCCTGGACACGAAGGACACCGAGGAGATCGTGCGCACGGTGACGGCGCTGGCGCCGACGTTCGGCGGCATCAACCTCGAGGACATCGCCGCTCCGCGCTGCTTCGAGATCGAGGACCGTCTGAAGGAGGCGCTCGACATCCCCGTCTTCCACGACGACCAGCACGGCACCGCGGTCGTCGTGATGGCGGCGGTGCTGAACGCCGTGAAGCTGACCAACCGGCGCCTGGAGGACCTGCAGGTGCTGATCATCGGGCTCGGCGCGGCCGGCGTCGCGGTCGCCAAGATCCTGCTCGAGGCCGGTGTGCGTCACATCATCGGGGCCGACTCGCGCGGGGCGCTGCACGTCGAGCGCGAGGACTACCTGGACGGCTCGATGAACTCCGTCAAGCGCTGGATCGCGGAGACCACCAACCCCGAGTGCCGCGCGGGCTCCCCTGCCGACGTGATCGAGGGCGCCGACCTGCTGATCGGCGTGTCGGGGGCGAAGGCGCTGCCCGCGCAGGCGCTGGAGCGGATGAACGACGACGCGATGGTGTTCGCGATGGCCAACCCGAACCCCGAGGTGGACCCCGAGGAGGCGGCTCCCTATGTGCGGATCGTCGCCACGGGGCGCTCGGACTACCCCAACCAGATCAACAACGTGCTCTGCTTTCCGGGCGTCTTCCGGGGCGCCCTGGACGTTCGCGCTCCGGCCATCACCGAGCCGATGAAGATCGCGGCAGCGCGGGCGATCGCAGCGATCGTCGAGGACAGCGAGCTGCGCGAGGACTACATCATCCCGTCGGTCTTCAACCGCGCGGTGGCCCCCGCGGTCGGCGGCGGCCGTGGCCGAGGAGGCGCGGACCGCGGGCAGCGCCCAGGCCGGCCAGGAGGTCGGGTTCGCGCCGACCGAAGCGATGACCTCGACCAGCTCCCCGGCGACCGACGGCGCCGCCTGACCACCCGCCGATGAGCGTGGCCAGCGTCACCCTCACGGGGGCGACGGGACTGATCGGCCCGCAGCTCGTGCGCCTGCTGGCCCGGCAGGGGACGACGCTCACGGTGCTGAGCCGCGACCCCGAGCGGGCCGCGTCGCGCCTCGATGGCGTGCAGGCCGTGCGCTGGGACCCACTCGCCGAAGCGGCCCCCGCCCACGCGCTGTCCGGACGCGACGCCGTCGTGCACCTGGCCGGGGAGCCGGTGGCGCAGCGCTGGAGCGGGCAGGCCAGACGCGCGATCCGCGACAGCCGGGTGCTCGGCACGCGCAACCTGGTTGCGGGGCTGCGGGCCTGCGCGAACCCGCCGCAGGTGCTGATGAGCTCCTCGGCCGCCGGCTACTACGGGCCCCGCAACGAGGAGCCGCTCGACGAGGACGCCCCGCCCGGCCGCGACTTCCTGGCCGGCGTATGCGTGGAGTGGGAGCGTGAGGCGGCCGCCGCCGCCGAACTGGGAGTTCGCGTCTGCATGCTGCGCACGGGGGTCGTGCTGGACGCCTCCGGCGGTGCGCTGGCGAAGATGCTCGGCGCCCTTCCGCCTCGGCATCGGTGGGCCCGTTGCCTCGGGGCGGCAGTTCATCTCCTGGGTGCACCCCGACGACCTGGTGGCGCTGGTGCTCGCTGCGCTCGGCGACGAGCGCTGGAGCGGTCCGATCAACGGAACCGCGCCCGCGCCGGTCGCGAACCGCGAGTTCTCGAAGGTGCTCGGACGGGTTCTCCACCGGCCCGCGGTGCTCCCCGTTCCGGCGTTCGCGCTGCGCGCGATGTACGGCGAGATGGCCCAGATCGTGACGACCGGAGCCCGCATCGTTCCGGCCAAGGCGCTGGTGCTCGGCTACGAGTTCCAGCACCCCGAGCTGGAGGAGGCGCTGCGCTCCGCGCTGGCCTGAGGGTGCAAAATCCCATTCACGACAGTCGCCCGGGAAGGATCCCGGCTTATGATCCCGACGGGGACCGGGCTCCAAAAACGACGGCCCGGTGGTGGAATGGAAACCGCAAGACGCGAAAACTACGATTCCGGTGAGCACTTCGTCCTCGAATACGGGGAGCTGCGCTTCACCTTCAACGAGATCGACTTCTCCGAGCGCTGCGAGCAGGCGGCGATCAAGCTCGGCTTCGTCGGCGACCGCCTCGAAGAGGAGGAGCTGGAAGACCTCGTCAACCTCGCCGTCAACGGCGAGATCCTCGAGCCGGCCTCCGCGCTCGGCGACCACGTCAACGAGTGCTGGCCCGAGTTGGTCGGCCCGGCGGAGCGTTCGCTGGTCCACTGGTTGCGGCGGCTGGTGTTCCGTGGGGCGTGGCTGGACCAGCGGGTCAAGGAGGGCGAGCTGGCCGTGCACTTCGACGCACACGGCGGCACCTTCGCCTACGTTCAGCCGGCCGATGCCGGCAGCGGCCGGCGGGCGGAACCGATCGAGCTGGCGCCCGAGCCCTCGTGGACCCGGGTCGCCTACCGGCCCCGCTCGCTGTAGGGCTCAGTCCTCCAGAGCGGCGGCCCGCGCACGCGTGATCGCGGCGGCGCCGTCCTCGCCGACGAGCAGGTCGGGGCGCAGGGTGCCGCTGGCGATCAGGTCCAGCGATCGGCTGACGCCCGGTCGAGGCGGCCTGCGGATCGAGGGCGATCACGGTCGTCTCCCCGCCCAGCGGGCCGGCGGCGGTGGCGATCACCGTCAGCGAGCCGCCCTCGCGCAGGTTGCGGGCCGCCGCCAGCGCCTTGCGGGCCGCCTGCGGCGCCAGCGCCGTCGAGCGTGTCGATCAGGACCACGGCGTGGCTCCGCGGGCCGCCGAACGGCGGGCGGCCTCGAGCGCCGGCTCGAGCGCCTGCGCCTGCGCGTCGGGCGAGGCCGCGAAGCTGAGCGCGACCTCGGGCACCAGCGGGCCATCCTGCCACTGTCCGATCTCCTCCGGGCGGACGCCCACCAGCGCCGCACTGAGGGTCAGCTCGGGCTGGGCCGCCAGTGCGACGGCGATGCGGCGCAGGACCTCGCTCTTGCCGGCGAAGCGCCCGCCGGCGATCACCGCCCGCGAGCCGCGCCCGAGCGGGGTGAGCCACTCGATCGCCTCCAGTGTCGAGTCGCCGGCCGCGAGCGCGAGGCGCTCGCTCGGCCAGTCGACGGGCAGGTCCTCATAGCGTGTGCCGGCGGCGACCTCCTCGGCGGGGGCGCCGTTGATCGTGTCGATGCGCAGCAGCGAGGCGTAGCGCTCCGAGCGCCGGGGCTTGCGCACCGGGCCACTCACGCGGTCGCCGCTGACGAGCTCGCAGCGGCGCACCTGGGCCGAGGAGATGTAGAGGTCGTCGGAGCGACTGGTCGGGCGGGTTCACGCGCACGAACCCCGAGCCGTTGGGAAGCACCTCGACGACTCCCTCCGCGGTCCGCTCCTCCTCGCCGGAGCTTTCCCCGCGGCGCCCGCGGGAGCTGCTCGCACCGCGCTCGCTGCGGGAGCTCGACCCGCGCTCGGAGCGGGAGCTCGACCCGCGCTCGCTGCGGGAGCTCGTCCCCCGCTCGGAGCGGGAGCTCCGCGAGGAGGTCCGGGCGCCGGCGCGTTCGGCGCCTTCCGTGTCGCGGTCGCCCGCCGGCTCGTCGGCGGCCGGCTCCTCCGCGTCGGGCTCGTCGGCGTCGACGTCCGCGACGGGCGTCTCGTCCGCCTCCCCGCCGCCGTCCGGCTCGGCCTGCGCCTCGTCGGTCTCCTGACGTTTGCCGGCGCGGCGCGGACGGATCAGACGGCGTTTGCGCGCCGGTTTTGCGGCCTCATCGCCGTCAGGGGCCGCCTCGCCGGCGGCCGCGGCCGAGCCGTCGCCGCCGCCCTGGACGGCGAGGATCTTGTCGATCAGGTCGGCCTTGCGCAGGCGTTTGAAGCCGTCGACGCCGACCTGGTCGGCGATCGCGTGGAGGTCGGCGAGCGGACTTGCCTCCAGCTCGGAGCGCTCGAGGACTGGCATGGTGAATCTCGCTTTCTGTTGCTGGGCGGTTGGCGTCCCGCAGGCGTTGGACAGCCCGGGGCACCCGTGTGGAGGTCAGCCTAGCGCTCGTGACGCAGCTCGATCCTGCAAGACCAGCTGCGCATCGACGGGCAGCTCGCCGGCCAGGGCGGCCCGCACGCGCAGGAAGTCGGCCGCCTCGCGGACGTCGTGCACGCGCACGATGTGGGCGCCGTGCTCGACCCCGTGGGCCAGGGCAGCGAGCGTGCCGGCGAGACGCTCGCGCGGCGCGCGGCCGGTGAGCGCGCCGATGAAGTCCTTGCGCGAGATCGCCAGCAGCAGCGGCCGCCCGAGCTCGTGCAGGCGGTCGAGCCCGCGCAGCAGCTCCAGCGTCTGGGCCGGAGTCTTGGCGAAGTCCGGCCCCGGGTCCAGGATCAGCTGCTCGGGGCGGCAGCCCTGGTCCAGCGCGAGGCGCATGCGCTCCCGCAGGAACTCGAGCACCTCGCCCACGACGTCGCCGTAGAGCTCGCTGTCCTGCAGGCGTTCACGAGGTGCGGCGCGCGTGTGCATCACCACCAAGGCCGCTCCACTGCGGGCGCAGACCTCGGCCAGGGCCGGGTCGCGGAGCCCGCTGACGTCGTTGATGATGCGTGCGCCGGCTGCGATCGCGGCGGCGGCCACCGGCGGCTTGTAGGTGTCCACCGACACCAGTGCCCCGAGCCCGCGGGCGACGCCCTCGACCAGCGGCACCACCAGCTCGAGCTCCCGCTCAACGTCCACGGGCGCGCTCCCCGTGGTGGCCGACTCGCCGCCGACGTCGATGATGTCGGCGCCCTCCCGAAGCAGCCGCCGGGCGAGCTCCAGACGGGCGTCGAGGTCGGCGTACACGCCCCCGTCGCTGAAGGAGTCCGGCGACGCGTTGACGATCCCCATCAGCCAGGGGCGATCGCCCAGCTCGAGCTCCAGCTCGCACGCCTGCAGCGTGCGCGGCGGAGCGCTCAAAGCGCGGGGGCGGTGCTCGTCGGCTCGCGCCCGGAGGACGCGTCCGGGCCCCAGGAGGACGGCACCACGCCCTCGGCGCGGGCCTCCTCGCCGAAGCGCTCGAGCTCGAGCCCGAGCGCGCAGTTGGTCCCAGCCGAGCTCGCGCGCGAGCACGTCTCCGGTACGGCGGGCGACCGCGGGCGGGCTGCCGTCCTCGCCGGGCGCGAGCTCACGCGCGGCCAGCAGCCCGAGCCGTGTGCGCCGGAGCAGCACGTCGCCGATGCTGCGTGCCTGCTCGTGGCGGGCCGCCAGCGCCACCTCGGCCAGCAGGTCGGGCAGGCCCGGGACGATCGGCTGCGCCAGCTCGCCGCGCGTCGGCGGCGAGCGCGAGCACCTCGCGGGCGGCGTAGCCGTAGCGCCCGGCGAGCGCCGCATAGGCGTCCTCGGCGACCCCCTCGACACGCGGCAGCTGATCCGCGGGCGACGGCCTGCCCGAGCGGGATCTCCTGGGTGCGGCAGGGCGCGTCGCGCGCGTCGCGCTCGACGAGCCGGTCGACGGCCATCTTCGCCATCCGCCGCCAGGTCGTGAGCTTGCCGCCGGTGATCGTGATCATGCCCCGAGGAGGTCTCATACAGCTCCGCCTTGCGCGAGATGTCGACCGACTTCTTCGGGTCGCCGGTGGAGATCAGCGGGCGCACGCCGGCGAACGCGCCGGTCAGCTGGGCGGGTCCGAAGTCGGTGCCGAAGAAGCCGTTGACGGCCTCGAGCAGGTACTCGACGTCGTCGATCGAGGGCTCGACGTGCTCGAGCGGCGCCCTCGTAGTCGTTGTCGGTGGTGCCGATCGAGCGTGTGCCCGAGCCACGGCAGCGCGAAGATCGAGCGTCCGCCGCCGGCGGGCACGATCGCCCCGCCGACGCAGCGGCAGGTCGGCGGCGCCGCAGCATGATGTGGGTGCCGCGGCTGGGGCGGATGCTCGGCAGCTCGGCCTCCTCGTGGAGCTCCTGGGGGCGCAGCTGGTCGGCCCACACGCCGGTCGCGTTGACGACGTTGGCGGCGCGCACCTCGAAAGCGCGCGCCGCTCTCGCGCGTCGCGCAGCTCGCACGCCGCGCGCGCGCCCCTCGTGCTCGAGCAGGCCCAGCACCTCGACGCGGTTCGCGCACACGGCGCCGAAGCGCTCGGCCTCGCCGAGCACCGTCAGCACGAGGCGCACATCGTCGGTCTGGCAGTCGTAGAAGAGGTAGCCGCTGGTCGGCTCGCGCGGCGCCAGCGCGGGCAGCAGCTCGAGCACCTCCTCGCCGCTGATCATGCGGTGGCGCTCGGGGCTCCAGGACTCTGCCGCCTCGCTCGCGCGCCGGCGCGCGGCGGGCCCGCTGCCGCGCTCGCGCTCGGCGCGGGCCCGGCGGGAGCGGCGGGAGCGGCGCCCGCCGCGCTCGACCGACATCACGTCGTAGAGGTTCAGCCCGACCCCGACCAGGCGGTCCGGGCGGGCGCCGTCGAAGGCCGGCACGACGAGCGGCAGCGGGACGGACGAGATGCGGCGCGAGCTGCGACCATCAGGCTGCCGCTCGAGCAGCGCCTCGCGGACGAGGCCGAGGTCGAAGTTCTGCAGGTAGCGCAGGCCGCCGTGGACGAGCTTGCTGGAGCGGCTGGAGGTGCCCGAGGCGAAGTCGGCGCGCTCCAGCAGCGCCACGCTGTAGCCGCGGCTGGCCGCGTCGAGCGCGACCCCCGCGCCGGTGATCCCGCCGCCGACGACGGCGACGTCGAACTCCTCCTGCGAGAGGGCGGCCAGGGCCTGGCTGCGCTCGATCACGAGCGCAGTGTGGCAGAGGGGAAGCTCAGATCTGGGCGAGCTCGGCGGTGATCTCGCTCACGGCCGACTTC
Source organism: uncultured Solirubrobacteraceae bacterium (assembly GCA_963758055.1). GTDB lineage: Bacteria > Actinomycetota > Thermoleophilia > Solirubrobacterales > Solirubrobacteraceae > Palsa-744. Next base: position 78,905 of record CAVWTU010000002.1, read on the forward strand.
GCGTCGCCGAACAGCATCGTACGTCTTCGGGTCGTAGTAGAGCTCGTTTTCGATGCCGGCGAAGCCGGGGTTCATCGAGCGCTTGATCACGATCACCGAGTGGCTGTCGGCGACCTCGAGGATCGGCATCCCGTAGATCGGCGAGGAGGGGGTGTTCTTGGCCGCCGGGTTGGTGACGTCGTTGGCGCCGATCACGAGCGAGACGTCGGTGCGCTGGAACTCGGGGTTGGCGTCGTCCATCTCCTTGAGCTGGTCGTAGGGGACGTCGGCCTCGGCGAGCAGCACGTTCATGTGGCCCGGCATGCGCCCGGCGACGGGGTGGATCGCGTAGCTGACCTCGACGCCCCGGGCTTCGAGCTCCTTGGTCAGCTCGCGCACCGCGTGCTGGGCCTGGGCGACCGCCATCCCGTAGCCGGGGACGATCACCACGCGGTTGGCGTAGGCGAGCTGGATCGCGGCGTCGGCGGCGGTCGTGCTGCGGACCGTGCCGGCGTGCTCGCCGGCGCCGCTGGCGCCCTCGACGGCGCCGCCGCCGCCGAAGCCGCCGGCGACGATCGCCGGGATCGAGCGGTTCATCGCGACCGCCATCAGGTTCGTGAGGATCGTGCCCGAAGCCCCGACGATCATGCCCGCGACGATCAGCGCGGGGTTGTTCAGGGCATGCCGGTGGCGGCGGCCGAGAGGCCGGTGAAGGCGTTCAGCAGCGAGATCACGACCGGCATGTCGGCGCCGCCGATCGGCAGCACGACGGCGTTGCCGAGCAGCGCCGCGCAGACCAGCATGCCGATGAAGACGGCTTCGGAGTGGTTGCCGGCGGCGATGTCGACGCCCCGGCGAGCGCGAGCACGAGCAGCAGCCCGTTGACGACCTGCTGGCCGGCCCCGAGCGTGATCGGGCGCCCGGGGATGATTTCCTGGAGCTTGCCGAAGGCGATGTTCGAGCCCCAGAAGGAGACCGAGCCGACGATCGCCGCGAACAGCGAGAAGATCGCGACGTAGGTGGCGATCCCCGAGTAGCCGCCGGTGCGACGGAACTCGGCCCACGCGATCAGGAACACCGCGCCGCCGCCGACGCCGTTGAACAGCGCCACCATCTGCGGCATCGCGGTCATCTTCACCTGGCGCGCGGCCGGGAACCCGACGGCCGTGCCGAGGGCGACGCCGAGCGCGATCAGCCCCCAGTTGCCCTCGTCGGGTTGCAGCAGCGTGGCGATGACCGCGATCGCCATGCCGACCGCGGCGATGCGGTTGCCGCGCACCGCGGTGGTCGGACCGGACAGCCCGCGCAGCCCCTGGATGAACAGCGCGAAGGCGATGATGTAGAGGACGTCGAGGAAGCTTTCGCGTCTGCAGGAAGCTGGTCGCGAGCGGCAGTCGTCATCAGCTGCCGCTCCCGGCCCCGTCGTCGTCCTCGCCGTCCTTGGGCTTCGGCTTCGGCTTGGACTTGAACATCTCGAGCATGCGGTCGGTGACGAGGAAGCCGCCGACGACGTTGATCGTGCCGAAGGCGATCGCGATCACGAGGATCACCTTGTTGAACGTGTCGTTGCCGGAGAGGCCGACACGAGCAGGCCGCCGAGCAGGACGATCCCGTGGATCGCGTTGGTGCCGGACATCAGCGGCGTGTGCAGCGTGTTGGGCACCTTCGAGATCACGACGAAGCCGATGAACCCGGCGAGCACGAGGATCGCGAGGTTGGTCGTGAGGACGCTGGCGAGGATCACGCGGCGGCCTCGGTGGCGGCCTTGGCGCCGGGGTTGACGATCTCGCCGTCGCGCACGATGCAGGCGCCGCTGACGATCTCGTCGTCGAAGTCGAGGTGCAGCGCGCCGTCCTCGCCGATGAACAGTTCGAGCAGCGCGAGCACGTTGCGGGCGAACAGCTGCGAGGCGTGCTCGGCCATCGTCGCGGGCAGGTTCAGCGGGGAGAGGATCTTGACGTCGTGGCGGATGACGGTCTCGCCGGGCTCGGTCAGCTCGCAGTTGCCGCCGGCCTCGCCGGCGAGGTCGACGATCACCGAGCCGGGCTTCATCCCTTCGACGGCCTCGGCGGTGACGAGCCGCGGCGCGGGGCGCCCCGGCACGAGCGCGGTCGTGATGACGACGTCGAAGCCCTTGATCGCCTCGGTCAGCGCCTGCTGCTGGCGCGGCGCGCTCCTCCTCGGTCAGCTCGCGCGCGTAGCCGCCCTCGCCGCTGGCCTCGAGCCCGAGGTCGAGCCACTGCGCGCCGAGCGATTCGACCTGCTCGGCGACCTCCGGGCGTACGTCGTAGCCGGTCGTGCGGGCGCCGAGGCGCTTGGCGGTGGCGAGCGCCTGCAGGCCCGGCGACGCCGACGCCCAGCACGAGCACCTTCGCCGGCGGGATCGTGCCCGCGGCGGTCATCAGCATCGGGTAGAAGCGGCCCATCTCCTCGGCGCCGAGCAGCGCGGCCGGTAGCCGGCGACGTTGCTCTGCGAGGACAGCGCGTCCATCGACTGGGCGCGGGAGATCCGCGGGATCGCCTCCATCGCGAAGCGCCGTCGCGCCGGCGTCGGCGAGCGCCGCGTGGTCGTCCGCGGGCTCGTCGAGCGGGGCGAGGAAGCCGATCAGGATCGAGCCCTGGCCGAGACCGCGGATCGCCTGCGGGTCCGGCGGGGCGATCGTGAGCACGACGTCGCTGCCCCAGATCGCCTCGGCGTCGTCGGTGACCTCAGCGCCGGCCGCGGTGAAGGCGTCGTCGGGCAGCAGCGCGCCGGCGCCCGCGCCGCGCTGCACGAGGACGTCGAGTCCTTTGGCCTTGAGCTTGCGCGATGACCTCCGGCACGAGCGCAACCCGATGCTCGCCCGCCGCGGTCTCCTTCGGTACCCCGATCCGCATTGCAGGGGCGGGAACGTATCCGATCGGCCAGCCTGACGACGGCAGGGGTGCCGTGCCGCCCGTCCGGGCCAGCCGGTATGCGACACTCGGGGCGAGCTCGATGACCGTCAACCTGACGCGGATCTACACGAAGCTGCGGCGACGGCGGGGAGACCGCATCTCGGCGACATGAGCCGCGTTTCCAAGCTCCATCCGCGCGTGGAGGCCTACGGCACGGTGGACGAGCTGAACGCCGACGATCGGCGTCGCTCTGGTCCAACCGGACCTCCCCGGGCAGTTCGCCGAGTGGCTGGCGCGGGTGCAGAACGACCTGCTGGACGTGGGCGCCGACCTGTCGGTTCCGCCCGCCGGCCCCGACGACTGCGCCGGCACGCGCACGCGCCTGCGCGTGGACGCCGCCTACACCGCGTGGCTCGAGCGGGCGTGCGACGAGGTCAACGCCACGCTCGAGCCGCTGCATTCGTTCGTGATACCCGGCGGCACCCCGGCTGCGCCCATCTGCACGTCTGCCGCACCGTCTGCCGCCGCGCCGAGCGGCGCACGATCGCCGTCGAGGACGGCAACCCGCGAGGTGGTCCGCTACCTGAACCGTCTCTCGGACCTGCTGTTCATCCTCGCCCGGGCCGCCAACGTGCCGGCGGGACGGGTCCGCCGAGCCGCTCTGGGAGCCCGGCGCCCACGGCGGCCCGGCGCCCGGCGGAACCCAGGGCGGCTAGTCCGGAGCCTGGCCCGGGCGCGCTGGTGCCCGGCCAGCGCAGCGTCGCCCTGGCTCGGAGCGCTCGTCGGCCGCGCGGGCCAGCGCAGCTCGGCCGCCCGCAGCGCGGCCACGGCCAGGGCAACCCACATGGTCGCCAGCAGGTAGCCCCCGACGACGTCGCTGGGCATGTGCTAGGCAGGATCAGCAGGCCGGCACCCGCGACGGCCGCGAACGAGGATCCCGACCACGGCCGTCGGCACGCGCCACCGGGGCGGCGACGCAGCACGGCGCAGAGCGCCAGCGTGAGCGCGGCGGTGGAGTGCCCGCTGGGCCAGGAGGCGACGCCGATGCTGAGATGCCCCGATAGCCGGCGTTGCGTGGGCTCAGCAGAGGCTTGAGCACCTCGGCCGACAGCGGCGCGAGCGCGAGCACGACGCGCGATGGCGAGCGCCACGCGCGGGCGCGAGCGTGCCAGGGCGACGAGCCACCAGGGCGATCCCCCAGAGCACGTACAGGGACGGGTCCAGCAGGTGCAGCAGCGTCCGCAGCGGGTGATTGATGTGAGGTCCGCTCAGGCTCGTGAAGTGGCCGAGGACGATCCCGTCGCGCAGATGGACGGCCGGGACCAGCTCGGCCAGGCACCACACGAGCGCCAGCGCGACGGCACATCCGGCGGCCAGCATCAGCGGCGCAGTGGGGCTCGGAGGGGCGTTCGTACGGCGTTCCCCGCGCGGACTTCCGGCCCGCGCGCCGGCGGCTGCGTAGGCCTCTCCAGTCACGCCTACAGCGTAGAGAGCGTCCTAAGGCGAGTACAAACGCCGTTCAACGGGCCGCTCGGCCTTCGCCCCCTTGCCGGCCCGCCACGGGCGAGAGCATCAGCGCCGCCAGCGCCCCGAGCGCGCGGGCGGTGGCGTTTGCCCGCGCGGCTTCATCGCCGGCGTGAGCCAGGCCGTGCGTGTGGGCGCGCACCGGCGACGTGCGGCTCGCCGCGGCTCCGTTCGCGTGCGCCGGCGCATGGCGCCCGGCGGGCGTGGGGGCTGCCGGCGGGGGCGCCACCGGCAGGGGCTTGCCGGCCAGCGCCGCCAGCGCCTGTGCAGTCACCCACACCGGCGTCTGGCTGCTGGTGCGCGAGTAGCGCACGCTTCCCGATGCGTCCATCAGGCCTTCGAGGTATTGCAGTGGCGAGACGCTGCCACCGCGACGTACGCGCCCGACATTGGTCGCAGCCGCATCGAGGCCCTGGATCGCCCAGGCCGTGGACTGGGCGTTGGAGCCCTCGCCGGGCTGCTGGGGAAAGCCGCCGTCGAGGTCCTGGGCGCCCTCCAGGTACACCTTGGCGCGAGCGACCGGGCGCCCGTGGATCCCCGCCGCGACCAACGCCTGGATGGCCGCACCGGTGTCGTCCACGTCACTCTCCCCGGCCCCGGCGGCGGGTCGTGCGGCAAAGCCGAAGCCGCCGTCGGGCTCCTGCTGTGCGCCCAGCCAGCGTGCCGCGGCCCGCACCTGCCGCGAGCTCGCGGGCAGCCCCGCCGCGCGCAGGGCGAGGATGCCGAACTCCGTCAGGTTGGTGAGGTGCTCGAAGGACCCGTCGCTGACCTGGTCGGCGAGCAGCCGCACCGTCGGATCGCCGCCGGGGAGTGAGTGGACCGAGGCGCCGCAGGCGCGCAGGGCCAGGATCGTGCGCTCGAGGTCACCGGCGCCCTGCACCGAGCCGGCCTGAGCGCGCACGCCGTCGAGCACCGACTGACCATCGCGCACAACCAAGCGCGGCTGGTGGCCGGCGGCGGCGAGGCCGATCGCCGCCCAGGCCGTGTACAGCTCGCCGGTCGACTGCCCGGGCGCGCCCCCGAAGCCGCCGTCGGGGTTCTGCGCGTGCTCGAGATACGCACTCGCCCGCGACACCGCCGGCGAGCTGCTCCCCGCCGCCAGGGCGCGCCCCCCGGAGGCGCCGAGCGCAGGCACGACCGCCACGGCCACCAACAACACGCCGATCGCCGGGGCGCTCCAGCGTGACGTGCATGCGGGAGCGGACCCGCAGCAGCATCCGCAGCAGGACAGCCCCGAAGGCCAGACCGAAGGCGAAGCTGGCCACCACGTGGGTGACGTCGAAGGCCAGCGCCGAGCCGAGCACGAGCCCGAACCCGGCGAGCGTATGGGAGCCGGTCCCGGTCCAGGTGTAGAAGTCGAGCAGCAGGTTGAAGACCTCGGCCGCGGCCGCGCACGCGAGCGCGATCATCAAGGGCGACAGGCGCCTGCCGGCAAGCGCGCCGAGGGCCGCGCCGAGCAGCCCGACGATCCCCCAGCCGAGCATCTGCCACGGCGTCCAGGGACCCTCGCCGAGCAGCACGTTCGACGCGAGCGCGCCGAGGGCGCCGGTGGCGAACCCCGGCGCCGCCCCGAAGGCCACCCCGGTCACCAGCACGATCGCAGTGATGGGCTTGACGTCCGGGACAGCGGCGAAGGCGTCGCGGCCGAGGGCCGCCAGCGCAGCGAGCGCCCCGACCAGAGCAAGCAGCTTCGCCGGCGGCTGCGAGCGCTCGTACCACCAGAAGGCCGCTCCGAGCGTCAGCAGCACGATCACGAACGCGGCCAGCTGCCAGCTCATCTCCCGGCCCCCGCGAGTCCGTCCAGCTCAGCCAGGGCCACGCCCGCCGGCGCCTGCCGTGCCCGGAGCAGCGCCGCCGCACCCTCGACGCGCACGGCGCCGCGCGGCGCCGCCGAGGATCCGGGCCGATTCGGTGGTGAAGTAGCGCCCCCCGCCCAGCACCTCGTTGACCGGCCCGTCGGCGATCACCCGCCCGCGTGCCAGCAGCACGGCCCGGGTCGCGAATTCGGCGGCGAACTCACAGTCGTGGGTCGCCACCAGCACGAGTGAGCCCCGCCGCGCCTGCGCTGAGAGCCACTCCGCCAGGCGCTGCTTGGCGCCGCGGTCCATGCCCCGTGTGGGCTCGTCGAGCGCGATCGCGGCGGGTGCGCTCCCGCCGCCCCCGAGCACGACCGCAAGCGCGAGACGCTGGCGCTGACCGCTCGACAGGTCGCGTGGATTGCGCTCCTGCAGGCCGTCGAGTCTCAGCTCGCGTAGCGCCTCGGGGGAAGCCTCTTCGCCGACGTGCTCGTGGACGAACAGGTCTCCGGGGTTCTGCAGCAGCAATGCCAGCTCGCCGTGCAGCTGCACGCGTCCCCGCGTCGGCGCCATCAGCTCCCCGGCGTGGCGCAGCAGCGTGGACTTGCCGGCTCCGTTGCGCCCCATCAGCACGACCGCCTCGCCGGCGTCCATGCGCAGGTCCACGCCGCGCAGGATCGCCGGGCCCTCGCGGAGCTCGTGCCAGACGCCGCGCAGCTGCAGCACCGGCGCCGTACCACGGGGGCCGCCGCCACGGGCGCGCCGGCCTAAGCGCCGCCCGCCGGGTGCGACCGCAGCCGTGCTCGCCTCCCCTGCGGCGCCGGCAGGCGCCGTGTCCCGGGCCGCCGCGGCCGTTTCCGCCTCGCGCTCCTCGGCGCCACTGAGCAGGCCTTCGCGCCGCAGGACCGTGCGGGCCTGCTTGACGCCGCTCGGCAGCGGCGCCAGGCCGGTATCGGCGAACAGGCGAGCGCCAGGTGTCTGCAGGGCGGGCTCGTGCTCGGCCGCCCAAGCGAGGAACCCGGAGGGGTCGCGGTCGCAGACGATCTCCCCGTCGGACATCGCGATCACGCGGTCGGCGGCCGCCAGGCAGCGCTCGAGCCGCTGCTCGATCAGCACCACCGCGGTGTCGCTCTCCTGGTTGAGGCGCCGAAGTTGCCAGATCAGCTCGTCGCCCGCGACCGGGTCGAGCTGGGAGGTGGGCTCGTCGAGCAGCACCAGTTCGGGCCCGGCCGCGAGCGCGCCTGCCAACGCGACGCGCTGGAGCTCGCCGCCCGACAGGTCTTCGGTGGAGCGGTCCAGCAGGTCGGCGATGCCCAGCGCGAGCGCGGTTTCCTCGACCGAGCGAGCGACCGCGCCGGCGGCGAGCCCGCGGTTCTCCAGCGCGAAGGCGATCTCGGCGCGCACGCTGGCCATCACCACCTGTGTCTCGGGGTCGGGCAGCAGCGTTCCCGCGTGCACCCCGATCTCCGCCGGTGTGTGCTCGCGGGTGTCGAGCCCGGCCGTCAGCACGCTGCCCCCGAAGGTGCCGCCGTGGAAATGGGGGACCAGGCCACAGGCGGCGCGCAGCAGCGTGGACTTGCCCGAGCCGGACAGCCCGGCCACCACGCAGAACTCGCCCGGCTCGATCGCAAGGCTGACGCCCCGCAGGGCCGGGGAGCCGGCACCCGGGTAGCTGTAGGAGACGTTCTCGAAGCTCAGGATGCTCACGGCTCGATCCCGGCGCGGTCGAGGAACGGTGCCAGCGCGACGGCCGGCAGGGCGAGCGCGAGAACCAGGACGGCGGGGTCGAACGGAACGTGCACGAGCGGATACGGGCTGAACGGCGCGACCCCGGAGAGCGAGCAGCCGAGTGCCAGCAGCGCGATCGCGGCAGCGGAGGCAGCGAAGGCGAGGTCGTGGCGCGAGCGGGCACCGAGGGTGCGGTGCGAGCGCCGGGCCGGCGGGTAGCCGCGCATCTCCAGCACCGCGGCGACGTCGAGGGAGCGCTCCAGGGCACCGGCCACGGTGGCTCTCAGGACGGCGAGCCGCTCCCGCGCTCCGGGCTTCAGGGCGCGGGCCCCGGGACGGCAGCGCTGGGCCTCGGCGAGGCGGGCGGCGTCGGCTGCCAGCACGGGCACCAGACGCAGCGCGAGCGGTGGCGCTGAGCGCCACCCGGGGCGTCAGCCGCCGGCAGGAGCCGAGCAGCTGGTCCGGGTCGGCGGCGCACACGGCCAGCAGGCACGCGAGGCCGACGATCAGCAGCCGCAGGGCGAAGACGGCCGCGTACACGAGCGCCTCGAGGGTGAGGTTGACCTGGCCGAGAACGCCCCAGTCGCCGAGCCGCGCGAAGACCGTCAGGCCCTCACGGCTGACGAGCAGGTTGACGACCACGCTCAGCGTGATCACGGGGATCGCACTGCGGCGAAGGGCGCGCAACAGCTGAGGCCCGACCCCGGCGGCCGCGCCGGCGGCCAGGACCGTCGCCAGCAGGCTCGCGAGCAGCAGCGGATGTTCGGTCACCAGCGCGGCCAGCGCGATCGCGGCGCAGTAGGCGGCCACCACCGTGCCACGGGCGGCGTGCAGCGGGCTGGCCAGGCGCCGGTAGGCGATGTGGGCGCGGCCCGGAGCCCTCATCGTCCCGGCACCGGCAGCGGCACCACGCCGGCGGCGGCGACGGCGACCGCGAAGTGATCGTGCAGTGAGAGCGCATCGAAGGCTTCGGCTGCCCGGGCCACGCCGCCGGCGGTCGTCCCGGTAACGACCCACACGGGGGCGTTTTCGCCTTCGCGGGTGGCCGCCAGCAGCCCGACTTCGCCGGCGGGAACCGGGGCCGAATGGCCGTCGGCGTGGAGCAGGTTCAGGCGCGTCCCGGCGGCGGAAAAGGTCGCGTACACACCGCTGGTCGCGGGTCCCCGCTGGATGCCGGCGGCACTTGTATCGCTATCGGCGATCGAGCGGAAGGGGCCGACGAGCACCTGCAGCGCGTCGGGCTCGCCGCCGCTGCCGGTGGCTGCGACCGCGGCCGGCACACCGGCTTCGCGCAGCCGTCCCAGGACCGTCCGGCAGGGCGCACTGGTGACCGATGAGCACTGCACGCGCACGGGGTAGCGCACGCCGTCGATGCCGTGAAGGAACGGCTCCGGGAAGGAGCCCACAACGGCGGGGACGCTCTCGGTCTGGCTCCAATCGTGGCGGTCCCACCAGATCTGATCGCCCGGCATGCACGTTCGTGTCGGCGGCTCCCTTGGGGGCCTGCACGCCGTTGACGTAGTAGAACCAGTCGACCGGTTCCGGGCCCCCGCTTTCGCCGCTGAGGCCGTCGATGCTCTGCACGAACTTGCCTCCGAAGCGCGTGCTGACCTTGTAGTTGCGTTGCAGCAGGCTCATGACGGTTTCCTGCCCGACGACCTTCAGCGACGCGGGCGCGGGCAGTTCGCGCTGGCCGAATTCGTCGGTCACGGTGACCGCCACGCTGCCGGGCGCGGCGCCGGCGCCGAGGCCGCACCCGGCGAGCGGCAGGGCGAGCAACGCCAGCAACAGCAGCAGCGAGAGCGCAACCGCTGCCGGGTTCCGGAGCAAGCGCGTCCGCCGGCCGCTCACCGCACCTGCACCGCCACCGGGAACGAGGGCACGGTCCCCGGCGCCGTGGCGCTGAGCTCATAGCTGCCGGGGATGGTCGGAGCAGCGACGACGGCGATGCCGTCGTCCTCCGTGCTCGCCCTGCTCGGCCCGAGCGTCACCGCTGCGTCCGCGACGGGCGTACTCGAGCTCCGTTCGTTGGAGCCGGACACGCTGACCGTCAGGGGCGCACCGGCGGCGACGGTGCGGGTCTGCGGGGCGACGGTCAGCGTCCGCTGACAGCCCTGTGCGCCCATCTGACAGTAGAACCACAGCACCTTCGCCCCCGCCCCCAGCCGCCTGCCGTTGCCGAGCGGCCCGCTGGGATCGGCGGCCCCGGCGCTGCCGGCGATTCCGTTGACCTCGTACACCCAGCCGTTCTCGGCGCTGTTGCGCTGTCCTCCCACGGCGCTCACGAACAGCTGCGAGGAGTCGGCGGGCGACGCGTCGCAGTGGCCGTAGTCCCGCAGCGCGAACGCGGGTCCGCCGACATCGCGCAGGGCGATCAGCGCCGCCAGCGGCGTGGCGGCGGCGACGGCGCAGCCTCGTCCCCCAAGGCGGACGTGGGCCGCGCCGGCGAGGACGCTGCGCGCACCCGACAGCACCACCCCACCCTTGCCGACCACCATCACCTGCACGGCCACCCCCTGCCGGCGATGCGAGCTCGCGCCCGCCGCGGAGGCGCGGCAGGCGAGCAGCACGAGCGCAATCGACAGCAACGTCGCGCAGCCAGGGACGCAGCGCCGCCGGGCGGGCACGGCGCTAGCGGACATCGAAGACGAGCCTCGAGGTACCCCGGGCCAGCGTCGTGCGGTTTCCGGCCGCGTCGAGCGCGGAGACGTCGAGCACGTAGCGGCCGGGGCGCAGGCGCTTGGGGAGCAGGTAGGAGAACGAGGCGCTGCTCCCGACGTGGAACGTTCGGCCGGCGCCGCAGCGGGCGCCGACGAAACGTGCGCGCACGGCGCTGTAGAAGTAACAGCGGCCGCGATAGCTGCGCCGCAGCTCCATCGACACGTCGGTCACCGTGTCGTGCGCGATGATCGTCCCGGCGAGCAACCGTGGGCCCTTGCCGCGCGCATACACCGCGCCATCGTGGACGGTGGTGAGGCTCGCGACGAGGGCATACGGGCCGGTGTACAGGGTTGCGTTGTGTTCATGCTCGGCCGGAGCACAGGCGCACCCGAGCGGCCGGTGGAGCCCTTCCCCGCAGGATGCTTCACCCGGGTTGCGCACGCACAGGCTCATCGCAGCGGGCGGGACGGCCCCCGGCTCGGAGGCCGTGAGCGTCAGCCTTTCGTATATGTAGGAGCCGGGTGTACCGACTGTGAGGGTCGCTTCGCCCTTGCTGTTGGTGAGCGCTTGATAGCCGGAGACGGCAACGGTCACGCCTTCCTCCGGCAGCAGGGTTCCTTCCCCCACTTCGGGGAACGTCCCGGCGCGTGTGTGAACCTTCTGGACGCGGACCGTGAACGGCGCGCCGGCCTCGATTTCCCTGGGGGCGTCGCTGATCACGAGGGGCAGCCGGGTGGGCGCGTAGGCGGGCTGCGGATCGTGGTCGGCGACGACGAGCAGTTCGTCGCCTTCCGCGAGCAGGTCTTCGCAGATCCCGCCGGCCCACTTGTCGTTGACCCACACGTCCCAGGTCGTTTCGTTGGTTTCGAAGACGTGCGTCTCGCCGAGGATCGTCTCGGTGAAATCTCCGGTACTGCCTTCCTCGTCGCCATGGTCCCACGTGCCGCCCGCCTGTTCGACGGCATCGTTGATGGCGGCGTTGGCGCTGTTCACGGGACAGCCACTCGCAAGCGGATCGGGCTTTTCGAGGACGACCTGCCTGGCTGGAAGGAGCGTGGCGCTTTCGCCCTCGACTCGCACCGTGACGGTGGGAGCCGCCAACGCGGGAGTGGAGATTGCGGTTGCCGCGGCGAGCGCGGATCCGAAGAGGATGAGACGAGACCTGAGATGCATGAGCCGACCCCTTTCCGCGAGGGCTTCTTGGGCTTCGTCGGCGGCAGGTCTCCTGGCTTACGGGCCGACCCTCTCGCACCTTCCCGGATCGCCGTCGGCGCTCCGGTGGCTGCGCTCGCCGATGGCTCGCGCGGCGGGGGGCATCCCCGGTCACAGTGGCGGGACCGCTCCGGAATCACACCGGCTTCCCTTGACCACCGACCTATTGAAGAGTGCGGATGCTACCCCACGGTGGAAAGATCGCCGCCGGTGTCCCCCAGCGTGCGGCGGTCCTGCTCGCCGAGTTGCGTCCCCCCGGCGAGCAGCCGGCGGGCGTGGTCGAGATCGTCGGAGCGTCCCACCGTGAGGGCCGCCACGACGCGGCCGTCGGCCAGGTACCAGTTCGTGAAGTTGCCGGCCTCGGTGGAGCCGCGAACGATCTCCTCGTCCCAGTCGTTGGCGGGGCCGACGTACTCGAGTTCGCCCCAGTCCCCCAGCACGGAGTAGAAGTAGGGCACGACGTCGTGCGGGACGTCGCGGCCGAGCATGTTGAGGGCGGCCGTCTTGCCGTGGTTGAAGGCCACGTCCCAGTGCTCGATGCGAATCCTGCGGCCCCCGTGGACGACGGACTCGTATTCGCAGATGTCGCCCGCGGCGAACACGTCGGCGGCGGAGCTGGCAAGGCGGGAGCTGCACGTGACCCCGCCGCGCTCGCCGATCTGCAGCCCGGCGCGGCGGGCGAGCCCCAGCTCCGGGCGTGACCCCCGCTCCGATGACGACAGCCTGGGCCGGGAGCTCGAGGCCGCTCTTGGTGTGCACCGAGGCGACGCGCCCCTCGCCCTCGAAGCGGTCGAGCTCTCCTCGCCGGGATGTACCTGGACGCCGTGCTGTTCGAGCAGGTTCTGGAAGAAGCGGCCGGCCTGGCCGCCGAAGCCGCGTTCGAGGGTGACCTGCTCCTGCATCACGATCGAGCAGCGCTTGCCCAGCATCGTCAGCGAGGCCGCCACCTCGCAGCCGATGTAGGAGCCGCCGATCAGGACGACGTCCTCGGCGTCCTCGACCCCTTCGCGGATCGCGTCGGCGTTGCCGAGCGTGCGCAGGTAGTAGATGTTCTCGAGCTGAGCGCCGCCGACGTCGAGGCGACGGACGTTGGCGCCGCGTGGCGAGCAGCGCCTTGCCGTAGTGGACCTCCTCCTTGTTCGAGAGCTTGGCCGTGTGCTCCGCCGGGTCCAGGCCCGTCACGGTCGTCCCGGTGAGCAACTCGATCTTCTGCTCCTTCCACCACTCCGCGGGGCGGAACAGCGGCTCCTCGCGGGTCTCCTCCCCCCGCAGGTAGCCCTTGGAGCACTCGGGGCGGTTGTACGGCGGGTCGAGCTCGCGGCCGACGAGCAGTACCTCCCCCTCGGCCCCTTCCTCCCGCAGCCAGCGCGCACAGTTCGCCGAGGCGAGCCCTCCGCCGATCAGCAGGTAGTCGACCTCCCTGGCGCTCATGGCGTTGTGAGCTTATAGGCCGGGTGGATGGCGGACGGCCCAGTGGGCCCAGGTGGGAATCGAGGCAGGATCCGCCAGCGAGGGCCGTCCTGGGCGTGGTTGGGGCCGATGTCGGTCCCGTCGTGTGACGTGTCGAGCCTGAGTCCGGCGATGACGATGAACACGTGCGGGGTCGGGGCATCGGTCGCATAGATCGTGACCCAGCGCCCCGGACCGGGCTCGCCCCAATCGACGTAGTCCTGGGCGAGCGGGTTGTCCCGGAGGATTTCTGCCGAGCGGCCGGACGCCCGAGCGGTAGAGGACGTAGTTGACCGTGCTCGAGCAGTCCTCCTGCGGTGGCTCCCAGCGGATCGGGATGGCCGAGCGGGCCGTATGGAAGATCCTGCAGCTCGTTGCCCGCCACGAGCATCGCCTGCACGACCGCGGGTACCCCCGCGGGGATCAGCGCCACGTGGCCGTCACTCGGATCCAGGACGGCGCTGGTGCCGGAGATGAAGCGGACAGGCGTGAGCGTCTCGCGTACCAGCGGAAGATCTGGGCCCGTGCCCGCTTCCCCGTCCAGGGAGCCGCTTTCGGTCGTTGCCGGGGATCCGTAGAGCCGTGCCCATCCTCAGTACCTCGTCGACATACCACTGCGCGTGGTTGTAGGCGAAGATCGCGCGCCCGTAGTCGCCGGGAGCTCCCGCCGCGCGAAGCAGCCTGGCGGCAGCGAAGATCGCGTCGGCCGGGTCCCAGCGGTCGGCTTGCCCGTCACCGTCGCCGTCGACCCCGTACGCGGCCCAGGTGGATGCAAGGAACTGCATCGGGCCACCCGCCCCCGCCCCGTTGACGGCTCCTTCGGTGATGCACGACGGCGAGCGGTCGCGACCGTGGTCGCACTCCACCTTGCCGATCCCGGCAAGCACGGTCCACCGCAACCCGTACCGTTCACCGGCCTGCTGGTAGAGCCGCAGATATTGCCGGGGAATGTCCCTCAAGGCGAGCGCTGACGGGGCCACGGTGTCGCCGTCGACAGAACCGTTCCCCGACATGTCCACGCCCATGCCGCCGAGGGCGCCCACGACCGTGAGTGCAAGCAGCCCCAGCAGCACCGAGGCGCCCAGCCCGACGACGCCGGCCGCGCGACCGACGGGCGCTGCTGGGCCTCGATAGGCACTCACGGGAGGTCCGGGCCAAGGAAGCGTTTCCGTCCGGCCTCGACTTCCCGTGCGTCGCGCATCACGACGGACTCGGAGGGGTCGCCGGGCGGCGGCATGCGGCCTTCCGCCTTCAGCCGCTCCCTGAGGCGAGCCAGCTCGCGGTCGACGGACAGGCGGGCGCGGCGGCGGCGCTCAGGATCCGCAGGACCCTCCTCAAGTTGCTCGCCCTGCCGCTGCGGGCCGGCTCGTGGCCGGCCCGGCTTGGACTCCGACCGTGAGCGGGCGGCTGCACCCGCTCGCGGTGACGGTCCACCGCCGGCCGGGGGGCCCGCAAAGTCGTGCTCGATCTCGTCCTCTGATGCGAGCCGCGCGCGCCTGCAGTCGCAGAGTGCGGCGGCGATCCCCGGTCAGCTCGGCCCGCTCGCGATCACTCTCCACCCGCTCCAACTGCTCGGTCAGCAGTCGCCTCCTCGTTCGGCTCGCCTCCGCGGCAGAGGCCTGCGAGCCCGTCGCACCGACGCGCGGACCCGGGCCCGCGCGCGGTGGGCCTTTCACATCTCTCGAGGAGGCACGCCGGAGGTCACTCGCCGGGGGGGTCGCTCCCAGTCGCCCCTTGGCCCAACGCATCGCGGCCATGGCTTTGCGCGTCTCCAAGGTCTCGCTCACCCGCTTCGCGACAGAGCGCGGCTCGCGCCGTCTGACCGCGGGTGGACGATCCGTGAACGCCCCTTGGGCGACGCTGAGCGCCTGGTGGCGCCGGAGGTAGGCACCCCACCAGAAGGCCGACATCAGCAGCCACTGCGTCCACCACCCGAGCGCGTGGAGACTGGCGAGAATGCCCAGCACGGCGAGCACCACCCCGAGCAGGAACGAGAACAGGAGCTTGGAAACCACGGCCGCCAACAGGTGACCGGCCCAGCGACGGAAGAGCGCCCGACCGCCGTCCCCGAGGGCCGGAGCCAGCACCATCCCCGGGCGCGATCAGCAGGTAGAAGAGGCTGAAGAGGGCGGCGCTCAGCAGCCGCACCGCTATGAACCCCATCAGCAGGACCATCCCGAGCCCTCCACCGAGGATCAGCAGCAGGCCCCCCATCCTCGACCAGGTCTCGCCGCTGGTCCGGAACTCGGCCTCGGCCGCCGCCGGCCCACGGCAGTTGGTGGCGTCGCTGCTTTCGCAGATCGTCCTCAGCAGCGAGCCTTCGTCGTTGATCGAGTTGCGCTGCGGGCCGTTGGCCGGTAGCGCGAGGAAGATCGCGCCGTTGCTGTGAGCTTCGCGCAGCAGTTGCGCGCTGTGTAC
Organism: uncultured Solirubrobacteraceae bacterium; assembly: GCA_963758055.1. Taxonomy (GTDB): domain Bacteria; phylum Actinomycetota; class Thermoleophilia; order Solirubrobacterales; family Solirubrobacteraceae; genus Palsa-744. The sequence continues at coordinate 94,549 of CAVWTU010000002.1, forward strand.
GAGCCCGAGTCCCTTGGCGCCGAGACCCGATGGGCAGCCCGCGGCCCGTGAGCCGCAGCCCGCTTCCGAGAGCTCCTGCGAGGCGATCCTCAGTGCGGCCGACCGCAGGGGTTCTTCCGTTCGTCCCGGTTCGCGGCACCAGCCGACGTTCCCGAACTCCAGGTAGCACCAGGGCACTTCGACCGCCGCAGAGAACACGACCTGCATGCTCTGGCCGAGCGCCGCAGGTGTCCCCGACGGGGTACCCCGGGCAGCTGCGGCGAGCGTCCCGAGGCTGGCCTCGTTGGCCCACGAACCGAGCGCGCCGACGCTCCCACCAGGGTCTGCGATCGCCCACAGCCCGCCGACCATCATCGCGGTCATCATCAGCGCCTGCCCCAGCGTGTCGGCGACTCGACGCCGGATCAGGCCGTCGTACAGAACCAACACACAAGCGACCGAGAGCACCAGCGGGATCCATGGATCCGTGAGCGCCTGCTGCATCTGGCGCAGGCCGCTGCCGAGTTGCCCGCTCGCGGGACTGTTGAGCAGGTTCAAGGTGAAGCACCACTCGAGCATCACGCAGAGCGCGTGGACGACCCACACGAGCGCCATCCAGAGCGGAGTTACGAGAAGATCCTGCAGGGCGCTCATCAGGCCGCCATTGCTGAGGCCCAGCACTCCAGTGTCGATGTGGACGTCGAGTCCGTAGTTGCCGGTGGGCGCGGCGCTGGCGACGAATCCCGACGTCGAGCAGTTGCGGCGTGCGGAGCTCGACAGGGTTGCTTCGGGAACCCGTCCCCGGCAGAGGGGGCTCCCCAACCCATTGCTCACAAGGGGGTCCGCACCGGCCGCCGCGGGGGCGTTGGCAGCTTCTTCCGAAGCGGCCGACAAACCCTCGCCGGCAGAGCCAAGTACCGGTCCAGACGGTGCTCGGGCGGCCTGCCCGCCGGCCGGTTGGGCTGGTGAGGCGCGGGCGCGCGCCGGCGGGGTTGCGGTCGGATGGCTGCCGGCAGAACGGGCGCTCGGCGATGGGTTGCCCGTCGGCTGGGCTCGAGCCGACACCGCCGGCCCGACGGCCGCTCCGAGCAGCAGGGCCAGGAGCCACGGCGCGATGCGCGCCCACGACCGCGTCAAACGCCGACCGGGGTCGTCGAGAATGCTCGTCGCAGCTCGGGCAGGACGAGGTCGACCTGGACCGCCTCGACCCTGCCGTGATGGTCGCGCATCAAGCAGCTGCCGGCCTCGAAGCTCCAGCAGGGTCTGGCGCATCCCGCGATCCTCTGGATCCAGGCCGAGCAGCGCAAGCGCTCGTCCAGCTTCGGCTTCGGATCGCATGCCGAAGACGAACGTCGCCCCGAGGAGGTTCTCGATCGAGCTTCCGTCCCCGATCAGAGCGTCGGTGACGAGCTGGGTGCTGATGATCGGGACGGCCATCTCGGACCGACCCATGCGCTGGAGCGAGCTGAGCAGCGTGCGCCCGACCGGGTCGCCGAGCAACCGCCAGCCCTCGTCGAAGGAGAACACCTTCAAACGCTCGCGCTCGCGCACTCATGAGATGCATTGCGAAGATGGCGATCAAGCGCACGATCTGCTGGCCGACCCGCTCCGACTGGGAGTACTCCGCACGCCTGCACTCCGGGCTCCGGCGCGGGCAGGTCGCGGATCGGCAGGTAAGTCACCTGGCGAGTGACCGACCGCAGGCAGCCTCACCTCAGGATCGGCGAACCCGAGCTGCGTGAGACCCGAGCGGGCATAGACCTCGAGCGCCCTTGCAACGCGTTGATCGGTTTCATCGCCCTCCCGCAGCGCGCTCACCACCTCCGAGCAGGTCGGCTCTCGGGCACGCGTGATGACCCGATCCACGGCCCCCACCAGCGCCGTCTCCCACGTCGGTTCGGCCCTCCCCGGTAGTAGGTCGCGCAGGAACGAGACCGTGAGGTCCTGCCGAAGGTGAGCCGGCGCGATTCGCAGCGGATCGAGCATTCCCCGCAGCTCTGGGTCAGGCCTGAGCGTGAGCAGCTCCACATGCGGCTGCACCTCGTCGAGAAGGTGGAAGCGGTGATCGCCCTTGGGGTCGCAGTCGATCACTCTCGCCCCCTCGAGAAAGCCCTCGTATTGGAGCTTCTGGGCGAGGGTCGTCTTGCCCGTTCCGAGTGCTCCCACGCAGAGCAGAGCGGTGTTGCGATTGCTCTCCGAACCCTCCCTGACGTTGAAGCGGACCGGCTGGCGCGAGCCGGAGAGCGTGTGACCGAGATAGAAGCCGCCGCCCGAGCCGACGAGATGGGCGGCCGTCGGCATCATCGCGGCCACCTGCTCGGTGGTCAGCGTGTCGTCGTAGCCGATGAGCCTCGTCCGCTGGCCGGGAAACTGCTGCAGGAACAACTGCAGCTGATCCCCGAGCGGCCGATGCAGACGGACCTCGCCGTATGCCCGGCGGCACATCTCAACTCGCCGCTCGAGCTCGGTCTCGCTCGCGCCCGCAACGGCGATGCAAAGCGTGGCCCGGAGCAGCGGAGGTCGGCTGGCGGCCTGGAGATAGGACAGTAGGTCCCGTGCTTCCTGGGTGCGCTCGAGACCGAGATCCGACGCCCCCTGCTCTCCCTCGGACTCCGCCCGTAGGATCTGATCGGCGTCCTGAACCCGCCGGCGCGCGATCCTGATGGCGAGCTCGTTGGGCAGGTAGCGGGCGTTGAGCGAGACGTCAATCGCAAAGGGCAGGCTTTCGGCAGGAGCGAACATCAGCTCCGCCCGCGCGCCGGGAAAGTCGAGGCGCTCCGGCAACGCGCCCAGCACCAGCTGCGCCTGCCAGCTGAGACCCTGCTCGGACTCGATCACCAGCGAGCGACCTCGATGCTCCACGACGCCGTCGCTCCAGCGCATGACGTCGCCCTCCAACGGTGCGAGCATGGCCCGGCCGTTGCTCTCGAAGGCGAGCGCCCGCGGCTCGTGGAGCCCGTCGACCTGAGGTTCGCCCACCCCGCGGCAGAAGCCACGCCTGATCAGCCATTGCAGCTCCGTCATGCGGGCTGGCCGAACCTCCAGGAAATCTCCGATCCGCGCGTGAGCCAGGTCGGCGGCGGCCCTCGCCCGCTCGAGCTCCTGGACGCTCATCAGGCGCCGGTTCCGGGCTGAGAGGGCACGGCGCAGCACTTGGATCGATCGGCGCGGATGCTGCGAGGCGATACCGGAGAGAAACGAGGCCACATCGCGCTCGGGCTCGCGGAGGCTCGCGAACAGGAATACGACCGGCTGTGATGGCTCGCGGCCCTCCAACCGGCGTGCCTGCTCGTGCACGTAATGCGCCCGCGCGCCGGCGCGTGCGCCTGCCGGCTCCCCGCCGCGTTGCGCCGGATCACGCATCTCACGCTCATATGCGCCGAGTTGCCAGTGCCGACTCACCCGCAGAATCTGCAGATCTGCCTCCAGCGACTCGAGCGCGCCCACTAGTCCGACCAACCGCGACTGCTTGTCGGATTCGCTGCTCCACGCGTATGCGCTGGTCTGCACGCGAAAGGCGGCCCAGCCGTCATCCGGGCCGCTGCCGAACACGCAGTTGCCGTAGATGAACGCGATCGGCGCCCGCACCGGACTCAGATGCCCCGGCCCCGCTCAGCGTCGACCCGCAGCTTCGCTCCAGCGGGCACCAGGATCACCTGTGGACCCGGCGACGCGTCCGGGAGCTCGCCGCGACGGACCACCAGCGCGTGGCGGCGCCGCGGCGGCCCCCAGCCCTGGCCGCGCGACCGCTGACGACCGCCCCGCCGCTCGTGAGGCACTCCGACGAGGACCGCCCCGGGACCCGTGTATCGCAGCCGGCGAAAGCGCGGCTCCGAGCCATCGGGCAACGCGAGCACGTCCTGCGGGTACCAGCGCCGGGTCTCGTTCGGCCGCCAACCGCCGACCAGCCGTCGCCTCGAGAGGGTGAACCGCATCAGCGCCTGGGCCGCGTGATGAAAGGTCCTCCCCTCGACTCGGATCAGCGCCATCAAGGCCGCCGCGACCCCTGGCAGGAGAAGGTCCCGCAGATACCACGGGACCAGATCGAGCGCGCGCCCGAGCAGCGGAACGCTCGAGCCGACCAGGACGGCGATCAGGACGGCGACGAAGTAGGCGACGCCGCGCACGGGAACGCCCGACGGGTTCAGGCGCAGCCGATCGACGCTGTACACGCGTCGCTCGAGGTCGAACACGCGGCGATAGGACCGGATCTCCATCAGCCCGTACCGAACAGCGACGCGACCGTACTGCGCAGAACGCTGACACCGGCCGGCGTCGCCAGCAGCACGGCGACGATTCCCACACCGAAGACGCCGGCCGCCTCCTTGAAATCCCGCCGGAACACGAGCACGGTTCCCGCGACGGCGAAGCCGAGCCCGATCAGGCTCATCGCCACTGCGCGGCCCGTGTCACCCGCCTTGGCGGCTGCCGATTCGAGCGAGTTCGTTCCACTCCCCGCCCCTGTCGCCGTCGAGGCTGACGCCGGGGAGGTGCCGGTTCGGACGGCTGCCATGGCCCCCTGCGGGGCAGTGGCAAGACAGGCGAGCATCAGCGCGGGCAGTACCCAGCGCGCGTTTGTGCGCATCGGGATCTCCTCTCTACCTATGAGTCGGGGTCGGTTTGGATCGCAGCCACCTCCCAGCGGCCCTGCTGCCTGGCGACATCCAGTTCGTAGGCGAGCAGGTACTCGCCGCCTCGTTCGTCGTGCGCCTGGACCACGGCCGCCACCGTGCGACCCACTTCTGCCCAGGACATGTGCTCGACCGAGTCGAGGGTCAGCTGGTCCGCGGGGAGGGAGACGTGTGCCTGGGAGGCGAGATCGGCGGCGAGCTCTCCGGCGGAACCCGCGAGATAGTTGCGAAGCGCGCGGGTCACGACAGTGCCCAGGGCGGGTTCAGCCAGTTCGTGCTCCGCCACGGGCGGGGATCCGGGCGCCGATGAGGGAGCGCCCACGAACGCGGGATAGCCGGCGAGTTGAAGCGCGCCCCCGGCGTCGCGAACGACGCCCACCGTGAGGTAGACCAGTCCGGCGCTGTCGGTCTGGGCCGCCACGGTGTAAACGCGACTGCCGGGCCCGGATTCCCGCACCTGGACGACTTCCGCCCATTCGACCCGCTGCTCGCCGGTGGCCGGGGGCACCTCGCCGGCCTCGGGTTCCATTCCGGGGCCGGTAAAGGCCTGCAATGCCTGGACTCCCGCCTGCGGACGGCCGGCTTCCCATGTCAGATACCGGCGCGCAAACAGAACCGCGTACCCTTCCGCGGCGCGATCCTGGAGTTCGGGGGCGCGAACCGCGGAAGGCGCGGCCGGGCTCGGAGGTGCGATCGCGAAGCGCGCGCTCGCGAGCAAGCCACAGGCTGCCGCCGCAGACAGGAGATATCGCGGCATTTCCCGGCCCAGCCGAATCCGCCAGAAGGGCCTGGTGGTCGTGACGAACCGCGCGGCTCTGCGTTCAGGCCGATCGGGGCCACGGGTGTCAGCGCTCAAAGCCGAACTCCGGCCCGGAGTGGTCCTGCCGGGACCGGTCTTCGGCCGCGACCACGGGCAACCGCGGCGACGAACCCGGCGTCGAGAGGGCGAGCGCCGGCGCCGCTGGAGTCACGGCGCTCGCCCGGCCGTTGCCGGCGGCGTGCCCCGCCGGGGATCCGTGGCGAGGCGCCCGCCGCACGTATCGCGCCCGGCCTCTTCGATGAGACACCTCGACGGGGTCCGGGGCACCGTGTCGTGCACGTTCGACGCGAACCCGCCGGCTCGCCGAAGCGAGCTGGCCGCTGCCCCTCACGGCGTGACGTTGCACGAGCGCTACGAGAAGCCCGCAAGTGCAGCCGAGACCGCCAAGGCAGGCGGCGACCCGCAGATAACTCCTAACACGGCCGCCGGAGGACGACCGCCGATGGGCGGGTGCAGCGCGCCCATACCCCGGAGGCAGTGGCTCGAGAGCGGGCGCGACGTCCCAACCCACGCCGAGCGCGTACTCCTCGGGAGACAGCAGCAGATAGGTGTCAGCGGTGGAGCTCAGCAGGACCGTCCGTCGCCCCGGGAAACGTCTCTCGCGCGAGCGGCCGAAGCCCGGCGGGGGGAGGGCGCCGACCTCCGGCCGCGGTCGCGCGGACGAGGGTCGCCGGTGGCTCGTGTGTGCCACCGAGCCCCGGCGCCCCCGGGGGACGCGCCTATGGGTATTTCGTTTCCGATCACAGGCTGGGTCCCTATATGCCGTTCCGACCGTTGACACGTGTGGGGACAGGCGATTCCCGCGCGGCCATCAGCTCCCTGAGTCGGGTGCGAGCGCGCTGGGCAACCTTTCGGTACTTGGCCGCGCTCCACCCATGGCGAGCGCAGAACTCGCCCGGCCCGAGCAGTCCATCGAGCTGGTTGGTAAGGGCCAACCGCTGGTCGAGGCTGAGCAAGGGCACGATCTCTCGAATCGCACGCAGTTCCTGACGGACGATCACCTGTTGCTCCACGCCTGGCCGCCAGTCGGCTATGTCGAGCTGGCCCTCTTCGGGCGTGGCCGCGAGCGGTGCGGCCTGCTCCAGCGCAGTCTGCGTGGAGCTACGTCCGGATATCGCGCGGCGGCGATCGTGGATCCGCGATACGAACCTCTGCTCCAGGACCCGCCCCAGGTGTATCCGTCCCGCAAAACGAGTACCGCTGTGGACCTGGCCGATCAGCTCCAGCGTGGCCTGCGAGTAGCAGTCCTCGAGATCCTCCCTGCGCAGCCGGAAGCGGTGCGCCCGCAACAGCAGATCCCGTCTGGCCTGCGCCACGAGCGCAACCTCGTGGGCAGCGTCGGCGGTGCTGCCGGAACGATCAAGCAGCGCCCGGCCGGGTAGTGGTGCTGGGTTACGACACGACGATCGAGTAGACACATGAGGATGTCGACCGCCGGGCCGTCGAGACCCCCCTCCAATTTCGGGCGCAGGTCATGAGCCTCGGCGAGCACCTGGAACGGCTCGATCGCCGCCAGCAGGGCAGCCGCCGGATCGGCTTCCTGGCGGCGGTGGTGAAGAAGTTCGGCGACGACCAGGCCGGCCAGCTGGCGGCACTGATCTCCTACTACGGGTTCGTCTCGCTGTTCCCCTTGATGCTCGTGTTCGTGACGATCCTCGGGTTCGTCCTGGAAGACAACCCACACGAGCGCGAAAAGATCCTCAACGGCGTCCTCGGGCAGTTCCCGATCATCAGCGACCAGATCAAATTCCATTCCCTCAGCGGCAGCGCTCCGGCGCTCGCGATCGGGCTGGCGTTCGCCCTGCTGGCGGGGCTGGGGATCATGAACGCCTCTCAGAGCGCCTTCAACCGGATCTGGAACGTGCCCTACAAGCAGCGTCCCAGCTGGGTCTCGACCCGGCTTCGCGGCCTCGGCATGCTCGCGCTGCTGGGAACGCTGGCGATCGCATCCACGGTCGCGGCCGGCTTCGTCGGCTCGAGCTCCCACGGCGCGTTGACCGTGGTGGCCGGCGTGGTGGTGGCGCTGGTTTTCAACCTCGCGCTCTTCATGCTCGCCTTCAAACTGCTCACGGCGATCGATCTGGGCTGGCGCGAGCTGCTCCCGGGCGTGATCCTCGCGACGGTGTTCTGGCAGCTCTTGGAGCACCTCGGAGGGCTCTACATCGACCACGCCCTCAAACGGACCGGGCCCCTGTATGGCGTGTTCGCGCTCGTGCTGGGGCTGCTCGCGTGGCTCTACCTCGGCGCCCAGCTGACGATCTTCGCGGCCGAGGTCAACGTCGTGCGCAAGTACCGGCTGTGGCCACGCAGCTTCTTCTCCGAGCGCCTGCTCGAGACCGACAAGCAGGCCCTCGCCGCATCCGCGGTGGTCGAGGAGCGGGTCGAGTCAGAGCAGGTGGACGTCAGCTTCTCCCCTCCTGAGGACAGGTCCGGCTGACTGTCGGAGCCCGGGTCTCCCGGCACGCACGCGCGCCGCCGGGAGACCACGGGCGTCCGACCTGCCCCCCGCGGTCTCCACCCGTCCGCTGACGGGCGAGCTGTCTGTTCTCATGGCTGAACTGATTCGCCCGCCTACAGCTCCTTCGTCATTTCGGTCGACCTCGCCCCCAGCCCCTCGTCGGTGAGGTGCGTGAAGCGCCGTGGCGTGAAACGCCGGTTCAGCGTCTCGGCCTCGATCATCGTGTGGTGGACCCAGGCGGGCCCACCGAGGACCGCAACCGTCAGGCCACGACGCTCATAGAGCGCACTCAGGGACGCGATCGCCTGGGCGCCGACGAGCTCGATCGTCTCCAGCTGCCGGATGTCGAGCACCAGGCTGGTGACCCCTTCCTGGTAGAGGCACTCGATCTCGTCCTGCAGATCGGGCCCCGACTGCCCGTCCAGGCACCCCTTCAGGACCAGGGTGTGCCGCCACACCGGGGGCGCCGTCTCGGCGATGGCCAGCGACACCTCCGGCATCTTTTCGAGTGTCGTGACCCCGTTGCCCTCCGGCACCGAAGTGGCGAATGTGAGATTGCGTTGCATTGAGAAAGCTCCTTTCAAAACGTCTTCATCCGAGTAACAGCGGCCCCGGGCGTCAATCGCCCGGGACGTTTCGAGAGACCGGTAGGAGCTAGTCCGGCTTCTCGGGGATGAGGAGGAAGAACGTCTGCCGCGCGGAGCGCTCGGCGATGCCAAGTCGGTGCATCACGCTCGCGGGAACCTTGAAGTAGACCGCCACGAGGGTCGTCGCGGCCGAAGAGCCCGCCGCCGAGCCACCGCCGGCGGCCGAGCTGCCGCCCGCTCCGCCCGGCCCGGGTCCGGGCGTGGGTGCCGTGCTGTGCCCTTCGGTGCTCGAGCTGCCGTCGACGCCGTTTGCCTGGCCTCCACCGCGCAGAGTCGACCGCTCGACCAGCCCGAAGGCGTGTGTGTTGCCTTCGGGGGCGACGAGGACCGCCAGCGTCGCGGCCAGCGCCGAGCGCGCGTTCTGCGGTTCGAGTCCGAGCAGTTCGTTGAGCCGCTCGCCCGCATGTTTGGGGGTCGGGAACGCGAGCGGGTTCGCCGACGCCTGCTTGGAGGTTTCCGGCCACACAACGAGGGGACTCGGTGCCGTGACGGCGCTGGGGGCTTCCGCCGCCAGCGCGGACGCCGTGGAGACGGCCGGTGCCGGGCCGCTCACCGACGTTTCGCCCTTGAAGTCCTTGCCGTGGCCTTCGTTGCCCCCGTCACCACTCTTGGAGCCGGACCCCTGCAGCGCAGATTCTTCCTGCTTGGTCTTTTCTTCGCGGCGAGCCTGTTCTTCGCCTTCGACGCGTGCCTTTGCTTCGGCTTCGGCGCGAGCCTGTTCTTCGGCTTCAACGCGTGCCTTTGCTTCGGCTTCGGCGCGAGCCTGTTCTTCGGCTTCGACGCGTGCCTTTGCTTCGGCTTCGGCGCGAGCCTGTTCTTCGGCTTCGACGCGAGCCTTTGCTTCGGCTTCGGCGCGGGCCCTTGCTTCGGCTTCGGCGCGAGCCCGTTCTTCGGCTTCGACGCGAGCCCTTGCTTCGGCTTCTTCCCGAGCCTGTTCTTGCTTGCGGATCAGTGCTTCTTCTTCCGGGGTAGGCGGCTGAGATTCCGGTTCCGGAGCGGGCGGAGGCGGCTGTTCCGGTTCGGTTTCGGCTTCGGTAGGAGGCGCCAGCGGTTGCGGTTCGGTTTCCGGGGAACGCGGGGGCGGCTGCGGTTCAGGTTCGGGTTCCGGCGCCGGCGGTTCGCCCGGGGGCGGCGGTTCGGAGGGTGGCGGCGGTTCGGAGGCGGCGCCTTCGGCCGGGGGCGCTTCCGCCTCGAGGATCTGCTGCAGGGTTTCTTCGCTGCCCCCGCCACTCGGGCCTTCGGCGCCCGCCAGAGGCGCTCCGGCCAACGGCGACGCCCCTTGGTGCTGCGCGGTCGTCAACACACCTCCGGATTCCGTTCCACCAGGCGATTTCGACGCTCCTGCGGGCGCCGCGGACGATCCTTCCGTGGTCGCTCCCGAAGCAGTTCCCCCGCCCGGGGGTGGCGTGGGGGCTTCCCCGCCCTGGCCGGAGGGCTCAGACGAGGACGGGGCCGACGAACCTTCCGAGGTCGTCCCAGCTTCGCCCGGCGAGGTTCCTTCGGAGCCCGACGTCGAGGGAGAGGGCGTTTCCGGGCCCGCGGAGGAGCCTTCTCCCGACACGGACGAGGCTGGTGCTTCCGGTGCGCCCGAACTGGTCGACCCGCTCGAGGCTTCCGTCTGCTGAGCGCCGCCCGCCGGGGATTCGGGCTGGGGCGACGCCGGGGATTCGGGCGTGCTCGGTCCCGCCGTTTCGCCGCCGTTGCTCGACGGGGCTTCTTCGGACGCCGCCGCCGACGCTTCCGTGGAGCTCGCTTCCTGGGCGCTGGCGACGGCGGCGGGAAGCAGCACCAGCCACATGAGGGCGCCGAGAACCCACGCGCAAAGCCATGCTTTGGAGCGCCTGTTCCTTGAGGAGCTCGCGTTCTTACCGATCACCACTGCCTCGACGTGACCATCCCGATCATCGTTGCCTGCCCTGAACCATACGGCTTCTGGCCACCCGGCTGCCCTTCCATGCGGCCTGCGGCACCTTAGCTCCCCTTCCGGTGTAAGCTCGGAGGGTGATGATGACGAAGCGGCATCATGGACGCGTCGATCGCTTCGCTCGGGAGAGGGACTGAAAACCATGCTCGTCCTCAGCCGCAAGACCGGTGAAAGCATCATGATCGGGGACGACATCGAGATCACGCTGGTGTCGACCGAAGGCTCGAAAGTCCGGATCGGCATCCAGGCGCCGGCCGACGTCCCGGTCCACCGCAAGGAGATCTACCTCGAGATCCAGGCCTCGGCCCAGGATCCGAAGCAGCTCACGGGCCCGGACGTCTACCAGGCCTTCAAGCGCCGCGCCAGCTGACGCGCACCGCCCCCCCCCTGAGGGGCACGACCACTCGGCCTTCTGACGCGCACCTGCGCCGGCGCTGCAACGGCCGACCGAGCACTGAGACGCCCGCCCTGCAGGCTCGCTGACGGCGGAGGAGCGGCCCGAATCGGCGCTCGCAGCCGCAACCCTCTCCGCGCCCGAATCGGCGCTCCGTGCAGCCGTCGGCGCTTCCTCACCACGGCGGAAATCGGCATTCCGATGCCAATTTCGAGACTACCGCGAGGTACTTGCACAAGCAACTACACGGCGCTATACTAACTACACTTTCGTAAGTAGATATGGAGCGTGTACCTATGACACCTGCTGCCCCCCAAGGCTCAGCACCCCCCGAAAACACGGAGCCCAAGCCCCGTTTGAGGCTCATCCCCCTCGACGACACGGTCGTGTTCCCGAACATGGGGATCACGCTCACGATCGACGTGGGCGAGGACACGCAGGTCGTGCTCGTCCCGCGTCATGAGAACGAGTTCCTCGAGGTCGGCACGATCGCCGAGGTCTCCGAGCAGATCCGGCTGCCTGGTGGCGGCCGCGCGGTCGCCCTCTCGGGCGAGCACCGGGCGCTGATCGGCGCCGCGGAAACCGGCCCCGGCGGTGAGCTGCGGGTCGAGGCCGACGCCCGGGTCGACGAGATCCCCAGGGACGGTCGCACCCGCGAGCTGGAGCGCGAGTACCGCGCAACCGTCGAGGAGATCCTCGAGCTGCGAGGCGACGACGGGCGCATCTCCGCGTTCCTGCGAGCGATCCAGGAGCCCGGAGCCCTGGCCGACTCGGCCGGCTACTCCCCGACCCTGTCCTACGAGCAGAAGGTCGAGCTGCTGCGGACCCTCGACGTCACCGAGCGCCTGGAGCTGGCCGTGAGGCTCCAGCGCGAGAGCCTGGCCGAGCTGCAGGTGCGCAAGCGCATCCGCGAGGACGTCCAGGAGGGCGCCGAGAAACAGCAGCGCGAGTACTTCCTGCGCAAGCAGATGGAGTCGATCCGCAAGGAGCTCGGCGACGATGAGGCATCGGTCGCCGACGAGTACCGGGCGAAGATCGAAGAGGCCCTGATGCCGGAGGCCGTCAAGGAGCAGGCCCTGAAGGAGCTCGGCCGCCTCGAGCGGATGGGCGAGCAGACGGGCGAGTCCAGCATGATCCGGACCTACCTCGACTGGCTGATCGCGGTGCCGTGGGGCAAGACCTCCGATGAGGTCCTCGACCCCGTAGCCGCACGTGCGGTGCTGGACGCCGACCACGCCGGCCTGGAGGAAGTCAAGGACCGCATCACCGAGTACCTGGCCGTGCGTAAGCTCCGCCAGGACCGCGGCATCGAGGCCGACCCGAAGTCCGGGGCGATCCTGACCCTGATCGGGCCCCCCGGCACCGGCAAGACCTCGATCGGCGAGTCGATCGCGAGGGCGACCGGGCGCGAGTTCGTGCGCATGTCGCTCGGCGGTGTCCGCGACGAGGCCGAGATCCGTGGCCACCGGCGGACCTACATCGGTGCGCTCCCCGGACGGCTGGTGCGGGCGCTCAGGGACGCCGGGACGATGAACCCGGTGATCCTGCTCGACGAGGTCGACAAGGTTGGTGCGGACTGGCGCGGGGATCCCTCGGCGGCGCTGCTGGAGGTCCTCGACCCGGCCCAGAACCACTCGTTCCGTGACCACTACCTCGACGTCGAGCTGGACCTCAGCCAGGTGATGTTCCTGGCGACCGCCAACGTGGCCGACACGATCCCCGGACCGTTGATCGACCGTATGGAGGTGATCCACTTCGACGGCTACACCTCCGAGGAGAAGCTCGCAATCGCGAAGGGCTACCTGTGGGAGCGTCAGCGTGACCGCAACGGCCTGCGCGAGGACGAGGTGGAGATCTCCGACGACGTCCTGCGGCTGATCATCAACGAGTACACCCGCGAGGCCGGGGTCAGGAACCTCGAGCGCAACCTGGGCACCCTGCTGCGCAAGACGGCGACCAAGATCGCCTCGGGCCAGACCTCCGAGGAGAAGTCCTCGGCGGAGGAGCCCGGCGGGCCGGAGTCCGGCGAGCAGGGGTCGGGCAAGCCCGGGCTCCCGGTCGAGATCGACGTGGAGGCCGTGCGCGACGCGCTCGGTCGCCAGAAGTTCTTCCAGGAGTCCGCGGCCCGTACCGCGACCCCCGGAGTGGCGACCGGCCTGGCCGTTACCGGCTCGGGCGGAGACGTCCTGTTCGTCGAGGCGACCCAGATGAAGAGCGGCTCGGGCAACGGGCTGGTGTTGACCGGCCAGCTGGGCGACGTGATGAAGGAGTCGGCGAGGATCGCCCTCTCCTACGTGCGCGGCCACGCGGAGGAGCTCGGGATCGACGAGAGCACCTTCGAGGGCAAGGAGTTCCACATCCACGTTCCCGCGGGTGCGATCCCCAAGGACGGACCCAGTGCGGGTGTGACGATGGTCACCGCCCTGGCCTCCCTGTTGAGCGACAGGCCGGTCAAGCACACGGTCGGGATGACCGGCGAGGTCACCCTTCAGGGCCGGGTGCTCCCGATCGGCGGGCTCAAGCAGAAGGCGCTGGCGGCCCACGCGGCCGGATTGACCGACGTGATCCTGCCGGAGCGCAACCGCGGCGATCTCGACGAGATCCCCGAGGAGGTGCGCGAGCAGATGACCTTCCACCCGGTGATGACCGTCCAGGAGGTCCTCGACCGCGCACTGGAGCCCGCGCTCGATGTCGCGCGTCTCTCGTAGGTGTCAGCCCGTCCCCGAGGAGGTCCGTGAGGCCGCGGACCTCCTCGAGCGGCGCTGGCAGCTGTCCATCATCTACGCCGCCCTGACCGGGGCGCTGCGCTTCAACGAGTTCGCCGAGGCCGTCTCCGGCATCTCCCCGAGGATGCTCTCGGAGCGGCTTCGGGACCTCGAGCGGGCCGGCCTGGTGGCCCGCACCGTGATCCCTTCGAGCCCCCCGACCGTGGAGTACCGCCTCACCGACCGCGGCCGGCGGCTGACTCCGATCATCGAAGCGATGCGCGACTACGCCAGCGGGGCGAGCTAGGAGGACTGGGCACCGGCGGCCAGCCGGTGCCTGGCCGACTCCGGGCTGCTCACCCCGACCAGCTGGCCGCCCGCGCATTCCTCGGCCAGCACGTCTTTCGCCGGGTTGCGGATGAAGGCCAGCCCGACCGCCCCGCCGGCGGCCGCCAGCGCGGCGGCCACGCCGAGACCGACGTGGAAGGCGTGCACCGAGGCCGCTTCCGCCCCGGCCCGCAACGCCTCGGCCGTGGCGTGGGGCAACGCCGAGGTGTGAGGCAGCCCCAGCGGCAGCCGCTTGGCTTCGGCCAGCGCGGCCCGGCCTGCGGAGCCGAGCGTGACCCCGCGGAGGTGTGCCTCGAGCGACGAGCTGAAGACCGCTGCCACGACCGCTCCGACGGCGGCGGTTCCAAGCAGGCCGGCGACCCGGGCCACGGCGTTGTTGACCGCCGAGGCGATCCCGGCCTCTCCCTCTGAGCCCGCCAGCACCGCCGCCGTCAGCGGCGCCACGGTCAGCGACAGGCCGAGCGCGAACACGAGCTCGGCAGGGAGGACGTCGGTCACGTAGTCGAAGCCATGCCCGACGCGCTGGAACAGGAGCAGGCCGGTGGCGGCCACGAGCGGACCGAGGCCCATGAACAGACGCGGCCCGTAGCGGTCGGCGAGCATCCCGAAGCGGCGCGAGAGCAGGAACATCACGAGCGTCATCGGCAGCGTCGCAAAGCCGCTCTGCAGCGGCGTGTAGCCCCCGATCTGCTGCAGGAACAGAACCAGGAACAGGAACAGGATCCCCAGCCCTGCATAGAGGGCGAACGTCTCCACGTTGCCCGCCGAGAAGTTCCGCCTCCGGAAAAGCCGCAGCGGCAGCATCGGTTCCTGGGCCGTCGCCTCGCGCACCACGAACGCGACCAGCAGCAGCACGCCGCCGATCAGGGCCCCCGAGACGGCGGGATCGCCGAAACCGAGCCGCGGCTGCTCGATCAGCGCGAACACCGTGCACGCCAGTCCCGAGGCGGCGAGGGCCGCTCCGAGGAAGTCGACTCGGCGCCCACGGCGCTTTTCCGTGGTCGGAGGGATGGCGATCACGATCAACCCGAGGCAGACCAGCACGAGCGGCACGTTCACGATGAACACGGCCCTCCAATCGGAGATCGCCAGCAGCTCACCCCCGACCAGCGGTCCGAGGATCCCGGCGATCGCGCCCCACGCCGTCCAGCTGCCGATCGCCGCCCCCCGCTCCTCCTCGGAGAAGGTGTTCACGATCACCGCCAGCGAGCTCGGCACCAGCAGCGCCCCCGCGCAGCCCTGCAACGCCCGCGTGGCCACCAGCACCCCGATGCTGGGGGCCAGGGCGCAGGCCACGGAGGTGACCCCGAAGCCGCTCACGCCGATCGCGAACACGCGCCGCTCGCCGTAGATGTCCCCCAGCGACCCGCCCAGCAGGATCAGCGAACCGAGCGTCAGCAGATAGCCGTTGACGATCCACTGCTGCGCGGCCAGGCCGCCGCCCAGCGAGCGCTGGATCGGTGCCAGGGCCACGTTCACGACCGTCCCGTCGAGCAGCACGATGCTCGAGCCGATGATGGTCGCGGCCAGCGTCAGGCGCTTGCGCGTTCCCTCATCGGACGCCCACGAGGAGATCGCTCCGGGCGTCGGGCCCCCTCAGTCGAGGACGAGCTCGGCCGCCGTCCGCAGCGTGTTCCCGTCGCCGGAGATCAGCAGCGTGGTGACGATCGACTCGCGCCAGCGCTCGAGCTCGTCACGGATCTTCTCCCGCGGCCCGATCAGCGCCATCTCTTCGATCAGCTTTTTCGGAACCTTCGCCGCGGCTTCGTCCTTGTTGCCCGCGAGATACAGCTCGGCGATCTCTTCGACCTCCTTGCTCGTAGCCCATCGCGATCGGCACGTTGGCGTGGAAGTTCGTCCCTTTGGCGCCCATCCCCCCGAAATAGAGCGCGTAGAAGTGGCGCAGCGAGTCGGCCGCCGCGTCGACGTCGTCGGTGACGATGAACGGGCACCGTGGCGGCGACCTCGAAGTCCTCGGCGCTGCGCCGCGCGCCCTCGCGCGCGAAGCCCTCCTGCGAGCGAGCCGCGTGTAGAGGTCCTGGTGGCCGGGCGAGAAGAACAGCGCCAGCCAGCCGTCGCACAGCTCGGCCGCCATCGCGATGTTCTTCGGCCCCTCGGCGCCGAGGTAGATCGGGATGTCCTCGCGCAGCGGGTGGATCGAGGACTTCAGCGGCTTGCCCAGGCCGGTGCCCTCCGGCAGCGGCAGCGGGTAGTGCGGGCCGGGCGCCTCCAGCGGGCCCTTGCGCGCCCAGATGTCGCGCAGGATCGCGATGTACTCGCGCGTGCGCGCGAGCGGCTTGGCGAACGGCATGCCGTACCAGCCCTCCACGACCTGCGGGCCGGACACGCCCAGCCCGAGGATGAAGCGCCCGCCCGAGAGGTGGTCGAGCGTCATCGCCGCCATCGCGGTGGCGGCCGGCTGGCGCGCCGACATCTGCACGATCGCGGTGCCGAGCTTGAGCTGCTCGGTGCAGGCCCCCACCACGCCAGCGGCGTCAGGCAGTCCGAGCCGTAGGCCTCCGCGGTCCAGATCGAGTCGAACCCGAGCCGCTCGGCCTCGGCGATCGCCTCGGCGGCGCCGGGCGGCGGTCCGCCGGCCCAGTAGCCGGTGTTCAGCCCGAGCTTCAGCGTCCCACCCATCTCGCGCTGCGAGCCTACCGCTCGCCCGCCAGGCGCCGTCCACGAGCACCAGCGTGAAGCCGTCGTAGCCCTTCACGCCGACGGTCTGGATCGTCGTGGCGCTGACCCGCGCGGCTCGGCGGCCAGCAGCTCGTGGAAGCGGCGCATCCCCGCGCGCCGGCGTCGCTGCGGTGTCGGGTCGGCGAGCGCGCCGTCGCGCACCACGTTGTCGACGATGATGACGCGCCCGGGGCGCGCCAGCTGCAGCGCAGCTCGAAGTAGTCGGGCGTGCTGCCCTTGTCGGCGTCGATGAACACCAGGTCGAACGGGCCGCGTCCTCGTGCGATCAGCTGCCGCGAGCCCGTCGCTGGCCGGCCCCACCCGCATCTCGACGCGCTCGCCGAGGCCGGCGCGCTCGATGTTGGCGCGCGGCAACCTCGGCGTAGTCGCGCGTTGAGCTCGAGCGTCATCAGGCGCCCGTCGGGCGGGAGCGCCCGGGCCAGCAGGATCGTGCTGTAGCCGCCGAGCGTGCCGAGCTCGAGGATCGAGCGGGCGCCGTGGATGCGAGCCAGCAGCGTGCAGGAACCTGCCCTGGGCGCGGGGAACCGCGATCGGCGGCAGGCCCGCGCGTCGGCGCTCGCCTTCAGCGCCGCTTCGAGCACGGGGTCGCTGTCCAGCAGCGTCTCCCCCACGAACTCGTCGACCCGTTCCAGAGCTCCCAGCTCAAGCGCGGGCGCCCTCGGCGTGGTCGCGGGTGCTCATCAGCGCCAGCGGCACGGACAGCCCCGCCGAGCGGCTCAGCGTCGCTATCGGGCGCCCGGGCTGGACGGCTGCGCGCAGCGGGCCCACATCCTCGCCCAGCATCTCCACCGCCCGCGGCAAGGTCGGCGAACAGCGAGCGCCAGTCCCCACAGCCGCGCGGGACGATCGGGCCCGCCGTGGCGCTCGAGCACCTCCTCCGGTTCCTGGACGACCTCGAGGATCGCCTCGCCGAGACGGAAGAACGCCTGCCGCGGGGCGCCCGCGGGAGTCGGCTCCTCGCGGATCCGGCGCAGGTCGAGGCCGGCCGCCTGCAGCGCCGCCACGGTCCGGTCCAGGGACGGGGACATCGCGACCACGTGGTCCACCCCGATGGCACCGTTCGGGTGCTCGGCCCGCCGCACCCGCCGGGGGCCGCTCGGAGACCTCGGTGGCCAGCCCGTCGAGCTCGGTTCCCGCAATCCCGCGCAGCGACCACTCGAGCATCCCCCGCCCATCCCCGGAGCCACGCAGCTCGAGCACCACGCCGCCGACCTGGCAGCTGGACCCGTCGAGCGTGAAGCCGAGCGCCTCCCAGGCGGCGGAGTCGTCCGCCAGCGCAATGCGGTCGATGCTGACCTCGCTCACGCCTGGAACCGTACATGCTCGGCCTGCCCGGGCCGGGAGGTGGAGCGCGGCCTAAGCTGGCAGCGTGAGGGCGTCATGAGCTCCGAGGGCGAAGGCGGGAGCAGCGCTCCCGCGCCGCGGCCATGGTCGCTGGTGGCGTTGCGCTACGTGCTCCCCGCGCTCGTCACGATCGCCGGCCTGGTGGTGATGGCGCTGGGCAGCGAAACGGACCTCGAGGGCGGCGCCGCGATCGTCAGCGCCGGCCTGGCGATCTTCTTCCTGAACTGGCTGTTCCGCGCCGGCGTGGCCGGCGACCGCGATCGCGCGGAGGAGGACGCCGCGCGCGAGTACTTCGACCGCCACGGCCGCTGGCCCGACCAGCCGCCTGCGAGCCGCGACCAGCCGCAGTAGCCGGCGCGCGGGAACTAGCCGCCGTAGCCGGCGAGCAGGGCGCTGAACGCCAGCGGGGCCTGCTGGATGCCCGAGCATTCCGCTTCCGGGCCGCCCCCACCGCATGGCGCGGTCGCGGTTGACCGACCAGAAGCTCACCCGCGCCAGGTGCCGTTCGCCGGCGAAGGCGAGGATCTGGGCGAATTCCTGTTCGTCGAGCGTCTCCGAGCGTTCGTCGGTGTCACCGTTCATGGTCGAGATCCCCGCCCGTTCGTAGGCGGCGGCTTCGGAGATGCCGTAGGCCGAGGCCAGCTCTCGGGCGAGGCGCTTCCAGCGCCTGGATCGAGGCTTCCGCCATGGTGCCCACAGGCGGGCCGAAGTCGAACGGCATGATCGTCCAGCTGTCGGGCTCCAGCCCGACAGCAACCGCGTCGGCGATCAGGCTGGCACCGCTGGCTTCGGGCCCCGATTGCGAGCTGGGGAAGGTGATCGAGATCTCCAGGCCGGGGTCGGCGCCGCGCACCAGCTCGAGCGCTTCGGCGACACGGCGGCGCACCTTGTCGCTGCGCAGCTCGTTGTGCTCGATGTCGATGTCGATCGCCTTCAGCGAATAGGCGTCGATCACCTTCTCGTAGGCGCCCGCCAGCGCCGCCGGGCTGTTGCAGGCGTTGCCGAGCTTCTTGCCGCTCCAGCCGCCGAAGGACACGTCGACTTCGCCGCCGGCCGCGCGGACCTGTTCGATCGCAGCCTGATCGACTCCGCCCAGCAGGGGACGGTGCCCGTCCCACATCGGGTTGCAGCGGCCCTTGGAGAGGATGAACGCGAGCGTGAGCGAGTGCAGGCCGCTGTCGCTCAGCACTTCACCCGGCGGCTGCGGGTCCCCCCAGCCCATGTACTCATAGGGGGCCGCGAGCTCCACCGGCTGGGCCGCCGCCGCGGCACCGAGGCACAGCGCCGCCAGCACACAGGCCAGCGCGAGCACGCTTGCGCGTGTGACGATTCCCCTGCACACCACGTCGAGGATAATCGCGCATCGATATCGTGCCCGCCCCGTGGAGGGCCAGGCACACACCCCGCCAGAGCACCGGGCCCACGGGCTGCCCGAGCGCCCGAACCTGATCCTGCTGATCACCGATCAGCAGCGCCAGACCCAGCACTGGCCTGAGGATCGGAGCTGGCTCGACGCGCTGACCCCGAACGATGCCGAGCTGCGACGGACGGGGATGACGTTCACGCATGCGTTCACGCCTACGGCCATGTGCTCGCCAAGCCGCGCCAGCTTTCTCACCGGAAAGTATCCATCACGCCATGGTGTGACACTGACGCTGACGGAGGGCGACCTCTGGCCGGACCCGAGGAACTCGCCGGCGGCGCTGCGCGCGGCGGGCCGGATGGCGCTCACCGGCGAGCTCCCGCGCGCGCAGACTTGCGAGAAGCTTCATGCGGAACGCGCTGCGCCTCGGCCCAAAGAGCGGACACGAGCCTGAGCTTCCGAGCGGGATCGACACGCTCGCGACGCTTCTGCGCGGGTGCGGCTACCACGTCGCGCTGAAGGGCAAGTGGCATCTGAGCAAGCCGATCGACGGCGAGGCGTGGGGTCCCGGCGACTCGCGAGCGACTCGAGCGCGACTATGGCTTCGCCGAATGGGAGCCACCCGATGCGGGAGGCGACGCGAAGGCGGCGAACTTCGGCGGCGGCAACGTCGGGAGCACCCATGAGGGCTGGGATGAGGACTACACGCGCGAGATGGAGACGTGGCTCGGGCGCGTGGACCTGCCGGAACCCTTCTGCCTGAGTCTTCTCACTTGTCAACCCGCACGACGTGCTCGGGTATCCCGGCTGTTACGTGTCGGGGGGTTACCACGTCGATGAGTTCCGGGGCCTCGGCGTTCCGCTGCCGCCGACGCTCGAGGAGGATCTGCGCGAGAAGCCGAGCGTGCAGGCGTTGTCGAAGCTCGGCATGGACACCTACCTCGGAGCGCTCCGCGACCGCCAGGCCCAGCAGGACTACGTCGACTTCTACGCACACCTCCACCGTGTCGTCGATGCGAAGATCGGTCGCCTCCTGACGGCCCTCGGGCCCGCCGAGGATCCGGGCTCCCTGCGCTCGCGCACGGTCATCGCTCGCATCTCAGATCACGGCGAGATGGGTCTTTCCCACGGAGGGCTTCGGCAGAAGATCTTCAACGCGTACGAGGAGACGATCCGCGTCCCGCTCGTCATCTCGAGCCCGCGCATGTTCCCGCAGGCCGCGCGAGAGCGACGCTCTCGTCTCGCTGTTGGACGTCGTGCCGACGTTGCTGGGGCTGGCCGGCTCGCCGGCGGCGCCTGAGCACTTCGACGGCCACGATCTCGGCCCGCTGCTACGTGGCGAGCGGGAAGCTCTGCGGGACGCCGTTCTGTTCACATACGACGACCACCAGGCGGGGACCGCCCTGCAGGACGGGCCCGGTCAGCCGAACCGAGTCCGCTGTGTGCGCGACGGGCGCTTCAAGTACGCGGTGTACCTGGACCCGGCGGGCCGCGCCGCTCCGGAATACGAGCTGTATGACCTTGACAAGGACCCGCTGGAGGTGCGCAACCTGGTCGAGGTCCGCGGCGGGCGCCCGCGCGAACGCCGCCACGAGGACCTGCGCGAGCGCATGGCCTCGATCCTCGAGCGCTTGTGCACCGACAGCGGGACGCTCTCGCCCCGGCTTCCGGTCTAACCGGCGGCGACCGGTCGCCGGTCCCCCGCTCCCCCGCTCCCCGCTAGTCCAGGACGAACTCGCCGTCGCGGTAGATGACGCGCTCGGAGCCGTCGGAGAGCGTGGCGGTGACGGTTCGCCGGTGGTCGAGACGACGTCGGTGTGGACGCTGGAGTTGTTGAACCCGAGCCGCTCCCAGTCCTCGGCGCTTGAGCGTTCCCGGGTCGCCGTCGTAGGCGTCCTGGTAGGCGCGCCCGAGCGCGATGTGGGTGTTGCCGAACTCGCCGCCCACGTTCTCGTCGTAGAGCGTCTGGGCCATGAAGCGGGTGATCCGCGAGAAGCGCCGGTCGGTGAGCGAGAACTCGCCGATGCGGTCGGCGCCCTCGGTGGCGACCATCTCCTGCAGGACGCGCTCGTTCTCGTCCGCGCTGGCCTCCGTGACGCGCCCGTCCTCGAACTTCAGGCGGATGCCCCTGACGAGGTTGCCGTAGCGGTACAGCGGCTGGTCGCAGTGGATCCAGCCCTCGGTCCCGCGCCAGTCGGGACTGGTGAAGATCTCGAAGCTGGGGATGTTGCGCCCGCGGCCGCCGAGCCAGCGGCGCGCCTCGCCGACCTGGACCTTCAGGTCGACGTCCTCGCCGGTACGTGCACGCGCTCGATCTCGAGCGCGTTGAGGCGCTCGCGGGTGCTGTCCAGCGCTCACCGATCTCCCGCCAGCGGGCGAGCGGGTCCTCGTCGTCCAGAAAGCACGCGTCGATGATCTGCTGCCAGTACTGCTCCAGCTCGAGGCCCGCCTCGGCGGCCATCGCCGCGGTCCCGTAGAGGCCGAGCGTCCAGGTGAAGCGACCGGCGTTCTCCTTCTCACCGCGCCAGTCCAGCAACGGGCGCAGCGTCTCCCCGCGGCGCATGATCCGGGCCGGGTCGACCGAGTCCAGGGCACGCGGGTCGGTGGTCGCGATGACCGACACCTGATGGTCCATTTCATCCACCAGCCCGCGCATGTAGCGCGCCGGGAAGTGCTCGAGCTGCGCGTCGTCGGCGAGCTCGAAGAAGTCGCGCTGCAGGTTCGCGCCGGCGTCCTCGTCGGGCGTGTAGGCGCCCAGCACATGGCCGCCGGACCGCCACACGGCGCGGTTCAGCTCGACGTACAGCGCCCGCGCACATTCGGGGGCGGCGATGCGCACGACGTCGCCGGGCTCGATTCCCTTGCCGCCGCCGAGGGCGAAGTCCACGAGCACACGGGCGTATCGCTCGAGCACCTCCTGGGGCGGCGTGTACGGCACCGCCCCACCTTATTAGCTCGACGGGGCTAGACCTCGAACAGGGCTTGCACCGACATCCGCTCGGCCACGCCGGGCGACACCGGCGAGCCGTCGCGAGCGCCTTCGGGCGCGCCCGCGACGTCCGACGGCGGGCGCGTCACGCTGAACAGGCGCTGGACCTCGGGACTCAGATAGCGCGAAGCCTGGCCCATCCCGTGAGCGTCGTCGCTGCCGTGGGGGCGGTGGTGGAAGATCGCCGGCACGTACACGTGCAGGCGCCGGCGCGCCCGCGTGAGGGCGACGTAGAACAGGCGCCGCTCTTCGTCCACGCCCTCCTTCGAGGAGGTGTTCATGTCGGCCGGGAAGTTGCCGTCGTAGGCGCTGATCACGTGCACGGCCTCCCACTCCAGACCCTTGGCGGAGTGGACCGTGCTCAGCACGAGGTAGTCCTCGTCGAGGTGGGGACGGCCCGCCAGCGCGGCGCTGGAACTGGGCGGATCGATCACCAGCTCGGCCACGAAGCGGCGCAGCTCGCCCGCCCCCCGCGCCGCCGCCGCCAGCTGCTCGAGATCTCCAACACGGATCTCGCCGTCGTGGTAGCGCAGGCGGATCAGCGGCACGATCGCCTCGCACAGCCGCTCCACGCATGCTCCGGCGCCCTGCTCGGGAAGCGAGCGGGCCTCGAGCAGCGCCTCGAACAGGCCGGCTGCGTGCCCGCGCGAGCCCTCGGGCACCTGCTCGCAGCCCGCCCGCCAGTCCTCGCCCTGCGTCGCGGCGACGGCGCCCGGCGGGCGCAGCGCGTGCAGGATCCGCCTGGCGCGGGACCGGGCCGACCCCGTCGAGCAGCTGCAGCACGCCGAAACCAGGCCAGCTCGTCGGCCGGGTTGTCCACCAGGCGCGCGAGTGCGAGCAGGTCCTTGACGTGGGCCGCGTCGAGATAGCGCAGACCGCCGTACTTCACGAACGGGATGCCGCGGCGGGTGAGCTCGAGCTCCAGCAGAGCGGAGTCGTGGCCGGTGCGGAACAGCACCGCCTGGCCGCGCAGCTCGATCCCCTCCTCGCGCGCGGCCAGCACCCGGTCGCACACCTGACGGGCCTGCTCGCCCTCGTCGTGGGGGAACACGAGCTCGGGGGCCAGGCCTCCGCGGCGATCGCTCCAGAGACGCCGCTCCAACGAGTCCGGGTCCTGCGCCGAGACGGCGTTCGCGACCTCGAGGATCTCCTGCGTGGAGCGGTAGTTGCGCTCCAGCAGGACCGTGTGGGCGTCGGCGAACAGCTGCGGAAACTCGAGGATGTGGCGTGCGCTGGCCGCACGGAAGCCGTAGATCGCCTGGAAGTCGTCGCCGACGACGCTGAGGCCCCCGCCCCAGCATGCCAGCCCCTTCACGATGTCGACCTGCAGGGCGTTGACGTCCTGGTACTCGTCGACCAGCACGTGCTCGAAGCAGCCGGCGATCGCCCGGCCGGTGCGCTCCTCGCCCATCAGCGCCCGCCAGCCCAGCAGCAGGTCGTCGAGGTCCAGCAGGTCCTGCTCGCGCTTGCGGGTGGCGTAGGCGCGGAACACCTCGGCCAGCGCCCCGGCGTGCTCTTCACACCAGGGAAACGACTCGCACAGCGTCTCCCGCAGCGGCCGCTGGGCGTTGACCACGCGCGAGTAGATGTCGAGCATGGTGCTGGCGCGCGGGAAGCGGCGCCTGCCGCCCGCGCACCCGTGCTCGGAGCGCAGCAGGTCCAGCAGGTCGGCGGCGTCGCCCGCGTCGAGCACGCTGAAGCCACCGGCGAGGCCGAGCGCGCCGGCGTGCAGGCGCACGAAGCGGTGGGCCAGCGAATGGAAGGTGCCGCCCACGATCGAGGCCGCACCGCCGGGGCCGGGGCGGCCCTGGCTGCGAGCGCGGCCGACCAGCTCCCGGGCCGCCCGCCGCGTGAAGGTGACGAGCAGCAGCCGCTCGGGAGCGAGGCCCTGCGACAGCAGCCACGCCGCCCGGGCGCAGAGCGTGGTCGTCTTGCCGGTGCCGGCGCCCGCCAGGATCAGCAGCGTGGTGCCGTCATAGGTGGCGGCCTCCCGCTGGCGCTCGTTGAGGCTCTCGAGCAGCCTCGTCGTCGGCTCGGCGGGGGCGATCGGGTTCACCGTCGGGATCGCGTTCACGGTCGGGCGAGGCTAGGGCGACACCCGGACCGCGTGACAGCGTTCGTGCACGGCCGCCTCTCGGCCCGCCGGGGGCAGATCGCCCACCCCACGCTGCGGCCTTTCGGGCTGCGGCCCGATCAGCCGTGGGGCTGCGCGAGCGGCTCCACGTAGCGGATGAAGGCGTCGATCGACAGCGGCGCGCCGGTCGCCCGTTCGACCAGCTCGGTCGTGTCCAGCCGGCGCCCGTGGCGGTGCACGCGCTCTCCCAGCCAGGCTTGGATCTCCCGCACCTCGCCTTCACGCAGGGCCTGCTCGCGTGACCCAGCTCGGCCTCGAGCGCCTCCCACAGCTGGGCGGCGATCAGGCAGCCGAGGGCGTAGCTGGGGAAGTAGCCGAAGCTGCCGGCTCCCCAGTGGACGTCCT
Organism: uncultured Solirubrobacteraceae bacterium; assembly: GCA_963758055.1. Lineage (GTDB taxonomy): Bacteria > Actinomycetota > Thermoleophilia > Solirubrobacterales > Solirubrobacteraceae > Palsa-744. The sequence goes on from CAVWTU010000002.1 coordinate 119,330, forward strand.
GCAGGCAGCCGAGCGCGTCCGAGGGGACCTCCAGGTCCAGCAGTCGGCGCACGGCCTCGCGCCACGCCTCGGGAAGGTCCGCCACCTCCAGGTCGCCTTCGATCAGGGCCAGCTCGAGGTCGAAGCGCAGGATGATGTGAAGCGGGTAGGTGAGGGCATCGGCGGACACGCGGATCAGCGAGCGCTGGACGCCGACCAGCGTCGCGTGCAACTCCCGGGGCGCGATCGCGAAGCCGGCCGCTCCCAGTTCGCCGGCCAGCAGTTCGGCGAAGGCGGCGCTGCGCGCGACGTGGTTCTCCCACAGCTTGCTCTGGGACTCGTGCACCGACATCGAGGTCCCCCGGCCGAGGTTCGTCCTCAGTAGCGCGGGGTCGATCTGACGCTCGTAGAGGGCGTGGCCGTACTCGTGCAGCGAGCTCAGCAGCGACTCGACGTTGCCGTCGCTGTAGCGGGTCGTGAAGCGCGTGTCCCCTTTCCCGATCCAGGCCGTGAAGGGATGCGCGGAGACGTCCACGCGCCAGCTCGAGTGATCCACCCCGAGCCGCGTGAGCGTGCCCGCCACGGCGCCCTCCTGGGCGGGCACCGGCACCTCGAGCGAGCGCAGCGGAGAAGCACGTTCGGCCTGCGCCACCAGCGGGGGCAGGGCCTCGGCAAGCGCCCCGAACAGCCCGCGCAGCTCCTCGGCCCGCAAGCCGAAATCGTAGTCCCCGAGCAGACCCTCGTAGGGGGTCGAGCCGTCGTCCGCGACGCGCCCGCCGTACTCCCTTGCCAGCCTCACGTTGCGCTCCAGCGCCGGGGCGAACATCGCAAAGTCGTCGGCGGCCCGGGCCGCCTGCCACTGCTGCTGGCCCTCGGCGGCGGCGCGGGCGAGCTCGGCTGCGAGCTGCTCCGGAACCCGCCGGGCACGCTCCCAGTCGCGTCGCGCCAGGCGCACGATGTCGCGCTCGACCCCCTCCAGCTCGACTCCCTCCAGCTCGGCCAGCCATTCGCCGAGCTGCTCGTCGCGCGCCCGTTCGTGGTTCAGGCGGGCGATAGTCGCGATCTGCTGCGAGCGGGCACCGGCGCCCTCGGAGGGCATCATCACCAGCTGGTCCCAGCCCAGCAGCATCTGTACGCATTCGAGGTCGGCGAGCTCGCCGGTCCGCTCGCGCAGCTGCTGGAGTCCCTTCATCGGCGCAGAGCGTATGCGGAATTAGCGCCCCTGGGCTGCGCGCACGGCGATCGGCGAGAATTGCCCGGCGATGAGGCTGGTGGAGCTCGATCCGCAGGCCGAGCCCTACTGGGAGGAGCTGCTCGCCGGGGAGCGGCAACCGTGGGGCGGGACCGGAGAACACCTTTCCTGGCGCAACAAGACGCGCAACATCGGCCTGCGCGACGACGAGGGACGGCTACTGGCCGCCGGCGGGATGGTGCTGGCCGAGGTGCACACGGCGACCCACCCGCCGTTCGCAGTGGTGGGCCTGGGCGGACTCGTGGTGCGCGCCGGCGAGCGCGGCCGGGGCCTCGCGCGCAGGCTGGCGAGCGACCTGCTCGAGCTCGCCCTCGAGCTCCCGGCCGAGCGGGCGATGCTGTTCTGCGAGCCGCGCCTGATGGCGCTGTACGGCGAGTTCGGGTTCCGCGAGATCACCGACCCGGTGTGGGCCGAGCAGCCCGAGGGACCGGTGCGGATGCCGCTGGGCGCGATGTGGCGGCCGCTGCGCGAGGGCGCCGACTGGCCGCCCGGCGAGCTGTACCTCGATGGTGAGCCCTTCTAGCCGGACACGCGCTGGGCGCTCGGCCCGCGTCCGCTGCCTGGGGGCGGGCTCATCGCCCGAGCCGCGATCGCGGCCTCGTCGAGGTCCCGGTCCACGCTCGTCCCCTCCCGGCCCCCATCCGGTTTCGCGTCCCAGCCGCCGTCGACGCTCGCCCGGCACGGCGGCGGCGGTGGTCTCGACGGTTGCGTCCTCGCTCTCGCGGGCGTCGATGCGGTCCCATGCCTCGTCGCGGAACTCGTCGATCACCTTCAGGAAGGCGTCCACGACTCGCGGGTCGAAGTGGCTGCCACGCTTGCGTTCGATCTCCCTGACGACGCGGTCGAACGCCCACGGGTCCTTGTAGGAGCGGCGTGAAGCGAGCGCGTCGAAGACATCGCAGATCGCGCAGATCCGCCCCACCAGCGGAATCTGATCGCCCTTCAGGCCGTCGGGGTAGCCGGTCCCGTCCCAGCGCTCGTGGTGGGTGCGAGCGATCACCTCGGCCATCTGCAGCAGCGGTGAGCGGGAGCCCGAAAGGAGCGCTGCGCCGGCTGTCGTGTGGGCCATCATCGCGTCCCACTCGGCGCTGTCGAGTTCACCGCGCTTGAGCAGCACGCTGTCGGCCACGCCGATCTTGCCGACGTCGTGCAGGGTGCTGGCGATCCGCAGCCGCTCCGCCTCGCGCGGAGCCGTCCCCAGCTGACGGGCGACCCGCTCGCAGATGCGTCCCACGCGGTCGATGTGGGCGCCGGTGTCGTCGTCCCTGAGCTCGGCCGCCCGTGCCAGGCGGCTGATCACCTCGACCTGGGTGTCGAGCAGCTCGGCCGTGCGTTCACGAACGGTGTCCTCGAGCACCGCTCCGTAGCGGTCGGACAGCTCGCGTTCCCAGGTCTCGGCCAGGTAGCTCACCACCAGCGCTCCGAGCGTCCCGATCGCCAGCGCCACCAGCGGGTAGCTGACCGGCAGGATCAGGCCCTGCTGAAAGGCGATCTGGGCCAGCACGGTGTAGCCGACCGCCAACCCGGCGCCCATCACCAGGGCCCGCGCCGGACGGATCGTCAGGCAGCTCAGGGGGGTCGCCAGCCCGGCGAGCACGGTGATGATCACGGCCACCCACAGCGGAACCTGGCGCAGCGGATTGCCGGCCAGCGCCGTGGCGATCGCGCCGGCCTGCACTTCCGGACCCGACATGCCGGTGCTGGAGGTCACAGAGGTGGAGTGGATGTCCTGCAGCGCCGCGCTGGTGGCGCCCACGACGACGATCTTCCCGGCCAGCTCGGAGGGCGGAACGCGGCCGTGGATGAGGTCCACGAAGGACACGCTCGGGACCGTTCCCACGGGTCCGGGGAAGTCGATCCAGGCGGACCCGTCCCGGAACGAGGAGTTGGGGGGCGGGCGCCCGGTGGCGGCTTCGGCGGTCGCCACGGCGACCGAGTCAAGGCCGCCGACCGAATACGGGTACTGCTGGATCACGCCGCTGGAGTTGGCGTTGAAGTCGGCGGCGGCCACGATCGCGTTTGCGCGGGCCAGGCCTGCGAGACCCCCGCGCGGTGCGCTGTGGGCACGAGAGCCCGCTTCGGTGGTCGCCAGCACGACGTTGCCGGCGCGGTCCACGGCCCGATACAGGGCCCGGTCCTGGGCTTCCGCGGTCGGTTTCGTGAATTGCACGTCGTAGACGATCGTGCGGGCGTGGTCGGCACGCAGGACTTCGATCGCATGAGCGTCGAGGGCGGGCGGGAAGGGCCAGTGGGCGTTGAGCGCGTCGAGCGTCTTTTCGTCGATACCCACGACCACGAGGTTGTGGGGCGGGTGCACCGGGCGCAGCGAGAAGCGGGCGTCCACCGAGGCGTTCTCGACCGCGTTCCAGGCGCCCGTCAGCAGCCCTATAGCCCCCACTCCGGCGGCCAGCAGCGCCACGCCCACGAGCATCCAGGCATGGGCAGAGTCGCGCGCTCCACGCCAAGGGCGGTTGGTGGGGGGCCTGGCGGCGGACATTCTCGGCCTGCACAAGCTTCGGCCGTTCGGGAGGCCGCCTTTAGGCGTGGGCCCGCATGGGCGTGGCGCGCTAGATGGTTGATTCCACGGCAGGGTGCCGTGTTGCCGGTGGTGGGGATGGTCGACCCTGCCTAGGACGCAGGCCGCAGCCCTTGCTGGCGGCAAGGGCAAGGCCGAGGACAACGGCAGGGGAAGGTCAGACGTGCCACCGGCGGCGGACTGTCGTGGAATCAACCATCTACAGACGCCCGGAAACGGCCACGACCGCGTTCGCGGGGATCACGATCGGGATATCGGCACTCGGCGAGGCCAGATTGCGAGTCGGCAGGCCGGACGCGACCGGGCTCATCAGCGCCAGTTGCCCGACGGACAGTCCGCGCAGCAGCACATGCGCCGGGTGCGGGCTCTCGTTGTCGATGATCAGCACCACCGAGCCGTCCGGCCGTAGGGCGGCGTGGGCGATCAGGCCCTGCGCCGCGAGCGTCCGCGAGGGGACGGGACGAAGCGTCGTGCCGACGGGCAGCCACGTGTTCAGAGCCACCAGCGTGTTCGCCAGCGGCCGCTCGAAGATCTGGCTGCCGCGGACCGCGAAGGGGTCATACGAGTTACCGCTGAAGTGGAAGCGCACCTCGTCGAAGCCCTGTTCCAGGGCCGAGAGCCCGAAGCGCAGCCCCCACACCGCCGATGCAGGCGAGTTCGAGACGCCCGGCTGCCCGCCACAGGAGGCCGAGTTGGCCTCGGAGATGATCGCCGGCAGGCCGAGGGCGTGGGCGGCGCTCGCCACCCACGAGATGCGAGCGGGGGCATTGCCCACGCGCCGCGACAGCAGGCCTTTGACGGTGGCTTCGGCGGGCGAGCGGCAGGTGGTCAGGGGGTACATGTGGACACCGACGGTGCCGAGGCCGAGCGCCCGGATCACGAGTGGCAGCTGCTGGCGCCAGCGCGAGGGCACCGCCAGTTCGGGTCCGACCACCGGTTCGCTTCCCAGCGCGGGCTTGAGGTACTCGGCGAGCTGCTCATACAGGGCTGCGTAGGCCGCTTCTTCGCCGGCAAAGGGCTTGTCGAGGGCGGCGTAGTTCGGCAGTTCGTACAGGTCCGGCTCGTTGCCGAGCGAGAATGCCAGGCCGTTGACGGCCGCCGTGCGGGCTTCGGAGGCCATCTGGGTGGCCCAGGCGAGGCTGCCGGTGCGCATGTTCAGGCCGACTGTCAGCGGCTCGCGGGTACTCGAGAGCAGGCAGTGGATCTGGCTCCAGAAGCCGGCGGGGAGCTGGTAGAGCGTGGCCGTCTGCCAGGACGGCAGCGGCGGAGTCAGCGCCCCGGGCGGAGCCGTCTGGTCCTGGCTGACTCCACCCAACTGCAGCGGCGGCGAGCCGAGCCGCGTGAGCTCCGCGGCGAGCGTCGGGGGCGGGCAGGCGGAGCTGCCCATGTCGGCCGCCATCACCGGGTACTCGAGCGACAGGCCCGCGGGATCCATCGTCACCTCGACCGCCGGTGCGCGCAACAGCGCCGCCCCGAAGGTGAGCTCGAGCTTGGAGGCCGCGGGTGACTTCGACTTCTTGTGCGCCGCCGCGGCGGCAGCGGGCGCCGGCCAGCCGGCCGCAAGCATCACGAACGTCGCCAACGCCGCGCCCAGCATGGTGGGCAGGCGACCCGCCGAGAGCGACCGGCGGGCCGCCGCGTGCGTCAGCTGCAGGTGCGTCAACTGCAGCTCAGGGTCTTCAGCGTCGATTCGTAGCTCGTCAGCAGCTTTTTGGTCGCCGCTTCGACCTGTTTGACCACGTTCGTGGGGTTCAGGCTGGTGCCCAGCGTTTCGACGATCTTGGTCACTTCGCTGGTGAATTCAGAGGTCGACTTTTCGACCTGGGTCTTGGTTTCGGGCTTCAGCTTCGGCGCCTCTTCCTTGATCTTCTTCAGTTCCTGCTCGATCGTTTCCAGGCCCGTCTTGGCGCTCGTGACCGAGCCGACGGTGAGCGGAAGCGCCTTCAGGGCTTCGACCTGCTTTTCGATCGCCGAGCGAGACTTGCAGACTTCCGCTTTGGCCTTTTCGAACTTTTCCGATTCGGATTCCCCGCACCCGGCGAGCAGCAGCGCGCACGGTGCGGCGGCCAGGACGAGGACCAGTCGGGTGAGCTTCGCTGCCTTGGTCATGGAGTTCCCTTTCGGCTTGCGGTTGTCTGTTCGGCTCGCGGTCGGCCGGCCCGTCAGCCGGTGAGGCCTGCGATGCCGTCCCGGAGCAGGACCACTCCGAGGATCGCGACCAGCACCGCCCCGATCTTCGTCGCGTTGCGCGTCAGCCAATTGCGTGCGCGTTGAAGAACGCGCAGCGTACCGTCGGGAGCGATTCGCAGCATCAATAGGGCCACGGACAGCGGCAGCAGCGAGATCAGGGCGAAACCTACCCACAGCACGATGTATTCGCCGGCGTCGGGGTTCAGCTGCGAGATGTCCTTCAGCGCAATCGGAATGAAGCCGCCCGGGTTGGCGAGCGCGGCACCAGCGCCGAGTACCGCGACGGCCGGCGAGGAGGCCAGGGCGCTGACTTTGTCGACCATCTGCTGCTCGCTCTCCCGGCTCAAGGGGTTGCGGGCCAGTTTGGCCGCATACCAGACGGCGAGCACGCCCAGCACGAGGTCGAGGATCGCCACCCAGGTCTTGGGCTGCGAGCTCCCGGCCGGGGCGGCGGCGATGTCTTCGAGCGCGAACGCGGCCACCACGCCGACGAGCAGCGTCGCCCCCAGAGCCCCGAGGTAGAACCAGGTGCCGGTACGAATCGGCCGCTCGCCGAGCACCAGTGCGAGCACCGAGAACGTGAGGGTCGTCGGCGACAGCATCGCCGCGATCGCGGTCAGGAACAGCTCTACTTCGGCTGAGCCCATCAGACGGCCCCCGCCGCCGCGCCGGCCGGGGCGCCGGGCGCATCGGCATCCCCGGTCGCGTCCTCGGCCGCGTACTCGGCCAGCAGCCGGCGCTCCTCCTCGGCCCGCGGGAAGCGCAGGAACACGAGCGTGCCTCCGAGCAGGATCGCGATGATCCCGGCCGTGTAGGCCCAGTCGTCGCCTTCGGTGAACGACTTCTTCGCCCCCTGAATGATCGCCTGTTCGTAGTGCGGCGGGAAGCGCTTGGCGGTGGCTTCGGCGCTGTCGAAGGACTTCGTGAGGTCGTTTTCCACCGAGCTCGTGATGCGGGCCCGGTTCGGGGCGCTCGCCAGCGCACCGGAGGCGGCGGCCGCGAAGCCCGCCGTCAGCAGCGCGCCGAGGATCGACTGCATGATCGCCCCACCGAGGTCGCGCTGCAGATCGGCGGTGCCGGAGGCCATGCCGGCGCGCCGCACCGGCACCGAGCCCGTCAGCGAGTGCGAGGCCGGGGTGCCGGCGAAGCCCACCCCCGCGCCGATGAACGCGTAGCCGAGGCCGACCTTCCAGTAGGCGATGCCTTCCTTCCACAGCAGCAACATCGTGAGGAAGCCGAGCACGCAGAAGAGGTAGCCCACCAAGAGCGTGAAGCGCGCCCCGCGGGCCTCCACCAGTTTCGCTGAGCGGGGGGCGATCGCGACCATGAAGAAGGCCGCCGGCAGAATCGAGAGCCCGGAGTCGAGGGTCGAGTAGCCGAGCACGTTCTGGAGGAACTGCTGGCCGATGAACATCGCGCCCATGAGGCTTCCGAACACGACGATCCCGGCGACGGCCGCGACCCAGAAGACCCTTCGCCGCGCCACGTCGAGGTCGTACAGGGGGTTGCGGGCACGGCGCTGGCGCACGAAGAACAGCGCCGCCGCGAGCGCCGACACCGCGAGCAGCGTGAGCGTGGCCGCGGTCTTGTTCGGGACCGGGGCGAAGTTGATCCCCAGCACCAGAGCGGCGACCATCACGATCGAGAGCACCCCGCCGGGGTTGTCGACCGGCTCGGTGGCCTCGTTGACGTGGCTCGGGATGAGCCAGATCGCGAGCACCAGGGCGACCACCGCGAGCGGGAGAGTGATCAGGAACACCGACCCCCACGAGTGGTGCTCGAGCAGCGCCCCCGAGAGCAGCGGCCCGAGCGCCGAGATCGCGCCGCCGATGCCCGACCACAGGGCGATCGAGCGCGTGCGCCCGGGCCCCGACCAGAGCGCGGTGATCAGCGCGAGCGTGGTCGGGAACGCCATCCCGGCGGCAAGGCCGCCGAGGATGCGCGCCCCGATCAGGATCCCGATGCTCGAGGCGGTGGCGGCCACGATCGAGGCGGGGATCGCCAGCACCGTGCCTACGATCAACATCATCTTGCGCCCGTAGCGGTCGCCCAGCGCACCGAGGTACAGGACCGACGAGGCGAGGCCGAGCGAGAAGCCCACGGCAACCAGGTCGAGCGCCGTCTGGGAGGCGTCGAAGGCCTTGCCGATGTCGGGCAGGGCCACGTTGGCAACCGCGAGGTTGAGGTTGGCGACGGCCGCGACCAGGATCAGCGCCAGCAGGACCAGCGCGGGACGCGCGGGGCCCACGGATGGCTGCGCGATCGCGTCGGCACCCCGCACTGGGCCGTGGTCGTCGATCTGCTGACCCGTCGTAGCCAAACGGACTCCTTTGATGTTCCGGCGCTCGCGAGGTTGTGCGGAGCCAAGATCCCACGCCGGCCCCACCGCTTGATCGCGTAAACCTATGTCTTCGGGGAGTCAACCGCCGTCGTCACGCCATCCACGGCGGGCCGGCGCCACGCTACCGGGACTCGGCTACGGCCATACTGGTCGTCTTCGCCACGCAGGCGTCTGCACTACGACGGAGGTATCAACGTGATGGAACAACTCGCAACGCCCCTGGCCATCTCGGCGTTCGGCATCGGGGGGTTCGCGCTGCTGTACGTGCTGGTGTTCCTGTTCCTGGGCATCCGCTCGATCAAACACGGACACTGGATCATGTTCCTGATCGGGATCCCGATACCGATCTTCTGGATCATCGGGGGGCTGATGCCGCCGGTCCGCAGGTGACCGGTCGAGCTCTGCTCGCGCTTACCGAGACACCGGTTCTATCGCGCCCGGCTCGTGGGTGTTGACGACGCCTGAGGCCTCGCTCTCGCCCTTCTGCAGGACGACCCGGCCGACGCGGCCGACGAGGAGCGCGCCAAGCGACTTCAGGTCGCCACCCGTCTCGGTCAGTTCTTCCTCCGTGACGCCCCATCCGTAGAGATTGCGGATCGCGGCCCGGTTCTCGCCGCCCTGACTGAAATCGTAGGTCTCCGGACACACCTTCTTACCGTCGCTGTCACCACCGACGACGATGCAGATCGGCCGGATCGAGGTCCTGCCGATCTCAACGTCCTCGATCTGGAGGGTGTACTCGCCGGGCTCGAGCAGGACCTCTGGCTGCTCCGCAAATCGTCGTGCCTGCTCCTCGTCCACGGCGGACTCCTAATCCGGTCGATGCGACCGCTTCGTGGCGATCCTCACCGACACCCTAGCGTGGCTCGTCTGCGGGGGAAACGGCCGGCGGGCGGCCCGGGCGCGCTCCCCCGGCCGCTTGGGTCCGGGTCGGGCCGGGGCTCGCTCGGCCCGACCCGGCAGCGTTGGCCGGCGCCCTGCGACTACCCAACCGCTGTGCCTAGGAGACTCACCGCCAGGGGCGGCAGCTGACAGACTCCATGGACGACCGCAACGCAAGGGGCGAACGACCACCCCTGTCCAGAATCCGCCTACTACGCCCCCCCGGAGGTATGACGATGTCGCCCGATGACCAGCCCGCGATGGACCAGGCCCGGACGAGCCCGCCACCCCTGACCCGGGGGCAGATCGAGAAACTCGAGGGCAAGTTCGGCAACCGCTTCCTGCTCGAGCCCTCTCCGGACAACAAGCTCCCGGAGGTCGGGATGTCCGCCCAGGAAGCGATGCGCCTGGTGGGTGAGGAAATGGTGCTCGACGGCCTGCCGATGCGCAACCTCGCGACCTTCGTGACCACCTGGATGGAGCCCGAGGCGCGGCGCGTGATCGACGAAGCCCTGCAGGTGAACTTCATCGATCACGCCGAGTATCCCCAGTCTGCGGAGATAGAGCAGCGCTGCATCCGCATGCTCGCTCACCTCTATCACGCGCCCGCCGAGACGACCGGCGCGCGCACGCAGGGATCGTCTGAGGCGATCATGCTGGGCGCGCTGTCGCTGAAGTGGAAGTGGCGTCAGCGCCGCGAAGCAGCGGGGAAGGCGACCGACCGCCCGAACCTCGTGTTCGGCGGCGACGTGCACGTCGTGTGGGAGAAGTTCTGCCGCTACTTCGACGTCGAACCGCGCATCGTGCCGCTGAAGAAGGACAAGTACACGATCGGCCCGGAGGACGTGGAGCCCCACGTCGACGAGAACACGATCGGCGTAGCCGCAGTGCTGGGAACGACATTCACCGGGCACGCCGACGACATCCGGGGCATCAACGACTTCCTGGTGGGCCTGAAGAACCAGCGGGGGATCGACGTGCCGCTGCACGTTGACGCGGCCAGCGGCGGCTTCGTGTGGCCGTTCCTATACCCCGACTCAGAGTGGGACTTCCGCCTCGAGCAGGTGCGCTCGATCAACGTCTCCGGTCACAAGTTCGGGCTCGTGTACCCCGGGATCGGCTGGCTCATATTCAGAGAGCAGGCCGACCTGGCAGAGGACCTCGTGTTCTATGAGAACTACCTCGGCAAGCGCGACGCGACGTTCACTTTGAACTTCTCGACCGGCTCCGCGATGGTGCTCGCCCAGTACTACAACTTCGTGCGCCTCGGGCACTCCGGCTATCGCTACGCGATGGAGACGATGAAGTACAACGCGCGCACACTCGCCAAGGAGATCGCCGCGTGCGACTTTGAAATCATCGGCCGAGACGATGAGGAGCAGCTGCCGCTGGTCGCGTTCAAACTGCGCGGTGAGCACCCCTACGACGAGTTCGACGTCGCCGGGCAGTTGGCCGCCGAGCGGGGATGGATGGTGCCCGCGTACACGCTGCCACCGGACGCCGAACACGTCAAGATCATGCGCGTGCTGGTCAAGCAGACGCTCGGCCACTCGCTTATCACCACGCTGGGCCAGGACATCGCGCAGGCGTGCGAGACGCTCCAGCAGAAGGGCGGCCTGCACGAGAGCGACCGCAAACGGGTGAAGACGAACACCGGGTTCTAAAAGCGGCCCTCAGCTGAGCCCGGCGATGCCGTTGCGCATCAGTATCGCGGCGAGCAACAGCAGGATCACGGCGGCGATCGTCCGTGCGTTGCGCTCGAGCCACTCTCGTATGCGCATGAGCAGACGCTGGGTCGGCTCGGGGGCGACTGCAAGCGCGGCCAGCGCGAGCAACAGTGGCAGCAGCGACACGACGGCGAACCCGAGCCACTCGGCGATGTACTGCCCGGTGCTCGGATTCGTCTCTGAGATGTCCTTCAGGGCCAGCGGAATCAACGCGCCGGGATTCGCGAGGGTGGCGCCGGCCGCGATGATCGCGATCACCGGCGAAGAGGCCACCTTGCTCATCTGATCGATCATGCTCGCAACCCGCTTCGGGTCGCGCGGGCGCCGCAGGAATCGCACCACGAAGAAGAGCACGGCCAGGCCGGCGACGACGTCCACGATCGCGACCCACGTCTTCGGCGTGTTGGGCTTCGTTGACGCGGCCGCGTTCCCGAGCACGACCGCGCCGATCACGCCGACGACGAGCGTGACGCCGAACGCACCGAGAAAGAACCACACGCCGGTTCGCATCGGACGCTCCCCGACCACGAGCGCCAGCACCGAAAGGAAAAGCGTCACGGGCGACAGCATCGCGGCGAGCGCGACGAGCGCCAGCTCGGTGTCAACCGAGGTCATCGAGCCTGCTCTGCGTGCGTGGGGCGCGCCGAGGGAAGGCCCCGCGGGCCGGGCGCCTGACCCCTACTCCGTCCGATCCCGCCGCGCGTAGGCCTCATCCACGCGAGACATGCCCTTCGGCGGCAGGACGCCTCCGATGATCCAAAGAAGCGGGATGAAGAACCCGGCGATGAACAGGACCCAACGGCCGTTCCGGACCGTTTTCACACCGAGAAACACCAGCAGAAACACGTAGATGATGCCGAGGCCGACGTAAAGCAACAGACGCTCCGATCGTGGTTTGGGCCTGCCTATCGATCAAGTGCAGGCGGGCGTGTTTGGATCACTCCCCTATCGCGGCCTTCAGGCTTTGAGCGGACCGAGTTCGGGGCGCACCTTACTCGTCCCGAGCCGCGTCCGGCCCTTGACGGTGCCGGGTGGCAGCGCGAGCCGGCGTGCGACCCCTCCATGGGTCAGGGCGTTGGGCCCTTGGCCCGACAGCTCGACATCCACGATGTGCCCGGTGACCGCCCGTCCCTCCCGGACGCACGGGGGTCGACGTGACCACCGGTGTCGCTCGGCCAACGCGCCGGTCCGGTGACGCTGTAGTATCGCCGCCCTCCCGCCGTCGTTCGCGGCCGGGAGGCACCGAATGCGGTCCTCGCGTCTGCCACAAGTCCTGACCGCGCTCTTGGCGCTCATCGCCGGGGCCGCCCTCGCGGCGGGCGTCAGCGCCTACGCGGCGGAAACAAGCACGAGCACAACCACCTCGCCGGCGGGGTCGCCCACCAAAACCGCCACGACGACCGAGACCGTCACGCAGCCTACGCAGACGGTGACGAAGACCGTGACGCAGCCCGCGAAGACGGTGACTCAGCAGTCGACGACGGTCAAGCAGCCCACGGTGACCCAGCAGACGACGACCGTTACACCAACGGTCGCCACCACGACTCAGACGACGCCCTCCGGCGCCCTCGCGGCGGGGGCTGCGGCCGGCGCTGCAAAGGCCAACGGGAACGGCGGGTCCGAAGAATCGGAAGTGCCGACGTGGGCCTGGGTGCTGATCGGGGTCGGGGTCGTGTGCGCGCTGCTCGCAGCGTTCGCCGCGGGCCGGCACCGCCGCGAAGGACCCGGCGGACCTCCCGCCGGGAACGGACCTGGAGCGGGCGCTCCGCCGCCCGTCCCGCCCCCTCCGCCGGTCGGCAACTGACGCTCGCGGCTTGTGCGCGTCAGGCTCGCGCGCAGCCGCTTGCCCGACGCTAGGCTCCGTCCCCCGCCGCGCCCGTCGGCTGTGCATCCCCCGAAGGGGGCGTCGAGACTCCGATGCGGTCGGCAAGTCCGCTCGCAAACTTGCGCGCCATGTCCAGCTGGTCGTCCTGGATGTTCGTCGGAGGGATCGGCACGCCGAGGAAACGCTTGCGGTATTCGCCCGACCCGAGGTAGCTGAGCAGCGACAGCAGCGATTTCACCTGACCGCCCTGGTATGCGAAGTGAATGCTGTCGAGGAACTTGCCGCCGCGCTGGGTCGCCAGCTTCTTGACGGTGCGCAGATTGTGGCCGAAGTAGCGCCGGCACACCACAACGGTGACGAAGGCAGTCCCGTCAAGGACCGTGCCGGCCGCGTCTGACTCCAGGTAGGAGCGGATCGGCACCGACGTCGACAGCCACCACGTCGGCGAGCCGATGCAGACGAGGTCGTAGTCGCCGTCGCGGGCCTCGTCCGGAATGCTGATCTCCCCGGTTTTGCGGAAGATCTCGGCCGGGATCATCCCGACCAGCTCGATGAACGGGCGCGGCATCGGGAACTCGTGGAAGCGGGCCGTATAGCGACTGTCGGTGAGATCGATCGCCGCGTGCTGCACCTCGCATCCGCGGTCGCGCAGGATCTCCGTCATGGCTTCGAGGACCTTGAGCGTCTGCTTGGTGTAGGTGAAGTAGACGAACAGAACCTTGGGCCTCGTTGCATTCATAGCGGCTCCTTCTGAAGGTGTTCGTGACTGTCTTGAAGGGTCGTTGCTCGTCACCTATTCGCGCTTTCCGATGATGCCCACGCGGAATCCGTTCCGTGGCTGGAGGGGCTCGTAGTACGGGTCCCCTTTGCGCGGCCCGCTAGTGGGTCGTCGGGGCGACCGGTGCGGCGGGCGAGCCCTTCGGCGGCCCCGCCGGTGGTGCCTTGAGGCGGCCGCGGAAGACGTGGAAGGACCAGCCCTGGTAGAGCAGCACCAGCGGTAGAAAGATCACGGCGGTGATGGTCATCACCTTGAGCGCGTAGCCGCCGGAGGCTGAGTTGCTGACGGTCAGGTTGTAGGCCGCGTTGGTGCTCGAGATCATGACGTTCGGGTACAGGTTGATGAAGATCGAGCCGACCGTGGCGGCGATGGCGACTGCCGAGGCGGTGAAGGCCCAGCCGTCGTGATCTGTGCTCGCCAGTGCTGCGGCGAAGAGGACCGCGATCACGGCGAGGATCTCCACCGGGTCTGGCACGTCAGGCCCCGAGACGATGCTGCGGGTCCAGATCACGAAGCCCACCACCAGGGCGCTCGCGGCCCAAGCGAGCGGCCTTGCGAGTGCGCTCGCGCGCTCACGCAGTTGATCGGTGGTGCGCAGTTTCAGGAAGGTCGCGCCGTGCAGCAGGCACAGTCCGAGCAGCGTCACACCCGTCCACAGGCCGTATGGGGTGAGCAGGTCGAAGAAGTTGCCGGTGAACTCGTGCTGGGAATTGATCGGCAGGCCGTTCAGCAGGTCACCCAGTCCGACCCCGAGCAGCAGCGGGATCAGCAGGCTGCCGATGATCGTGCACCAAGTCCAGGTCCGTCGCCAGCGCAGATCGTCGCTTTTGCGGGTGTACTCCAGCGACACGCCGCGTGCCATCAGCGCCGCCAGCACCAACAGCAATGCCAGGTACAGAGCGGAGAACATCGTCGCGTACCAGTTCGGAAAGGCGGCGAACGTCCCGGCACCGGCCACGATCAGCCACACCTCGTTGCCGTCCCACCAGGGGCCGATCGTGCCGATCGCGACGCGCCGCTCCTCGTCGGTCCTGCCGACGATCGTGTGTAGCACGCCGACGCCGAAGTCGAAGCCCTCGAGCACGAAGAACCCGACCCACAGGACCGCGATGAGGACGAACCAGAGCGTGTGCAGGTGAAGCATCGGCCCGCTAGTACGTCAGCACCGGGGTCGGGGTGGCGCCGGGCGCGCCCGTGCTCGCGTCGCTGTCGTCGTCGAGTCCTTTGCGCGAATAGCGCAGCATCAGAAGCAGGTCGGCGGCTCCGAGTGCGACATAGATCAGCACGAACGCGACCAGGCTTATCCATATGTCGGTCGAGCTGACCGACGGCGAGCTTGCGTTGATCGTCTTCATCAGGCCCTGCACGATCCAGGGCTGGCGCCCGTTCTCGGTCAGCAACCAGCCTGCGGTGTTCATCACGAACGGCGTCACGACCGCCCAGATCGAGATGCGCATGAACCACTTCGATCGCTCGAGTGTGCCCCTGTGCAGGAGCCAGCCGCCCCACAGGCCCAGCAACAGGATCAGCGAACCCAGATACGCCATGACTCGCATCGACCAGTACTGGACGAACACGTTCGGTACGTATTCCCCGGGGCCGTATTTGTGTTCGTATTCCTTCTGCAGCTGGGTCAGCCCGGTCACCGGGCCGTTCCAGGTGCCCGTTGCCAGGATCGACAGCAGGTGCGGTATTTCGATGATCTGCGACGGCGTGTGGTCGTTCTTGCCGCCTCCGATCTGGAACGCCGAGAACGAGCACGGCTGGCAGTTGGACCATTGCGCCTCGGCCGCCGCGATCTTCATCGGCTGGTACTTCGTCTCGATTTCGCCGAGCTTGTTGCCGACGAACATCTGCAGCGCGATCACCGGCAACAGCACTACCACCGAGATCCTCGCACTGTGGCGGAACGTCTCCACCTCTCTCTGTTTGCGCAGATACCAGGCCGAGACGGCGAGCATCACCAGCGCGCCGGTGACCAGCGAGGCGAGGATCACGTGAACGTACCCCCACAGGAACGTGGGGTTGGTGAACAGCGCCCCCACATTGCTCAGTTCCGGCTGCCCGGTGTGGTGGTTCATCGTGTAGCCCACCGGATGCTGCATCCAGGAATTTGCCGCCAGGATGAACAGCGCAGAGAGCATCGATCCGAGCGAGACCATCCAGATGCACGCCAGGTGCACGCGCCTGGGCAGCCGATCCCAGCCAAATATCCACAGCCCCAGGAAGGTCGACTCGAGGAAGAACGCGGCGAGGCCCTCCATCGCCAGAGGCGCCCCGAAGACGTCGCCGACGAAGCGCGAGTAGGAGGACCAGTTCATGCCGAACTCGAACTCCTGCACGAGACCGGTGACCACGCCCACGGCGACGTTTATCAGCAGCAGCGTCCCGAAGAATTTCGCCAGGCGCTTGTACTCGGGCTTGTCGTTGCGATACCAGGCCGTCTGCAGCAGCGCGACCAGGAACGCGAGCCCGATCGTCACCGGCACGAACAGGAAGTGGTAGATGCTCGTGGTGGCGAACTGCCACCGCGCGAGTTCGTTCGTCATCGGTTAACGCACATCGCCTGGCTCACCGGCTGAGGCCCCCGTGAAACGGCGTCAGATGCGGCGACGACGTCCGGGTTTGACGGCCGCGGCCACAACCGCGGTCTTCGCAACCGGCGCGGGGCCCGGGGTGACGGCTTTGGCCACAACCGCGGTCTTCGCAACCGGCGCTCGGATCACGCCGACCCTTCCTGCACGTGCTGGTCTGAGAGGCATTGTCATGCTCCTTGGATCGTGAGGGCATCTTCGGCCTCGAGCGAGGCGATGATCGCTTGAATCGGAATGCGCCCGCTTGCGATCAGCTGGCCACCGGAGCGCCGCGCCGCCGATGCGAATCGAGCCGCCCACAGGTTCTCCCAGATCAGCACGCCGGCGGTGCTCCCGGGCTCCATCGCGGCGGCGAGCTGCTCCACGTCCTCCTCGGCCAGCAGCTCCGCGAGCTGGGCCTCGAGTGCTTGCATCTCTCCGAGCTCACCGACATCGGAAAGCTCCATCGCCTCGACGGCCCCGTCCGCGTCCTTGGTGAGGATCAGGATGTCGATCACGCGGATGGTGCCGGAGTCGGCCAGTGCCAGCAGCTCTGCCGCCATCTCGCCCGTGAAGTTGGTGGCGCCCGCGGGAAACTCGACTACGACGTAATCGACGGGACCGAGTTCATCAAGGGATTGATCTGACATCGAATCCGTCCTTTAGCGACGCGATGGGGACCCCCCGGGCGAGGGGCACCCAACCTAGACCATCGCCGCGCATCCTGCGACGCGGTACGCGTCACGCCCCTGGGCGTGCCCAGTCAGCCGCGACGTCCGCGCCGCCCTCCTGCGAGATCCTGCGGCCGAAGCGAACGAGGGCGGTGTGGGAGCTGATCTTGCCCGCCACGAGCGCCTCGCCCTGGCGGAAGGCCGAGGCTCGCTCGGCCAGGCCCGGGGGAATGAAGGACAGCGCCTCGCCGAGGAAGTTCAGGTCGGCGGGCGAGTTCATACGCAGCAGCACGACGTTGTCGCATTGTGAGAGCACTTCGGGGTGCACCTTCTGGGGGCGCTGGGTGGCGATGAACATGTACAGCCCGAACTTCCGCCCCTCGGCGGCTATCCGGACGGCGTGCTCGGTCGCAAGTGCGCTGAGCGCGCTGCTCGGCTCGGCCGGGCAGACATTGTGCGCCTCGTCGATCACTATCAGGACGGGTTCGCGCCGCTCCCGCATGCGCCAGAGCGTTGCGAGCGTCGCCTCCGCGACGAGCTCTTGCTCGGAGCGCGTAGCGAGCAACCCCAAGTCGACGATCACGCCGCGCGAAGTGCCCGCTTCGAGCTCTGAGACCAGCGAGCCCGGCTCAGCGCGGGCCCACACCTCCCAGCGGTCGAGACCGAGGTTCTGAGCGCGCATGACGAGCGCCCGCGCCTGCTCGCTTCCGGACTCGGCGAGCTCGGCGAGGTCTACGAGCTCCATCCGCGATTTCTCCACCAGCGGAATCAGCTCTGCGTATTCGTCACGATCGGCGATCGGATCCAGACGCAGAACGGCTGCCTGGGCGGACTGTTCGAGCTCTGAAAAGCGCAGGCGGAGCCGGGTCTCCTCGTCGGCGAGTTCAGCCCCGCGATGCACCACGATGTCGCTCGCGGCGGCGGCGTACTCTGCGGCCAGCCCGCCATCGACGTCTGCTCGCGTGTCGGCCAGGCGGACGTAGTCGGAGTTGGGGTCGAGCACGACGATCCGCAGGTCCGTCTTGAGTACCAGCTGCTCGAGGATCAACCCGAGCGAGTAGGTCTTTCCCGAGCCCGACTGGCCGCAGAGAAACGAATGCCGGGCAAAGCCGCCGGCGTCCAGGCGGGCGGGGACGCCCGGAGCGAGCAGCAGCTCGCCGACCTCGAGGGTTGCGTGCTCGGGCGCCACCGACTCCAGCCAGGCAGCGACCTGGGCGGATGAGGCCGGGCGTACCTCCGCATCGTGGAACGGAGCCCCGTCTGAGCTCAGCAGGACGCCCTCCCCCCGCGCGATCCTCAGGATCACTCGGCCGCTGCCCTCCGCGACGTCGCCGGGGCCGCGAAAGGCGAGGTCAGGGCCCTCGACGTGGGCGAGCTCGACCGAAAGGATCTGACCCAGGTGTCCGCCCTCCCCCATCACGACATAACCCCCGGCCTGGAGCTTCAGGTCGTGCATGCCGGCCTGGAAGCTGAAGCGCCGCCCGTCGACCGAGGAGGCGAGCGCCAGCACCGATTCCTCGAGTCGCCGGCGCAGCACGCGGTAGCGATCGAACGCCTCGCCGGGGTCCTCGAACAAACTCACGCGGGCAGCGTAACCCCGGGCGCCTGGCCCTGCTAAGCCGGGCCGGGTGCTCGCGGCTCCGCGTCCGCCAGGCGCTGCTCGCGCCACAGGGTGGCGTAGCGGCCGTCGCCTTCGATCAACGCCGTGTGCGTCCCACGTTCGGCCACCTGGCCGCCCTCGAGCAACACGATCTCGTCCATCTCCTCCATGCTCTCGAGCCGGTGGGTTATGAGCAGCACCGTGCGTCCCCGGGCCGCCTCGAGCAGCTCGGCTGTGAGCGCACGCGCGGTCGGCATGTCGAGATGCTCGCCCGGCTCATCGAGGATCAAGACCCCGAACTGCGCCAACAGCGCCCGGGCGAGCGCCAGGCGGCGGCGCTGGCCGGCCGAGATGCGCCGTCCCTGCTCGCCCACCTCCGTCGCGAGCCCGTCCGGCAGACCGCGCACCCACTCCAGCAGGCGCACCCGGTCGAGCACATCGAGCAGCTCGGCTTCGCTCGCCTCACGACGTGCCAGACGCAGGTTCTCCTCGATCGTCGTGTCGAAGATGTGGGCATCCTGCGCCACGAGCCCCACGGCCCGGCGGACCTCCTCGGCCGGCAGGTCGTCGATCTCGACACCGTCGAGCGCGATCGAGCCGCGATAGGGCAGGAAGCGCACGAGCGCCCACGCGAGCGTCGTCTTGCCCGCCCCGCTGGGCCCGATCAGCCCGATCCGCGCCCCCGGCGGCAGGTCGAGGTCGACGCCCGACAGCGCCCAGCGGGTCTGCCCCTCGTGGCGGCAGCGCAGGCCACGGACCCGCAGGGCGCCGGGGCCGGAGGCGCGCACCCGCGGACGCTCGGGCTCGGGGACGGGCGCCTGCGCATCGAGGACCTCGGCCAGCCGTGCGCTCGAGCGGCGCACGCCCTGCAGCGACTGCGTGGCAGCCGGCAGCGGGCTGATCAGTTCGAACGCCGCCAGTGGCACCAGCGCGAGACCCGCGAGCAGCACTCCGTTGGTGCGCCCGTCGGCGACGGCGCCCACGCCGAGCGCCAGCGAGCCCCACATCGCGAGGCCCGAGAGCGCGCTGGCGAGACCCTGCCCGACCCCGGCCGTACGGGCGCCCGAGGCTGCCAGACGCCCCAGCTCCGCGTCGGCCGCGCGGGCCCGCTCGAGGGCCACGCCGATCGTGCCGTGCACGGTCAGCTCCTGGGCTCCGGACAGCAGCTCCACGACCGACGCGGAGAGCTCCCCGCGGGCGCCCGCCTGGCGCGCTGCGGTGCGGGCGGCCAGCCGTCCGGCAAGCCAGGGGACGGCTGTGATCCCGAGCGCCAGCGCCGCCAGCAGCACCAGCCCCGCCGTGTCGAGCATCGCCGTCTGCAATGCGACCGCGAGCAGGCCCACCACGACCGCGATCGCGAACGGAGGAAGCACCCGCAGCAGCAGGTCCTGGATCGAGTCCACGTCGCCGACCAGGCGGGCCAGCAGCTCGCCGCTGCGGAAGGCACGCAGGCCTGCCGGAGCGAGCGGCTCGATGGCTTCATAGACCCGCACCCGCACCCGCGCCAGCACGGCGAAGGCGGCGTCGTGCGAGACCAGGCGTTCGAAATAGCGCAGCAGCCCGCGTCCGAGCGCGAACGCCTGAACGGCCACGATCGCGACGGCCACGGCGGACTGCTCAGGGCGCTGGGAGGAGCGCGAGATCAGCCATGCGGAGGTCGCCGTCAGGCCGATCGCACAGGCCATCGCACCGGCCCCCAGCAGCGTCGCCAGCGCCAGTCGCCGCGCGGCGGGCCGGGAGGCGGCGAGCATCGCCCTCATCGCGTCGGCAGCGCCGCTTGGGGGGCAAGGTAGACGACGCGATCGGCAAGCGCGAGCAGCGCCGGGCGATGGGCGGCCAGGAGCACCGTTCGACCCTCCGACAGTCGCGCGATCGTGTCGATCACGCCGCGCTCGGTTGCTCCGTCGAGGTTCGCGGTGGGCTCGTCGAGCAGCAGGATCGGAGCGTCCCGCACCAGCGCCCGTGCGAGGGCCAGGCGCTGGCGCTCCCCGGCCGATAGTCCGGCGCCCCGCTCGCCGAGCATGGTCAGCGGCCCCTGGGGCAGCGCCCGGACGACCTCCAGCAGACCCGCTGCGTCGAGCGCCACGAGGACGTCCGCTTCGGAGGCACCGGTGCGCCCGGCACGAACGTTCTCGAGGATCGAGCCGCGAAACAGGAACGGCTGCTGCGGCATCCACGCGAGCTGCTCGCGCCAGGCCCCGAGCTCGAGCTGCCCGAGCGGGATGCCGCCGACGCGCACGCCGCCCCGGTCTGGCGCGAGCAGCCCCAGCAGAACCGAGATGACCGTCGACTTGCCGCACCCGCTGGGGCCGGCGAGCGCAAGCACCTCGCCCGGGCGGATCGTGAGGTTCAGGTCGCGCACCGCCGGAACGGGACGGCCGGGGTAGGAGACCCCCACTCCCTCGAACACGATCGGCGCGGTGGGCGCGGGAGCCGGCACGGGCGTCTCGGAGCCCCCTTCGGCGGTGCTCGGCATGACGGCCTCGAGGACCTCGAAGGCCCGCTCCGCGGCCGCCACTCCCCCGGCGCTGGCGTGGTAGTTGGCGCCCAGGCGCCGCAGGGGCAGATAGGCCTCGGGTGCGAGCACCAGTGCGAACAGCCCCGCCCGCAGGCCGATGCTGCCGTCCATCAGCCGCAGGCCGATGGCGACCGCCACGACCGCCACCGCCAGCGTGGCGACGAGCTCGAGCGCCAGCGAGGACAGGAACGTGACCCTGAGCGTCGCCACGGCCGAGCGGCGATAGCGTTCGGTGACGCTGGCGATGGCCGCGATCTGGGCCTTGGAGCGCCCGAACAGCTTCAGCGTCGGCAGCCCGGCGACCACGTCCAGGAAGTGCCCGCCGAGCCGCTGCAGGGAGCGCAGCTCGAGCTCCGTGCGCTCCCGCGTGGCGTGGCCGATGAGCACCATGAACAGCGGTATCAGGGGGATCGTGGCGAGGATGATCAGGCCCGAGATCCAGTCGTCCGCGAGCACCACGGCCACCATCACCACCGGCACGATCAGGGCGAGTATCAGCTGGGGCAGGTACAGGCCGAAGTAGTCGTCCAGCGCGTCCAGCCCGCGCGTGGCCAGCACCGTCAGCTCGCCCGTGTCCGCGCCGATCGCGCCGTAGGGGATCAGCTGGGCGGCACGCTCCAGGAGGCGCCCGCGCAGTTGGGACTTGGCGCGTGTCGAGCTGTAAGCCGCCACCACCTCCGACGCCCATGCGAGCAGGGCCCTAACCGCCACGACGGCGAGCAGGGCGGCGAGCACGCCCTTGACGGCCGGGAGGCCGTGACCGTGCAGGAAGGCTTCGCACACGACGTCGACCAGCAGCCACGCCTGTAGGACGATCAGCAGCGCCGAGAGCGTGCCGAGGGCGATCGCGCAGCGGATGAATCCGCGCGTCGCGCGGGCGTGGTCCAAGAGCCGCGGGTCGACCACGCGAGCGGCTCCCCGGCGGGCCCGCACGGGCGGCCCGGGTGCGGATGCCGGCAGGTCTGGCGCCGGTTCGAGCGCGGCGCTCGCGCCGCCCATCAGGCCCGCGCGCCCGGTGACGCTCCGATGCCGTCGAGCTCCCCGTCGATGACCTGGTCCTGAGGATCACCCACGCGCGTGCTGATCCAGTCGATCAGGACCTTCAGGCGGTGCCCGGGACCGCCGCCGCTGAGGTAGTACATGTGCACCGTGAGATACGTGAAGAAGGCGGGGCGCCCGGACAGCGCATGGCCTCGGATCTCGCAGATCGCCTTGCCGCGCCCCACGACGGCGAGCGCGCCCTTGTCGAGGTAACGGAAGGGCCCCTCCGCGCCGGGCTGACCGCGGCGGATCCCACGGGCGACGTGGCGGGCCTGCTGGATCGCGACCGTCGCGAGCCCTGGCAGTGGACGCCCACCCGGTCCGGCCGCCTGGCTCGCGTCTCCGATCACGGAGATCTCCGGGTGGCCCGCGAGCGCGAGGTTCTCGCCCACCGGCAGATGCCCGGCCCGGTCTCGCTCCGCGCCGGTGGCCGCGGACACGATGCCGGTGAAGCCCGCGGCCTGCACGCCGGCCCCCCACACCACCGTGGGCGTCTCGATGCGCTGCGGCTGACCGTCGAGCTCGAAGCTCACCCCCCGCTCGTCGATACCGCTCACGCGGGCCTGCTGGTGAATGCTCACGCCGAGCTCCTGGAGGTACCCGGCCACCTTCGCCGCCAGGGGCTCGCTGAACGCGCCCACCAGCCTCGGCCCCGCATCCAGCAGGATCACCTTCGCTTCGCTGGGCTGGATGCGCCGGTAATAGCCCTTCATCGTGTGGCGCGCGATGATCGCGAGCTGGCCTGCCAGCTCGACTCCGGTGGGGCCCCCGCCGACGACCACGAAGGTGAGCCACCGCTCCCGCTCGGCGGGGTCCTCGGCGCGCTCGGCCTCCTCGAAGGCGCTGTAGATGCGGTTGCGCAGATCGACGGCGTCGGCAAGCGTCTTCAGGCCGTAGGAGTGCTCGCCCCACTCGTCGTTGCCGAAGTAGCTCGTCTCGGCGCCGCAGGCCACGACCAGCGAGTCGTAGGGCAGGCGCTCGTCGCGGTCCAGGGTCAGTTCCCGCCGCTCGGCATCGAGCCCGACGACGGTGCCCATCAGCACGCTCACGTTCTTGTGACGACGGACCGCCGCCCGGATCGGCGTGGCGGTCTCCGACGGCGAGAGACCTCCGCACGCGAGCTGATAGAGCAGCGGCTGGAAGAGGTGGTGGCTGTGACGGTCGACCAGCGTGACGTCGAGATCGGCGCCGCCGAGCGTGCGCGCCGCCGTCAGCCCGCCGAAGCCGCCCCCCACGATCACCACGCGCCGGCGCCTCGCGCCCGGAGCGCCCCCGTTGCGCTCAGCCGACATCGGGGGCGCCCTGCGCCGGGGCCCCGAGCCGCTCGAGCAGGTGCTCCCCCACCCGCAGCGCGTTGGCCATTGCCGTCAGGGCCGGGTTGACCGCGCCGATGCTCGGGAAGAAGCTCGTGTCCACGACGTACAGGTTGTCCAGCTCGTGGGCCTTGCAGTTGACGTCGAGCACCGAGCTAGCCGGGTCGCTCCCGAAACGGCAGGTACCGGCCTGGTGGGCCACGCCGGCGACCGGGATCGGGTTCTGCAGGTAGGCGTTGTGGAGCAGGTGGCGCTCCTCCATGCCGAGCTTGCCGAGCATCGAGGTGAGCGTGTGGTAGAGCCGCTTGCGCGGTTCCTCGTTGGTGGCCGTGTAGGAGAGCTGGACCTGACCCTCGGCCGTGACCGTGACCCGGTTGTCCATCATCGGCAGATCCTCGGTCGAGAGCCAGAAGTCGACCGCGTGGTGGGCGATGTCGCGCAGCGTCCAGTTGGGGGCAAGCAGCGTCTCGTGCGGCTTCTCGCCGCGGAACATCGGCGCCTGCGACTTGCCCACCATCTGGATGTTCCCGAGCGGGAACTCGAAATCGGGGCCCTGGAAGTAATAGTCGTTGACGCCCAGCGTCTTCTGAAAGACGGTCGGGTTCGGCTCCTTGGAGAGCGCGAGCACCGCGACGCTGTTGTGGAACATGTAGTTGCGCCCGACCTGGTCGGAGCCGTTGGCCAGGCCGCGGGGATGGCGCTCGCAGGCCGAGTTCAGCAGCAGCGCCGCCGAGTTGGCCGCCCCGGCGGAGACCACGACGACGTCGGCGCCATAGGTCTCCTGTTGGCCGTCGCGCTCGACCAGCACCTCGCTGACGCTCCTGCCGGCGTCGTCGACCTCCAGGCGCACCGCCCGGGCGTTGCGCAGCAGCGTCACGTTGTCGTGCTCGATCGCGGGACGCACGGCGATCACCTCGGCGTCGCTCTTGGCGTGCACCAGGCACGGGAAGCCGTCGCAGTCAGGACAGCGGACACACCTGCTGTAGGGCATGTTCGACTCGTCGAGCAGCACCCCGCAGGGAGCGTGGAAGGGGTGGTGGCCCGTGGCGGCGAGGTCCTCGGCCAGCTGGGCGATGCGCGGCTCGTGGGATACGGCCGGGTGCGGATAGGGAGCGGATGCCGGGGGTTCGGTGGGGTCCTCCCCGCGCGCCCCGTGGACCTGGTAGAGCTGCTCGGCCTGCGTGTAGTAGGGCTCCATCTGCTCGTAGGGGATCGGCCACGCCGGCGAGATCCCGTCGTAGTGGCGCAGCTCGCCGAAGTCCTCGGCCCGCAGGCGGTAGAGCGCCGCGCCGTAGAGCTTGGTGGCGCCCCCGACGAAGTAGTGAACCTGCGGCTGGAAGGGCTTTCCGTTGCCGTCGAGCCAACTCTCCGGCGACTGGTAGCGCCCGGCCTCGAAGACCTCCTCAGCGAGCCAGTTCTGGGGCTCGCGCGGCAGCCAGTCGCCGCGCTCGAGCAACAGGATGCGCTTTCCCGAGGGAGCGAGCTTATGCGCGAGCGTGCCGCCGCCGGCGCCGCTGCCGATGACGATCACGTCGTAGTGCTCCATCGTCTAGATCTCGGCCATGCGTTCGGCGAGGATGATCCGCCCGGCAGCCTCGATCAGGGCCAGGTGGGAGAAGGCCTGGGGGAAGTTCCCGAGGTGACGGCCGGTGCTGGTGTCGAACTCCTCGGCGTACAGGCCCAGCGGCGAGCCGACGCGCAGCAGGCGTTCCATCAGGTCGCGGGCCTGCTGCTGCTCGCCGACGATCGCCAGGGCGGACACGAGCCAGAAAGAGCAGATCAGGAAGCTCCCCTCCTTGCCGCTCAGCCCGTCGTCGGTCTCGTCGGTGCGGTAGCGCAGCACGAAGCCGTCCTCGGTCAGTTCATCGGCGATCGCCATCACGGTCGCGTGCAGGCGCTCGTCGTCGTTGGGCAGCAACCCGAAGATCGCGGCGAGCAAGGTGGAGGCATCCAGCGAGTCGGTTTCGTAGTGCTGGCGCAGCACGCCCTTGGAGGTCACGCCCTTGGTGAGGATGTCCTCGCGGATCTGCTGGGCTGTGGCCGCCCATTCGGCCTGCAGCTGGGAGTCCCCGCGCATCGCGGCGAGCTGCGAGGCGCGGTCCATCGCCACCCAGCACATGATCTTGGAAGAGACGTAGTGGCGGGGCTTGCCGCGCGCCTCCCAGATCCCCTGGTCGGGCTTGGTCCACACGCGTTTGGCGCAGTTGGCCTGAGCCTCGACCATCGGCCACAGCCGCCGCGGAAGCCGCTGGCTGCGGCGGGTGTGCAGCAGCACGGCATCCAGCGCCGCGCCGAAGACGTCGTTCTGGCGCTGATCGAAGGCGCCGTTGCCGATCCGCACGGGACGGGCCCCGGCGTAGCCCGTGAGCTCGGCGCGGATCGTCTCGGTCAGATCGCGGCGGCCGTCGATCCCGTACATGATCTGCAGCGCGCCGTCGTCGTTGGGCTCCAGATCGGCGACGAACTGCATGAACTCCTCGGCCTCCCAGTCGAGGTTCAGGTAGTGCAGCGCCTGCAAGGTGAAGGTGCTGTCACGCAGCCACGTGAAGCGGTAGTCCCAGTTGCGCTCGCCCCCAGGGGTCTCCGGAAGCGAGGTCGTGAGCGCCGCCACGGTTGCCCCGGTCGGCATGTAGGTGAGGCCCTTGATCGCGAGCGCAGAGCGCTGGATCGGCTCGCGCCAGCGGTGGTCGGGGATGCGTGCGTTCTTGATCCAGCGCCGCCAGAAGGACACAGTCGCGGCGATCCGCCCGTTGGCCTCGTCGAGGTCCGCGGGCAGCGGGACCTGATCGCTCCAGGACAGGGCACAGTAGGCCTGCTCGCCCTTGCGCAGCACGTGCCGGGCGCGCACCCGGTCGCCCTCGAGCCCGAGGGCCATGCTGGTGGCCAGCGACAGTGTCACGCCCGCGCCCGTCACGCGCGCGAGGCCGGGCTCGTCGGCCAGCGTCCACGTGCCCGGCTCGCTGCAGTAGTCGAAGACCGGTTCGCAGCTCAGCTCCATCTCGACCTCATCCTCGAGACACAAGACCACGCGCACGAGCATGTGATCGGCGTCGTCGTCGGCCGGCGGGCGCGTGTGCGGGGTCGTACGGTCGACGCCCTGGCGGGGACCCATCGTCAGGGCATCCCTCACCAGCACCCAACCGGTGGGCGTCTTCCAGGTGGTCGCGAGCACGTTCGTGCCCGGCTCGTAGATCCGCGCCGAGGGCGCGTTGATCCCGAACGGCCCGAAGCGGAAGGACCCCCCCTGGCGGTCCAGCAGCGTGCCGAACACGCTCGGGGAATCGAAGCGCGGGACGCACAGCCAGTCGATCGCGCCGTCCGGGGCCACCAGGGCGCCCGTGTGGCAATTGGACAGGAACGCGTAGTCGGCGATCGGCGGAAACGGCGACATCGCGGCCGCGCTCTGACCGTTGCCGGCGGGCGTCCCCAGCAGCTGTCCGTCCCCGCTCGCGCGCGTGGCCGATCGCGACCCACCGGACCCGCCGGCGGCCGCTCCTGCTTTGGCCGCGGATTTCGCCCTGGCAGGGGCTTTGCTGCTGGCCGCGGCTTTGGCTTTGGCCGCGGCTTTGGCTTTGCCCTTGGCGGGAGTCTTGCCTCTGGCGGGCGGGCTCATCTGAGCGCGTCCGGGTCCCAGGGCCCCAGCCAGCGCCCGCCGTGGCCGGCGAGCAGCGCGTCGGCCTCCTTCGGGCCCCAGCTGCCCGGTGCGTACGCGTGCACCGGTGGCGGCGCGTCCACCAACGGTTCGAAGATCCGCCAGGTCTCTTCCACGCCGTCCTGGCGGGTGAAGCGCGAGCTCTCTCCGCGGATCGCGTCGAGCAGCAGCACCTCATACGGAGTCGGGGCCTCCCCGCCCTCCTGCGCGAACTCCATGTCCAGCGTGATGGCCTGCGGCCCTTCTTTGTCGGCGCGGTGGGCCTCCCATATCAGGCGCACGCCGGTGGAGGGATCGAGCTTGATCACGAGCTGGTTGGGGTCGGGGCGGCGGTGCCACTGGTCCATGAACATCAATCGCGGCGGCTCCCGGAAGACCGCCCGCAGCTCGGTCTCGGTGACCGGCAGGCGCTTGCCCGTGCGGATGAACCACGGCACCCCCGACCAGCGCCAGTTGTCGATCATCAGGCGCATCGCGGCGTAGGTCTCGGTGCTGCGAGTCGGCCGCGACGCCGTCGATCTCGCGGTAGCCGTCGTACTGGCCGCGGACGTAGTGCGCGGGGTCGGCGTCCTCGATCGCGCGGAACAGCGAGTACTTGGCGTCCTTCAGCGTGTCCGCATCACTGCCCGACGGGCGCCTCCATCGCCGCGACGGCGACGAGTCTGCATCAGGTGGTTGACGACCACGTCGCGCAGCGCCCCGACGGGGTCGTAGAAGTGGCCGCGGTCCTCGACTCCGAAGTCCTCGGCCATCGTGATCTGTACCGAGGCGATGTGGTTGCGGTTCCAGATCGGCTCGATCATCGTGTTGCCGAAGCGCAGGTAGAGCAGCTCGTCGGTGCCCATCTTCCCGAGGAAGTGGTCGATCCGGTAGAGCTGGCTCTCGTCGATGTACTGGTGGACTTCGGCAGCGAGGGCACGGGCGGAGGCGAGGTCGTGGCCGAAGGGCTTCTCGACCACGACGCGGGCGCCGCCCGTCAGCTCGCGCCCCGGCCAGGTGCCCGATCACCATGCCGAACAGGGACGGCGGGATCTCCAGGTAGAAGACCGGATGCTGCGGCTCGCCCAACGCATCGCGCAGCCGCACGTAGGTGTCCTCGCTCGGCGAAGTCGCCGGCCACGTAGGAGAGCCGCGCCGCGAACCGCGCGAACACCTCCTCGTCGATGCTTTCGCCCGCACCCTTCGATCGCAGGTGCGCGCGTGTTCGGCGCAGCTGCTCGACGCTCCAGTCGTCGCCCGCCACGCCGATGATCGGGCAGTCGAGCAGCTCGCGGCGCTCGAGGCGGTAGAGCGAGTGGAAGGTCATCACCTTCGCGAGGTCCCCGGTGATGCCGAAGATCACGAGCCGGTCGGCGAGCGCCTGCCCGCCTCCGCCCGCCGCCTGGCCCCGTGCTTTCTGTTGTGTGCTCGCCATGGTCGGCGGGAACGATACGACGCTTCGCATATGCACGCCCCGCGGGTTCGGAGGACCGGCCGTCGAGGCATCCCGGTAGCGTCCAGCCGCGAGCGTGAGCGGGTATGTCGAGGTGCCGGACGGATGGGAACGCCTGGGCGCGGAGGGGCCTGGCCCGTTCGTGACCAGCGAGCTCCTGCGAGCACCCGACGGCCACGTGGTGCGCTGGCGCTCCCGCGCCCACCGCAAGTCCTCGCCGAGCCGGCGGCGGACCTCCCGGCACGGGCACGCCCCGTCGCGGGAACCGGTCTGGTGGCGCCCGCGCCGGCGGCAGTGGTGGATGGCCGTGCTGTTCGTGATCGGCTCGTTCTGCTTCCTGCTCGGCGGCGTGGCGGCGCAGTGGGCCGCGACCTCGCGGCCCGCGATCGGCGTCGTCTTCTTCGTCGGCTCGATCTTCTTCACCAGCGCCGCCTACCTCCAGTACGCGGAGGCGGTGAACGTGGAGCGGACCGTCGGGCAGTCGCCGGGAGCGATGAGATCGCGCTGGCGGCCGGTGTCGTGGGAGCCACGGCGGATCGACTGGCTGGCCGCAGCGGTGCAGTTCGTGGGCACGCTGTTCTTCAACGTGACCACGTTCACGGGGATGAAACACGGCTTCTCGGTGCACCAGTCGAACGCCAGGGTGTGGGCGCCCGACGCGTTCGGATCGGTCGCCTTCCTGATCTCCAGCGAGCTCGCCTTCGCCGAGGTCTGTCACCGCTGGGTGGGTTGGGAATGGAGCTCGCTGTCGTGGCGGATCGTGGCCCTGAACCTGCTCGGGTCGATCGCCTTCGGGGTCTCGGCGGTCGCGTCCTTCGTCGAGCCTGCCAGCGGTGAGCCGCTGAGCGCCCGGCTGGCCAACGGGGGGACCTCGCTCGGAGGGCTCTGCTTCCTCGTCGGGGCGCTGCTGCTGATGCCCGAGGCGGCCGCTGAGGAGCGGGTCGAGGCGCCGGCCCCGCGGGCCGGTTCCGGTGCCCCGGAGCAGGCCTCGCCCTGACCGAGGCGTGCCTCGGCGCGCAGGTGCGCCACAATCCCCGCCATGTGTCGCTGGATGGCATGGCACGGGCAGCCCGTCCTGATGGAGGAGCTGCTCTACAAGACCAAGCACGGGCTGATCGACCAGAGCCTGCACTCCAAGCTCGGCGCCGAGACCACCAACGGCGACGGCAACGGCGTCGGCTGGTACGGGGGCGGTGACGGCCCGGGGGTGTACCGCAGCATCTCGCCCGGGTGGGCGGACGCGAACCTCCGCCACATCGCCGCCCACGTCGAAAGCCCCCTCTTCCTGGCCCACGTGAGGGCCAGCTCGGGGACGGCCGTGCAGCAGAGCAACTGTCACCCCTTCTGCCACGGTCGCTGGCTGTTCGTCCACAACGGGCTGATCAACGACTT
The DNA here is from genome assembly GCA_963758055.1 of uncultured Solirubrobacteraceae bacterium. Taxonomy (GTDB): domain Bacteria; phylum Actinomycetota; class Thermoleophilia; order Solirubrobacterales; family Solirubrobacteraceae; genus Palsa-744. The sequence goes on from CAVWTU010000002.1 coordinate 149,032, forward strand.
CCACGCCATCCGCAGGCAGCTGATGCTGGCGCTCGACGCCCAGTCGGTCGGGGAAATCGAAGGCTCGGCCGACTCGGAGGTGCTGTTCCACCTCGCGCTCGGCTTCGGCCTGGAAGACGATCCCGTCGGAGCGCTCGAGCAGGCGGTGGGGTTCGTCGAGAAGACACTTCGCGACAACGGCATCGCCCCGGCGCTGCAGGCGAGCATCGGCGTCAGCGACGGCGAGCACCTGTGGGCCGTGCGCTACTCGAGCGAAGGCAAATCGCGAACCCTGTTCCGCTCGGCGAACGTCGAGACGATCAAGCACCTCCATGCCGACGACGAGCGCGTCGCGCGACTGCGCGACAGCGACCGCATCGTCGTCTCCGAGCCGTTCTCCGAACTGCGCGGGGACTGGGACGAGATCCCCGAGGCGACTGCGCTGACGGTCGGCCCCGGCGGCCACTGGCAGACGCGGGAGTTCGCGCCGCGCCCCCCGGCGGCGGGAGCCTGACGGAGTCGCCACAGGTGCCGTCTCGCCGGAGTGGCTCGACGGACCGATGCCGCCGGCGCTCCCGCGAGGAAGCCGAATCGTTCAAGCACTAGCCTTGGGGCCGCGTGGCCGCGGCTTCACATCGGCAGCCGAACGATCCCCTCGCCCCACATTCGCTGGCGCCGAGGGAGCTGAAGGACCTGCTGGCGGCCCGGCGTGAACAGCAGCCGTTCCTCGCCCTGCGCGACGGGAGCGGCCGGCTCGTGCTGCTCGAGCTGGGACGCGAGGAGGGCAACCGCACGATCGGCCGGCGGGCCGAGGCGAGCGTCTCGATCCCCTGGGACGGAGAGGTGTCGGGCCTGCACGCCGAGCTCCAGTGCCTGGGCGGTGAATGGACGATCGTCGACGACGGCCTGTCGCGGAACGGCACCTTCCTGAACGGCGAGCGAGTACTCGGGCGCCAGCGCCTGCAACACGGAGACCTGATCCGGGTCGGACGCACGATGCTCTCCTACGACATCGGCGAGACCTCCTCGGCCGACGCCACCGTGATCGCCGGCGAGGGACCGGAGCTGCCCCGTCTGAGCGAGACCCAGCAGCGGGTATTGGTAGCGCTGTGCCGCCCGCTGCGCGACGGCGGCAGCTTCTCCACCCCCGCCAGCAACCAGCAGATCGCCGACGAGCTGCACCTCAGCCTCGACACCGTCAAGACGAACCTGCGCACGCTGTTCGCCGTGCTGCAGCTGGGCGAGCTGCCCCAGAACCGCAAGCGCGCACGACTGGCCGAGCTGGCGCTCGAGTTCGGCCTCGTCAGCCGCCGCGAACTCGAGCAGGCAGCGCCCGGGGAAGGCTAATCGGAGACGATCGTGCGGGCCCCGGCGGTGGGGGTCGTGCCGGTGCCCGCCGACTTCGGCCGCTCGTCCCCGCCGCCGGCGGGAGCGGGCTGCGGCTCCAGACCGACGGCCTCCGCGCAGGCCGCCGCCAGCTCGCCCGCCGAGCCGTAACGGGCGGCCGGGTCCTTCGCCAGCCCGCGCGCGATCACCGCGTCGAGCTCATGGGGCAGCTCGGGACGGGCGGCGCTGGGCGCGGGCACCGGGGCGCTGATGTGGGCCCACAGCGCGGCCGCCTGGCTGTCCCGCACGAACGGCGGGGCTCCGGTCAGGCAGTGGTAGAGCATGCCCGCGAGCATGTACGTGTCGGCCGCCGGTCCGACCTCCTCGCCGCGGATCTGCTCCGGGGAGAGGTAGTCGAGCGTGCCGACCCACTGCCCGGCGTTCGTCAGGCGGCTGACACCGACGCGCTTGGAGACCCCGAAGTCGGTGAGGTAGGCGTGCTCGGGCTCGTCGGTGGTGAGCAGCACATTGGCCGGCTTGACGTCGCGGTGCACCAGCCCGCGCGCGTGGGCCGCGTCGAGCGCGGCGGCGACCTGTGTGATCAACCTCGCCGCCCGCCGCGGCTGCAGCGGCCCGGTGTCGGCGAGCACCTGCTCGAGATCGACACCGTCCACGAGGCGCATCGAGATGAACAGCAGCCCGTCGTCCTCGCCCGCCTCGTACACGGGGATCACGTTCGGGTGCTCGATCGAGGCTGCGATCCGCGACTCGGCCTTGAAGCGCTCGCGGAAGTCGGGGTCCTCGGCGTGGTCGGGGTGATCAGCTTGACCGCCACCGGGCGCTCCAGCGCGAGCTGGGTAGCGCGGTACACGATCCCCATTCCGCCACTGGCGATCGGGGCCTCGATCCGATAGCCGGCGATGATCGCGGTCGGGCCGAGGTGACGCGGGCCGGGCTGGTGCAGCACCCGCTCCACGGCCCGCGGTTCGTTGGCGGCGAACAGCACCCGCAGCCGCCGGCGCTCGCGCCTGTCGAACCACATGCCCCGGATCACGCTGCCGCCCGTGCCGACCACCAGCGCCGTCACCGGAGCCGCATACTCGAGCACCACTCCGGCGTTGAAGGCGAGCTGCGTGGCGACGGTGTAGAAGACCAGCGCTCCCAGGCCGGCGAGGCCGACCCCGAGCGTGTCCAGGCGCAGTGCGGCCGCTGGGGCGAGCGCCGCGAGCGCCAAGATCATCAGCAGCGCGACAGCCTCGGAGGGACTGCGCAAGGGCAGGTCCGCCAGCGCCGTCGCGATCGCGTTGGCCTGCACTTCGGGGCCGGACATGAGGCTCCCGGCGGCGGTGGCGTGCTCGTCCTGGAGCACCGGGGCAGTGGCTCCCACCACCACGACCTTCCCCCGGACCGCGGCCTGGTCGAAATGCCCGCTCAGGACTTCGGTGAAGGACAGGTTCTCGACCGTGCCCGGGGGTCCCCGGAAGTCGATCCAGCCTCCTTCCAGCCCCGCCGCCGAAACCGGGTGGCGCTGTAGCTCGTGCGAGACCACGGCGGCGATCGTGGGCAACCCGTTGACCTGGGCGAGCGTGTGGCGCAGCACGCCGTCGCCGTCCGCGGGGAGATCGGAGGCCGCCACGCGGTCGCCCATGCCGGCCACGCTCGCGTTTCCGCCGAGTACCTGGGTCTGGCCCGTGGGCGAGATCAGCGAGGTCGCGAACACGACCGGGGGGTCCTGGCTGGCCGCTTCGAGCAGGGCTTCGTCGTCGCGTTCGTCGGTGGCCTGGTCGAAGGCGATGTCGTACACGATCAGCCGGGCCCCGGCCGCGTGCAGGCGTTCGATCATGCGTGCGTGGTAGCGGCGCGGGACCGGCGGCCGGGGAAGCGTGCGCAGGCTCTGGTTGTCGATACCCACGACCACCACGTCGCGCGGGGGCGCCCTGCGAGCCGCGTAGCGAGAAGCGCGTGTCGACGGTGTTGCGGTCGAGCCAGTTGGAGGCGGCCGCAAAGTGCACCGCCAGACCCGCTCCGGCGGCGATCAGCGCGACCGCGAGCAGCCCGAGGTTCCGTCCTCTGAGTGGCCGGCCTCCCATCCCCAAAAGGGTAGTCGTGGGCACCTGCAGCGCACAAAGGGCCGCCCCCGTGCTACAGAGTGGGTGGCTTCAGGGATGAGACTGCAGTGAATTGCGAGCGAAAAGGCAGACGGATCTCCGCGCCGCAGGTCGCTGCGACGCTGATCGTGCTCGCCCTGTGGCTACTCGGTGCGCCGGGCGCCCAGGCCGCCAAGCCGTCGGTGATCGCCTTCGGCGCACAACCCGCTCCGGGCGCCGCGGAGGTGATCCTCGGCGAGGTCAACCCCGGTGGGGAGCAGACCGAATTCCTCGCCGCCTACGGGCCGGCGAGCTCCCACTGGTGCGCGGAACAGCCCTCGGTCAGGCAGCCCTCGCTCGAACTGGAACTCGAAATCGGGCTCGGCGCGCCGGTCGGGCAGATCGAGCTCTCGGGTCACATCGGCGGTTTCGGCAGCCTGCCGCCGCACGCCACGCCGCCCACCCCGCTCGGCTACAGCGACGAGGAAGACCACGCGGTCGCCGTGGAGGTCGGTGAACTGGAGGCCGGCGAGGAATATTGCGCCGAGCTCGTCGCTTTCAACGCCTTCGGGAGCGCCACCAGCACGAAGATCGTGTTCACGCCCGGGGCCCCGCGCGTGAGCGCCACCCATTACGTGGCCACCGACAACACGCTGCAGGCGGAAGTCGATCCAGCCGGCGAGGCGACCGAATACCTGGTCCTGTACGCCCCGATCGCCTCGGAATGGTGCTCGAGCGAGGGTGCCCGGGGCACGCCCGCCCAACTCGGCGCACCGACACCGCTCGGCTTCTCCGACAGCGCCCCCCACCGCGTCTCGGTGCACCTGGCGGGCCTCGTCGCGGGGGCGGAATACTGCGCCGCCCTGTATGCGTCAAACGAATCCGGCAGCTCGGCGGGCTTCCAGGTGTCGTTCGCCGAGCACCCGACCGTGGAGTCGCTGAGCCCGCCATCCGGGCTCGTCGCGGGCGGGGAGACCGTGACCATCACGGGAGAGAACCTCGCAGGCGCCAGCGCCGTGCAATTCGGCTCGGCGGAGGCCAGCATCGTCAGCGCCGCCCCCGACGAAGTGGTCGTGCGCTCCCCGGCGCACGAAGTCGGCGCGGTGGACGTGACGGTCACCACGCCCGCCGGGACCAGCGCGAAATCCGAAGCCGACCTGTACGTCTACGAAGAAGGCGCGCAGGGCACACCGCTCCCGCCCCCACCCCAGGGGCCCACGGGCCCGACGCGCGACACTGGCACGACCGGTTCGACGGGCACGGCCGGTTCGACGGGCACGGCCGGGTCGACCCCACCGGTCGTGGGCAGGAGCGAGCAGGTCGGCGTCGTCGATCAGCCCGTGACGGTGAAGCTGCCCGGCTCGGGCGCCTTCGTGGTGCTCACCGGCGGCGCAACGATCCCCGACGGCAGCGAAATCGACGCCACCCACGGGAGCGTCGTGGTCACCGTCCTCACCCCCGACGGCCACACCGCGAGCGCGGAGGTGCACGGGGGCAGGTTCCGGATCCACCAGGACCGCAATGGGGAAACACACTTCATCCTCACGCTTGCACTGACCGGGTGCCCGCGCGCAAGACTCCCCCGGGGTGCGGCCGCCACGGCGCGGTCCCGGCGCAAGCGCCCGAAGTCCAGATACCTGTGGGTGACCGAGAAGGGCGGCCACTGGGGCACCAACGGCCGCTACGTCAGCACCAGCGTGGAGGGCACGACGTGGCTGACGCTCGACGAATGCGGCCGCTCGGTGGTGCTCGTCACCGAAGGCCGCGTGCGCGTGCGCAACCTCGTGACGCGTCGGACGCGAACGCTCGGGGCCGGCGGGCGCTACCGGGCCAGGGCCCGGCGCCCCAGGCATCGTCACTGAGCACCGCGGGCATGACCGGCCCCGGCCGGCTGGCCGCTTTTCGGGGGTGTTGCGGGTCCACACCTTGGGTGGGCAGTGCACGGTGCCCCTGTGGGCGAGTATCCAGGTCAGAGCAGGGAGGCTCGACTGAGAGCATGGATGCTCGTGGACTGGGACCTAGTCCCCGCTTTTTGGGGCGGCCGCGAAGGATCCACGGAAGGTATCCTCGCGGTCGTCCCAAGGGGACCTCTCAAGGCATGTCGGCGAGCGCGATCTTCCCCCGGATGCCGATGAAGTCGTCCGGGTACGAGTCCTTCTACCTCCGCGCCGTGAGCCCGTCCGAGCCCCTGGGGGTATGGATCAGGTACACGGTCCACAAGCGCGCGGGGCAGCAGCCGCTCGGGTCGGTGTGGTGCACCGTGTTCGACGCCGGCCGCGGGCGCCCGTTCATGCACAAGCTCACGACGGCGGCACTCGCGGTGCCGCCCGGAGGGTGGATCGAGATCGGCTCCGGCGAGCAGCGCGCCAGCTTCGGTCCCGCCGCTGCCACGGGCAGCTGCGGCCCGGCGAGCTGGGAGCTGCGCTTTCGTCCCCGGGCCCCCGAACTTCGCCACCTCCCCCGCGAGTGGCTCTACCGCACGAGGCTGCCGCGCACCAAGCTCACGAGCCCAGCCCCCGACGCCGTCTTCGAAGGAGCCCTCGAGCTGGCGGGTGAACGGCGGATCGAGCTCGACGGCTGGCGTGGGATGGTCGGCCACAACTGGGGCTCCGAGCACGCCGAGCGCTGGATCTGGATGCACGGGATCGACTTCGCCGGGTCACCGCAGACGTGGCTGGACCTCGCCCTCGGCCGGGTCAGGATCGCGGGCCGGCTGACACCTTGGATCGCCAGCGGCGCGCTGTTCGAAGGCGGCCGGCTGTGCCGGCTCGGCGGCCTCGGTGCTCGCGGCCTGGAGGTGCGGGAGAGCCCCGATGAGTGCTCGCTGACGATCCCCGGGGCCGATCACGCGCGCCTGCATGTCCATCTCTCCTCGCCGGCGGGCACGGCCGCGGGATGGCGCTACGCGGACCCCGACGGCGCCGAGCACGACGTCGTCAACTGCTCGGTGGCGCAGGTGGAGCTGCGCGTGGCCATGCCCGGGGCGGGGACCCGGAGCCTCAACAGCCCCCACGGGGGGGTGTATGAGCTGGGGATGCGAGAGCGCGACCACGGCGTGGCGATCGCACCCTTTCCCGACGGCTAGCCGTAAGACCCGCGCTGCTTCCAGTCGCGGAAGGCGCTCAGCAGCTCCTCACGGGCGTGGGGCTGGAGATCGTGCTCGCTGAGGCTGCCGGCGAGCCGGATCGTCTCGCGCATCTGCTCGAGATATGTCGTGCAGCCGTCGCATCCACGTATGTGACGCTCGAAGCGGCGACGGTCACGTGCCCCCAGCGTGCCCTCGAGGTATTCCGTCACGAGCGTGACCAGCTCGCGGCAGCTTATCTGCGGTGCTCGAAGCCGGATCATCGTTCCAGGTACTCCTCCAGCGCCCCGCGGACGTGCGAGCGGGCCCGGTGTAGCAGCACGCGCTCGTTGCCGGCGCTGATCTGGAGTGCGTCGGCGACCTCCTCGGGCGCGAGCCCTTCGACGTCCCGCAGCCCGATCACCGCCTGCTGGGCGGGCGGCAGCTCCGCTATCGCCCGGCGGAGGGCATCGGCCGTCTCGCGGCCCAGCAGACGCTCCTCCGGCCACGCCCGGGGCGGCGAAGCCCAGCCCAGCGGGCGCTCCGGATGGTCGGGCGGTAGGAAGCGGTCCAGCGCCACCTCGGGCTCCTGATCACCGGCGAGGGCGGACACCGGCAGCTGGCGGCGTTCTCGCTCGCCGCGCGTCTTCGCGCGGTTGCTGAGGATCCGGAAGATCCACGTCTTCAGGGACGAACGGCCCTCGAAGCGGTCGAGCCCCTCGAGCACCGCCAGCCAGGTTTCCTGGGCCACTTCTTCGGCCACGGTCCGGTCGCCGACGTACATCATCGCGATCCGCACGAGCGAGCCCTGGTAGCGCTCGACGAGCTCCTCGAAGGCGGCCTCGTCGCCCGCACGAAGCCGCTCCATGAGCGCCTCGTCGCGGGCGTCGCGCTGGCCGCCCCGGGCCTCGCCAGGGCGGCTAGGAGCCGTCGGGCTGCAGGTCGAGGGCCACGGAGTTGATGCAGTAGCGCTGGCCGTTGGGGCCGGGGCCGTCGTCGAACACGTGCCCGAGATGCGAGCCGCAGTTGCGGCAGCGGACCTCGGTCCGCACCATCCCGTGACTGCTGTCGGACAGCAGCTCGACGTTCTCGGCCACGGTGGGCTCGGTGAAGCTCGGCCAGCCGGTGCCGGACTCGAACTTCGCCTGCGAGCTGAACAGCTCATGCCCGCACGCAGCGCAGCGATATAGGCCGTCGTCCTTCGTAAAGGCGTAGCGGCCGGTGAAGGGCGGCTCGGTGCCGCCCCGGCGAAGCACCTCATACTGCTCGGGCGTCAGCTCGGCGCGCCACTGCTCGTCGGTCTTGATCGTGGTGTCGGTCATTCTTTTTCCTCCGGTTCTGTTCATAGGAACAGTCTCGCCGGACGCTCCTGCGTTACAGCGCCCGCCGGGGCGTCTGGAGCATGACATCTCGTTCCGGAGCGCACGGCTCGAACGAACGTCGAGTTGGGGTTGACGGCGGGGCTCGGAGGGCGCATATTCGAGTGGCAGCACGGACATATACCGAGCTGACAAAGGCAAACCCGTCGTGAGGCGGGGACGCAAAGCTTGAGGTCTCGGGGTAGCCCGAGATGGCTCGGCCGCCAGCCTCCGAATCTTGTCCCCCAAGGCGCGGAGTCAGTGGGCGGCTGACTCCGCGCCGACTTTCTTGGCCGGGAGCGATCCGTGTCGGGCCCGGCTGCCGTCTCGCGCCGGCCCGCCGGCCCGCCGTGTTCGGCCCCGGACGTTGCGGCGGTGAGTGCGCGGGCGGCCAGCCTTATTTGGCTTTTTTCGCCTTGTACTTGAAGACGGCCTTTTTCGACGCCGCAGTGGTGCCGGCTTCGGTATGGATGACGACGCTCGCTTCGCCGGCGCTACCGGGCGGTGAGAGGACCGAGAGCTGGGAGGAGCTGCTGATTTTGACGTCCGTGCCGGGGGTGCCGGCGAAGTCGACGGTCACGGTCCCCGCGAACCCGCCGCCGGCGATCGTCACGCGCGTACCGCCGGTCGTGGGTCCGGTTTTGGGTGAGAGTTTCTTGAACGTCGGCGGCAGCGCGACGCGCTGCTCGCAGGCGCCCTTTTCGTTGCTCCACATCTGCTGGTAGAGGTACTCGTCGCCGTTGATCAGCTGGTTGTAGGGGGCGCCGTCAGGCGCGGTTCCGAGCGGCGACCCGAGTTCCTTTTCGGGGTTCGCCGAGCGGCATTTGTCGGCGACCTCTTCTTTCTTTTCGTTGAACCACCCGGTTTCGAGTTCGGGATTCGTGACGGACTCGCTGTGCTCGTGCGCCAGGCCGCCGGAGATGGCGTGGTCGGAGGGACTTTCGTTGGGGCTTTCGGCGACGCACGCGGACGTCTGGTCGTAAGGGTTGTCGGCGTAGATGTAGGTCGCACCGCCGAGGTGGAAGTAGCTGTGGTAGGCGCAGAACTTGAAGTTTTTGACGTTTTCGGCCCCTTCCGAGCACTGGTGCCCGGTTGGTTCGAAACAGCTCGTCACCCCGGGGGGCGTGAGCACGAAGTACTCATGGGCGAGGTCGGCGGGCAGGCCGTGGCCTTCCACGTAGGTCTGGATCTCGCCCTGCAGCTGTTCGTTGGTGAGGCAGATCGCGGCGGCTTTGCAGCCGTTGGCCGGATACGGGTCGGTGTCGATCAGGGCACCACCGAAGTAGGAGCTGTAGTTCGCGAAGCCGCCTTCTTTGTCCCCGTACTGGGTCAGGACCGAGTCGGTGTTGAGCACACCCCCGCTGTCGTGGGCGAGGTCGGTGAACCACCTGTCGATACCGGAGATGTAGCCCGCCGGGTACGCCGCTTCGCCGCCGGGAGCCCAGAACAGGGGGTAGTTGGTGTTCGAGGTCATCACCGGGCCTCCGTGATATTCCAGCCGCTTCGTTTCGGCGTTCGCCCGCTTGGTGTTCGGCGCGCCCTGGCCCAGCGGCGGCTGGTAGCCGACGGTCAGCCCGGGGAGCCGCAGCACGATCGCGGAGGCCTGGGGCGCCAGGACCGAGGAGGCCGAGACACCCAGCAGCAATAGCAGGCAGACGAGCGGAATTCGTCTGCTCATGGCGCCTGTTTGCGCGCTTCGGATTCCGCTTCGGTGCGTTCGGTTTCGCGTTTGTGCTTGCGTTCGGCGATCCGGCGCTTGTGTGCGGCCATGCGTTCTTCGGCGCGCTGGCGGTTCTTGTTCGGGCCCTGGCCGTGGACGTGTTCGCGTTCATGTGCCCCTTCGCCTCCGCCTCCGCCCTTTGATCCGCTGGACCCGCCACCGGAGCCCCCGGAGGTTTCGTGGACGCGTTCGGTACCCGTGTGCTGGTGCTTGGGCTTGGAGGCTGTGGTTTCGCCGCCGCCGCCGGCCCCGGCGGGTTGCTTGCCCTGTTTGCGTTCGTGCTGGCGGGCTTCGAGTGCCGCGGTCCGTTCTTCACGTCGCTCGACGGCCGCCTGGCGCCGTTGCTGCAGGGGCGTCGATCCTCCGGTTTCGCCGCTGCCCGGCCGGGAGGCCGAGGCGCCGGCGCCGGCGCCGCCACCGGGCGTACGTTCACCTCGCACCGTGGGCACCCGTTCGCTGCTGCCTTCCCGTTCGGGCCGTTCGCGACCGGACCCACCGCCACGTTCGGCCCCACCCGCAGCGGCAGCCGTGCCCGAGCGGCCGTTACCCGCTGGTGGAGGACCCACGCCGATCCGCACCTGGCCGTCGTAGCGGCCCGCGTGGTCTTTGATCGCGTTCGCCGCCAGCTCCCCGCGCGAGGCGACGCTGCGGACGTCCGCCGCGGGCGCGCTGTGGGATGCGGGGGGAGTGTCGATGACCGACACGCCGACACCCGCGCTCGCCCCCACGGCCACGATCCCCGTCGCGACCTTCGCCACCAGGGCGCTCATCCCGCCGCCCGCCAATTCGACCGCGGTACCGGCCATCGTGGCGCTGTTGGCGTAGTTGGCGACGTCGCTGCCGCACAGTCCGAGCGCCTGGTCGATGGCCTTGTAGCGGAGCGTCAGCGACGGCAGAATCGGCAGCAGCGAGGCCAGCTGGCGGTGCTGGCGATCGACGCCGTTGGCGTAGGCGCGGCACCCGTCGCAGGCCCGCAGGTGACGGCGCAGCCTGGCGCGGGTGCGCACGAGCCCATGGCTCGTCGCCAGCTCTTCGCGGACCTCACGGCAGTCGGCTTCGCGGGCGTGGCGGTCGGAGAGCAGGTTCGAGCGGGCCTGGAACACGTACGCCTTGACCTGCTCGGGACGCACGCCGAGCACCGAGCCGATGTCGGCATGGCTCATTCCATGGACCTCGGCCAGGACGAGGGCGGCGCGCTGCTTCTCCGGCAGTTCCCGGATCCCGCCGATCATGTCGGCCATCTCCTCGTGGACCTCGGCCAGCTTCACCGGGTCGCCGGTGAGGGCCACCTCGCCGTTGAGCTCGACCAGCGGCCGGCGCTTGCGCAGGATGCTGAGGCACTCGTTGCGGGCGATCGTGAACAGCCACGGGCGCAGGCTGACGGGGCGGCTGTCGCCCAGCAGGGCCCGGTAGGCGGAGGCGAAGGTCGCCTGGAGGGCATCTTCCGCGTCGTGCCGGGAGCCGAGCAGGTAGATGCAGAAGGTCAGCAGCTGGGCCGCGTGGCGCTCGTAGATGGCCTCGAAGGCGCGGCGGTCGCGCCTGCGCACGCCGGCCACCAGCGCTTCGTCGCGCCCATGCCCGAGCAGCCTCCGCGCTCCGGCGATCATCCTTCCCCGACCTTCCGCCACCTACGTCTCCTCCAACATCTTTCCCTCGATGTTCCCTCGCTGGCAGCTGCACCGACAACAGTACCCGGGGAGGTGCACGAATCCTAGGAAAATAAATTCTCCGGCAGCGGCCAACCTGGGCACCGCAGCCGCGTTGCGCGCGGGGCCCCGGGAGCCGCCGCGCGCGCCTCCCCGCCCGCCCCCGAGCGCCCCTCCGTCGGCGGTGCCCCGCAACCCTGCCCTAGGAACCGCCGAGCACCGCCTGTGTCTGGGTCGTCTGAGCCACCGCGCGCCCGTCGTCATCGCTCAGCTCGGTCTGCACGACGATGATCGTGCGGCCCACGTGCAGCGGCCTGGCGATCCCGTTGACCGAGCCTGCTCGGACGGCACGGAAGAAGTTCGACTTGGTCTCGATCGTGGTCGTCCCGGCCCCGGGCGGGAGGTTCATGAAGGCGCAGATCGCGCCCAGCGTGTCAGCCAGCGACAGGATCGCGCCACCGTGCATGACCCCGCCGGCGGTGCAGCGCTCGGGCGCCCACGGCAGCGAGCCCGCGGCCCGCTCGGCGGAGGGCTGCTCGAGCTCGATCCCGAGCGTGAGCGCGAACGGCATCAGCTCCCGCAGTTGCGATGCGGTCGGCATCTCGGGCACGGGGCGGGAGTCTAGGGATAGGCTCCACCACGTCTGCTCGTGGACTACGAGACGATCACAGTCCAGCGGCGCGATGCGGTCGCGCTGATCACGCTCAACCGGCCGGAGCGCCTGAACGCGTGGACGCCGCGGATGGCCCTCGAGCAGGCCGACGCCATCGGCGCCGCCAACGAGGACCCCGGTGTGGGCGCGATCGTGATGACCGGCGCGGGCCGCGCCTTCTGCGCCGGCGCCGACATGCAGGACACCTTCCAGACCCGCCTCGACGGGGTCGACCCCGGCGGCGACAGCGAGCACACCGGCGGCATGCCCGCCGAGGTCGATTGGGTCGCGCTGGTGCGCGAGTCCAAGCCCATGGTCGCGGCCGTCAACGGCGCCGCCGTGGGGATCGGGATGACGATGATCCTGCCCTTCGACGTGATCGTCGCCTCCGAGCTGGCGAGGTTCGGGATGCTGTTCATCAAGGTGGGTCTCGTGCCCGAGCTCGCGAGCTCACGGCTGCTGGCCCAGCGCGTGGGCATCGGAGTGGCCGGCGAGATGTGCCTGAGCGGAAGGCTCGTGGATGGCGCCGAGGCCCACCGCGTGGGGCTCGCCGAGCGTCTCACCGGCCCGCAGGAGCTGCTCGACGCGGCCCTCGCCGTGGCGGCGGAGATGGCCGCCAACCCGGGCCCCCAGCTGCGCATGATCAAGCGCCTGCTGAGCGACAACGCGCTCGAGGAGGACCTCGCCGTCGTCCAGGCCCGCGAGCACGAGCTGATGCGGGAGTGCTGGAAGAGCCCCGAGCACGAGCAGGCCGTGGCGCGCTTCCTGAAGCGATGATCACCGCGCGGCGGTGCAGAAGCCTTCCCGTGGCTGCGACGGTGGCGGTCCTGGCGGTGCTGGCCGTGGCGGCCCCGGCCCTCGGAGGTGGTGGCGGCGGCGCAGGCGCGGCGGGTTCGGCCCCACCCTCGGGGGGGCCGTACTACGTGGCGCTCGGGGACTCGCTCTCGACGGGCGGCGGGGCGACCTCCGCCAACGGCTATGTGAACCGCATCCTCGACTGGGCCCGCGGGTCGGTGCCCGACCTGCAGCTGGAAGACCTCGGCTGCGGGGGCGATTCCACCACGCGGATGATCGAAGGCGGGCTGTGCCATGACTACGCCACCGGAAATCAGCTCGGCGATGCCGAGGCGTTCCTGTCCGCCCACCCCGGGGAAGTCAGGTTCGTCACCATCGACGTCGGCGGCGATGACATCGTCGGCTGCGGCCTCACCGGCACCCTCAACCCGACCTGCATACAACGCGCGCTGGAACACATCGTCACGAACATGCCGATCATCCTCGGGGGGCTGCGGGCCGCCGGCGGTGAATCGCTGCCGATCGTGGGCATGACCTACTACGACCCGATCCTCGCCTTCTACCTCACCGGCGCGGCGGGCGAACAGACCGCCCGCGAAAGCGTGGCCGTGCTGAAGACGCTCAACCGCGACCTGCTGAAGGCCTACCGGAGCTACCACGTGAAGGTGGCCGGCGTGGCCAAGGCCTTCGCCTCGACCGACTGGCGGACGACCGGCTCATACGAAGGCAGGGCGCTGCCCCAGAACGTCGCCGACATCTGCAACTGGACCCATATGTGCGAAGCCGAACCGAACATCCACACCAACGACCACGGTCACGAAATCATCGCCTCCAGGTATGAGCCCTTGCTGAGGCGAGCCGTGCGTTGAGCCACCGGTGACGGCCCCCAAGGTCGAGCTCCTCTACTGGTCGGGCTGCCCCTCGCACCCGCGGGCGCTGGCGGACCTGCGGGAGGCGATGGGCGAGCTCGGCCTGGACCCCGACGTGGTGGCCGTGAGAGAGGTCACCAGCGAGGAGCAGGCACAGGCGGCGGGATTCGTGGGCTCCCCCACGATCCTCGTCGACGGCCGTGACATCCAGCCGCCGCCCGAGGACGAGCCCACCGGGCTCACCTGCCGGATCTACCGCCGCCGCGACGGGCGCATCTCCCCCACCCCCGATCCGCTGGACGTTCGCCAGGCGCTTCGGAGTCAGCTGCTGGGTGCGAACAGCCCCGAGCCGACGCTGTCACCTTCGCCCTTGGAGCCGGGGGGCGCGAAGAAGTAACCGCCCCCGACGGGGGTGATGTAGTCGGTCATCGGCTCTGACAGCAAGCGCTGCTGAACCGTCTGGAACTGGCGTGCGGGGCTCTGGTTGAAGGCGACGAAGACCAGGCCCTGGTCGAGTGCCCCAGCCCTGTCGAATCCGCGCGCATAGTTGAATCCGCGACGCAGGAAGCGCTGGTCGGCGGTCGGGTCGGTGCGCGGGTTGGCGAGGCGGATGTGCGCGGTCAGCGGCATCCGCTTGCCGTTGGGATCGAGGTCGTAGCGAGGGTCCTCGAACTCGTCCGTGCCTCCCAGCGGCGCCCCGCTGGCGCGCGCGCGGCCGATCATGTTCTCCTGCTCGGTGAGGCCGACGCGGTCCCAGAACTCGACGTGCATGCGGATCACCCGCACGACCTGGTAGGTGCCTCCGGCCGCCCACGAGGGCTCACCCGAGCCCGCCCACACGAGCCGGTTCATCAGCTCCGCGTCGCCGGTGGGCGGGATTGGCCGTGCCGTCGCGGAAGGCGAACAGGTTGCGAGGGTTGTTCTTCGGCGAGGGGCCGCGTGCCGCGCTGGAAAAGCCATCGATCGTCCAGCGCAGCTGCAGTGAGCCGTGGACGGTGCGCAGCAGCTCACGCAGCGTGTGTGTGACCGTGTCGCGCTGGTGGGCGCAGATCTGCAGCAGGACGTCGCCGTGACTCTGTTCGGGGTCCAGGTCGTCGATCGCGAATGTCGGCATCTGCACCAGCTCGCGCGGGCGCCGCGAGGCGAGCCCGTAGCGCCCGTCGAACAGCGACGCGCCGAACGCGATCGTGACGGTCAGGCCGTCGGGCTCGTTGACCGGGCCGAGGATCCCGGAGTCGATCGGCGGAGCATCCGGCTCGAGTACCGCCGGCGGTGGACCCCCCATCGTTTCCGGGATCGCCCCGCCGACCGTCAGTTCCCGCGCGCGGCTGCTGAGGGCCTCCAGGGCGACCTGCAGGGTGGCCCGGTCGGGCGCGATCGAGTCGAGCGCGGCGAAGGTCGCCTGCGCCGGCGCCGGCGTGAGGATCCCCGCCTGGTGCTCGCCGTCGAAGGTCTCGGCCTGCGCGAGCTGGGCCTGGGCGACGGTCCATTCCTGCCCGGGCGAAACCTCGCCGGCCGTCGCCGTCCCCTCCGCATCGGCGTTGCTGCGGACGAGCGCGGCTCCTCCCCCCAAGGCTCCGGCTCCGAGCACAGCGGCCGAGCGAGTCAGAAATGTACGCCGGTTCGTTGGCTTCATGGATCTGTCGGATTTATCTTCACGTCTTCTGCGGGGATCGGCGCCGGGTGGAGCGGGACTTCGACCTCGAGCCGCCCGGGCACCTGTGAGAGCGCCTCGTCTGCTCCCGCGAGGCTCCCGTCGAGGAGCTCCGCCTGCGGCTGGGTGAGCTGTCCATTCGTCGGCTCGTGTCCGCCGTGCGCGGCCTCGATCGAGGCGATCGCCGATCCCAGCGCGGACAGTTCGTGTTCCACGATCTGGTACGAGCCCTCCTGTCCGAGCAGCAGCGGCTGCAGCGTCGAGATCACCTCCCTGGTCGCCTGCAACCCGGCGTAGGTTCCCAGCGGGCCTTCACCACTCCAGGGAACATCCGCCCCGCTGAGCAGGTCGCGTTGGGCATCCTCGAGGATCTCGTGGGCTCGGGTGGCGTATTCCAGTGGCGTGATCGACACCGACGGCAGCAGGGCGCGCAGCTTGCGCACCGAAACCTCGAGCTGACGAGCCGTGGAGAGCAGCGAGCGCGGCGAGGAGCCCGTCCAGAGCCCGTATTCGATCTTGTGCAGTCCGGCGAACCGCGGGTTCGAGACGCCTCCTTCGAGCCCGCTCGCCGTGCCGTCGATCTCCTGGTTGAGGGTCGCCACCGCCCCCGTCAGGTACACGCCTCCCGAGCCGCAGATAACGCGCGTAGGCAGCGCGCCACGCCGCCTTGGCCCCGGCGCGGTCGTTCGCTGCCAGGGCACGCTGCAGGGCCGCGAGGGAACGTTCCATCAAGCCCAGCTGAGCGACTGAATAGGCGCGGTATTGCGCCACCGGCGCGTCGAAGCGAGAGGGGAACAGGACGGGGGAGGTCGGCGACGGCGGCGGGCTCGAGAGTGAATAGATCGCGGTCGTGCTCAGCACGTGCGGTGAGCGCGCGAAGTAAGTCGCGAACGGCGCCTGTCCGGACGCTGTCTGATGTTGTGAGCCTCCACCGCCTGTGCCGCCGAACGCGGTGACAACGACGAAGGCGAGGATCGCCACGCAAACAGCCAGGAGGGCCGTCAAACGCCAACCCGATGGGCTGCGCAACCGCCTCACGGCGACCTGGGGCATGCCTGCGTCACGTCGCGATGATAGACCACGTGAGACCGTCGGCCCTCGGGTTCGCGCCCATGCTGCGGGGCCGCGTGTACTCCCCCGGGCGACACCCGGGCGCGGCTCCGAACGGGCCTAGCAGGGGTTCGTATCGAGCCCCGCGCGTTGAATGTGCCACAGCCCGTTTTCTTCGAGCACCATCGTGTAGGAACCCGACCACCTCCTGCATCCATGCTGCTCATCGCGGGTCACCAGTGAGGTGACTGCCACCGTGGCGAATGACCTGTCGAGCAGGATCAGGGACTTGGTGCTCGCCGTCACGGTCCCGGTGAAGTCGACGGTTTTCACTCCCGAGCGCTCCATGCTGGAGATGAAGTTCGCTTCGGTGAGGTTCGTGGCCCCCGGCGCGTAATATCCGAACGCAGCCGCAAACTCGTGCCGTGCGATGTCCGACCAGTAACTGTTCAAGGCGGCGAGTGCAGGCGAGATCGGCGCGCGCGAGCCGCCACGGCTCCTGCTCGCCGGCGAGTTCCTCGCGCCGGCGGCGAACGAGGACAGCGGACGGGCAGCCAGGTCGCGCCTGAGACCTTCCCCGATCGTCGGGATCTTGTGACGCTTGCCGTCCGAGTGAAACACGCCGCCGAGATAGAGCGCGAAAACGATCACGGCGACCGCCACCGCGCCGCCCAGCCCGGCGGCCCTCAGGCCAGCCACTTGATCGAGCAACCGACCGGCGTGGTCTCGGGCCGTTCCGGGCCGCGACCCTCGAGCACGGCGTCGAGCGCCTCTCGCAGCCAGGCCGCGTCCTGAGAGGGGTCGTCGTAGTCGGCGTCCGGCGCCCCGCGGTAGCGCAGGACGCGCTCGCCGTCGAGCACGAACACGTCGGGGGTGGTCTTCGCGTCGTACGCGCGCGCGACGTCCTGGGACTCGTCGCGCAGGTAGGGCACGCCCTCGAAGTCGCCCGCCTGCACCCGCTCGCGCATCGCCGCCGGCGAGTCCCCCTGGTAGCGCTCGGCGTCGTTCGGGTTGATCGCCAGCACGCTCACGCCACGCCCGCCGTAGTCGTGCGCCACCGATATCAGCCGGTCGTGCCAGGCCAGCGCATAGGGGCAGTGGTTGCACGTGAAAACGACCACCGTGATCTCGCCCGGCCGGGGTGCGTGCAGGGTCCCCTCCGTGTCCGGCAGGCTGAAGGCGGGCGCCCGCCGGCCGACCTCCGATGTGGCCTGATTCATGAGGTCCAGCGTACACGCGAAGAGCGGGGGATCAGCAGCTTCCCCGCCGAGGTCCCCGCGCGCGTCACGTGGGGCCGTCCACGGGCGCCGGGCCCGCCGGCGGACGGGCCCGGTGTCACCTGCGGGCTATCGCCTGCGCCCGCTCATCCTCCGTGGGCGTGTCACCCCTAGGGCCCGAAGAAGTATTCGAGGTCCTCGCTGGCGAATTCGCCGTGGAACGTCGCGACGGGGATGCTGTAGCTGACGGCCTCGGTGAGCGCGCAACCGGGCTTGCTCGCCTTCTTGTTGAGCTTTCCGACGGCTTCCCCGTCGAGGAATATCGTGCCGCCCGCGTGGAGCGCACCTTCGGCGAACTCGACCGGGAGCTTCTTGAACACGTACTGGCAGGCTTCCCCGACGGTCAACGTCAACGGGCTCATCTTCAGCTTTGCCTTGTGCTGATAATGCTCGAAGGAGATATCGCCGATCGTCGAGCTGAGTTCGACCCCGGCGAGCGCGTCGACGTTGGAGCTGCCGCCGGCAGCGCACCGCACCGAGATCGTTCCGGGGCCGAGCTGGTCCTTCTTGGAGTCGTTCACCGTCAACGTGCTGCTCAGGTCGACGACACACCCGCTCAGCCCTTCACCTGTGAGCGACGAGAACACTTCGCCGTTGGAGCCGACCGTCTGTCCCGCCGCCACGACTTCTTTGATGCCGCAGCACGATTCGGTGAACAGCACCATCGGAGGATTCCCGGCAAACGCCGGAGCTGCTGCCAGCGCCGACACCGTGAGCGTTACCGCTAGGACGACCATCCGAATCCGCATATGTACCCCCTTCGTCGAGTCCGCGACGTCCCTGGCTCGCCAACCCACACCGTGATGCGGGCTGGAGACCGCGCTCCTCGGCGCCCTGCCGCCGGTGCCCGGTAGCGCCCCCGCCGCCATTGATCTGGCTGCCGATGATAACCGACAGATACTGACGAGAAAATGCCGGTTTTGGACATTCGGAGATCGCGCCACGCGATCCAGCGAGCGGAGCCCGTCAGGCCGGCTCCCGGCCGCGGAAGAGCTCCTGGGCGACCTTGCGCAGCTGGATCTCCTCGCTTCCCTCCGTGATCCGGTAACGGCGGTGGTGACGATAGATGTGCTCGAATGGCATGTGACGCGTATAGCCGATCCCGCCGCAGGTCTGCATCGCCCGGTCGGCGGCCTCGCAGGCCAGGCGGTTGGCGCGATAGTTGGCCATCGCGACCAGGTGGGTGACCTCCATGTGGTGATGGCGATCGAGCTCGGCTGCGGTGCGACGCACGAGCCCGCGAACGAGCTCGGCTTCGGTCCACAGCTCCGCGAGCGGGAACTGGATGCCCTGATTGCGCCACAGCGGCCGGCCCCACACGACCCGCTCGCGTGCCCAGCGGACGGCCTCCTCGATGCAGTAGACGGCCGCGCCGAGGCTCGAGGCGGCCTGCCGGATGCGGTTCTCGTGCACGAACCGCTGCGCCAGGGCCAGCCCTCCTCCCAGCTCTCCGAGGATCGCCTCGGGTCCCACCCTCACTTCCCTGAGGCTGACCTCGGCGTGGTCGGTGGGCATGTTGAACGTCCACCAGTAGAAGTCCACGGTCAGCCCCTCGGCCTCGCGGGGGACGATGAAGGCCGTGATGCCACGGGCCTCGCCCGGTGAGCCCGAGGTGCGGGCGAACACGAGGTCGTGGCTGGCGCGGTGCATCCCGGAGTTGAAGCGCTTGGTGCCGTCGATCACCCATTCCTCGCCCTCCCGGCGGGCGACCGTCTCCAGGTAGGTGGCGTCGGAGCCGTGGTTGGGCTCGGTGAGCCCGAAGGCGAGGCCCGCCTCCAGGCGCAGCGCCGGTTCCAGCAGGGCCTCCTTCTGCGCGGGCGTCCCGAACTCGTGCAGCAGGATCACGGTGGGGAAGTTCCCGATCATCGAGGTCTCGCTCTGGGGGTCGTTGAAGAGGCCGATTCCGAGCCTGTTGAGGTGCTCGCGAACCACCGCCAGCTCGAGGTTCGAGCCCTCGCGGCCGCCCAGCTCAGCTGGCAGGGCGAAGCGCCACAGGCCGGCGCGGTCGGCGCGCCTGACCATCTCCTCGAGCAGGTCCTCCCACTCCCGGCTGGGGATTCCGCCGTTCTCATAGTCCGTGCGCGAGAGCTCGCGGCGATGGTCGAAGAAGCGCGCGTTGTCGTCCTGCGCTTCGAGCGGTCTCACCTCCTTCTCGATGAAGGCATCGACCTCCTCGATCAGGGCGGTCGTCTGCTGCGGCAGCTCGTCGTTCATCGCTCCTCCGGTGCTGGTTCGGTCTGTTTGAGATAGGTGGGGTTCGCGACTTCGAGCTTCGCGCGCACGGTGTCCCGCACCGCCGCCAGCACGCGCTCGTCGCGTGCGTCGAGCCTGCGCTCGCGGATCCCCAGAGCCAGTTCGCGCTCGTCGTGGCAGCCGACCGAGGCTAGGGCGGCGGCGTGCAGCGCCGCGTGCTCGGCCGCGTGCTCGAGCTCCCTGCCCACGATCCCGAGCGCGCGCAGGACAACCCGAAGCTGGAAGGCCGCCCGCCCCTGGAGGTGGGGCAGGACGTCATCCCCCAGCGCCTCACGCGAGGCCTGCAGCAGCTCGAGGGCGGTGGGACGGTCGTGGAGGGCCGCCACCGCAGCAGCCGTGGTCGAGCTCCGCGCACCCCCGGCGGACTCGACGGCGAGCGGCACACCGAGCAGCTCCAGCAGGTCCCACTCGACTTCACACGCGCGCCGGCCGATCACGGCGTGCTCGACCGAGCGCCTCGCGCCGGAGAGGTGCGAAAAGGCCTGCATCACGCAGATCACCCCCCACCGCAGGGTCCCCGCCAGCTCCCACCAGGCCAGCGCGGCGGGATCCACGACCACGCCGCTGTGGCGCTCATACGCGCCCAGCAGCTCGGCCCGGGTGGCCAGCCCGGCGGCGGGCCGCTCGCGACGGGTGAAACGCCACGCCGGCACGCACAGCCAGCCCAGATCCTCGACGGGGTCACCGGCGTGGGCGAGCTCCCAGTCCAGAACTCCGGTCAGCCCCTCCTCCCCCACCATCAGGTTGCCCATGCGGAAGTCGCCGTGCACGACGGTCCTCCGCAGCCGCGTCGGAGGCTCGCGGGCCAGCGCCACGAAGGCGAGCTCGAAGGCCGGGTGCGGCTCGCCGAGACGCTCGTGCCACGCCTGCAGGTCGGCGAGCGGGTCCTCGACCACGGGGAGCCCGGGGATCGCCTCGCGGTCCAGCCCGATCCGGTGGATCGCTGCCAGCGCTGCGGCGATCTGGTCGATCAGCGGGCCCGGCTCCGGGACGCCCTCCCCCGCCAGGATCGCCTTCGGATCGCTGCTGCCGTCGAGCGCCTGCAGCACCGTCCAGCCACTGCCCATCGGCCCTTCGCCGGGACCCTCGGCGATCACCGCGGGCACCGGCACGCCCGCGGCGGCGGCCGCCCGCAGCAGCGCCGTCTCGGGAGGCGCGCTGACCACTTTGTCGGTACCCCGCGCGATCTGCACGACCAGGGCGCCACGGCCCGAGGTTGAGAACAGGAAGGTCTCGCGCGAGGCTCCGCCGCTGAGCCTGCGCGGCTCGCCCTGCAGCGGTTCCGCGAGCGTGCGCTGCAGATGCTGCCCGATCGCCCGCCGGCGCTCCTCGCCCCCTCCCCCGCCGCTCTGCATCTGGCGGCGGACTATAGGCTGACCCCGGCGATGAGGCTCGAGGGCAAGGTCGGGATCGTGGTGGGCGCGGGGCAGTCACCGGGGCAGACGGTCGGCACCGGCCGCGCAGCCGCGCTTCAGTTCGCTCGCGAGGGCGCCCGCGTGCTGCTCGCCGATCGCGACATCGACTCGGCCAGGGAGACCGGCAGGCTGATCTCAGAGGAGGGTGGCTCCTGGGAGTGCGTGGCGGGCGACTGGACGAGCGCGGCAGACTGCCGCGCGTTCGCCTCGGCGTGCCTGGAGGCGTGGGGCCGGATCGACTTCCTGCAGAACAACGTCGGCATCGGGGGCGGCGGCGACGGGCCCCCACGGCGGATGACCGAGGACGCCTTCGATCGCATCATCAGCGTGAACCTGAAGGGCTGCGCGCTCTCCTGCCAGGCGGTCGCGCCGGCGATGGCCGAGCAGCGCTCCGGCTCGATCGTGAACATCTCCTCGGTCGCGGCGCTGGCGGCCGCCGTGTCGCTGACGGCGTACAAGATCTCGAAGGCGGGGATCAACGCGCTGACGCAGTCGCTCGCGATCGAGAACGCCTCGCGTGGTGTCCGCGTCAACGCGATCATGCCGGGGCTGCTCGACACGCCGATGGCGATCGACTCGTGGGCGCAGTCGCTGAACCGGCCGCGCGAGGAGGTGCGTGCCGAGCGCGACCAGCTCGTGCCGCTGCGTCACAAGATGGGCAGCGCCTGGGACGTGGCCCACGCAAGCGTGTTCCTGCACTCCGAGGAGGCGTCGTTCATCACCGGGGTGGCGCTCCCGGTGGACGGGGGCCAGCTCGCCCGCGTCGGTTAGCTGACCCCGGCCAGCGGCTGCGGCCGGGCAGAGGGCGCGCCGGCGGAGGTCCCGCGCCGCGCGAGGACTTCGACGGGCACGCCGTGGCGCGGGGTCAACGTGACCCCTTTGAGCACCACCGGGTCGAGGCCGTCGCGGGTCGGACGCAGATCCACGGCGGGCGCGAGCACGCGCAGCACCTCGATCATCTCGGCCTGTGCCAGCGCGGCCCCGACGCAGCGACGGATGCCGCCGCCGAAGGGCAGCCAGGCGTAGGACTCCGCACCCTCGTCGAGGAAGCGCTCGGGCCGGAACTCCAGCGCACGCGGGTAGATGTCCTCGCGCCGGTGCACCAGCGCGATCCCCGGGAACACGTTGATGCCGGCCGGCAGCTCCCAGCCCGCGACCGTCCGGGGCTTGGTGAGCCTGCGCTCGACCGCGTCGATCACGGGGCGCACGCGCAGCGTCTCCTTCATCACCGCCTCCAGGTACGCGTCGCCGTTGCCGCCCTCGAGCTCTTCGCGCAGCCGCGCCAGCACACGCGGGTTGCGCAGCAGCAGGTCGAACGCGAACGCGAGCCCCGTGGCAGTGGTCTCGTGTCCGGCGGCGAGCATCGTGAACAGCTCATCGCGCAGCTCCTCGTCGGTCATCGCGCCGCCGTTCTCATCGCGCGCCCGCAGCAGCAGCGACAGCACGTCGGTGCGCTCCTCGAGGTCCGCTTCCGAGCGCCGCCGGGCGATCTCCTCATACAGCAGCGCGTCGGCTGCGCGCCGGGCCCGCGCGAAGCGGCCGCCCGGGCTCAGCGGCCCGAGGTCGATGGTCAGCGCGGGCACCAGCATCACGAGCGGGTTGGCGTCGATGACCGCGATCAGCTTTTCGCGCAGGCGTTCCATCCTCCAGGGCTCGGCCACCCCGAACACCGCGCGGCAGATGACCTCGAAGGTGAGCGCCCGCATGCGCTCGCGCAGCACCAGCTCGCTGCCGGGCTGCCAGCGCGCGATCTCCCTCTCGGCGACATCGCGGATCAGCTCACGGAAGCCGGCCACGCGCGATCCCTGGAACGGCGGCAGCAACAGCTTGCGCTGGCGCAGGTGCTCCGGCCCGTCGAGTACCAGCACCGAGTGGGGTCCGAGGGCCGGCTCCATGAAGGAGTTCGCCTCGCCGGCACGGAGGTCGGACTGGTCGCCCGTGAACAGCTCGCGGATCGCATCGGGGTCGGCAACGTAGACGCCCTGACCGAAGCTGAGGAAACGCACGCTGAAGACGGGGCCATAGCGCCGGTACCAGGACTCGAGGGTCTGCAGCGGCCAGTAGGCGAACCGCGCGGTCGTCACGGTTGCCGGGGCGCGTGGTCCGGGGGGGAGCGCCATGGTCGGATCTTAGGCTCGCGGCCGCGGCACTGCGGTGACGGGCGTCACACGCCGCAGAACTCGCCGCGCGGGTCGACGCATGCGCTGTGAAGGCCGCACCGGACCAGGCGGGTTGTGCGCCGGGCGCGCTGCGGAGGCCGCACCGGACCAGGCGGGTTGTGCGCCGGGCGCGCTGCGGAGGCCGCACCGGACCCGGCGGGAGGCGCGCCGGGTCCGGGACGGGTGCGGGGAGCCCGGCCCCCTAGAGGGGTCTGGCCGGTCGCATCAGAATCCCTTGCACTGGCCCCACTCCGGACCGGCGACCACGTTCGGCAGGCCGTCGTTGGTGGGTTCCGGCGAGTTGCAGCTGCAGACGAGCGGGCCGTAGATGTGGTTGGCCTCGACCTCGGCTCCGACGTTGGTCCCTTCGAAGGCCGTGCCTTGGTTGCCGATCAGGAACACCGGGCCGGTGATCGAGTCTCCCCCGAGCTCGACGCCCGCCTGGTTGTGGATCAATGCCACGGGCCCGTGCACGTAGTCGGTGGCGCAGGCCGGCGTGCCGTCGTCGTCCGCGTCGCCGATCATCACGTACTTGGTCCCGTCGTGTGCGGTGATGGGACCGTTCACGATGCTGTCGCAGACGCGCACGTAGTTCGCGCCCGCGGCCCGCACGCCGCCGTCCACGCGTGAGTCCTGGACCACGATGCCGGCGCCCGTAGTCACCGTCGCGCCCCCCTCGACCTGCGCCTGCACGAGGCAGTAGCGCTGGCCGGACGGAACCACGACACCACCGCTGATGGTGCCGGTGAGAGTGCTGGTGCAGCCTGCCGGCACGGCCGTTTCTTCGGGCAGGGTCGGCGACGGCGGCCCGCTCGGGACCCCCTGGGGCGGACCACCCGGAAACTCGTGCGGCGGACCGACCGGAACCCCGTGGGGCGGACCACCATTCCAGTCGTGGCCGAAGTTCGGCGGCTCAGCCGCAGCCGCGCCGGCGGCCGTGAGTGTGATCGTCGTGGCCGCCAGCAGCCCGGCTGCGGCGTGCCTGAAGTGACCGGCCGCGACTCGGTGCGAGTTGCCTTTCATCTTGCCTCCCTGTGTGAGCGGTTTGATCACCGCGCTGACGCGGCGATCGGGCGGAGCGCCACGCGCGGTTCACAACAGGCACCCGGGGATAGCAGTGGCGCCCGGCCCGCAACCCCGACCTGGACGGATCGCCGAGAGCCGGGCGGGCATGGTCCGGCCCCGCGGGGCTGTTTGCACACGCCCGTCCGTGTCACACTTCCTTTCGGGGCGCGATAGATTTCGCGCGCCAACCGCGTACGGTGGAATGCCGGGGCGCACGACAGAGGGGACGGGGATGATCGAGCGTATGGGGTGTCCGGGGCGGGCCGCACGCGTGGCGACGTTGACAGTGCTGGCGGCGTTCGCCGTCGCGCTCGCGATGAGCGGCACTGCCCTCGCCAAGAAGGAAAAGGCTGAAAAGACCGTGTGGCTGTGCAGGCCGGGGAAGAAACCGGACCCGTGCCAGGAAAAGCGCACGGCGACGGTCGTGAGCTACACCGGCGACGAACGACACGAAGCAGTCGTCAAGGCGGCCAAGACAAAACCGCCGATCGACTGCTTCTACGTCTACCCGACGGTCTCCGAACAGGAAGGACCGAACGCGAACCTCACGATCGAACCGCAGGAGACGCAGGTGGCCATCGATCAGGCCTCGCGCTTCTCGCAGGACTGCACGGTGTATGCGCCGATGTACCCGCAGCTGACGCTCAAGGCGATCAAAGAAGCGATACCTCCCGAAGCTGGGGTCAAGGCCTTCGCGGGCGTTGCCAGCGCCTTCACCGAATACCTGGAGAAGTACAACCACGGTCGCGGCATCGTGCTGATCGGTCACTCGCAGGGCGCGATCATGCTTGAGAACCTGATCAAAACCGAGTTCGAGACCAACGCGGCGCTGCGCGCTCAGCTCGTCTCGGCCATCATCCTCGGCGGCAACGTGCTGGTCCCGGAAGGCCAGCTCGAGGGGGTGACGTTCCAGAAGGAGCCCCTGTGCACCTCGGCGGCGGACACCGGCTGCGTGATCGCCTACTCGACGTTCCTCAAAGAACCGCCCGAAAACTCGTTCTTCGGCAGGCCGACGAGCGGGCTGCTTGGAGGCACGCCGCCCCCGAACACCGAAGTCGCGTGCGTCAACCCGTCCCTGCTGGTGCAGAACGGCGGCACGGGCACGCTGCTGCCGTACGCGCCCACGACGCCGTTCCCCGGCGAACAGGGAGGCGCCGTGCCCACGCCCAAAGCCTCGACGCCGTGGGTGCAGACGAACGGCGTCTACCAGGCCCAGTGCAAGCACGAAAACGGAGCCACGTGGCTTGAGCCGAGCTTCAGGCCGGGGGTATCGATGGCCGTGCAGGAAAGCCTCCTCGCCCACAACGAAACCGCCGAGGAACTGATCGGGCCCGAATGGGGACTGCACCTCTACGACGTGAATATCGCGCTCGGCAACCTCGTCAACACGGTCGCCATCCAGACGGCCGCGTACGCGACCGAACACTGACCGCAGCTCCGGTGCTGCAGTCAGATCGCGAGCCGTCCGACAGTTCGGGAGGCTCGCGCCGGTGGCGTCGGCTGAGCCGAAGCCCGGGGCGGCGAGCGAACGCCGCACGAGGCGGAGCCGGTCGCTAGCCGAGCCGGCTGATGCGCTCGACGAGCAGCTCCAGAAAACGCTCGGAGTCGATCTCCACCGCCACCTCGCAGTTGGGCTCCCAGCCGGCGCTGCCCCACAGGTCCACGTACGTGCGCCCGCGCGAGAGCTCGGGACCGGTGTCGATCCGCACCCCGCAGCGGCGGGTCTCGAGCAGGCTTCCGTCGATCACGTGGGCGACTGCCACGGCGTCGTGCACCGGAGAGCCCTTCCAGCCGTAGTGGCGCCGGTGGTGCTGTCCGTAGAAGCCGAACAGGTCGGCCGCCAGCCGCCCGGCGCCACCGGCGCCGGCGAGGCGCTCGACGTGGGCCTGGGTGATCAGCGCCCGGTGGGTGACGTCGAGCCCGACCATCGTGATCCGCAGCGAGCTCGAGAACACCCGCCTGGCCGCCTCGGGGTCGGCCCACACGTTGAACTCGGCGGCGGGAGTGACGTTGCCCTCACCGATCGCCCCTCCCATCAGCACGACCCGCTCGATCCGGGCCTCGAGCTCGGGGTAGCGCGCGAGCAGCAGGGCGAGGTTCGTCAGCGGGCCGGTGGGTACGAGCGTCACCGGTAGCGGGTGCCGGCGCAGGGTCCCGGCGATCCAGTCGATCGCGTGCTCCTCGGCCGGCGGACGCTGCGGCGGGGGCAGCTCGGGGCCGTCGAGTCCGCTCTCGCCGTGAACGCGGACGGCCGCGACCGGCTCCCGCACCAGCGGACGCGGCGCGCCGGCGGCCACCGGCAGCGTGGTGTTGCCGAGGTGGTCGAGCACCCGGATCGCGTTGGCGGTGGTCTTCTCGAGTGTCTGGTTTCCGGACACCGTGGTCACGCCGAGGACCTCCAGCTCCGGACTGGCCAGCGCCAGCATCAGCGCGATCGCGTCGTCGTGCCCGGGGTCGCAGTCGTGGATGATCGGGATCACCCGCCGAGCACCGCCTCGAGCTCGGCGGCGGTGGGCAGCGACGGTTGCGCCCCCAGGCGCGACACCGCCAGCGCCCCCGCTGCACAGGCGCGCAGGAGCGCCTCGCCGAGCTCCCGTCCCTGCAGGATCGAGACAACCAGCGCGGCACAGAAGGCGTCGCCGGCGGCCGTGCCGTCGACCGCCCGCACGGCGGGAGGCTTCGCGCGCGCGATCTGCTCACCGTCCCGGAGCAGCACGGCGCCCTCACGTCCGAGCGTCAGGGCCACGAGGCCGCCGACCTCTCCCACGGCCTCGTGCTCGTAGCTGTTCACGATCAGCAGGTCCGGCGCAAGCGGCAGCGGTCCGCGAGCCGGCGCCGCGTTGAGGCAGAAGAAGCGGGCGCCGGCAGCGGCGGCGTGGATGGCCTCATCGGGGATCTCCCGCTGGCACATGACGGCATCGGCCTCGCCGGTGCGGACGTCCTGGGCGGCCAGCCGCATGTTCGCCCCCGGCGCCACCACGATCACGTTCTCGCCCTCGCCGTCCACCAGGATCAGCGCGGTCCCGCTCTCCCCCGCGTCACGGGCGACCGCGCTCGTGTCGACCCCCTCTCCCTGCAGTGAGCGCAGCACGAAGTCGTCGCTGCCGAGGCGCCCCACAAAGCGCGTGCGAGCCCCCAGCCGCGCGGCCGCCACGGCCTGGTTGGCGCCCTTGCCGCCCGGAATCCGCTCCAGGCGCGCGTCCGTGACGGTCTCACCGGGGCGCGGCAGGCGCTCACAACGGGCCACGAGGTCGATGTTCGCCGAGCCCACGACGGTGACGCTGGGCGGCGCGCTCACAGGCGGCCGACCTGCCACAGACCGGCGTCGTGGCGGGTCTCCAACCAGCGCTCGGCGTCGCGCCGCCCGAGCGCGATCAGCTCGGTGAGGAACTCCGTCGCCAGGAACAGGTAGCTGAGCAGCTCTCCGTGCACCGGTCCGCGACGGGCGTTGAGGGCCCGCCCCAGGAGGGCGACGCTGCTGCCACGCAGGAGGCTGTCGAGGCCGCCGTAGTGGCGTGCGTAGACCTCGCGGGCCAGACGTCCGATCTCGAGCCGGTCCGCGGGCGCTATGAAGATGTAGGGCACCCGCCGGCGCGCGGGGCGCCTGCCGGCCGGGGCGCGCGCGGGAAGGCTCTCGTTGACGGTCGCGAGCGTGTCCACGTCTTCGGCCAGCTGGTCCGACAGCGCGACCTGAACCAGCTGGGCGAGTCCGTCGAGCGCGTCGGGGCGCAGCTCGCGCCCGACCGGGGTGACGGAGGAGTTCAGCCCGACCACGATCACGCGCCGTGCTCCCAGCGCCAGGGCGGGCGCGAGCGGTGCGTTCAGGCGCACGCCGCCGTCGCCGTACCAGCCCGCCGCCCCACGTGGACGCGGCACCTCCACGGCGGGAAACGCTCCCGGGATCGCGGCCGAGGCGAGCACGTGCTCGGGGAGGATCGGCGTGGCCGCATAGTCGAGTGCACGCGCGGGGTCCGCCGCGGGCGGCGTGCCGCCGTGGTGGAAGACGACGCTGCGGGTGCTGGCATAGGAGGTCGCGACCACCGCGGCCGCCCGCAGCGACCCGTCCATGACGTTGCGCGCGATGCGCTCGAAGGAGACGAGCCGGGTGAGGGTGCGCCGCAGCGGAGAGGGATCCAGCAGCGCCGGCAGGTGCCCGCCCGGAAGCCCGGCGACCATCGCGCCCGCGCTCAGCAGGCGGCGAAGCTCGGGCCCGGAGACCAGCGGGCGCAGAGCGTCGCTCCAGCCGAGCTCGCGCCACATCGCCACCGCCGCCTCGGCCACCTCGGGCAGCGGCTCGTGCGCGCGGGCGGCGAGGAAGGCGCTGTTGAGGGCACCGATGCTCGTCCCGACGAGGATGTCGGGCGCCTGCCCGCGGCGGGCGAGCTGCGGCGCCAGCACCTCGAGCACGCCCGCCTCATAGGCACCGCGCGCGCCGCCGCCCGCGAGCACCAGGGCGATCGGGTCGCGACGGGTGGGTGATCTGGGTGCGGGCACCGTTGCTATGCCCACCAGCCCGGCAACAGCTCGCCGTCGCCCTTGCGGCGCGGTCCGAAGGCCAGCACCTCCAGCCCCTCCGGCCCCGCCTCGAAGGCCCGTATCACAGCCGCCGAGACGCGCATCGCGTCGAGCGGCTCAACCTCCACGATCTGCTCGTCGAGCTTCATACGTCCGGACCCGCGCAGCACCACATACACCTCCTCAGCCTGCTCGTGGCGGTGCCCGAAGGGCTGGCGGCAGCCGGGCTTCAGCGTGTAAAGACTGACCCCGGTATCGGAGGCTTCAAGTGCCTCGAAGGCGAAGCGCGCCTCCTGGACGTCGGCGAACCCGAACTGGGGTGCGGAGTCCTCGACGGTGCGGAGGTTCTTGATCGTGTACGCGGTGCTCATCTGATCTGCTCCTTCTCGCTCGCGTGGGGTGATCTTCTCAGTGGGTCCCGCCCCCGGTGTACCCGGTCTCCCCGCGCAGGGACCCGGCGTGCTCGAGGAATCGGGCGCACAGCCGCGAGCCGAGCGCGTTCGAGCGCGCGATCCGCTCTTTCGAGAGGGCGCGCAGCGCGGGCCAGTCGACGCCGGCGGAAACCGCGTCGGGGTCGCTGCGGTAGTCCTCGATCCAGTCATCGATGGCCTCGCCGGTGACCTCGGCGTGGAACTGGATGCCCCACCACGGCGCCGCGGCGAGCCTGAACGCCTCCACGCAGGACGAGCTGCTCGCCAGCACCCGTGCCCCGGGCGGTGGCGTGACCTCGTAGCTGTGCCATTGAAAGGCCTCGAAGCGGGCCGGCAGCGCGGTGAGCAGCGGATCGCTGCCGGCCGCGGGCTCCAGCTGCACCCTTCGCCAGCCGATCTCCGGCGTGCTCATCCGCGTCACCTTCCCGCCCGCGACCTCGGCCAGCAGCTGCGCGCCGAGGCACACCCCGAGCGCCGGCGTGCCCGCCGCCAGCAGCCCTCTGAGATGCGTCTTCTCCCCGGCCAGCCACGGGAGCTCGGACTCCTGCTCGCAGTTCATCGCCCCGCCGAAGACGAGCACGGCATCGGGCTCCAAGGCCGGCGGCGGCGCCCCCAGCGGCGGGACCCACTCGAGCACCTCCTCGCCGCGCTCGTCGCAGCACGGTCCCGAAGACGCCGCTGCCGGCGGTGTGTTCGTGGACGATCGACAGCACGCGCACGGCCTGCAGTCTCACAAACGCCGCCCGCCGCCTTGCCGGCGCCGACACGAGCTCGCGCTCGCCTAGCTCCGGATGCGCTCGCCCTTGGGATCGAACAGCGGCTCCCGCACGACCTCGCCCGGGACCCACTGGCCGAAGATGTCGATCTCGACCTCCGTGCCGACACCCAGCGCGGCGGGCAGGTACGCGTAGGCGATCGAGCGCCCGACCGTGTAGCCGTACCCACCGCTGGTGACGCGGCCCACCACCTCCCCGCCGACGCGCACGGGCTCGTTGCCGAGCGCCACCGAGCGGGGGTCGGCCAGCACCACGCAACGCAGCCGCGGCGGCGGCTCTCCATCGGCGGCGGCGGCGAGCGCGGGGGCGCCGAGGAAGGCGTCGCCGTCCTTGACGCAGAATCCGAGCCCGGCCTGCAGCGGGGTCTCGTCGGCGGTGATGTCGGCTGCCCACACGCGGTAGCCCTTCTCCAGTCGCAACGAGTCGATCGCGCGGTAGCCACCCGCGATCATCCCGTGCTCACGGCCGGCCTCCCACAGCGTGCGCCACAGCGCCATGCCGTACTCCGCGGGGCAGTACAGCTCCCAGCCCAGCTCGCCCACGAACGTCACCCGCAGGGCCCGCACGGGCACGTCGCCGACGGCGAGGTCGCACATGCGCATGTAGCCGAAGTCCAGCGCGTCGTGCGTCAGCGGCGTGAGGATCTCGCGCGCGAGCGGCCCCCACAGGGCGAAGCAGGACCAGCGGGCGGTGACGTCGACGCAGCGCACGCTGCCGTCGCCGGGCGCGTGGCTGGCGATCCAGGCGAGGTCGTGGTCGCCGAAGGCGGTGCCGGTGACGATCGAGAAGCTCTCCTCGGCGATCCGGGTGACGGTGAAGTCGCACTCGATCCCGCCCCGGCGATTGAGCATCTGCGTGTAGGTGATCGCTCCCACGTCCCTGGCCACGCGGTTGTCGCACAGGCGTTCCAGCAGCTCCGGGGCGCCCGGGCCCGAGATCTCGAGCTTGGCGAACGAGGACTCGTCGAACAGGGCCGCCCGCTCGCGGGCGCCCCGGTGCTCGGCGCCGATCGCAGGCGACCAGTGCATCCCGGCCCAGCCCCGCGGACGCAGTGCCTCGTCCCCGAGCTGCGCGTTGGACTCGTACCAGTTGACCCGCTCCCAGCCCGACTTCTCTCCGAAGGCGGCGCCGTGCTCGCGGTGCCACGGGTAGGCGCTCGAGACCCGCAGCGGGCGGCCGGACTCGCGCTCGTGGCCGGGGTAGCGGATGTCGTAGTAGGTCTCGTAGACCTCTTTCGTGCGCTTGAGCGTGTAGCTGGGCGAGCGAAAGCGCGCGCCGAAGCGGCGGGCGTCCATCTCCCACACGTCCATCGGAGCCTCCCCGTCGAGGATCCAGGCGGCCATCATGCGCCCGATCCCACCGGCGCCGGCGAGCCCGTGCGCGCAGAAGCCTGCGGCGACGTAGAAGCCGCCCACGTCGGTCTCCCCGAGGCAGAACTCGTTGTCGGGGGTGAAGGCCTCGGGACCGTTGATCAGGCGCGTGATGCCGACCTCCTCCATCACCGGCACACGGCGGCGGCTGTTGACGGCGATCTCCTCGAAGCGCGGCCAGTCCTCTTCCAGCAGGCGCCCGTTGAAGTTGGCCGGGATCGCGTCCAGCTGGTGCGCGTCGAGCGCCCACGGCGCGGAGGCGCGCTCGTAACCGCCCATCACCAGTCCTCCCCCTCCTCGCGGAAGTAGATCAGCAGGTCGGGGTCGCGCAGCGTCGCCAGGTGCTCCCCGGCGACGCGCTCGCGAAACGGCTGGGTGACCAGATACTCGTGGGCGAACGGGATCACCGGCACCCGCACCCCCGCCAGGCGGCCGATCTCGGCGGCGAACATGCCGCCCGCGTTGACCACGACCTCGGCCTCGATGTCGCCCCACTCGGTGCGCACGCCCCGCACGCGGCCGTCGCGCACGTCGATCGACTCCACGCGGGTGTGGGTGAAGATGCGACACCCGCCCTCGCGGGCCCCCTCTGCCAGCGCTCCCGTCAGCAGCGACGGGTCGAGGTAGCCGTCGCTCGGCAGGTAGGAGGCACAGCGCACCCCGTCGGTGCTCATCAGCGGGAACAGGTCGCGGGCCTCCTCGGCGGAGATCAGCTCCAGCGGCAGGCCGAACGTGCGCGCCCAGGCGACCTGGCGGAGCACCTCCTGCTCGCGCTCCGGCGTGCAGGCGAGACGCACGCCCCCGCACTGCACCCAGCCGCAGTCGAGCGTGCGGTAGAGCTCGACCGAGTCCATCATGATCCGCGTCAGCGACACGCTCGAGCGCAGCTGCCCCACGAGCCCGGCCGAGTGGAAGGTCGAGCCGCTGGTCAGCTCGTTGCGCTCGAGCAGCACCACGTCGCGCTCGCCGAGCTGCGCCAGGTGATAGGCGATCGACGCGCCACCGACGCCGCCGCCGATGATCACCACCCGTGCCCGCTCGGGCAGCTGCCGCGGGCGCACCGAGCGCGCGGGCGCCGCCGCCGGCCCCGTCGCGGGCGGCTCGCCGGGAGCGTCCGGGGCTTCAGGCGCCGGCGGCGTCAAGCCACTCCTCGAAGTCCGGCCCGCTGACCGCCGAACGCAGGCGCTCGAAGTGCTCGCCGGCGTAGCGGTCGAAGTCGAACTCCAGCTCGGAGAGGACCCCCTGGACCACCCCCCAGGCCGCCTCACGGGCGTCGGACATGACGCGCATCAGCTTCAGCTGCGCATGGCGGGCGTCGTCCTGGGCGCCGCCGTAGTAGGCGGCCAGCAGGCGCTGCTCGTCGGCGTCGGCGAAGTCGTTGTTGACCGCCAGGTTGCCGAGGTCGAAGCGCGGGTCGCCCATGCCCGCGTACTCCCAGTCGACGATCATCAGACGGTCCTCATCGGCGGCGCGGATGATATTCGCGGCCAGCAGGTCGTCATGGCAGGGACGGCTCTCGACGGCGCCGAGGGCCGCGGCGATGCGGGCGGCGACGGAGCCCGCGAAGGCATACTCGCCGGGCAGCTCCCCGCCCCGGGCGGCCACGGTGGCCGCGTACTGCTCGAGCAGCGCGCCGACGCCGAAATCGACCGGCAGCCGCACGTCGCAGTCATGGAAGGCCCGCAACGCCGCGGCCAGCTCCTGCGCCCGTTCGGCCGGCTCGCGGCCGGCCACCGGCCCGCCCTCGATGAAGGTCGTGACCAGACATCCGTCCTCGCCGTCGAGGACCGCC
Organism: uncultured Solirubrobacteraceae bacterium; assembly: GCA_963758055.1. Classification (GTDB taxonomy): domain Bacteria; phylum Actinomycetota; class Thermoleophilia; order Solirubrobacterales; family Solirubrobacteraceae; genus Palsa-744. The sequence goes on from CAVWTU010000002.1 coordinate 182,285, forward strand.
GGGCCGATGCCCAGTCGCGCGGCGGCTTCGCTGGCGAGCCGCTCGGCGGTGCGGTCGATGCCCAGCAGCGAGCTGCGCTCACCGGGCAGCCGCACGACGTAATCGCAGCCCGCGAGGCGCACCCTGAAGTTGCGATTCGTGATCCCGCCCGACAGCGGTGCAGGCTCGCCTTCCAGCGGACCGACGCGGGCCTGCAGGCGCTCGAGGACCACCTTCAGATCGTGCACCGGCCGAACCTACCGTTGCGCCGCGATGTGGGCAACGGTACCTTCGGTGCCGATGAGCGAGCGAGCGACGCCCCCGCTGACACTCGAGCAACTGCGCGCCCAGGTGCAGCGCGGCGAGGTGGACACGGTGCTGCTGGCGATCACCGACATGCAGGGACGCCTGCAGGGCAAGCGGCTGACGGCGACGCACTTCCTGGCCGAGGTCGTGCCCCACGGTGCCGAGGGCTGCAACTACCTGCTCGCGGTCGACGTCGACATGGCGACCGTCGACGGCTACGCGATGTCCTCCTGGGAGCGCGGTTACGGCGACATGCTGCTGGTGCCGGACATGGCCACGCTGCGGACGGTGCCCTGGCAGGAGGCGACGGTGATCTGCCTGGCCGACGTCGCCTGGCTGGACGGCAAGGACGTGGTGGCCTCGCCGCGGCAGATCCTGCGCCGCCAGCTCGCGCGCCTGTCCGAGCGGGGCTGGAGCGCCAACGCGGGCACCGAGCTCGAGTTCATGGTGTTCCTCGACACCTACGAGCAGGCGTGGCAGAAGGGCTACCGCGAGCTGCGCCCGGCGAACCTCTACAACGTCGACTACTCGCTGCTGGGGACCGCCCGTGTCGAGCCGCTGATCCGCCGCATCCGCAACAGCATGGCCGCCTCCGGGATGGTCGTCGAGGACTCCAAGGGCGAGTGCAACTTCGGCCAGCACGAGATCAACTTCCGCTACGCCGACGCGCTGCGGACGGCCGACGAGCACGTGATCTTCAAGAACGGCGCCAAGGAGATCGCCGCCGACGAGGGCATGGCGATCAGCTTCATGGCGAAGTTCGACGAGCGCGAGGGCAACTCGTGCCACATCCACTTCTCGCTCGCCGACGAGCAGGGACCGCTGTTCGAGCGCGACCGTGCCGTGTTCGAGTCGTTTCTCGCCGGCCAGCTCGCCTGCCTGGGCGAGATGACGCTGCTGCTGGCACCGAACGTCAACTCCTACAAGCGCTACGCCGCCGGCACATTCGCCCCCACCACCGTCGCCTGGGGCCACGACAACCGCACCTGCTCACTGCGCGTTGTCGGCCACGGCCCATCGCTGCGGTTCGAGAACCGCGCCGGCGGCGCCGACCTGAACCCCTACCTGGCGCTCAGCGCGATCATCGCCTCGGGCCTGCATGGCGTCGAGGCCGGGCTCGAGCTCGAGCCCGCACTCGAGGGCAACGCCTACACGGACGGGACCCACCCCCGGGTGCCCGACACGCTTCACGCCGCCCGCGAGCTGTTCGCCGCCAGCACCGTGGCCCGCGAGGCCTTCGGAGGAGAGGTCGTCGATCACTACCTCAACGCCGCCGACGTCGAGCTGGCGGCGTTCGGCTCGGCCGTCACCGACTGGGAGCGCTTCCGGGGGTTCGAGCGTCTATGAAACCCCGGCGCAGCGGGAACCATGGCGGGTGCCGCTGAGCGCCGGGGAAGCTCCGGAACGCTCGCCCCACCCGCGGCGCTGTTCGCGCCCGTCCGCTCACAGACCGCCTTCGAGGAGACCGTCGAGCGCCTCGGCACCGCCATCAAGCTCGGCCTGCTGCCGCCGGGCTCGCGCCTGCCGGCCGAGCGCGAGCTGTGCACGCGTCTCGGCATCGCCCGTTCGACGCTGAGACAGGCGCTCACCGCGCTGACCCAGAGCGGCCACGTGTTCGCCACCCGCGGCCGCGGCGGGGGCACCTTCGTGTCGGACCCGCAGCCGCCGGCGGTGCCGCCGTCGAAGCTGATGCTGGCCGAATGGCGCGAGACCTGCGACCAGCGCCTGGCGGTCGAGCTCGGCGTCGCGGTGCTCGCCTGTGAGCGGGCCCAGCCCGAGGCGATCGACGAGCTCGATGCGGTCGTCGACGCGCTCGAGCGCCAGCTCGAGGACTTCCCCGCCTACCGCCAGTCGGATACCCGGCTGCACGTCGGGCTCGCCGAGACGGCCGGCTCGACCCGGCTGGTGGCGGCTATGACCGAGACGCAGGGCGCGATGACCGACCTGATCTCCTATATCGCCCACCCGCCCGAGGTGCTGGCGTCCTCCAACGCCCAGCACCGGCGGCTGCTGGCGGCCGTGCGCGAACGCGACACGACGCGCGCCGCGCGCGTGATGACCGAGCACCTGCAGGGCACCGAGCACGTGCTCGCGGGCCTGCTCCCGGGCGGTTGAGGCGTAGCCACCACGGGCCGGACCGGAGTTTGCGGGAAGAGTGGAACCCGCAGTGGACCAGTCGGCCGATTTTCTTGACTTTCCGCCGTCCATGAGCGTATCGTCACGATCGAAGGACGGAAGATCAAACCTTTCCACCGGGAGGCGCGATGAGCACGACCGAGAAACTGGGCGCCGACGAGCAGAAGCTCGCCGAACTGGGCTACAAGCAGGAGCTGAATCGCCGCTGGAGCGGCTTCTCCAACTTCGCGATCTCGTTCGCGATCATCTGCATCCTCGCGGGTTGCTTCACGACCTACGGGCAGGCCTTGAAGAACGGCGGGCCGATCGCGATCTCGATCGTCTGGCCGATCGTCTCGGTTCTGATCCTGTGCGTCGCCTGGTCGATGTCGGAGCTGGCCTCGGCGATGCCGACCGCCGGCGGGATCTACTACTGGTCATCGAAGCTCGGTGGCGCCGGCTGGGGCTGGTTCACCGGCTGGTTCAACCTGATCGGACTGGTGGCGGTCTCGGCCTCGGTCATCTACGCCGCGGCGACGTTCCTGATGTACACGCTCGGGCTCTACGAAGTGAACTTCATCTTCAACTTCACCAAGGCCGCCGCCGGCACGAGCCTCCATTACACCGCGCACGTCCAGTTCGCGCTGTTCGGGCTGATCCTGCTGATCGCGCTGCTCGTGAACGTGATCCGCGCCCACCTCGTAACCACTCTCTACAACGTGTCCGTGTGGTGGAACATCGGCGGGGTGCTGGTGATCATCGTGCTGCTGTTCGCGGTCCCGTCCCACCACGCCAGCTTCTCCTACGTCTTCAGCCACAAGGCCAATGCGTCGGGGTTCGCCGGTGGAGCCGTCAGTGGCTGGAAATTCTGGCTGTACATATTGCCGCTCGGCTTCCTGCTGACGATGTACACGATCACCGGCTACGACGCCTCCGCCCACGTCTCCGAGGAGACGCACGGCGCAGAGCACTCGGCGCCGCGGGGCATCTGGCTGTCGGTCCTGTACTCGGCAATCTTCGGGTGGATCCTGCTGCTTGGGATCACGTTCGCGATCCAGCACGCTCACGAAGCCGAATACCTGAAGGCCGGCTACCCGGCCGTGACGATCGTGGAGACCGCCCTCACCTCGGCGGCCGCCAAGGCGGTGCTTGTGATCTCGACCATCGGCCAGCTGTTCTGCTCGATGGCCTGCGTCACGAGCGCCTCGCGTATGACGTTCGCGTTCTCGCGCGACGGCGCGGTCCCGGGCCACAACCTGTGGCGGCGGCTGGGCAAGAGCCGTACCCCCACCTGGTCGGTGCTGTTCGTGGTCGTGTTCGCACTGGTGATCACGATCCCTGCGTACTTCCCGAACCACCTCGGCAGCCCGGTGGCGTTCCTGGCCGTGACGTCGATCTCGGTGATCGGGCTGTACATCGCCTACACGATCCCCGTGTACCTGCGCTGGCGCCAGCGCGAGAACTTCGAGCCCGGCCCGTGGACGCTGGGCGCGAAGTACAAGTGGATCAACCTGATCGCCGTCGTCTGGGTGGCGCTGTGCGTGATCATCTTCTCGCTGCCGTTCTCGCCCGAAGGTGTGCCCTGGGAAAGCGGCTTCAGCTGGAACGCCGTCAACTACGCGCCGCTGGTCACGATCGCCGTGATCCTGGCTGTGACGATCTGGTACTTCGCCTCGGCGCAAGAACACGTTCAAGGGCCCGATCCGCACGATCGACCAGCTCGACATCGAACAGGCGCTGCCGGCGATCGCCGAGGCCCCCTAGGGTCTGGACGAGGCGCGCGGTGGAGCTGCTGACGGACCGCAGAGCGCGGACGGGCTGACCGCTGAGTTCCACGCTTGCAGTACTCGAGCCCGCCACCGAGGCGGTGCTCGCCGAAGTCCCGCGGGCCGACCTGCAGGACGTCGAGCGGGCGGTCGCGGCGGCACGCGCGGCGCTGCCCTCGTGGCGGGCGCTGGACCCGGCTTCCAGGGCCCGGATCCTGCAGGCGATCGCCGAGAACGTGGAGGCGCACGCCGAGGAGCTGGCGGTGCTGGAGGCGCGCAACGCCGGCAAGGCGATCGCCGACGCCCGCGGGGAGATGCAGATGGTGGCAGACACCTTCCGCTACTACGCCGGCGCTCCGGAGCGGCTACTGGGCGACACGATCCCGGTCGCCGGCGGGCAGGCCTTCACCGTGCGCGAGCCGGTCGGCGTCGTGGGGCTGATCACGCCCTGGAACTTCCCGCTCACGATCGCCTCCTGGAAGCTCGGGCCGGCGCTCGCGGCCGGCAACACCGTCGTGCTGAAGCCGGCCGAGCTGACGCCGCTGACGGCGCTGCGCTTCGCGGAGCTGGCATCCGAGGCGGGACTGCCCGACGGCGTGCTGAACGTGGTCGTGGGCCCGGGGCGCACCTGCGGGCAGCGCCTGGTCGAGCATCCCGGGGTGGACAAGATCGCCTTCACCGGCTCGACCGAGGTCGGCCGCTCGATCGCCGCCGGCGCCGCCGCCACGATCAAGCGCGTGACGCTGGAGCTGGGCGGCAAGTCGGCCAATGTCGTGTTCGCCGACGCCGACCTCGAGGCCGCCGCCGCGGCCGCGCCGGGGGCCGTGTTCGGGAACGCCGGCCAGGACTGCTGCGCGCGCTCGCGGATCCTCGTGCAGGAGCAGGCGATGGAGCCCTTCATGGCCGAGCTCGAGCGGGCGGTGCTGGCGATGCGCGTCGGCGACCCGCTGGCCGAGGACACGCAGATGGGCCCGCTGATCTCCGCCGGCCAGCGCGACACCGTCGCCTCCTTCCTCGATGACGGCGAGCGGATCGCGTTCCGTGGCACGGCCCCCGAGGGGCCGGGATTCTGGTTCGCGCCGACGGTGCTGGCACCCGTCGATCCGGAGCGCGGGTTGCCCGCGAGGAGGTCTTCGGGCCGATCGCGGCGGTGATCCCGTTTCGCGACGAGGAGCAGGCGGTGGCCCTCGCGAACGACACCATCTACGGCCTGTCGGGGTCGATCTGGACCCGCGACGGCGCCCGCGCGCTGCGCGTCGCCCGTGCGCTGCGAGACGGGGGTGCTGTCGATCAACTCCAACAACTCGGTGCGCGTGACGACGCCCTTCGGTGGCTTCAAGCAGTCCGGCTACGGGCGCGAGCTCGGACCCCACGCGCTGGACGCCTACAGCGAGGTCAAGACGATCTTCTACTCCACGGAGGGCTCGGCCGATGGCTGACTCTGAGGGCGCGAAGGCGCTCGGCAGGCTCGACGGGCGGGTGTGCGTGGTGACGGGCGCATCGGCGGGATCGGCGCCGCGACCGTCGAGCTGTTCGCCCGCGAAGGGGCGCACGTCGTGGGCGCCGACCTGGCCGAGGGTGCGCCCGGCGAGCTGTCGCTCCAGCTCGACGTCTCCGAGGAGGCACAGGTGCGGGAGATGTACGAACGCGTACGCGAGCGCTACGGGCGGATCGACGTGCTGTTCAACAACGCCGGCATCTCCCCGCCCGATGACGCGTCCGTGCTGGAGACCTCGCTGGAGGCCTGGGAGCGGGTGCAGCGGGTGAACCTGCGGAGCGTGTTCCTGTGCTGCAAGCACGGCATCCCCCACCTGCTCGAGAGCGCGGGTGGCGGGTCGGTCATCAACACCGCCTCGTTCGTGGCCGTGATGGGCGCCGCCACCTCGCAGATCTCATACACCGCCTCCAAGGGCGGCGTGCTGGCGCTGTCGCGCGAGCTGGGCGTGGAGTTCGCCCGCCGCGGCGTGCGCGTCAACGCGCTCTGCCCCGGGCCGGTGGACACCCCGCTGCTGCAGGAGCTATACGCCTCGGACCCCGAGCAGGCCCAGCGGCGGCTCGTACACGTGCCCGTCGGGCGCTTCGCCCGGGCCGAGGAGATCGCCTACGGGGCCCTGTTCCTGGCCAGCGACGAGTCGAGCTTCGTGACCGCCACCACCTTCATGGTCGACGGCGGCCTCAGCGGCGCCTACACGACGCCGCTGTAGCGCTCATTCGACCGTGAGCGTGGCTTTCATGCCTTTGGCCTCGTGTCCGGCGAGCGAGCAGAACAGGGTGTAGGAGCCAGGCTTCAGTTCGACCGTCTGGCGGGTCACCGTTTTCGGAGTCACGGTCGCGAACGACGCCACCGGCGGGCCGCTGGCGCCCTCGGCGTTGAGGTTGTGTTCGTCCTGGCCATTGTCGACGAACTCGATGATCACCCTGCCGGCGGGGACGCTGGAGCGGGACAGCGTGTAGTGGTACTCGACCGCGCTGACCTGCACCTCCGGCAGCGAGGGCGGTGGCGTGTTGGTTTCTTCTGAGGCCGGCGCCCCGGCCGCTGCGGGCGTACCGGTGGACGATGCCGGCGGGGAGGCGCCCCCCGCAGCCCCGGACGCCCCGGAGGGGCCGACCGCCTGCGGCTGAGGATCCGAGCCGGAGGCGTGGCGGCGCAGCTTCGGGCAGCGCTTGGGGGCGGGCCGGCGGCTCGTCTTGTGAGCCTTCGCCTTGCGCCCCTGCGCGTGCGAGGAGCTACAGGATCCGTGCGCGCGCGCCGCCCAGGCCCGGTCCAGGCGCCGAGCGGGGTTCCAGCCCGAGAGGGCGACCGCGGCCAGCACCGCACACAGGCCGCAGCCGGCCATGCTCGCCGGCGCGCTGCCCTGCGGACCGGTCATTCGATCAGCTGCGGGACCGTGCCATAGGTGCTGGGCCCGGGCAGGCCGGTGCCGGCGCCGGGAATCACCTGACCGGCTTCGACCCCCATCCATTGCGCCAGCAGCGCCGCATACACCGCCCGGAAATCGGATGTGTTGACGAGGTTTTCGTTTTCGTCGAGTTTCGTCAGGCCGGGGAATTCACCCACCATTTTCCCGCGCACCCGGCTGCCGATCAGGAAGCTCAGGCCGGCCGCCCCGTGGTCGGTGCCGGAGCCGTTTTCCTGCGGGCGGCGACCGAACTCGCTCCACAGCTGAACGACCACGCGGTCGTCGAGGCCCCTGGCTTCGAGGTCGCGCTGGAAGGCGACCACCGATTCGACCGTCTGGCCGAGGTTGGTGGCCAGCGTCGTGGCCTCGTCGGAGTGGGTGTCGTAGCCGCCCACGGCGTTCAGGGAAACGCATTTGATCGGCAGCGATTCGTCGGCCAGCATGTCGGCCAGCACCGCCAGGCGGACGGGAAAATCGTCGCCGTTGGTGGGATATGTGACCGGCGATTTGAACGGCGGTTTCCCTTCCACATCGGCGAACGGCGCCACCTGCTGGCGAATCAGGTTGGTGTCCAGCGAGGCGGTACGCGCCTGGGCCATGGCGGTCGAGTTGGCGCTCAGCGACCCCAGCCTGCCGAACGTTTCGAGCGTCGGCGCGGTGAGCGGTTCGTCCAGCCCGTAGGCCCAGAAGCCGTAGTCCGACGGCGTCGAGACCGCCGCCACAGGTACGCGCGCGGTCGCCAGCGCCGGCGCCAGCGAGTAGTCCAGCGACAGACCCTGCAGCGGGTTGTCGGGGCTGCCGGCGACGTCGAGATAGCGCCCCATCCAGCCGGTGCGCGCCTCGCGTGTTTAGTTCGCCGACCTCCCAGTAGTGGCGGCTGGTGAAGTGGCTCTCGTCCGGAGGGTCGTAGCCGATCGCCGGGAACACCGCCACCTTGCCTTCCCCGTGCAGCTGGGCCAGTCCGCCCGCCTGGGGGTGCCACATCAGCGTTTCGTCCTCGCTGAAGGGGACCCCTTCGCCTTCCTGGCGCCCGAGCTGGGGGCGCAGCTGGTGGTAGGCGGTTTCCTTGACGGGAGCGAGCACCGACAGCGCATCCCAGCCGCCTTCCATGAAGATCGAGACGACCACCGGCTGTTTGGGCGGCGCCGCGGCTGCCGCCTGGGCGATCCCGGCTTCCAGGTGCCGGGGAGAGAGCACCCGCCCCGTAGACGGCCAGTACCCCGCCGGCGGAGCGCAACAGGAACGAGCGCCGGCTCAGGCCCGTGCCGGCGGGCAGCGGCATCCCCTGCTCGATCTTGGGTAGCCCGCGCCCGGCCTGGGCGACGCCGTGTCGTATCAGCTGCGAGCGGGTGAACTCCTTACAGGAACAGCTCCGTTGCATGTCGGTCAGCTCACTTGCATGTCGGGGGAGGTCGCGATCAACATCCGCAGCGCGTTCTGTCGCAGCGCCCGGTAGGGACTCTGCTCCCAGGAGGCCGTTGCCACCCCTTCGAGGCAGCTCTGCGCGAATTCAGCGATGCACTGAAGCGATTCCCCGGACAGCCCCGGCTGCGCCCAGTAGGACATCGCGCTCGCCAGCGCTTCCGCCGCGGTCTCGGTTTCGCTGTAGTGCGGTTCGCCTTTTCCCGGCCATGGGTTGGGATAGTTGTTCGCCGTCACGTAGCTCGCCATTTCCCAGCGCGCCTTGGCGGTGGAGGTGTCCAGCCAGCGGGTGAAGTCCCAGCCCGAGACGTTGGGCGGATAGAACAGCTGCTGCCCGGCGGCGGAGGACAGCCACGTCCATGCGGTCGTGTCGATGTAGCGGCCGGCGGCGCGCAGCAGGCCCGCGTTGTAGATCACCGGCGGCGTCACCATTTCTGGCCCGTCGAGGAATTCGGGGCTCTGCAGGATCGCCTCCACGACCGAGCGGATCGAGTAGCCGGAGGAGAGGTAGAGCCCCTGCAGCGACGCGAGCGTCGCTTCCGGCGGCGGCACCGGGACGAAGTAGCTCCATAGCTTGCTGATGAAGAACGACGGGTGCAGCGGGTGGGACACGCACAGCGAGACCGCGTCGGTGTAGTTGAAGTTGCCGGTCTGGCCGAACACCGTCTTCTGGCCGGAGTCGTGGCGCTGGCTTTCGAAATGGAAGTTCTGCAGTCCGCTGCTTTCGGTCCATTCCGCCGTCCACCCGGTCAGCGCCCGGGCCATCTCTCTGACGTCGTCCTCGGTGTAGGCGCCGCGATCGGCCCCGAGCGAGAACAGCTCCATCATCTCGCGTCCGTAGTTCTCGTTCGGTTCCCAGCGGCTGTTGTAGATGCCGTCGAGGAAGATCAGCATCGCGGGATTGGTGGTCACCGCGAGGAACAGGTCGTGGAAGTTGCCCAGCGCCTGTTCGCGGAACAGGTTGTTCTGGTCGAGCATCCGCTGCTGGTCGTTCACCTTTTCGTTGGAGTTGGCGAACCAGTCGTGCCAGATGTAGGTCATGCGCTCCACCAGCGGCTGATCGGAGCGGATCATGCGGTCCAGCCACCAGCAGTGGTCGTCTCCCCACGCGTCCGCCGGCTGCAGCGCTTCGCCTTCGTCGTTGTGGGGTTCGGGACCCTGCAGGACCGCCGCGCCCGAGGGACGTGTGAGGCCGAAGACGACCTCCTGGACCGACTGCCCGGCCAGCGCCTCGGCCTGACCCGGCGCAGGCCCGAAGCCGGCGCGCCAGAGCAGCCGTCGCGCCTGCGGGAGCGTCAACTGGGCTTCGACGGCCGGTGGCGGGACGGGCGAGGGTGCCGGCGGGTTGACCGGAATCAACGGCGGCGCCGGCGCCCCGGGGAGCCCGGAGACGGGTGCGTGGTGCTTGTGCTTACGGCGGTGCCGGTGGAGCTTGTGCTTGCTGAGCTTGTGCTTCTTGGTCTTGTGGCCACGGACCTCCGCCTTGGGCTTCGAGGCGTGGTGGGCGGGCTTGCCCGGTTTTTGTCCATCACTGTGGCCGTGCGCGCCATGGGATGCCTTCGACGCCCCCGGCGCGGACGGGCGGGTCCGCGTCATGCTGTTGCCTCGGCCGCTGCAGCGCCGGAGATGAGTGCTGGTGCGGATGCCTCAACGGCCGTGCTAAACGGCCGTGCGAGGATGGGGCCTGCGATGCGCACGCCGAGGTCCCCGCAGATGGCGTTGCTTCAGAGGCTGGCGGGCCTGAACAGCGCCGCCGAGCGCGAGCGAATCCCGGTCGACGAGCTCCAGGGCCGCGAACAGCAGCGCCGGCGAGAAGCGCGTGCCGAGCGCGGGAGCACGCGCCGCGAGTTGCTCACCGCAGCCGGTGCGATCGCCGCCGCGGCGGGCTTCCCGGCGCGCGCGGCCGGCTCCGTCGCAGCCCACCGTCACGGCCCGGCTCCACGGATCGCGATCGTCGGAGCCGGGCTGGCGGGCCTGCGCTGTGCCCACCTGTTGTGGAACGGCGGCAGCGGCCAGGTCGCCTCGACGGTGTACGAGGCCAACCCCGATCGCGCCGGCGGGCGCTGCTGGACGCTTCGCGGGTACTTCTCAGACGGGCTCGAAACCGAGCACGGGGGCTCCTTCCTTAACTCCAACCAGCGGGCCGTGCGCGAACTCGCCACACTGCTGGGCCTCAGCCAGGAGGTCCTAGACGGCGGTGACCTGCCCGCGGGCGAGGAGGTCTTCTACATCGGAGGTGCCCCCTACACCGTGCAGGAAGCCAACGCCGACTGGGCCAACGTCGGCTTCGAAAGCTTCAAGGCCGCGGCGCGTGAACTGCAGAGCGAAGAAGGCGAAAGCAGGCTCGACAACATGTCGGTGCCGGAGTGGCTGGAAAGCACCGAGATCGGCACCGGCAGCCGCTTCGGCAGGCTGATGCTCGCCAACACCGTGACCGAGAACGGCGGCGACCCGGCCGACCAGTCGGCGCTCGACCTGATCGAACTGCTCGACCACAACCACCTCGGCTCGGTCGTCCCGTTGCCAGGCGACGACGAGCGCTTCCACATCGTCGGCGGCAACGACCAACTGGTCTCGCGGATGCTCGAACAGCTGCCCGCCGAAACGCTTCAGCCCGGCCACGTGCTCGTGGCCCTGCGCCAGAACAGCGACGACACGATCACGCTCAGCTTCGAAGTCTCGGGTTCGACGGTCGACGTGAGCGCCGACTTCGTGGTCCTGGCGCTCCCGTTCAGCACGCTGCGCGAGGTCGATCTCTCGGGCTCGGGCCTCTCACCCCAGAAGCTCGAGGTGATCCAGACGATGGGGATGGGCACCAACGCGAAGATCCGCCTCGAACTGTCACACAAGACCTGGCCGGGGCTCGGCTTCAGCGGCGCCACCTACGGGGAATGGCAGCGCCTGGCGTGTGGCTGGGACGACTGCGTGCAGCTCGGCCCGGATGCCTCCCCCGCCCTGTTCGTCGCCTTTCCCGGCGCCGAGGCGGGCGCCTCCGGCCTCACCGGGACGGCGCACGGTCCGGCGCCGGCCGCGGACGCCGAATGGGCGCTCGGCGAGCTCGAGCACGTGTTTCCCGGAACCACGGCGGCATTCACCGGCCGCGCGTATGAGGATCACTGGGCGCTGGACCCGTGGGTGAAGGGCGCCTACTCCTACTACCGCGTGGGGCAGGCCTCGACGTACGGGCGCCTGGCCCGCGCCGAGGACGGTCGCTACCTGTTCGCCGGCGAGCACACCTCGATCGCCAACATCGGCTTTCTCGACGGCGCCGTCGCCACCGGCGAACGCGCTGCGCGGCGGCTGCTGAAGCGCACCTGAGCCCCTCGGCAACGGAAGTTTTCCCCCGCTTCGGGGTCTAGCCGTACGTAGCTCCCGTCTACGACTGGAAGGAGGAGAGCCGTGAGGCGCTTCCATCGCTGTGCCCTACCCGAGGTTCCCCTGTCCGAGCACTTGACGGCGTGGCAAGGGGGCGCGCGGACCCGCGCTGCGAGGCTGGCAGCGGGCGTATCCGTCGCCGCCGCGCTGGCGCTGGGTGCGCTCTCCCCGGCGGCCTGGGCATTGCCGTTCCCATCGTTCATCGGAGGGCTGCACAGCGTCACCGAAATCGGCGGAACGGTGCCCGCCAACGGCGATCTGAACCCCTACGGCATCGTCGTCGTCCCCCACAGCGCGGGGGCGCTCGTGCAGGGCGACGTCCTGATCAGCAACTTCAACAACGAAGAAAACCTGCAGGGGACCGGCAGCACGATCGTCGAGCTCTCGCCCGGCGGCAGCCAGACCGTGTTCGCCCAGCTGAAGGCCTCCGAACTGCACGGGTCCTGCCCCGGCGGGGTGGGCCTCACGACCGCGCTCGCGATCCTGCCCGACAACTACGTGGTGGTCGGCAGCCTGCCGTCCGAAAACGGCGAAGCGGCGACCGCGAAGGCGGGGTGCCTGATCGTGCTCGACCCCCACGGCAACCCGGTGAAAACAATCTCCGGGGGTCCCATCAACGGTCCCTGGGACATGACCGAGGCGTCCTTCTTCGGGGTCACCGAGCTGTTCGTCACCAACGTCCTCAACGGGACGGTGGAACACGGCGAAGAAGTCACCGACGGCGGCACGGTCGTGCGCCTGATACTCCAGACCGCCACGCCCGGGCCACCGCACGTGATCGCCGAGAACGTGGTCGCCAGCGGCTTCCCCGAGCAGACCAACCCGGCCGCCTTCGTGCTGGCCCCGACGGGGGTCGCGCTGAACGCCTTCGGCACGCTGTTCGTGGCCGACACCTCGGCCAACCGCATCGCGGCGGTCCCGTTCGCAGCGGTACGTCCGTTCCCCGCGCCCCACGGCGGGATCACGGTCACCTCGGGCGGCAGCCTGGCGGCGCCACTGGGGATGACACTCGCGCCGAACGGCAACATCCTCACCGCCAACGGGGGCAACGGAGACATCGTCGAGACGACCCCCTTCGGCTTCCAGTTCGCACCCGTTGACACCGGGGCCGGAGAAGGCGGGCTGTTCGGCCTGGCCCTGACCCCCGACCAGCACGGGGTGTACTTCGTCAACGACGCAGAAAACACCCTGGACGAGCTCCACTAGGCGCCTGGCGGAGCGCCCGTGGCGGCCCGGCATCCCCCGCCGGGCCGCCACCCCCGCCCCGGAGTTCTTTTGCTCCGCGCGAGTGCGACGTCGACGAATAGTCCGCAATTTGCGGCATAAATCGGGCTGCAGGGGCCCTCACGGGCCCTGATGGGCACAGCTCGGTGTGGTTTGCTTGCGAGGTCTCGCCCTTCTCGCGCCGGGGGTCCGATCGACTCATGTCGGCGCCATCCTTCATCCGCAGTGCCCTGCTCGCGCTCGCCGCGATTGCGTCGCTGCTCGCCTGGTCCGTGCACGCCGCCGCTCCCGCACAGGCGGCGACGTCGACGATCTTCGGCAATACGACGCCCCCGACGGTCGACTCGAAAGACCCCAATGCGGTCGTTCTGGGCGTGAAGTTCACCTCCGAAGCCCCCGGCACCGTCACCGGCATCCGCTTCTACAAGGCCACCACCAACCTCGGCACGCACATCGGCAGCCTCTGGAGCGCGACCGGGGCGCTGCTGGCCTCCGCCACCTTCACCGGCGAGAGCGCCTCGGGCTGGCAGCAGGTGACGTTCGCCAGCCCGGTCACGATCGCTGCGAACACGACCTACGTGGCCTCCTACCTGGCACCCAAGGGCCACTACTCCGACACGGCCTCCGGCTTCGCCACCGCCGGAGTCAGCAGCCCGCCGCTGGCAGCCCTCGCCAACAGCGCGAGCGCGGACGGCGTGTACGTGTACTCGACCGCGAACGCGTTCCCGACCCAAACGTACAGATCCACCAACTACTGGGTGGACGTGATGTTCACTGCGAGCGCCTCGAGCACCCCACCCGGGGAAACCGGCACCCCGCCCGGGGAAACCGGCACCCCGCCGGGGAAACCGGCACGCCCCCCGGCGAAACCGGCACCCCACCAGCCGAACCGGCCGGGTCCGGGATTCTGATGGGAGCCCCCCAGAAGGAACACTGGGAAGACGGCTCGGCGGAATGCAAGAACGGGTTCGAGCAATGCTCGGATGAAATATCCCAGGGCCAGTTCGTCGCGTGGCCGTTCGTGGCCGAACACACGGGGACCGTCGAAGCCATCTTCGCCGTGCTCGACGGCTCCAACTACGGGACCAACACGGGGTCCGAACTCGGGATCTACGCCAACCGCACCTACCACTACGCGGAAATCACGTTCAACGACAGCTTCGAAAACTCAAAAGGCGGCTGCAGCTGCACTTGGACGGCGGCCGAATTCATGAAATACGAATCGGAAATCCCGCCGGAAGTCCCCGGGGCGCTGCTGGGCACCTCGGGCAAAGTGGCAGAGTCCAAGATCCAGAAGGAAAAATTCACCGAATTCAAGCTCGAACACCCCGTACAAGTCGTCAAGGGCGTCAAGTACTGGCTCGCCAACACGACATTCCAAAACTACCCCCTGCTGCCCGGCGAACAGGGGCACGTCTACCAGAAATTCGTGCACGAACGCGAAAGCTCGAGCGAAGGCCACCCCTGGGGCGTGTACTCCAACGAACCGTCGAACTGGGAAGAAGTCGCTCGCCCGCTGAAGGAATTGCCCTCGCCGGAAACGACGAAAATCAACTGCGAGGAGTGCAATACCGAAGGCTGGCTGCAGGAGGAACCCAAAGGCAAGCACCTCACGAACTCCAACCGCGAAGCGCAGGAAGAAGGCGGGCAGACCTTCAGCTACGCCGCCGGCAAAGTCGAAGAACCCAAAGCAGCCACGGCTCCGGGGCCGATCGGCAACCTCACCTCCCGCGCGGGGACCAACTCCGCCACGGTGAGCTGGAGCGCACCGACCAGCGGCGGCGAACCGAGCGAATACAGGGTGACGCCCTACATCGCCGGCGAAGCGCAGGCGAGCACGGCCATCACGGGCGCCCCGCCGGCCACGAGCGCCACCTTCACCGAACTGAAGGGCGGCACCGCCTACACCTTCACCGTGCAGGCGATCAACTCCTCCGGACCGGGCCCGGTGTCTGCCAAGTCGAACGAAGTCGTGCCGCTCGCCCCGGCGGCCCCGGAAGCCCCGACCGCGGTCACGGCCACCGCCGGCAACGCGAGAGCCACCGTCACATGGGCGGCCCCCGGCAACGGCGGGAGCCAGATTCTGAGCTACTCGATCATCCCCTACGCGGGCAGCGAAGCGCTGGCCGCCACTACCGTCAAAGGTGCGCCGCCGGCGACGACCGCCACCATCGAAGGCCTCAAGAACGGCACCGCATATACGTTCCGGGTAATCGCTACGAGCGGGAACGGCACGGGACCGGAATCATCTCCCTCGAACGCCGTCACGCCTGCGAGCCCGCCTGCCGGCCCGGCGGTGGACGCAAACGCGACCGTCAACGGCCGCAGCACTGTCACGACCCAGCCGCTCACGACCAACGAAGCGGGCGAGCAGCTGTTCGCCTTCGTGTCCTCGGACGGGCCCTCGGGCTCCAAGCACCAGACCGAGTCCGTCGCCGGAGCGGGTCTCATCTGGACGCTCCTGCAGCGGGCCAACTCACGCGCGGGAGACGCTGAGATCTGGTCCGCCACCGCTGTCGCGCCGCTGTTCAACGTGTCGGTCACCGCGACTCCGAGCCTCTCCGGCTATGACCAGTCGCTGACCGTGATCTCGATGCGGGGATCCCGGGGAGCGGGGGCCTCGGCCGCATCCGGGGCGGCAACCGGCGCATCGAGCGTGTCGCTGAAAGCGACGGAAGACGGCTCGCTCGTATTCGCGGCCGGCCACGACTGGACGAGCGCGGTCGCGCGCACGCTCGGGCCGGGCCAGGTGCTGCTGCATCAGTATCTCGACACCGGTACGGGGGACGCCACCTGGACGCAGTACACAAGCGCGGTCACGGCAGCCGTCGGCGAAACGGTGACCATGGGCGACACCGCCCCCACGAAGGACGAATGGGACATGGCTGCAGTCGAGGTACGGTCCGGCGGCTAGCGGCGGGCGCTCAGGCGGTGCGTTCGGGCGATCAGAAGCCGAGGACCGGCTCGCCGGCCCCGTGCCGGCGCTAGATTTCGGGCATGTCCTCGCGTGGTGCCCGCATCGCGGTCACGCTGACCGTGCTCGCCATCGTGCTCGCGGCGCCAACGGGAGCGCTTGCGGCCCACTACTACCTGTCCCTCGGCGACTCGCTGGCGCAGGGGATGCAGCCGAACTCCTCGGGGATCACTGTGAACACCGATCAGGGGTACGCCGACCAGCTGTATGGGCTCGAGCGCCGGCGGATCAGTCATCTGAAATTGGTGAAGCTCGGCTGCGGCGGGGAGACCACCACCAGCTTCCTCACCGGAAAGGGCAACTCGGCCGACGCCTTCCTGCTCGGGTGCCATCCTGCGGGTGGCTCGCAGATGGCGGCGGCGGAACGCTTTCTGCGCCGACACCGACGGAGAGGTGAAGTGGCGCTCCTGACGATCGACATCGGCGCCAATGACGTGGACGGCTGCCAGCGAGGAGTCGAAATCCCGATCGCCTGTGTGATGCGAGGGGTGCAGCGGCTGGCCGGGAACCTCCCGGTGATCCTTCGCCGCCTTCGCCGCGCGGCGGCGCCGGGGACGCCGATGGCGGCGATGACCCTGTACGACCCCTTCCTTCAGCTCTACCTCCTTCCCGGAGGGCACGTCGAAGCACTCACCAGCGTTCGCTACGCGCGCGTCATCAACCACGGAGTCGAACGCCTATACCGCGAAGCCGGCTTTCGGGTCGCCCGCGTTGACAGCGCGTTTCACACCTACGACACCTCCCGCACCGCGACCCTGGCCGGCCAGAACGGCCCGGTGCCGGTGGCCGTGGCCGAAGTGTGCAGGCTCACGTGGATGTGCGCCCCGGCCCCCGTGGGACCGAACATCCATGCCAACCGGGCCGGCTACAAACTGATCGCCGACGCGTTCCTGAAGGCGTTCGCCTAGCTCGCGTAAGCTCCGGGCAACGAGCAAAGGGGTGGGCGAATGCGCAGCGATGTGAGGTTCAGATCGGGCGACGGCGAGTGTGGGGCGTGGTTCTACGGGCCGTCCGGCGAGGACCAGGGGAACACGCCCTGCGTGGTCATGGGACACGGCTTCGGGGCCGTCCGCGACCAGCGCCTGGACGCCTATGCGGAGCGCTTCGCGGCGGCGGGCCTCGCCGCCCT
Source organism: uncultured Solirubrobacteraceae bacterium (assembly GCA_963758055.1). GTDB lineage: Bacteria > Actinomycetota > Thermoleophilia > Solirubrobacterales > Solirubrobacteraceae > Palsa-744. The sequence goes on from CAVWTU010000002.1 coordinate 199,475, forward strand.
GGTGTTCGACTACCGCCACTTCGGGGACAGCTCGGGAGAGCCGCGCCAGCTGCTCGACATCAGGCGCCAGCACGAGGACTGGCGCGCGGCGATCTCCTTCGCCCGCACCCTGGCGGGAGTGGATCCAGCCAGGATCGCGATCTGGGGAAGCTCCTTCGGCGGCGGGCACGTGCTGGCGATCGCGGCCGAAGATCACTCGCTGTCGGCCGTCGTCTCACAGGTGCCGTTCGTCGACGGGCTGCGAACGCTCCCTGCGCTCGGCGTGCGTCACACGCTGATGCTGACCGTCGCCGGCCTGCGCGACCAGGCAGGGGCGCTGCTCGGGCGTGACCCCTACATGATCCCCGCGGCCGGGCTCCCGGGCTCGCGCAGCGTGATGAACACCCCCGACACGCTGTCTGGGATGGAGCTGCTGACGCCGGCGCAGACGAGCTGGCGCAACGAGGTTGCGGCGCGGATCGCCCTGTACGTCGGGTCCTACCGCCCCGCCCGCAAGGTCTCGCAGATCAGCTGCCCGATCCTGTTCTGCATCGCAGATCAGGACCAGCTGACGCCGCCGGGCTTCGCGCTGAGCGCGGCGGCCCGAGCCCCGAGGGCCGAGGTGCGCCGCTACCCGATCGGCCACTTCGAGATCTACCTCGGCGAACCCTTCGAGCGTGCGGCGAGCGACCAGGTCGAGTTCCTCACCCGCCAGCTGGGCGTCCGACGCGGCCGGCGAGGTCCCCGAGAGGGTTGGCGACGCCCGCGAGCAGCTGGGAGCGCCCGGGCTGTAGCAGTCCTCGGGCGCCACGCGCACGAGCGGACGCCCGTCTACAAATGGGCAGGGGAACGGTCCCCGCTTTCGCCACCAGTCGAAGGTCGGCAGGAGCGCGTGGCAGGACAATCGGAGGGTGCAGTCGCGCGCTGCAACACGAGGGGCGGACGACGGCACCGGAGTGCCGGCCCTCGACGCACGCCCCCGATCGGAGGACGGCCTGGGCTACCGCCCCAGGCCGCCGTTCCTGGACGAGCTGTTCGAGCCCGACGGCACCCCGCGCGCGACCGCGCGAGGCGCTCGTCGGCGCGCTCGAGCGACTCGGGCCGGAGGGCCTGATCGAGGCGGGCCGGCGGCGGGACGCGATCTTCATGCAGCAGGGCATCACCTTCGAGACCGGCGGCGGTGATGGCCCCACGCACGAACGCCCGTTCCCGCTGGATCTCGTGCCGCGGGTGCTCGGCGGGGAGGAATGGACGAGCATCAAGCGCGGTCTGGCCCAGCGCATCCGCGCGCTCAACCACTTCGTCGACGACGTCTACCACGCGCGCGAGATCGTGCGCGAGGGGATCGTGCCGTGGCGGTTGGTCGCCTCCTGCTCGCACTTCGCCCGCGCGGTCCACGGCATCCGGCCGCCGGGCGGCGTCTACACGCACGTGGCCGGCTGCGACCTCGTGCGCCACAGCGACGGCAGCTGGAAGGTGATCGAGGACAACGTCCGCATCCCCTCCGGGATCTCATACGTGCTGGAGAACCGCGCCGCGATGGCGCGGCTGGTGCCCGAGCTGTTCGCCTCCTACCGGGTGCGCCCGGTCGACCACTACCCGCAGCTGCTGCTGGGCGCCCTGCGCTCGGTGGCGCCGTCGGCCGAGAGCGAGGCGACGGTCGTCGTGTGGACGCCGGGCCCCGCCAACCCCGCCTACTTCGAGCACGCCTTCCTCGCCCGCCAGATGGGCGTCGAGCTGGTCGAGGCGTCCGACCTCGTCGTGCGCGACGACGTGCTCTACATGCGCACCATCGCGGCCTCGAGCGCGCCCACGCGGTCTACCGCCGGCTCGACGACGACTTCGTCGACCCGCTCGAGTTCCGGGCCGACTCGCTGCTCGGCGTGCCCGGCCTCGTGCGCGCCTACCGGGCGGGCAGCGTCGCGATCGCCAACGCGTTCGGCACCGGCGTCGCCGACGACAAGGCCGATCTACTGCTTCGTGCCGGAGATGATCCGCTTCTACCTCGGCGAGGAGCCGATCCTCGAGAACGTGCCGACGTACCTGCTGTCGGACCCCGAAGTGCTCGAGCACGTGCTCGGTCGCCTCGACGAGCTGGTCGTCAAGCCGACCGGCGAGTCCGGCGGCAACGGGGTGATGATCGGACCCCACGCCGACGAGGGCGAGATCGAGCAGATGCGACGGCTGCTGCTGGCCGCGCCCGGACCGCTGGATCGCCCAGGACGTGGTGCGGCTCTCGACCGTCCCGGTCGTGGACGCCGACGGCGAGCTCGTGCCGCGCCACGTCGACCTGCGGCCGTTCGCGGTCTTCGGCGAGCGCATCGACATCGTGCCCGGCGGCCTCACGCGCGTCGCGCTGCAAGAGGGATCGATGATCGTCAACTCCTCGCGCGGGGGCGGCTCGAAGGACACCTGGGTGCTCGAGGACGGCGACGACGCCGACCGCGCCGGCCCGCCGATCGCGGACACGCTGCCGCCGGCCCTGCCCGACCTGCGCTACGGCACCTGGGTGGCCCAACAGCAGCAACAGCAGCAGCAGGAACAACCAGCAGCAGGCGCGGGGTGTCGGCTCCGACGGCTCTGTGCGCGGACGCGGAGCGCCCTGATGCTCGCGCGGATCGCCCACGAGCTGTACTGGCTGGGGCGCAACCTGGCGCGCGCCGAGTTCACCGCCCGCGCGGTCGAGGCCGTTTCCAGGCCGAGTCAGGGGGCCGCCGACGCTGGCGCCCGGGCGTGAGCTTCGGCTCCGGCGGGCTGCTGGCGATGCTCGGCGACGACCGGACGACGCCCACGACGCCGGCAGACCGCTCGGGCAGCTGACGCTCGACGCCGAGCGCCCGGACTCGATGCTCGCGAGCGTCGAACGCGCGCGCGAGGGCGCGCGCACGGTGCGCGACGTGATCAGCGCCGAGATGTGGGAGGCGATCAACACGACCGCGCTGGGGCTGCGCGGCGGCGGCGCGCCCGGCTGGGGCGCGCCGACCGGGCCATATCCTGGCCTCCCAGTACGTCAAGCAGCGCACCGCGCTGATCTGGGGGATCGCCGATCGCTCGATGCTGCGCGACGAAGCCAAGTGCTTCCTCGACGCCGGCGGCCTGATCGAGGTCTCCGACATGGTGCTGCGCATGCTGCGCATCGCGCTGCCGACCCGCGACTCGGCCCGCCGACGGGCACGCGCTGATCCTGCTGCAGGCGGTCGGCGGCTTTCACGCCTACCTGCGGGCGGTCACCGCGCCCCCCAACGCCGCACCCGGTGGCGCGCTTTCTGCTGTTCGAGCGCGCCTACCCCGACAGCGTCGCCGCCTGCGTGGACTCCCTGCACGACGTCTTCACGAGTCGCCGACGCCGGCCCGCGCAACTCAAAGCCCGTGCTGCGCGTCAGCCGCCTGGCGGCCGACCTCGACTTCCAGCGCCGCGCGCTCCCGAGGGCGCCGAGCTGACCGGGATCTGCGAGGACACCCAGCAGGAGCTCGCGCGCATCGACCAGCGACGTGGCCGAGCGCTACTTCGCCGGCGCCGCCGCCGGCGGGCGGAGGGGATGAGCGTATGCACTTCGCGATCCGCTTCCTGACCGAGTACCACTACGACGCGCCGGTCACCGACAACCTCAACGCGCTGCGGGTGCGCCCGGCGACGACCTCCTCCCAGCGCTGCGACGAGTTCCACACCCGGATCGAGCCCGAGGCGCGGGTCGGCCGCCACCTCGACTACTTCGGCACCGAGGTGCTCGAGTTCGGGGTCCCGACCGCCCACGAGCAGCTGACGATCGACGTGCGCGCCCGCGTCGTCACGTCCGATCCGCCCGAGCCGCCGCACGGCTCATGGGAGAGCCTGCGCAGCGACTCCTACAACGACGCGGCCGGCGAGTTCGCGCTGCCCTGGCAGGACCAGCCGGCGATCGAGGGCCTGGAGGAGCTGGAGGCCGAGATCACCGCAGACACCCGCTGCACGACGCTCGAACGCGCTCTGCGAGCTCGTCCCCGAGCGCTTCGAGTACCGCCCCGGCGTCACGTACGTCGGCTCGAGCGTCGGACGACCTGCTGCAGACAGGGCGCGGGGTCTGCCAGGACTTCGCGCACCTCTCGCTGGTGCTGCTGCGCCGCCGCGGGATCGCCGCCCGCTACGTGTCCGGCTACCTGTGGGCGGCCCCCGAGGATGGCGGCGCGGATTCGCTCGAGGTCGACACGCACGCCTGGCTCGAGGCGCTGCTGCCCGGCCACCGAGGGGCGCGGGGAGCCGCATCTGGGTCAGCGCCGACCCGACCAACCGCCGCCTGGCGGGCGAGACCCACGTGAAGATCGGCCACGGGCGCTTCTACGCCGACGTCGCCCCGGTCAAGGGCCTGTACATGGGCGGCGCGACCTCGACCCTGTCGGCGGCGGTCACGCTCTCGCTGCTCGACCCCCAGTCGGTCGCCAAGCCGTGACAGGCTTGCCGCCCCGGTGGGCCGACGGGCGTCTCCTCAGCGGCGTGCGCCCGCGGGCACGGCGACTTCGGGGCTGATCCTCGCGCCGCTCAGAACCCGCAGCACACCCCCGCGGCGCAGACGCACGAGCCCGTTGAGGACACCGGGGGCGGCGGCGTGCATCAGCGCCAGCGTGCGCCAGCGCCCGTGGGCCGTGCGCGCGTACTGCAGCACGGCGCTCTCCTGCCCGGGCGCCAGCAGCGCCCACACGCGCACGCGGCTGCGGCCCGCCCGCAGGGGGTCGAAGGGGAAGGTGAACCCGGCCAGGAACGGCTTCGGGCGCGCCTGTTGGAGGTTCCCGCCGGGAGCGGCGCTGTAGAGCCCCGCCGGGCGCTGGTATTCGACGCCTTCCCCCAGCGGTCCGCCGGCCCGCACCGCGGGGTAGGGGTCGACCAGGAACTGCCAGTCCACCAGCCCGACCCCCGCGACCCACAGGCGATGGAGGGCGCGGGAGATCCAGCGCGCCTGCAGCCCCGGCGCCACCCCGTCGGGCGACTGCGGGGCGCTTTCCCAGTTGAGCTCGGTCACCCATACCGGCTTGGGACCCCGGGGGAGCACCGTGCCCACCGCCTCAGCGCGACCCAGCAGGCGCGTGACCTTGGCGGCGTCGGCGATCGACACGTCCAGTGAGGACGCGGCGGGGCGGTTGGGGTCGCCCACCGACAACGGGTGGAATGCGAGCACGTCGAAGTGGGCCGGTTCCGGGCAGGGTGCCCGCGCCGGGTGGGCACCGCCGGCGAGGCACAGCAGTGAGGTCAGGAACGTGACCGGAGCCATACGCCCGACGCCGGCGGGGTCGCCGTCCGGCGCCACGCCGGCGGTGATCACGACGTCGCTCGGCGCCACCTGCTTGACGCCGGCATAGAAGGCATTGAGCAACTGCCGGTAGAGCAGCGGCGAGAACGCGGTCCAGTGGCCCCCCTCGGCGACCCACTGCGGCTCCAGATAGCGGGCGAGGTTGGGCTCGTTCCATGCTTGGAAGTAACCCACCTGCGGCAGGTTCCGGCCGGGCATCCGAGGGTCGGGAAAGGCGCCGTCGTAGCGCCTGGCCAGCGCCTGCGCAAACGCCTGGAGTGCTTGCGGGTCCGGCGCCCAGCTGCCCTGATAGGCGAACGGCCAGCGCCCCGGAGCTTCGGCGAAGGGAGGTGCGTGGGACACGACGAGGGTGGGGTGCAACGCCCTGCGAGACGGCGCTGCGGAGCGCTTCGTCGAGGCGCTCGAAGTGGTAGGAAGGATCTGACGGGTCGGTGGCGTCGAACCCGGGAGGCGGCCTGGGGGACACCAGTTCGCGCCAGTCCACCGGGATTCGCACGACAGTGGAACCGGTGGCGCGGATGCGCGTGAGGGCAAGCGCGCGGGTTTCGGCGTCGGCGCTCTCCAGCAGACCGCCGTCGGAGACCCCCCGCACGAGCCCTCCCCGCGGGAACGGTCCGTCCAGCATCGCGCGGCTCTGTGCGCGCGCTATGTCAGGGCGCGTGCGAGCCGCGGGGGGACCCGCTCTCGGCGTGGCTGCAAACGGCTGCGGTGGCCCTTCCGGCCCGCTACGGGATGGGATCGGGAGCACCGGCGGGGGCAGCAGCGGCGCGAGGGCGCTCAGCGCGATGCCGAGGACGCGCTTCACGGGACCCGAGCCGTCAGTGAATCGTGACCGACTTGTGCCCGAGGCCCAGTTTGGCCCCGGAGGTGCTGTGCAGGGTCGTGAGCAGCACCGCGTGCGCGCTCTTGGCCGAGTGCAGCCTGCCGCGCCCCTTCTTCGTCACCCGCAGCAGCACGCTCACCACGCCCGCTTTCGTGGCCGTCACGTAGCCGCGGGCGATCAGGAGCGCGGGCGGCTTGTGGCTGCGGTGCTTGCTGGAGGCGAACGCCGGGAGCGTGCCGCCCTGCAGGTAGAGATCCTCGATGACGGTACCGGGCTGGTTGATGCCCACGAGCACGTGCCAGCCGGATTTGAGCAATGAATGGATGGTGACGTGTCCCAGCTTCATCACGACCCCCTGCAGCGCCGGGGGCGGCGGCGGTGGCGGTGGCGGCGGTGGCGGACACGCCCCCACGGGGCGGGAGTTTTCGCTCACGTAGGTGTAGGTGCCTTCTTCGGCCAGATGCGTCTTCAGCGACTCGGTGGCGGTGACGGTCTGGCCGGGCTGCAGCGGCAGGAGGAAGTTGCCCCCAAACGTAGTCCCCGTCAGCGATTTGACCTGGGCTTCGCCGAAGCCCGCCCTGTTCGATTCCTTGAAGCGGCCGTAGGGATCGAACTTCAGCGAATACGTGACGTAGGACCCTTCGACGGTGAACCCGCTCGTGTTCGCGCCGGAGAAGTTCACGGACCCCGCACACACGGTCGGATCCATCGACGGAAGGCCGTCGTATACCTGCGTCCCGATGACGGTGCCGATCGGTGATTCCAGGGTCAGCACGTCGCCCACCTCGGGAACCTGCGAAAGCCCCGCCGAGCCCCCGTGGCCGGTGTCCCGATACACGACGGTCCCGCCACGGGTGATCGAGACGGCGACGCTTGCACCGTTGCTCGCCCACCCCCAGGTGCCGGCGACCTGGACGTGTTCGGGGAAGGTGGTCTCGCCCTCGGCAACCCGCAGCGTGTACTGAGGTCCGGGGTTTTCGTTCCAGGCCGACGCCGGCCCTGCCGATACGCCGAGCGCGACCGTCATCAGGAGCGCGCTTCCCAAGGCTGCGCTGATGCGCCCGCGGAGGCGATCACGGCTGCGACGGAGACTGGTGCCCACCCTCATGAGACCGCACTGCAATCGTCTGCACCGCAGCCGAGCATTAGCTTCGGGGACCCGATTGGACGACGGTATCCCCCCCGCAGACGGACCGAGACCTGCTTCAGCTGGTGACGACCCCTCCGTCGCAGACGATCGTGTCGCCGACGATGTAGGCGCCGGCGGCGGAGGCCAGGAACAGCGCCGTCCCGGCGATGTCGCTGGGACTGCCTACGCGTCCGCGGGGGTTGACCTGGCCGACCTGATCCCAGTCGGTGGCCTCCACGTCTCCCCCTCCCCCCACGCCGGTGCTGAGCATCCAGGTCGGAAACGGGCCCGGTGCGATCGCGTTGACGAGGATGTTGCGCTTCACCAGGGTCGCGGCCAGCTGGCGCGTGAGCGCGTGGACCGCCGCCTTCGAGGCGCCGTAGGACCAGTTGTCGAAGCGCGAGGTCCGCAGCCCGTCGATCGAGCCGATGTTGATCACGCGGGCGGGCGACTCGGGGGTCGCGCCGGCTTCGAGCATGGGCAGCAGACCCTGGGTGAGGAAGAAGATCCCCTTCACGTTGGTGTCCATGACCTTGTCCCAGCCGTTCTCGGGGAACTCCCCCAGCGGCGCCCCCCAGGAGGCCCCGGCGTTGTTCACGAGCACGTCGAGCCGCTGCTCGCGCTCGCCCAGCGCCGCGACCAGCCCGGCGGCGCCGGCGATGCTCGCGAGGTCGGCCGGGATCGACACGCAGCTCCCGCCATAGGTCTCGGCCAACCGGGCCGCGGTCGCGTCACAGACGTCGGCCTTGCGGGAGCTGATGTAGACCTTGGCCCCGTTGGCCAGGAATCCCGCGGCGATCATCTCGCCGATGCCGCGCGAGCCGCCGGTCACCAGCACGGTCTTCCCGGCGACGGAGAAGAGCTTCTCGATGGAGAGCTCCGACATTGATGTGCTCCCTTCTGGGTTGATGTCCACTGGGTCGAGGCGGCCACAGTCTGCCGTGCCGGGGTCCGCGACGCGTCGCTCGAACGGGAGCCCCTGCTAGGCTCGGCGGATCAGGTTGAGCTGTTTTCGCTCAGCATTCAAGAAGTGCCAGCGCTCGTAGCCTTTGCTTCATGCAATCTCCGCGTTCGCAGCACTACACAACGCAGGAGGAAGCAAAGATGGCTACCGGAACGGTGAAGTGGTTCAGCGACGACAAGGGATTCGGGTTCATCACGCCCGACGACCAGTCGAAGGACCTCTTCGTCCACCACAGCGCAATCGTTGGTGAGGGCTACCGCTCGCTCACCGAAGGCGCGAAGGTCTCCTACGACGCCGAACCGGGCGACAAGGGACCGAAGGCCGCGAACGTCCAGGCGCTCTAGAGCGCCGGTTTCGCTCTTCTGAGGGCGCACGTCCGGACGGACGTGCGCCTCCATTTCAACTGATTGGCAGACATGGCTTCCAGCGGCAAGAGGAAGACGACGATGGCCAAGCTCGCGCGCGAAAGCAAGCTGCGCGAGAAGCGGGCCGAGAAACAGGCCCGCAAGGCCGCCCGCAAGCTCGAGGCGGAAAATCCGTCGCCGGAGCCCGACGGCGCCTTCGACGATGAGCTCGCAGAACCGCTGCCCCTGGGTGTTGAGCCCCCTTCGGCCGACTCCCCCCTGGCCGCGGTCGCAGACGCGCCCTCGGACGCCTGAGCGGGCGCTCCCGAGCGAGCTCGCCGGGGAACCTCACGACTAGGATCCGCCGGTGACGGATTCCCTGCGCTCCCGTGTCGCCCTGGCTGCGATCAAACGACGGCTGCCAGCGCTCGTCGGCGCCGATCCCGTGGCGGGCCTGGCGGACGGGCTGCACCTGGCGGTCGTGGGCTCCGGCTCACCGATGCCGGACGCCAAGCGCGGGGACTCGTGTGCGGCGGTCATCGCGGGCGGGCGCATCTTCGTCGTGGACGCGGGCGAGCGCGCCGCGGAGACGATGGCGCGGATGCAGCTCGCGCCGAGCCGCATCGCGGCCGTGCTGCTGACCCACTTCCACTCCGACCACATCGGCGGGCTGGGCACGGTGAACCTGCAACGCTGGGTGGCAGACGCCGCTACCACACCGCTGCGGGTGATCGGCCCGCCCGGCGTCGAGCGGGTCGTCGGGGGCCTCAACGAGGCCTACGCGCTCGATCGGGGCTATCGCACGGCCCACCACGGCCCCGAGGTGGCCCCGCCGTCCGGCGCCGTGATGACGGCCGAGACCTTCTCCTTCCCGGAGGGCCAGGACACCCTGCAGGTGTTCGAGGACGACGGCCTGACGGTGACGGCCTTCGTCGTCGACCACGCCCCGGTTGTCCCCGCCGTCGGCTACCGCTTCGACTACCGCGGCCGCAGCGCGGTCGTCAGCGGCGACACCGTCTACGCCCCGGCACTGGTTCGGGCCGCTCAGGGCGCTGACCTGCTGCTCCACGACGCACTGTCGACGCGGCTGTTGAAGCTCGTGGAGGACGCCGTCGGCGACGCCGGCCAGCAGATGCGCCGCCGGATCCTCGCCGACGTCCCCGATTACCACGCGACCGCCCCGCAGGCGGCCGACGCCGCCCGGGACGCGGGCGTGGGCGCGCTGGCGATCACGCACGTCATCCCCCCGCTTCCGCTCAAGGGGCTGGAGGACGTCTTCCTCGCCGACTCCCGCGACCACTTCTCCGGCGACCTGTGGCTGGCCCGGGACGGCGACCTGTACAGCCTGCACGCCGGCGGCACCGGCGTGGAACGCAACCGCATGTTCGGGCGCCTGCCCGGCGGCTGATCAGCCGCGCTCGATCACCAGCTTCGTCCAGCCGTCCTCCGCGAGCGCGGCGGCTGCATCACCCCACGGGACCACCCGGCTGGTGACGAGCTCCGGGTGGAGCCGGCCGCTGGCCGCCAGCCCCAGCACGTGTGGCATGGCGCTGCGGGCGTTGGCCCGTCCGGTGCGGAAGGTGATGCCCTTGGTGTACATCTCGAGCAGCGGCAGGCTCGGCTGCTCGCCGAAGTAGATCGCGGTACTCGTGCACACCCCGTCCGGCGAGGTGGAGCGCAGTGCCAGCTTCAGGCCCTCCGGGTCCGCGCTCGAGTCCACGGTGATCGGGTAGGGACCCACCCGCTTGGGTTTCTCCGCCAGCGTCTGGGCGCCGAGCCGCGAGGCGATCTCCCGCCGGGCGAAGTCGCCGTCCACGTACAGGACCGAGCGAGAGCCCAGGGCGACCGCCAGCCCGGCCGCATACAGGCCGATCGAGCCGGGGCCAGCGCCGCCGACGACCAGCACGTCGGCGCCCGGATACTCGGCCAGCGCAGGGCCCACCGTCCGCCAGGCGTCGCTGAGGTTGTCCGAGGCGCTGGCCACCGCTGAGGGCTCGACGCCTTCGGGCACCCCTACGAGCATGTGCTCGGCGAAGGGGACCTCGACCAGGTCCGAGAGGAAGCCGCCCCATCTGTCGACGGCCGGGCCGAATCCGTAGGTGGACATGAACGGGACCCGCGAGCAGTTGGAGGTCCGTCCCGCCAGACACGCGTCGCAGCTTCCGCAGGAGATCTGGAAGGGAACGCTGACGAGCTGGCCCGAGGCGAAGGAGGTGACCGAGTCACCGGCCTCGATCACCTCCGCCACACATTCATGCCCGAGCGGGAAGGGCGGCTGAAAGGGAGAGGTGCCGGACACGATCAGGGAGTCCAGGTCGCACGTGGCGACGGCTATGGGCCGCACGAGAGCACCCTCGTCGGAGGAGAGCGTCGGCGTCGGGGCTTCACGCCACTGCAGCGACCTGGGACCGTCGAACACGAGCTGTTGCATCATCCACTCCCTCTATGTAGACCGGTCTCTATAGTATTGGAATGCCGCCGAGCGAGCACGTGCGCGAGCGCGGGGCCTCCAAGCAGGCGTTCGTGACCGCCACCCAGGAGCTGCTGCGCCGGCGTGGATACGCCGCCAGCGGGCTCGGCGAGATAGTGGCCCGCAGCGGAGCCCCGAAGGGATCCCTCTACTTCCACTTCCCCGGCGGCAAGGAGGAACTGGCGATCGCGGCCATGGAGCGCTCGGCGGCGCAGCTGCGCGACGCCATGGCCGCCATCCTCAACAGCAGCGAGGACCTCGACGAGGCGATCGGCCGTCTCATCGGCGCCCTCGCTGCAGGACTCGAACAATCGGAGTTCGCCGACGGCTGCCCGATCGCCACCGTCGCGCTCGAGACCGCCGGCGACTCGGAGCCGATGCGGGCAGCGGCACGAGCCGCCTTCGACTCCTGGCTCGAGGTCCTCGCAACGCGCCTGATCGACGCCGGCATGGAGTCTGCCGACGCCGATCAGCGCGCCCTGATGGTGCTCGCGGCGATCGAGGGCGGTCTGATCCTCGCGCGCGCCAGGCGTGATGTCACGCCGCTGCTTGCGGTCTCCTCGCAGCTGTGCCGCCCAAGAGCCGCCTGATGAGCCCGCGGAGATCGAGGCGGCCCGCGGCTTTTTCTTCTTCCACGATTTCGGTGAGGCCCGTCGCGATGGTGTCGGCCAGGGGGACCAGGAACGCCGCCAGCGCGAGCACGAAGGTTTTCGTGACTTCCGCACCGCCGCCTTCGATTCCCGCCTTTTCACCCACCACGGTGACCACAGCGATCGACCACAGCACCAGCGCGATCGCGGACAGTGGATAGAAGTACCACCGGGGCATCGCGGCTTCCTTGCGTGCATGTAGAGCGGTGCCGAACAGGTAGAGGACGTTCACGAGCGCGCCACCCGCGACCAGCCACCAGACGTCGGCGCCCTTAGGGCTCAACGCCGCGAACGCCAGCAGCGTCAGCGTCAGCGACTCCGCCGGGATGTACTTGGCGAGCTTTTCCAGGTAGCTGTCGGTTTCGCTTTCCTTACCTTCGGCGGCCGCCTCCGTCAGCCCGACGGCCGCTGCAGGCGCTACCTGGCCGGCGGCCGCCTGCTGGGTGGCGTTGATCCACCAGTCGGCTCTTTCGCCGGAGGAGAGGGCATCGCGCTCGCCGGCGATGCGAGCGAGATAGAGCGGCCGAACCGCTTGGGGGTCGGCTTCGCTCGCGAGCCGTTGCGCCGTCACGCGGAGCTCCTGCTGACGCTTCGCCGACGGCTTGCCGGGTTCGCTTGCGAGGAGGGCCTCGTAGTGCTCCTCACTCGGGTTGCGCCGACCGTAGACAATCGCTCTGGGCATGTCTTTCTCCTATCTGAGGGTCGTGTCCGGGCGCTCTATTTGATCGGCACGGTGACGTCGCCTTCTTCTTTGAGCAGGCGGTCCCAGGTGTCGAAGCTCATGCAGAAGCGACCTCCCTTGCCCCATTCCGGGCCCCAGCTGTTCCAGAACCACACCAGTTCGTTCTGCAGGTCGATCCCGTCCGCGACGACCTCGTGGCCGCCCCTCACGGTCGCCCCTTCGGCGATCTCGATCAGACCGCTGGCGTCGGGCGTGTCGAAGCTCGTGTACCAGGAGATCCCGGTGATCACCGGGCGCACGACCAGCGCCTCGAGGGCGTGCTCGATGCCGAAGGCGTGCTTGTAGGCGTTGATGAGGCCCATTTTCTTGGCCGCCTTGCACACCATCAGCCCTGTTCCGCCGGGGTCGTTGGGCGGGTAGGGCTGTTTCTCGAGGCTCGGTCTCCACCCCATACACCTTCAGCGCGTCGTCCTGGTTCAGGACCGCGGAACCGTTCAAGTTCGGCGCGGAGTCGAGCGCCCCGCACAGCGCCTCGGCGGTGCATGACCCGACTTCGCCCTGGTTGAGCGGCAGACCGCTCGCTTTGTGGTCGACGCTCTGCAGGCGCCCCCGCTCGGCGGGGAATTCGCGCGAGCGTTCGTCGTGCAGCACGTGGCGCCCCAGCCGCCTGCCGGCCAGCACCCGCTCCGGAATCGTCACGTCGAAAGATGAGCCCTCTCCAGCCATGTCTGCCCCTTTGATCGGAAACCGTGTGTGTGAGCTGGTCCGGGATCCTCGGCGATCGGCGAGCCGGGCTCCACCTACTTCTTGGCAGCCCCGACGTCCAGATTTGGGTCGAGCGCGTCCGAACGCAGCTAGCTTCGGGCCATGCAGGAGCGAGGTCGAGACCGGGCTAGCGGCCGACCGCCAGCCCGGCCACGAGCTGGGCGATGACCGCGCGGATCTCCTCGCTCGCGGCCACCTGATCCTCCGAGCGGGTGATGTACAGGGCGGCCTCGTCCAGAGCTCCGACGAGCACATGGGCCAACGGGCCAACGGGCTGGGGCGGGATCCGCCCGACCTCGATCGCGTGTGTGAGGAGGCCTTCCAGCAGGCCCAGCCCGTACCGCAGGCCGATCTCCCGCCAGCGCTCCCAGCCGAGCACGGCGGGCCCGTCGAGCAGCACGATCTGCTGCACCTCCTGCTCGCCGCAGGCGTCCAGCCAGGCGTCCGCGCCGAGCACCATCACCTCGATCGGGTCGCTGGCGCCGGCGGCGAGGATGTGCTGTGCCAGGCGGGCGGCGAGGTCCTCCTCGACGGCTTCATAGACCGCCTCGAACAGCTCCGTCTTGTCGGCGAACTGGTGGTAGAGCGCGCCCCGGGTGACCCCTGCGGCTTGCGCGATCGTCTCGGTGCCCACGCCGCCGAAGCCGCGCTCGGCGAACAGTGACCGGGCGGCTGCCACGAGCACGGCACGGGTGGCCGCCGAGCGGTCGGCCTGGGTTCGTCGCTTGACTTCCATACAGAGTGTACGTATGTTACGTGCGGCCTGTACGTAAATCTAGAGCAGGGAGCAGACATGCCGACCATCGATCTCCCCCACGGCACCGTCCAGTACCGCAGTCGCGGGTCCCGAGGATGCCGCCACCCCGCCCGTGGTGTTCGTCCACGGCTTCCTCGTCAACGGCAGCTCTGGAGCGACACCGCCGACGCGCTCGCGAACGCGGGGGTTCGCTCGTACGCCGCCGACTGGCCGCTCGGGTCGCACACGATCGCCCTGGGCGAGAAGGCCGACCAGTCCCCCCGAGGCATCGCCCGCCAGATCAACGCGTTCATGGAGGCGCTCGGGCTGAACGACGTCACGCTCGTCGGAAACGACACCGGCGGCGCCATCTGCCAGTTCCTGCTGGACACCGACGCCTCTCGCGTGGGGCGCGTGGTGCTGACCAACTGCGACGCGTTCACCAACTTCCCTCCGGCTCCGTTCGGCCAGCTGTTCAAGGCCTTCCGCAGTCCCACCGCGATCCAGGCGCTGCTGGCGCCGATGCGGGCGACCGCGGTGCGGCACTCGCCCGCGGGGTTCGGACTGCTCGTCCGCAAGCCCCTGGACGCGGGCCAGACACGAGCCTGGGTGGACCCGTGCCTCACCGACCCCGACGTCCGTAAGGACGTGGCGCGGTTCGCCAGGAAGGTGGACCCGAAGGATCTCGACGCGCGCGTCCAACCGCCTGAACGGCTTCGGTGGGCCTGCGCTGCTGGTGTGGGGAACCGGCGATCGCTTCTTCAAGCTCGAGTTCGCCCGCCGGCTGCGTGAACGCATTCACCAACGCGAGCCTCGTGGAGATCGAGAACGGCCGCACCTTCGTGCCCCACGACGAGCCGTCCAGGCTGGCCGAGGAGATCGTTCGCTTCGGGGGCGCCTAGGGCGTCGTGCCCGGCGGGATGAAGACGCCGCCGCGGCGCATCGCCGCCAGGCGCTGCGCGTCGGGATAACCACCGCCGAGCAGGGCGGCGGCCTCGCGCTCGAGGTCGTACTCCACGCGTCGCAGCTGGGGCCGGCCGTCCTCGACGAGCAGATAGCCGGCGCGCGGGTCGCCGTCCCAGGGCATGCCCACGCTGCCGCTGTTCGCCACCGTCAACGCGCCCAGCCCACGGGTGTAAGGGCGGTGGATGTGGCCGTACACCGCGACGGGTGCGCCGAGGGGCTCGTACACGGCCGCGAGCTCCTCGTCGTCGGCGTCGGGCAGGGGCGCCCGCCAGAGATCGTCCGGGGCCGCGTGCACCAGCACCAGGTCCTCGAGGCGCTGCTCGGCAGGGAGCTCCCGCAGCCACGCGATGCGCTCCTCGCCCAGCAGCTGCCGGGTGGCGGGTACGTAGTGCTCGAAGACGAGGCTCAGCATCGGCCCGAGCTTGGGGGCGCGCGCCTCCTGACGTTGTTGCTCCTCCGGGCGCCAGAGCACCTCGTCGGTATTTCCCACCACCCCCTTCCAGCCAAGCTCGCGCACGCGGTCGATGACCTCGGCCGGCTGGGCTCCCATCAGAACCAGGTCACCGCCGTGCAAGACGATGTCGGGTGCCTGGCGCCCGATGTCCGCTACGACGGCATCGAGGGCGGTCAGGTTGCCATGGATGTCAGAGACGATTGCAACCCTCATGGGCTCCTCTGTCCTCGCGCCGGCCGCGCAATGGATAGCCGGCTCATCTCGGTCATCGGCGCAGGCAGTCTACGTGCGCGCCGGTCTCGCCGCGGCGCAATGGAGGATCGGGTTTGAGCACCTATCGCATGGGTAGCACTTGGGTGCGACTGCCGCAAACACCGATCGAATGGAAAATCCACGAGCTGGACACCAACCGTCGGCTCCGCATGCCCGCCCACCGGCTACTACAAGCCCGAAAGGCTGACCGTCACGGCCGGATGCGAAGGCCAGATCGGGGCGTGCGAACAAACGGGCCCGTGACGCAGACCGCGCCTGTCTGATCGGGACCGGAGGAGAGGGACCCAAAGCGCCTGCCGCATCGCCGGAGCGGCCCACGGGGCCGGCGTATGCGGTGGGCGCCGTGGGTGGCGTGCCCGCCGGTATCCCCATCGGCGGTGACGGCCCCGCCGGCTCGGATCACGCACGGCGCGGAGCAGAAGAGGCACCGATGCGTGCCAGGAAGGGTGCGAGCAGAGACGCCACATCGGGCCCTAACTCGACCAGCGCACGCCACTGCGGGTAGACGTCCAAGAGCGCCGTCACGGCCGCCGCGACGGTCCCGGAGCCGGCAACGATGGCCACCGGTAGCCGGTAGTCGACAACGGCGGCTACAACCTCCTCGAGCGCACCGTCACCGCCGGTGAGCACGAACAGTCCGTCGGAGCGTTTCACCTGCAGCACGTTGCGCATCGGATAGTCGAGGCCCGTGTGCTCGATGTGATCGGCCCCGGGCATGACCTCCTCCCCTGCGGCGTGCATGTCGGCCTCGGCTGGAAGGTAGTAGCGGACCTGGCCTCCCGCCGCAGCCTGTCGGAATCCGTCGATGACATAGCGGGCGATACCGGTCCCGGGACCACACGCGAGGTCGAAGCCCGCGGTGGCGATCCCGGCTCCCAGCTCCAGGGCCTGGGCCCGGTACGGTCGCGCCTTCTCGGCCTTCCAGGTGCCGCTCACGAAGATCTGCATCGGCAGATCTTCACGTAGGCGGCGATTTGCGGGCACTTCGCGATCGCGGACCCGGCGGGCGGGCGATTCCGCTATCGGCTAGAGAGGATCCGAGCAGACAAGGAGCTCCACATGGACTGGAGCCCTGAGGTTGTCGTGCTGCCCGAGCTGACCCCTCCAGGTGTGGGCGGGGGGTTGAGCGATGACGCGACGACGCGAGCCCGTGGGCCGCGTCGGCCCGCCCGCCGGTGTCACGGCACACGAGGACACGCGGCTATAGGCGCGCGAGTACGAGCCCGGTGGCGAGCAGCACCATCCCCACCGCGCACGCCTGTAGGGCGCGCTCCATCGGTGCTGCCAGGCGCGCGGCGTCGAGCTGTACCTTCGATCCATCCGCGAGCCTCTGCTCTCCGGTGAGCGAAACGGTACGCCGCCGGAGCTCGCGCACGGGTGTACTGAGACTCCGCTGGGCGACCAGCATCATGGCGCACCCGCCCGCCGCCAGCAGTGCGGCAGGGCGCAGTTCCAGCGCGTTGACCCAGTACCCCGTCAGGACCGGGAAGACACCCCAGGCGACCGCGAGCCAGAAGGTGTTGTGAAAGCGCCCGCCGAACCACTCGAGGTTGTAGGCGAGCACGATGAACACGCCTGCCATCACGAACGGGATCAGGGTCAGCGAGATGGTCACGCGCCCCCACGATTCCGATCGCCGCCGCCCCGGTCAGGGAAACGACTCCCAGGACGACGAGCGTGCGGCTCGAGAGGTGCGTACCCATCGGCCTGCCCTGGAGCTCGTCCAACACGTGAGCGCATATACCTACCGCCAGAAAGAACGCTGCGAGAGCCGCCACCAGCCGCCCCGGGTAAAGGTGCGGAGCGAGCGCGGCGCCGATCGCCACGTTGGCCAGATTCCACGCCGTGTAGGGAGCATGAAGCAGCGTCACGAGGTCCCGCCACCCGCCGGGGCGCAGCGCATAGAAGGCCGGACGCTCGAGCGATGGTGAGGCGCCCTGGATTGTTCGGCTCAGCGGCTCCATTTCGGCGACCCCCAGACTCTCACATCTCGGGTGAAACGCTCCGCAACCGACTGCTCCCCGAGGGTCCACGGCGTCAGCTGTCCTTCACCGTCAACGCCGGGCTCGGGAGCGCTCGTCCGCCTGCGCCGGGGACGCTGCCGCCTCAACCAGACAGGAGCGTCACCTCTACGGTACGCGCCGCCGGGCGACTGTCCGAGCCGTACTTCGCATCCCACACTCGCCAGGCGTAGTCCTTCGCGTGGTGCTCGCTCGGGGCCTGCTGCACGGTGACGAGGCCCCGCAACCCAAGGGCCGGGTCGTTCGGTCCTGCGGGCACCACACGGGGCACGAGCGTCTCAGCGATCCGGACCTGGTAGCGAGGCACGGTGGCAAGCTAACACGGAGGGTTCGCGCGCGTGGCGCGGGCTGAGCGACACAGCACCCTTCACTCGATCGGCGATCCGCGAGTCGCACGAGCTCAGAGCGGGCGACCGGAATCGAACCGGCTCTAGAAGCTTGGAAGGCTTCTGTGCAACCAAAACACTTCGCCCGCGCGCAGCAAGACCATTCCTGATCGATCGAGCCATGTTACCGGCCGCTATGAGGCAGACGCGGTCCTAAGGAAGGGTGCGAGATCCCCGGTGTCTACGGGGGCGGCGCGGTTTTCTTCGGCGGCGCAGAGATTTCGTGGCGTTCGGTGGATTCGGGGTCTTCCGAGGATTCGCCACCACCGGGGGCTCCGGGTTCGGAGCCCCCTTCGCGGGCCGCACCTCCACCGCCACCTGAGTTGATCGGAACCGAGCTCGGAGACCCGCTGGAGCCCGCTCCACTCCCCGGCCCCTGATTCGCGCCTTCCCTCGGGAGTAGCGGCGGTGCGGAGACACGATGGCTGCCGGAGACCGGCGGCGAGGTGCCCACGCCACCGACCTTCCTCTGCGTTGGCGTGCCTTCGGCAGCGGGCACACTCGTCGTGCGCGAGCTTGAAGTCCCACTGCCCCCGCCGGAGGACGTTGCTGGTTCGCCACCGTCGGTCGCCTGCGAGCCCGATCCCGTCGGCGTTTCAACGGTTGCCGGCACGGGCGAGCCGCTCCGTGGACCACCACGCACGTGACTTCCCCGCAAAGCGCCCGCGCCGGCCGCACGCGAGGCCGGGGTGTGCGCCGCCGCACCAAGGCCGCGGGAGGCGTGGGTGCGACCGCCAACACCTGCGGCGCCGTGCCTCGGATGAGGCACGCTGGGAGAACCTGTCGCCAGGTGGCGCACGTTCGCGACCCCGACGACCATCACGCCGGCGGCGAACATCACCGCGCCGGCCTTGATCAGCCCGCCCGCCGCAACGCTGCCACCCACTCCTCCGGCTTCTACCGTCGTGAGCCGATCTGCGAGGCCGGACCCGCGGCGGCCACCGGCACGCATCCAGCCGAGGACCGATGGCGGCGTCGCCGCGGTCGCGGCGGCGCGCAGGGCTGCACGTGCCCGGTAGACGAGGCCGCGGACGGCGCCGCCGCTGACGCCTAGCGCGAGCGCAGCCTGCTCGTTGCTGCGGCCTTCGACTGCGGTGCAGAGCAGCGCCTCGCGCTGCATGTTGGGCAGTGCCGCAAGATCGGCGAGGACCTCGCGCAGAGCGACCGCTCGTTCCGGGTCGGCGTTCACGGCAGCAATCTCGCCGACGGCTTCGGTGAGCTGCTCGTGAGATTCCGCGGGACCGCGCAGGGCATCGATCGTGGCGTTGTGCGCAATCCGATAGAGCCACGCGCTGACGTTCATGACCGCCGCGCCGCGCTGCAGCGAGACCCAGGCGCGCATCAGGCTCTGCTGCACGACGTCTTCGGCGCGGGCCTCCCTGAGCCCGAGCCGGCGCGAATACCAGATCAGCGGCTGGCGGTAGCGGAGCACTAGCGCTTCGAACGCGCCCTCATCACCCTCGCCGGCGGCAGCGGCGAGCCGCTCATCCGACTGCGTTTGCGAGACCCGTGCGTTGACTGAGCGGCTCATGTGGCGCGCGCACTACAGCTACGGCTGGCGCGGTAGCGGTGCATCCCAGTAGCTAGACGTTGCGCAACCGCATTGCTCACGCGGCGCAGCGGAAATCATACGCCGTGTCTGAGAGCGCCCGCCTGGACAGGCGCGCTCCGCCTCCTCCACGGTCGGCTTCGCCGGCCGCTGACCGCCGGCAGCCCCCACGGGAGCCGAACGTCGGTGATCGAAGTGCTGGGATGACCGCGTGATCGCGGCGAGCCTCAATCGTCTCAGGTTCCAACAGTTCATTCCCAAGACCAGGAGGAGAAGACCATGTTCGGTCGGCTTGTAGTTGGTGTCGCGATCGGCGCGATCACACTGTTCGGCTCCGGCGCGATCGCATCCGGGCAGGTGCAGGACCCCGTGCTGATCGGCCAGAACCAGGCGTTTGTCGGACTCGTCAACAACAGCAGCTCGAACGCTACGATCGAGATGGCCTGCTTCGGACCGTCGAGCCCGGGCGAGATCGGTCATCCGCTTGCCGGGCAGACGCTCGAGGTCGAGCTCCACGGACGCGCGATAAGCGCTGTCCCGTTGGCGTTCACCGGCACCGCTCGTGAGATTCAGGCGACGTACGCGATCTCGAACACGCTCGAGGTCCTGCTCGCCGAATTCAGCTCCTACTACGTGCAGATGCCGCTCTCCACGAGCCTCTCCTTCCCGTGCTCGGGCACCGGGGTGATCCCCTTCGCCCCGGTCGAAGGCGGCCCGCGCGCACGCCCGTGGAAGACAAGGGTCACGTTCGTGCCCCAGCCGTAGAGCGGCAGGAGCCGCGGGAGCGCTTACCTCCCGCGGCTCCATGACCAGCAGAGGGGTGCGACCGGGAGCTCGCTGGCTACCCGGGGGTCGAACGCCGCCTTGCGGTCGCGATCAGCCGTCGCGTATGCGAGACGATCAGATCAAGCCCGTGCCGAAGCTGTCGGCGCGGATCGACGTCCACGAGTCGTTCTCGAGCGCCGAGCGAAACTCGGCAATCTTGCGCCGTGGCCCGGTGAGCTTGAAGGCGACCTGGGTCTGGAGCACGTGGTGATGCTCCACCACCTCGCATTCGAGGCCCAGCCGGTCGGCGTATTCGCGCAGCCCCTGCTCGAGCGAAGCACGCACGGTGCTCCCGGCGCTGCAGATCACCGTCTGCGTTTCGACCGTCTCGTCATCGAGCTCCTGGGTACGGGTCCGCTCGGCCTGCTCGGCCGTCTCGGGAGGGTCGACCTGGCGCCAGCGGTTGAGGTCCTCATCCCAGTGGCTCACGACGTAGCTTGCGGTGAGCCCATGGTGATCGCACGCCGCAGCAATGCTCTCGCGTGCCGACGCCAGCGCCGACTGCCAGCCGGCGTAAGCGAACAGGCGATGCCCGTCGTGCGTGATCGCCACGTCCGGTCCCACCTCCGCATGAGCCTCCTCGGCGGCCTTGCCATACACGCCGTGGGCGTGATGGACGACACGGTCGAGCAGCCCGTGATGATCCTCGGGCCCCTCCAGCTCCGCCATCAGACGCCAGTCTTGTGCCTCGGGCAAGTTTGCGCTCCTCGAGCTTCGGGTGCCGCGCCAGCTTAGCCACGTGGTCGCCGGCAGGCGGCTCGGGTCCTACGCCGCGTTGGCCTGCGCCGCGGGCGGCTACTTCCGGCCTCGAGCCCGATCGCCGTCGTCCAGCCCACGCCGACGCTTTCTCAACCGTTCGTGCGGCTGGCCTGGCCAGCGTGTCGGCGATTCACGGGCTGCGACACGGATAGCCCATGCGCATGTATCTAGAAGTTGACGTGGACCGTCCCAGACTGCGTGACGGCATTGCCAGCGACGGCGTTGCCTGCAATATCGGTGGCCGACGTGGACGGCGTCCAGCTCATCGCGGCACGGGTCGTGTTGGTGGACGAGGCGCCTCCGGGCGTGCCGAGGCTTATCACTATGTTGGCGCCGCTCCGGGTCATGGTCGAAGGCACCGCCGCGCCGGTCGTGCCGTACACGATGTACTGGCCGGCTCCGGTTCTGAGGTAGTTCGGGCTACCGAGTTCAACCACGCCGACCGGGATCTGCGCGGGTGTGGCTGCCGTGGTGTAGACATATATGGAGTCGCTTGTCCCTCCGCCGCCGTCCAGCAGTGCGACCTGAACATTCGTCGCGGCACCGTTCCAGCCGCTGAGCACCGAGTATGGATCGATCACCCCGCTGTAGGTCAACGTGAGGGTGTCGCCCGTGTCGAGGTGGCCGACGGTGCCGCCGCTGACGTTCGTGCTCTGGACATCGACGGCGGTTGGCGGCGTGTTATCCACCACTGTGGTGAAGCTTTGGCTGCCCGAGTTGCCGGCAACGTCCGTCGAGGTGACCGTGTAGCTGTATGTTCCCGTCGCGAGAGTGCTTTTTGCTGTCAGCGAGGCACTACGGCGGTTGTAGACGACTCCGCCGGCGTTGTAGGTACCCGCCGTGAGCATCGACGCCGTGGCTCCGGACGTGATCGAACTCGAATTGGCGCTAACACTCGCGACGCCGCTGGGCGGGTTGCCCGTATCGCTCACGTTGGCGTAGACGTAGTAGCTGCCGCCCTGTTTGATGAAGCCGGTGTCGTAGGCCGTCGTACGCCCGATGACCGACGCCGAAGCGCTCGGAGCCGTCCAATCGGCAGAGGCGGAGAAG
The DNA here is from genome assembly GCA_963758055.1 of uncultured Solirubrobacteraceae bacterium. GTDB lineage: Bacteria > Actinomycetota > Thermoleophilia > Solirubrobacterales > Solirubrobacteraceae > Palsa-744. Next base: position 221,582 of record CAVWTU010000002.1, read on the forward strand.
GCATTCGATGTCGTGGCGACGGTTGCGTTAAATGCGGAAAGGGTCCCGCTGAGCGAGGCGAGCCAGGCTGCGCCGAGGATCAGCACCGACAGCGCCGCACGCACCGCCGCGGCCATCACGCTCTCCAGATGCGGCGCAGGAACACGATGCCGAGCGCAAACGCGAGCAATCCAAGCACGGCGCTGCGAACAAGCGCATCGGTCAGCCACGCGGTCACGCGTCCGAGGTCGGGGATCCGCAGCATCACCTCGCCGACGGAGCTTTGCCGGGCGACCGACCAGCTCTCGGGCGCCGCGTTGGCGTCCCCGCGGGTCAGGAACTCGAGCCGCTTGGGAGAGGCGTGGACCGAGACGACTCGGTGGGTGATCAGCTTCCCGTTTCGCTGAGGGTCATGGAAAGCAACGATCTCACCCCGGCGAACACTCGATGCCGCGGCGGGGCGCACGATCAGCACGTCGCCCGCGTTGATTGCCGGGCTCATGCTGTTTGAGTAGTCAACGAGTGGGCGATAGCCGGCGACTCTCGCGAGCAAAAGGAGCGCAAGGAGCGCCAGCGCAAGCGCGCAGACGGCGTTCGAGAGCCGGTCGGCCAGCCGCAGGGTGCGCCCGAGGCCCCCGCCTGACGCTCGCGCGAAGGGCAGCGGGTCGGCGTAGCCGCCCATCACGTGCTGTCCGCTTCGAAGGTGAAGGCCTCCTGCCCGGTCAGGCCCTGGGCGCCTGCTTCATTGCGAACCGTGACCTGAAGGCGATAGCCGTGGACACTCTGTGGGCTCCAGGTGGCCGGGCTCGAGGAGGTCGGATCGCTCAGCGCCGTGGCCGCCGTGCTCGGCCAGCTTTCGAGCGTACCGCTGTAGATGACGCCGGCACCCTGAGCGATGTAGTTCGTGGAGTCTGCCGTGAACCCGACGCACGAGCCGGCTGGGGGCGTGCCGCCGAACGTGCCGCGGGTGACGATCAGTTCCAGGTACCGATTCAGACCGCTGCCACCAGCGGTGCCGTAGAGGCTCACGGTCGCGGGGAGCGTGCCCGTATACGTCACTTGCACGCAACCGGTCGACACCGAACCGGGCGTGGCTTTCACCAGGGAGAGCACGGCCGAGCCGCCTGAGTTGGACGCGATCTGCACGGTCCCGGCACTGAACGAGTTCGACGGATTGGTGGCCGTCGCGTTGAGGTTCGACCACGTCGCGGTGAAGAGCAGCGTGCCTCCAGCCAGCACCACGGCGGTGGCCGTGAGCTTGAGGGCAATTGCGACGAAGCGACGGCGGTTCTGATCGGTCATCAGACGGCGCCGGGATGGACCTGGCGGGAATGATCAGCTCGTGGACGACCAGTCGTATTCAACCGTCGTCGAGGCGCCCTGGTAGGCGTTGTCGGCGCCGTTGATGCCCGCGTCGGGGAAGTTCATCGTGAATTGATAGCGATGAGTGGCTCCGGCTGGAAAGGATCCGACCGGGATCGTCAGGGGCATCGCGCTCATCAGGCCGGTGTAGACGGAGACCACGGCCGGGCAGGAGGACACGCAGGCCGGATCCCCGAGGTCCTGGACGGTCATCGTGAGCTTTTTCGAGAGCCCCGGCGAGGTAGGAGTGTCCACGGCGGCGGTGTGGCTGAGCGTGAACACGCCCGTCGCGGAGCCGGTGTTCTTGATATCGACGGTGCCGGTAGCGCTGTTGCCCGGGACGATGTTGGCCGCCGTGAGGATGGCCGCACCGGCTTTCGAGTTGGAGTGGGCGATCGTGCCGGCGGTGAAGACGTTGCTGGGGTTTGCGCTGGTGGAGTTGAAGTTCGCCCCCGAGCCGACTGCGACTGCGGCGGCGATCATCAGGACTGCGATGGCGGCAAGCACCTTACGTGGCGATGCCTTCCAGAGGGACGTGAGCCTGTTCATGGCAATCTCCTTCGCCGGAGAGTGCCCGTGGGCGATCAGACCGGATGGTTGTACAACTCCATCGACACCAAAGATCGCCAGCAGTAGCCGGCTGCCTGTTCGCTACAACGGCGAGGGCTCCGACGAGACAGGGTGCGGGATTGTGCGGCGGAGTGTCTACGACGATCACGGGCGTTCACCATGTGTCTCCCGGATGCCGATGGCAACAGAGATGGCCGACCCCCGCCGAACCCGTCGGGCTGCCCTTTACGAGCTGCGCGACCTGCGGCCGGGGTTCTTGGTCATATTCAGCGTCGCCGGCTTGGTGGGGGTGGCGCTCGTGGCCTTCGTCGTCTCTCAGATCCTCGCCGGGGAACTTCGCAGCGCTCAGCTGACGAGCTCGACACGCTCGGCCGAGCTACTCGTTCAATCGAGCCTCGGCCCTCGGCTCGCCGGGCACGGAGGTCATCTCACCGAGGAGCAGCTCGACGCCCTGGATCAGTCGGCGCTCGCCGCACGCAGCAGCGCGGGCTTGGCCAGCGTCAGCATCTGGGGTCGGCACTCGCGGATCCTGTATTCGACCAACCATCACCTGATCGGGGCACCTGTGGCTCTGACTCCGGAGGCAACCGTGGCGTTTTCCGGCAAGACGTCGGCGACAGTGCGCAGCCGAGGGCCATCGAGAATCAGCTCCTTCGCCGGCAAGCAGACGGACGTCGCGGTGCCGATCTATGCACCGCGAGTCACCCAGCCGGTTGCCGTCGCCGAGGTCGTCTCTTCATATGCGCCGGTCGCACAGCAGGTCTCCGACGAGACCCAACGCATAGATCTGATCCTGTTCGGCGGGGCTCTGCTCTTCTATGCCAGCCTCTGGCCTCGCCTGCTGCGGGCGTCCAGAGCCACTCGCAGCCAGTCCGACCCGCGCAAGAAGGCGCTGCTGCGAGACCTGGAAAACGCGATCAAGCGCGATGAGCTGCTGCTCCACTACCAGCCCACAATCGACCTCGACGAGGGCCGGGTGACGGGCGTCGAGGCTCTGCTCCGGTGGCGGAACCCCAAGCGCGGCCTGCTCGCACCTAGCGAGTTCCTACCGGCGATCGTCGACGACACGATGAACAGGGAGCTCGCCCTGCACGTCATCGGCATGGCTCTGCGCGACTGCGAGGCCTGGCGTGCACGAGGGATCGACGCCGGGGTGAACGTCAACCTCTCGGTGCCCAACGTCCTCGACGAGGAGCTGTGCGAGCAGATCGGGGGGATGCTCGGCAGCGCCGGAATCCCTCCGGGAGCTCTCGGCCTCGAGGTGACCGAGACGGCACTCGTCGCTGATCCTGACACGGCGGCAACGATGCTCCGGGCGCTCGATCGCCTGGGAGTGCGCGTCTGCATCGACGATTTCGGCACCGGCTACTCGTCGCTCGCAGCACTGCGCGACCTCCCGGTGTCGGAGCTCAAGGTGGACCGCCAATTCATCGCCGGACTCCACACGAAACCCCGCGACAGGATGATCGTGAGCCTGATCATCAAGCTCGCGCACGAGCTCGACGTGAGCGTCATCGCGGAGGGGGTCGAGGATGGCGACACGCTCGACGATCTGGCGGAACTCGCGTGCGACCAGGCTCAGGGCCATTTCTTCAGCCCGCCCCTGCCACTCGCCGAGCTGGTTGAGTGGTTCGAAGCCCCTGTAGCCGCCGGGCGCGACCTTCTCCGCGAACCGGCCGCAGCAGTCTGATTCGGTCGATGGACGTCCGTGTTCTCCCTTTCGTCGCTCGTCACCGCGTCCCCTCGCCGGCTGCTGATCGGCTTGGGCGGACTCACGATCGCCAGCGCCGTTGCGGTTGGCTCGGCGGCGAACTTCAACGCGACCTCCACCAATCCGGGCACCCTGATCACTGCCGGGACCGTCGTGGTGAGCGACTCGGTCAACGGCAAATCCATCCTGACCGCAAGCCTGATGAAGCCCGGTGGCTCGAGCAGCGGCACAGTTGACATCAAAAACGGAGGCAGCGTCCCGGTAGCCCTGACACTGGCCAAAGCCGGCCTGTCGGACACCCCCGCATCCCCGGCCCTATCGGGCAAGCTGACGCTCCAGGTACAGGACCTCGGAGACCCGGCGTGTACGGGCACCTGCCCTAACGCGGTGACCATATACGAAGGCACGCTCGGCGCGATGGGGACGCTTGCACTCGCGGAGCTCCCTACTGCAGCCACCCGCCGCTACAGGTTCACCGTGTCATTCCCCGAAGGCGTAGCCGGTGCAGACAACGCATACCAGGGGGCAACCAGCCGAGTGGACTACCTGTGGACGGTCACGCAATAGTCGTCGGGCGCCTCCCGGGCGTCGCACTCCCAAAGGTCGTGCCGGAGAGTACCTCGGCGCAACAGCCCCCCCGCTCGGTGGGAGGGACAGTTGCACGCAGCGCTGGGCAGCTCGCGCTCAACTGCGTCTTTGCGGCGATGGTGCTCAGCGCGGCAATCATGATCGGCCCAGCGTTGCTCGGCTTTCACCGATACGTGATCTTGACGGGCTCGATGACCGGCACCTACGACCGTGGCTCGATCGTGTTCGACCGCCCGACGCCGGTCGCCGACCTCAAGGTCGGAGACCCGATCACGTATTCGCCGCCGCCCGGTTTCACCAGCCACGGGCGGATCACGCACCGAATATGGTGGATTGGTCGCGGCGCAAATGGCGAACGCGTGTTCCAGACCAAGGGCGACGCCAACAAGCATCCCGATGCCTGGAAATTCACGCTCGACCAGGCCACACAGGATCGGGTCGTCTTTCATATCCCCGAGGTCGGCTATCTGTTCTCGCTGCTGAGCATCCGCGAATTCCGTATCGTCCTCATTGGACTTCCCGCGCTGATCATCGGCCTGATGATGCTCCGGTCGCTGTGGCGCGATGGTGGTGAGGAGGCGCGGCGCCGGAAGCTCGCGGAGCTCGGGTGGCAGACGGCCGCCGACGAGAGCAGTGACACGACCCTGTCGCCGGTGGAGACGCCGGATACCGATCCGCAGCCGGTCTGGGTCGAGCTCCAGCTGCAAGCGGTTCGCCCAGGCTCGCCACCGCGCGCGGCGGCGAGCCGTATTCCCTCGGACCCCAGCGGGACGCTGCACGTTCGCCGGCTTGTCTCTTCACGCGCGAGCGGGCGTGCCGGTGGCGCGCTGAGGTGTGGCCCAGACCTGAGACAGCCGGCAAGGATCGGCAGCAAGAGCACAAGTCGCCTCCAGGTTCGCCGCCTCCGTTCATCATCTCGAACGGGGAGTTCAAAGGACCGCCCCCACCATCGCTCGCAGGACATTTCGCCGGGTGGGCGACACCGGACAGGCAGGCCGTCGCTCGATTGAGATCCGTCCGCGCGTGCCCAGGGCACAGCCAAGCACTGAACGAGCTGGGCTTGGTTATGCTCGCCGGGTAGACGGGCCCGGAATTGTCCGGCGCCCGCCTCGCTACGATCACAATGGAGGCGAAGTTCTTATGATGCGTTTGCGTCGTACCTGCCTCGCGGCGGTCGCTGTCGCGGCTCTTGGTGGTCCGGTTGTTGGTGCCTCGCTGGCTGAGGCGGCCAGCGAACCGCATTACTCGTTATACGCCGACTTCGTGAAGCTCGGCAAACTCTCAATCGATCCGAGCACCCACGAATGCACAGTCGAAGGCATCGTCCAGCTCGTCGGCGAATGCTCTGCGGGCTCGACATTCTCTGCCACGCTCCATATTCCCTCCGGTTTTCTCGACGTGGGCCTGACTGTCGAAGCGCTCGCCCAGCGCAAAGGACACGTTGCGTATGCCGGCTCCGGAAGACTCAATCTGGAATTTGCCGGCCACCCGCCGGTCTGGGTAGAAGTGAGACAAGCTTCGTGAGGTAACGATTCGGCCGAGCTGAGGTGGGAGCCTGGCTGGTCTGGGCTCCCACCCCGGACGTCGCGCCCCGCGACGGGAGGTCCTGGCACGGAGGATGCTCCGCGGCTTACGGTCATGACGACCCCCGATCGTTCCGCGAAAGCGCGTTTGCTACCCCTATCGGCGGCCTGAGACCGTGCGACGGCATAAGCATGTCGGGCTCAGATCGCCGGCGGCGGTAGCCGCCTCGCTGCGGGCGCACTCGACCAAACATCCCGGCTAGACACGAGGATGAGGCCGGAGCTAAGATCGGCACCTAGTAGCGGACCTAGTCAGCTGGCGAGAGCGTCGCCATGTGTAGCGAAGATCGAGGGTTCGAACCCTTTGTCCGCCTTCCAGGGGCTACCGCGGTGTGCGCGCCTCCGGGCTGGCAGGGGTTCACGGATCGGGCGGGAGGTTGGGGGATGAACTGGGGCTCTGAGCGGACCGCAAAGGCTGGTTTGGCCGCGGGCTACGGGGACTACTCGGGACGCAGAGCGACCCCTGGGTCCTCGCGGCCCCTTCGCGGGCGGATGTCGCGGCGCGCGCTCGCGATCGTTCTCGCGCTGGCGATCACCGCCGGCGCGAGTGTCACCCTCGTGCCGGGCCCACACAGCCGATCGTCGGCGACCGGGGCACGCCTTCGCCACGGCGAGGCGGTGGCGCTGCCCGGGCTGGCCTCGATTTCCGAGCAGATCGGCGCCCGCGACAGGAGCTACTGGGGGCGCACCGACGGCGCCGCGACGATCGCCCGGACCTCCGGTGGAGGACTCCACAGCCTGTTCGGGCGCTCCGGTGTACAGATCCGCTCCGGCGATGTGCTCGTGTCCGCGAGCCTGCGCGGGATCGGCTACGGCGACGCGCTGCAGGCTGTGCCGAGCGCCGTACCGCGGCTTGACGGGAACCGCGTGCTCTACCACCACGTGGGCGTGCTCGAGTGGTACGCAAACGGCCCAGCGGGCCTGGAGCAGGGGTTCACCGTAAAGCGACGCCCGCACGGCAGCGGGGGGCAGCCCCTCACGCTGTCGGTGATGATGCGCGGCGCCGGCATGTCTCTAACCGGTGCCCGTAACAACGCGTTGCGCCTCGGAAGCGGCCGCGGGTCGCTCGCCTACGGCGGCGTGTCCGCCTCGGACGCGTCCGGTAGGCCCCTGCGTGCGTGGCTGGCACCCACACGCGGCGGCGTGCTGCTGCGGGTCGATGCGAAAGGAGCCCGCTATCCGGTTCGGATCGATCCCCTCTTCCAGCAGACGAAACTGATCGCCGAAGGCGAACTTCGCTACGAGACAAAAGGTAGCCTCTCGCTTTCCGCCGACGGCAACACGATTCTCGCCGGGGGAATGTGGATCTTCACGAGGTCGGGCGAAAAATGGAACCTGCAGTCGGAACTCCCCGAATCCGGGGGGACGGGGGCGCTGTCGCCGGACGGCGACACAGCACTCGTCGCGAAATGGGTTCCCCCGAGCACCGAAGGTGCGGTCTGGGTGTACGCGCGGACAGGGAACGCGTGGACCAGACAGCAGCTGGCTGGCACCTCGCCGGCCCTCTACCGGGCCAGCGTCGCGCTCTCCGCCGACGGGACCACGGCACTGATCGGAGCTTCAGGTGGGGGACCCCAACACCGCGGAGAGGCGTTCGTCTTCACCCGCTCCGGTGAAACATGGACCCAGCAGGGAGAACCGATCCTCCCCACCGGTTCCTCCGCCGCCGAAGGCGCCTCCTTCGGCGAGCACGTCGCGCTCGATTTCGGCGGCGACACCGCGCTGATCAGCGACCGTCACGGTGACGTCGTGTACACCCGTTCGGGAGAAACATGGAGCCAGCAGGGCGAACCGTTCGCCGAGGGCGCCCGGGCGGTGGCGCTGTCCGGAGACGGCAACACCGCTCTGATCGGAGGCGGTGACGAAGGCCCGTTCGTGCCCGTCGAGGTGCTCCAGCGGACGGGCGAAGCATGGCATCTACAGACCGAACTGCAGCAGGCCGGATATGGAGAGCTGGGCATGGCGATCGCGCTTTCGGGAGACGGAAACACCGCGTTGGTGGGAAGCACCACGCAGACGCTCCAGTTCACCCGCTCGGGTGAAACGTGGACCGCGGTGGCCGAACCGGTCACCGGCTACGCGGTCGAAGCGTTCCCGAGCGAACTCGCCCTCTCCGCCGATGGCAAAACGGCGTTGTGGGCGACGACCGACGCTCCCGAAGGTTGGGTGCTCGAAACGGGGCCACCGCTGATCGGCCCGGAAGTCGGACGTTGCGTCCACGAATCCAACAACGGGGGCGCCAAGGACGGGCACGGCTGGTTCAAGAAGTCCAACTGCGGCGAAGTCAAGTACATCGGCAGCTTCGAATGGCTGCAGAAAGCCGAAAACGGCGGCTTCACCGTGTCTGCCTCCACGCCCAAGCTGCAGGCCGCCGGGGGAAGCCTCGTCTCGTGCAAGTCGGGTGGGGGCGCAGGTGCATGGGACGGGCGCAAGACCGTCGGCGGCGTGTCTCTCAGTCTCTCGGGCTGTGCCCTGAAGGGGCAGGCGTGCACCAGCAGCGGCCACGCGGCGGGCACGATCGCCGCCAACACTCTGGAAGGGACGCTCGGCGTGATCACGGGCGCGCCTGGCAGCAGAACGGCGAAGGTCGGCCTGGCGCTCTACCCGCCCGGGAAGAGCGGGCCGTTCGCCGAATTCACGTGCGGCTCGACGTCGGTGGTGCTCCGTGGCGGCGCGATCTCTCCGTTGAAGGCGGGCAAGATGGAGACGAAGGCTCAGATCAAGTTCATCGAGTCGCAGGGCATCCAGCAGCCGAAGAGCTTCGGGGGCGGGGAACCAGACGTGCTCGAAGGCTCCTTCAACGGGGGCGCCTTCGAAGCAGTTGGCCTAAAGCTGAAGGGCACCGTCACCTATCAGGAAGCGCTCGAGGTCAACCCTTTGTGGTAGGCCATGGCAGGGCGCGAGATCTTCCCTGCTCGGTATCGCTCGGCTACAGCGGCGCTGCCCGGCCATCGCGTCGTGTCCCACGCCGCTCGACGATCGTCGCTAGCAGCACACTGAACTCGAACAGCAGATACAGCGGCACCGTCTCGAGCAGCAGGGTGATCGCATCACCGGGCAGCAACGCCGCGATCGCGCCGCATGCGAGGATCGCGTAGCGGCGGTTGTGGCGCAGCTGCTTCGGCGTGACCACGCCCGCGCGCGTGGCCGCGAGGATCCCGACGGGACCTGGAACACGAGGCCCATCGCCAGGAGCATGACGGCGGCGAAGTGGTAGTACTGGCTCGCCTGTACGAACACGTTGAACTCGCCGCTGTTGAAGTTCTGGAAGAAGCGCAGAGCGGACGGCAGGACGACGAAGTAGCCGAACAGCACGCCCATGACGAACAGGAGCGGGATCGCCAGCATGAGCGAGTGTGGCGAGTCGCTGCTGCTCGGGGCTGAACGCCGGCAGCATGAAGCCGTACAGCTCGTAGAGGATCACCGGCAGCGCCAGGATGAAGCGCGAAGAGGAGCGTTACCCCGATCGTCGTGGTGAACGGCTCGCCGATACCGAGCGTCACCGGCTTGTTACCTTCGGGCGGTCTTGACAGGCGCTTGAGCGCCTTGTGCAGCCGAGGGCCGACGCCCTGAATCGACGCACGGGTGGCTTCGCTTAGCACCGCTGCCGGGGCGCTCCAGGGCGCTGACGACGACCTGCAGCTGGGCCGCCACGGTGCGAGCGCTCTGCTGCACCGTGTAGGTGGCTCCGAGCGGGCCATTGCCCGCTCGGACCTGTTTCTGGGTTTGGTGTGCGAGTGGCTTGTTGATGATGTGCAGCAGCGCATGGTTCTGCCACATGCAGAATCCGAACGCGACCACGAGCGCAGCCAGGCTGATGATCAACCGTCCTCGCAGCTCCTCGAGGTGGTCGACGATGCTCAGACGGTCTTCATGACCGATGCGGGTTGCGGCGGCTACGGCCATCGTCTCAGCGTTTCACGTGCCCGTCGGGTTCGCTCGTCAGGCCGCCGGCGCCGAGGAATCGGCGACCGACGCGAGAACAGGCGTGGCAGGAGGCACGGTGACGGGGGCAGCGACAGGCACGGCGACCGGAATCGGCGCTGCAGTGGCAAGAGCGTCCTCGGATTCGGCACCCTGGACGAACGTAGTCGCTGGGGCCACGGAGGTTGGTGGCTGCACCTTGGGAGTCGAGTGGTCGTCTCCGCTCAGCGAGTCCCTGAACCCGCGCATACCCGTGCCCAGCGATTTGCCCATCTCAGGCAGTCGCTTGGCTCCGAACACGAGCAGAAGCAGGATCAGCAGGAATGCGATGTGGATCGGATTGTCAAGTCCCATGGTGTGAATCAGCTCCTAAGGTTTGCTTGGATTCCCACTCCTGATGGCGTGGGTTCGTCTACTGCGCCGCCTCGATTCGGAGAGGGCCGCTACTTCTTGATCAGGGGTTCGATCTTCTTCAGGACTTCTTCCTTGGTCAGCGGCACATCGAAGCCACCGCTGGGGGTCGGAGACCTGTTGACCAGGAGGTCGATCGCGGCTGCGTGGCGTCCCTCGATCTGCACGATGCTCCCGGCCGTCGCCAGCACTTCCTTGCTCGAGAGCGACGGTGCCGCGCCGTTGTAGGCACCGACACCCGTGTTCTCGAGCACCGAGGCGAGCGCCAGGAACGTCTTTTCGTTGCTCACGGGGAAGACGAACTGTGGCTTGGCGACGGGCGTGCCCCCGAGCGATTTGATCGCGGAGGTCAGTGCCGCCACGTGTTCGGCCTCCTGTGCGCCGAACATCGCCGCGTAGCTCTTGGCCGTCCCCGATAGCTTCACTTCTTTGCCCTTTTCGTTGTAGAAAGCGGACTCCAGATACTCCAGGGTGAGAGCGAAGTTGAGGATTTCCGCATCCCCTCCGCCGGTTTCGGCCAGTGCGTGGGAGACGAACGGTCCGACCAAGGTCGTTCCGTAGAGGGCACCGGTGGCCAACGCCCCGCGCAGGATGAAGCTGGAGCGCGTCAGGCCGCTGACCTCCAAGCCCTCGAGCTCTGGGGCTGCGATGTTCTGAGCGGTCATGTTCTGATTCCTCTCGTGACGGGGTTTGATTTAGCCGAGGAACGGCTTGATCGCCGCCAGGACCGTTTCCATTGAGGCCGGCTTGGCGAACGCGCCGTCCGGTGTCAGCGACTTCTTCACGAGCGTGCCTAGGGTCGCTGCGTGGCGGGCCTCGACGGTGTGGATTGCCAGCGCTGTCGCGAGCACCTCCGGGCTTTGGATCAATGGTGCCTGGCCGAGATAGGCCGCCGCACCGAGGTTCTCGACGGTGTAGGCCAGTTCAGCGACCTGCGTCGCGTTTTCGATCGGGAACTTGCCGTTGGGGTTCGCTGCAGGCGTTCCGCCCATCTTTTCAACCGCGCCTTTCAGCGCTTCGACGTGGGTCTTCTCCTCGCGGCCAAAGTCCGCGAGCAGCGCTCCGACCTTGCCCGTGTACAGCTTGGCGGCCAGAACTTTGGCGTAGAACTCCGTCTCCAGATACTCGAGCGTCAACGCATAGTTGAGGATCCCGATATCCGTCGCCGTTGCACTCGCGCTCGTCGTACCCGTTGTGGTCGTAGCCGAACCCGTACTGCTGGATTTGCTGCTCCCACAAGCGGCCACTACAAAGGCGCCGAAACTCGCAGCGCCCGCGGTACCCGCCATCTTCAAGAAGCGCTTACGGTCGAGATCGTCTCGCACGAGCCGCTGAACGAGCCCAACCGGCTGGGGCGCAGCATCGTCGTTGGGTGGGTTAGACACTTCGGTACCTCCGATTGATTGCTCTTGAAGCGGATGCGCCAGACGACGCCTGCCGCTCCAGATCTGCGAAGACGACCGCGTCGCCTCCTGTGTACTACGGACTGTCCAACCTCCTGGATCACTCGAATGCACGAGGGTCGGTACAGGGGCTGGGCTCAAAGCGGCGCACGGAACCACCTGGCAGAGCACCCGCCAAGCGATTCCAGCCGTGCGCATCAGCCGACGATGAAGCCTGTGCCTTTGACGGCTGTGAGGACCTTGGCGGCCGTCAGGGGTCTGTCAAACGGGCCGTTGGGGCGATGTCTTCGAGGGACCGCGACCGACCGACGCGCTGTTCGGCGTCACGAGCATGGGTAGAAGCTCGGTGAACGTCTCAAATTTATTCCCCGAACTGCTCCCCGGAACGCGCGTTTGTTCCGAGGACATCACGCCGGCCCGCACCGTGGGCGAGCCCGAGCGATGAGGAGCGTTCCGTCGGCGAGACGCTTGTGTCTCACCACCCCGTTCTCCCGGCGCCGCTGGGAGCCGCGCCGCGCTTATGCCTGGTGACTGGAGACTGTCAGTCCCCGTGGGCGCGCAGGAACACCGCAACGGTCTCGGTGTGTTCCCCGAGCTCGGGATGCTCGGCGACCAGCTCGTCTATCGCGGTTTGCATCTCGCTCTGGGCGCCTGCTCGCGCGATGCGGAGCACCCGCCAGCTGAGCGTCCGCAGCGCTTCGGTGTAGCGTTCGGCGGCCTCTGGCGCGAGCGCCGCGACGACCACGTCGGTCAGGTCCTGGACCATCGTGGCCTGCGCGAGCATCGTGAGTGCGACCGCCTCTCGGTCGCTCGGCGCGAGCGCCGCGAGCGCGGCCTCCTGCCCGCTCTCGGACAACCCGTCGATGCGTTCCGCCACCTCGAGGATGCGCTCGTCGTCGACCGGCGAGCTCACAGCTGCCCTCGCTGCGCCGGCGTCACGAGCACCGCCACTGCGATGACCACGGCGACGGCGGCGGCGCGGGTGTCCCCGGTCGGGCCACCGGTCGATCGTACTCCTGCCGCTCACCCAACGCCGGGCTGACTATCGAAGCACCACGCTGTTCGCCAGGGCGAAGGAGGGGGACTGCCGCGCCTCAGCCCGCGCAATCGCGATGCGTCCCAGGACGCGAGTACGCCTGACGCAAGTGTGGACTCCCGCTTGGCCCTCGGAAAGCAGCGACGTCCTCTAGGTGTGAAGGGCAACGGGCCGCGAGCGGCGTAGGTGGTGTCCGGCACCCGCCTGCTCCCCCCTCCCGACCAGATATTCGACGTCCTGATCGTGCTTTGCGCCTCCAAGGCACGGACGCGCGCGGCGCCGCTGCCCGCCTGACGCGTGTCCGGGAACCGGCGCCGATCCCGGGTGGTGCAGGTGTGCGGATCACTACGGATTCGTGAGGTTGCGGGCGCCGGGTAGTTTCGGTGCCGATACGCAAGCCCGGAGGAGGGAGCTTCGAACGCCGTGTCCAGAGAGGGATCGCACGTGCCGCGGGTGCTCGCAATCGACGCGGGCGGCACGATGACCGACACCTTCGTCGTCGACGTACACGGCTCGTTCGTGGTCGGGAAGGCGCAGACGACACCCGAGGATGAGTCGATCGGCTTCGTGAGCTCCGCCCACGACGCACTTGCGCAGTGGGGCCTGCAACCCAGCGAGGGGTTTCCATCGATCGTCGCCGGGATCTATTCGGGAACTGCGATGCTCAACCGGCTGCTGCAGCGCCAGGGCCTACGGGTCGGCTGCATCGTCAACGCAGGCCACGAGGACTACCTGCAGCTCGAGCGCGGGATCCAGACCTACCTCGGTACCTCCTATTCCGACCGCTTGCACCTGGCCACTCACTTCCACAACGAGCCGTTGGTCCCCCGCCAACGGATGAAGGGCGTCCGGGGCCGCATCGACGTGTTCGGCCAGGAGGTGCTGCCGCTACGCGAGCTGGACGTTCGCGAGGCCGCGGCGGAGCTGCTCGAGGACGGAGTCGAGGGCATCGTGGTCTCGCTGCTGTTCTCCTACCGCAACGACGCCCACGAGATGCGAGTCGCGGAGATCATCGGCGAGGAGAAGGCGACCCGCGGCATCGACGGCGCGGTCCCGGTGTTCCTCTCGAGCGAGCTGTACCCGATGAGGCGCGACCTGCCGCGACTCAACTCGACGGTACTCGAGGCGTACGCCGCCGAGCCTTCGCGGACGACACTGAAGTCGGTCCGCGAGGTGACCAAGGCGAACGGAGCCCCGTTCGAGCTGCGCGTAATGGCCGCGCACGGAGGAACGGTGTCGATCGAGGCCAGGGAACTGGCGCGCACGCTCGTGTCCGGCCCGATCGGCGGCGTCGTGGGCGGGCAGGCGCTCGCACAGCAGATGGGAATCGCGAACGTCCTGTGCACCGACATCGGCGGAACTTCGTTCGACATCGCCCTGATCACCGATGGGCGCTTCGAGATCACGCAGACGCCCGACGTAGCGCGCTTCCTATTGAACATCCCGCTCGTCAAGATCGACTCGATCGGCGCCGGCACCGGCTCCTTCGTGCGCGTCAACCCGAACTCCAATCGCCCCGAGCTCGGGCCCGATTCGGCCGGCTCGCGGATCGGCACCTGCTGGGCCGAGGGAGGACTCTCGACAATCTCGGTCACCGACCTCAACCTCATACTCGGACGCCTGAACCCCGACTACTTCCTCGGTGGTGAAGTCAAGCTCGACACCGAGCGCGCGCGCGCCGCGGTGGAGGAGCAGCTCGCGCGGCCGCTCGGACTCGAGGTGCACGCTGCCGCTGCGGGCGTGATCGAGCTCTTCGAGCAGACTCTCAAGAACGAGGCCGTCGGACAGATCCTCGGAAAAGGCTACGCCCCGGAGGACTACACGCTGCTCTGCTACGGCGGTGGCGGTCCCCTGCATGTCGCCGGCTATACGGACGGTGTCGACTACGCCGAGGTGCTGATGCCGGCCTGGGCGGCGGGCTTCTCCGCCTTCGGCTGCGCGTGCGCGGACTTCGACTACCGCTACGACCAGACGATCGACCTGCCGTTGATGCCCACCTTCGGCGAGCAGGAGCGCGCGGGGATCGGGGCGATGATCACGGCCGCCTGGCAGCGCTTGGAGGACCGTGCGGCCCAGGAGTTCGCGAAGTCGGCGATCGGGCGCGAGCGCGTGCGGTTCACCCACGCGGTGCGGATGCAGTACTACGGCCAGCTCAACGACATCGAGCTCCCCTCCCCCCACCCCGCGCTGGAGCACGCCTCGCAGGTGAACGACCTGATCGCGACCTTTGAGGATGCCTACGCGAAGGTGTACGCCTCCTCGGCAAGCTCGCCCGAGTTCGGGTACCTCGTCACCCACGCGATCGTCCACGGCACCGTCGAGGTCGAGAAGCCGGCGCTGCCGCAGCTTGCAGAAACGGAGGGCTCGCCACCCACGAAGGAGGAACGGCCCGTCCATTGGGGACGCTCGAGCGGCGAGCGCTTCGTCGAGACCGACATCTTCCAGCTCGAGCAGGTCGAGGCCGGCAACTCGATCCACGGACCGGCGATCGTCGAGCATTCGGCGACGACGTTCGCGATTCCGCCCGGGCGCGTCGCGCACCTTGACGAGCATCACATCTTCCACCTGTCGGCAGCGGAGGAGCTCTAGGAATGGCGACCGTCGAGCAGAGGCGCGAGCACCAACCCGGGCTGGGTCTCGGCTGGGAGGGGCGCCCGCTACTCGAGATGCTCGAGGAGTCAGAGCGCCTGTTCGCCGAGACCGGGCACTACGGCGGGCTGCGGGAGCTCGAGCTGATGCGTTCGGACCCGATCGGCTACGAGAAGCTGTTCTCGCGACTGCGCGGAGGACTCGTGTCGGCCCGCTCGACCGCGCTGAACATTTCGGCCTCGCCGATCGTGCGCGAGCTCGGCGAGCTGTGCTTCGCGCTGTACACCCCCGAGGGCGACTCGATCGCGCTGTCGACGGGGATCATCGTGCACGTCCACACGATGTCCGATGCGATCAAGTGGATGGTCCGGAACGGCTACGAACAGAACCCCGGGATCCGGCCCGGCGACATCTTTGCCAACAACGACCCGACCATCGGCGACGTCCACAACGCCGACGTGCAGACGTTCGTGCCGATCTTCTGGGAGGGTGAGTTGATCGCGTGGGCGGGCGGCGTGACGCACGTGCTGGACATCGGGGCCAGCACCCCCGGCGGCGTCCCCGTGGGGCCGACGACGCGCTACGAAGACGGCATCGACCTGCCGTGCATGAAGATCGGCGAGCGCGACGAGCTAGCGCGTTGGCACCTCGAGCGTTGTCGCAAGCGCACCCGCGCCTCCGCCTACTACCTGCTCGACGAGCGCACCCGTCTGGCCGGCTGCCACATGATCCGCGACTCCGTCGAACGCCTGCTCGCCGAGGAAGGCCCCGTGCGCTTCAAGCGCTTCAGCCGCGAGGTGATCGAGGAGGGTAGGCGCTCGTTCAAGTCGCGCATCCGCGAGATGACCGTCCCGGGCCGCTACCGCTCGCCCGCGATCTTCGATGCGGAGTTCGCCGACAAGCAGCAGCTGCCGGCGCGCGCCCGCCGGGACATCGTGATGCACTCCCCGTTCGAGGTGCGCATCGGCGAGGACGGCACATACTCGCTCGATTACGACGGCGCCTCGGCGTGGGGATGGCACTCGATGAACTGCACCCCCTCGGGCATGCAGGGAGCGATCTGGGTGATGTTCACGCAGACGCTGATCTGCAACGACAAGATCAACGACGGCGCCTACTTTGCGATCGAGACGAACTTCCCCGAGGGGACGATCGCCAACCTCGGCTCCGCCGAGGGCTCAACTGCGATCGCCTGGGCCTTCCTGCAACCGTCGTTCACCGGCTTCCCGCGCACGATCTCGCGCGCGCTCCAGGCACGCGGATTCGTCGAGGAGATCCTCTCGAGTTATTCGGTCTCCGGCAACGTCCAGCAGGGTGGCGGGATCGACCAGTACGGGAGCTCCTCGGCGATCATGAACTTCGAGGTCTCCGCACAGGGCATGGGCGCGAAGTACGTACTCGACGGCACCGACTACTGCGCCGCCATGTTCAACCCCGAGGGCGATATGGGCGACGTCGAGATGTGGGAGCTGATCTCGCCGTTCATATACCTCTCGCGCCGCGTCAAGGCCTCATCTGGAGGCCCCGGTCGCCACCGCGGCGGCTCGAGCTTCGAGTCCCTGTTCATGGTCAACAAGACGCCGTTCTGGGAGCTTCAGAACATCGGCACCGGGCGCGTGCTCGCCTCCGGTGGGCTGTTCGGCGGCTACCCCGGCCCGACCGCGTATATCCACAACATCCACGGCGCCGACCTGATCGACCGCGCCCGCCGCGGCGAGGCCTACCCGGTTGCCGACGGCGACTTCGAGTCGCCAGCCCTGACGGAGATCCAGGGCAGCGCGCGCGAATACAAGAACGACGGCATGACGCTGCTGTCGCCGTTCGCCAACGGCGACCTGTACCTGTCCGTGATGAAGGGCGGCGCGGGCCTGGGTGACCCGCTCCTGAGACCCGTGGAGACGGTGGAGCGTGATATTCGCGAGGGACACCTCCTGGCGCGCTTCGCCGAGTCGGTGTACGGCGTTTCAGATCGGGATGCTTACCGCCGCCGACGCCTGCAGCGAGCAATCCCGGTGCGCGATTGGGTCTCCGCCGAGCGCGAGCGGATCCTCGCCCAGGACATCTCGCTGCCGATCAAGGAGATGCTCGCCGAGTCGATGCGCCTGTCCCCGAGATGGGCAGCCGAGTATCGAGGCTTCTGGGACCTGCCCGAGGACTTCGACTTCGACGTCGTCACGCCCACGGTCGTAGTGCCCCGCGCCCAGCCGGGTCGCACCGGTCCCGACGAGTCCGCGGACGCCTTCCTCGCACAGTCCCACCCGCACGGCGCTCGCGAGGGCGTGCCCGCCGCAACGGGAGGGTCGCTCGACGAGGAGACGTTGCAGGCGCTGGTCGAGGAGCGACTCACGCGGCGGGAGGTGAAGGAGATCCAATCCTCCTACAAGGACGCAGACCGATTCGAGAAGTGGCTCTCGGTCCTCCAGCGCGGCGTCGGCTACGAGGACCCGATCGTGCTGCCCGCCGGCGAGGGCCTCAACATCGTCAAGCGCCGCAGCGACGGTGAGATGGTCTATCGGTGCGACTGTGGACAGGACTTCTGCGGCCACAACCGGAACTGGAAGATGGAGGCAGTCGTGTACGTGCGGGACAGCGAACAGGACATGCTCGAGATCTACCCCAAGATGGGGGGCCCCGACCCGTTGCTACAGGAGATCCGCGAGTACTACTGCCCGTCGTGCGCCCGCCAGCTGGAGGTCGAAGCGATCCCTCCCGGCTACCCGGTGGTACACGACTTCCTG
Source organism: uncultured Solirubrobacteraceae bacterium (assembly GCA_963758055.1). Lineage (GTDB taxonomy): Bacteria > Actinomycetota > Thermoleophilia > Solirubrobacterales > Solirubrobacteraceae > Palsa-744. The sequence goes on from CAVWTU010000002.1 coordinate 239,476, forward strand.
CCGGACATCAACGGCTTCTACCGCGGCTGGCTCGGGCGCGAGCTTCCGAGCTTCGGGTAGCCCCGGCGCCGCTCACCAAATCGCCGCACTACAAGACGCGGGATTGCAGGACGCACATGTACCACCCAGAGAAGTGCCGCGTCGCGAGCTAGAGATCTCCCGACCGGCCTGTCGCTGCCATTACAGCCTTCCAGTGGTACGCACGAGCACTCGCCGTGAAGTGCCCGCCCCTAAAGGTAGTCCCCGACCTGAATGGGGTCTCGATGGCGGCCGAGCCAGAAACGGCCTCCGAGCATGCTCGGGGGGAGTCACACGCCCGCATGGCAAGATGGCGACCGGTGAGGCGGGTTCTGGAGATCGGTGGAAGGCGTCTGCCGTTCCTGCGCTGGTCGGCTCTCCGTCTACTCATCGGAATGCCCCGGCTCACACGGGAATGGCAGGTTGGTGACGGTCGCGAGGAGGCACTCGCCGAACACGTGCTCGCCACGGCCCGCGCCGGCGACCTCGACGACGCCATTCGCGTCATCGACGACTTCTGCCTCACGCGCAGCGTGATGATCAACATCGGTGATGAGAAGGGGGAGATCCTCGATCGGGCCGTGCAGCGCGTCTCGCCGTCGTTGCTGCTCGAGCTCGGCACCTACTGCGGCTACAGCGCGTTGCGAATGGCCAGGGTAATGCCGACGTCGGCCCGGCTGATCTCAGTCGAGTACAACTCGGCGAACGCCGAGATCGCACGTCGCATCTGGGCCCATGCGGGCGTCGCGGAACGGCTGACGGTGATCGTCGGCAGTCTCGGCGACGGCGGGGGCACGATCGAGCGGTTGCGCCACGAGTTCGGGTTGGGCGACGACGCGATCGATTTTGTGTTCATCGATCACGACAAGAACGCTTACCTGCCCGATCTCGAGCGCATCCTGGGCGCCCGCTGGCTTCACCCCGGCTCGACGGTGGTCGCCGACAACATCAAGGTGCCGGGAGCGCCCGGCTACCGCGACCACCTCCGAGCCGAGGAGGGAAGGACGTGGCGTACGACCGAGCATCACGCGCACGTTGAGTACCAGTCGCTGCTCAAGGACGTCGTCCTCGAGTCTGACTACCTCGGCGAGTCCGGCACGGAGACGCACCCCTCCACCTGAGCCCGGTATGCCGGCAACTCGCGGCCGAGTCGGCCACGATGCAAGCCCTCGACGTCGCGCGGGAGGTCATGAACAACGGCTCAGCGCGTGATAGCGAGCATCCGAGCCAGGACCCCATTTGCGCTCGCCTTGCCCTGCCCGGCGCCGCCGCGCCGCATTGTGGCACTAGAAAAAGAGCCTGATTTGCAGGTATTTCTCGATCGGGGAGACAGGATTGAACCTGCGACCGCCCGGCCCCCAGCGCGTCGGGTCTGAGGCCGCTCAGTTGCTTGAGCCAGCGCTCCGTGGCCTCGACTTGGCCGAGTTGGGCTCGGTTTCGCTCAGTTTGTTCCCCAGATTGTTCCGCGAACGGGTGTTCGGCCGGGTAATCAGCGGGGTCGCGCCTGCTTTCGCGCGAAAGCAGTAGCGGCATTCCACGGATGCTGTCCCACGCGGACTGGTAGGTTCTGACTAGCTGGCCAAGTACACGGGGGTTGCTGGTGGCGGAGTCGGTTGAGCTTGCGACGATCCTGCTGACCGATCTGGTCGGCTCGACTCGGCTTGCGAACTCGGTTGGACCTGTCCGGGCTGATGAGTTGCGCGAGGAGCACTTCGAGCTGCTGCGCGACGCGATCGCGTCCTCTGGCGGCCGGGAGGTCAAGAACACCGGGGACGGTCTGATGGTCGCGTTCAGCTCGGCCTCTGCGGCCGTGCAGTGTGCGGTGGCGATGCAGCAGCTGTTCGAGCGCCGCTACCGCGACGCCGAGCAGGCGTTGCACGTGCGGATCGGGCTGGCGGCGGGCGAGTCGACGGTCAAGGACGGCGACTATTTCGGCGCCCCTTCGATCGAAGCGGCGCGCCTCTGCGCGCAGGCGCCGGCAGACGGGATTCTGATCGCGGGGATGGGGAAGGCGCTCGCGGGGCGTTGTGAGGGGGTCGAGTTCTCCTCGGTGGGTGAGCTGGAGCTGAAGGGATTCCCCGACCCGGTGGAGGCGTTCTCCGTCTCCTGGGATCCGCTGGCGCAGGAAGCGGGCGAGCCGGCAGGTCGCTGGCCCTTGCCCGCGCTACTGCGGTCGGTCCCGCCTGTGAAGTACGTAGGACGGGTGGAGGAGCAGGCCGCGCTGGAGGAGGCCATGAAGATCGCGCTCACAGGGCAGCGCCAGGTTGTGTTGTTGAGTGGGGAGCCGGGGATCGGCAAGACACGGCTCGCCAGCTACGCCGCCCATGACGCTCACGCGAACGGGTTCGCCGTTGCGTGGGGTGCGTGCACCGAGGAGCTCGCAGTGCCCTACGAGCCATGGATCGACGTCTGCTCGCAGATCGTCGAGAGCGCTCCCGCCGTGCTGTTGGAGGAGCATGTCAGGCGTCACCGGGGTGAGCTCGCGCGCCTGGGGCGTCACTTGGGTGGGCGCGTTGCCGACCTTCCGCCGCCCCAGTCATCGGATCCCGACACCGAGCGCTACCTGCTGTTCTCCGCGGTGGCCGGCCTGCTGGGCGAAGTGGCAGACGCCGTGCCGTTGTGTGTGGTCCTCGACGACCTGCACTGGGCCGACGCGCAGTCGCTCGTGTTGCTGAAGCACCTGCTGCGCACAATCGAGGGAGGGTCGCTTCAGGTGATGGCCACCTATCGCGACTCCGACCTCGGCAAGGATCATCCGCTCACCAACGTGCTGGCCGACCTGCGTTCGCTCAACGGCGTACACCGGATCGCGCTCAATGGCCTCGACGTAGACGAGGTGGCGGAGATCATGGCGGCCATCGCCGGGCACGAGCTCGATGAGGACGGCGTGGACCTGGCTGCTCAGATCGCTGCCGAGACCGCCGGCAATCCCTTCTTCGTCGGAGAGATCCTTCGTGGGCTGTCGGAGTCCGGCGGCCTTGTCTTCGACGAGGCGAGCGGGCGCTGGGGTGTCGACCGGTCCGCGGGCATCGCGCTTCCGGAGAGCGTCCGCGAGGTGATCGAGCGCCGGGTGGAGCGGCTCGGGCCCGAGTCGCTCGAAGCGCTCCGTCTGGGGGCTGTGATCGGGCGCTCGTTCGACCTCGAGCTGCTCGCAACGACCGCTGCTGTCGAGGAGAGCGAGCTACTCGACAGGCTGGAGGCCGCTGTGGAGGGCTCCGTCCTCGCCGAATCCACCGAGCAGGTTGGACGTTTCCGTTTCGTGCATGCGCTCATCAACCAGACGCTGTATGAGGGACTCGGAGCGACCCGCCGAGCGCGGATGCATCACCGCGTCGCTGCGGCCCTGGAGGAGCTCTATGGCGACGATCCCGGAGAGCACCTCGCTGAGCTTGCGCTGCACTGGCGGCTGGCGGCCGTGTCCGTCGACCAAGTCAAGGCGGCCGGGTACGCCCTCAAGGCGGGGCAGCGCGCACTGGCGAACCTGGCCCCGACGGAGGCGGTCAAGCTGTTCAGCGACGCCCTCGAGCTGAGCGTCGGTAATGCTGGTCGCGAGCGCTGCGAAGCACTCATCGGTCTCGGCGAGGCGCAGCGCCAGACGGGCCTCCCAGCCCACCGAGAGACCCTGCTGGAGGCCTCTCGCATCGCCTACGCGCTTCGGGACGCCGAGCTCGCCGCCCAGTCCGCGCTGGCGAACAGCAGAATCCTCCAGAGCGTTATCGGCCAGTTGGACGACGAGCGCCTCGCCGCAATCGAACGCGCACTGGAGCTCGACGACCCGCCGGACCCGGCTCGTCATGCTCGACTTCTCGCACTGCAGGGTGTCGAACTGTTGTACGGCCCGGACTTCGCGCGGCGACTCCCGCTGACCGATGAAGCGATCCTTCTCGCACGCGAGGCCGGCGATGAGCGGGCGCTGGCCGAGGTGTTGCAGCGAGGGTCCATTGCCGTCTGGTCGGCGGAGTCGCTCAGGCAGCGCACGAGCCTTGCCGAGGAGTTCGCGGAGTGCGCGAGCAGTGTCGGCGATCCCGCAATGCTCTTCTGGGCGCAGTACCTGGAGCTGAATATCGGGGTCGAAGGAGCTGATTTTTCCCGCGCGCGCGCGGCCCTCGGCCAGATGGAGGTTCTCGCGGACGAGCTCGGCCAGCCGACCCTGAAATGGATCGGCGCGTGGCCAGGCGCTGCCTGGGCGATGATGAGCGGGAACCTCAGCGAGGGCGAGCATTTGGCCGAACGCGCATATCAAATTGGCGTCGAGGCGGGCGAGTCCGACGCGGCCGTCGTTTATGGGGGTCAGCTCTTCGTGATCCGGCTCTATGAAGGGCGCGCATCGGAGATCATCGAGTTGCTCGAACAGAGCGTCGAGGCGCAGCCGACGATGGCGGCGTGGCGGGCCGCCCTGGCGGCGCAGCTGTGCTGGCTCGATCGGGTCGAGGACGCGCGGGCCATCATCGAGGACGCGGCACGCGACCGCTTCGAACACGTCCGGCCCGGACCCGCGAAGCTCGGCGCGCTCGCCAGCTACGCCGACGCCGCAGCGATGGTCGGCCACGAGGGCGCGGCGGCGAGCTTGTACGAGCTCATGGAGCCGTACGAGGACCAGTTTGTGTGGAACACGGTCGTCACCTATGGGCACACGCGAATGTGGCTCGGATTTCTCTCCGGCGTGCTCGGCAGACATGCCGAGGCCGACTCGCATCTCGCTTCAGCGGCTCGGTTCCATGAACAGAACGGCGTGCCGCTATGGCTCGCGCGCGGTGAGATCGGGTGGGCTGAGGCGCTCGCGGCGCGTGGCGATGCTGCCCTCGCACAGGAGCACGCAACCCGGGCATTGGAAACATCACGCAAGCATGGGTACCGCGCCATCGAGGAGCGCGCAGCGGAGCTCGTCGAGACCGCTGCGCGCAATACCGGCGCCTGACACGGGTCGCTCGCCCTTCTGCCTTCGATCGTTCACGATGGTACGTTCTGGCCGGCTGACCAAGTGGATGGGGGTTGCTGGTGGCGGAGTCGGTTGAGCTTGCGACGATCCTGCTGACCGATCTGGTCGGCTCGACGCGCCTTGCGAACTCGGTGGGTCCCGTTCGGGCCGATGAGCTGCGCGAAGAGCACTTCGAGCTGCTGCGCGACGCGATCGCCTCCTCCGGCGGGCAGGGAGGTGAAGAACACCGGGGACGGGCTGATGGTCGCGTTCTCCTCGGCTTCGGCGGCGGTGCAGTGTGCGGTGGCGATGCAGCAGCTCTTCGAGCGCCGCTACCGCGACGCCGAGCAGGCACTGCACGTGCGGATCGGGCTGGCAGCGGGGGAGTCGACGGTCAAGGACGGGGACTATTTCGGGGCGCCCTCGATCGAAGCAGCGCGTCTGTGCGCAGAGGCGCCGGCGGACGGGATCCTGATCTCGGGGATGGGCAAGGCGCTCGCGGGGCGGTGTGAGGGCGTCGAGTTCTCCTCGGTCGGTGAGCTTGAGCTGAAGGGGTTCCCCGACCCGGTGGAGGCGTTCTCCGTGTCCTGGGAGCCGCTCGCACAGGAAGTCGGCGAGCCGGCGGGTCGGTGGCCTTTGCCCGCATTGCTGCGGTCGGTTCCGCCGGTCAAGTACGTCGGGCGGGTGGAGGAGCGGGCGGCGCTCGAGGAAGCGATGAAGCTCGCGCGCGCGCGGCAGCGCCAGGTGGTGCTTGTTGAGCGGAGAGCCGGGGATCGGCAAGACGCGGCTCGCCAGCTATGCCGCCCACAACGCCCACGCCGAGGGATTCGCCGTCGCATGGGGCGCATGCACCGAGGAGCTCGCGGTGCCCTACGAGCCCTGGATCGGGGTCTGCTCGCAGCTCGTGGAGCACGCGCCCGAGGAGCTGATCGCCGGCGCACCTCGAGCGTCACGGCGGAGAGCTCTCACGCGTTGCTCGCAACCTCGACTCACGCGGCTACGAGGTTCCGGCGCCGCAGTCCTCTGACCCGGAGACCGAGCGCTACCTGCTGTTCAAGGCCGTCGCCGGTCTACTGGCAGAAGTCGCCGGGAGCGTCCCGGTGTGTGTGGTGCTCGATGACCTGCACTGGGCTGACGCGCAGTCGCTGGCGCTCTTGAAGCACCTGCTGCGCTCCACCGAGCAAGTTGCGCTGGAGGTGATCATCACCTACCGGGACTCGGATCTCGGCAAGGACCATCCCCTCACGGCGGTGCTGGCGGACCTGCGCTCGCTGCAGGGCGTGCAGCGCCTCGCGCTGCACGGCCTCGGCGCGGACGAGGTGGCCGAGATCATGAGCGCGGTAGCGGGGCACGAGCTGGAACCAGACGGGGTCGGGCTCGCCGGCCAGATCGCGGCCGAGACCGACGGTAACCCGTTCTTCGTGGGGGAGATCCTGCGAGGTCTGTCCGAGTCCGGCGCGACTCGTGTTCGACGAGGACGCCCAAAGGTGGAGCCTCGATACCAGGGCCGGGATCAGGCTGCCCGAGAGCGTGCGCGAGGTGATAGAGCGCCGTGTCGAGCGCCTCGGCGAGCAGTCGCTGGAGGTGCTGCGGCTCGCGGCGGTGATCGGTCGCGAGTTCGACCTGGAGCTGCTCTCGGCAGTGGTCGAGATGGACGAGGGGCAGCTGCTGGATCACCTGGAGGCGGCGGTGGCCGCCTCACTACTCGCCGAATCCTCAGAGAAGGTAGGTCGGTTTCGCTTCGCCCACGCGCTCGTCAACCAGACCCTCTACGACGGGCTCGGAGCCACGCGCAGGGCGCGCATGCATCAGCGCGTGGCGCAGGCGCTGGAGGCGCTCTACGGACCCGACCCATCGGAGCATCTCGCGGAGTTCGCGCTGCACTGGCGGCTGGCCGCGGTGTCGATCGAGAAGGCGAAGGCTGCCAACTACGCCTCCAAAGCCGGACAGCATGCCCTTGAGACGCTCGCGCCCGCAGAGGCCTTGAAGTTCTTCGACGACGCCGTGGAGCTCCTCAGCGAGGGCGAAAGCCGTGAGCGTTGCGAAGCGCTCATCGGGCTCGGCGAGGCTCAGCGCCAGACCGGCGATCCGGCTCACCGCGAAACGCTGCTTCACGCCGGCCGGATCGCCTCCGAGCTCGGGGATGCCGAGCTTGCCGCCCGAGCGGCGTTGGCGAACAGCCGGGTCCTACAGAGCGTGATCGGAGAGCTCGATGACGAGCGGCTTGGGGCAATCGAGCGCGCGATCGAACTTGACAATCCTTCAAATCCGGCGCGCCGCGCGCGCCTGCTCGCATTGAAGGCGGTGGAACTGACCTGGGGGCCTGACTTCACGCAGCGGAGAGCGCTCGTCGACCAAGCAATCGCGCTCGCGCGCGAGGCCCACGACGAACGCACGCTGGCGGAGGTTCTTCAGCATGCCTCCTTCGGACTCTGGACTGCCGAGACCTCGGAGCAGCGGGCGGCGCTTTCGGAGGAGCTCTTGAGGATCGCCGCGACGCTGGGCGATCCGGCGCTTCGCTTCTGGTCCCACGAGATAGAGCACAACGTTCAGATCGAAACCGGAGACTTCGCGCGAGCGCAAACCGCGCGCGAGCAAAAGCGACTCATCGCAAAGGAACTACAGCAACCGCTCCTGGAATGGATCGACGCATTCTCAGCCACCGCCTGGGAGACGATGCGTGGCGGCCTCGGGCTCGGTGGGCCTATGGCGGAGGGCGCGTTTCAGATCGGTCAGGAGGCCGGACAGGCGGACGCGGTGCTCGTCTACGGCGGCCAACTGGCAGCTATCCGGTTCTATGAAGGTCGCGCGCCGGAGGTGATCGAGATGCTCGAACAGAGCGTCAAGACGTACCCCGCGATAGCGGCCTGGCGGGCTGCGCTGGCCGAGTGGCTGTGCTGGCTCGAGCGCCGCGACGAGGCCGCGGCGCTGCTGGCCGAGTCGGCGAGGGACGGCTTTCAGCACGTCATCGCCGGCCCGGCCAGGCTGGCAACGCTGCACAGCTACGGGTGCGCAGCAGCGATGACGTCAAGCGCAGGCCCCTCCTCGATTTTGTACGAGTTGATCGAGCCCTGCGCTGACAAGATCGTGTGGAACAGCGTCACCGGGTACGGGCATGCACGGACGGCCCTGGGCCTGCTCGCCGGGGTACTGGGCCGCCATCAACAGGCTGACGCCCATCTCGCCGTCGCCTGCCAATTCCACGAAGCCAACGACATGCCACTGTGGGCGGCTCGGGCTCGTCTCGGCTGGGCCGAAGCGCTCATCGACCGCGGCGACCCGACCACGGCAAGCGAGCATGCCGCTCGTGCCCTCGAGCTGTGCCGCCAACACGGCTATGGGGTCTACGAGCCTCGTGCGGCATCGCTGGTCGAAACAGGCTCCGCCGCCGGCACGTGACGCCGACGCATCCCCGCGGCTTCTTGGTTACGCGAAAGCAGCAGCGCAGTCCCCGCTTGAAATGGGCGTCTTTTCGAAGTGCGCGGGGGAATCGCGACTACGTTTGCCCCGGGGCATCCTCCACTCCGAGACCGCTCAAGCATCCTTCCGGCACGAGTTTGCCCCCAATTTGTTCCCCAACGGCCAGTGTGCCGCGTAACCCCAGCCGCCAGAGTCAGTCGACTAGCAGGCGCTTCTTCGAGGCGACGAGGACCTGGATCAACCAGCGACCGCCCGGCCCAGGGATACGCCGATCCGGGCGTCAAGAAGAACACCCTTTGCAGGCCTTTTTCAATCGGGGAGACAGGATTTGAACCTGCGACCGCCCGGCCCCCAGCCGGGTGCGCTACCAGACTGCGCCACTCCCCGTGGCTGTGGACGGCCGGCCGGCCGCCGCGGCCCCCATGTTACGCACCTGGCCCAACTGGGTAGGCGAGGGGCGCCGGCCACCTCGGACGGGCCCGGGAGGTGCGACCCGCTACGCGCCCGCGGGACCGCCGGGGGCCGGCGATACATCGAGCGTGACCACCACGCCCCGGTCCCCGTAAGGGATGCGGTTGCGTTTCACGATCCCCCCGAGCGTGCCCAGGAGTTTGGTGATCCTGGTCTGAAAACCGTACTTGGCCTTGACCTCGCGGCTGATCTGCTCGAGCTCATCGCCGTCCACGAGGCGGGCGGTCGCCTGGATCGGCTCGGTGCCGGACTTCGGCCTGCCGCGGGCGTCTGACGGCTGGACGATCACCCGCTGGGTGTGGGCGAGGCGCTTAGCCTTGCCCGAGCCCGAGCTCGTCCAGAAGGCCACACTGTCCTGCCCATACGGGGTCACCCATACGGGCGTGGACACCGGGGTGCCGTCCCGGCGGAAGGTCGTCAGCGCCATGTAGCGCTCGTCTGACAGTGCCATCGCCCGGAGGCTACTCCGTCGGGCAACGCGCCGTCCGCGCACGCGACGGGCCCGGGCCGGCCGCCTTCAGCGCTGTTTGCGCTCCTCCACGGGCACGGTCCCGGTGTCATCGGCGAGGCCCGGGGGCGGCCAGGCGCCCCACCAGTTGTCCCGGGCTCCGTCGAGGGTGATCGTCGAGCCGCTGAAGCCCCGCCCCAGTGGCGAGGCGAGCAGCGTCACCAGCCAGGCGTGCTCCTCGACCGTCCCGAGCCGTTGCAGGGGCACGGTGCCGGACATACCCGACCTCACCTGCTCGGGGTACTTGGCCAGCACCTCGGTTTCGAACACCCCCGCCGCCACCGCCGAGACGGCCACGCCGTCGGAGGCCCAACGCTCGGCCAGCTCCCTGGTGAGCGCCTCCACCGTCGCTCGCGCTGCGCCCGAGTGGGCCATCCCCGGCATCCCGTGGTGGGGGGACAGCGTGACGTTCACGATCGTCCCCCCTCTCCCCTCCGAGAACGCCAGCTCGTGTGCCCGTTCGGACATGTTGAGCATCCCTTCCACGTTCAGCCGCCACACCGCCTGCCATCCCTTCGAGGCGATCAGCTCCGCCGGGCTGAAGAACTGTCCCCCGGCGTTGTTGACGAGCAGGTCCAAGCGGCCGTGCGCCTCCAACAGCGAGGAGATCAGGTCTGCGGCCTGGTCGGGCTCGCGCACATCTGCGGCGATCGCCGCCACCGGGCCGGCCTCCCGCGAACACTCCTCGGCCGCTTCGCGCAGGACCTCCTCCCGGCGTCCGGTGATCGTGACCTTCGCCCCGCAGCGACTCAGCTCCAGGGCGGTAGCCTTGCCGAGGCCCGTCCCGCCCCCCGTGACCAGCGCCACCCGTCCGTCCAGCAGGCCCGGCGCGAAGATCTCCGAGGGGCTGGAAACTCTGTTCATCCGGCGCCGATCATATGGTCCCCACCGCGCTCCCTCGCCGCCGGCGGTTCTCCCTGCTGTCCGTCTTGCCCGCCGTTTACGGTGTGGTCGTGTCCCGCCGGCCGCTGGTCACCGTCCCGGCACTGACCCTCGGGGATCTGTTGCTGTGGCACTGGTCGCTCACAGCCCCCCATACGATCCTCGCGATCGTCGCGGGCCTCACCCTGCCGCCCCTGCTGGTGGCGTCGCTCTGGCTCGTCGGGGTTGCATTCGTGCAGCTCCTGGCCCGCGGCGTCCGGTTGCCCCTGACCCGCGTGTCCAGCATCCGCACCAGCCGTGCGAGCGTCCGCTCCGCGCGCCGGACGGGCGCGGCCGCCCGCACGAACACGGCCGTTCCGACGGCTCCCGGGATCCCCACTCCGCGAACCACAGCAGCGCGATCCACGGCGCCCCGGCCGGCCCAGGGCACACTGGCCTCCGCCGACCGCGAACGGCCTCCTCGCAAGCTCGCCGCTTGAGGCCACCGGAGGCGGTGCCGTGAGCGGACGGCCGCCACACAAACGCGTACGCCTGCGGAGAGGGCGCGCAATCGTGCTGGCGATCGCGGGCCTGGCGATCGCGTTCGGGGTCGGTGTCGTGATCTACAAACACGACCGCACCGGCAGCATCTACCACCCCCACGCCCCCTTCGTGGCCCAGCCCACCCCCACCTTGAAGAAGGGGCCGGAACCGTTCTCCTGGCCCTTCTACGGCTACACCCAGAACCACACCCGCTTCTTCCCGGCCCCGGAAACCGTGCGCCCGCCGTTCAAGAAGCTGTGGGTCCACAACGCCGGGGCCCTACTCGAGTTCCCGCCGGTGATCTACGGCGACCGCATCTTCCAGCTGGCCGACACCGCGGAACTGGTCGCGGTCGACAAGAACACCGGTCACACCGTATGGAGCCACCGGCTCGGCGAGCTGTCGGCCTCGACCCCCGCCGTCACATCGAACACCGTCTACGTCACGCTCCTGAACGGCGGTCGCTCCGGCGCTCCCGGCCGGGTGGTCGCGGTCAGCGCCCAGACGGGCGCCATCCGCTGGTCGAGGAGGTTGCCGAGCGCCAGCGAGTCCTCACCCCTGCTGGACCACGGCCGCCTCTTCTTCGGCTCCCAGAACGGCACCGTGTACGCGCTCGACGACCGCACCGGCAGAGTCATCTGGACCTACCACGCGGGGGGCTCGGTGAAGGCCAGCCCGAGCCTTTCCGGCGGCGTCCTGTACTTCGGCGACTACGGCGGCAACGTCCAGGCGATCTCCGAGTCCGACGGCCGTCTGCTGTGGCGCAGCGGCTCCGGGGGGGCTCTGCTGGGCAGCGGAACCTTCTACTCCACCGCCGCGGTCGTCTACGGGCGCGTGTTCCTCGGCAACACCGACGGACGCATGTACGCCTACGACGCCGACACCGGAAAGCTCGACTGGGCCGTACAGACCGGCGCCTATGTGTACGCCTCCCCGGCCGTCACCAACGCCCCCGGCCTCGGTCCGACCGTCTACTTCGGCTCCTACGACGGCATCTTCTACGCCATCAACGCCCGCACCGGCAAGATCGCCTGGCGCTTTCCCGCCGGAGGCAAGATCTCGGGCTCGGCCACCGTCATCGGCCGCACCGTCTACCTGGCCGACCTGGGCCAGCGACGCATCTACGGCCTCGGCATCTCCACCGGCCACAAGCTCTTTGAAATGGACACCGGGGCCTTCGACCCGGCCGTCAGCGACGGCCACAACGTCTATATCACCGGCTACTCGGGGCTGTTCGGGATGGAACCGCTGGCTGAGGCCACCTCGGCGGCCAAGCCGGCCACGACCACCGCCAAGAGCACCAAGAAGCGCTAGGAAGCGGCCCCGCTGGTGCAGGCCGCGCCGCCTTCGAGCGCGCGCGTGAGCGAGAAGCTCGCTTCCACGACCGCGCTCCCGGGTCCGTTCAGGGTGACCCGTGTCCAGCCCCCGGACCGGGCGCCACGCACCCCGTCCCGTTCCTGAGCCCCCAGTAGGGGGAGTAGTGGACCCGCACCAGGAAGCTTCCCGCGTGACGGGCGTGGAGCTTGAAGGAGTCGTAGGCCAGCCTCGTCAGCCGTCCCGGACCGGAGGCCAGCGGCGTCGCTCCCCGCACCCGGAAGACCCGCCAGTGGGCGTTCGAGTACACCTTCTGCAGGTACGGAAGGCCCCTCTCGATCAGCTTCGCCTCCTGTTCGCTGGAGGGGTCGGGACGCACGTCGGGCAGCGCTACGTAAGCGACCCCCTCGCGGTGCAGCCAGGCCTCGTAGGCGCCCGCCGTGAGGCCTTCGTTCAGCAGCACCGAGTCAAAGCGCTCGTCCAGCTGCTTGTCCCAGCCGCGGGCCAGCGACACGTTGTTGGCCAGCAGCGCCGTCTCCCAGTGGGTCCTCGTCAGCGGCACCTCCACCCGGATCGCTTCGCCGGCGCTGTGGCGCTCCAAGAAGCGTGTGACCGGCGCGTAGTAGGAGGGGCTGGTCGCCTCGCTGCCGGCCACGGCCAGGGTCTCCCGCACGGGCCCCCAGACCACGAACACCCCGATCGCCGTCAAGGCCACTCCGGCGGCGGGCGTGAGCGCCGCGCGCCTCCCCCACCCCGGTCTTCCGAGGCCCCGCTCGCGCTCGACCATGCACTCACACAAAAGCAGCGGGCCTGCCAGCAGGACGGCGTAGCGCTCGATGTTGCTGCCCATCGGGGAGTGCACGAGCAGGCACCCCACACACGCCGCCAGGTACACCAGACCGCCGACCCTCAGCGCTCGCGATTGCTTGGGCAGCGCCACCAGGAAGGCGATCACCACCACCGCCGTGGCCAGGAAGGAGAGCAGCGGGTAGGGCTCATAGCCGCCTTCGGGGAACAACACCGCCAGCGCACCCACGAGCAGCGCCGGCGGTAGCGCCAGCACCAGCAGGGGCCGAGCCGAGCGCTGGTGGATCGCCACCGACAGCCCCAGCAGGCCGAGCAGCGCGCCCGCCACCGGGCTGGCCGCCGCCGACAGCAGCGCCAGCACCGCCCCCAGGATCGGGTGTCCCTGCCTCAGCGCCAGCGCCGCGGCGATCGCGAACGGCACGCCGAAGGCGAACGCGACCCGGCCCAGCCACACGTCGCCGATGGCCGCCAGTACGAACAGCGCCGTACCCCACGCGGCCGCGCTGCCGTACAGGGATCTCGCCAGGCGGGCGAACAGCACGCTCGAGGCGATCACCGACAGGGCCGCAACCGCCTTCAGTCCCAGCAGGGTCCCGAGCGGCGGGAACAGCAGGCTGTAGCCGGGGAGGTCGTGGCCGCCGTACCAGTTCGCGTCGAGCACGCTGAACCCGTGGCTGGCGAACAGGCTGACCCGGTAGCTGGCCGCCGCCATGTCCGGTGTCCGAGGGTCGACGATCAGCCAGATCGCCGTCAGCAGCGCCAGCAGCGCAACGGCGGCGAGCGCACCGGGGATCGACGCCCCGGCGGCCTCGCCGGCGTCACGTTCCCGTCGCCGGCGCTGGCTGACACCGGGGCCCGCCGGCAGAGGTGCCCGCACCGGCCACCCGACGGGCGCGGGGAGCGGGGCGGCCCCGAGGCCGCCACCGGGGACCGTGCCGGCGGTCCCCACGGCCCCCGCCGCGGCGGGGGCCGCCGCCGCGGCCTGGAGCGTCAGCCCCGTCGTCGTTGGTTCGGCGCGTTGGGGCTGCACGAGAGAAGAATTACCCGAGGTCCGGTGTGCTACCCCACCGGACCTCGGCACCTCCGCCGGTATGGCGGATACGTGTCTGCTTAAACCGGTGGGGGAGCCGGAAGTAGCTGTGCTGCCGCGCGGCACGGCCCTGGATAATGACGGTGATGAACAACGGATCGCCCGCCGGCCGCCGTCGCGTGGCCGGAAAAGCCCGTCGTTGGGCGCCGGTCCTGCTCGCCGTGCTCGCCCTCGCGGGCTGCGGCACCAGCCGTCCCGCCCAGGTCCACGGCTATGAACTGGTCTCCGCCGAGACGTTTCCCTTCTACCGCATCTACTGGGTCGGCCCGAACTTCGGCGGCCTGCCCCTGAGCGCCGTCGACGGCCTCTCGGGCTACATCAGCTCGGTCGGGGACAGCGTCTACTACGGCAACTGCGTCCAGAGCAAAGGCATCTTCGGCGGCGGCAGCTGCCGGCTGCCCCTGCAGGTGACCACGGTCGTCTACCACCGCCACTCCAACCAGGCCCTCGGCGGGCAGCGCAACGTGCTGATCCGCGGCGTCCCGGCGGTCGTCTACGACGGCGGTCGCAGCATCGAGTTGTACTCCGGCCACGTCGCCATCGACGTCTTCTCGGACACCTTCGAACACGCCATCCGCGGCAGCCAGCAGCTGTATCCGATCAACGCCCCCGGCTCCAACAAGGGCAGCCTGCCACTGCCGGTGTACTGCCCCGGCGTGTACGGGCCGGTCGGGCTCGAAGAGTCGAGGGTGCTGGCGAACCTGCCCCACCGCGTCTGTGAGAAGACCCTCAAAGAGGACGAATTTCAGGAATCGATCAAGCGGTCGGGATCGACCTCGCCGTAGCCGGCCGCGGCTCCAGCCACGGCCGGGGCCACGATCTCACGGCGCAGGCTGACGAACGCCACTGTTCCGATCAGGGCCGGCAGCCACAGCGAGATCGCCCGGTAGACCACCACGGCGGCGATCGCCACCGACGCCGGACGCACGCCGAACAGCAACAGCATCCCCACCAGGCCTCCTTCCACCGCCACGAAGCCGCCCGGGATCGGCAGCGAGTTGGCCAGCATGCCCACGAGGTAGGCCATCGCCACGACCCAGAAGGTCGGCCTCGCGCCGAACGCCGCCAGCGCCGCCAGCAGCACGAGGTTGTCGAACAGCCAGTACCCGACCGCCCCGGAGAGCTTCGGGTCGCGCCGGCGGATCAGCGTCAGCGCATCCCCCACTCCTCCTCCGATGGCGCTCAACGCCACCACGGCTCGGCCACTGTCGTCCTTGCGGGCCGCCGCCGCCCGCCGGGCACGCTTGGCGAGCCCGAGCGTGACCGCGATCATCAGCACGGCCGCGGCCGCCGGCAGCACCGTCAGCAGCGGATCCTGCGAGCCGGGCACGATCCCCAGCCACATCAGCGTCCCGATGATCGCCACGGCCCCCACGTTGACCGCGCTGGTGAGCACGAAGATCAGCACCGATCGCCTGGCGATCCGCTCGACCGCGAAGCCCCGCGTGCGCAGCACCCAGGCGCCGAGCGCAATCCCGGCCAGACCGCTGACAGACACCACGGAGTTGACCGCCAGCTCGGCCAGCGACAGGCGCGGAGGTCAGCGACCGCGCCAGCGACCCGAACACGAGGTCGAACAGCATCACGTAGCTGGCGCAGGAGAGCAGCTCGAGCACGATTCCCGCGAAGATCCAGCCGAGGTTCGCGTCGGTGATCTTCTCCCCCGCCGTGCGCAGGCCGGGAACCGCGAGCAGCAGCCCAACCGTCAGCGCGAAGAACACGGCCAGGCTGATGATGCTGTTGCGCAGCGTCCTCGACTGGGCCGCCATCGCGCTCTCGGCGTCCCCCCGGTTTGCGTCCGGCGGGCCCTCCAGCCCGCTCAGGCGGTCTCTCGGCACATATCCCACGCTAGCTGCCCTACCCGTAAGGCTCCGGCTGGTACCGGGGCGCCGCCGCTACAGGCCGGGCGCGCCTGGGGGCAGCAGGCGCAGCGCCCGCAGCCTGCCCCGCAGACCTCGTCCGTGGGCCAGCGCCCGA
Source organism: uncultured Solirubrobacteraceae bacterium (assembly GCA_963758055.1). GTDB lineage: Bacteria > Actinomycetota > Thermoleophilia > Solirubrobacterales > Solirubrobacteraceae > Palsa-744. The sequence continues at coordinate 255,403 of CAVWTU010000002.1, forward strand.
CGCAGCGCCTGGCGCTCGGCGCGCACGGTCGAGAGCTCGGGGGCGGTGAGCGCGCTCGCGCGGCCGAAGCGCCGGTCGCGCAACCTCCTCACGTAGGCCGCGGCCTGCGGCTGCGCGACCCGTTCCAGGCGTTCGGCGACCTCCGTCAGCGTCATGCCGGGCAGCAGCGGCCACGCCAGTCCGCGCAGCGCCCGTTCGAGCTCGCGCACCGCGGCCTCGTCGCTGCGCCCGCCCGCGACACCGGCGCGATCACGGGCGCGAGCTCGGGCGAGACGCGTGTACAGCCACGCTGCGAGCGCCGCGGCGAGCACGAGCGCTATCAGCGCCCACAGCCAGTCCGCCGCGCCGGAGGATCCCCCGCCGCGGGCGCCGCGGTGCGGTCGGCCGGCCGGAAGGGTCGCCTTCGAGGTGCGCCCGCGAGCGCCGCCGTTCGCGCCCAGTGCCTCCTGCGCCAAGCGCCCGAACGCGGCGCTCCCCGCGCCCGGGGCGGCGGGACCCGTGGCCGGGGTGGGGTCGAACGGGACCCAGCCGATGCCGCTGAAGAAGACTTCGACCCAGGCGTGAGCGTTCTGCGGCAGCGCCGTCCACGCCAGGCCCGCCGAGCTGCCCCCGCCGGTCGGCTTCGCCGCGCCGCTGAGCACGGGCTTGAATCCGACTCCCACGCGAGCCGGGATGCCGTCCATGCGCAGCATCAGGGCCATCGCGCCGGAGAACTGCTCGCAATAGCCCCGCTTGCTTTCGAACAGGAACGCCTCGAGCGGGTAGCGCACCAGCGGGGGCTGTTCGTCGTAGTGATAGTCCGCGAGCAGGTAGCGCTCGATACGGGCTACGACGTCGTAGCCCGATCCGGCGCCGGCCCCCAGATGCCGGGCGAGCGTGTACATCGGCCCGTAGGGCGAGGCGAGGATCCGCCGCGCGACCGAGGAGTCGGCACCCGCCGCCGGCGGGGCGCCCGCGGCGGACGCTCCTTCGTTCGCGAGCGCGGGTGCGCGCACCAGCTGTGCGTTCCGGGGCGGGGAGGCGGCCTCGCTCGCGAGCTGAGGCGCCGCCAAGGCGCTCGCCGACGCCGGCGGCAGTTCGAACTCGGTGTAGGGCAGGTAGGAGCCGGGGACCGTGCTCGGCGCCTCGCGCAGCTGGGCCGTGGTGGGCTTGGGCGTGTAGGAGAGCACCGTGTAGCTCGTCCCGGCCGCCGGAGGTGACCCCAGCGAGAGCGTGCCGTCGGCTGCGCGGCGCATCGGCGGGGCCCGATTGCCGGTCCAGGCGACGCGGGTGATGAGGCCGGAGGTGCCGACGAGCAGGTTCGAGCGCAGCCCTTCGACGGTGACCTCCGCGCTCTGGTGCCAGCTCGCCGCGGCGCCCGCCGCGATGTCGGTGGCGGACGTTTCCGGAGGTGCATCCGTGCGGATGAAGCGCAGCCCGTCGAAGCGATCCAGCGAGGTGACGCGCAGCAGTCCGGGGGGTTGGCTCGCCCGGACCGTCACCATCGCTTCCTGCGAGCGCGACTTCTCGATCGGGCCGTAGAGCATCGCCTGCGTGCCCTTGAAGTCGTTGGCGGCGGCCACCGGCTGACCCAGGTGGGCCGGCTTGGGACCGCCTTCCAGAGCCGTCTCGAAGGAGATCCAGCCGTGTGAGGCTCCCAGCAGCGGCGCCACGATCAGCGCCGCCAGCGCGCAGGCGGCGGTCCAGCAGGCGGCCCGCGCCAGCTGCGAGCTGCGCAGCGTCGGGAGCCACAGCCAGGCGAACACCAGCACCACCAGCAGCAGTCCCTGCTCGCGCCAACCACCGCCCCGCGTGTTGCTCATCCCGGACAGGGCCAGCGCCACCGCGATCGCCAGGGCCCCGAGCCGCCGGGCGCCGGCGCCCTCACGGGCGGGCCAGAAGAACAGCAGCGCCATCAGGGTGGTGGCGGGGACGAGCAGCATCAGCACCGACAGGCGCGCCCACTGCGAGCCGCCCGTGTAGGGCCAGATCCAGCTGCCGAGCTGCCCGAGGCCGCCGTTGACTTCCTGCGCGAGCGCACCCCAGCGCCACGGTGCGATCAGGTGGACCGGCACGCCGACCACGAGCAGGCCGAGCTCGAGCGAGAGCAGGGTGACGATCACCACCACGGCGACACGCGCCGTACGCGTCCGCCGCGGGGTCCCGGACAGGCGCGCCGTCCCGACCGCGCCCAGCGCCAGCGCAGCTCCACAGGCGGTCGCGACGGCTCCCACGGCAACCGCCACTCCCACCGGCGCTTCGCGCAGCAGCTGCACGTAGGCGAGCGCCGCCATCGTGGTACCGGCGAAGAAGATCACCAGCCGCACCCACAACGGTGCCAGCCGCTGCCCGGCGCGCGCGCCGCGAACGGCTACCGGCGCGGCCCGGGTCTCGGTCCAGGCGCTCATCTGTGCGACCGTCCGGGCATGCCGGTCCGGGTGCTCATCTAGGCGGCCGCCCGCGCGCGCCGGTCCAGGCGCTGAACCGAGCACCCCGTGACCGTGAAGAGGACGTCCGCGTGGTCGCGCGGGAAGGGTGACATCACGAAACACGCGCCACCGCCGGTGTGCGCGAGCGCGTGCGCGTCGGCGCTCGCACTGACCCACAGCACGAACGAGGCGCTGCGGATCGCGTCCCAGGCGAGCGCATCGGAGGGTTCGATCAGCGCGAGGCGCTGATGGATCCGCGGCCAGGACGCCAAACTGCGGTCGAGCCTGTGGGCTCGGCGCTCGGGTGGAAGCAGCAGCGTGCAGCCACCGGAGCGGGCAAGGGCGAGCGAGATCGAGGCCGTCGCCCGTACCGCCGCGTCGAACGCATCCTCACCGGCACAGTCGCGGCCGTCGAGCACCACCAGCGGTCTTGCGTCGGATTCCGGGCGCAGGCGCCGCTCCATCAGCGTGCCCGTGCGGGCGGTGGTGAGCCAGTGGATGCGGTCGGCGCTGGCGTAGGAATCGGCGCGCCGGAGGTCATCCAGCTCACCGGCTGTGGCGGCCAGCGGGCGCCGGGCGGTCGACCCGCCGGCCAGCCGCGCGAGATCGGCGCGCGGGACCCGCTCCACGCGCGGCAGCACGAGCAGGCGCGTGGCCTGGGACAGCAGAGTGCGCTCGCAGATGCCGAAGGGGTCGCCGAAGCGCAGCAGCGACGGGCCGACCTCGTGCAGCCCGCGACGCCGCGCAAGCACCGTGACCTCGTGCGTGTCGTTCTGATGGCGCCGTCGCGGCCGCGGCTCGGAGTCGGCCAGGGCCGCGAACTCGCCACTGTGCCTGAGCGCACGCGGGCCCTGCAGCCGGGTGTGAACACGCACCCGGGCTCCCTCTTCGGCGCTCACGGCGAGCGGTTCACGGATCAGCCGCACGCGCCGGCACATCAGGCGCACGGCCGTCTGGGCGCCGAGCGCGAGCGCCACCAGCGCGACTCCCGGGACCAGGAAGGCGGGCACGCCGAGCAGCTCGGCCAGCAGGCAGAAGACGACCCCCAGTCCGGCCGCGGCGAGCGAACGCCTCATAGCGCCGGAACGCGGCTGAGCGCCTCGGCGATCACCGCCCCACGGTCGGTCTCCCCGGCCCCCGGAGCAAGCAGCAGGCGGTGCCCGAGGACGACCGGCGCGAGGTCTTGCACGTCGTCGGGCAGCACGTGGTCGCGCCCCCGCAGCGCCGCGCGCGCCATCGCGGCCCGCAGCAGCATCAGCCCACCACGCGGACTCGGCCCGATCTCGGCGCGCGGGTCGTTGCGTGTGAAGGCGAGGATGGCGACCACGTAGCGGCAGACGGCCTCGCTGGCGTGCACTGCCGCGACGCCGCGCTGGGCCTCGAGCACGTCCTCGACGTCGCACACCGACCCGAGCTCCAGTACGCGGTCACGGGCGGCGTGGTCGGCGAGCATCCCCGCCTCCGCCTCGGCCTCTGGATAGCCGAGCTCCAGGCGCACCATGAAGCGGTCGAGCTGTGCCTCCGGCAGCGGGTAGGTGCCCTCGTAGTCGATCGGGTTCTGGGTCGCGATCACCAGGAACGGCTGGGCCAGCTCGTGGGTGACGCCGTCCACGGTCACCCGGCGCTCCTGCATGCACTCGAGCAGGCCCGACTGGGTCTTCGCGGGCGCGCGGTTGACCTCGTCGACGAACACGAGGTTGGCGAACACGGGGCCGGGCCGGAACTCGAACTGGCCGCTGGCCTGGTTGTAGATGTTCGCTCCGGTGATGTCCGAGGGCAGCAGGTCGGCGGTGCACTGGATGCGCGAGCACTCACACCCGATCGACGCCGCGAGCGCACGTGCCAGTGCGGTCTTGCCGACGCCCGGGTAGTCCTCGATCAGCACGTGGCCACCGGCCAGCAGCGCCACCAGCAGCTGCTCGAGAACGACCGGCTGCACGGTGACGGCGCGAGCGACGTTCGCGCCCACGCGGGCGGCGAGCTCGGCGACGCCGTCAGGGTTCATCTCGTCCGTTGTACCAGCCGCCCGCCCGGAGTGGACCCGGTCGCCGAACGACGGCCGCCCGCCGCACTCATGCCGCCGCCCGCCACACCTCCGGCCTGCGCTCGCGGAACTCCGCCGGCGAAACCCCGTAGCGGCGGCGAAACGCCCGCGCGAAGTGCGAGCCCTGCCGGTAGCCCACCAGGCGGGCCACGTCGGCCACCGGGATCGAACGCTGCTCGAGCAGCACGTCGGCGGCCACGGACAGACGGCGTTCCATCAGCTGCTCGGAGAAGGAGGCGCCGCCGAACTGCTCGAAGGCCCGCTGGATCTGCCGCGGCGAGCTCGACAGCGCCCTTGCCACCCGTGCCAGCGTCAACGGCTGGCGGTAGTGACGCGCGATCACGACCCTGGCCATCAGGTACAGCCGCCGGCGGGACTCCTGGGTGCGCGGGCGCATGGCGTCCTCTCCGACGGCTGCGAGGAATAGGGACACGCCGACGTCCCCGTCGTCAGGCGCAATACTTCCGCGGCGATGCCCGAGGAGTCCACGGCACCCGACCTCCTTGAGCTGACGCGTCTCGCCTTCGAGGCCGTGAACCGGCGTGACATCGACGCGATCCTGAGCTTCTTCGCTCCCGATGCGGTCTTCGATGGGCGGGAGTGGAACCGCTACGAGGGGCGAGCGGCAATTCGTGGCTTCCTGGACGACTGGTTCAGCTCCTTCGCCGAGCTTCGCATGGAACTCGAGGAGCTCGTCATCCTCGACGATGGGGTCGTACTCGCGAAGGTCAACCAAGAGGGTCGTCCGGTCGGCGTCGATGGACCGGTCCATCAGCGTGAGGGATGGGCCATCTGCTGGTCGGCCGATGGCCTCCTCGTGCGATTGACGACGCACGCCGACATCGACGAGGCCCGTGCTGCGGCTGAAAGGCTCGCCGAGTCGGGGCGGTAGGGCCAGGGCGCGAGTGTGACGATCTGTGGCAGGCTCGCCTGCCGGGACCGTTTGAGCCCGTCTCGACCGACCGCTAATGACCACCTCACGCTGGCACAAGCTCTACAGCGCCCGGATCGCGGCACCGGCGGACGCGGTGTTCGAGCTGCTCTCCGACATGCCCAACTACGGCCGCTGGCTTGGGGGCTCGGCGGCGTTCGGGGCGACCACCGACGTCGAGCCCTACCCGGTGCGGCTCGGCAGCCGCTACCGCGACGGCAAGACCGGCGACTCCGGACGGGACTGGTGGGGAAAGGTCACCGGATTCCAGCGTCCGGGCTCGCTCGATTTCAACCACACGATCGACGTCAGTCAGCTGAGGGCGACGCTCGACGTCCACATCCACTACTCGATCGAGCAGCAGGCCGATGTCACGCAGGTCGCCCGCTGGCTGCTGCTCGACATCACGATGCCGCTCGTGCTGCGCCCGCTACGCCCGCTGCTGATCCGGCCCTTCGACGCCGAGAACGTGCGCACCATGTCTGCCCTGAAGAGTTACGCGGAGGCATATCCGGACGGCGGTCGGGACGCCCGGCCCGGATGCTGATAGGCGCACTTCAGCCGCCGGCGTAGCGAAACGCGACGCGTTCGGCGGCCTGCCGGTAGGAGCCCCCGAACAGCAACGCGTGCACGAGCAGCGGCGAGAGCTGGTAGAGCTCGACCCGCTCGCGCCAGCCGTCCGCCAGCGGGTGGGCCTCCTGGTAGGCGTCGAACACGCGCTCGGAGGGACCTCCGAACAGGCGCAGCATCGCCAGGTCGACCTCGCGATGCCCGCCGAAGGCCGAGGGGTCGATCAGCCACGGGCGCCCCTCGGCGTCGCCCATCACGTTCCCCGCCCACAGGTCGCCGTGAAGCCTCGCCGGTGGCTCCGGGGGCCCGACCAACTCGCCCATCCGCTCGCACACGTCCTCGACCGCACCGACCCCGGCACTCGACAGCGCTCCCGTCTCGCGCGCGACGCCGGGCCAGCGGGCGAAGCCGCCGTTCGGCGTAGAAGCTCGGCCCAGTCCTCGGTGGGCTCGTTGGACAGCCCGAGCGAGCCGAATCGCGCCGGCGGTGCGCCGCGCCCCGCGGCGCAGCCCGAACACCGGCGCGCCCGCGTCGTGGGTCGCCGCCAGGCCCCGGCCGAGCTCCTCCTCGCCGTCGCGGTCGAGGCCGCCGCGGCCTGCACCCACTCGATCGCCAGGTACTCCTGCGCGATCTCGAGCACCGCCGGCGATGCGCACGCCGCCCGGCTGCGCCAGCCACGCAGGCCCGCCGCCTCAGCCTGATACTCCCCCGGGGCGGCATCCGCGCGGGTCTTCACAAACGCCTCGCGGCCGTCGGCGAGGACGACGTGGAAGGCCTCGTTGATGTCGCCGCCGCCGACCCGGCGAGCGCCCGGACCCCGGCCGGAGGCGTCACCGAACGGCACCGCCCTGATCTGCTGCCAGCAGCCCCTCGCAGGAGGCCTGCACGAGGTCCAGCACCTCCTCGAAGCCGTCCGCGCCCCGTAGTAGGGGTCGGGCACCTCCAGCTCGCCGTCGGCGACGCTGGCGGGATCGAACTCGCGCAGCAGCCTCACCTGCGAGCGCTCCCGCTCGTCGCGGCGCGAGGGCCTCGGAGGCGCGCCGGTTTTCGCGGTCCATCGCAAGCACGAGGTCGAAGTCTCGAAGTCCTCGGGCTGGACCTGGCGCGCCCGGCCGCTCGAGCTCGATCCCACGGCCGCGCCGCGGCCGCCGCGGGCGCGGCCGTCCGGCGGGCTGCCGACGTGCCAGGCGCCGGTTCCGGCGGAGTCGAGCTCGATCTCCTCCTCGAGGCCCTCGCTCCTCACGAGCGAGCGCATCACGCCCTCGGCCGTGGGCGAGCGGCAGATGTTGCCCAGACACACGAACAGCAGGCGCACCTCCCGCTCGCCTCCGCTTCAGTCCTCGCCCAGCTCGAGCACCGCCAGGAACGCCTCCTGGGGAACCTCGACGCGGCCCACCTGCTTCATCCGTTTCTTGCCCTCCTTCTGCTTCTCGAGCAGCTTTTTCTTGCGCGTGATGTCGCCCGCCGTAGCACTTCGCGATCACGTCCTTGCGGAACGCCTTCACGGTCTCGCGGGCGATCACGTGCGCGCCGATCGCCGCCTGGATCGGGACGTCGTACTGCTGGCGCGGGATCCGCTTACGGAGCTTCTCCGTCAGCGCCCGGCCCACCTCGTAGGCCTTGTCGCGGTGGACGACCATCGACAGCGCGTCCACGGGGTCGCCCGCCAGCAGCACGTCGAGCTTGACCAGGTCGGAGGCCTTCATCCCCTGCAGCTCGTAGTCCAGCGACGCGTAGCCCGCGGGTGCGCGACTTCAGCTGGTCGAAGAAGTCGAGCACGATTTCCGCCAGCGGCAGCTCGTAGGTGAGCTGCACGCGCTCGGGGGACAGGTAGTGCATCCCGGCGTGATTCGCCGCGGCGCTCCTGGCAGAGCTCCATGACCGCGCCCACGAACTCTTTCGGCGCGATGATCGAGGCGCGGATGTAGCGGCTCGCGGATCTCCTCGATGCGTCCCGGGTCGGGCATGTCGGAGGGGTTGTGCACCTCGAGCTCCTCGCCGTTGGTGAGCGTCACGTCGAACTCCACCGAGGGCATCGTCGCCAGCAGCTCGAGGTCATACTCGCGCTCCAGGCGCTCGCGCACGATGTCCATGTGCAGCAGGCCGAGGAAGCCGCAGCGGAAGCCGAAGCCGAGCGCGTCGGAGGTCTCCGGCTCCCACGACAGCGCCGCGTCGTTGAGCGCCAGCTTCTCGAGCGCGTCGCGCAGGTCCGGGTAGTCGTCGGAGTCGATCGGGAACAGCCCGCAGAAGACCATCGGCTTGACCTCCCGGTAGCCCGGCAGCGGCTCGGTGGCTTCGCCGCCGGCGCGAGCGCCCGCTTTGGCCCGGCGCGTGAGCGTGTCGCCCACGCGCAGCTGGGTGACGTCCTTCAGCCCCGTGATCAGGTAGCCGACCTCTCCCGCCGCGAGCTGGTCGGTGGGCATCATCTGGGGGCTGAAGAAGCCGACCTCGTCGATGTCCGCCTCCGTGCCCGCGGCCATCGCGCGGATCGGCTCGCCCTTGCGGAAGACGCCGTCGACCACCCGGATGTAGGCGATCACGCCCCGGTACTGGTCGAACTCCGAGTCGAAGATCAGCGCCCGCGGCGGACCGTCGGGGTCGCCCGCCGGCGGCGGCACCCGCTCGATCAGCTCCTCGAGCACCTGCGCGACGCCCTCCCCGGTCTTGCCGCTGATCTGCAGGATCGACTCCGGCGCCTCGCCGATCAGCTCGCTCACTTCGCCGGCCACCCGCTCGGGCTCGGCGCCGGGCAGGTCGATCTTGTTCAGGCACGGGATCAGCTCCAGCCCCGACTCGACCGCCAGGTAGGTGTTGGCGACGGTCTGCGCCTCCACCCCCTGGGATGCGTCCACGACCAGCAGCGCACCCTCGCACGCCGCCAGCGAGCGGGAGACCTCGTAGGTGAAGTCCACGTGCCCGGGCGTGTCGATCAGGTGCAGCTGGTAGGTCTGCCCGTCCTTGGCGGTGAAGAACACGCGCACCGCCTGCGCCTTGATCGTGATTCCCCGCTCGCGCTCGAGGTCCATCGAGTCCAGCAGCTGCGCGCGCATGTCCCGCGCCGCACCGTGTGGGTGAGCTCGAGGATGCGATCGGCCAGCGTCGACTTGCCGTGGTCGATGTGGGCGATGATCGAGAAGTTGCGGATGTGCTGCTGATCCATGGTCCGCGCTACAGCGTAGATGGCCGCCCGCGCGGCCCATGGGCGCACTACGTCGCCCGCGTGGCCGCGCCGGACGGCGCCACGCCGGCCGGCGGCGCTCCCGCGGGCACGTGGGCGGATATGGCCACGCTCATCCACGCCGCCCCCTTGACGCGCTAGCGTGTGTTTCTCCGGCGGATCGCCTACTCGGCCAAAGGACCCCTCGGGGTCCAGCCGCGGCAACGCGCCCCCTCGGGGGCGGCCTGTCCAGGTGGCTGGGAGTGTCACGCCGCCCAGGCAATTGACACAAGTCCTGGGACGTAAGTAGTAAGCGGCGGTCCTGACCGGTCGGCCGGGCGGGCCAAAAGCTCGTCCGGCCTTTCTTCTGAGCTTCCGCGAGCAGGGCCGGCTCCGGCCGGATGGGGTCTCAGCCCGAGGTCGGCTTGCGAAAACCGCTGCCGATCTGGCTGATGCGCCAGCCGTCGTGCGTCATCACCAGCGGAGCCGCGCGCAGTCCCGCGTGCGGCACTTCGACGACCACCATCGCGTGATCGCCGATCACCGACACCGAGCCGAACCTCGTCGCCCTCGTTTCGGCCAGGGAGGCGGCGTCGCGTTTCACCGCTTCGGAGTAGCTCTGCAGCACCCGCTGACAGTCGAGCTGCTTCCCCGCTGCCGGACGCCGCGGCGGACCCACGACTTCCTTCCTGGCCGCCGGCGCCAACAAGTCGCATGCGGCCGCAGCCCGGCCGCTCTCGAGGTCGGAGTAGAAGCGTTCGACCACGCCGCGAGCCTGGGTCGCCGGCGACTGGGAGGCGCCGCCGCAGGCGGCGCTCGCCAGCACGGCGACGGTGAGCAGAGCGAGGCCGGCGGCAGCGCTCCATCGCCTGGCTACGCCCGCCCGAGCTGGGTGCGGATCAGGCGGCTGACCTGGTGCGCCTCGGGGACGTGCATGACGAGCACGGCGCGGACGTAGACGGCCACGCCCGCGAGCCCGGCGGCGCCGACGCTGACGATCTGCGCGACCAGCGAGGTGCCCGAGCAGCGTCTCGAGCAGCTTCCAGACCCCCCACGAGACGCCCGCCAGAAGCGCCGAGGCGACGAGGATGCGGGCGGTGATCATGGCCGTCTGGCCGCCTTCCAGGCGGCCGTTCAGGCCGATGCGCAGGCGGTGGAGCTGCAGCGCGGTCATCACGGCGTTGGCGGCGACCGTCCCGATCACGAGCCCGGCGATGCCGAGCGGCTTGTAGAGGCCGACGCTGACGATGATGTCGACGACGATGTTGATCGCCGCCAGCCGCGTCGGGATCCACGGCCGCTGGACGGCGAAGAAGGTGCGCGTGAGCAGCAGGTTGAGGCCGCCGAAGGGGAGGCTGAAGGCGAACCAGAAGAGGGCGATCGAGACGAGGTGGGTGGGATTCGGGTTGAATTCGCCGCGCTGGAAGAGCAGCCGCACGATCGGCGTTCGGCGAGCACGATCATGAAGCGGCGGCGGGGATCAGCAGGAGGTTGATCTGGCGCATGCCGTTGCCGACCAGCGCTGCGCATCGCCGCCGAGTCGCGGCTCGAGGCCATGCGGCTGAGCGTCGGGAAGAGCACGGTCGCGACGGCCACGCTGAACATCCCCTGGGGCAGCATGTAGACGCGGAAGGCGTTTTCGATCGCCCGCGGCGCTTGTTCTGAGACGAGGCTGCCGAAGGCGGAGTTGATGAGCTGGTCGAGGTTGACGATGCCCAGCCCGATCGGCGACCGGCAGCATCAGCATGAACACCTGCTTGATGCGGGGATCGTGCCAGTCGATCCGCATGCGCAGGCGGAAGTCGATCCGCGCGAGCGCCCCGAACGACATCCCCAGCTGCACCACCGTCGCGACGAGGATCCCGACCGCGAAGGCGTAGATCCTGTCTGTCGCCGTGGAAGTGCGGCGCCAGCACGACCAGCAGGACGATGATCACGCGTTCCACACCGCGGGGGAGATCGCGGGGATCGTGAAGTGGTCGTAGGACTGCAGGATCCCCACCAGCAGCCCGTTGAGGCCGAGCAGCAGGATCACCGGGAAGAGCACCCGCGAGAGGCCGACGGTGAGGTCGACGAGGCGCGGCTGAACTTCGGGCCGATGAAGAGCGGCATGATCACGCCGGCGGCGAGGATGAAGAACGGCGACCAGCGCCCCGAGCGCGATCAGCATGATCCAGAACAGCGTCGAGGCGAGGCGTCAGCGCCTCTTTGCGCCTGCCCTTCTGCAGCAGGTCCGTGAACACCGGCACGAACGCCGCCGACAGCGCCGACTGCGCGAACAGGTTGCGCCACGAAGTTGGGAACCAGGTTGGCGATCGTGAACGCGGACGCGGGCCCGGGCGTGCCGAAGTAGGCGGCGAAGACGATTTCGCGGACCAGCCCGACGACCCGCGAGACGCCCGTGCCGATCGTGAAGATCGCGGTGTTGCGTCCGAGGCGTCCCGCCTCGGGCCGCTCGGGGAGGCGGCTCCAGCTCGGCATGCGTTTCGGCCGGGCCGGACAAGGCCGCTATAGTACGGCGCTGCGCGGCGCGCCCGGGCTGTCTTTTCCTGGCGCAGCGGCGGTTTTCCGATGGCCAACATCCACTCCCAGAAGAAGCGGATCCTGCGCTCCGACCGAGAGCGCAGCGAGAACCGTCTCTACACCTCCACGATCAAGACCCAGTTCCGCTCGCCTGGAGGCACAGCTCGCCGGCGGCGAGGCCGAGGCGGCGCAGGCGACCCACCGCGGCTCCTGAGCACGATCGACAAGGCCGTCAAGCGCGGAGCGCTGCACCGCAACACCGGCGCCCGCAAGAAGTCCCGCGCGGCGCGCGCTGCTCGCCGGCAAGTAGTACCTCCTCAGGAAGCGATCGCTTCCACCGCCCGCAGCGCCAGCGAGTCCTCCTCGAGGCCGTTCTTCGCCTGCGCGCGCGCGAGGGCAGCGGCGAGCCGCCGCGGGAGTCGAGCTCGAGGTCGGCCAGCACGCCCAGAGCCGCCCGCAGCCGGGCCGGGTCGCTCTGTCTGACGGCGGCGATGAAGCGCTCCGCCGCGCGCGGGGGCATCGGGCGCAGCGAGTCCTTGATCTGCGCGGGCGCCTCTCCCGCGGCGAGCCTGTCGGCCACGGCGACACCGTCGCGAAGCCGGCGCGTGATCGCGTAGACGAGGCCGGGGAGCGACTCCCCCTGGGCCCGCAGGGTGCTGAGCAGTGACATCGCCGCGGGGCGGTCGCCCTCCAGCAGCGCATCCGCCAGCTCGTAACCGCGCTGCTCGGAGGAGTGCGCGGTGAGCCGCAGGACGTCCTCTTCGCTGACCACGCGCGGCACCGCGCCGCCCGGGCCCGCCGCCCGGCCCGAGCCTTCCGCGCCGCCCGGCGCACCCACCCCGCCCGGGGTCGGATCCTCCAGCGACAGGGCCAGCTTCTCGAGCTCGCGGAGCAGGCGCTGGGGGCGCACCCCGACCTGGGCGACGAACGCCTTGGACGCGCGGCCGTCGAGTGACAGCCCCAGGCGCTCGGCCTGCTCCCGGGTCCAGCCGGGGAGCTCCCAGGGCTTGACCGCGGCCTCCACCGCCACCTGTCCCCCGGCCCCCTTGACCGCCTTCACGAGCGCCTCGGGCACCTTGGCGCGGGATTCCTCGCGGGCGAACAGGGCGAGCGTGGTGTCGGGGGGGATCTCGGCGATGGCACCGAGCAGGTGATCCTCGATGTCCTTTGCGCGCCAGCGCTCGACGCCGTCGACGATCACGACCCGGCGGCCGAGCGCGAGCGTCATCGAGGCGAGCGCCTGGGCGGTGCGTTCCGGGGTCGCCTCGGGGCCCTCGAGCAGCTCGAGCCCGCTGCCGTCGGACTCGGCCTCGGCGAGGGCACGCAGGCGTGCACGGCGGGCGGCGATGGCCCCGTGGTCGTCGCCGCGGATCAGGTACAGGGGGCCGAGTCTGGACGTCAAGGTGTGACCGCGGCGCCCATCAGCGCACCACGAGGTTCACGAGCTTGCCCGGCAGCACGATCTCCTTGACGATCTCGCGCCCGTCCACGTGGGCGCGGACGTTGGCGGCCGCCAGGCAGAGCTCCTTCAGCTCCTGCTCGGGTGCGTCGGTGCGGGCCTGGACGCGGTCGCGGACCTTGCCGTTGACCTGGCACACGAGCTCGTATGAGTCGGTCTCCAGCAGCGACTCATCGGCGTCGGGCCAGGGCTGCTCCCATACGCGCTCGCCGGTCAGCCGCTCGTAGATGTCGGCACTCACGTGGGGGGCGAACGGGAACAGCAGCGAAGCGGCGCTCGCGACCGCGAAGCGCAACGTCTGCAGCTCGGCGACCTCGCGCAGCCGGGAGCATTCGTTGTACAGCTCCATGACGGCGGCGATGGCGGTGTTGAAGGAAAAGCGGCGTACGTCGGAGCCGACCTTCTCGATCGCCCAGTGGGTCTTGCGGGCGAGCGCCAGGTCCTCCCCCTGGGGGTCCCGGGGGGAGCTCACCGGTCCGGCCGACCCGCCGGGCCGTTCCGCGACCTCGGCCGCCAGGCGCCACAGCCGTCCGAGGAAACGGAAGACCCCGTCCACGCCCTCGTCCGACCAGTCCGCGTCCTGCTCGGGGGGTCCGACGAACAGGATGTAGGAGCGGGCGGTGTCGGCGCCCACGCGGTCGACGATCGACGCCGGCGAGACGACGTTGCCGCGCGACTTGCTCATCTTGGAGCCGTCCTTGGTGACCATGCCCTGGGTGAAGAGGGCGGTGAAGGGCTCCTGGAAGTCGAGGTGCCCGAGGTCGGCCAGCGCCTTGGTGAAGAAGCGGGCATACATCAGGTGCAGGATCGCGTGCTCGACCCCGCCGATGTACTGGTCCACGGGCATCCACTCGCGGGTCGCCGCCGGGTCCCAGGCGGCCTCGTCGTTGCGGGCGTCGCAGTAGCGCAGGAAGTACCAGGAGGAGTCCACGAACGTGTCCATCGTGTCCGTCTCCCGCCGGGCCGGGCCCTCGCACTCGGGGCAGCGGGTGTTGACCCAGTCCTCGGCGGCCGCCAGCGGGGATCGCCCTTTGGGCTGGTAGTCGTCGATGTCCGGGAGCACGACCGGGAGATCCTCCTCGGGCACGGGCACCGCCCCGCAGCGCTCGCAGTACACGATCGGGATCGGGCAGCCCCAGTAGCGCTGGCGCGAGATCAGCCAGTCGCGTAGGCGATAGTTGACCGAGGCGTGGCCCTTGCCCTCGCGGTCGAGCCACTGCACGATCGACCCCAGCGCCTCGCGGTTGGGCATGCCGTCGAAGTCCGGCTGGGAGTTCACGATCACCCCGTCGCCGGTGTACGGCAGCTGCTCCGGGCCGGCGTCCGGGTCGTCGGCGGGAGCGATCACGCGCCTGATCGGCAGACCGAAGGCCTGGGCGAAGGCGTAGTCGCGCTCGTCGTGGGCGGGCACGGCCATGATCGCCCCGGTGCCGTACTCCATCAGCACGTAGTCGGCGACGTACATCGGGATCCGCTCGCCGTTGACGGGGTTGGTGACGGTGCGCCCGAGCGGCACGCCCGTCTTCTGCTTCTCGGCGTTGCCCCGCTCCTCGTTGGTCTCGGTGAGGGCGTGGTTGACGTACTCGCGCACCGCCTGCTCGTGGGGCCCGCCCTCGGCCAGGCGCAGCACGTCGGGGTGCTCGGGGGCCATGACGAAGAAGGTGGCTCCGAAGAGGGTGTCCGGGCGGGTGGTGAAGACGGGGTAGTCGACGTCCATCTCCTCGCAGCGGAAGGTGACCTCGGCGCCCTCGCTGCGACCGATCCAGTTGCGCTGCATCGTCTTGACGTGCTCGGGCCAGTCGATCCCGTCGAGGTCGCTGAGCAGCCGCTCGGCGTAGTCGGTGATGCGCAGGAACCACTGCTCGAGCTGGCGTACTTCGACCACCGCGCCGCAGCGCTCGCAGTGCCCCTCGGCGGTCGACCTGCTCGTTGGCGAGCACGGTCTGGTCTTTCGGGCACCACTTGACGGCCGCCTCGTTGCGGTAGGCCAGGCCGGCCCGGAACAGCTCCAGGAAGATCCACTGCGTCCAGCGGTAGTAGGACGGTTCGCTGGTCGCCAGCTCGCGCGACCAGTCGATCGAGATCCCCCACGAGCGGAACTGCTCCTGGAAGGAGGCGATCGACTCCGCCGTCGAGACGCGCGGGTGTACGCCCGTCTTGATCGCGTGGTTCTCGGCCGGCAGCCCGAAGGCGTCATAGCCCATCGGGTGCAGCACGCGGGCCCCGCGCCGGCGGCAGTAGTGGGCGATCGCGTCGCCGACGGCGTAGCACTTCAGATGGCCGATGTGGGGCTCGCCGCTCGGGTAGGGGAGCATCTCCAGCACGTAGGTGTCGGGCGCCTCGGAGCCCGGCGCACCGGTCACGCCACCGGTGCGGGAGCGAGGCCGCGGGCGTCGGAGGGGTCGCGGTTGGAGACCTCCCAGGTGCGCTCGCGAGCCCACAGCTCCTGCCAGCGGGGCTCGATCTCGTGGGGGTCGTAGCGGTGCTCGGGCATCCGGAATCGCAGGTTATCGCCCGACCTCCGGGCGGGCCCGGGGCGGACGAGAACCGCGACGGACGCTAGCGCGAGCCGGCCAGCTCGCTGATCCTGCGCGTCCTGGTGGCGGCTGCGGCCGCGCAGCAGCTCCACGACCTCGGCGGGAGCCTTGCTCGGCGAGCCGGCGTCGAAGGGCGGCTGGGGGTCGTACTCGATGCCGAGCTGGATCGCCTGGGCGACGCTCCCGCCGGCGATCTCGCGCGGCGAGCGCGAGGCGCCATGTCGATGCCGGCGGAGACGCCGGCGGCGGTGACGAGCTTGCCGTCGAAGACGACCCGCTCCTGCGACTCGGCAGCGGCGCCCAGCTCCTCCAGGCGCTCGAGCGCCAGCCAGTGGCTGGTGGCGCGCTTGCCCGTCGAGCAGGCCGGCGGCGGCGAGGATCAGCGAGCCGGTGCACACCGACGTCGTCCAGGTGCTCGTCTCGTGCAGCGGCGCGCAGCCACTCGAGCACACGGCTCGCCGGCGCGCGACGTCGACCTCCCCGGGCCCGCCGGGGACGAGCACACGTCCGGGGTGGGCGAGCTCGTCGAGGCCAGTGCTCGGCCAGCACCGTCAGCATCCCGTTGTCGGTCTGCACCGGTCCCGGCCTCCGCGGCCACGAACGGAGGCGCGCGCCCGGGCAGGCGGCTCAGGACCTCATACGGCCCGACCGCGTCGAGCGCGGTGAAGCGGTCGTAGAGCAGGATCGCGATGTCCATGTGCTCCGTCCTTTCCGTGTTCGTTGCTCTGCTGCGGCGCGGACGCCTTTCGGGCCCTCACCAGCCGTGGGCCGCCTGGAAGCGGCGCCTGTACTCCGCGGGAGCCGACGGCGAGCGCGCGCACGAACGCGCGGCGCATCGTCTCGGCTGCTCGGGAAGCCGCAGCCCGCGGCGACCGCCGCGATCGGCTCGTGGTGTCCTCGAGCAGCCGGCGGGCCGCCTCCAGGCGCACGCGCTCGACGTAGCGGGCGGGCGTCACGCCCGTCTCCGCGCGAAAGGCGCGGGCGAAATGGCGGGTGCTCATGTGCGCCCGCGCGGCCATCGCCTCGACGGTGTGCTCGGCGGCGAGGTCCTCGAGCACCGACCGCTGGACCTCGCTCAGCGGCTCGCGCTCGGGCTCCTGGGCGGCGAGCGTGGCGCTGAACTGCGACTGGCCGCCGGGGCGGCGCAGGAACAGGACGAGGTGGCGGGCGATCGTCAGCGCCAGCGCGCGGTCGAGGTCCTCCTCGACGAGCGCCAGCGCGAGGTCCATCCCGGCGGTCACTCCCGCCGAGGTCCAGATCGTGCCGTCGCGCGAGGAAGATCGGCTCGGGGTCGACCTCGACACGCGGGGTGGCGCCGCGCGAGCTCCCGCGCGGCCGGCCCAATGGGTGGTGGCGCGGCGGCCGTCGAGCAGCCCGGCGCTCGCCAGCAGGAAGGCGCCGGTGCAGACCGAGGCGGTGCGCCGGGCGGTGGCGGCGCGTGCGTGCGATCCAGCGCACGAGCTCGTCGTCCGGCCGCCTCGCGGCGTGGCCGCTGCCGCCGGCGACGATCAGCGTGTCGAGCGGCCGCGGAGACGTCCTCGAGGCCGCATGCCGGGGTGATCGCGAGGCCGCTGGAGGTTGCGCGCGAGGCCGTCGCGGCCCACGAGCTGACCTCGTAGCCGCGCGTGGCGCGACGGCCCTCCTGGCGGGCGCTCGATCAGATCGCGCCGTCGGCGCCGCGTGAAGACCTCCAGCGGCCCCGTGACGTCCAGGCTCTGGACGCCCGGGATAGACCAGGATCGCCACCCGGCGGGGATCGGGGACGGCTTGCATCGGTCGATGATGGCCCACCGGGCGTCTGTCCGCAAGGACAGATTTCCCACCTTTCCTGCCAAGCCAATTCGCCTTTGCGCACCCTCCGAACACTCGTCGGGGGGCGGGGTACAGTCCCCCGCACAGGCCACTAGCATCTAGGCGCATGGACGACCCTGACTTCTCTGACGGCGACGAGGACTTCGGCGGAGATCCCGACTCGCTGAGCTCGGCTCCGGGCCGGGTCGCGAGCATCGTGTCGGCCGCCGAAGCGGCGGCCGCCGACCTGCGCGAGCACGCCGAGTCGAAGGCCAACGCACGGATCGCCGAAGCGGACCGCGCCGCCGACAACCGCGTGGCGGCCGCCGACGAGGAGGCCGAGGAGCTCCTGGCGACGGCCCGCGCCCAGGCGGAGGCGATGACCGCGGAGGCCTCCGACACCGTCGCCCGCATGACGGGCGAGCTCGAGCAGGCCCGTGACGAGGCCGTCAAGGCGCTGGCGGACGCCCGCGAGCAGGCGCAGCGCCAGCTCGCCGAGGCCCGCTCCGAGGCCGAGGAGGTACGTGCGAGCGCCGAAGCGGAAGCCGAGCGGGCACTCGAGTCCGCCAAGCAGGACGCCGAGCAGATGCGGGCCACGGCCGAGACCGACGCCGAGGAGATGCGAGCCGCCGCCGAGGGCGAGGCCACCCAGATGCGGACCACGGCGCGGACCGAGACCGAACAGCTGCGGGAGGCCGCCCGCAGCGAGTCCGAGGAGCTGCGGACCGCCGCCAAGACCGAGTCCGACCAGCTGCGGGCGTCCGCCAAGTCCGAGTCCGACCAGCTGCGGGCGACCGCCAAGAGCGAGGCCGAGCGCTCCCGCGCGAACGCCGCGGCGGAAGCGGACAAGATGATCAGCAACGCCCGCGAGGAGGCCGAGCGGGTGGCCACGGAGCTGACCCAGAGCACCGAACAGGAACTGCGCGTCGAACGCGAGCAGGTCGCCCGCGACAAGGCCGAAACCGAGAAGCAGGCCAACGAGGCCCTGGCCAAGGCCCGCACCGAGGCGCGGGAGATCACCAGCGAGGCCCACGTGGTCGCGCACGAGGTCCTCACGGAAGGCACCGAGATCTCGCACAACCTCAACGAGCTCGCCCAGTCGCTCCACACCAACGCCGACCGGCTGTTGCGCGGAGTGAGGCTGGCCCACGGCGGGATGACCGCGCGGCTGGACCAGGTGGTCCCTGACACCTCCCCCACCGCCAAGCGGGGCGAGAAGGGCAAGCGCCAGCCGGACAACGGCTCCACGGACGAGCTCGACGTACCCGAGTTCCTGCCGAAGTCCTAGCTCCTCGCCCGCGGGCGCCCGCTCGCCGGCCGCCAGGCGGCAAGCTAAACTCTGCGCCACCATCCCGGGGCTATAGCTCAGCTGGGAGAGCGTCGCGCTGGCAGCGCGAAGGTCGCCGGTTCGAGCCCGGCTAGCTCCACTTGCAGTCCGCCACCCGAGGGGCGCGATGGACCTCCATCTGACCGACAAGGTCGCTGTCGTGACCGGTGCGAACAAGGGGATCGGGCTCGCGACGACCGAAGCCCTGCTCGCCGAGGGAGCCCGCGTCGTCGCGGGGTCGCGCACGACCGCGAACCTGGACGGCCTCGAGGGCGCGACCGCGGTGGCGGTGGACCTGATGGCCCCGGACGGTCCGGCACGGCTCGTGCAGAGGGCGGTCGACGAGCACGGCCGGCTCGACGTGCTGGTCAACAACGTCGGCGGGGTGCGGATCAGGACCGAGGGCTTCGTGCCGACCGGCGACGAGGAGTTCGAGTGGGCGCTGCAGATGAACTTCTTCAGCGGTCTGCGGGCCACCAGGGCGGCCCTGACGACGATGCTCGCGCAGGGCTCCGGGGCGATCGTCAACGTGGCCTCTGTCAACGCCTTCTTCCAGCCAGACGCCGCGACCATCGACTACGGGGTCGCCAAGGCCGCGGTCGTGAACCTCAGCAAGTCGCTCTCGCAACAGTTCGGCCCCCAGGGCATCCGCGTCAACTGTGTCTCCCCGGGCCAGGTCGGCACCGACCTGTGGCTGGGCGACGACGGCGTGGCCGCGACGGTCGCGAAGGCCACCGGGGTGGACGCCGACACCGTCCGTGCCGGCGCGACGGCGGCGATCGCCAGCGGCCGTTTCACCACGCCCCAGGAGGTCGCGGCGCTGATCACGATGCTCGCCTCCGATCGGCTCGCCAACGTCACCGGCGCCAACTACGTGATCGACGGCGGTCTGATCAAGACGACCTGAGGGCAAGGCGCTCGGGCAAGCGCCGAGCGCCCACGAAAGAGTCTCCTAATCTCCGTTGACGGCGCCCGCGACGCCGGCTCGATGGTGGTAGAGCCCCAATGGCAGGTACCTCTATACGGCGGCGTTCGTGAGCACCGTCGTCAGCGCCTCCAGGCCCGTCACCAATGTGATCGAGGGCGCACGGCGCTGAAGACAAGGAGCAGGCATGGCCCGACCCGACAGCGACCCACAGCAGGACAAGGCGGCCCGGCAGGACGACGATGCCGGCCAGGAGGGGGTCACTCGCAGCGAGCTGCTGATGACGGCCGCCGCGGCAGCTCCCGGAATCCTGCTCGGCGGACGAGCAGCTGCCGCGGCCGCCGCTACGCGCCCCCGCGCGCAAAGCACCGGGCGGGAAGGTCGCGGGGATGAACGTGCTGCTGTTCCTGACCGATCAGCAACGGGCGATCCAGCACTTCCCGCCGGGCTGGTCGGCGCGCAACCTGCCCGGCGTGACCCGGCTGCAGGAGCACGGGCTGACGTTCGAGAACGCGTTCACCAACGCGTGCATGTGCTCCCCGGCACGCTCCACGCTGATGTCCGGCTATTTCCCGGCCCAGCACGGCGTGAAGTACACGCTGGAGACCGACATGCCGGCCCCCGAATACCCGCAGGTCGAACTTGCGACGAGCTTCAAGAACCCCGCGACCGTGGTCGCGGCGGCCGGCTATACCCCGGTCTACAAGGGCAAGTTCCACTGCAACAAGCCGGCCAACGGCACAACCTGGGTCCCTTCCGACGTCAACAAGTACGGCTTCACCCGCTGGGATCCGCCGGACGCGGGAGCCAACCAGAACGTCCCGGAGGAGGGCGGTGGGGTCTACGACAACGATGGGCGCTTCATGACTTCTCAGGGCACCCCGGAAGCGGGCACCGAGGGCGCGATCCAGTACCTGAGCTCCACGGCAGCTCAGAGCCAGCCGTTCTTCATGGTCGTCTCACTGGTCAATCCCCACGACGTGCTCTTCTATCCCAAGAGCTACACCGAAGGGGGCTACGACGAATCGTGGCTGAAGGGCGAGATCGAGCTGCCGGCGACGGCGCACGAGGACCTGTCGACCAAGCCGACCGTCCAAGCGCAGTTCCTGCGCCTGTTCAACGCCTCCGGGCCGATCCCGACGCCGCAGATGAAGCGCAAGTACCTGAACTTCTACGGCAACCTGATGAGGTCCTCGGACGCCTTCCTCGTGAAGATCCTCGACACGCTCGCGAGTACCGGCCTGCTCGAGAACACGCTCGTGGTCGCGACCGCCGATCACGGGGAGATGGGCACGGCCCACGGCGGCCTGCGCCAGAAGAACTTCAACTTCTATGAGGAGTCCACGCGCGTCCCCTTGGTCTACTCCAATCCGCGCTTGTTCAAGCAACCCCGCACGAGCGATGCGCTCGTCTCGCACGTCGACTTCCTGCCCACGCTCGCAAGCCTGGTCGAGGCGCCGGCAGCGGCGCGCGCCGCCTGGCAGGGGATCGACTACTCCGAGCAGATCCTCAGCACCTCCCCCGCCCCGCCGCAGGACTACACGGTCTTCACCTACGACGACTGGCAGTCAGGACAGGCGAAGGGCCCATACCCACAGCCGCCCAACCACGTCGTGAGCATCCGCGAGCGGCGCTACAAGCTCGCCCGCTACTACGACGCCGACGGCAAGGTGCCGGACCAGTGGGAGATGTACGACCTCAAGGCCGACCCGCTCGAGCGCACGAACCTGGCCTACAAGCACCACAAGCGCACCCCCATCGCAGGAGCGCGAATACAAGCGGCTGCGACTGCAAGCTGGCGAAGGTCGAGCAGACGCGCCTGCAGCCGCTCAGCTGAGCAACCCCGGCGGTTGGACCCGGGGTGGCGCCCGCCGCTGTGCAAGCCTGCGCCGGCATGGTGTTCGATCCGCGCCATCCGTTCGCCACCCGCGGGCCCCGCGCCCGCGGCGCGGAGGGTCGTTGTGGCTGAACAGCGCGGTGTGAGCCGCGAACAACCGGGCCTGCTCGGGCGCTTCGCGCGCTGGCTCTGGCGCGTGGGCGAAGGCCAGGTCGTAAAGCGGGTCGGCGGACCGGCTCGCGCGCGGGTGATCACGCTGTTCGCCCTCGTGCTGGCGCTCAACGGGGCGGACGCCTCGACGGTCGGGGCGATCGCGCCCCAGCTCGAGTCTGGGCTCCACATCAACAACACCGACCTCGGGCTGCTGAGCTCGGTCTCGCTGCTGGTCGGAGCGGTCTTCACGATCCCCGTGGGGCTGCTCGTGGACCGCACCAAGCGCATGCCGCTGCTGTCGATCTCGATCGTGCTCTGGAGCCTGGCCACGCTGTTCAGCGCCTTCGCGGGCAGCTTCGGGAGTCTGCTGCTGACGAGGCTCGCGCTGGGCGCCGTGGCGGCCACCGCGGGACCGGCGATCGCATCGCTGACCGGCGACTACTTCGCGGCCGACGAACGTGGGGTGATCTGGTCCTACATCCTCGTCGGCGAGGCGGCTGGGGCGGCCTTCGGCTTCATCATCAGCGGCTTCGTGGCCAGCGTGTTCCATTGGCAGGCCGCTTTCGTGGTGCTGTCGATCCCCGGCTTCTTCGTGGCCCGCGAGCTGTGGCGGACGGTACCCGAGCCGCTGCGGGGGGGCCAGAACCACCTCGAGGTGGGGACGACCGATCTCGGCGCAGCCGTGTCGCTGGCCGCAGAAAGGGCCCGGCGGGAGAGGGGCCCCCGCAACCCGGCGGCGCCCCGGAGGTCGCTCCGGGGCACGAGGCGGCCCGCGAAGCCGCCGAACGCGCGGGTGCGGTCCCGAACCCCGCCCTGGTCCTGCACGAGAACCCCAGCGAGATGGGCCTGTGGCGATCGGTGCGTTACCTGTTCGAAATCCCATCGAACCGGCTGATGATCTTCGGCTCCTCGCTCGGCTACTTCTACTTCGCGGGGCTGTCCACGTTCGCGCTGCTGTTCGTCAAGGGCCACTACCACGCCAGCCAGGCCGAAGCCGAGCTGGTGCTGGCACTGCTGGTGGTCGGCGCCGTGATCGGGACCGTGGTCGGAGGACGCATCGGGGACTGGATGCTCAGGCGGGGGAACCTGGCGGCGCGCGTGTGGTTCCCGGGCCTGTGCTACATCGCCGCGGCCGGACTGCTGGCGGTGGGCCTGCTCAAATCCGGCCTCACACCCGCGCTGTGGTTCGTGATCGCCGGCGCTGCGCTGATCTTCGCCGCCAACCCGCCCGTCCAGGCGGCTCGGCTGGACATCGTTCCGGCGGGCCTCTGGGGGCGCACCTCCAGCGCCCTCACGGTCGTGCGCTCGCTGGCACAGGCGCTCGCGCCCCTGCTGTTCGGCGGCATGTCACAGCTGATCGAGGGGATCGTGCCCCAGCAGGCCCCGATCGGCACCCATCCCCACGCTCCTCCCAGCGGGACCGCCACCGGGCTGCAGGTCAGCTTCCTGATCATGCTGGTGGCGCTGCTCGCCGGCGGCATCCTGCTCTACAAAGCGCGCGTCACCTTCGCCTCCGACGTCGCCACGGCGGCGGCCTCCGAGCCGCGGGTGGCGGTCCACGCTCCGTCGCCGGCCCACCCCCCGGCGCCGGCCTAGAGAACTGGACGGGACCCGTGTTGGCGAAGCTCACCGCAAAGACCCGGCACGCGGCCACGCGATTCGGTTGGGCGATAGAGGATCGGCGCCTGACCCGGGAGCAGCGCCGCGGGGTCCTCGGACCGGCCCATCGCGGCTGGAGCCCGCCGGTCGACCACGGGCGGTACTGGTCGGATTATGACTGGAGCGGTCGGGGCGAAGAGTGGACCGCATCGGCCGACTGGAAGGAGGGGCTCGTTCAGGAGGTACTCCTCAGGTGGGTCCCGGCGGGGGCAGCCGTGCTCGAGGTCGGCCCTGGTGCGGGCCGCTGGACCGAGGCGCTCAGCGAGCGCGCCTCGCGCCTGGTGCTCGTCGATGTCAGCGAGCGTCCGCTCGAACTGTGCCGAGAGCGGTTCGGGGATGACGAGCGCATCGAGTACGTGCGCTCGTCCGGCAGCGATCTGCCCGGCGTGGTGGACAGCTCGATCGAGGCCGTGTGGTCGTTCGACGTCTTCGTCCATCTCCCACCGGACGTCCAGGCCGGATATCTGAGCGAGATCTCGCGCGTGCTCGCGTCCGGAGGCGTCGCCGTCATACACCACTCGGACGGCTGGAACTGCGGCAAACAGCCATCACGCTCGGGATGGCGCTCGCCGATGTCGCGCCGGCTGTTCGCCGGGCTCGCCACGGAGCGCGGATTGCGGGTCGAGTGCCAGTTGGACTCGTGGGGGCCCGACGGCCGTTATGACCTGAGCGGATATGGCGATGCGATCACCGTGTGCCGGCGCTGAGCCCGGGCATCGGGCGGGCGGCCACCTCGGCGGCGTCCTCCGGGCAGAGACCGAACAGTCGCATGACCCCTTCGGCGTGGTGGCGCTCGGCCTGCTTGGGGGCCTGACCGTCGAGCACCGCCCGCATGACTGCCAGCAACGCGCCGCCGGCGCCGAACAGGGCGGTGCGTTTGTCGGCCACCCGGAAGCGCCCGGTCGCGATGCCTCGGGCCAGGTCACGGCGCGCGAACGGGCCGAGCGCGTCCAGCAGCACGTTGTGGGAGACATCCAGGCGGACCAGCAGCCACGCCCAGTCGGGGTCGGCACGGGCGAGTCGGACGAAGTAGCGGTGCGCCACCGCCACAACCTCGGCCGGGTCCTCCAGTTCGGCGGTGAGCGTGTCGAGCTCGGCGCCCTGGGCGGCGACCACCTCGGCCAGCACCGCCTCCACGATCGCGTCCTTGGACTCGAAGTGGTTGTAGAAGGAGCCGAAGCCGACGTCGGCCTCCTCGGTGATCTCGTTGATGCGCGTGCTCTCGACGCCCTGCGCGGCGAACAGCCTCCTGGCGGCCTCGATCAGGCTCCGGTGGGTCGCGTCCCGGCGCCGGGCGCGACGATCCCGTACAGGCGCCGACGACGCGGGCTTGGCCGACGACGCGGGCTTGGCCGACGACTGAGTAGATGCACTACTCATAGTTGACAATCTTATCAGTTAGTGATTAGGGTACGGCCTCGTGAACACCTTTTCGCCCTCGCCGGCTCTCGACTACGACATCGCCGTCGTCGGCTACGGGCCGGTCGGACAGACCGTGGCGATCCTGATGGGGCGCCTGGGCTACCGGGTGGGCGTGTTCGAGCGCTGGCCGAGCCTCTACCCCCGGCCTCGGGCGGTGCACTACGACGACGAGGTCGCCCGCATCTTCCAGCGCCTTGGAATCTCCGATCAGCTGGAGCCGATCACCGAGCCCGCGACGACGTATGAGTGGCAGAACGCGGACGGGAGGACGCTGCTGCTGCTGGACCGCAGCCGGCCGGGCCCGTCGGGCTGGCCGGCGGCGACGATGTTCTGCCAGCCCCAGCTGGAGGAACTGCTGGACCGCACCGCCAAGCTCATCGCCTCGGTCGAGGTCCACCAGGGCTGGGAGCTGATCGACGCCCAGGACTCCGGGTCGCACGTGCGCCTGCGGGTGCGCCGCGGAGAGGGCGAGGACCCGGAGCGAGGGTGGCGGGCCAGCGGCGAGGAGCGCGAGGTGAAGGCCGCCTATGTGATCGGCTGCGACGGCGCCAACAGCCTCGTGCGCGAGCGGATGGGCACGGCGGTGGAGGACCTGGGCTTCGCCTTCGACTGGCTGATCGCCGACACCGTCCCCCACGACCCGGCGCTGCTCGCCGGGGTCAACCTGCAGCAGTGCAACCCCGAGCGGCCCACGACGCTCGTCTCGGGCGGACCGGGGCGCCGGCGCTGGGAGTGGATGCTGTTGCCGGGAGAGACCGCCGAGCAGATCGAAGACCCCGACTCGGTGTGGGAGCTGCTCGCGCGCTCCGGGATCGGGCCCGAGGAGGTGGCACTCGAGCGTCACGCCGTCTACACCTTTCGCGCCCGCTGGGCCGAGCGCTGGCGGGAGGGGCGTATGCTGCTCGCCGGCGACGCCGCCCACCTGATGCCCCCGTTCGCCGGCCAGGGTCTGTGCTCGGGCATCCGCGACGCCTTCACGCTCTCTTGGCACCTGGACCTCGTGCTCAAAGGGCGAGCGGCCGAGTCCACCCTCGACGCCTACACGAGCGAGCGTCGCGGGCATCTTCAGCACGCGATCGCGATGTCGGTAGAGCTCGGGAAGGTAATCTGCATCAGCGACCAGAACGAGGCCGCCGCCCGCGACGAGGTGTTGCTGAGCGTGGCCGCCGATCCCACCGTGCCACCAGTCGAGCCGCCGGCCCCCAACCTCGGGCCGGGCATCCACGAAGGCGCGCAGGGCGCCGGCGGCCAGGAGGCGGCGGGGTCGCTGTTCCCTCAGGGGCGAACCGGCGCCGGCGGCCAGCTGATGGAAGACACCCTCTCCCCCGGCTTCGCCCTCTACGCCCTCGAGGCCGACCCTCGGGAGCTGCTCGATGGCGACACGCTCGCGTACCTGGAGGAGCTGGGGTGCGCCCTGGTGGCGCTCGAGGAGACCGACGAGGGTCAGCGGATCTACCGCGACTGGTTCGCGGCACACGGCGGCACGGTTGCTCTCGTGCGCCCAGACTTCTATGTCTTCGGGACGGCCACCACCGCCGCCGAGACACGCGCGCTCGTGCACCGCCTGCGGGCGGCTTTGACCGAACCCGACCACCGCGAGGAGAGGCTCGCCTCATGAACGACCAACCCATCAGACCCAGGTTCCATCACTTCAACCTCAAGACGACCCGGCTGCAGGAGCTGATCGACTGGTACTCGGTCGTGGTCGGCGCCGAGGTGACCTTCCAGGACGCCACCGGGGCTTGGCTGACCAACGACGCCGCCAACCACCGCATCGCACTGCTGGCCTTTCCCGGCTTCGTCGACGACCCCGACAAGGACACCCACACGGGAATGCACCACAGCGCCTTCGAGTACGAGCGCTTCGAGGACCTCAACGCCAGCTACCTGCGACTGCGCGAGCGCGGGATCGAGCCCGACATCTGCATCGATCACGGGATGACCCTGTCCTACTACTACAAGGATCCCGACGGCAACCACGTCGAGCTGCAGGTGGACGCGTTCGGGGACTGGGAGGCCTCACGCGAGTGGATGCGCACCAGCTCCGACTTCCACGCCAACCCGATCGGCGTGTTCGTGGAGCCCGAGCAGATCGCCTCCGAGGCGGCCGCGGGAACGCCCTTCGAGGACATCCACGCCCACGCCATGGCCGGTCAGCTGAGTCCGGCGCAGCCGGTCGAGATCCCGGGACAGGAGTAGCGATGCGGCTTGTCACCCAGATCACCGACGGTGCGCCGGCGGCCGGGGTGCTGGTGGGCGAGGAGATCGTCCCCGCCGCCGCGCTGGACGTCCCCGCGAGTGTCCGCGAACTGCTGGCGCAGCTCGACGCCGGCGCGCTGACAGAGCTCGAGCGGCGGGCCGCCGGCTCCGTCGCGCCGCGAACTCCGCTGTCCGCTGCCACCCTCGCGGCCCCGGTCCCCGACCCTCAGAAGATCATCTGCATCGGGCTCAACTACCGCGACCACGCGGAAGAGTCCGGGCAGGAGATCCCGCAGGCGCCGATGTGGTTCGCGAAGTTCCAGAACTCGTTGATCGGCAGCGGCTCCGCGATCGTGCTGCCCGCGGCGCACCCCGACTACGTCGACTACGAGGCCGAGCTCGCGCTCGTGATCGGGCGCCCGGGCCACTCCATTCCCGAGTCCCGCGCGCTCGAGCACATCGCCGGCGTGATGCCGTTCAACGACGTCACCGCCCGCGACCTGCAGCTGCAGAACCCGCTGTGGACGAGCGGCAAGGCCGTCGACACGTTCGCGCCGTGCGGCCCGGCGCTGGTGACACTCGACGAGCTCGGGGACCTCGGCGAGCTCACGCTCCGGACGCGTATCAACGGCGAGCAGTTCCAGGAGGGCACGACCGCCAACCTCATCTTCGGGCCGGCCGAGCTGATCGCGTGGCTGTCGCGCACGATCACGTTGCTGCCCGGTGACATCATCGCCACCGGCACGCCGGCCGGGGTGGGCGGCGCCCAGGGGCGCTTCCTGCGCGACGGCGACACGGTCGAGGTGGAACTCGAGGGCGTCGGCACGGTCGTCAACCCGGTGCGAACCGAATGACACGGACGTGCCCGCGCCGGTCCCGCGAGGCCGGGCGGGGGCGCGGGCGGCCGCAGCCCTAGGCGGGAGCCGCTGCCCGCGCCGCGCGGGCTTTCTTCAGGCCGCGTTTGGCCAGGAAGCCGTTGGCGAGCAGCAGGACCGTCTTGTTCGCAGGCGCACGGAAGCCGCTGTCGGTGTGGGGCGCGTATAGGCCGTCCTGCAGCCAACCCGTGTACTGGCGGGCCTCGAGGCCGATCAGCTTGGCCTCGTAGCGGTGGCCGAGCAGGCCGGCACGGCGCCCTCCGCCGGGCAGCGGACCCTCGAGTGTGATGCCGTTCGTGTCGGCGCCGGCGACGGTCACCGGGACGATCATCGGGTAGCCGTCCGCTCCGCGGTAGCCGAAGAGCACGTGGGGCAGCGAGCGCAGTCGGCCCGCGGCGCGCTCGGCGTCCACGCGCGGCCCGGTCCCCTTCGCCGGAGGTTGCTGGGAGGGGAGCTGCGAGGCCTGCAGCGGGGCGCCCGTCACGGTCGGTTCTCCCGCCAGGGACGCGTCGGCCCAGGAGATCACGCGCTTGACCGTGACCGTCACCAGCACGCGGTCGGTGTAGTAGGCGTCGAGCCAGCGGTCCCAGAAGACACCCCTCTTTGGCGGGCCCATGAAGCGCTCGGAGGCCGGTCCGACCTGCCCTTCGAGCACGTCACGGTCGGGTTCGGTCTCGGCGCTGGCGTCGCCCTGCACGAGCACGTATCCCCGGCCCTCCGCGAAGCCGTGCTCGCGGGCGTGGTAGGCGAGCGCCACCCGCGGGTTGGAGCGCATCCGCTCGAGCTTGCGCCCGAACCCGAGCGAGGTCGTGAAGGTGACCGTCCCCGCCGCCCGGTCGCGCAGTCCGATCGGCGCCACCGGCGTCACGACCGCGCCCCCGGCGGGCGTGAGGTAGGCGAGGGCGGCCGTGAGGTCGCCGCCGATGATCTCGTCCTCCGCGTCGGACCACATCGCGAGGCGAAGCCTATGCCTACTTCACCGCCAGCTGCCCCGCGCGTAGCTCTCCCGTCCCGGGCCGGGGCTCGGTCTCGGCGAGTGCCTCGGTCTGCAGTGGCTGGGCAGGCAGCCAGGCGGCCGCCAGCACGGCACCGGTGGCGGCCACGCCTGCCGCCACCAGGCAACCGATGCGCAGACCGTCGATGAAGGCGTCGCTCGCGCCCGCGTGCAGCACGCCCGCGAGCATCCCGTGCCCCGCGAGGGCGAGCCGTTCGGCGCTGAGGAGAGCGGCACCCACCGAGGCTTCGGCGGCCCCCGTGATCCGGCCTGGGACCTGGGGCGGCAGCTTGGCTGCCAGGCGGCTCGCATAGACGGAGGCGTACACACTCCCGATGATCGCCACGCCGAGGGTCCCGCCGAGCAGTCGCGTGGCGTCGTTGACGGCCGATCCCACGCCCGCCTTGGCGCGCGGCACGACCCCCATGATGGCCTCGGTGGCGGGGGCGCTCGTGAGGCCCATGCCAACGCCGTAGACGACCATCTGCAGGGCGATCGTCAGGTAGCTGGTGGAGGCGGAGGCGGTCGCAACCCAGAGGTAGAAGCAGCTCACCAGCACCAGGCCGCCGCTGACCACGAGCTTGGTGCCGAAGCGCACCGCGGCGCGCGTGCCGAGGACCGAGGCGACGCCGACCGAGCAGGCCACGGGCAGCAGGTGCACCCCCGCCGAGAGCGCGTCGTAGCCCTTGATGAACTGGAAGTACTGGGTCATCAGGAAGATGAAGCCGAAGAGCGTGAAGAACGACACGGTGACCGCGGCACAGGCGGCCGTGAACCGTGGATTGCGGAACAGCTCCAGGTCGAGCATCGGCTCTGCGGTTCGCCGCTCCCAGGCGAAGAAGGCGCCCGCGAGGGCCGCGGCAGCGGCGATCCCGGAGAGCGTGGGAAGGCTGGCCCAGCCCTTGCCCGGCGCCTCGATGATGGTGAACACCAACAGCGCCATCGCGGCCGTGCACAGCACCAGGCCCGGGCGGTCGGCCCGCGGCGCGCTCGGATCCCGTGAGGTGGGGACGAAGCGGGCGACGAGCAGCCCCCCGATCAGCGCCACCGGCGCCATCGCGAAGAAGATGCTCGACCACGAGAAGCGTCCCAGCAGCCAGCCGCCGAAGATCGGTCCCAGCGCGATCGCCACCCCCGCTGTGGCCCCCCACAGGCCGATCGCCCTGGCGCGCTCGGTGCGCTCGGTGAAGACGTTGCTGATCAGCGACAGCGTCGAGGGGAACACCAGCGCCGCACCCAGCCCCATCACGCAGCGCGCAGCGATCAGCGCACCCGAGCTCGAGGCGAACCCGCCGACCAGGCTGGCAGAGCCGAACAGCGCCAGCCCGACGAGCAGGGTGCCCTTGCGCCCGGCGCGGTCCGACAAGCTGCCGGCGGCGAGCAGGAACGAGGCGAACACGAGGTTGTAGGCGTCGACGATCCACTGCAGCTGGCTGTTGGATGCGTGCAGCTCCCGCACGAGCGTGGGCAGGGCCACGTTGACGATCGTGGTGTCCAGATTGATCGCGAAGGCGGCCAGGAGCAGGGCTGCGAGAATCAGCGGGCGGCGGTTCATGGGGACGAGGTTATAAACTGGTTGCACAAGAAAGTCAAGCTATTGGACAAATAAGTCCAGGGGAGTAGAATGTGGCAATGCGAACGTACGGCCAGTACTGCTCCGTAGCCAAGGCGCTGGACGTCGTCGGGGACCGCTGGACCCTGCTGATCGTCCGCGAGCTCCTGCTCCGGAAGGAGGCTCGCTACACCGACATCCGCGAGGGGCTGCCCGGGATAGCCACCAACCTCTTGGCCGACCGTCTGCGCGAGCTCGAGCGCGAGGATCTCGTGCGCCGCCGCGAGGCACCTCCCCCGGTGGCAGCGACGGTGTTCTCGCTCACCGATCGTGGCCGCGAGCTGGAGCCGGTGCTCGACGCCCTCGGCAATTGGGGCATCCCCTACATGGTCGACGGGCCGTGCGAGGGCGACGAGTTCCGCAGCCGCTGGCTGGCGTGGCCCGCCGCCGTGTTCCTGACCGACGGCGAACCCGAGGCGCCGCCCGCAACCGTCGAGCTGAACGCCGGGGGCGAGCCGGTCGTGTTCGAGATCTCCGGCGGGAGGGTCCACGCACGGGCGAGCGAGGGGCTCAAGCCCGATGCCTGGCTGAGCGGCACCCCACACGTGCTGCTCGGCGTGCTCAGCGGACACCTCGATCTCGACGCCGCGCGCGCCCAGGGCCTCGAACTGGGCGGCGACGAGAAGGTCGTCCGCCGCATGCAGCCGCTCGCCGCCTGAACGCCGCGCGTGCCCACACGGCCCGCGGGTACGCCATCATCACCTGGAGATGACGCTGATCGCGGTAAAGGTGCTGCTCGCGCCGAGCTTCGTGGTGGGCGCCTCGTTGGCCGCCCGGCGCTTCGGCGCGCGCATCGGCGGCCTGATCGCGGGGCTGCCGGTCGTGGCGGGGCCGATCCTGCTCGCCTACGCGATCGCCCACGGAAGCCATTTCGCCGCCAACGCCGCCGCCGGCACGCTGCTGGGGCTCGTGTCGCTGATCGCCTTCGTGGTCGTGTACGCGCACCTTGCACCGCGCTTCGTCTGGGCCGCGAGCATGGTCGCCGGCTGGCTTGTGTTCATCGCGCTGACGGCGGCCTTCAGCGAGCTGCACGTGCCCGTCCAGGCCGCGCTGGCGCTGGCGCTGGCGGCCGTCACCGGCGGCCTGCTGCTGCTGCCGCGGCCCCCCTCCCTGCCCCACTCGCCGCCCCCGCATCCGAGCTGGGACCTGCCCCTGCGGGCGGGGTGTGCGCTGGCGCTCGTGCTCGGGCTGACGGCCGTTGCCGGCTGGCTCGGCCCGCAGCTCAGCGGTCTGCTGGCGCCGTTCCCGATCATCGCCACGGTGCTGGCCGTCTTCACCCACGTCCAGCGTGGCAACGGCGAGCTCGTGCGGATGATGCGGGGCATGGTCAGCGGCTTCGCCGCCTTTGCGCTGTTCTTCTTCACGCTGGCGGTGACCCTGCGGCACCTGCCGACCGGGGCGGCCTTCGCGCTCGCGACCGGGCTCGCGCTCGCCACCCAGGGCGTCGCGCTGCTGCTCACCTCCCGCCGCACGCAGGCAGAGCCGCTGCCGGTGCTGGCGGGCGAACAGGCACGCTGAGCTCGGCAGGTCCGCCGTCGGCGGGACCGTGCGCAGCAGCACCGCGCCGCCGGGGAGGCGGCGCCGCGCGGAGCAGGACGCTCGGCCCCCCGGCGCGCTCCGGGGGGCCCAGCCGTCCGGATTCGGGCCGCTAGTGCAGGGACATGTTCGGCTCGCCGGCTGAATTCAGCCCGCTCGCCGAGATCGTGCACGTCCCGCCACGCGGCACGCCGCCGTTGTAGGCCTGGGTGAGGCAGTTGCGCAGCGCCAGCTGCGCCCAGTAGTTGGGGTGGAGGTCTTCCTGGAGCTCGTAGGGCCCGAACAGCGTCGTCAGCGTGCGGACCTGGCTGAACCACTCGCTCTTATTCGGAGCTTCAGCCGCTTTCCAGTTCGACAGCCCCTCTTCCTCGAGCAGGCCGACGCCTTTTTCGCAAAGCCGCCGGCCGTTGAAGGCCGAGGCCAGTTCCATCGTCTTGACGTTCGACAGCCCCGTCGCCGCGGCCGCCGCGAGCACGGTGGAGTCGATCGTCGGCAGCATCGTCGAGTTGGCGTAGTTGGCGTCTCTGTTCCAGAAGCCGCAGCCTCCCGTCGACTGGCGCGTGTAGCCGCTCTGCGAGTAGCGGAAGCCGCTGCTGCTGGGGATCGGCGATGGGTAGTTCTGCACCACGATCGAGTACTGCGAGCTGGAGTAGCCGGCGTTGGTCATCGCCTGCGCGACGTTTTTGATCGCGCCCGCGATCGCCGACTTGACCGTGGTCACGTTGGAGGAGGTGAAGTTTTTCGTGACATAGCCTTCTTCGCTGCAGTAGTCCGGCCACCATTCAGGGGAGATCAGGAAGTCTTCGATGCAGTCCTGGACGATGCCGGCGAAGTTGAAGTTGTTGCCGCCGATCGAGATCGCCACGAGCGTGACGTTGTGGGCGGCGGCGAAGTGCTGGAGCATCAGCGCCTGCCCTTCGTGGCCGCCGGAGTTGTAGAAGTCGAGCCCGGGCTTGAACAGGCCTTCGGTCGAGAAGCTCGAGGTCTTGGCGCCCGAGCAGGCCAGGTTCACGCCGCTCACGCCGCCGCCGATGTACACCTCGGCCGACTTCGAGCGGTGGCAGCCTTCGATCGTTTCGCCGGTTCCGCCGGCGTTGTCGTAGTAGGCGCTCGAGCCCAGGGCGTCGACCTTGGAGGAGCTTTCGTTGGTGTTGCCGGCCCATCTTCCGGCCTCGCCGCTGATGTAGGAGTCGCCGAGGCTGGCCACCCACGGCGATCCCGAGCCGGGTCCGTCGGCGTGCGCCGGCGGGCTGAGGGCGGCGGCGAGCAGGGCGATGGCCGCCGTGAGGGCGGCTGCGAGCGTGAGCAGGCGCGCAGGTCGAGGCTGCGCGAACGGCTGGTACATGGTCTCCCCTCCGTGTCCGGTGTCGTTTTGAGGACGCTGGGGGTTCGGCGAACATCCGCGACGCGCGCGGACGGCGCGTTCGCCGGCCCCCGCGAGCGACCCTAACCACTCCCGTGGACGGAGGTCAATACTGCGCGCCGTAATTTGCAGCAGAGCAGGGCTCCGCGGAGACGGCGCTCAGGCGGTGTCCCCGACGACCTTCACCGGCACCTCGCCCCACAGCTGCTCCAGGCGGTAGAAGTCGCGCTTCTCGGGCGTGAAGATGTGCACCACGACGTCGAGGTAATCCATCAGGATCCAGCCGCCGCCGGGCGACCCCTCGACGCGGCGGGGTTGCAGGTCGTGCTCGTGCTTGAGCCCCTCCAGGATGCCGTCGTGGATCGCCTTTGCTTGGCGGCCCGTGCGCCCGGAGCAGACCAGGAAGTAGTCGGTGTAGCCGAGCACTCCCCGCAGGTCGAGCTCGACCACTTCGACGGCCTTCTTGTCGGCCGCGTAGCGGGCGATCTCCTCGATCAGCTGCTCGCCGTCCATCACACCGCCGCCCGCTCCCGTCACGGCGCCTCCCGGTACAGCCGCTGCTCGGCGATATAGCGCGCCACGGGCTCGCCCACGAGCTCGGCCACCGGCTCTCCGCGTGCGACGCGTTCGCGCACCTGCGAGGAGGAGATCTCGATCGGCGCCATTTCCAGGAAGCTGACCTCGGCCGCCGGCCGCAGGCCACGCCCGCCGCTTGCGGGCGCCGGCGACCCGCCCTCGCCGTCCACCTGTGCCACCGCCGCGAGCACCCGCTCGCGGCTCTCCTGACCGCGGCCGGCAACCGCCAGGCGGGCGAGACCGAGCAGCTCGGCCGGGCTGCGCCAGTGTGGCAGCGTGGCGGCAGCGTCGGCGCCGGCGATGAACGTCCAGCGGACGCCGGGGTGTGAGCGATGCAGCTCGCCCAGGGTCTCGACGGTGTAGGAGGGCCCCGCGCGCCGGAGCTCGGCGGCGCACGTCTGCACGGCGTCCTCCCCCGAGCACAGCAGCTCGCACATGCTCAACCGCTGCTCCGCTCCGGGGTCGTGCTCGGCGGGCTTGAGCGGGTTCAGGCGGGCGGGCATCAGCAGCACCCGCTCGAGGCGCAGCTGCGCGACCGCGCAACGGGCGATCTGCAGGTGCCCGAGGTGGGGCGGGTTGAACGTCCCGCCGAGGACCCCGATCGACCCCTGCTTCGGAGGCGCTGCGCCGCGCTCAAGAGCGGACGTGCCCGTCGCCTTCGACGATGTACTTGAAGGTGCAGAGCTCGCGCAGCCCGATCGGCCCGCGGGCGTGGAGCTTCTGGGTGGAGTTGCCGATCTCCGCTCCCATCCCGAACTCGCCCCCGTCGGTGAAGCGGGTGGAGGCGTTGACGTACACGCAGGCGGCGTCCACGCCCAGACGGAAGGCGGCGGCGGACGAAACGTCGCGCGTGACGATCGCCTCGGAGTGACCGCTGCCGTGGCGGGCGATGTGCTCCAGGGCCTGCTCGAGTGAGCCGACGATCGCCACGGCGATGATCGGGGCGAGGTACTCGGTGGCGAAGTCCTCTTCGGAGGCGGGCTCCACGAGCGCTCCGGCGAGCTGTTGGGAGCCGGCCCCGGGGTCGCCCCCCGCCCGTGCGATCGCCTCGCCGTCGGCGCGCACCAGGACACCGGCGTCGCCGAGGCCTTCGAGCACCAGCGGCAGGAACTCGTCGGCCAGGCGCTCGTGCACCAGCAGCGTCTCGGCGGCGTTGCACACGCCGGGGCGCTGGACCTTTGCGTTCAGCGTGATCGCGAGCGCCTGCGCGAGGTCGGCGCCGGCGTCCACGTAGATGTGGCAGTTGCCCGAGGCGGCGTAGATCACGGGTACGGTGGCGACGGCCTGCAGGGCCGCCTTCAGGCCCTCGCCCCCGCGGGGGATGATCAGGTCCACGGTGGCGGTCTGGGTGGCGATCTCGGCCAGCTCCTCGCGGCCGCCACCCGCCACCAGGCTCACGCAGCCCTCGGGGAGCCCCGCGCCGACGGCGGCCGTGGAGACGATCTCCGCCAGCACGGCGTTGGAGTTGGCGGCCGTGCTGGATCCCCTCAGCACGATCGCGTTGCCGGACTTCAGCGCCAGCGCGGCGGCGTCCACGGTCACGTTGGGGCGCGCCTCGTACACGACCGCGACCACGCCGAGCGGGACCCGTACCTTGCGCAGGTCGAGGCCGTTCGGCAGCCGCCGTCCCTCGATCAGCTCGCCCACGGGGTCGGGCAGCGCGGCGATGTCCTCGACGGCTCGGGCGATGGCCTCGATGCGCCCCTCGTCGAGGCGCAGGCGGTCCAGCAGGGCGTCGCCGATCCGCTCGCGCTCGCCGGCCTGCATGTCGCACTCGTTGGCCCGCAGGATCTCCGGGGTGCGCTCGCGCAGCGCAGCGGCGATCGCCGCCAGGGCGTCATCCTTGACCGTGGTGTCGCAGCGGGCCAGCCCGCGGGCGGCACGCTTGGCGGCAGCGCAGATCTCGGCAACCGAGCCCGCCGGCGTGGGCGGCGCGGTGCTGGTGGTGGCTGTGGCGGTGGTGGCCATCTCCGCTACAGGGTACGCCGCCGGTTACTCCAGCACGAGGTAGTCCCGGTGCACGGCCTCGTCGGTCGCCCGCGGCAGGATCTCCCTCACGGCCTCGGACTTCAGCCCCGCCACCCGCTGGAGCTCACCGGCGGTGTAGTTGGAGATCCCCTTGGCGAGGGTCCTTCCCCGCTCGCGGCCGTCCCCGCTGCGGGCCACGATCTCGACCGCGTCGCCGGCGTCGAACCCGCCGATCACCTCGACCACCCCGACCGGCAGCAGGCTCGCGCTGCCCTCGCGCAGGGCGCGGGCGGCGCCGTCGTCCACCACCAGCGTGCCGCGCGACGGCTTGGCGTACTTCAGCCACAGCTTGAAGGAGCTGTAGCGGGCGTCGCGGGCCGGGAACAGCGTTCCCGCGACGGCGCCCCGCTCCCCCGCCAGCACGGCCGCCAGCGCATCGGGGGTGCGGCCGTTGCAGATCACGGTGGCGATGCCGGCGGCGGTGGCCATCTCGGCGGCGACCACCTTGGAGCGCATCCCTCCCGAGCCCAGGGGCGAGGTGGTGTGCCCGATTTCGAGCTCAGCCAGTGTCGAGAAGTCGCTCACTTCGCTGATGATGCGGGCGTCCGGGTGGTGGCGCGGGTCGGCCGTGTAGAGGCCGTCGGTGTCGGTCAGCAGGACCAGTTGATCGGCGGAGATCAGGACCGCCACCTGGGCGGCCAGGAAGTCGTTGTCGCCGAAGGAGATCTCGTCGGTGGCGGTGGTGTCGTTCTCGTTGATCACGGGCAGCACCCGCCACTCCAGCAACGTCCGCAGCGTCTGGCGGGCGTTCAGGTAGTGGGTGCGGGCGCTCATGTCGAAGAACGTCAGCAGCAGCTGGGCGCTGGTCACGTCCCGTTCGCGCAAGAGCTCGTCGTAGACGCGGTAGAGCTTGCCCTGCCCGACCGCGCTGGCGGCCTGCAGGTCGCCGACCGACGTCGGCCGCTGGGGCAGCTCCATCACCCGCATCCCGCGTGCGATCGCCCCGCTGGTCACGATCACCATCTCGTTGCCTTCCCGGTGGGCGCCGGCCAGCAGGTCGCACAGCGACGCCAGCTCGTCGGTGCGCAGCGACCCCTCGCCGTCGGCGACGACGCTCGAGCCGAGCTTGACCACGATCCGCTTCATGCGCGGGGATTTTCCCTTGCCGGGGGGCGGTGCACCGCTAGCGGGGGTCCAGCTCGAAGGTGACGCCCGCGATTTCAACCTCGTCCCCGGGCTTGAAGCCCTCCTTCTCGAGCGCCTTGATCACACCGATGCTGCGGAGGCGATCCTCGAGGTGGGCGAGCGCCTCGTCGTTGTCGAGGTCGAAGCGTTCCAGCAGCCGCTCGATGCCGCGCCCCCGAACGGCGTAGCTGTTCTCCTGCAGGCGCTGCACCTCGAAGCCCTCCCGCGGGCGGGGCCGGAACAGCATGTGCTCGGCCAGCTCGTGGGCGTCGGGAGCGCTCGCGCCGGGCGCGCCCTCGGCTTCCCCCTCGCTGCCCGCCTCGGGCTCCGCGGGGACCCTCCTCAGCAGCTCCCGCGCCAGCCGCTCCAGCCCCGCGCCCGTGGCGCTCGAGCAGGCCAGCACAGGCACATCCGAGCCGAGGCGCTCGCTCCAGGCAGCCAGCTCGCGCTCGACCGTGGCCTCCTCCACGAGGTCGGACTTGGACAGGACCAGCACGCGCGGCAGCTCCGCCAGGCGCGGGTCGTGGGCTGCCAGCTCGTGCTCGATCGTGTCGTAGTTGACCTGCAGGTCGGCCCCCTGAGCCTGGGAGAGGCTTGGGGCGATGTCGAGCACGTGTACGAGCAGGCGGGTGCGCTCGATGTGGGCCAGGAACTCGTGGCCGAGCCCGGCGCCCTCGCTGGCCCCCTCGATCAGGCCGGGGATGTCGGCGATCACCAGCTGGCGCTCGTCGGCCTCGAGCACGCCGAGCACCGGCGAGAGGGTCGTAAAGGGGTAGTCGGCGATCTTCGGAGCCGCCCGTGTGAGGCGGGCGAGCAGCGATGACTTGCCGGCGTTGGGTAGCCCCACCAGGCCGACGTCGGCGAGCAGGCGCAGCTGCAGCGACAGCCATCCCTGCTCGCCGGGCAGTCCCCGCTCCCCGAAACGGGGGGTCTGCCGGGTGGGGGTGGCGAAGTGCTTGTTGCCCGCCCCGCCCCTGCCCCCGTGGGCGAGCACCACGCTCGTTCCCGGCGTCAGCAGCTCCCAGCTGCGCCCGGCCAGCTGCCCCTCCTCCTCGGGATCGGCCTCGATCCGCGTTCCCGGCGGGACCGCCAGCTCAAGCGTCTGCCCGTCGGCGCCGTGGCGCATGGAGCCGGAGCCGTGACCACCACGGCCAGCCTTGTAGCGGGCCCGGCGCCGGTAGCTCTGGAGGTCCCGCAGCGACGGGTCGCAGACGGCCAGCACGTCCCCGCCACGTCCGCCGTCGCCTCCGTCGGGTCCGCCCCGGGGCACGTGGGCTTCACGGCGCAGGGAGACGGCGCCGTCGCCGCCGGCCCCGGCCTCGACATGGATTCGTGCGCGGTCGTGGAGCATCTTGGGAGCAATCGTGACAGGCCCGCGGACGGGTGCAGGGCGGCCGATCTGCTAGATGCCTCCCGGCCGGAGCAGTCACCCTCGAGACCAAGGAGGCCGTAGCGCCATGACCGAGCAAGCAACCTCGAACCGCGGTGTGTTCCTGATCACGGGCGCCTCCTCGGGGATCGGCGCCGCGACCGCCCGGCGGGCGGTTCAGGAGGGCTGGCAGGTGGTGCTGGCCGCCCGCTCGAGCGATCGCCTGCAGGAGCTCGCCACGGAGCTCGGCGGCCCGGAGAAGGCACTCGCCGTGAGGTGCGACGTGACCGAGTGGGAGCAGCAGCAGGCGATGGTGGCCGCGACGCTGGAGGCCTTCGGGCGCCTGGACGTGGCTTTTGCCAACGCCGGCTTCGGCGGCAAGCGGGGCTTCTCGCAGGACACGCCCGAGCACTGGCGCGACATGGTCCTCACGAACGTGCTCGGGGCGGCGCTGACGATCCGGGCCACGATGGAGCAGCTGATCGCCAACCGCGGCCAGCTGCTGCTGACCTCGAGCGTGGCCGGCAGGCGGGTGCTGCCGGGTTCGCTGTACTCGTGCACCAAGCACGCCGTCACGGCGATGGCCGAGGCCGCCCGCCAGGAGCTCCACGACAAGGGCGTCCGCGTCACCTCGATCGAGCCGGGGATGGTCGACACGCCCTTCTTCGACGAGCGCCCCAAGGAAGCCCTGCAGGACGACGACATCGCCCGTGCGGTGATCTACGCGATCAACCAGCCCGCCCACGTGAGCATCAACGAGGTCCTGATCCGCCCCACCGCGCAGGCCGGATAGGAAGCCGGGCTGCCCCGCCGGGAAGCCCGGCTGCCCGCGCCGCCGGGCGGCGGGAACGATGCTGAGACTCCGGCGCGGGGGCCGGCGGGCCGGCGGCCCTACTCGGCGGCGGGAACGATGCTGACCGTGCGCCCGCGGCGGCCGGTCTTGAACTCGACCGTGCCGGCTGCGACCGCGAACAGGGTGTCGTCTTTGCCGATCCCGACGCCGTTGCCGGGTTTGAAGCGGGTTCCCCGCTGGCGAACGATGATCTCCCCGCCGCTCACCTTCTGGCCGGCGAAGGTCTTCACGCCCAGACGCTGGGCGTTGGAGTCGCGTCCGTTGCGGCTCGATCCGAGCCCCTTCTTATGAGCCATCGGGTTTGTCCTCCTTGGGCGGGCTCTCCGGTTTCGCTTTCACGGCCCCTTTGGCTTTGCCCTCTGCTTTGCCTTTGGCGTCCGCTTTGGCTTTCGCTTTGGCCGGCGCTTTCGCTTTCGGCTCGGCTTTGCCTTTGGCCGACTCGGCTTTGGCGTTCGCGTCCTGGGCTTTGGCTTTGGCCGGCTCGGCTTTGGCTTTGGCCGGCTCGGCCTTGGCTTTCGCGGGCACGGCTTTGGCTTTCGCGGCCGGGTCGGCTTTCGCTTTCGCCGCCGCCACCGGGGCCTCGGTCTGCGGCTGCTCCGTCTCCGGCGCCCCGGCTTTCGCTTTGGCCGGCGCTTTGCGGGCCGCTTTGGCCCCGTGGGAGATGTCCACGACCTCGATCTGGGTGAGCTCCTGGCGGTGGCCGGTACGGCGTTTGTAGCCGCGCTTGGGCTTGAACTTGAAGACCCGCAGCTTTTCCCCGCGGACGTGTTCGAGCACCTTGGCGGTCACCTGCACGCCGGCCAGGCCGTCCTTGTCGAAGACGGTGTCCTCGGAGCGGAACAGCAGCGGTTCGAGCTTCACGTCGGCGCCCTCATCGACCGGCAGGCGCTCGACCAGCAGTCTCTGGCCGCGCTCTACGCGGTACTGCTTGCCGCCGGTCTTGACGATCGCGTACATGGTCCTTTACGTGGGTGCTTGGGGGTGGGGAGCGGTGTGGCCTGTGGTGCCGCGGCGGGGAGAGTGGGCCCTACTCGGGCGTCGCCTTCGCCTTGGCAGCCGAACGGCGCCGTCCGCCCCTGCGGCCACGACGCCGAGGTTTGGATTGTAGGCCATCGCCTGGGCCGTCGCCGTTGGAGGCAGCCTCCGGCTCGGCCTCCTCGGGTGCCTCCTGGGCCGAGGCGATGATCTCCGGCTCGGGGGCGGGCTCGCGCTTGGCGGCCGGGGAGCGTTTGGGGGCGGCCTGCGAGCGGCTTTCGCGGCGTCGCGGAGGGCGGGGGCGGCTCACGCGGGGCGGGGCTGTGACCACCTCGCCGGCCTCGTCGAGCAGCAGGGCCGTGGCGGCCGTCCTGCCGACCTGATCGATGCGCACCATGCGCTTCTCCCCCACGCTGCCGGCGGCGCCCGCAATCGAGATTATGTAGCCGTCGATTTTGGCGACCGCGTCGTCCTCGTCGTACATGTGGGGCTCGACGATCTCGACCAGCACCTCGTCGCCGGGGCGGAACGGCAGCGCCCGCTCCTCGACCTCCTCGCGGGTACCCACGAAGGTGATCGCGAAGTGGTCCAGGGCGAGCCCTTCGGAGCCCTCGAACAGGAACGACTTGCCGGTCTCGGCCTCCAGCGCGTGCAGCACGCGGGCACCGTGACCGGTGAACTGCGTGCTGACCCGCGGGTTGGCCTGCACCAGGAACGCCTCGGCGTCGGGCTGTTCGGTCGCGACGTCGCGCAGCCGGCGCTCGAACTCGATCGCGATCGTTTCCTCGGAGCGGATCACGCCCTCGCCCTCGCAGGTCGGGACAGGGGCGGCTCATGATCTCGCGCACCCCCTCGGTGACGTTCTGGCGCGTCATCTCGACCAGGCCGAGCTTGGAGATCTCGGCGGTGAAGGTCTTGGTGCGATCCTCGTCGAGCGTCTTGCGCAGGGTCTTCATGACCGCGTCGCGGTTGCGCGCGCGAGCCATGTCGATGAAGTCGATCACGATGATCCCGCCGATGTCGCGCAGGCGCAGCTGGTTGACGACCTCCTCGGCGGCCTCGAGGTTGGTCTTGGTGATCGTGTCCTCGAGGCCGGCGCTCTTGCCACGGCCGATGAAGCTGCCGGAGTTGACGTCGATCACCGTCAGCGCCTCGGCGTAGTCGATCGATCAGATAGCCGCCGCTGGGCAGGTCCACGCGGCGCGAGAGAACGCCCTCGATCGCCTTGTCCACGCCGTAGGCCTCGAACAGCGGCTCGCTCTCCTTCCACAGCTCGACGCGCTCGACCAGCTCCGGGGCGGTGCGGGTGAAGAAGGAGACGAGCCGGTGGTGCTGCTGCTCGTCGTCCACGATCGCCCGCTCGAAGTGGGCGGAGAAGATGTCCCGCACGACCCGCACCGAGAGGTCTGCCTCCTGGAAGACCAGCTCCGGGGCGGGGGTTTCCTCGACGCGTTTCTCCAGCACCTCGTGGAGCTTGTGCAGGTACTTGAGCTCGCGCTCGAAGTCCTCGCGCTTGGCCCCGTGGGCGGCGGTGCGGATGATCACGCCCCCGTCGCCCAGCTCGAGGCCGGAGGTCTGGCGGCGCAGGCGGGCCCGCTCGCGATCCTCCAGTCGCCGGGAGACGCCCACGCCCTCGCCGGTGGGGGCGTAGACCATGTAGCGCCCGGCGATCGTGAGCTCCATCGACAGGCGCGCGCCCTTCGTCTTCAGCGGGTCCTTGACGACCTGCACGACGATCTCCTGGCCGGGCTTGAGCAGCTCGGAGATCTTGCGTCCCGCCGCCGCGCCCGCGCCGGGGCGCCTCCACGCCGGGGAGCACGATCTCGTCGACGTGCAGGAAGCCGTTCTTCTCGAGGCCGATGTCGACGAAGGCGGCCTCCAGCCCGGGCAGGACGTTGTCGACCTTGCCCTTGTAGATGTTTCCGACGATCGAGCGCTCGCCGCGGCGCTCGATGTAGAGCTCAGCGACGCGGTAGCCGGCGTCCTGGGCGCCGGCGCGGCTGCGCGAGCGCGAGGATGCAGATCGGGCGGCCGCCGGTGCCCCCGCGGCCTCCAGGAGCGCGACGCGCGTCTCCGCGCGGTCGACGCTGACGAGTACTTGCTTTTTCAATTTGAACCAGTCTTTCGATGGGGGAGGATGCCGGGCAGGCGACCGGGCGCCGGCGCGCGCGCATGCGGCGCGCTCGGCGAGAGCTACGGCCGGGGTGGAGTTGCTCGGCTGACGTTCGCATCTTGTTCTCGCGACCTAGAAGCGCGGCACCCGGCCCTTCAGAGCGGCTGAGGCGCGCGCCCGCACGTAGATCGACTGCAGCAGGCCCACCGCCAACAGGATCGTGATCACCGAGGAGCCGCCATAGCTCATGAGTGGCAGCGTGACGCCGGTGATCGGCATGATCCCAATGGTCATCCCCACGTTGACGAAGACCTGGAACATGAGCATAGCCGCTACCCCGGCCGCGATCAGTGACCCGAACAGGTCCTTGCACATCAGCAGGATCCGCAGCGACCTCGCCAGATCAGCAGCCCGTAGAGCAGCAGCACCAGGCCGCGCCGACGAAGCCGAACTGTTCGCCGACGGCGGCGAACACGAAGTCGGTGTTGTCTCTCCGGCACGTAGCCGTCGGGGATCTGGCCTGCCTTCGCCGTGCCGCCGGTCTTCTGCCCGGCGCCGATCGCGATCTTCGACTCCTGCTGCTGGTAGCCCTGTTTCTGCGGGTTGGAGGTGGGGTGCAGGAAGGCCGTGAGGCGGTCCACCTGGTAGGGCTTGAGCACGTGTACCCCGACGGCCGGAGCGGCCACCAGGATGAACGTGACCGACAGCACCACGATCGCCGCCAGCGCCGCCAGGTGCCGCCACGGCGTGCCGGCCACGAACAGCAGCATGGCCGCGATCGCCATGTAGACCAGCCCCGATCCGAGGTCGGGCTGGGCGATCACGAACATCGCCGGGATCAGCGCGGCGACCATCACGCGGGCGGTCGTGTCGCGGTCGCGTAGCGACCGGGCGCGGTCGACGAGCAAGGCCGCGAGGGCGACGATCAGCAGCACCTTGCCGAGCTCGGAGGCCTGGAAGGAGAAGAACGGGAAGTTGATCGCCCGCTGGGCGCCGTTGCTCGCGTGGCCGGCCCCGAGCACCGCCAGGATGCTCACGATCAGGAC
Source organism: uncultured Solirubrobacteraceae bacterium (assembly GCA_963758055.1). Classification (GTDB taxonomy): domain Bacteria; phylum Actinomycetota; class Thermoleophilia; order Solirubrobacterales; family Solirubrobacteraceae; genus Palsa-744. The sequence goes on from CAVWTU010000002.1 coordinate 298,810, forward strand.
CCCGTAGATGGGGTCTTTGAGGCGCCGCAGGTGCGAGTAGTCCAGGCGCGAGAGGGCGAGCATCGCCACCAGCCCGATCGCGAGGTAGATCGCCCTGGCGGTCGGCGTAGTAGCTGGGGTCTGCCGGGGAGCAGGTTGCGGGTGGCTCCGCTGAGCGTCACGACCGAGCAGATGCCGAGGCCGATCACGGCCAGCGTCAGCAGCGGGTCGAGCGGCATCCGCGGCAGCCCCGGGGCCTCGGCCGTGGCGCTCCTGGGGCGCGGTGATCGGGCTGAGCGGGCTCACAGGGTCTTCGAGGAGCCGGCGACGAACTTCAGCGGCTCGCCGAACCACTGGGAGGCGATCAGACGGGCGATCGGGGCGGCGGTTTCGGCGCCGAAGCCGCCCTGCTCGACGGTCACGGCGATCACGATCGGACGCTGGGGGTCGCCGATGTAGCACATGTACCAGGACTGGTCTTGCCTTCAGGTTTTCGTGCTGGGCCGTGCCGGTCTTCCCGTACACGGGGTGTGCGGACTGGTTCCAGCCCGCCCACACGTCGGCCGAGGTGCCGCCGGGTTCGCTGGCGGCCTCGTGGATGCCCTGCATCACGAGCCCGAGGTCGGTCGGGTTCAGGTGCACGTGGCGCCTGGCCGGGAAGCTCAGGCTCTGCAGCAGGCCGCCGTCGGATTCGTCGATCTGCTTGCCGATGTGGGGGGTCACGACCTCGCCGTTGCCTTCGTTCATGTAGGCGTTGGCGAGGGTCGAGTAGGCGACCGCCATCTGCAGCGGGTCGGTCAGGAGGTCGCCCTGGCCGACGGCGAGGTGCATGTTGTCGCCGACGCTCCAGGGCCGCACTTCGCCGACGATCGCGCAGCCGCCGTGGGGGTGTTCGTGTTCGCAGGCGATCTGGCGCTGGTTCTCGCGCCGGCGCCAGGCCGCGTCGGGGATCGACGCCTTCGAACTCGCTCGGCAGGTCGATGCCGGTGTCCTGCCCGATGCCGAGTTGATGGGCCTTGTTCTGGATCACGTCCCCGTGGGCGTTGGCGCGCTCGCCGACTTCGAAGAAGTAGGTGTCCGAGGAGACCTTCAGCGCCTGCACGAGACCGACGGCGCCGTATTCGGCTTGGCCGGCGTTGCAGAACTGCTCGGTCGAGACGGTGATGCACTGGCCCGCCCCGAGCCCTTCCCCGGGTGTGATCACGCCGCCTTCAAGCGCCGCCATCGCGGTGATCGGCTTGAAGGTGGAGCCGGTCGGATAGGCGCCGTTGACGGCCCGGTCGGTGAGCGGCCCGGCGGCCGAGCCGGTGCCCTCGAGCTGTTCGTATTCGTGCTGCGGTCAGCGGTTTGGCGAAGTGGTTGGGGTTGAACGCAGGGGTAGGAGCCGATCGCGAGGATTTCCCCGTTGCGCGGGTCCATCGCCACGAACGCCCCGGCGATCGCCGGTTTGCCGCCCGCGCGGGCGTTGTCGATGCCCTGCAGCAGCGCCTTTTCGCTCTCCTGCTGCAGGCCCAGGTCGAGCGTCACCTGCAGCGCTGTGGCCGGCCTTCGGCGGGGTCGGGGCGAGCCGGCTGGGGACCGGGTAGCCGTTCGCGTTGACCTCCACGCGTTCGACTCCCGGGCGTGCCGCGCAGGTAGCGGTCGTAGTAGTACTCGAGCCCTTCCTGGCCGACGACCGTGCCCTGCTGGACGCCGCGGAAGGCCTTCATCTTGAGCTGTTCTTTGGAGACCTGGCCGACGTGGCCGAGGACCTGGGCGGCCATTTCGCCGTACGGGTAGTCGCGGATCGAGACCGGCTGCTGGACGCACCCCCGGGTAGTCGCTCTGGCGCTCGCCGAGCACCGTCAGCACGCCGGGCCCGGCGTCCGTCTTGATCGTGACCGGCGCGTAGGGCAGCGACGGTGCGCCCGCTGATCACGAGCGCCTGCGACGTGTCCGGGGCTCATCCCCAGCAGACGGCCGAGCTTGGCGTAGAGCGCCAGCCGCGCCGGGCCGGCCGGGGGCAGCGCCGAGGGCACGATCTGCACCGCATTGGTGACGCGGCTGGAGACGATCGTCTGGCCGTCGCGGTCGAGGATCTGCCCGCGCGGGGCGGAGATCGGCAGGTCGCGCACGCGGTTGGCGTTGGCCTTCTGGACGTACTGTTCGCCCGAGAGCACCTGCAGGTACCACAGGCGGAAGAAGATGATCCCGAACATCACCATCGCCACGCCGCCGATGATCGCCACGCGCAGCGCCAGCTGCGGCGAGACCGGGATCCGCGGGCTCGCGCGCGCCGGACAGGCTCGAGCGCGCTCATGAGCGGGAGAGCGGGCTGAGCCCGCCGGTCGTGTAGGCCGCGCGGCGCCGGCGCCGGCGCGGGTCCTCGGGCAGCGCGCCCCCGAGCCAGGCGCCGCACCAGCGCCCACATCGGCAGCGCGACGATCGCGTCCACGACGATGCCCAGCACGATCTGGCGCAGCAGGTCGAAGCTGACCGGCGCATCGACGCCCAGCATGAACTCGATCAGCGAGTAGCCGATCAGCGACGCCGCCGCCGCCGCCGCGCCCACCAGCAGCGGCGTGAGCGCCGCCTGCGGGTCGCGCAGCTCGCGCAGGCGCCCGGCCCAGTAGCCGATCAGCGTGAAGATCAGCGACGTCACGCCGAGCGTCTGCCCCAGCGAGCAGGTCGACCAGCAGCCCGACCGCGAACCCGCTCACCGCGCCGAGCGTCGATCCGCACAGCAGGCCCACGAAGGCCACCAGCAGCGGCGAGATGTCGACGTTCACGCCGAACACCGGGACCTCCGAGACGACCCCGATCTGCACGAACACCACCACGCACCGCGAGCAGCCGCGATGCGCAGCGGCAGCGAAGCCGGACCGGCCGGAGCTCATCCGCCGCCCCCGTCGATGCGAGCTGTCGGGCCCGGTGCCCGTCGGAGGCACCCTGTGCCCGGCGCGAAGCGTGGCGAGGCGAGGTGGCGATGCTCGCGGCCCGGGAGCCCGCGCTGACGAGGTCAGCACCTGTACGACGTCGAGGTTGTGCAGGTTCGACGTAGGGGCTGCACGTCGACCGATTTGTAGCCGCTTTCTTCGTCCGACCTTGGTGACCTGCCCGATCGGCAGGCCCGGCGGATAGAGCGAGTCGTCCGGGGCTCGCGACCGTGCCCGAGGTCACGACCTATTCGCCCACGTTCGGCTGCGCGCTCGACGGCAGGTACTGCAGCAGCAGGTCGCTCGGTTCGCCCACCTTCGGCTGGACGATCCCGGTCGAGCTGCTCGATCCGATGCGCGCCGAGACCCCGACCGTGCTGTCCGTGATCAGGCTCACCTCCGCGCCGTCGGAGGCGACCTCGGCGACCTTGCCGATCAGCCCTTCGCCGTTGATCACCGGATCGTTCAGCCGCACGCCCGCGATGCTGCCTTTGTCGATCGTCGACCGTCTCATACCAGAGGTTCGGGGATTTGCCGACCACCGTCGCCGTCACCGGGTGGTAGTCGCGAGATGCTCAGGCTGTGTCCAGGTGGTAGAGCCCCTGCAGCTGGCGCCGTGCGTTTTTCCGCCTGCATCGCGCCAGCTGCGGCGCAGGCGTCGTCACCTGCTTGCGCAGCTGGTCGCGCTGGCTTTTGGCGCTGACCGTTTCGCCGAACCAGCCGAACAGGTCGCGCACCGGCTTCAGCGCCTTGTTCGCGCCGTCCTGGATCGGCGAGACGACGGTCAGGAAGGCGCGCTGAACCGAGTGCAGGCGACCGCTCGGCGCCTCGCCGAAATAGGCGGTCAGCAGTAGCAGGGAGAGCACGACGAGCAGCAGCAGAACCGCCCGCCGACGCCGGACCGTCTTGTCATGACACCGAGGACGACCTTCCGAAGCGTTCAACTGGGAAGAGTAACCCCGTGGCGCGCGGACGAGCGCCAGGCGCTCACCGGCGCCGGCGGTTGCGCGAGTTGCGGTTCGAGCGGTGGATCGCCTCGAACTCCTCGAGCGAGCGCCCCGAGCCGACCGCCACGCACGTCAGCGGGGACTCGGCCAGGTGCGCCGGCATCTGCGTCTCCTCGCGCAGGCGCTCGTCGAGGCCCTGCAGCAGCGAGCCGCCGCCGGCGAGCATGATCCCGCGATCCATGATGTCCGAGGCCAGCTCCGGCGGCGTGCGGTCGAGCGTCTCCTTGACCGCGTCGATGATCTGCGTGAGCGGCTCTTCGAGCGCCATGCGGATCTCCTCGCTGGTCAGCACGACCGTCTTGGGCAGGCCCGCGACCATGTCGCGCCCCCGGATCTCCGCCTGCAGCTCCTCCGCCATCGGGCACGCCGAGCCGATCTCGAGCTTCAGCTCCTCGGCCGTCTGCTGGCCGATCAGCAGCTTGTACTCTTTCTTCGCGTAGTTGATGATCGCCTCGTCCATCTCGTCGCCGCCGACGCGGATCGACTGCGAGACGACGATCCCGCCGAGCGAGATCACCGCCACCTCGGAGGTGCCGCCGCCGATGTCCACGACCATCGAGCCGGTCGGCTCCCCGACCGGCAGCCCCGCCCCGATCGCCGCCGCCATCGGCTCCTCGATCAGATACGCGGTGCGGGCGCCGGCCGACAGGCAGGCCTCCTCGACGGCCCGCTTCTCGACGCCGGTCACGCCCGAGGGGACGCACACGACCACGCGGGGGTGGGCCCAGCGGTTCTGGTGGACCTTCTGGATGAAGTGCCGGAGCATCTGCTCGGTGACGTCGAAGTCGGCGATCACGCCGTCCTTCAGCGGCCTGATCGCCTGAATCGTCCCCGGCGTGCGCCCGAGCATGCGCTTGGCCTCGATGCCGACCGCGTGCACTTCCCCGCTGCGCGAGTCGATCGCCACCACGCTCGGCTCGGACAGCACGATCCCGCGCCCGCGCACGTACACGAGCGTGTTGGCCGTGCCGAGATCGACCGCCATGTCGCGACCGCCGAAACCGGTCAGATAACTGAACATGCCCATATTTGGAGAGCGGGCACGCGCGCGGGGGGCCGGTTAGGCCGCGTCGCCGTCGGCGCGACATCCCGGGGGGCGGTACCTCGGCGCACCCGGAGGCGGAGTCTAGCGAACGCCTGCAGAGGCCCGATCAGCATGGGCGCCCTTTTGCAGCGATTTCTCATGTTTCGAGAGCTTTGGGAGCCCCATCCGAGAGCTCGCCGGGGGGCGCCGGGCCGAGCAGCTCCGGGCACAGGTCGAGCAGCCCCGCGAGGGGCAGCCCGACGACGTTCTCGTAGTCCCCCTCCAGCGAGCGCACCAGCGCGCTGCCGGCCCCCTGGATCGCGTAGCCGCCCGCCCGCCCCCGCCACTCGCCCAGCTCCACGTACCAGCGCACCAGCCCATCGTCGAGCTCGCGGAAGCGGACCTTGGTGGTCGCGTTGAGCTGGCGGTGGTGCTCGCCGTCGAGCAGCACCAGCCCGCTCACCACCTCGTGCGTGCGCCCCGCCAGCGTCCTCAGCGTCAGCTCCGCCTGCCCGCGGTCGGCGGGCTTGCCGTACACGGTCCCGTCGAGCGTGACGACGGTGTCACAGCCGAGCACGGTCTCGCGCTCCCCCGGCCTCTGTACCGCGCGCGCCTTGGCGAGCGCGTTGGCGAGCGTCAGGGCCACCGCCTCGCCCTGGCGGAGCTCGTCCACCGCGGGCACGCGGACGGTGAAGGGCACCCCGAGACGCTCCAGGATCGCCCGCCGCTGGGGCGAGCCCGAGGCCAGGACCAGAGAGCGGGGCCCGGCCAGCCGCGCTCAAGTGAGGTCCGGGAAGAACAGCGCCGTCTCGCGCTCCGCCGAGGCCGGCGAGTCCGAGCCGTGGACCATGTTCTCGCCCGTCTGCAGGGCGAAGTCGCCGCGGATGTGCCGGTCGCCGCCTCCAGCGGGTTGGTCGCCCCGATCACCTGGCGCGCGGCCCGATCGCCTCGTGGCCCTCGAGCACCATCGCCACCAGCGGGCCCGAGGTGATGAAATCCACCAGCTCGCCGAAGAACGGCCGCTCGGCGTGCTCGGCGTAGTGGCGTTCGGCCAGCTCCCGCTCACCGTCAGCGAGCGCAGCGCCACGATCTTCAGGCCCTTGCGCTCGAAGCGGGCGAGGATCTCGCCCGTCAGCCCGCGGGCGAAGGCGTCGGGCTTGACGAGGATCAGCGTTCGCTGCACGTTCATCTGCGTCCTAGGTAGATCGAAGGGGTCGGTGCCGGCCGCGGGACTCTACGGGGCGGGGCGCGGTCGTCCGGCCGCGGTGCGCGCGGAGGAGGCAGCCCGGCGTTCGGCCGCCCGCCGTTCGGCACGCCGCTCGGCAGGGCGTTGCGGCGGCGCCCGCCGTGGCGTCACCGTTCGCCAGCGCGGGCTCGGTGCTCGCCAGCGCGGGCTCGGTGCTCGCCTCCTCGGGGGCCAGCGCCCGTTCGAAGGGCGGGGACAGGTCCTCCTCGGCGGCCCCGCCGCGCCGTCGGCGCACCCGCGGGGCGGTGATCCCCGGCACGTCGGCCTCGCAGTAGGGACAGATCGTCCACGCCTGGTCGAGCGGACGCGAGCAGTTGGCGCAACGCTCCTTGAGCTTGCGCAGGCAGCTCGGGACAGCGCACGAAGTCCCGCTCGATGCGGTAGTCGCAGTAGGGGCACTGGCCGCGCTGGACCTGCGCCAGGCGGGCCTCCGCCGTCTGCAGCTCGAGGTCGCGCTCGCGCACGTCCTCGAGGTACTCGGGCGGGCGCAGGATCATGTAGACGATCGCGCCCACGAAGGGAAAGCAGGCCACGAACGTCGCCAGCCCGATCATCACCGGATCGGCGATCCGGCGGCGGGCGTCCTGGAAGGTCCAGTAGATCAGCGAGAAGTACAGGACCACCAAGAACAGGATCAGCAGGTTTACCGCGAGGCTGAAGCCGCTGCTTTCGATCCCGAAGTAGGCGAGCGGGGGCATCGACGGCAACGAAGTCTAGAGAAACAACCGGCCGAAGCCGTAGCCGGCAGCGAAGAAAACAAGGATCACGAGCGCCACCACGCCGGCCACCAGGCCGACCATCCGCAACACCGAGGGGCCCTGCTGGTTCACCTTCCCAGCCCCTCCGCGAGCACCTCTCCGACGAGGTACACCGAGCCCGTGACGAGCACCGCGCCGTCGCGCTCGCGGGCCCACTGCTGCGCCGCCACCAGCGCCGCGGCCGTGGCGAGGCCCGACTCGGCGTCGCCGAAGCCGAGCTGCGCGGGCCAGCGAGGAGAGCGCCGCCGGGGGCAGCGCCCGCGGGCCCGGGGGCGCCACGAACCACGCCCGGCTCGGTGCGGGGAAGCAGGAGCTCGAGCATGCTCGCGGCGTCCTTGTCCTCGAGCACGCCGAGCACCAGCGCCAGCGGCCGCTCGCCGAGCAGCTCGGGCAGCGACAGCAGCAGCGAGGCCACGGCGTGCGGGTTGTGGGCCCCGTCGAGGATCGTGAGCGGGTCCTCTCCCAGGACCTGCAGTCGCCCCCGCACCGCGGTCGCGGCGGCGGCCCGCACCACCGCCTGCTCGCTCTCGAGCACGCCGGCGTGCTCGAGGTAGGCGCCCGCGGCGGCGCGGGCGAGCGCGAAGTTGCGCTGCTGGAACTCGCCCCCGGCGGCCAGCCGTCAGGCCCTGCTCGGGAGGATCCGCGCGCACGATCCGGGCGCCGCGTTCGCCGGCCACCCGCCGGGCCACGGTGACGGCCTGGTCGTCGAGCCCCGAGCCGAGCACCAGGACGGCTCCGTCACCGAGCGCGGCGAGCTTCTCCTCGGCGATGTCACGCACGGTCGGGCCGAGCCAGCGGGTGTGCTCGAGGCCCACGTTGGTGAGCACGGTGACGGGGGCGTCGAGCACGCTGGTGGCGTCGTAGCGGCCCCCCAGCCCGGCCTCCACCACGGCCACCTCCACGCCCGCCTGCGCCATGTGCCAGAAGGCGGCCGCCGTCAGCAGTTCGAACTGGGTGACGTGGTCGTCGCCGGCGAGCGTGCGGTTGACCCGCTCGGCCGCCCAGGCCGCCCGCGAGACCGCGTCGGCGAAGCCGTCCGCGTCCATCTCCTGCTCGCCCACCAGCACCCGCTCGCAGTAGGAGACGAGGTGCGGGGACAGGTAGGCGCCGGTGCGCAGGCCGTGGCGCTCGAGGATCGCAGCGGTCATCCTCGTGGTCGAGGACTTGCCGTTGGTCCCGAGCACGTGAACCGCCTCGAAGGAGCGCTCGGGGGAGCCCAGGACGGTCATCATGCGGCGCATCCGGTCGAGCCCGAAGCGCATCCCGAACAGCTCCAGCGAGCGCAGCCGGCCTTCGGCCTGCTCCTGGCGGGCGTGCGCCCCGGCTCTCGCGGGGATGGACTGTTCGTTGCCCGTCATCGTCGGCCGCGGCGCGGGGAACTAGCTCCGGTTGTCCGGGTGGCTGCGCAGGTACTCGATGAAAAGGGGCCGCAGCGCCTCCCCCAGCTCACCCTCGCCGCTTTTCAGGGCGTCGCTGATCAGGCCTTTGGAGAACTGCACGTCGTACTCGCCCTCGCCGACGTCGCCGGCGGCGGCCTGGGCTCCGGGGATCGTCTGCAGCAGCCGCCAGAAGAACTTCACGTCGAGGTGGTGCTCGGCGCGGGTGAGGGCACGATCGTGCAGCTCCTCGGTGGAGAGCGCCTCGAGGTCGGCCTCTGTCCCCGGCGCCGGCTGCTCGGCGGGGTTGCTCAAGAGCGCCGGAACCCGCGCCCGCCGCGCCTGCGCCAGTCCCTGGCCAGTCCCGACAGCTCGCGCGAGAGCCCGGTGAGGTCGAGTTTGCCCAGCAGCCGCCGAAGCTCCTTGCGCTCCTTCGGTGTGAGCCTCGTGAGGACCCCTTTGGACTCGATCAGCAGGTCCAGCAACCGTGCGCGCTCCTTGCCCGAGAGCCGGATCCAGCGGCTGGCGGCCGCGATCGTTCCCTGCAGCAGCTCGGCCAGGGGCAGCGACTCGAGCAGCTCACCGGCCTTCGAAGCTCTGCTGGAGGACCCTGCCATGGCGGCGATGCTAGCGCCCGGCGGCTAGCTGTCGGACTCAGCCATCTAGGCCGACTCCTCATGCAGCGAACGCTCCTCGGGGGCGGCTTCGGTGACGAGCGTCGGCGTGAGGCCCTTCTCGACGGTCTCCTTCGTCACGACGCACTTCTTCACGTCGCGGCGGGATGGCAGCTCGAACTGCACCTCGAGCAGGATCTCCTCGATGATCGAGCGCAGCCCACGAGCGCCCGTTTCGCGTTCCAGTCCCTTTTCGGCCACGGCCACCAGCGAGTCCTCGGCGAACACGAGCTCGATCCCGTCGAAGGCGAAGAAGCGCTGGAACTGCTTCACGAGTGCGTTGCGCGGTTCCACCAGGATCGAGACGAGGTCGTCGCGCGTGAGCTGGTGGACGGCGGACATCACCGGCAGTCGGCCGATGAACTCGGGGATCAGGCCGTATTCGATCAGGTCCTCGGGCAGGCAGTGCTCGAACACCTCACCGGCGTCCCGGTCCGCCTTGTCCTCGATCGCCGCCGCGAAGCCGACCCCTTTATGGCCGATACGCCGCTCGATCACGCGGTCGAGGTTGGCGAACGCGCCGCCGCAGATGAACAGCACGTTGGTGGTGTCGATCGTCAGGAACTCCTGGTGGGGGTGCTTGCGCCCTCCCTGGGGGGGCACCGACGCCTGGGTGCCCTCGAGGATCTTCAGCAGCGCCTGCTGGACGCCCTCGCCGGAGACGTCGCGCGTGATCGACGGGTTGTCGGCCTTGCGCGCGATCTTGTCGACCTCGTCGATGTAGATGATCCCCGTTTCGGCCTTCTTGACGTCGTAGTCGGCGGCCTGGATCAGCTTCAGCAGGATGTTCTCGACGTCCTCTCCGACGTAGCCGGCCTCCGTCAGGGCGGTCGCGTCGGCGATCGCGAACGGGACGTTGAGGGTGCGCGCGAGCGTCTGGGCGAGCAGGGTCTTGCCACAGCCGGTGGGTCCCAGCAGCAGGATGTTCGACTTCTGCAGCTCGATGTCCGTGTCGCCGGACATCATCATCTGGACCCGCTTGTAGTGGTTGTAGACGGCCACCGAGAGCGTCCGCTTGGAGGGCTCCTGGCCCACCACGTACTCGTCGAGCACCTCGTAGATCTCCCGTGGCTTGGGGAGGTTCTCGATGTCAAACGACGGCGGGGCGGCGAGCTCCTCGTCGATGATCTCGTTGCACAGGTCGATGCACTCGTCGCAGATGTACACGCCCGGCCCGGCGATCAGCTTCTTGACCTGGCGCTGGGACTTGCCGCAGAAGCTGCAGAGAAGCTGCTCGTTGGAATCTGTCGGCCGTGCCATTTCCCGCTCTGAATCTCCCCGTGGGTGCTGCCTGGTCCTCTGAGCTAGTGCTCGGAGATCACCCGGTCGATGATCCCGTAGGTCTTGGCTTCCTCGGAGCTCATGAAGTAGTCGCGCTCCGTGTCGCGGCGGACCTCATCGAGCTCTTTGCCGGTGTGGTGGGCGATGATCTCATCCAGCCGCCGGCGCACGTCGATGATCTCTTTGGCGTGGATCTCGATGTCCGTGGCCTGACCCTGGAAGCTCGAGGAGACCTGGTGGATGAGGATCTTCGCGTTCGGTAGCGCCATGCGCTTGCCGTGGGCTCCGCCGGCCAGCAGCAGGGCACCCATCGACATCGCGATGCCGACGCAGATCGTCTGCACGTCGGGCTTGATGAACTGCATCGTGTCGTAGATCGCCAGGCCCGCATACACCGAACCCGCCGGGCGAGTTGATGTACACCGAGACGTCCTTTTCGGGATCCTCGGACTCCAGGTGCAGCAGCTGCGCAACGATCAGGTTCGCGATCTGGTCGTCCACGGGCGTGCCGAGGAAGATGATGCGCTCGTTGAGCAGCCTGCTGTAGATGTCGAACGCACGCTCACCGCGGGAGGTCTGCTCAACGACCATTGGGACAAGTGGGCTCATGATCCTCGCCTTTGTTTCACTTCGCCGACCGGATTCCTCTAGAGGCTAGCGATCGGGGGTCCACAGCCTTGCAGGGGCCTTGTCGGCCTCGCCCGCTCCCTCGGCGCCCTCTGAAGCCTTCTCCGGCGTCCACAGCTGCTCCCTGGCACGGGCCCGGCCGGGCTCGATCGGGTTTGCCCGTTCTGCGATCAGGTCGATCGCCTGGCGGGCCGCGAGCTCCTCGCGCAGTTCCTCCAGGCGGCCGGAGGCGCGCAGCTGCTCCAAGAGCTCCGCCGGCTCGACCTCCTCGCGCTCCGCGGTCGCGGCCAGCGCCTCGAGCACTTCCTCCTCACCCGGGCTGATCTGCTCGGCCGCCACCACGGCCGTGATCACGGCCTCGCGGCGCAGCGCCAGCTCGGCCTCCGGGCGCAGCTCCGCCAGCACCTCCTCCTCACGGTTGCCGCTCAGGCGCAGATAGCCCTCGCGTGTGATCCCGCGGTGGGAGAGCGAATGCAGCATCCGCTCCCACATCTCCTTGGCGCGGGCGTCGACGAGGTCCGCGGGCAGCTCCAGCTTGGCGCCCTCCACGACCGCGTCGAGGGCGGACTGGCGGAACTCCGCCTCGGCGGTGGCCGCGTCCGCCGCCAGCAGGTGCTCGGAGATATCGGCCCGCAACTGCTCGAGGTCGTCGAAGCCGCTGTCGAGGGCGAGGTCGTCGTCCAGTGGCGGCAGCTCCTTGGCCTTGACCTCCTTGACGGTCACCTCGAAGCTCGCTCGGCGGCCGGCGAGCTGTTCGTTGGGGTAGTCGGGCGGGAACGTCACGGGAACCTCGCGAACCTCGCCCGCGGAGGCCCCCACCAGGCCCTCCTCGAAGCCGGGGATCAGCCTGCCGGAGCCGAGCTCCAACAGCTGGTCGCGAGCCTCGCCCCCGGCGAAGGCCTCCCCCTGCTCCTCACCGTCCTGCTCGCCGCCCAGGCGGCCGACGTAGTCGATCACCAGGAAATCGCCCAGCGCCGCCGGGCGCTCGGCCGTCTGCAGGCGAGCCAGGCGCTCGCGCACGGCCTCGAGCTCGGCGTCGAGCTGCTCCGTCGCGACCTCCGGCTCGCGGCGCGGGGCCTCGACGCCGAGGTACTCGCCCAGGGTGGCCTTCGGCAGCACCCCGATCTCGATCGAGAAGCTCAGCGCCTGCCCTGCCCCGGGCAACTCGCCGAGGTCCACCTTGGGGTCGCCCACGGGCACGATGCCGGCGCTCTCGATGGCGTCGGAGTACCAGCTCGAGAGCGTCTCGCGGACCGCCTCCTCGAGCACCGCCTCGCGCCCCACGCGCTGGATCACCAGCGGCGCCGGAACCTTTCCCCGACGGAACCCGGGGAGCTTGAGGTCGCGTCCGAGCTGGCGCGCGGTCACCTGCAGCCGCTGCTCGATCTCGTCGGGCGGCACCTGCACCTCGACCCGCACACGCGAGTCGGCCAGCTCGGTGACGCGTGTGTTCAGCGCTACGGCCACGCCGCCACGATACCGTGCGCCGGATGGCGGGACGGGCTCGGTTTTCGAGGATGCGCCGCCTGGAGTCGTGGCTCTGGACGGGCCCCCTCGGGCACCTGCTCGGCGGCGTGATCGACTTCTCGCTGCTGCTGGCGCGGGCCCTGGTGCGCCGCTGGGACCCGCGCCGGCTCAGCAGGTACTAGGCGGCGTGCGCCGCGGCGGCGCTCCCGCCGAAGGCGAGGGCGTGGGAGCGCGCCAGCACCAGCACCGGGCAGCGGGCGACGTCGACCAGGTAGCCGGCCGAGGAGCTGATCGAGACCTTTCCGGGCTCGGTTTCCGCGCGCGAGTCGAGCACCACGAGGCCCGCGTCGTCGTTGACCACCGGCGCAACGGTGGCGCCCAGTGCCGCCGCGAGCGAGTCTGCGGTCTCACGCGCGCCGCCGTCGCCGTCGCTGACCGCCACGATCGTGCCGAGCGGCTGCTCGGGGCCCTGGTCTGCGAAGTCCGCGGGTGCGACCGCCACTGCGGTGGAGCCGCCTTCGATCAGACGCTGCGCCGAGTTGCCGACGCCGACGTGGCCTTTGGCCGTGTGGGAGTCCGAGCAGAACACGATCAGCTCGGCGCCCTGGTCCTTGGCGAGCGCCGCCAGCCCCTCCGGGGTGGAGGTGGAGTTGACGACGAAGGTGGCCACCGCGGGGTCGCCGAACAGCTTGGCTCCGCGGGCGAGCAGCTCCTTCGCCTCGGTGTCGGATACGGCCTCCTGGTTGTGGCGCACGTAGGCGAGCGAAACCTCTGCGCCGGCGCGGGCGAACAGCCCGCCGAGGGCGATCGCGTCGTCCTCGTTCGCGGTCCCGTCGTAGGAAACGATGATCTTGCTTGCCATTGCTTTGCTCCTTCTGTGGCGCGGGGTCGGGGGCGGCCCCGGATGCCTCGGTGGTCTTGGTTTCTCCTAGTCGTTCGTGACCATCTTGGCACTCTCCTGCCATCAGTCCAAGTAAGAGTAATTAGGTCTGCTATAAGCTTAGCTAATGCTTAACGTGGCCCGTCTGAGGATCCTGACCGAGGTCGCCTACCGGGGCTCCCTCTCGGCCGCTGCGACGGAGCTGTCCTACACCCAGTCCGCCGTCTCCCAGCAGATCGCCGCGCTCGAGGCCGAAGCAGGGATCGTCCTGCTCGAGCGCCATCCCCGTGGCGTCAGCCTGACCGCCGCGGGACAGACGCTCGTCAACCACGCCGAGGGCATCCTCGGGCGGCTGGAGGCCGCGGACGCGGCGCTGGAGGCGATCAAGGGCCTCGGCGGGGGCCGCCTGCGGGTGGCCTCGTTCCCCACTGCGGGCGCCACCCTGATGCCGCTCGCGATCGCCCGCTTCCGCGCCGCCTACCCGGACGTCGAGCTGACCCTCGCCGAGGGTGAGCCGGAGGAGATCATGCCCCGCCTGCGAGCCGGAGAGCTCGACCTGGCCCTGCTGTTCGAGTTCCCCGGGCAGACGTTCTCGGCGCCCGGTGAGACGCGCGTGGAGCTGCTGTCGGATCCCCTGCACCTTGCCCTCCCCCGCGAGCACCGGCTGGCGCGGCGCTCCTCCATCCGCCTGGAGGAGCTCTCCGCGGAAGCGTGGGTGCAGACCTCGGGCTCGAGTCCCTGCGCCCTGTACGTCGTGCGCAGCTGCCTGGCCGCCGGCTTCGATCCCCGCGTGGCCTTCGAGAGCGACGACTACCAGACCGTCCAGGGGCTCGTGGCGGCCGGTGTGGGCGTCGCCCTGATTCCCCGGCTGGCGCTGTCGGTGGTCCGCGAGGACATCGTCATCCGCGCGCTCGCCCCGGCCCCGCCGGCACGCACGGTGATCGCGCTCGCCCCGGCCGGCGCACGCCTCGTCCCGGCCGCCCCGGCGATGTTGGGGATCCTCGAAGAGGAAGCCCGGCGGCTCCCCGGCGAGCTGGCTCCGCTGGCCGCCTGAGCGGCGCCCGCGGGCGCAGCCCACCGGCGGGGCCGGAAGCGCCCCGGCCCGTGTGGCCGCCCATTCCCGCCCGAACCGCTCCTGAACGAAGCGGGGCGCCCGGTCGATGACCGGACGCCCCGCTCTACGCCAATACAGCTCTCGGAGGCCTTGCGGCCTACCGAATCAGCCGATCATTTGGCGGGGTTTTTTTCATACGCTTCGAGGGCCAGCTTGGCGAGCTCCTTGTAACCCTTTGCGCTCGGGTGGATGTCGCCATCCTTGCCGGTCGGTTTGCCGCCCGGGGCCTGCACGTTCGGGTTGCACATTTCGGTGTACTTGCAGATCGACTTCTGCTGCTTTTCCTGTTCCTTTTTGCCCTGGTTTTCAGGCACGAAGCCTTCGTCGAATACCGGGAAAGGATTCGCGATGGTCGTGTGCGGGAATGAGGACGGGATCATTTTTTCGAATTCTTTGTTGATCCCGACCGCGATTTTGTCGAACCCGACGTCCACGAACGACAGGGGGTCATAGCCGGCGAACAGCACGATCGGACCCGTGTACACGGCTTCCAGCTGGGTCAGCGTGTCGGCGACGTTTTTCAGTACCCGCGGAATCGTCACCGAGGAGATCTTGCCGGCGAAGCACACCAGCGTTTCAGGTTCTTTACCGCTGTTTTCGAATTTGCACTGGTTCAGCAGCCCGAGCACATCGTTGTTGCCGATGTTGAGCGTGATCAGCTTGACCACATTCGGTTTGCCGGTGACTTTGTTGGGTTCCGTCAGGATGTTGAGAGCGTCTTCGAGCTGCGAGAGTTTGCCGTAGCCGGCGTGCAGCGGGAAGCCGTCCGCGTTGTGATACGCGCACGGGTGCCAGTCACCGGGTCCCTGGAAGGGGGACGGCGGGGATTCCGGTTCGCTCGAGATTTCTCCACCGAGCAGCGGGTTTTCGCCGATCAGCCCGTTCGAGGTCTCACCCGGGCACGCCAGGTTCACCAGGTCGAGGTTCTTGCCGACCGACTTGCGCAGGCCCTTCGTGAGGTCATTGGCGACCCCGGTTTCGAACCGCGAGGGCGACTCGGTGGGATAATTTTCGTTGAATTTCTGCGCGCTGTAGCCGTAGCTGATCGAGTCACCCAGAGCCAGGTACTCCGGCCCCGCGGGCGCAGGGCCTTCTTCGGCGTTTGCGGCTGCCGGGGCCAGCACCAGCGCCGAGGCGCCGAGCACCAGCATCAGCAGACACGTCATCACCCGGCCGCGCATGCGGCGGGGGCTTGCAGAGCCGTTCTTGGCTTGCATTTAAATCCTCCTAGTACGTACTCGCGGGACATGCCCGCAGGCACGGCCCCCTCAGTTGTCATCCCTCTGTGTGGACCCCCGTATGCCTGTAGAAATTCCGGAGTCCGCACCTGACGATAGACCTGTGGGCGAGAAGGTGTCAAGCCGGCTCGGGGGCGTCGCACTCGCCCCGGGGTCCATCCGGACCCACTGGGAGGATGGTGAGTCCATGCTGCACGGCCCAAAGGAGGCGAAGATCGGATGCTGATCGCCCTGGTGCTGCTCTGCGGCGCACTCGCGGGCGCGGTGGTGGCCGGCGCCGTGCTCAGGCGCAGCCGCGAGCGGATGCGCGAGGAACTCACAGTCGTCTCGGCCGAGGTGCTCTCCCGCACCGGCGAGTCGCTGGCCGGCAGGATGACCGATGCACGCCGCGCGGAGGAGGAGCGGGCGGCCGGCGAGATGGCGCGCCGGACGGAGGAGATCAAGGGCGTCGTGGGACCGGTGGCGGAGCGGCTGGTGCGGATGGAGGGCGAGATCGGGCGGCTGGAGCGAGAGCGCGTGAAGTCCCAGGGCGAGCTCGCGCAGATGGTCCGCCAGCTCGGCGAGGGCGTGGGGACGCTGCGGGAGGAGGCCTCCAACCTCGCGTCGGCGCTGCGGCGGCCGGCCACCCGCGGAGCCTGGGGCGAGCTGCAGCTGCGCAACGTCGTGGAGATGGCGGGCATGGTGGAGCACTGCGACTTCCTGGCACAGCAGACGATCGCCGGCGAGGGCGGAGACCTGCGCCCCGACATGCTCGTGCGCCTGCCCGGGGGCAAGGTCGTGGTGGTCGACTCCAAGGTCCCGCTCGACGCCTACCTGTCGGCGGTCGAGGCCTCGAGCGAGCACGAGCGCGAGCTGCACGCCGGTCGCCACGCGCGCCAGACGCGGGAGCACATCACCAAACTGGCCTCGAAGGGCTACCAGCGGGCGCTCGAGCTGTCACCGGAGTTCGTGGTCATGTTCATCCCCTCCGACGGCATCTACCAGGCGGCCCTCGCGGAGGACCCCGCGCTGATCGAGTACGGGGTCTCCCAACAGGTGCTGCTGGCGACCCCCACGACGCTGATCGGCTTGCTGTGGGCCGTCCACTACGGCTGGCGCCAGGAGCTGATCGCCCAGTCGGCCCGGGAGATCGCCGACTGCGGGCGCGAGCTGCACCAGCGGCTGGGCCGCTTCGTGGAGCCCTTCTCGAAGCTGGGTCGCCAGCTGGACTCGGCGGTCGGCGCCTACAACGAGGCCGTGGGGTCCTTCGACCAGCGCGTGATGCCCCAGGTACGCCGCATCGAGCAGGCGGGGGCGGGCTCCGGCCGGGAGGTGCAGGCACCGCCACCGATCGAGCTCCGGGCGCGCACGATCACGGCACGAGCTGCTGGCGCACAGGATCCGCCCGAGGCGGGCGCAGCCGACGAGCAGACGCCGCTGCCGGCAGCGGCTGCAGGCCTCTTCGACGCCGCCTGAGCGCCACCAGCACCAGCGCGAGCGCCACCGGCACAGTCGCCGGCAGCTCGTCGATGGCGAGGAACAGGAGGTCGAACAGCATCGCCAGCGCCCCCACCAGGACCGCGCCGCGCAGCTGTTCGGCCCGGCCGAACTCGCTCGCCAGCAGCCCCCCCAGCGCGGCCGCGATGAAGAGGTCGCCGTAGCCCATCACCGCCGAGCCGAGCACGGCGCTCTGCAGCTGCGGCAGGCCCGCGACCGGATGGGCGGCGTTGAGGGCGTTGTTGGGCGCCTGCAGCAGGTCGGAGGTCACCAGCGCCGTGTCGGCGAGCGCCATCAGGATGATCCCCCCGGCCAGCCACCGGGGCGGGGTGACGGCCGCCAGCAGGACGCCGAGCGAGACGCAGCTGAGGCCACTCAGGCACAGCGCCGCCGCCTGCCCGGGGAGAGCGCCGCGGTCGGCCCAGGCGAGCGCGAACAGCGGTATCACGGCCACCGCCGCCCAGCCCCTGGCGCCACGCGCGAGCACCCCCAGGGCGAGCGCCGCGAGCAACGGCACCGCCACCAGGGCCAGATACGTGAGGCCGTCCGCGCTGGCGTGTTCCGCGGCCCTGGTGACGAACACGAAGCCGACCACCGACAACGGCGGTATCACCGCCCAGCGGCCGCTTCGCAGGCGTGTCAGGCGTCCGTCGCGCAGCGGCGCGGGGAGTGCGACGAGCGTCCCCTGCACGATCGACAGCAGCACGATCGAGGGCCAGAACGACAGCATGACGTCCAACATAGAGGGGACGGCGCCCGCACTTCGCAGGCAACCATCGTCGCCTTGGGGTGTTCAGCGCGGGTCTTCGGGCCAGGTGTCGGGCCGGGTGCTCAGGCGCCGGCGGCTGCCGGCGATGAGGGGGCGGCCACGCCGGCGTCGCGAGATCCCGGCTCTCGCACCAGCAACGAGGCGCCGATCGCGCCACCGAGGTCCCCGAGCGCCGCCACGTGTACGTGCGGCGGGTCGTAGTCGGCGAACAGGTGGGGCAGCATCTCCTCGGCGATCCGCTTGGCGTAGGGGTGGCCCAGCCGCACACCGAGGCCGCCGCCGATGACGACGCCTTCGACGTCGAGCACGTTGAGCACCGAAGCCACCCCCGCCCCGAGGGCGCGCACGGCGCGGTCGATCATGTGCACCGCCAGCTTGTCGCCGTGGTCGAGCGCCTTCGCCCACACGCCGCTGGTCACGCGTGTGCGGCCGCGCTCGTGCATCAGCTTGAAGAGATCGGTGCGGCGCCCCTTCTCGTTGTGCAGGTATTCAGCGTGGATTTCCATCGCCGCGCGCCCGGCGTAGGCCTCCATGCAGCCCCGCCGCCCGCATGTGCATTTGGCGCCGTCGAGCTCGACCACCACGTGGCCGATCTCCCCGGCGGCTCCCCGGCCGACCCACGGCTTGCCGTCGAGGATCAGGCCGCCGCCGACGCCGGTCCCCCAGAAGACCCCGAGCAGCGAGTTGTAGAGCCGGCCCGCGCCGAGCTCGAACTCCGCCACCGTGGCCACCCGCACGTCGTTGCCGAGCGCGACCGGGCAGCCGAGCAGCCGTTCGAGCTCCGGGCCGAGCGCGAAGCTGCCCTCCCAGCCCGGCAGGTTGCGTGCGCTGACGACGTCGCCCCCCCGCACCGTGCCCGGCGAGCCGACCCCGACCCCGGCCAGCTCGGCCGGCTCGATCTCGGCGGCCTGGGCGGCGTCGCGCAGCGCCCTTTCCATCTCCTGGGCCACATCCGCGGGACCACCCGAGGTCGGCGTCGGGCGCCTGGCGGAGCCCAGCACGTTGTTGTCCGCGTCGACGATCGCCGCCTGGATCTTGGTGCCGCCGAGGTCGATGCCCCCAAAGCTGGCCATGGCGGGCCTTCGGGCGTTAGTGCGGTCGGCGCGGGTCGGGGATCGCTGAGGAGCTGGGCTTGGTCGGCACCGCCGGGAACGGCAATGCCTGGATGCGCCCCATCAGAGCTTCCCACTGCGAGGTGTTCAGCGAGCCGCCGCCGAGGTTCGTCGTCTGCGGCTTCACGGCGCCCGAGCCCTGCCCGTGGACGCCGGCCGCCTGGGCCGCGGGCTGGGAGGACGCGAACACGAGCTGGATGTGGTTCCAGTAGGTGCTGTTGGCCTGGGTGTTGGAGGACTTCGGGTAGCGCATCAGGCTCAGGATTTCGTGGGGCACGAACTGCTCCGGGAGCGTCAGCAGCGTGCGGATCGTCGAGGTCGGTGATCGAGCCGGGCCCCTGGTGATGGGCGATCTTGACGCCGTTGATGGCCGTGATGTCCACCTGTCGTCCGTCGAATGCGGCCGACAGCGCACCGCCGGCGGTGTACTGCGACTGCCCGCAGCGCAGCGCGCTGATCGTGGGCTCCAGGCCGCTGCGGGCCAGGAATGCGATCACGGCGAGCGAGCGACGCTCGATCAGGCCACTCGCGATGTCGCGCCGGCCACACCCGTAGATCGAGATTTCCGGGTCGGAGAGGACCGCCCGCTGCAGCTGTGAGCGCGACAGCAGCAGCACGTCGCTGGCGGTCGCGCCGAGCAGCGGGTTTGAGGCCTTCGCCCCCTCGGGGTGCAGCGCGGCCTGCAGTTGCGCCCAGTTGGACAGCACCGCTCCCGGGTCGATCGTGGCGGAGTCACCCGCCGGCTGGATCGCGAAGCGCAGGCTGCCCGCTTTGGCTTCGGGGGCGACGGTCACCTTGCCGAGCACGGTCCCGGCGGCAACCACCGAACCCTTGCGCAGCGGGATGTGGGTGGTGGCACGGGCCTGGCTCGCCCGCTCGGCGGCTTTCGCGGCCACCGCTGCGCGCGCGTCGGGGTTGTCCGGGTGCGCGTACAGGCGTGCCCGGCCCATCCCTGCGGGAACCCCCGCGGCGGCCACCGGCGTGATCGTCACCTTGCCGCTGTTGGCCGAGGACGCGGAGCTCGAGGGCTTCGGCGCGCTGACCTTGAGTGTCTGCGGCTGGCTTCCGGCGCTGGCGGGAGCCTTCGGGGCCGGGGCCGTGCTGGCGGCGGCTGCCACGGCCGTGCTGGACGCCGCGGCGGGGGTTTTCGGCGTCGTGTAGGTGGGTGCGCAGGCCCCCAGCCCGGAGTAGGTGAAGACGTCGCCGTAGACGTCGCGGAGGATCAAGTACAGGCCCAGCTTGCGTGATGCCCCGAGGCCGATCACGCGGCCGTCCTGGACGGCAACCACGCTGGCCTTGGGAGAGGTGCTCAGGCTGGCCTGCTGCAGCGGGTGGCCGCTGCCGGTGCCGGCCGCGGCGGCCTGCGGCGTGGGCGGAGCGGTGGAGCCGGGGGTGGACGCGGCCGCAGGCGCGGTCGCCGGCGCTTCAGCGCTCGCGGGCGTGGCGCCGGCGGTCGCGCTCGAGCTGCCGGTCGTGCCCGTCGTGGAGCCGGCGTCCGTCGAGGAGCTGCCCTCGGCGGTGGTCCAGGAGAGCTCCTTGCCGGTGACCGGCAGGCGCCCGTCGATCAGGCCCGTGAGGGTCGCCACCACGCCCTTCGGGTAGGTGGTGATCAGCTTGGCCCGCAGCAGCACCGAGCTCACATATTCTTCGGAGTGGTTGTAGGCCAGGATCGCGGCCTTGAGGTTGCTGGCCGCGCCGGCCGCACGCAGGTAGCGGGCGGCGGCGAAGATCGCGTCCACGGGGTTGTAGGGGTCCGCGTAGCCGGCGTCCAGGGCGTCCACCCCGTACTGCAGCCAGGTGCCCGGCATGAACTGCATCCAGCCGACCGCACCGGCGCTGGACACCGACAGGTCGGTGCCGTAGTCGGTCTCGATTTCGTTGATCGCCGCCAGGATCTCCCACGGCACGCCGTATTGGACCGCCGCCGCCTTGTAGATCGGCAGCAGGAACAGGGGCACGCGGTAGAAGTTCAGTGCCGCCGCAGAGGCGTTGCTGGAGTTGAGGATCGCTTCCAGGGCGGCGGTGTCGGCCACCGACTGCGGTGAGGCCGCGACGCCGTTGGGTCCTGCCTTTTCGGCCGCCGCCTTGGCCTTGGCGGCGCTGTTCTGGCCGCCGCTGCCCTTGGCCCCGGGGCTGGACTTCTGTTTGCGCTTGACCACGACGCTCGGCGCTTCCGTGCCGGCCTTGTGCTTCGGCGCCGGAGTGCTCTGGGGCGTGGTCGTGGTCTGCGGGGTCGTGGTGGTGGGCGAAGGCGTCGTGCTGGTGGTGGGCGAAGGCGTCGTGCCGGTGGTGGTCGGCGTGGTGCTCGTTTCGGGCGCGCTCGTGGTGCTCGTGCCCGTGCCTTCCGAACCCGTGGCCTGGATGCTGCCGCCGCTGGGGAGGCCTTCGGCCGAGGCACGCGGGCCCGCGCCCAGCGCGGTCTGGGCGGCGGCTCCGCCGAGCCCGGCGGCCGTCAGCCCGCCGCCCGCGAGCGCCGACAGCAGCGCGCGCGTGAGCCGGCGCCGCTGCCAGGCCGTCGTGGCGGCTGCCACACGGCCGGCGCTGCTTGAGGCTTGTTCGCTCTCGGGTCTTCCCATGTCGTCGATCCGAACCTGGCTAACGCAGGCTTCCGGGGGAGGCCCACCCGAAGTGATATCGGCAGATGCGCTGGAATACGTAAAGCATTCGTTACCCGCCCCGGCAGAGTCCCCAAGGTGCCTGCAGCGTCAGGGCGTGGCTGTGCACCGTAGCGATCGTCAAAGCGGAATGTCGCACCGGGTCCTCTTCGCGTCCGTTCGCCGGAACTCCCTCCACTCCTCCCTCGTTACCCCGGCTGGGGCGTGTTCGAGCCACATTGCCCGCCGGGATCGCTAGCTTAACCGATCGTGGAAACGATCGACTCCATCATCCAGGTCGCCATCTCGGTGGTCCTCGTGCTGCTGATCCTGATGCACTCGGGCAAGGACGCGGGCCTATCCGGCGCGTTCGGCGTGGGCACGGGCGCAGGCCCCCTCGGCGGGGGCTCGATGGTCGAGCGCAACCTCAACCGCTGGACGATCCTGTTCGCGGTGCTGTTCTTCGTGAACGCGATCATCCTGCTCAAGCGTCCCTGGGCCTGACGCCCTCGCCCTCCGGGCCGGACCCGTCGCCCTCAGGGCCCGGATCGTCCCGGCCGCCTGTGCCCGGATTGACTTCGCTCCCCTTCGCGTCCGTCCGGACGCTTTCCGCGCGTTCGAGCCTGTCCAGGATCTGGATCGCCTCGGAGCGCAGCTGGGCGTTGGTCGCCTCGTAGTCCGCGGGCGAGAGCTTGCCCGTACGGAAGTCCAGTTCGAGGTCGCGGATCTCCCGGTACTTCGCCTCGCGGGCCGCCTCCAGCGCCTCGCGCTCGCCGGCGTCCGCGTTCGCGTCGGGGGCGCGGCGGTCACGCAATGGGGCGCCGATGAAGCGGACCACCAGCGCCAGCAGCGTGAGCGCGACGATCGCGACCCCGACGTCCACCGCTCACCGAACCCGGGGGGCGCCTAGACGCGGGCGAGGCCGCGCAGCGCCCGCGGGCGCTCCAGGGCCGCCACCCGGCGGCGCACCGTGCTGGGGGCCGGCCACAGGGCGATCAGGCCACCGGCGAGGACGATCAGGCCACCGAGCCAGATCCACATCACCAGCGGCGAGACGATGAAGTGGAATTGGGCCGGGGGCGGGTGTTGCAGGTAGCGGCGCGCGAGCACCCCCAGGGCCACGAGCGCGTCTTCGGGCGGCAGCGTGCGGTTGCCGGCGCTGACGATCTTCTGCAGGGCCGGGGCTTCGATGTCCGGCTCCACCGCACTCCAGACATCGCGGGTGATGCCGCCGTTCATCGCGATGTGGCTCACCGGCTGGCCCCCGATCAGGCTTCCGACCGTGCCCTGTCCCGGTTCGCCCGAGGGGTAGTAGCCCTCGCTCGGTTCGAGCGTGGCCACGCGCTTGGAGCCCTTCAGCACCTGCAGCCGCGCGCCCAGGCTGAGGAGCGCACCTGTGTGGGCGGCGTCGTTGGCGGGGGTGACGGTGGCGGTCGGCTTGACGTAGCGGACCGTGTAGGCGCCCACGTGGGCGGACTGGCCCGGCGAGAGGCCCTGCTCCACGGAGTGCTGGAAGGACGAGGAGGCCGCCACCCCGACGAACAGCACGGCCATCCCCAGGTGCACGATGTAGCCCCCGTAGCGCCTGCGGTTGCGGCGCACTAGCGCCAGCAGCGCGCGTGGCCCGGGCTCACCCGCGATCGCCCGCCGGGCGCGGGTGCCGCGCACGAACTCCTGTCCGACGCTGCCGAGCACGAACGCCGCGCAGCAGAACATGGCCGTCGCAAACGGCTTGTGGGTGACGCCGCTGAGCTCCAGCCCGGCGAGCGTGGCGAGCGCCGCCGCGGTCGGCACGATGAAGTTGCGCCGCGCGTTGGCGAGCGTGGCCCGTCGCCAGGCGATCACCGGGCCGATGCCGCTCAGCAGCACCAGGATCAGCGCCAGCGGGACCGTGTAGCGGTCGAACCAGGGCGGCCCCACGGAGGCTTCGTGGCCGGAGACGGCCTGGGAGATGAGCGGGAAGTAGGTGCCCCAGAAGATCACGAAGCAGAGGGCCACCAGCACGAGGTTGTTGGCCAGGAACATCGCCTCCCGGGACAGCAACGAATCGAGCCGAGCCTCCGAGCGCAGCAGGTCCCGGCGAGAGACCACGAGGTAGATCGAGGCGCCGATCAGGAGCGCGATCAGGCACACGAACGGCACCCCCAGCGTGTGCCCGCCGAAGGCGTGGATCGAGTTGAGGATCCCGCTGCGCACGAGGAAGGTCCCCATCACGGCCAGCGTGCCGGTGGCCAGCACCAGCGAGACGTTCCACACCTTCAGCATCCCCCGCTTCTCCTGGATCATCAGCGAGTGCAGGAAGGCGGTTGCCGTCAGCCACGGCATCAGCGAGGCGTTCTCGACCGCGTCCCAGCCCCAGTAGCCGCCCCAGCCGAGCTCCGAGTAGGACCAGCGGGCACCGAGCAGGATGCCGATGCCCAGGAACAGCCAGGCGGCGAAGGCGAAGCGGCGGATGGCCCCGATCCAGTCGGCCTGCAGCCGCCTGGCGAGCAGCGCCCCGAAGCCGAACGCCAGCGGGATCATGCACAGCGTGTAGCCCGAGTACAGCATCGGGGGGTGGATCATCATCGTGGGGAAGCGCAGCAGCGGGTCCAGGCCGACGCCTTCGGGAGGGGCCGGGTGGGTGGTGCTGAAGGGGTTTGCGTAGAAGACCATCAGCGCCACGAAGAAGCCCCCGAGCCCGAGCAGGATGGCGGTGGCGTAGGCGGCGATCTCACGCAGCCGCTTGCGGGTCAGCAGCAGCGCCAGGCTGGACCAGATCGAAAGCAGCCAGGCCCACAGCAGCAGCGACCCTTCCTGCGAGGACCACACGGCGGCCACCCGGTAGAGCGTGGGGGTGGTGCGGCTGGAGGTGTCAGCGACGGTGTTGAAGGCGAAGTCGTTGCTCAGGAAGGCGACCTCGAGCACCAGGCCGGCGACGGTCAGCACGGCGGCGAGCGCGTACATCGCGCGCCGGCCGGAGTCGGCGAACTCCCAGCGGTGGCTGCGGACGCCGTAGATCGAGGCGGCGATCCCGTAGGCGCAGACGGCCAGCGCCAATACCAGGCAGATGAAGCCGAGCCCGGCCATCAGCCGCTAGCCGACCGCGCGGGGGCACACCTCAGGGGCGGGGCACCACCGGTCGGCACCTACAGGTTCTGCTTCTCGCTCGGCGGAGCGGTCTTGTACTTCGAAGGGCACTTGGTGATCAGCGAGTCGCGTTCGCCGACGAAGCGCGAGCCCTGTTTCTGCACGGTCACGATCACCTCGCGGCCTTCTCGGAAGGGGTCGGGAACGCTGCCCGTGTAGGCCAGCGCCACCGCCCGGGTCCCAGCCCTGTCCTGGACGCTGAAGTCGAGCACCGGGCCCTGGCGGTGCACGGAGCCGTGGACCACCGTGCCGGTCAACTGGTAGCTGCGGCCGGGCTGCGCTTCGTGCAGCAGTTGGGTGGGGGTCAGCGCCGGGCTGGCGGCGCTGAAGCTCGTGTAGATGAGAGCGCTGGCGAGCACCACGGCGGCACTCAGTGCCAGGACCAGGCGCACGGTTCGCTTGCGCGCGGGAGACATCTAGGAGGGCAGTATTCCAAACAGCTCTGGCCGTGATGCCGCTCCGCCCGCTCGCACCGTCCGCGGCTGGGAGCGAGGAAATCTCCGGGCAGGGGCGAAACCCTGGGGGGTGCCGGACGTTACACAGACAGACACCATGACCCGCCTCAGACGTCTGCCCGGCACCCTGCCCCTGCGCCGCTCCAACCACCGCGGTCGCCGCCGCGGCCAGGCCGAGGCCGTCCAGGTCCCCACGGGAACCCCGCGCCGCGACCACGCCGCCCAGCGCGTGCGGGACGCGGGCGGGCCGCTGGACAACGCGTGTTACACGTGCGGCTGCGGGCTCTGGTTCCAGGCGCCGGTGTCAACCAGCGTCACCTGCCCCCACTGCGGGGCGGGCCAGGCCTGGTAGCCCAGCGCCCGGCAGGCCGGCCCCGCAGGCGCGGATCAGGCGCCTGAGGCGCGGATTTCCACGACCGGCTGTTCGTGGGTCCAGCATGGCCCCGTGACGCCGAAGGACCCCGCCAGGCCCCCGCACGGCAGGGGCGCGTAGTTGGTGCTGATGTAAACCTGGTCGGGAAGCGGGTCCGACCCGACGGTGGGAACCACGCGGGCGGCGTTGACGTACCCGCCGGCAGGGCAGTCATGGCCGCCGCGGGGGCGCCGGCAGACGTAATCGGCGGCCACCGCCACGCCGAGGTCGTCGTAGGGACCCGGCTTGCCGCTGGGTTCGGCTCCGTAGTCCTGGGTTTCGAATCCGAGTCCGAGTATAACCCTCGACGGGAGGGTTAGAGTCGGGAAGCTGAAGCTGACCTCGTGGAGGGTGGCGAATTCGCAGCGGGGCCCGAAACCCTGGGTCCAGCCTTCGTCGTGACAGGCAGCGCCGGCCGACGGCCGGTAGGGAATCTGGAAGCGCTTGGTGGTCCGGGCCAGGAGCGTGCCGCGGGAGTCGCGGGGCCCGGCGCGATAGATCTCGAGCGTCAGGGGCCAGCTGAAGCTCGCGCCCGGGGTCGTATGGCAGCTCCGGGCGCTGCCGTGCTGACAGGCGTAGCTGGCCATCAGCACGCTCACCACGGGCTTGGAGCGAGCAGTACCCGCCAGCTGGACCTCTCCCCCGAACTCCGCGATCGCGTAGGACTCGAACAGCGCCACGGGCAGCCCATGGGTGTCGGCGGGGCGGTTGCTGTAGACGAGCGCCCCGCCCCCGGTCGCGCCGCCGGACTCGCCCGCGGCGCGACCACTCGGACCCGAGGCCGTTAGCAGCACGAACACCGTGCCGAGCGCGAGCACTGCCAGCAGCGCGAGCGGCCGCACCAGCGCGCGGGAGGCCGGCGGGGCTACCTGATCTGAAGGCCGCTGATCGCGCGTGCGATCACCAGCTGCTGGATCTCGGCGGTTCCCTCGAAGATGTCGTAGATCTTTGCGTCGCGGTGCCAGCGCTCAACAGGGTACTCGCGGGTGTAGCCGTTGCCGCCCAGTATCTGGATCGCCCGCTCGGTCACCCATACCGCGACCTCGCCCGACTTGAGCTTGCTCATCGAGCCCTCGGCGTTCTCGAACCGGTGCCCGGCCCGACCCATCCACGAGGCACGCCACACCAGCAGCCGGGCGGCGTCGATCTCGATCTTCATGCGCGCGAGCGTGAACGCGATCGCCTGGTTCTCGATGATCTTGCGACCGAACTGTTCACGATCCTTGGAGTACTCCAGCGCGTACTCATACGCGGCCCGGGCGATCCCCAGCGCCTGCGCGCCGACCGTCGGACGTGACGCCTCGAAGGTCTGCATCGCCGCCTGGGAGCTGCTGCGCTTGCCCTCGCGCACCCGGGCGATCCGCTCGTCCAGCCGCTCCTTGCCGCCCAGCACGTAGCCGACCGGGATGCGGCAGTCGTCGAGGAACACGTCGGCGGTGTGGGAGGCCCGCAGGCCGTGCTTGGAGACCTTCGTCCCCTGCGAGATCCCCTTCGCCTCGCTCATCGGCACGACGAAGGCGGCGTGACCGCGCGAGCCGAGCTCGGGGTCGACCGTGGCGATCACCACGTGGACGTCGGAGATGCCGCCGTTGGTGGCCCAGGCCTTCTGGCCGTTCAGGACCCACTCGCCCGCCGCCTCGTCGAAACGGGCGCGGGTCCGCACCGCCGAGACGTCCGAGCCGGCGTTCGGCTCCGAGGAGCAGAAGGCGGCCACCTTGATCTCATCGGGGGTGCCGAAGCAGCGCGGGATCCACTCGCCGATCTGCTCCGGGCTGCCCTGGCCGAAGATCGAGGCCACCGCCAGCGCGGTGCCCATGATCGACATGCCGATGCCGGCATCGCCCCAGAACAGCTCCTCGTTGACGATCGGCAGCGTCAGGCCGGTGGGGTCGGCGAAGAACTGGGCCAGGCCCTCGAAGCCATACAGCCCGATCTTGGCGGCCTCCTGGATGATCGGCCACGGCGTCTGCTCCTTCTCGTCCCACTCGTGGGCGGCCGGGCGCACGACGTCGGCGGCGAACCCGTGGACCCAGTCGCGGATGTCCTTCTGGTCCTGGGTCAGCTCGAGCGAGAAGACCGGCTCCGAACCGGCGCTGACGGCTTGATCGTCGACCTGCTCGGGCACCGGCAGGTCGGGATCAGGGGACAGTGTGGACGTCGACATCGAGCACTCCTTGGGTTGACGGGCCTCGTGACAGAATATCGTCTCGTGTCAACCTCGCGGACAAATCAACCGGCGATGTCAACACGCACCACTGACGCGGCTGGGACCCGACTACCCGTCAAGCGCTAACGCCACGCCTCCTCGCGGCGGGTGAGCGCCACGACGTCCTTCGGCAGCTTGCCCTCCGCGACGTCGGCCACCGTGACCCGCTCGAGCACTTTGCGCAGGTTGGCCCGCAGCGCGATCCACACCTCGCGCAGCGCCTCGGCCGAGCCGACGTACTCGATCTCTTCCGGGCGCTGGCCGCGGATGCCCGACCAGCGGCCCCTCGACCGCGCGGATCACCTGTGCGAGGTTGACCTCCTCGGCGGGCCGGGCCAGCCAGTAGCCGCCCTCGGGACCACGCTGGCTGCGAACAACTCCGGCCGAGCGCAGCTGGGTGAGGATGTTCTCGAGGAACGAGACGGGGATCTGCTGGGCGCCCGCGATGTCGTCCACCTTGCGCGGCGCGTCCTGGGAGCTGTCGGCGAGCTCGATCGCTGCGCGGACGGCGTAGTCGGCCTTGGCGGTCACGTGCATTCCGAAGATTGTCACGCATGTGTCGGCCGAGGGGCGCACGGCACCCTAGTTAGGGCACCCTAACTCCTGTGGTACGGTTGCCCCGTCCATCCCGACCCAGGAGATCGGATTTGAAGACGGCTCGCCCCGAAGCCCGGCCCCCGGCCACCGTTCGACAGGTCATCCGGCTGCGGATCGCGGCGGCGATCGCGGCGGCTCTGTGCGTCGCGCTGGGGATCTCCGCCTGCGGTTCCAGCTCCGGGAGCGGGAGCGGCGGGGACACGCTGACGATCTACAACGGCCAGCACGAACAGACGACGGCGGCACTCGTCAAGGCGTTCGAACGCAAGACGGGGATCAAGGCCGCCGTGCGCAGCGAGGACGAGGCGACGTTGGCCAATCAGATGATCCAGGAGGGCTCCAAGTCCCCGGCCGACGTCTTCTACACCGAGAACACCCCGCCGCTGGAAGCACTGCGCGAGCACGGCTTGCTGGCGGCCACCGCCCCGGCCGCGCTGAGCTCCATCCCCGCGCGCTACAACTCTGCACAGGGAGTATGGGTGGGGGTCTCCGGGCGGGTCTCGGCGCTCGTCTACAACACCTCCCAGCTGAGGCCGTCCCAGCTGCCCAACTCGATCCTCGAACTCGCCGAACCCCGCTACAAGGGCAAGCTCGCCTTCGCCCCGTCCGAGACGGACTTCCAGCCGCTGATCGCCTCGATCGTCAAGTTCAAGGGCAAGCCGGCCGCCGAAGCCTGGCTCAAGGGGCTGAAGGCAACACGGACGCCAGCTGCCGGACAACGAGACCATCACCGCGGAGGTGAACTCCGGGCAGAGTGCGCTCGGACCGATCAACCACTACTACTGGTACCGCCTGCGCGACGCGCCGAAGGCGGCCACATGTCCTCCGCGCTGCACTACTACGCCCCCCGAGACCCTGGCTACCTCGTCAACGTCTCCGGGGCCGCGGTCCTGAAATCCAGCCACCACCAGGCCGCCGCACAGCGCTTCCTCGAATTCCTCGTCAGCCGCGAAGGACAGGAAGTCCTCGCCCATAGCGACAGCTACGAGTACCCCCTGCGGCCGGGGGTCCCAGCGCCGGCCGGGCTGCGCCCGTTCTCGGAACTCCAGCCCGCTTCCCTGACCCCGGCCGAGCTCGGCGATGGCAGCGAAGCCCTCGCGCTCGAGCAGGATGCGGGACTGCTGTAGGCAGGCGTCGTGAGCACGGCCGCCACCGGGTCCCGTTCACCCAGCCTCGCCCGCTCCTGGTCGGCCCGCGGTCGCTGGCCGCTGGGGACGCTGGCCGGCGCCCTGATCGCGGCCGTGCTGGTGCTGCTGCCGCTCGTGTTCCTGGTGGTGGAGGCCGTGCACCCGGGCCTCGACGAGGTCCGGCGACTGCTGCTGCGCCACACCGTGGCGGTACTGCTGTGGAACACCGCGCGGCTGGCGGTCGCGTGCACGTTGCTGTGCGCCGTGCTCGGGGTGGCGGCGGCCTGGTGCGTGGAGCGCACCACGCTCCCGGCACGGGGCCTGTGGGCCGTGCTGCTGGTGCTCCCGCTCGGGATCCCGGACTTCGTGATCGGCTTCGGTTGGGTCTCGATCGACCCCGGCCTACGCGGCTATCCCGCCGCGGTGATGATCATGACGCTGTCGCTGTACCCGCTCGTGTATCTGCCCGTGGCGAGCGCCCTGCGCCACCTCGACGGGACCCTCGAGGAGGCTTCCAGGAGTCTCGGCATGGGGCCATGGCGGACCTTCACCAGGGTCACCCTGCGCCAGATCCGGCCTGCGCTGCTCGGAGGCTGCCTACTGGTTGCGCTGGCGCTGCTGGCGGAGTACGGAGCGTTTGAAATCGTCGAGTACCGCACCTTCACGGTCGCGATCTTCACCCAGTTCCAGCTCGGCTTCGACACCGCCGCGGCGTGCGTGCTGTCGCTGGTGCTGGTGGTCATCAGCATCGCCGTCCTCGGTGGCGAGCTGGCGCTCAGCGGTCCGGCGGCGGCGCGCCGCAGCACCCGTGGCCCGCGCCGGCCGGCAGCGCGTGTGCGGCTGGGCCGGCTGACCGCACTGCCGCTCGCCGGCCTCGCGTCGGTGGCGGCGCTCGCCCTCGGAGTTCCCGGCGGCGCGCTGGTCTACTGGCTGCTCCAGGGGGGCAACAGCACCCTGCCCCCCACCTCCGTGGCCGCGGCGATCGGCCACACCGCCGCCTACAGCGCGGCGGCGGCGGCTTTGGCGACGGCGCTCGCCCTGCCGGTGGTGATGCTCGTGACGCGCCACCGCAACCGCTTCACCGTGTTGTTGGAGCGGCTCAGCTACCTGCCGATGGCCCTGCCCGGCGTGGTCGTCGCGCTCGGGCTCGTGTCCTTCACGATCAACCACGCCTTCGCCCTCTACCAGAGCACGCTGGAGCTGGTGGTCGCCTACGCGATCCTGTTCCTGCCGCTGGCGGTCGTGGGGGTGCGCTCGGCGATCGGGTCGGCGCCGGAGCGCCTGGAGGAGGTCGGGCGCTCGCTCGGCGCCGGGCGGGCGGCGGTCTGGCGTCGGGTGACGCTGCCCCTGATCGCGCCGGGTCTGGCGGTGGCGTTCGCGCTCGTGTTCATATCCTCGGCGACAGAGTTGACCGCCACCCTGCTGCTGCGTCCCACCGGTGTTAACACCCTCACCACCCGCTTCTGGGCCTACACCTCCGAACTCTCCTACGGCTCGGCGGCCCCCTACGCGGCGATGATGGTGGCCGTCTCGGCCGTGCCCGCCTACCTGATCAGCCGCCGCGTGAGCCGGGGCGCGCCGGAGGAGACACCGCGATGAGCTCACAGACACCGCCATGAGCCAGCTCCGCGTCCAGGACGTGTGGAAGAGCTACGACGGGCGCCCGGTGCTGCGGGGGCTCGACCTGGTCGTGGAGCCCGGAGCCATGACGGCGGTGCTCGGCCCCTCCGGCTGCGGCAAGACCACTCTGCTGCGCGTGATCGCCGGCTTCGAGCGCGCCGAGCGGGGCGAGGTGGTGCTCGGCAGGCACGACGCTCGAGAACGAGCACGTCAACGTCGCACCCGAGAAGCGGGGGATCGGATACGTCCCCCAGGAGGGCGCACTGTTCCCCCATCTCAACGTCGAAGCCAACGTCGGCTTCGGGTTGCCCCGCCGCGAGCGCGGCGGAGCGGTCGTGTCCGGCCTGTTGGAGATGGTCGGCATCGCCCCGCTGGCCAAGCGCCTGCCCCACGAGCTCTCGGGCGGCGAGCAGCAGCGTGTGGCACTGGCGAGGGCGCTGGCACGCAAGCCCCAGGTGCTGCTGCTGGACGAGCCGTTCTCATCACTGGACGCCAGCCTGCGGGGAGTCGTGCGCGAGGAGGTCCACCAGCTACTGCGCGAGCAGGGGGCCACGACCGTGCTCGTGACCCACGACCAGGAGGAGGCGCTCTCGCTGGCGGACTCGGTCGCGGTTCTGCGGGGCGGGCAGATCGTGCAGCACGCGGCTCCGAGCGAGATCTACGAGGCGCCCGTGGACCACGAGCTGGCGAGCTTCCTGGGGGCGGTGAACCTGGTCGATGCCGAGATCGACGGCGCCACCGCCCGCACGGCGCTGGGCTCGCTGCCGTTGCGCGGCGGCCAGGGCGCCGCCACCGCCGGCCGGGGCGACGCTCGTAATGGTGCGCCCCGAGCAGCTCGAGGTCCATCTCCGCGCCGAGGCCGCCGCGGGCGGATCCATAGACCTGCTCGCAGGCGGTGAGCCCGCGGGGACTTCGGCGGGCGCCGCATCCGCCGGGCTTCTCGAGGGCCGCGTCGAGGAGTGCCGTTACTACGGTCACGACGCGCTGCTGAGGATCCGGCCCGCCGATCCCCGTCTGGCCGTCCTGCTGGCACGAGTCCACGGCGAGCTGGCTCTCCCCGCCGGTGCACAGGTGACGATCGCCGCGCACGGGCCCGTCAGCCTGGTGTGAAAATCCCGGCGAGCCCCCTCTAGCATCTCCTCGCAGTGGCAGACCGCTGGCACTGGGACTTCGAGGACGACGAGCGGGCCGGCGTGTCATCCACGGCCACGCGACCCGCCCAGCCGCCCGCACCGAGCGAGCCGCCCGCCGGCGATGGCGGGGGACCGCACCGGGTCCAGATCCGCCGCCGCCGCGCGGTGGCGGCGGTGGTTGCGCTGGCGTTGGTCGTGATCGTCGCGGTGAGCCTGTCCCAGAGCCATGGATCGTCGCCCAGGCCACGGCGCTCGGCGACGGCCGGCTCGTCGCGCGAGGCGCATCCGGCGCCCGCCCCCGAGCCTGAAAACGACAAACAGGCGGCCGTCGCATCGGTGCTCGCCTACACCCCCTTCATCAAAGAAGGGACCGCCCGCAAGCCGGAGGTGGCACTCACCTTCGACGACGGCCCGGGGCCCTACACGCCCGCCGTGCTGAGCGTGCTGGAGCACTACGGGGTCCACGCCACGTTCTTCATCATCGGACGCATGCTCCAGTACTTCGGCGAATCGGCCAGGCGCGAGGTGCGCGACGGGGACGTGCTGGGAGACCACACCGAGACCCATCCCGCGATGGCCCAGCTCTCGGCCCACGACCAGTTCGAACAGCTCTTCGAACAGGGGGCCCGCGTCGAACTGCAGGGGGCACCCCGACCGGATCTGTTCCGCCCGCCCTACGGCTCCTTCAACCGGACCACGATCGGCCAGCTGCACCGGCTCAAACAGCTGATGGTGCTGTGGTCGGTGGACACCGACGACTATGAGCAGCCGGGCGTGGCGGCGATCGTCCAGACCGCACTCGCCGGTGCCCATCCGGGTGCGATCATCCTGATGCACGACGCCGGGGGCACGCGCACCGAGACCGTCGAAGCGCTCCCGATCATCATCCGCGCGCTGCGCGGAAAAGGCCTGAAGCCGGTCACCGTCCCCCAGCTGCTCGCGGACGATCCGCCCGCTCCCGGCCAGCCGCTGCCGGGCAGCCTGGCCGGCGACTGACGTGCACGAGCCGCTCGACGCCGACACGCTGCGCCAACGGCGCCAGGCCCACCGGCGCACGGGCTCCAAACGCCGCTGGGCGTTCGTGATCGCGGCCGGGATCGCGGTCGTGGCGGCGCTCGCCGTGCTCCTGAGCTCCGGGGGCGGAGGCTCCTCGGCGAGCAGTCACGGCCGTGCGGCTGGCACCACGGCGGCCTCCGGCGGGGACGCGCACGGTGCGGGCAGTGCGGGCGGCACGGCCGCGAAGGCAAGCGCAACCCGTACGGGAAGCACCGTGACCGCGGCCCGAGCCGGCGGGCACCCGGGTGATGCGGCGGTGCCGGTGCTGATGTACCACGTGATCGCCTCCCCGCCGGCGGGGGCGCCGTTTCCCGGGCCTGTACGTGGCGCCGAGCGAGTTCGCCGAACAGATGCACGCGCTGGCGGCAGCCGGCTGGCACGCGGTGACGCTCGACCAGCTGGCGGCCAACTGGCGCGACGGCGCCTCCGCTCGGTGCCGGCAAACCGATCGTGGTGAGCTTCGACAACGGCTATCACTCGCAGTACTCCCAGGCGCTGCCGGTGCTGCGAAGCCTCGGCTGGGTCGGCGACGAGAACATCCAGCTGACGGGCCTGCCGCCCTCCCAGGGAGGGCTCAGCAGCAGCGAAGTCCAGGGCCTGATCGACGCGGGCTGGGAGCTCGACACACAGGGCCTGAGCCACGCCGACCTGATCACGCTCGACTCCGCGGCGCTGCGCGAACAGGTACAGGAAACCCGCCAGCAGCTGCGCCGGCGCTACCACGTCCCGGTCAACTGGTTCTGCTACCCGTCCGGCCACTACGACGCGGCGGTGATCGCCGCCGTCAAGGCCGCCGGCTACAGCGGATCGACCACCGTCGTGCCGGGGTGGGCCCACAAGGGCGAAGACGCCTACCGCATGCACCGCCTCCGGGTGCTCGGTGGAACCAGCGGCCCGCAGCTGTTGGCGCTGATCGAAGACACCCGTGCGAACGCGCCCGCACCGGCCTCCTACGGGGGCTAGCCTGGCGCTGTAGCGATGCCGGCCTTCATCCCCAGCCCGTCGAGCAACGGGTTCTACATCGGCCCGTTGTTCGTGCACTTCTACGGGCTCTGCTACGTCGTCGGCATCACCGCCGCGGTGCTGATCGCGCGGAGGCTGTGGCGAGCCAAGGGGGGCGACCCCGACCTCGTGCTGACGGTCGCCCTGTGGGGCGTCCCGGCGGGGATCCTCGGCGGGCGCCTCTATCACGACATCACCAGCTGGAACGAAGTCCCCCACAACTGGTACGGCTGGCTGGCCGTCTGGGAAGGCGGCCTCGGCATCTGGGGCGGGATCGTGTGCGGCGTCCTCGGCGGCATGATCCCGCTCTACAAAGCCAGGGTCCACATCCCGAGCTTCCTCGACGCGGCCGCCCCGGGCATCCTCGCCGCCCAGGCCTTCGGGCGCATCGGCAACTACTTCAACCAGGAGCTCTTCGGTGGCCCCACGACGCTGCCGTGGGGGCTGGAAATCGACGCGGCCCACCGCCCCGCGCAGTACCTGGCCTACTCCACCTTCCACCCGACGTTCCTGTACGAGCTGATCTGGGATCTGGCGCTCGCGGCGGTGTTGTCCGCGTTGGTGCTGCGGGGGAGGATCCGCCCGCCGGGGATCTTCGCCCTGTACGTGACCGGCTACTCGGCCTTCCGGATCTTCGAGGAGACGCTGCGGGTCGACCCCTCCCATCACATCCTCGGCGAGCGTCTGAACTTCTGGGTCGCGTGCCTGCTGACGCTCTCCGGTGCGATCTGGTTCATCTTCACCCAGCGAGGAGGAGCGCAGGAGAGCCCGACACCCGGGACGGGTGCCCAGCAGCCGGCCCCCAGCCCGACGGTGGCGCCACCGTGACCGGAGCCGAGCTCGGCGTCGCACTCTCGGTCTTCCTGGCGTGTGCCGTGGAGGCGGTTGAGGCGTTGACGATCGTGCTCGCGCTGGGGACCACGCGCGGCTGGTCCTCGGCACTGGCGGGCGCCGGGGCGGCCCTGCTCGCGCTGGCCGCGGTGGTCGCCGGGCTCGGTCCCGCGATCACGTCGCTGCCACTGGACACCCTGCGCGTGCTGATCGGAGGATTGCTGCTGATCTTCGGGCTGCAGTGGCTGCGCAAGGCGATCCTGCGGTGGGCGGGCCTGAAGGACATGCACGACGAGCTGCTCGCCTTCGAGGAGGAGTCCGAGGCCGCCCGGGAGCACGAAGCTGCCGCGGCTTCCTTCGACGGCTACGCCTTCACGGTCTGCTTCAAGGGCGTTCTGCTCGAGGGCCTGGAGGTCGCGTTCATCGTGCTGACCGTGGGAGCCAACCAGCATCGTCTGGACCTCGCAGCGGCGGCCGCGCTGGCGGCGGTCGTGGTCGTGGTCGCCGTCGGGGCGGCTGTGAGGGCGCCGCTCGCGCGGGT
This sequence comes from uncultured Solirubrobacteraceae bacterium, assembly GCA_963758055.1. Classification (GTDB taxonomy): domain Bacteria; phylum Actinomycetota; class Thermoleophilia; order Solirubrobacterales; family Solirubrobacteraceae; genus Palsa-744. The sequence goes on from CAVWTU010000002.1 coordinate 334,456, forward strand.
GCCGGAGAACACTCTCAAGCTGCTCGTGGGCGTGATGCTCACCTCCTTCGGGATGTTCTGGAGCGGTGAGGGGGCCGGCGCCGACTGGCCCGCCGGAGAGGCGGCGCTGCTGGTGATCATCCCGGCGGTCCTGCTGTGCGCGTGGGCGATGGCCGCGACCCTGCGCCGCGCCGCGCCGGCCGTGGCCGCCGCGGCCGCGCCGGGCCAGCCGCTGGAGACCGGCCCGGCGCAGGCCGCCGACGCCACCGAAGGCGATCGTCTGGCGGTGCGTCGGTGAGCTACCCGGTGCGCGCGGCCACAGCCGTGTGGCGATTCGTGGTCGGCGACGACTGGCGCCTGGCGCTCGGTGTGGCAGCCGCGATCGGGGTGGTAGCGGTGCTCGTGGAGCTGTCGGTCAACGCATGGTGGCTGCTGCCCGTGGCGGTGCCAGCACTGCTGTGGATCTCGGTCTCCCGTGCCGCGGGCCGCCGCGGGAGGCGCTCGCGCCGGGTGTGAGCGCCGTCAACACACGGGCGCTCGAGTAGGAGATCGAGGCTCGCCCGTCGAAGTAGGCACGGATGAGCCCGAGGACTCGCCTCGCAGCCGGGCTTGCCGTGATGGTGCTCGCCGCGAGCGGATGCGCGAGCGCGCAGGCGGCGGAAGGCTTCGGGCAGATATCCGGGCCGGGCGGGTGCCTGGTCGAATCCGGCTCGCCAGCGTCTTCGAGCTGCGGCGCGGGCGAGGGCATCTTCCACCCGAAGGCGATCGCCGTATCCCCCGACGGGACCAACGTCTACGTGGTCGGGGGCGTTGCAGCCAACAACGTGAGCGGGAGCTTCGGGGCCGTCGCGATCCTGAAACGCAACCCCAACACCGGCGAAGTCAGCGACACCGGGTGCCTCAGCTCCGACGGCACCGACGGACGCGACGGCGCGAGCGGTCTCTGCACCGCCAGCCCGGCGCTGCTCGGCGCGGACGGAGTGACCGTGGCTCCCGACGGCCACACGGTGTACGTGACGGCAAGCTCCTCCGGCAGCATCGTCGCCTTCGCGCGCGAACCGGCGACGGGAGCCCTCACACGGCTGGGCTGCCTGCAGGTGACGCCGCGACCGGGCTCCCCCTGCACGGCCGCCCACCTCTTCAACGGCGCCGGGGATCCGATCACGAATGCGACCGGCTCGGCCCTCTACCTGGCGTCCTCTCTGGAAAGTGCGATCGCCGGTCTCGCGGCGCCGAGCATCGCCGGCGCCCGGCGTGCCGGAAGGAGGGAGCGCTCCCGCTGAAGCCGCCGCGAGCACCCCCGCCACACCCAGCGTGGCGTCGCTGTTCACCTCGATTCCGGGCCCGGTCAACCTGAACTCATGCGTCGCCACCAACGGCGACGACGGCGCCTGCGGGATCGGCGTCGCCATGAAGGGGATCGAGGCGCTGGCGCTCGACCCCGAAGGCAAGTGGCTCTATGGCGCCGCGCCCGACAGCCACGCGATCGACGTGTTCTCTCCCGGCGCCGCGGGCGCCATCACCCAGAGCGGTTGTGTGATGGCCTCGCCTCCGCCCGGCCTGTGCACCCACAGCCGCTTCGTGGACGCGCCGTCGCAGCTGGCCGTCACCCCCGACGGGCGCAACGCTTACGTCGCCGACACCGGCGACTCCGGCCCGAAAATCGACGTGCTGTCGCGCAACGCGGCGACGGGTCAGCTCGCCGATGTCGGCTGCGTAGACCACCTCCCCGCGCCCGCAAAGTCCGAAGAGAGCGAAGAAGGTGAAGAACCGGAAGGCCGGGAAGAACGCGAAGAACGAGAAAAGGAGAAGCGGGAAGAAAAGGAAAAGGAAGCCGCCGATCCCTGTACGCGCGTGCCGGGTCTCGAAGGCGTGGCGACGATCGCCGTAGGTGGCGGGGGCGCCCAGGTCTACGCCTTCGGCAGCAGCTCGGCGGTGAGCTTCTCCCGCAACGCCGAAAGCGGCGCCTTGACTGAGACCGCATGTGCGGCCAGCGAATCGGAAGCGAACTGCGCCGTGCTGCCCGACCTCACCGGCGTACAGGCCGCCGCGATCAGCCCCGACGGTCGCAACGTGTATGTCGCAACCAGCAACGGCAAGGGGGCACTGCTCTCGTTCGGCATCGGCCCCGCCATCGTCGGCCCCGCCAGCACGAGCAGCGGCAGCGCACTGGTACACGTGGCATGTCCCTCCCACCTCGCCAAGAGATGCCGTGGGCACGTGGTCTTCACGCGCATGCGGCGCAGGCGCACGGGTCGCGGCCATCACACCGTGCTGACCCACGTCGTCATCGGGCGCTCGAGCTCATTCACGATCGCACCCGGCTCACACCCCGACGTCCTGGTGCGCCTGGGTCCGTCGGCGCGCAGTCTCCTGCGCCGGGACCGCCAGATGCGCGTCACCGCGTCGGTGCGCGCAGCGCGCGCCGTCGGAGGCTCAGGGCTCGGCAGGAGCCTGTTGCTCAAGCACCACCGTTAGAGCGGCGAACGGGTCTCGAACCCGCGACTACGCAGCCACACCCGGTGCCCGGGGAGCGACTATCTGCTCCTCGAAGGCGAAGCCCGCTTCAAGCGCCCGGCGCACGGGACATGTCTCGGCAACGCGGGTGAGCCTGCGCTTCTGCTCAGGCGTCAGGTCGATGGGAAGGACCAGACCGATGGTGAAGCGCCGCGGAGCGCTGTCGGCGTCGTAGTTGACCTCGACGGCTGTCTCGCCGATGTCCCAACCGCGGTTCTGGGCGTACATCGCGATCATCGTCGCGACGCATGAGGCGAGCGTCGCTGCCAGCAACTCGTGCGGTGCCGGCCCGACGTCAGACCCACCGAGGCGCTCCGGCTCGTCGGTGACGATCGTGTGGCGGCCGTTGACCTCGACCTCGTGCTTGAGGCTGTTGCCCACGCGGCGGGCTGTCGCGGTCATGCCCATCAGAGGGCCATTGGTCGATGCCTCGTGCTCATACAACGACAGTAGCATACAACGATGTAGTTGTGGTAATGTCGACGCATGCCCACCGCAACGAAGGTCCCCCACCCGCTGCCGGCACCACTCGCGGAGATGATCGCCGAGCGCTTCCGTGTCCTCGGCGAGCCGATGCGCATCCGGCTCCTCGACGCGTTGCGCGAGGCTCCTGCGACCGTCCAGGAGCTCCAGCAGGCGACCGGTGCCTCACAGCAGAACGTCTCGAAGCATCTCGGCCTACTGCTGCGCAGCGGGTTGGTGAGCCGGCGCAAGGAGGGCAACTTCTCGCTCTATGAGATTGCCGACGCGGGCGTGTTCGAGCTGTGCGAGCAGGTCTGTGGCGGCCTGCGCCGCCAGCTTGAAGAGCTCGACGCGCTACTGCCCACGGGGAGCGTCCGGATGAGCACGGTGGCAGCGCCTCGCGCTGTGGGGCTCGCAGAGCCACCGAGCCGGCAGCCCGCGCGCGTCGGACCCATCGGCAGGCTCGGCCGCTACACAGCAACGCATTTTCGCACCGTGCTGATCGGCTGGCTCGTGGTCGCGGTCGTGCTCGGCTTCTTCGCGCCGCGGGTCGAGAACGCGCTCTCGGGTGCGGGCTGGGAAGCCAGCGGGTCGCAGTCGGTGCAGGCCCGTAAGCTGATCGAACGGGACTTCGCCGGCCTTGGCAGCTACGGACTGATGACGGTCGTCTACTCCCCGACGCAGACGGTCAGCACTCCCGGCCTTCAGGTCTGTGCTGGCGCGCGTCGAACGGACCCTGCGGGCCGATCGCGCGCGTGCGTGCGGTCATCGCCCCGCGGCCGGTGTGTCGATCTCGCGCGACGGTCACACGGCGATCGTGCAGACCGGGGCCGCCCGGGACCCCAACGAAATGGTCGCCGCGGCCGACAGCTTGAAGGGCACCCTGAAGAGGCTTTCGCAGGGCACCGTACAGGTGAATCTCACCGGCGCAGCCGGGATGTGGTCCGATTTCAATGCCGCCAACCGCTCGGCGATGCTCAAGTCGGAGGTCATCTCCTGGCCCGTGACGCTCGGCATCATGCTGCTCGCCTTCGGCTCGCTCGTCGCGGCCGGACTGCCGCTGATGCTGACCATGGTCGGCCTGTTGGCGGCCGCCGGGCTCTCTCTACCTCGGAACGCTCGTGACGCCGATCTCGATCTGGGCGATGAACTTCGCGCTGATGTTCGCGCTGGCGCTCGGTATCGACTACGCGCTGTTCATAGTGATGCGCTTCCGCGGCGCGCTCTTCGGCTCGAAACTCGACGCGCAGGAGGCCACCGCCGTGACCATGGACACCGCCGGGAAGGCCGTCCTATTCAGCGGCGTGACGGTGCTGATCTCCCTCACCGCCGTGATGCTCGTCCCGAGCCCCGCCTTCCGCAGCATGAGCCTCGGCATCATGCTCGCCGTCGTCTTCGTCCTCGCCGCGACGCTCACGCTGCTGCCCGCCGTGCTGGCCAAGCTCGGCCCCAAGGTCGACAACCTCTCGCTGCCCTGGGCTCACTCCAGCGAGCACCGCTCGCCACGGTTCGCAGCCTGGGGCGAGCGCCTGTGGCGCCACCCCTGGCGATACGGCATCCCCGCCCTGGCGGTGCTGCTCGCACTCGCCTACCCGGTGACGCAGCTGAAGACCTCGATGCCCTCGATCAAGGTCGTCCCGAGAAGCGACTCCTCGCGCATCGGCTACAACCAGGTCCAGGCAGCGATGGGCCCTGGTGCCACGGGCCCTCTGCAGCTCGTCACGCCCGCCGCGCAGGCGCCAGCGGTCGCGCGCACCGCCCAGGCCGATCCTGGCATCGAGCAGGTCATGCCCACTCAGCCGGGCAGCAAGGGCCTTGCTCTTGTCACGGCCGTTCCGCGCCAGGACCCCTCCAGCCCCGCGGTCGGGCCACCATCGACCGGCTACGCAACGACCTTCCCGCCGGGACGGCGCTCGGAGGCGCGGCCGCCGAAAACCACGACCTCCAGAAGCTGCTCTCCGCCAAGACAACGCTCGTGATCGCGGTGGTCCTGGTCCTCGGGTTCCTGCTGTTGCTGTTCGCCTTGCAGGCGCCGCTGCTTGCCGCGGCCGGCGTGCTCACGAACCTGCTGGCCACCGGAGCGGCGTTCGGGGTCGCGAAGTGGATCTTCCAGGACGGCGCCCTTCACTCGCTGCTCGGCTTCCAGCCCCAGGGATTCCTCGACGCCTGGGGGCCGGTGTTCTTCTTCGCAATGATCTTCGCGATCTCGATGGACTACACGATGTTCCTGCTTTCCTCTGCCAAGGAGCACTGGGACGCCAGCCACAGCGCCGAGGACGCGATGGTCAACGGCATGGCGCACTCGGGAAGGGTCATCTTCGCGGCGGCGGCGGTGATGGTCGCGGTGTTCTTCACGTTCGCGCTCTCCGGACCGCTGCCGCCGAAGGAGATGGGCATCATCCTTGGTGTCGCGGTGCTACTCGACGCAGCACTGGTCAGGCTTCTCCTGCTTCCGGTGCTGCTCCGCCTAATGGGGCCTCGCGCCTGGTATCTGCCCCAGTGGGCGCGGCGTCTCCTCCCCGACGTCCGCTTCGGGCATTCATGAGCATGCGCCTACGCGGCGTCCCTTCGATCACGCCGGGGGGCGCGGCCGACCGCTTCTTCGACGGCCCGATCTCGCTCATCGACCTGCGCAGTAATCGCGAGCGCAGGACCATCCGCATTCCCCGCGCGGCGCCCTGACTCCGGACAGTGAAGGGCAGCGGTCGCTCTCAGAACACCGCCAGTGGCTTTGAAGCGTCGGTCAGCGGCGGCAACGGCAACACCGCCAGCAAAACAGACACGTCGGTAAACGGCGGCGACGTCAACATCGCCAGCGCCGAGTTCGCGTGGATCGGAGGCGGCTACAAAAACGAAGCGTTCTCCAAAGGACCGGGCTCGAAGAAGGTCTCCTTGTCGCCATCTTCGGAGGCAAGGAAAACAAAACCGCCGTCAACTACGCTGCCATCCCCTAAGCGGATCTGATGCAGCATTCGGCGGCCCGGCCCTCGCGGTCGGGCCGCCGCCTTTTCGGCAGCGCCCCAACCAGGCCGCTGTGGGGGCCGGAATCGCCGCGACCCCTGTCCGACACCGGGCGCACCGAAGAAGCGTGCAAATCGCCTGCACGGGCGCTCTGACGTGCCATCCTGACCGGGTGACCGAGCTTGATCAGCCCCACGAGCCCTCCCAGCCCGACGATCTCGACATCGTGGGTCTCGGGGAGGTCCGGCCCCTCCCGGCCAGGACGGCGCCGGCTACTGGCCTACTCCAAGCCTCAGGTGCCGCCGAACAAGATGAGCCCCAGCGAGATCGACCGTTGGGCTGGGGAACTCGTGGACGGGATGGCTGCCGCGCTGAAGCGGCCCTGAGGGCTGCCGGGTCCGTCGGGCTTGGGGCTAGCCGCCTAGCGAATCTAGCTCCTCGCGCAACGCCGACAACGCTGCGACGGCACGCGCTTGAACGTGCTGCCACGCGACCCCCCAATCGGCAGGTGGCAGCACCAGATCAAGACGGCGCATCCCCCGCGCCGCCCGCTCATCAGTGCCCTTGTGCTGGCGCCAAACCCTAAGGTCGAACACGCCGCGCAAGACCTCGATCGCACTGCTCGCTCGCTCCGATGACTCCTCTGGCAGCTCCGAGGCTAGATACGTCGCCAGCTCGAACAGCTCCCCCTCGACGGCACCCGGCACGGCCATCCCATCGAGCACGGGCGGGCGCGGGGGGTGTTTACATGGGCAGACGGGACGACTAGAGTTCGGTCTGCCCATCTAGCGCGGACCAGACGGGCAGACGCGAGTACGAAGGGGCACCCCCGAATGCGATCGACGAAGCGGTTTGTTGTCGCGGCCTTGGTGGCCGCGTCTGCGATGGCGACGACTGCGTCGGCTAGCGCCGACACGACGAGTTGCACCGCAGCGGGGAGCGTCAAGCTCTCGCCAGGGCTGGGCGAAACCGCACACGGTGCAGAACGTCCAGATCAAGGGCACGCTCTCCGGCTGCTCGGGCGAAGAAAGCTCGGAAGTCACCGGAGGCAGCTTCCAGATCCACGGCAAAACCGAGGCCATCGCCTGCGCTGCGTTGAAATCGGGCGCGGCGACTGACCAGGGGCCGATCAAGCTCAAGTGGAAGCCGACGCCCGCAGCGGGCTCCCAGTCACAGGGCACCGTCAGCGTTCAACTGATCGAAGGCGCAGGTTTCCTTACCGGACTAATCACGAGCGGCCCGTTCGGGGATGACGACCTTATCGGTGGCGAACGAGTGCTCACGCAGGTCTACACGGGCGGTCCTGAATGCGGCAAAGAAACCGAACACAAGGGGAAGAAGGCCAAGAAGGTCAACAAGGGCACCGTCAGCGGCACCTTGTCAATCTCCTTTCGAGTCCTCCCTCCCAAGAGAGGTAAGAGGCGAGAAGGCCCCAAGGCGCTGGCTCGCGGCCTTCTTTGCGTCCGCTCCCGGGAGCCTCGCGGTGCAGGGCACCCCGACGAGTACGGCTGGCAGGCGGGCCAGCGGCTACTTTTGGCCAATGGTGGCCAACGAGGCCAAAATCACGACTTCGAGGCAGCCGCCCGCCTGGCTCCCGGCATGAAAAAACCCCGCCTGAGCGGGGCTTTTCGGAAGCGGCGAACGGGTCTCGAACCCGCGACCTCAAGCTTGGGAAGCTTGCGCTCTACCAACTGAGCTATCGCCGCGCGACCTACAAACTATCTGCAAAACAGCTACTTCTGTGCTGCTACCAGTTCCGTCTCCGTCGCTGGCGTTCCGTTGTCTTGGTCTCGTGTGCCCATATGTGCCCAATCAGACCCTTCAACTAGCGCCCTGAGCTTAGCCCGCTCATCCTCGCCGCGGCGCATCGCCTGGCGGTAGATCCGCGGCGCCAGCCCGGGGTCACCGTGGCCCATTTCGTCCTTGACGGTCCCGGGGTCCTCGCCCAAGGCGTACAGCACGCCTGCGAATGTGCACCGCAGCGACTGGACGGAGAGCCGGTCGGGTAGCGGCGGCAGCCCGGCCGCTTCGAGGTTTTCGTTCGCGCGGCGCATAGTGCCGCTGGCGGCGTGCTCGCCGTTCGCCTCCCCCAGCGCCGTCGCTAGGGCTCTCGCGCTGGGTCATGCGTCGGGGATTGTGCGGGTCGCCAGGGTCTCTCCGGCAACGGGGCTTCTTGCGAGGGCCGCGACCGTCTCGGCTAGGACCTGCTCGAGGTCCTTCGCGTCGGTCGTCCTCCGCGAGCGCGCCCGTACCGCGTGCGGCGTTTCGGGAGCACACGATCCAGATACGGGCGCGCGACAGCCGACCACACGCAATACACCGCCGTAACCGAAGTCTTACTGGCCTGCCGACCCCAGCAGCCGCACCACGTCCGCCACTCCGGGTCCCTTAGTTCACACAAAACGCCTCGGCTGACGCGGCCACCACGCCGGGACGTAACCGCCGAACCACGCAGGATCCCCCACCGCCTCGAGCAAACTGATCGTCGGTGAAACAACGTCGCTCCCCACACAACGGGATATCCCGGCCACCACCCCACGACCGCCGCGGGTACGATCGCCGTGTGAGACAGCTAGCGGTGATCGTGCTCGTCGGTGTGGCCCTCGCCCTAACCGGCTGCGGCAAGGGTGAAAGCGCGGCCACGACCGAAAAGCATCTTGCGGTAGCGGCGAACGCGCTATGCCGTCACGCCCACCGGGAAGACAGCGCCTTCGCGCGCTATAACCCCCCGTCCCTCGTGCGCGAAGTGATCGAATGGCCCCCAGTCCACAAACTCGACACGCTCCTCGAGACAAAGCCAGAACTGCCTCCCGTCAAAGGCTTTCTTTCGGCTTTCAAGATCCGCGAAGTGGCCGAGGCCGGACGCGACGCCAAACCACCCGAAGGTGCCGAACAGGTCCACATAGCGGAAGCCGCCCAACACAAGATCGAATCCGAGCTACGGGCGCTCGGTATGAACGAATGCGCTCAACGGGATCTCATCATCAAGTGAACCGGCGCCCCCACCCGGAGTTAGCCCCTTACAAGCCCCGTGAGCGGCCCCCACAGCCGCCAAAACACAAAACCGAGCAAACGGGCACTGCGGGGTCGGACAGCACCGAAACGACGAACGGCCACCCAAATGGATGGCCGCGCGTCGGCATTGAACCTTTGTAAACAGGTAATCCGAAGGTGACTTTACGTGGCGCGCCGGACCTACAGGGCTGGCTTTCTGAACGCTGCCGAAGGGGGACCACGCGCTCGCCCGCGCGAGCCGTGCCGCTGGGAGCTGAGCTGGCAGCCGCGCTCGCAGCCTAGGGCTGGACTGTGGTTGACCCCAGGCTTGCGGTTCCATCCTTGACCTTCTTCCCGGCGCCGCATTCGTTGCTGCTCGTGAACGCCTCCGAGAGGGTCCCGCTGATGCTCGATTTGCTGGGGGCAAACACACCTTCGGTCACCATCCCGCTAAAGCTCGCTTCCGGTGTTTCGGTCAACGGGATGTTGAGAGTGCCCCCCGATTCGCCCGATTTGGGCAGCCACTTGATGCTGAGCGTGAACGGCTGGGTTGCGGTCGCGCCCGCGCCTGAGAGGGCCGCACACGTCACCGCTTGTGTGGTTTTGAGGGTCGCCTTGAAACGTGCGCTCGTCTCCACGCCTGTGCAGCCGGAAAGGCTGCCCTTGATCTTGACGGTCTGAAACTTCGGGGAGTTCGTCAGCCCCGGTGAGAGCATGATCGTTGCGCTCCCTCCACTACACGTCGTCCCAGCACTCGCCGGTGCGGCCAAGACACCCATGGCCCCCAATGGCAACATCGCCGCCATTGCGACACAAACCCTCACAGATATGCCGCGCATTTTGCGGCCCCCTCTCATCGCTTGCCCGGGCTTTGGCGAAGCTACCATCCGCAGCCCTTTCCGGTCAACCCCCGGCCGATCGTCGCGGGACGGTATCGCTAGGAGTTTCGCTAGACGCTCTAGGAGCCCTGACTCTCCCAGGGCACGTACTCGAGTTCGGTGAACACGTGTCCGGCGCGGAAGGTGCGTTCGAGCCCTGTCAGGGCGCCTTTGAGTTCGCCGTCGAAGAACACGAGGCCGACGCCACGAGTTCTTCCAGTGCCTTTACGTCAATGCGGCCGTGGAAGGCGGCGACCCCACCGAGCTGCTCGAGTAGCGCGTTTAGTTCGCCGGTGCCGTCGCTGTTGACTGCCAGGAATGCAAATAGCACCGGCGCCTGTGACCGATCCAAGGTTTGCGCACATGAGCCCAAACGTCGGGTGATGCCTAGGAAATCCGCGGGCTATCCGCGTACATCCGAGTAGATGGCGAACGGCCGAATCCCCGTACTGGTGCTGGATCGGCCGTTTTCGGTGTGACTTGGGAAGCTTGGGCTCTACCAACTGAGCTATCGCCGCGCCATGGGGTGCCCGACGCTTAGCCGGGCGACCGAAACGCTCGGCGGCGGGCTCGTTCGGCGCGGGCGGCTCGGCGGTCAGCCCTCCTGCGACCGAGCCGAGAGAGGCGGGTGGTCCTCACCGGCCAGAGACGACAATGACCGGTCGGGATCGGGAATACTGCCTGGCGGGTGTCGCAGCAGAACGTAGAGATCGTGCGGCGGGGGTTCGAGCACTTCCGCGCCACGGCTGGGCCCCTGCCCGAGATCCTCGCGCCCGATTTCGTGTGGGACATGTCGACCTTCCGGGGCTGGCCCGAGAAACAGACCTACGAGGGCGCCGAGGGGGCACGGCAGTTCCTGCAGGACTGGATGTCGGCATTCGAGGACTGGCGCATCAAGCTGGAAAGCATCCACGACGCCGGAGACCAGGTCGTCGCCGTCTGCAGACAGAGCGGTCGCGCGAAGGTCACAGGCGTGCCGGTGGACATGCTGCTCGCACAGGTCTTCACGTTGCACGACGGCCTCCAGACGCGGATGGAAATGTACGCCGACCCCGCCGAAGCCCTCAAAGCGGCGGGGTTGGAGGACTAGGGGTGTCTCAGGAGAACGTCGAGATCGTCAAGCGTCTGATCGACGCGTTCAACCGGCGCGACGTCGATGGGTTCGCGGAGATCACGACCCCCGACTTCGAGTGGATCACATCGATGGCGGCGGTCGAGGGCGAGGTCTTTTGGGGACGAGAGGGCATCGATACCTACTTCGGACGCATGAGAGAAGCGTGGGAGGAGTTCGTGGGGCTGGCCGACGACTACCGCGATCTCGGCGACCGCGTCCTGTTCGAAGGGCGACTGCAGGCACGGGGGCTCGGCAGCGGCGTACCCGTCACCACGCAGCTGGACATCCTCTACGACCTTCGCGGCGGGAAGATCTCGAAGATGCACTCGTTTCTCGATCACGGCGAGGCCTTACGGGCGTCCGGGTTGGAGGAGTGAGCAGCCAGGCGCGGCTCCGAGACGTGCGGCCCGCCGAAGGTCCCTCCCGCCGGCCTGCTCGATGAGCTGCCGCTCTGTTGCCGGCGCCATCCGGCAGGTGAAGATCCTGTTAGCCGGGCTCCCATCTGACGGTTCCCTTGTTTAGTTCCGGGACGCCGAGGGAAGTCCGGACTGCGAGCGGCAAACCACAACACGGAAGGACGGGCATATATGGCTCGCGTGGTAGTCACCGACGATTCCGGCGACAGAGTCCTGATGGACGAGCAGGTGCAGAAGGTCCACCTCGAGAACCAGCACTCGAGTCTCCAGGTGATCGAGCGGCTCGTGTGGGCCGTCGAGGACGCAGACAGCGAAAGCCGGCTCGCCGTGGTCTCCCCCGCTTCGCGCCGGGGACGACTGCAGGCCGTCTAGCGCGGCTGCAGATCGAGAGGCCCCGGTGCTTCCGCGCCGAGGTCTCCTTCAAAGCGTCTCCTGGCGGCCACGTCCGGCCTCCGGCGTGCGGCCGGGGCTACGCCACTACCCTTGTGCCGCAGTGAAACGCCGCATCCTGCCTGCGATCGTGGCCCTCGCGGGGGCCGGCCTGGTCGCACTCCTCATCTATGGCGTCTCCCACCAGGCGGCGAGCCGCACGCTCGACGAGCTGGTGGCCACGGGCCGTTACCCGCAGGCGCCCAGCGCCTCCACCCTGCTGCCGGTCCTCGGCGGTCACGGCACGAGCTCGCTGGCCTCCCTGCGCGGGCGGGTGGTGGTGCTGAATTTCTGGGCCTCGTGGTGCCAGCCCTGCGAGCAGGAGGCGCCGTTGTTGGAGCGCGCCCAGAGCACGCTCAAGCACATGGGCGGGACCGTGCTCGGCGTGACGTATCTCGACGCCACCCCGGACTCGCGTGGCTTCGTGCACCGCTACCACCTCAGCTACCCCAACCTGCGCGACAACACCGGCTCATTCGCCCACTCTTACGGCACCGACCAGCTGCCCGAGAGCTTCGTGATCGACCGTCAGGGCCGGATCGTGGCGATCTCCCGCGGCGAGATCGACCAGGGCTTCCTCAACCGTGCCCTGGCGCTGGCACAACGGGCATGAGCAGCGCCCCTCCCGCGCGCTCCCGCCCCGGGTTCGCGGGCCACGGACCGCCGCCGACCCGCACCTGCGCCCTGGCGGCGCTGTGCCTGACGCTGGCGGGACTGTGCTTCGCCGTCCCAGCCACGGGTGTCCGCGCGGCCGAGCCGCACCGGGCCTCGCTGACGAGCATCGAACGCCAGGTCATGTGCGTGACCTGCAAAATCCCCCTCAACGTCGCCGAATCCACGCAGGCGAACCGCGAGCGGGCCTTCATCCGGGAACTGATCGACGAAGGCCGCGACGAAGCCCAGATCAAGCACGCCCTCGTCGGCCAGTACGGCACCACGGTCCTGGCGCTCCCGCCGGCGAGCGGCTTTGACCTGACGGTGTACCTCGTGCCCGCGGCCGTGGTGGCGGTGCTGCTCGCGCTGCTCGCCACCCTGCTGCTGCGCTGGCGCCGGCGGGGCGGCGACCCGTCCGACCACGGCGACGGCCCAGGGCCGCTGAGCAGCGGCGATGCCTCCCGCCTCGAGGCCGACCTGTCCCGCTTCGACTAGCGGCTACATCTCCTGCGGCGCGCTCACGCCGAGCAGGCCGAGGCAGTTGGCGATCGTGATGCGGGTGGCCTCCGAGAGGGCGATCCGCAGGGACTCCAGTTCGTGGGGCTCGACCCCGAGCACGCGGCAGTCCCGGTAGAAGGCGGTGAAGCCCTGGGCCAGCTCGAGCACGTAGGCCGCCAGGCGGTGGGGAGCCCGCCGCTCGCTCGCCTCCGCCAGCTCGCCCGGGAAGGCGAGCAGCTGCTCGATCAGCGCCCGCTCGGCGGGGTGAAGCTCGGCCCCGGTTGCGGTTGCCGCGGCGGCCAGGGCCTCCCGCAGGCGAGCCGACCCCGCCTTGGCCACGATCGAGGCGATGCGGGCATGGGCGTACTGGACGTAGTAGACGGGGTTCTCGGCCGACTGCTGGCGCGCCAGGTCGAGGTCGAGGTCCACGGTCGTGTCGTGGGAGCGGGCCAGCAGGTACCAGCGGGCGGCGTCCACGCCGATCTCCCGCACGAGCTCCTCGAGCGTCACGAACTCCCCCGCCCGCTTTGACATCTGCGCCCGCTCGCCGCCCCGCAGCAGGTGCACGAGCTGCATGATCAGGAGCTCGAGCTCCTCGGGGTCGCCCCCGAGGGCGGCGTAGGCAGCCTTCATGCGCAGCAGGTAGCCGTGGTGGTCGGCTCCCCAGATGTCGATCTGGCGTTCGTAGCCCCGCTCGCGGCGGCTCTGGTGGTAGGCGATGTCGGAGGCGAAGTAGGTGTGCTCGCCGTTGGAGCGCACCAGCACGCGGTCCTTGTCGTCGCCGAACTCGGTGGTCCGTAGCCACAGCGCCCCGTCGTTCGTGTACGTGTGCCCCGACTCGGCGAGGGTCGCGAGCGTACGTTCCACCAGATTCGGGTGGCCCGCGTACAGCTCGCTCTCGTAGGTCCAGTGGTCAAAGCCCTGCACCCCGAAGGCACCCAGCACCTCCTGCGTGTTCTGCACCATGCGGGCGACCGCCACCCGGCCCACCTCAGCCGGGTCGCCTTCCCCCGCGCCGGGGATCGACTGGGCCAACTCGGCCACGTAGTCCCCGTGGTAGCCGTCCTCGGGGGGCTGGCGGCCCTGCGCAACCGCGCTCACCGACTCCCCGAAGCGGCGTATCTGGGCGCCGGCGTCGTTGATGTAGAACTCCCGCTCCACGCTGTGGCCGTAGGCGGCCAGCATGCGCGCGAGCGCGTCCCCGTAGGCGGCGTTGCGGGCATGGCCCACGTGCATCGGCCCGGTCGGGTTGGACGACACGAATTCGACCAGCACCCGCTGCGGCGCCGGAGCACCCCCGAAGCCATAATCGGGGCCGGCCGCCAGCACCCGGGCGAGCGCCGCCGTCAGCCAGGCGTCGGACAAGAACAGGTTCAGGAACCCCGGGCCCGCCACCTCGAAACGCTCCAGCTCGCCCGGCATCCGCTCGGCCAGCGCCCCGCCGAGCGACTCCGCGAGCTCTCGCGGCTTGCCGCCCAGCACCGGCGCCAGCACGAGCGCCGCGTTGGTCGAGTAGTCCCCGAACTCGGCCCGTCGGGGGCGCTCGAGCGTCACCGGGCCCTCCGCCGACAGCAGCGCCCGCAGGCGGCCGGCTCGATCCAGCCCGCCGTTCTCGCCTCCGTTCTCGCCGCCGTCCTCGGCCTCGCTGCCCGCCACCTCACGCACGGCCGCGAGCAGCTCCGCGCGAAGAACACCGAGCGGCTCCGCCGCCCCGGGCTGCTGGTGGGAGCTGTCGTCGGGTGTCATCGGGTGGGAGTGAGCCGGTTGCGATACTAGCTGCGTGACCGATCAAGAATCAGGCGCAGAGCGCCATATCAACATTCATCTGTCCCCCGAGATCATGGGCGGCGTCTACGCGAACTTCGCGAACGTCAGCCACTCCGACTACGAGTTCACGGTGACCTTCGCCCGTGTCGACCACGAGGTCGAGTCCGAGGAGGTCCCGGGCGTTGTGGTGTCCCGCATCAACCTGTCCCCCCGCTTCATGCGCGAGCTGATCGACGCAATGGAGGACAATTACTCGAAGTGGCGCACCCGGGAGGGAATCAAGAACCTTCCCGAGTACGGGGGCGGCGAGGCCGCGTCCGAGCCCGAGCAATAGCCGCGATCGCGCCGCCGGGGCGCCGGCTTCGGCCAGCTGGGGCTGCTTGCCCGGGCGATGCGCCCGAGCCCGCTCCTACCCTGCATCCGTGAACGTCGCCGTCATCTCCGACATCCACGCCAACCGCCAGGCGCTCGAGGCGACGCTCGAGGCCGTCGCCGACTCCGACGCATCCGAGCTGTGGTGCCTCGGCGACCTGGTGGGCTACGGAGCCGACCCCGACGCCTGCGTGGAGCTCACCCGCGAGCACGCCGCAGTGTGCCTGGCGGGCAACCACGACCTCGCCGTCACCGGCGGGATCCCGATGGACGAGTTCTCCCGCGGGGCGATGCTCGCCGCCCAGTGGACCCGCGATGTGATCGCGCCGGAGAACCTCGCCTTCCTCGAGGGCCTGGAGGCCCAGGCGCGCGAGGGCGCGGTGGGCCTCTACCACGCCAGCCCGCGCGACCCGGTCTGGGAGTACGTGCTCTCGACACTGCTCGCGGACCTGTGCCTGGACGCGCAACAGCACCGCATCTGCCTGATCGGCCATTCCCACGTGGCGCTCTCCTTCGAGCGCCACGACGGCGAGCTGGCGACGGGCGAGCCACGGCCGGACGGCACCGTCCTGGACCTGGGCCAGGGCGAATGGCTGCTGAACCCCGGCAGCGTGGGACAACCACGGGACGGCGACCCCCGCGCGGCCTGGCTGGCGCTGGACCTCGACAGCCTCCAGGCCACCTTCCATCGTGTGCCCTACGACGTCGACGGGGCCGCCGCGGCGATCCGGGCGGCGCGGCTTCCCGACTCGCTCGCCGAGCGCCTGGAGTACGGTCAGTGAGATGAGCCGCCGACGGGTGCACGCCACGGGCCCGAGGCACCGCGCGCGGGCGTTGCCCGCAGGGCTGCTCGGGCTCGCCGCCGCGATCGCACTGGCCGCCTGTGGCAGTTCCGGCAAGGGCCTGATCCCCTCCGCCAACGCGGGACCGCTGGTGGGCGACTTCGAAGCCGTCCAGCAGGCCGCCGAAAACGGCGGCGGGAGCTGCTCGGCCACCGAAGCCGCGCTCGCCAAGACCGAAGAAGACTTCCGCGCCCTGCCCGTGACCCTCGACCACGGGCTTCGCGCCAACCTCCGTCAGGGCATCTCCAACCTCCGCGACCGCGCCCACGAACTGTGCTCGCAGCCGCCCGGGTCCGGAACCCACACCACGGCCACGACCAAAACCACGACCACGGCCACCACCCCCACGACGCCGAAAACCACAACCACGCCTCCCCAAACCACAACCACGCCTCCCGCGACCACCACCACCCCGCCGAGCAGCGGCGGCGGGACGCCCGCTCCGGGCGAATCCCAGGGCGCCACCGGCGCCGGCGGCAGCGAAGAAAAAGCGCCCGGTAGCGAAGAACCGGCGGCGGGTGGGGCAGCCGGCGGAGCCGGGGCGCCGGAAGCCTCGAAATGAACGCTGTCGAGATCGCCGGCCGCTACCGCCTGCAGGACCGGCTCGGCTTCGGGGGCATGTCCACGGTGCACCTGGCGCTCGACCTGCGGCTGGAGCGCCAGGTGGCGGTGAAGCTGCTGGCCGAGCACCTCGCCGACGACCCGGCGTTCGTATCCCGCTTCCAACGCGAGGCACAGGCGGCCGCCAGGCTGGTGCACCCCAACGTCGTCCAGGTCTACGACTCCGGGACCGACGAGCGAACAGGCCAGTACTTCATCGTGATGGAGTACATCGAAGGCGCCTCCTGCGCGGAGATCCTGCGCGACGAGGGCTGGGTCGAGGTCGCCGAGGCGCTGTCGATCATCGAACAGGCCTGCGAGGGGCTCGACTACGCCCACCGGCACGGCGTCGTGCACCGTGACGTCAAGCCCGGCAACCTGCTGCGGGCACGAGAAGGCCAGGTCAAGCTCGCCGACTTCGGGATCGCAAAGGCGACCGAGCAGTCGAGCATCACCCAGGTCGGATCGGTGCTCGGCACAGCCGCCTACCTGGCCCCCGAGCAGGCCCGCGGCGAGGAGGCCGGCCCGAGCGCCGATCTCTACGCCCTCGGGGTGGTCACCTACCAGCTGATCTCCGGCCGGCTCCCCTACGAGGCCAGCTCGCTGACCGAGCTCGCCCTCAAGCAGCAGAACGAGCACCCGCCGAAGCTCGACACGCTGGTGGCGGCGGTCTGCCCCGAGCTCTCGGACGCCGTCGCGATCGCCCTGGCGCTGGACCCACGCGACCGCTACGCCACCGCCCGTGAGATGCGCCGCGGGCTGAACGCGGGCGCCCGCGAGATCCCGCCCGCCCGGGAGGTCCCCCAGGACACGGGGCCGCACCCCACACAGGCCACCAGCGTGCTGGCGGGCGGCAGCGGGGCCGCCGTCGGAGCCACCGTCCAGCAGCGCAGTCCCCGCCGGGGAGCGGCGCGACAGCAACCGGCCCCGCGCCCGGCCCGCGGCACTTCTCCCCCGCGCCGGCGCCGCAACCGCGGCTCGAGGGTGCTGCTCGTGCTGGTCGTGGTGCTGCTGATCGCCGCGGCCGTGGCGGCCGCGATCATCGCCACCGCCCCTGAAACGACCAAGGTGACGCTCCGCAACGTGGTCTACTCGGACATCCACAAGAGCACCCAGGAACTCAAGCGGCTGGTCGCCGAAAACACGCAGTAGCGCCGCTTTCGAGGCCGTGCCGAGGCGGCTCGCGGCGCCGCCCGCGCTGGGCGTCCCGGCCGCCCTGAGGAGGTGCGCCATCCTGAAGGGGGACCGATGTGATGACTCTGGCGATGCTCGCAGCGATTCTCAACGTCGAGCACCTCGTCAAGGTGTCCGGCTATCCGCTGCTGTTCGTACTCGTGATGGCGGAGTCGTCTGGCCTGCCGATCCCCGGCGAGACAGCTCTGATCGCCGCCTCGGTACTGGCCAGCGGGGGAACGCTGCAGATCGAGGTCGTGATCGCACTCGCCGCGACCGCCGCCATCGTCGGGGACAACATCGGCTATCTGATCGGGCGCAAGGGCGGGCGCTGGCTGCTGGAACGGCCCGGCGCCTTTCACGAGCAGCGGCTGCAGGTGCTCGTCACGGGACAGCCGTTCTTCGAGCGCCACGGTCCGAAGGCGGTGTTCTTCGGGCGCTTCGTGCTCGGCCTGCGGGTGTGGGCCTCGTGGCTGGCGGGGGCCACCCATATGCCGTGGCGCTCGTTCCTGGTGTGGAACGCCCTCGGCGGGATCTGCTGGGCGGTGATCGTGGGCACGATCGCCTACGTCCTGGGCAGCTCCGCGGGCAACGTGCTGGAAGCGTTCGGGCTGTGGGGCCTGATCGCATTCGTGATCGCCATCGTGGGCTTGTTCGGCTGGCACCTGCGCCACCGCCGGCGGGGCTCCCCCCCGGCGACGACGCCCGCGGGCGACCCGCAGGCGTCGGAGGCCTCACGCCGCGGCACGGCGGAGGGCTGAAGCGGCGACGTTCGGTTCAGGCGTCCTGTTGGCCGTTGCAGGGAGCGATGCGCTCCCACATGTCGGCCAGCAGGTCCAGCTCGGCTTCGTTGAAGTGCGAGAGGAACTGCTGGCGGACGACCGCCAGATGGGTTCCGCGGGCTGCCTCGAGGCGCTCTCGTCCGGTGTCAGTCAGGCAGGCGTAGGCGCCACGCGCATCGTGATCGCAGGAGCAGCGGGACAGCAGTCCGTCACGCTCGAGCCGGTCGACCATGCGCGTCAGCCCGCTGCGCGAGAGCTGGGCCTGCTCGGCGAGGTCGCACATCCGCATCCGTCCCGCGGGCGCCTCGTGGAGGTGGTTGAGGACCTCGTAGGAGGTCATCGGCAGGTGGTGCTCCCGCTCTAGCTCGGAGCCCACGCGCTTGGCCAGACAGGCGTGTGCGCGAAGCAGTCCCCGCCACGCCCGCAGCTCACCGTAGGTGATCGGGGCCTGGCCCTGAGTTGAAAGGTTGACGTCGGTCGCGGCTGACAACGGATGGCCTCTCCAGGCTCCCTCTCCTACCTCCGAACATAGCAGCGTCGGAGCCACTTTCGTGGGCGATCGCGCCCATCGCGGCGTGTGACCCGGGACGCGATCGCTCCTCGGCGCGCGACCGGGGATGCGCTCACGCGGTCAGCGTGTGGCGCGCCACGCCCACAGCACCATCAACGGCTGGAACGGGAGCCGGGCGTACAGGGTCCAGCGCGGGTAGCGGTCGAACTTCTCGGGCTCGCGTGCCATGTACAGGTTCGCCGGGAACACGGCGACCAGCACCGCGATCAGCCACAGCCCGCCCAGACGCCGGGTCGGGTGCGCCAGCACGGCGGCTCCGCCGATGATCTCGGCAATCCCGCTGGCGAGGACCACCTCGCGCCTGCGCGACTGCAGGCTCGGCGGCACGATCGCTTCGTAGAAGCGGGGCGCCCGGAAGTGGTTGACGCCCGCCCCGATGAAGGAGATGCCGAGCAGCAGGCGCGACATCACGCTTGCTCCAGCAACGAGTGGCCGGTCATCGCCGGCGGCTTGGGGATGCCGATCAACTCGAGCACGGTCGGGGCCACGTCGGCAAGTATCCCCGGTTGCGACCGCACCCGCCGTGCGTGGCTGGTCACGATCAGCGGCACCGGGTTCATCGAGTGGGCGGTGTTGGGCGAGCCGTCGGGCTCGAGCATGTGGTCCGCGTTGCCGTGGTCGGCGGTCACCACGCACACGCCGTCACTCCGGTGGACGGCCGCGACCACCTCGGCCAGGCAGCTGTCGACGGTTTCCACAGCCGCCACGGCTGCGTCGATCACGCCGGTGTGACCGACCATGTCGGCGTTGGCGAAGTTGATGATCCCGAAGCCGGGAGCGTCCGCCCGCCAGGCGGACACGAACGCGGCGGCGGCCTCGGGGGCGCTCATCTGCGGCTTGTGGTCGTAGGTTGGGACGTCGCGCGGGGAGGGCACGAGCTCGCGGCGCTCTCCGGGCTCGAGGGCCTCCTCGCCACCGTTGAAGAAGTACGTCACGTGGGGGTACTTCTCGGTCTCCGCGACGTGCAGCTGCGAAGCCCCGGCCGCCGCCAGAACGCCTGCGAGCGTGCTCGCGGGCCGCTCCGGTTCGAACAGCACCGGATAGGTCCAGTCCTCCTCGTAGCGGGTCAGGGTCGTGTAGCGCCTCAGCGGCGGAGCGCCGTCTCTTCCCTCCCACCCCGGGAGCTCCTCGCCCTCCTCGCCGAAGCCGGGCTCCGCCAGCGCACGCGTCAGCTGGCGCATCCGATCGGGGCGGAAGTTGAACGCCAGGACGGAGTCCTGTGGACGGATGCGAGCCTCCCCGTTCACAACCGTGGGCTCGATGAACTCGTCGGTCTCGCCGCGGTCATAGGCGTCACGGACGGCGTCGGCGCCGCTCTCGGCGCGATAGGGCGCCTCGCCGTGGACGAGCAGGTCATAGGCACGCTGGATCCGGTCCCAGCGGCGGTCGCGGTCCATCGCCCAGTAGCGGCCCACCACCGAGCCGACGCGAGCTCCGGGCAGGGCGTCGAGTTCGCGCAGGAAGGTGAGCCCCGCGTGGGGCAACGTGTCGCGGCCGTCGGTGAAGGCGTGGATCACGAGGTCCGCCACCGCCAGCTCGCGGGCGACCGCGACCAGGCCGCGCAGGTGCTCCAGCGAGGAGTGCACCCCGCCGTCGGACACGAGCCCGATCAGGTGGACCCGCTCGGCGTCTTTGAGGGCCTCCCGCAGCAGCGGGCTGGCGGCCAGCGAGCCGTCCGCGAGGGCGTCGTCGATGCGCGCCAGGTCCTGGCGCACGACCGCGCCCGCGCCGAGGTTCAGGTGACCGACCTCGCTGTTGCCCATCTGCCCTTCCGGCAGCCCCACGGCGCGCCCCCAGGCCGTCAGCGTGGTGTGCGGATACTGCCCCCACAGCTCGTCGAAGACGGGGGTTGCGGCCAGCGAGATCGCGTTGCCCGGGCCGGGCTCCGCCAGGCCCCAGCCGTCGAGCACCACCAGGCAGGCCCGCGCGGCCGGCAGGGTGGTGGGCCCGGGCGGGAGCGTCACGAGGGGCTCGTGCCCGAGCCCGCAGCGGCGGCCGACTGGGCGATCGCCGCGAACGACCGCGCCTCCAGTGAGGCGCCGCCCACGAGCGCTCCGTCGACGTCCTCGAGTGCCAGCAACTCGTCGGCGTTCTCCGGCTTGACCGAGCCCCCGTACAGGATCCTGGCTGCGCCGGGGTCGGCGCCGCGGTCGGCGATCAGGGCGCGGATGAAGGCGCACGCCTCCTGGGCCTGCTCGGGGCTCGCCACGCGCCCGGTGCCGATCGCCCAAATCGGCTCGTAGGCGATCACGACCTCCGTCAGGCGCTCAGTGGGAACGCCCCCGAGGCCCTCACGGATCTGGTGGCGCAGCTTGCGCTCGGTGGCGCCCTCGTCGCGCTCCTGCTCGGTCTCGCCGACGCACAGGATCGGCGACAGCCCGGCGTCGAGCGCGGCCGGGACCTTCAGCGCGAGCGCACGGTCGGTCTCCCCGAACAGCTCGCGTCGCTCGGAGTGCCCGAGGACGACCCCGTAGACGCCGAGCTCGACCAGCATCGGCGGCGAGATCTCGCCCGTGAAGGGGCCCTCGGGCTGGTGGTGCATGTTCTGGGCATAAACCTCCACGCGCGAGCCGCGGGCACTGTCGGTCATCGCGCGCAGGTCGGTGAACGGGACGCAGATGCCGAGGTCGACGCCGTCGAGCGAGGACACGAGCGGCAGCAGCGCCTGGATCAGGTCCTCCGCCTGCTCCTCGGTCTTGTACATCTTCCAGTTGCCCGCGATCAAAGGGGTGCGGGCGCTCACGGTGCGACCTCCGTGACCTGCAGAGCCGCCACTCCGGGCAGCGTGCGCCCCTCGATCAGCTCGAGCGTGGCGCCGCCACCGGTGGAGAGATGGTCGACTGCGCCCTCCAGGCCGAGTCTCCGCAACGCCGCAACCGAGTCCCCGCCGCCGACCACCGTCAGCGCCGGGCTGGCGGCGACCGCTTCGGCCACCCCGCGGGTGCCGGCGGCGAACGGCTCGAGCTCGAAGGCTCCCATCGGGCCGTTCCAGAACACGGTTCCGGCGCCGGCCAGCCGCTGCGCATACGCGGCCACGGTGCGGGGTCCGATATCGAGACCCATCCACCCCTCCGGCACGTCGACGCCGTCGAGCGCGCGGTGCTCCGCGGCAGCCGACAGCTCGGTGGCGATCACCAGGTCCAGCGGCAGCTCGATCGTGGCCGTTCCGTCCCGGCCGGTGCGCGCGAGCGCCCGGCGGGCGTGCTCGACGTCGTCCGGCGCACACAGCGAGGCGCCCACCTGATGGCCGCCCGCACGCAGGAAGGGGAAGCACATCGCCCCCCCGATCAGGATCGTGTCGGCCAGCTCCAGGAAACGGTCGATGACCGCGATCTTGTCGGCCACCTTGGCCCCTCCGAGCACCGCCAGCAGCGGCCGGGTCGGGGCGCTCGAGGATCGCCGTCAGGGTCTTCACCTCGGCTTCGAGCAGCCGGCCCGCGGCGGCCGGCAGCAGGTGGGCAACCCCCTCGGTGCTCGCGTGCGCGCGGTGGGCGGCGCCAAAGGCGTCATCCACGTACACGTCGGCTAGCGCCGCCAGTTCGCGCGCCAGCTCAGGGTCGTTGCGCTCCTCGCCCGGCTCGAAGCGGACGTTCTCGAGCAGCAGCAGCTCGCCGTCCCCGAGCCCTTCGGCGAGCTCGGAGACAGCCTGCCCGACGACCCCCGGGGCCAGCGCCACATGCACATCCAGGAGCTCCTGCAGGCGGGCCGCCACGGGCGCCATCGAGAGGGCCGGGTCGGGCCTGCCCTCGGGACGGCCGAGGTGCGAGACGAGGATCAGCCGCGCTCCGCGGCCACGAAGCTCTTCGATCGTCGGCAGGGCCGCACGGATGCGCATGTCGTCGGCGACCACGACCCCGCCGTCGGGACCCTTGGCGAGGGGGACGTTGAAGTCGACCCGCACGAGCACGCGCCGGCCCGCCACCTCCAGATCATCCAGGCTCCTCACACCGTGAGCTCTACAGCACGCGGCCGAGCAGGTCAACGAGCCGGTTCGAGTAGCCCCACTCGTTGTCGTACCACGCCACCACCTTCACCATCGTGCCGTCGATCACCGCCGTCAGCTGGGAGTCGACGATCGAGGAGAACGGCGAGGAGATGATGTCGGTGGACACGATCGGGTCTTCGGTGTACTGCATGATCCCCTCCAGCGGCGCGGCTCTCGCTGGCGGCCCTCAGCGCGTCGTTGACCTCCTCCACGCTCGTCTCGCGGGGGCACTCGATCGTCAGGTCGACCACCGATCCGGTCGGAACCGGGGCGCTGACGGCGAAGCCGTGGAGCTTGCCCTGCAGCTCGGGGATCACCAGCCCGATCGCCTTGGCGGCGCCCGTGGAGGCCGGAATCAGGTTGATCGCCGCCGCCCGCGCACGCCGCAGGTCTTTGTGGGGCATGTCCTGCAGGCGCTGGTCGGCGGTGTAGGCGTGGATCGTGGTCATCAGCCCGTGCACGATGCCGACGGTGTCGTTGAGGACCTTCGCCACCGGCGCCAGGCAGTTGGTCGTGCAGGAGGCGTTGGAGATCACGTCGTGCTGCTCGCGGTCGTAGACCTCGTCGAAGTTGACCCCCAGCACGACGGTCGCGTCGGGCCCTTCGGCGGGCGCCGAGATCACGACCTTGCGGGCTCCCCCGGCGAGGTGCTTGGCGGCGCTGTCACGGTCGGTGAAGATCCCCGTGGACTCCAGCACCACGTCCACCCCCAGCTCGCCCCAGGGCAGCGCCGCCGGGTCGCGCTCGGCCAGCACCTTCAGCTCGCGGCCGTCGATCTCGATCGCGTCCTCGCCCCGCTGGCTGACGCTGCCGGGGTAGGGGCCGAGGATCGAGTCGTACTTCAGCAGGTGGGCCAGCGTGCGGGCGTCGGTGAGGTCGTTCGCGGCCACGAACTCGATCTCCGCCGATCCGCCACGAGCGGCAGCGGCACGCAGTGCGTTGCGTCCGATGCGGCCAAATCCGTTGATGCCTACGCGTACGGGCAAGCTTGTCTCCAGGGGCAGGTTGGTCGGGGCTCCAAAGACTCAGCCTGCGGCCCCTAGTGCGGCGGGGAGGCTATCAACGGACCGCGGGTGGACCGGCGGACGCTGGACGCAGCGGCCCCGGCGTCGCGCTCCGCGCCGGCTCGGAGCGCACGCGCGCTGGGCCCTCAGGCCCCGCGGCGGGTGCTCTCGATGTCCCGGTGGGCGACCGCCACGTCGAGGTCGTCCTCGCCGTGGTAGCGCGCTGCCAGGTGCTCGGCGATCGCCACCGAGCGGTGGCGCCCGCCGGTGCAGCCGATCGCGATCACCAGGTGCGCCTTGCCCTCGGCCACGTACTGCGGCAGCAGGAAATCCAGGAGCGCGAACAGACGCTGGTAGAGCTCCTCCAGG
Source organism: uncultured Solirubrobacteraceae bacterium (assembly GCA_963758055.1). Lineage (GTDB taxonomy): Bacteria > Actinomycetota > Thermoleophilia > Solirubrobacterales > Solirubrobacteraceae > Palsa-744. The sequence continues at coordinate 358,823 of CAVWTU010000002.1, forward strand.
CGCCCGTCGCGGGCGATGTAGTCGACGACCGCCTGGTCGAGGCCGGTGAGGTCGCGCAGCTCGGGCTCGTAGTGCGGATTGGCGAGGAAGCGGACGTCGAAGGCGAGGTCCTCCTCACGCGGCGGACCGTGCTTGAAGCCGAAGCTCATGAACGTCACCGACAGGCGCCCGGGTTTGTGCGGCAGCAGCTCGCCGGCGATCCGCTCCCGCAGCGTGGCGGCCGACATCCCGGTCGTATCGATGACCATGTCCGCCCGCACCCGCAGCGGCTTCAGCAGCGACCGCTCGGCGGCGACCCCGGCGGAGATGCTGCCCTCGGGGGCCAGCGGATGGCGCCGGCGGGTCTCCTTGTAGCGCGTCACGAGGGTCTGCTCGGAGGCCTCGAGGAACAGCACGTTGTGGTTCAGGCCGAGGGCGTCGAGGTCGTCGACGACGGCCTGCAGCGCCTCGAAGTACACCCCTCCGCGCACGTCCGAGACGACGGCCGCCCGCTCCACCTTCGAGCCCCGGTGCACAAACAGCTCCACCAGCGACCGGATCATCTCCGGCGGAAGGTTGTCGACGCAGAAGTAGCCGGCGTCCTCGAACACGTTCATGGCGGTCGACTTGCCCGCGCCGGAGAAGCCCGTGATCACCACGAGCTCCTGGAGCCGGGTCTCGATGACGAGCTTCTCGGACTGGGCCGCGCCCGTCCGCCCGTCCGCCGATTTCGCTGAGCGCAGGGGCCTGATTACGGCCATCTCGGTTTGATTGTGGCGTCGTCGGCGGACACGGGCCGCAATCTTCCGTGCCCGTCGAGGGCGGGAGCGGGCAGGTGCATCGGGTCCTAGCCGGCCCGGCGCAGGCTGCCGTACAGCTCGCGGCCGACCTTCGGCGGCAGGCCCGGCACGCTCTGCAGCTCCTCGGTGGAGGCCGCGAGCACGGCCTCGGTCGAGCCGAAGTGACGCAGCAGCGCACGCTTGCGGGCGGGGCCGATGCCGGGTAGCTCGTCGAGCACGGAGCTCGTCATGGCCCTGTCGCGGCGGCTGCGGTGGTGGGTGATGGCGAAGCGATGCGCCTCGTCGCGGACGCGCTGCAGCAGCTGCAGCTCGGGCGTGGAGTGGTCGAGCAGCCAGCGGCGCGCGGCGGCCGGGCATGAAGATCTCCTCGATCCGCTTGGCCAGGGCGACCACGCACACGCCCTGTTCGCGAAAGCCCCCCAGCACCGCCAGCCCGGCGCCGAGCTGGCCCTTGCCGCCGTCGATCACGACCAGGTTGGGGAGCGTGGCGAAGCTCGCGTCATAGGCCGGGTCGTGAGGCGAGATCTCCAGCTGGCTCTGCCACTGGGCGTAGCGCCGGGAGAGGACCTCGGCCATCGCCGCGTAGTCGTCGGAGGAACCCGCCGCGGTGCGGATCGTGAAGCGCCGGTAGTCGGACTTCTTCGGCGCCGCGCCCTCGAACACGACCATCGAGGCGACCGTGTGGGTGCCCCCGAGATTGGAGATGTCGAAGCACTCGATCCGGATCGGAGGGGCGTCGAGCCCGAGCGCCTGCTGCAGGCCCTCGAGCGCCTCCGCCCGCGTCTGGCGACGCCGCTCCGCTTTCAGCCGCTCCTGGTCGAGGGCCAGCACGGCGTTGCGCTGGGCGAGCTCGAAGATGCGCCGCTTCTCGCCCCGCTCGGCGACCCGCATCTCCAGCGGCCCGCCACGGCGGCTGGCGAGCGCCTCGCGCAGCGCCTCACGCCCGGCCAGCTCCCTGGGGAGCACCAGCAGCGCCGGGATCGCGGCCCCGCCGGCGTAGTACTGGAGCATGAACTCCTCGGCCACCTCGGCCGGCTCGCGCTCGGTGGCGTTCTCGAGGTAGAACGACTGCCGATCGCTGAGGATGCCGTCGCGAACCTGGAATACCTGGGCGTTGGCGTCGCGCCCGTCGAGGGCCACGGCGACCGCGTCGAAGGTGCTCGGCGAGGCCCCCGCCACGCGCCGGCGCTCGAGCAGGGAGCGCACGGCCTGCAGGCGGTTGCGCTCCAGCGTGGCCTGCTCGAAGCGCTCCTCCGCGGCCGCCTCCAGCATCTTGCGCTCGAGCTCGCGCTCGATCGTTCGCGAAGCGCCCGGAGAGAAAGTCGATGACCCCTTCGATGCTCTCGCGGTATTCCTCGCGCGTGACGTAGCCCACGCACGGGGCCTCGCAGCGCTTGATGTAGTAGTCCAGGCACGGGTTGCCGCTACGCCGGCCGGGCTCGGGCCCGGTGCAGGAGCGGAACATGAAGACCTTCGCCAGCACCTCGAGCGTGGCCCGCACGCGCTTGGCGTTGGAGTAGGGCCCGAAGTACACGCGGTTGCCGCGGTGGCGCTCGCGGGTGAAGTACACGCGCGGGAAGTCCTCGTCCATCGAGATCGCGATGAAGGGATAGGACTTGTCGTCGCGCAGGCGGATGTTGAAGCGCGGCCGGTACTGCTTGATGAAGCTCTGCTCGGCCAGCAGAGCCTCGGCCTCGGTGGCGCACGACGACGCACTCGACATGTCGACCACCGCAGCGATCATCTCGGCATGGCCGGGGCTGCTCGGGACCTGCGCCTTGGAGAAGTGGGAGGCGACCCGCTTGCGGATCGACTTGGCCTTGCCGACGTAGATCACGCGCCCCGAGCCGTCGCGGAACAGGTAGACCCCGGGCTGGTCGGGGAGGGACCTGCGCTGCTCGAGCAGGCTCCCCGCAGCGTCCTCGCGGGTCGCGGCGTCGGTGGCGGCCATTGCTAGACCGAGGATAGGAGGCGCCTGTAGGCTCAGCCCATGAAAGCCCGGAGCGAGCGATGCGACTTCGGAAGTCAGGGAGAGGAGATCGAGTGAGCGACAAACACGTTTTCATCTACGTCGCGACCTACGCCGACAGGGCTGATGCTTCCGCCGATTACGCGGGACTGCTGGACCTGCACGAGATCAAGCTCGTCGGGTCCTACGACGTTGCCCTCATAACCAAGGACGCCGCCGGCAAGGTCCACGTCGAGAAGCACGAGAAGCCCACCCAGCACGGAGTGTGGGCCGGTGTGCTGGTCGGCGCGTTGGTAGGCGTCCTGTTCCCGCCCGCGGTGGTCGGGGTGGCCACGGTCGGGGGCGCGGCGGCGATCGGAGGCCTCGTGGGCGGGCTCGGTGGCCACTTCCTCGAGGGCATGCCCCGGAGCGACGCGAACGAGCTCGGTGACCATCTGAAAGCCGGAGAGGCGGCGCTGGTCGTGATCGGGGAGACGCAGCGGGAAGAGGAACTGGACAAGGTGCTCACCCGCGCGCAGAAGTCGATCGAGAAGGAGATGTCCGCGGACCGCGAGCAGCTCAAGCGCGAGCTTGCCGAGGCTGAGAAGAAGCTCGCCGAGGAGCAGGTTTGAAGACCGTCTTCAGCTCCCATCGCGACGCCGCGGGTCGCGGCCTCGGTGGCGGCCCTCGCTAGACCGGCGATAGGGGGCGCCCGATGGGAGCCGGTGAGCCCCTCACGCCAGCGACTTGTAGGACCGGTAGACCTCCATCAGGGCGTAGATCACGATCCCGATGAGCACGAACCAGAACAGCTCGCCGATACCGCTTTCCCACATCCGGCCCCTCGCCTCGGCGGCGAACAGGCCGAGCGCGATCGCCCCGTAGAGCAGGGCCCTGTGATGGTCGCCGAGGCTGTGGATGGCGACCCGGTGTTCGCGGTACGTGCGCACGCCGAGGACGGCGATCGCAAACCCGAAGGCCACCCCGATCACCCCTTCGACGGTGCTGGTGGCTCGCCCACCTCCCGGGAGGAAGTACACCCCGGCGGCGATCGCGACGATGATGGCGACGTTGCGGGCGGCCTTCATGACATCACAAGGCTAGTCGCCCTCGCCGCGCCCGGGGCTCCGCGGAGCTAACCGTCCTCGCTCAGGGTCTGCAGCTTCTCGTAGGCGGCCTCGACGGCCCTGCGGGCGGCCGTGTGGCGTGCCTCTGACTTGGCCGACTCATAGGGCGTGGCCCAGGCCTCTGGCTGTGCCAGCTCGGCTTCGAGCTCGCTGAGCGAGGCTTCGGCCGCTTCCACCTCCGCCTCGGCCTTCTGCTGGGCGCTGATGCGGTTCTTGGAGGGGCCCTTCGGCTTGGCCCTCGACTTCGGCTTGGGCTTCGTCCGGGCCCCGTCCGCGTTCGTGCCCGGAGCTCGCCCCGCGCCGGGGAGCCGGGGCGAGCGGCGAGGTCCCGCCCGCGCCGTTGCGTGCGGCGCCGGCCGTGCCGCGCGAGGCGCCCGTGGCCCCGGCCCCGCCGTGGCGCCCGCCCCACCCTCGGCCAGACGCTCCTCGCGCAGGCGGGCGTACTCGGCCCAGCCGCCGAGGTAGGTGTGCAGGGTGCCGTCCTCGACGGCCACCGTGCGAATGCCGACCGCGTCCAGCAGCGCACGGTCGTGGGAGACGAGCAGGATCGCCCCGGGGAAGACCCGCAGGGCATCCTCGAGCGCCTCGCGGCTGTCGATGTCGAGGTGGTTGGTGGGCTCGTCGAGGATCAGGACGTTCGGAGGGTGGGCACCCCCGACCAGCACGGCCAGCGACAGGCGCCGGCGCTCCCCGCCGGAGAGCCCCGCCAGCGGTTTCTCGGCCTCCTCGCCGGAGAACAGGAAGCGGCCCAGCAGCGCCCGCGCCTTGCCGGGCGTCAGCCCGGTGGCCCGCTGGGTGGCCTCCAGCACGCTCTGCTCCGGCGGGCCTCCCGCGCCGAGCTCCTCGGCGTGCTGGGAGAGGTAGCCGACCGTCACGTTGTGGCCGACCGACAGCTTGCCGTCCGGCAGCTCGCGGCGGCCCGCGAGGACTTCGATCAGGGTCGTCTTGCCGGCCCCGTTGGGACCCACCAACGACACGTGCTCGCCCCGTTCCAGCCACAGCTCCGCGTGCTCCAGGAGCGTCACCGGGGGATCCTCGCCCACCTCCACGCGGCCGTCCAGGAGCTCGAAGATCACGCGGCCGGAGCGCTCAGGCGCCTTGAAGGCGAACTCGAGCCCGCGTTCGTCGCGGGGGTCGCGCTCCAGGCGCTCCATCTTCTCGAGCCGCTTGACCCGCGACTGCGCCTGGCGCGCCTTGGTGGCCTTGTAGCGGAAGCGCTCGATGAAGCGTTCGGTGCGCTCGATCTCTGCCTGCTGGGCGGCGATCGCCCGCCCCAGTGCCAGCTCGTGGGCCGCCTGTTCGCGGCGCCAGTGGTGCCAGCTGCCGGCGAAGAAGCGGGTCCGCCCGGCCTGCAGCTCGAGTACGGCCGTGCCGACCGCCTCCAGGAACCAGCGGTCGTGGGCGACCAGCACGACCGCCGCGTCGAGAGCCGCGAGCGCCTGCTCGAGCCATTCCAGGGAGGCGATGTCGAGGTGGTTGGTGGGCTCGTCGAGCAGCAGGACGTCGGCCCCGGTGGCGAGCGCCCGTGCCAGCGACGCCCGCGTGAGCTCGCCGCCGGAGAAGGTGTCCAGCGTGCGGCCCAGGTCCTCGTCGCGGAAGCCGAGCCCGTGGGCGGTGTCGCCCGCCCGGTTACGCCACAGGTAGCCGCCACGGGTCTCCAGCCGAGCCTGCGCCGCCGCGTAACGGGCCAGCGTGGGCTCGTCCCCGGCGCCGTCGGCCATCGCCCGCTCCAGCTCGGACAGCTCGCGCTCGATCGCCAGCTCCTCGGCGCAGCCCGACAGCAGGTAGTCCTGCAGGGTGCCGCCCCGCTCGCGCGGCGGACGCTGGTCGTGGAGCGCGATCCTCACGCCCTTGGCGACGCTGAGCTCGCCGCCGTCGATCGAGCTCTCCCCCGCGAGCATCCTCAACAGGGTCGTCTTGCCGGCGCCGTTGCGTCCGGCCAGGGTCAGCCGTTCGCGACGCTCGAGCTTGAAGGACACTCCGCGCAGCAGCGGCTGCCCGGCGATGTCCTTGCGTAGATCCGAGGCTGTCAAGAGGGCCATCGACAGCTGATGGTAAGAGCCTCCCGCTCGCCCCGACCGAGCCTCCCCCGTTCGCGCCGGGGGAGTCGCCCTCGCTCCCCCGACCGATCCGGGGCCGGGCTGAGATAGCATCAGCCCCGCTCCGATGACCCGCTCACCGCTGCCGAAGCTGATCCTCCTGACGACGCTGGCGACGCTCGTGCTGGCGCCGGTCGCGAGCGCCGAAAACGACGGCCGCGGCTTCTACGGCGCCACCAACGACAAAGTCGTCACCGACGCGGGCTTCATCCTGATCGGCGGCTTCGTCCTGTTCGTGTTCCTGATGACGATGCTCCAGCGCAGCCTCGACAAACGCAAGGAACGGCGCAAGGCGGCCCAGAAGGAAGCCATCGGGACCCAGTGGCACGGCGGCTGGTAGCCGCCTCCAGGGCGTGAGCGAGTCCGAGCAGGCGCCCGCGGCGAACCCCGACGTCGGCTACCGCCGCGAGGGCGCGGCGGCCGTCGTCACGATCGACCGCCAGCATCGCCGCAACGCCGTCGACGGCCCCACCGCGGCCGCCCTGCACGAGGCCTACCTGCGCTTCGAGCGCGACGACGAGGCCCGCGTGATGATCCTCACGGGCGCCGGCGGGGTGTCCTTCTGCGCGGGCGCCGACCTGAAGGCCACCGACACGATGCGCGAGCGCTTGATGAGCGCCGAGGGGCCGATGGGCTTCACGCGCCTGACCCCGACCAAGCCGACGATCGCGGCGATCTCCGGCTTCTGCCTGGCGGGCGGCCTGGAGCTCGCGCTGTGGTGCGACCTGCGGATCGCCACCGAGGGCTCGGTGCTCGGCTTCCCGGAGCGGCGCTGGGGGGTGCCGCTGATCGACGGGGGCACCCAGCGGCTGCCGCACGTGGTCGGGCTTGGCCGGGCGCTCGAGTTGATCCTTACCGGCCGCATGATCGACGTCCAGGAGGCGGCCTCGATCGGGCTCGTCAACGAGGTCGTCCCCGCGGGCGCGCACCTCGAGCGCTCGCTGGCGCTGGCCGAGGGGCTCGCGAACTTCCCCCAGGCAACGATGCTGGCCGATCGCCGGGCGGCGCTCGAGGGTCTCGGGCTGACGCTCGCCGAGGGCCTGGAGTTCGAGGCCCGGGCCGGGCCGGAGGTGTTCGAGGACGGGGCCCGCGGCGCCGCCCGCTTTGCCGCCGGGGAGGGTCGCGGGGGCGCTGGCGCGGGCGCCTAGGCAGTAGGCTCTCCAACGAGATGGCGTACTTCGTCACTGGCGCTACGGGCTTCATCGGCAGGCACCTGATCGAGCGCCTGCTCGAAAACCGCCAGGGCAAGATCTACGTGCTCATGCGGGAGAGCGCCAGGGGCCGCCTGGAGGACCTCGTCGAGCGCTGGACGATGCTCGTCGGCCCGGCCGCCGGCGACCGTATCGAGCCCGTGATCGGGGACCTGCGCCGTCCCCTGCTCGGCGTCGAGAAGGAGCAGGTGGCGGAGCTGCGGGGGAAGGTCAACCACATGTTCCACCTGGCCGCCGTCTACGACCTCACCGCGCCGGCGGAGCGCAACACGGCGGTCAACGTGGGAGGCACCACACACGCGGTCGAACTGGCCCGCGCGATCGACGCCAAGCGCCTGCACCACGTGTCCTCGATCGCCGTCGCGGGCACCTACCACGGCGTCTTCACCGAGGAGATGTTCGACGAGGGCCAGCGGCTGCCCTCGCCCTACCACCGCACCAAGTTCGAGTCCGAGCGGATCGTGCGCGAACAGCCCTACGTGCCGTGGCGGACGTATCGCCCGGCGGTCGTCGTCGGCGACTCGAGAACCGGCGAGATGGACAAGATCGACGGCCCCTACTACTTCTTCAAGGCGATCGAGCGCCTGCGCCACCTGCTCCCCGAGTGGGTGCCGCTGGTGGGGCCCGACCTCGGCTACACGAACATCGTGCCGGTCGACTGGGTGGCCGGCGCGCTCGAGCACATCGCCCACGAGCCGGGCCTCGACGGCAGGGCCTTCCATCTGGTGGACCCCCGCCCGCAGCGGGTGGACGACGTGATCAACCAGATCGCCACGATCGCGCGCGCACCCCGCTTCGCCGTCACGATCGACAAACGCCTGACCGACCCGCTGCCGAAGTGGCCGCTGCGGCTGGCCCTGTCGCTGCCTCCGTGGCGGCAGCTGAAATCGCTCACCCTGCGCGAGCTCGACGTCCCCGAGGAGGTGCTCGAGCACATGGAGCTGGTGCCGCGCTTCAGCACCCGTGAGACGGCCCAGGCGCTGACCGGAACGCCGCTGGAACAGCCACCCCCGCTGGACGAGTACCTCGGCCGCCTGTGGGAGTACTGGGAGCGCGAGATGGACAGCGACTTCGGGCGCGGAAGGACCCTGAAAGAGTCCCTCGGGGGCAAGCACGTGGTTATCACCGGGGCCTCCTCGGGGATCGGGCGCTCGACCGCCCTGAAGGTCGCCGCGGCCGGCGGGGTGCCGCTGCTGGTGGCCCGCAACGTCGAGAAACTGGAGGAGGTGCGGGCCGAGATCGTGGCCGGCGGCGGGACCGCCTACGTGTATGCCGCCGACATCTCCGAGATGGAGTCGATCGAGCGCCTGCTGGAGCGAATGCTGGCCGACCACCGCAACGTCGACATGCTGGTCAACAACGCGGGCCGCTCGATCCGGCGCTCGATCGCGCTCAGCTACGACCGCTTCCACGACTTCGAACGGACCATGCAGCTGAACTACTTCGGCGCCGTGAAGCTGATCATCGGGCTGCTCCCGCACATGCGCGAGCGTGGCTCCGGCCACATCGTGAACGTGTCCTCGATCGGCGTGCAGACGAACCCGCCGCGGTTCTCCGCCTACGTCGCCTCGAAGGCCGCCCTGGACGCCTTCAGCCGGGTGGTGGCCTCGGAGGTGATCGGGGACGGCGTGACCTTCACCACCATCCACATGCCGCTCGTGCGCACGCCGATGATCGCGCCCACGAAGATGTACGACGCCTTCCCCGCGATCAGCCCCGACGAGGCCGCGGACATGATCTGCGAGGCGATGCGCGGCCGGCCCAAGGAGATGGGGACGCGTATCGGCAAGTTCGGCGAAGTCGCCTACTCGCTGAACCCGGGGGCGGTCGATCGCCTGCTGCACCTGGCCTACCGCGTGTTCCCCGACTCGGCGGCCTCCAAGGGCCACCACCACGAGACCGAGGAGCACGTGTCCTTCGAGCAGATCGCGATGGCGACGCTCACCAGGGGCGTGCACTGGTAGCGGACACCGCCCGCGCCGTCCAGCCACACAGCAGGATCGCGAGCGACGCCCCCGCGATCGAGGTGAGGGGCCTGTCCAAGCGCTACGGCGAGTACGAGGCCGTGCGCGGGATCGACATCACGGTCGCCCGCGGAGAGGTGTTCGGGCTGCTCGGGACCGAACGGCGCCGGCAAGACGACGACGGTCGAGATCCTCGAGGGCTACCGGGCCCGCACGGAGGGCACCGTGACCGTTCTGGGCCACGACCCGGCCAGGCGCCCGCTGGAGCTGCGGCGACAGATCGGGATCGTGTTGCAGTCGGGCGGCATCTACCCCCACATCACCCCCCGGGAGGCGCTGGAGTACTGGGCGGGCCTGTATCCGCACCCGCGCAGCGTGGCTGAGGTGATCGAGCTAGTCGACCTGGGCGAGCAGGCGGATACGCGCACGCGGCGCCTCAGCGGAGGCCAGCTGCGGCGCCTCGACTTCGCCGTCGCGCTGGTCGGGGACCCGGAGCTGATCTTCCTCGACGAGCCCACCACCGGCTTCGACCCCGAGGCCCGGCGCTCGGCGTGGCAGACGATCCGCTCGCTGCGCGACCTCGGCAAGACGATCGTGCTGACCACCCACTACCTCGAGGAGGCCCAGGAGCTCGCCGACCGCGTCGCGATCGTCAAGGACGGTCGCATCCTCGCCGACGGGCATCCGCGGGAGCTCGGCGCCGGAGCCCCCGTTACCGCATCACCTACCGAGCCCCCGGGGGCGAGCTGGTGGAGCTCGAGACCGACGACCCCACAACGGTGCTGCACGAGCTCACCGGCCGAGGCGCTGGCCGCCGGCGGGCAGCTGCAGGAGCTGTCGGTGGCGCGGCCGACGCTCGAGGACGTCTACCTGGAGCTGACCTCCGATGAGTGAAGCGCTGCGGCTCGGCTGGCGTCAGTACCGCCTCGAGCGGCGCATGTTCTGGCGCAACCCCAGCGCCGCCTTCTTCAACTTCCTGCTGCCGCTGGTGATCCTGCTCGCGGGCGGGGCGATCCTCAGCGGCAAACAGCACGACCTCAACAAGCTGCTACCGGCGATCGCGGGGATGAGCGTGATGTCCACGACCTTCACCGCGCTGGCCTACAACATCGTGTACCTGCGCGAGCGGGGCGTGCTGAAGCGCATCCGGGGCGCGCCGCTGCCGACCGGCTCCTACTTCGGCGGCGTGGCCGCCAACGCCATCACCAACACCGCGCTGCAGATCGTGCTGGTGGTGCTCACCGGGCGGCTGCTGTTCGGCCTCGACTGGCCGCCCGAGCCGCTGTCGCTGATCGCCTGGGTGCTCGTCGGGGTGGTCACCTTCGCCGGCCTGGGGGTGGCCTTCGCCCACGCGATCCCCAACTTCGAGTCCACCGCGGCGTACGTCAACGCGGTGTTCCTGCCGGTTGTGATCCTGTCCTTCTACGTCTTCGACGCCAGCAACCCCCCGGCCTTCCTGAAGACGATCGCCGACGCCCTGCCGCTGCTGCCACTGATCGAAGGTCTGTCCGGCGCGATGGTGACGGGATCGCCGATCGGCGATCACCTCGACCTGCTGGCGGTCCTCGCCCTGTGGGGAGCGATCGGGATCTACCTGGCGGTAAGGGGGTTCTCTTGGGAGCGCGCGGAAAGCCACTAGCGGAGGGCGACTGGCAGCTCGACGCCGGCCGTTCGGAAGTGGGCTTCGAGGTCAGACACCTGGGGCTCAGCCGCGTACGCGGCCGGTTCACCCGCTTCGCGGCGACGGTGCGGGTGGACGGCGGCCGGCTGACCGCCGCCGGGACCGTCGAGGTCGCGAGCGTCGACACCGGAGACGAGCGCCGGGACCACTACCTGCGCACCTCGGAGGAGTTCTTCGACCCCGCCGCCCACCCGCAGATGCGGTTCGCCGCCGGGCCTGCGACCCTGCCCGCCGGGCGGGCCTTCCAGCTTCGGGGCGAGCTCACGATCAGGGGCACGGCCCGGCCGCTGGATCTCGGGGTCGAGGTCGAGCGCTCCCAGACGCGCGACGGCTCCGTCGTGCTGCGGTGCGAGGGCGCGCTCGCGCGCGGCGACTACGGCCTGCGCTTCCCGGCGGTGGCGGGCTACGGCGACGCACTGGTCGGCGAGACCGTGAGGATCCGGATCCGTGCCGTGCTCCTCCCGGGCGGATCCTGAGCGCCGGCTGCGGCCGGCGCTCCGCTCAGCGGACGACCGCCCCGCCGAGCGCCGCGTCGATCGCCTCGAGCACGTCGGCGACTGAGCGTCACGCCCGAGGCGGCGGCGTTTTCGTGGACCTGCTCCGGGCGGCTGCGCGCCGATGATCGCCGAGGCGACGTTCGGCACGCCGCAGCACCCAGGCGAGCGCGAGCTGGGCCATCGTCAGCCCGGCCTGCTCGGCGATCGGCGCGCAGGCGCTCGACGGCCTGCGAGCACGTCGTCCTGCATCAGCCGCCCGATGAACGTGCTCATCGCTCTCGCTCGCGGCCCGCGAGTCGCCCGGGCGGCGCCTGGCCCGGGCGGTACTTGCCGGTCAGCACGCCCTGCGCCGAGCGGCGACCATACGATCTGTGAGATCTGCTCCCGTTCGCACAGCGGGATCACCTCGGCCTCGGGACTGCGCCACAGCATCGAGTACTGGGGCTGGCTGGAGGTCCAGCGCTCGACGCCGGGCAGCGCGAGCGACTGCGGAGATCTCTCCGCCGGCCACTCGCTGAAGCCGATGTAGCGGGCCTTGCCTGCCCGCACGACCTCGCTGAGGGCCGCCATCGTCTCCTCGAGCGGCGCCTCGTCGTCGTAGCGGTGGCACTGGTAGAGGTCGACGTAGTCGGTCTGCAGGCGCGCCAGCGAGGCGTCGATCTGCTTGTGGATCTGCTCGGCCGAGAGGCCGCGGTCGCTGTCGGACATCGGGAAGTAGACCTTCGTGGCCAGCACGTAGGAGTCGCGCTGGCGACCGGCGAGCACCTCGCCGAGGAACGTCTCGGCCGCGCCGCGGCCGTAGACGTTGGCGGTGTCGATGAAGTTGATGCCCGGCCTCGAAGGCCGCATCGCACACAGCGACTGGCCTGCTCGCGCTCGACGCCGCCGGAGTAGGTGAGCCACGATCCGAGGCTGATCTCGGAGACCTCCAGGTCACTCCAGCCGAGTTTGCGCAACCGCACGGAAACCCACCCTAGCGCGGCTCGCACGGCGGCCCAGAAAGCGTCGGGCGCGAGGCTGGGCAAAGGTATGAGTAGCGCCGGGGTGGGCCGGGCCCACCCCTACAGTTGCCCAGATGCCGATACCCGAGCCGGCTTCGACCCGTATGGTCCAGATCGGCCGCTGGCTGGCAGCGCTCGCCGTGCCCGTGACGGTGTTCGCCCTCGCAGCCGTCGCCCGAGGCGAGGCCAGCCACGCCGGCTGGCCCCGGATCCAGCACCTCGTCGAGCACCGCTTCAACCAGTCCGGGACGCTGAAGGGCCTCCCCCACGTCCACAACGAGCTGCTCGGCGGCAACGGCAACGACACCATCTGGGCCGGTGAAGACGGGGACGTGATCTGGGGCGACTTCCAGCCCAGCGGACAACCCGAATCCCAGCAGGACTATCTCCACGGCGGGGCCGGAAACGACTTCATCTACGCCAGCCACGGCCACAACGTGATCTGGACCGGGGCCGGGAACGACCAGGTGGCACTCGTGTACGGCTTCGGGACGGTGTTCTGCAACGGCCCCGGGCTGAAGACGCTGGTGGTGCGCTACCTGCCGCAGAACAGGCGCTTCAAGCTCGTCGGCTGCAGGCACGTGAAGCTGGTCCTGTACAGGGCCTGAGACGGGAGCCGCGACGGGCCGGTGGCAGGTCGCGGCGAGCGTGGCGGCGCGCCGGCGGGCGTATCCCCGGCAGGCGTAACGCCGGCAGGCGTAAGCTTGGGGGACGATGAGCGGGATCGACCCGGCCCTGCGTATCCGCTCCGTCACGCTCGGCGTGAGCGACCTCTCCCGCAGCGCGGACTTCTACGCGCGGGCACTCGGACTGCCGCTGATCGCCCGTGAGAACGGCACGGCGCTGCTGGGCGCCGAAGCCGGCCAGCCGGCGCTCGTGCTCACCCAGATCGACAAGCCCACGGTCCTGTCACCCGGTGCGAGCGGCCTCTTCCACGTCGCCTGGCTGCACCCGTCCCGGGCCGCCCTGGCCGACACGCTGCGGCGCCTGGCGGGTGCCCGCTGGCCGCTGGAGGGGGCCTCCGACCACGGCGTCTCGGAGGCGATCTACCTGAGCGACCCCGACGGCCTCGGGATCGAGGTATACGCCGACCGGCCCCGCGAGCGCTGGGCCCGTACGCCGGACGGGGGCGTGGAGATGGTGACCCTGCCGCTGGACCTCGAAGACCTGCTCGCCCAGTCCACCGGCGAGCCCACGGAGGAGGTCGCCGCGGGGACCGGCGTGGGGCACGTGCACATGAAGGTCGCCGACGTCGGGCTGGCGAGCCGCTTCTACGGCGAGGATGTGGGCTTCGACGAGCAGGCCCGGCTGCCGGCGGCCGCCTTCCTCGGGGCGGGCGGCTACCACCATCACATCGGCCTGAACTCCTGGCAGAGCGCGGGCGCCCCGCGCTCCCCGGACACAGCACCGGGGCTGCGTGAGGTGCTCTTCGAGCTGGCCGACGAGGGGGCGCTGAGCGGGCTGCAGCAGCGCCTTGCCGACCGCGGCGCCGAGCCGCTGGAGCTGCAGGGCGGGCTGCTGGTGGGGGACCCCGACGGCCAGCCGCTCGCGTTCGCCATCCGCGGCGCCTGAGCCGCCTCAGCGGCGCCGGCCCATACCGAAGCTCTGCACCGAGGGGCCGGCCGCGCGCATGCTCGAGGCGACCTCCTCGCCCGCCGGCTCCTCGGCCTGCTCGTGCCCGCCGGCGCCGCGGCGGCGGTGCAGGTGGCGGACGCCCGCGCCGGACCCCTCCTCGGCGGCCTCCAGGCCGCCCGCGAGGAAACGCTCGAGCGAGGCCAGCTCGCGCACGACGACGTTGATCACGGGGCGGACCCGCTCCGGGCCGAGTCCGTCGCCGTCCTCGGTATCGGCGCCGGACGGCGGACGGGCGGTGGCGGCGCCGGCCGGCCGGCCGGCCGTTGCGTGCAGGGGGGTGGGCTCCTGGGTGCGCTCCAGGCGGCCCCTGGCCAGCAGCAGGGGCTCGGTGCGGGCCAGCTGGCGGTGGCGCTCGTAGACCTGCTCGGGGACGATCAGGTTGACCGTCCCGAACTCGTCCTCGAACAGCAGGAACATCGTCCCGTCGGCCGTGCCGGGGCGCTGGCGGGCGATCACCAGGCCGGCCACGGCCACCTCGCCGCCGCCGGGCAGGCGCTCCAGCTGGGCGCTGGTGGCGAGCATCGGCACCGTCAGGCGCGGGCGCAGGATCGCCAGCGCGTGCTCCTGCAGGGTGACCGCCGTGGTGGAGTAGTCGGCGATCAGCCGCTGCCAGCGCCCGAGCGGTCGCAGGGCCGGCGCCGGCGGGAAGCTCCAGCGGCAGGGCCAGCTGGGCTGCCGGGTCCCGCCCTCCTCGGCGGAGCTCTGGGCGGGGGCCGCGATCCCCAGCTGCCACAGCGCCGTGCGCCGCCGGCCGTCCTCGGCGAGGCTGTCGCAGGCGCCCGACCAGGCGAGCTGCTCGAGCGTCGTACGCCTGCGCCCCCGACGCGCGCGGCCAGCTCGGCCAGGTCTGCGAAGGGGCCGCCACGGCGGCGCTCGGCGACGAGCTCCGCCAGCTCGGCCTCGGGGGCTCCCTTGACGTAGCCGCAGGCCCAGCCGCACGGCGCCCTCCTGCACCGTGCACTGCACCTCGGAGTCGTTGACGTCCAGGCCCCGCACGCTCGATGCCGCGTCGCTGGGCCTCGTGGGCGAGGCTGTCGGGGGCGTAGAAGCCCATCGGCTGCTCGTTGAGCAGCGCGCACAGGAACTCCGGGCCGTAGTGGACCCGCAGCCACGTCGACTGGTAGGCGAGCAGCCCGAAGGCGGCGCTGTGGGACTTGGGGAAGCCGAAGCCGGCGAAGCCCTCGACCATCTTCCACACCCGCTCGGCGGTCTGCGGTCGGCGCCGACGTGGCGCATCGCGCCCTGCCACGAAGCGCTCGCGCTGGCGCCTGCATGCGGCTCGTGCGGAGCGCTTGCGGCTCATCGCCCGGCGCAGGCCGTCGGCCTCGCCGGGGCTGAAGCCGGCGAAGGCTTCGGCGACCTGCATCACCTGGTCCTGGAAGATGATCGTCCCGAGCGTCTCGCGCAGCACCGGCTCCAGCGACGGGTGGTCGTAGGGGACCTCGTAGGCCGGGTCTTCGCGCAGGCGCTGGCGGCGGTCGATGTAGGGGTTGACGCACCGCCCTGGATCGGCCCGGGGCGGACGATCGCGACCTGGATCGTGAGGTCCTCGAGGTTCACGGGGCGCGTGCGCAGCAGCGACTGCATCTGCGCGCGGCTCTCGATCTGGAAGACCCCGACCGTGTCGGCGGCGCGGATCGCCCGGAAGGTCGCGGGATCGTCGAAGGGGATCCGGGAGAGGTCGATGCGCTCGCCGCGTACGCGCTCGATCTCCTCCACGCAGCGCTCGACCGCCGAGAGCATCCCCAGGCCGAGCAGGTCGATCTTCAGGAAGCCCGCGTCGGCGCAGGAGTCCTTGTCCCACTGGACCATCTGGCGGCCCTCCATCGCCGCGGGCACGACCGGGCAGCAGTCGATCAGCGGCCGCGTGGAGACGATCATCCCGCCGGAGTGCTGGGAGAGGTGGCGGGGCAGGCCGTGGGCCTGCTCGACCAGGCGCGCCAGCCAGCGCCAGCGCAGCGGCGGCCTGGCGGGCGCCGGAGCCGCCGGGCGCGGGAGCGCCGTCCGCTGCGATCCCGCGGAGGCGTAGGCCCTCGGCCGAGGCCGTAGGGGTCGGCCCCCCGTGCCAGCCCGCTCGATCTCGCCGGCGGGCAGGCCGAGCACCTTGCCGAGCTCGCGGATCGCCCCGCGCGCGCGGAACGTCGGGAAGGCCGCCACCAGCGCCGAGCGGTCGTGGCCGTAGCGCTCGTGCACGCGGGGGATCAGCCGCTCGCGGATGTCCCGGGGGAAGTCGAGGTCGATGTCCGGCAGCCCGTGCAGGTCCTCGTGCAGGAAGCGCCCCAGCGCGAGCTTGCCGAGCAGGGTCGATGTGGGAGAGGCCCGTCAGGTAGCAGACGAGCGAGGAGACCGAGGAGCCCCGCCCGCGGCCCGGCGCCAGCAGCGCACGCACCGAGTCCGGCCCGCGCACCTCCATGGCCACCTCGCGCGCGAGCTCGAGCATGTCGTGGTGCAGCAGGAAGAAGCCCGCCAGGCCGAGGTGGGCGATCACCCCCAGCTCCTCCTCCAGGCGCGCGTGGGCCTCCTCGCGCAGCCCCCGTGCGGATGCGGGGGCGCCGTCGCCGTAGCGCTCCCACAGACGCTCCCCACAGAGCTCCGCCAGGCGCCTGGAGGCGCTCTGCTCCTCGGCGCCGGGGTAGCGGTAGCCGAGGTCCCGGCGCAGGTCGAACGTCAGCTGCTCGGCCAGCAGGAGCGTCTCGCGGACCGCCTCGGGATGCTCGGCGAAAGCGCTGGGCCATCGCCTCCGGGGAGCTCATCACGTGGCTGTGGTTGCCCCGCCGCAGCGGCTCGCAGGCGTCGAGCGTGGCGTGGTTGGAAGCGCCACGAAGGCGTCCTGCAGCTCGGCCCGGCAGCGGGCATGGGCGTGGACGTTGCCGGTCGCCACGCAGCGCACCGAGAGCCGCGCGGCGAGCGCCGCCAGGGCGCGGTTGCGGGCGCGGTCGTGGCGCTGGAAGGGGCGCTGCAGCTCGACGTAGAAGTTCTCCGGCCCGAAGGCGTCGAGCAGCCGGCGGGCGAGGGGCTCGTCGAGTCCTCCAGGACCCGTCACCGTGACGCCGTGGCGCAGGAGCGCCGAGCGCGCGGCGCAGCCGCTCAGGCAGACGAGGCCCTCGGCGTGCTCGAGCACCGCCTGGATGTCCACGTGACGGCTCGCCGAGGTCGCTGCGCCGAGCCGCCCTCGCGGGTGTGGGCGTGGGCGAGCGTGAGGATCCGGCAGAGGTTGCTCCAGCCACGCCCGTCGCGCACGAGCAGCGTGAGGTGGCGGGAGGCCCATCGCCGCACGAGGACGTCGATCTCGGCGCCGTGGATCGCCCTGCACCCCGTGCTCGCGGGCGCCTGGGCCAGCTCCATCGAGCCGCGAGACGGAGTTGTGGTCGGTCAGCGCCAGCGCGCTGTAGCCGAGCTCCCCCGCGCGCTGGGCGAGCTCGTCGGGCAGCGAGGCCCCGTCCAGGAACGAGTAGGCCGAGTGGCAGTGCAGCTCGGCGTATGGCGGGGTCGCCGCAGCCATCAGCCCTCAGGCGCGCTGGCAGAACCAGCCGCCGGAGCTCAGGTCGTGGAAGACGACGACGTTGCGCCCACCCACCCCCACCAGCTCCCAGTAGCGACGGCGCAGCGGCTCGGCCGTCCACCAGCGGTCCTCCACCAGCCAGGACTCGCGCAGCGACTGCACCCGTTCGCCGTCCACCTGCACCGGCTGCGGGCCGCCGCCAGCGCACGCGGGCGGGCCGTGGGCGGTTCAGCGCACGGGCGCTCATTCGGGGATCGGGGTCAGCACCACCCGCCGCTCGGGACACGCGGAGGCGGGGTCGACGCAGCACGACGCGCAGCGCCGCCTCGCCCCGGCCAGCGCGCGCACCTGTGCGAGCGCCTCCCGCAGCGGGCGGCCCGCGCGGCCCGCTGGGCGCCGGCCGCGTGGGCGTCGTGGTCCTCCAGTACCCCCTGCTCGGCGATCGGCGGCCCGAAGCGCTCGACGCTCAGTCCCAGCGCTGCAGGCGGGACGCGGGAGCGCGAGCAGGCGCACCGACAGCGCCAGCCTGATCCGCTCGCGCGTCCGCCGAGCGCCTGGCGGAACACGACGCGCTCGCGCCAGCCGCCGCCGGCGAGCAGCTGCGCCGAGAGCATGACCGCGCGCAGCGTGCGCCCCGCCGCGCTGGGGGCGTGCCAGCAGCCGGCCGACGAGCACCCCCAGCACCCGCCCCAGCGCCTGGCCGCAGCTGGCATCCCCCACCTCCATCGACTCCTCCAGGCGCTCCTGCGGGTCGCCGTGGCCGCAGCGGCCGGTCTACGCCGCGGGCCAGCCCGTGGGCGAGGACCCCGGCCGCGCCGAAGCGGTCGCTCAGCGCCCCGCGGCCGAGACGCGGTCGAGCTCCCCGAGCGTGCGCACGCCCAGCCGCGCCAGCGGCTCCAGGAGCGCCGCGGTCTGCTCGCGGTAGCCGAGCAGACCCACCGGGCTGACAGGCCAGCCAGCGGCCGGCGTGCTCACCCTCGAGCACCAGCGGCCGGCGCGAGCGGGCCGCGAGCGCACAGGCGAGGGCGCAGAAGCGCGTCGGGGCCGCCCCGATCCGCACGGGATCGGAGAGCGCGCCCCGTGCCCCCGCGAGCGTGTCGGCGAGCGTGCCGTGGAGCGCCCTGCAGCCCATCCGCCTCGAAGTAGGCGAGCCCCGGCCGCTCCGGCTCCACGGCCGCCCCGATCGCCTCCAGTGCCTGCAGGGCCGCCTCCCACCGCTCGGCCACCTTCACCGGGTCGGCCGGGAGCAGCACCAGCTCCGGGCACCGCGCCAGCGCCTCGCCGAGCGCCATCCCCCTCCTCACCCCGCTCGCTTCGGCCGCCTGGGAGACCTCCCCCACGCCGGCCGTCCCCGCGGCAGCGCCCTTGCCCGCGAACGGGGCCACCGCCAGGGGACGCCCGCGGAGCGTCTGGGAGCCCACACGAGAGCCCTCTCCGGCCGCCACCAGGAGCTCGAAACGCGGGAGGTGCACGCACACGACCATACGAACGTATGTTCGCATAGGGTCGCCCGCGGGTCAATCCATCGTGAGAGGCCCCTCCGCGGATCCGCTCAGGAACTGGCGCACGAATTCGTTGTCCGAGGAGAACATCCGCTTCGCGTCACCCGCTTCCACGATCCGGCCCCGCCACAGCAGGGCGATGTACTCGCCGATCCGCCGGGCCGAGGCGATGTCGTGGGTGACGACGATGTAGGTGCCCTTGTAGATCGAGTGCATCTCCTGGATCAGCTCGCACAGCAGGGCCGTGCGCACCGGGTCCAGGCCGGAGTCGGGCTCGTCGAAGATCACCACGTCGGGCTCCATCACCAGCGCCCGCGCGAAGCCGGCGCGCTTGCGCATCCCGCCCGACAGCTGCGAGGGGGAGTCGTCGATCGCCGCCTGCAGGCCCACGTCGGCCAGATGCTGAGAGACGCGTTCGGAGATTTGGCTCTCCGAGAGGTCCGTGTGCTGGCGCAGCGGGAAGGCTACGTTGTCGAACACCGACATCGAGCCGAACAGGGCACCGTCCTGGAACAGGACCCCGATCTTGCGTCGCAGTTCCAGCAGGTCGGGCATCGTCAGCGAGGGCACCGACAGGCCTTTGACGATGATGTTGCCCGAGTCTGGGAACATCAGCCCGATCAGGTGCTTGATCAGCACGCTCTTGCCGGTCCCCGAGGGCCCGAGCACGACCGTGATCGTGTCCTCGGGGAAGGCCACGTTGAGGCCGTTGAGCACCGGTACCCCGCCGAGGCGCTTGTACACGTCCAGACAGCGGATCGACCAGCGCTCGTCGTCGGGGTCCCCGAGCAGGTCGAGGTCGGCGGCGTGGTAGCGGAAGTCGTCGGTGGCGCTCATTTTTCGGGATACACGACGTGCGGGTACTGGCTCGTCTGCCCGTTGTAGCTGAACTGGCCCTGCTGCCTGCAGGGCGGCGCCGGGACGTCGTTGGGGGTTTCGGGCACGTTGGCGACTTTGAACTGCTGGATCTGCTGGATCAGTTCTTCGGTGATCCCCGCGCTTTCGTTGGGCGGACCGCTCACGGACGGCGCCCCGCCCGAGCATTTCGTGGCCTGGAAGACGGGCAGTCCGCCGGCAAGCTGCGAGTAGGTGCCGGGCAGCGGGTAGGCGTTGTTGCGGCCCGTTTCCACCTTCGTGGGATACACGGAGAGGCCTTCGGGGCTCAGCACCGACATCGTCGTCAGGTAGTGGAGCTTGGGGCTCTTCGTGTACGCCGGTTCGGGCAGGTTCCCGTTTTTCAGGCTCGCCTGGGTGGCGCTGGTGAGGTTGGCGAAGAACGCCTGTACCTCGGGCACGTACTCGCCCGTGAACTGCAGGAAGGGATCGAAGTTGTGCAGCACCGGCGGCAGGTTTTCGAGGATCGGGACGGTTTGGTCGAGAGTCGTTTTGACCTGCGGGAGGCCGACCTTGGCGGCCTTGGTGAGCGGGCCCAGCGAGGTCAGGAAGTTGTTGAACTGGGGCGCGAACGGTTCGGCGGCCTTCAGCAGCGCCGACAGCTGACGCTCGGCACCGGTGAATTCTTCGAAGTAGGGGTTGGCCACCTTGGAGAACTTGTCGGTCGCTTCCAGGGCGACCTTCGAGTTGTGCTCGAACGGCGGCAGTTCGCGGAAGGCCTGGGCGAACGCTTCGCTCGCCTCCGAGGCCGCGTGGAAGGTGTGTTCGCCGTTGACGATCAGCTGTTCGAGCTGGTGGTCGCGGCCGGCGAGGGCGTCGAACACCACGCCCGTGTTGTGGACCACCTCGCGCAGCGCCCCTTCCTGGCCGGCGAGGATGCTGAGCAGGCGGTTGGTGTGTTCCACGAACGGTTCCAGCACCGCGAAGTCGGCGTTGATCTGTTCGCCGCGGCCATGGATCGCGACAGCGACCGACTGCTGCCACACCTGGAAGTATTTGCGCGTCTGCGGGTCCAGCGCCGCGAGGATGTCATCGAGCGTGACGGTGGGTTCCACGTTGGTGTCTGCGAGGTGCCCGTTGTCGGGCAGGAACGGCCCCTTCTGGGCCTGCGGGTTGAGCTGCACGTAGGTCTCGCCGAGCAGCGTCTTGACGCGCAGGACCGCGTGGGTGTCCGCGCGGATCGGGGCGTAGCGGCTCGCGATTTCGATCGTCGCGTCTGTGGAGTCGTGGTTGTTGAGCTTCAGCGACACGACGTGACCGACGTCGACCCCGCTGATGCGCACGTCGGACTGTTCGGAGAGCACGAGCGTGCGGGGGAACGAGACCGTGAAGCGGTAGCCCTTCGTCTTCAGCGGCAGCGGGCCGCCGAAGGACTCCCATAGGAACAGCAGCAGGCCGAAGCAACTGAGCGCGAACAGGATGATCACGAAGATGTTGCCGAGCGTGGGAGCGCGCTTCTGCATCGCCTAGCCGTTCCCTCCCGTGTGGCTCGGGGCGCTGCCCTTGGGGGCCTTCGCGCGCGAGCCGCCGGCGGTCGCGTGCGGGGCGCCCCGATGGGCGGCGGAGTGGGCCGCGGTGCCACCGGAGCGCCGGGCCGCAGCCCGGGTGGCGCTCGAGCCGGAGATCTTCAAGGGCGTCAGCGCCGAGAAGCTCGAGCTGTGCAGCGGCACCGAGAACCCGCTCGAGCCGGCGGGGGCGGTCCCGGCCGCCGCGTGCACGTAGGCCGCGCTGGCGGAGCCCGCGCTCGCGGCGCTGGCTTTCGTCGTCCCCGCGCCGATCAGGCCGTGTTCTTCACATTCCTTCTTGGTCGGCGGGCGCAGCAGGCCGACGAGCACTTTCACCGTCGGGTTCACTTCGGCCACGCCTTTGAGGATCGGGAGCACTTCGCAGTTGAAGTACACGAGGCTGCGTCCGAGCGGCCCGTTGGCGTCGGAGCTGCTGACCACGCTGTTGAGATCGTGATTGCCCCAGTCGAGGAAGAACAGGAAGCCGGCCTTCTTCGGGCCCGGGTTGTAGGCGAGCTCGTTGAAGAATTCGTTCAGCACCCCGAAGCTGACGGTCAGCTTGGGGAACGCCTTGGCGATGTCTTCGGTAGAGGGGGCGAGTTCGTTGACGACCGGCACGATTTCCCGGGCGAAGGGGCGGATCTCGTTCTTGATGATCGGCGTGGTGGCGAGGGAGAGCTTTTTCGTCGCGATCTGCGCCGGCGCCAGCGCTTTCGCGAACGGCTGCAGCTTCGTCAGCGTCGATCCGAGCGCGTTGGAGGCCGTCGTGACCTTCGCCAGTTCGTTGCCCGTCTTTTCCAGCGCCCCCGGCAGCAGGTGCAGTGTGCGCTTGAAGTCGGCGTCCTCTTTGGAGAAGGTCGCGAACACCGCGTTGGATGCGTCCACCAGCTCGGCCAGCTGTTCGTCCTTGCCGCCGACGGCTTCCACCAGCAGGCGGAAATTGTGGATCGACTGGGCGATGTTCTTGTGGCGACGCTGCAGTTCGTGGGTGATTTCGGTGCCCAGGCGCGTGGTCGGCAGGAAGCGCTTGAACGTCGCCGACAGCGCCTTGCCGTTGTGGTTGAGGCCTTCCCCGGCCCCCGCCAGCAGCGCCTGCAGGTAGAAGCGCGTTTCGGTGTCCAGGCCGGCCAGGAATTCGTCGAAGTCGATGTTCGACGCCGTCTGCTCGATCGGCAGGGTTTCGCCGCTGTGCAGCTTGCCGGCGGCGGGCGTGCCGGGGCTGACCTCGATCGTCATGTCCTCCAGCGCCGTCTTGGGGCGTAGCAGCATGGTCGCGTTCTTGTAGAAGCGGGCGTACTTGGGCGTGACCCTCATCGTCACCGTGGCCACGCCGCCCTGGACTTCCACGGTCGCGACTTCACCCACCTTGGCGCCGGCGATCGTGACGGCCTGGCCCTGGCCGGGCGTGACCGCCTGCGCCGTCTGGAAGCGGGCCTTCAGCGTGTAGGTGCTTTTGCCCAACACGGGCACCCAGCCCGGAAGATGGAGGTTCTGGTGGGCGAGGATGTAGCCGCCGACGGCGGCGGCGAGCAGGATCATCGTGACGACCGCGATGAAGGACGAGCGGTAACGCACGATCTGGTCGCGGACACCGCGGGTGCCCTCGTGCGGGTGTTGCGTGGGCTCCGGCGCCATCAGCCGCTCCCGTCCGCCGGTCCGTTGGACAACGGGCCGTTGAATTCCGGAAGCTTCTGCGTGGCGCAGGCCACTTTCGGCTCATACGGCGGCTCTTCGGTGGGGAACGCCGGTCGCGTCCCGAGCGGCGTCAGCGGCGAGCGCGTCAGCAGCCGGTTGCCCTTCGCCGTGCTCCCCAGGATCGAGGTCGGCTGCGAACGGATCGTCTGGCCGCTGTTGCCGACGAGGAACTTGGTTTGCGAGCCGTTGCCGTCGAAGCTCTGCCCGATCCCGTTCAGACCGACCAGGCTGTACCAGAATTCCTTGTAGTCTTCGACGCCCGAGCTGGCGCTGCCGTCCTGCAGCTTGGTGTTGCCGGCCGGGATGATCACTTTCGAGAGGCATTTGTTGAACTGGTCCGTCTGCTTGTAGAACGGCACCTGTTCGGCCTCGAGCTGGGCCAGCGGCGGCACTGCCTTCACCAGGCCGCTGGCGACCCCGCCGAGCTCGTTGGGCCCGAGCGAGAGCTGCACCTGCTTGATCCAGGGCAGCGTAGCGGCGACCGTCGCGTTGGTCTGTTCGACGCCCGGGATGATGGCGTGCGCGAAGGCCTGGGACGGCGCGAAGGAGGACTGCAGCGCTACGAAGGCCTGCGTGATGTTGTGCAGGTTGTGCGGCAGTTCGGAGACCAGCTTGGTGAGGCCTTTGGATTCGGCGGCGAAGGCGGCGAAGAAGGTGTTGAAGTTGCCGATCAGTTCGCCCAGCGCCTGTTCGTGGACGTTCAGGGCGGCGGTGACCTTGCCGATCGAGTCGACCAGCTTCGACAGGTCATTCGGGGTGACTCCGCCGAAGGCCTGCTGCACGACGGCGGTGCCCCGTAGCGATGGCGGGGCGATGCGGTAGGTCTTGTTGAGCGCCTGGGCGGCGTTCAGGCCGCGGGCGTCCGGTTCCTGTTCGGCGTCTTCCTTGGCGCCCGGGTATTCGGTGAGAGCCTGGCCGTAGTAGATCAGGAAGTGCTGCAGGTTTTCGCGCGTGTCGGTGTTGAGCGCGTCGAGCAGCTGGTCGATCTGCACCGGGTCCGCCGTCTGGGCGATCGGAATCGTGGCCCCGGAATGCAGTTCCGGCGCCGACGGGCTGCCGGGCGAAAGGTCGACGAACCAGTTGCCTTCGAGGAAGATCCGGGGGCGGATCTTCATGGTCGCGTCGGAGTGGATCGGCAGGCCCTTGGATTCGATTTCCATCGTCACCAGGCCGGTGTTGCCCTGGCGCTTGATCGCGGTGACCTGGCCCACGTTCACACCCGCTACCCGGACCGGGGATTTCGGGTGGATGTCCAGCGCGGAGGCGAACTCGGCGTGGATCGTGTAGCCGTGTTTGAACGGGATCTTCTTGGTGAAGCCGAAGTACACGACGACCGCGATCGCGACCAGCATGATCACGCCGGCGCGGACCGGGTTGGCCCGGCTCAGCTCGACGACCGGGATTTCGTCGTGGCGGCGCCAGAAGCGAAGTTTCATTTGGAGGACCCCTTCGACTTCGAGGAGGACTTCGGCTTGGCGAGTCCCAGGGCCTTGAGCGTCGCTTCGGGGTACTTTTCGCCGTAGACGTTCTGTTCGCGGGTGGTGAATTCGCGGTTCTTGCTGACGTCGGCGGCGGGCAGGTTTCCGATCGTGGTCTGCCCGGGGATGTAGTTCTCGTTGCCGGCTTCGCACACCTGCGGCTGGCCCGGGCCGGCGGTGTTCGGGTACATGTTCGCGTGCAGGTGGTTGTTGTGCTTGTCGACGACCTTTTTCGTGAACGCTTCGATTTCTTCGGAGGCTCCGTTGGCCGGGGCAGACGCCGGGTAGCCCTCGTTGTTCGGCCCTGACGGCGCGAGGATGAAGCCGGCACGAGCCAGTGTGCCGATCCCGATGTTCTCCGTCTCGAGGCTCGCGAGGTTGCGGAAGGCGAGCGTCCAGTAGTTGCAGTAGGCCTGGCTCGGCGCGATCCCGGCCAGCAGCGGGTTGGCGATTTCGAGCGTGTTGGTGAATTCTTCGAGCCCCACCGTGGCAATCGGGTTGGCACCGAATTCAGCCAGCGCCTGGGAGGATTCGAGCAGCGCTTTGTTGAGCGCGACCGCGGCGGCGAGGTTGGTGGTCCCGACCTTGAAGGCGTGGCCGAGTTCGGGCGCCACTTTCACCAACGACTGCGCGCTGGGGTGGAGCAGGTTCATGAACTGGGTCGCGTTTTCGTAGAACTTCGCCTCGTGGGGCAGCGAGTAGATCGCCTGTTCCAGCGAGGCCGGGCCGCCGGTGTTGGCTTCTTCGATCGAACGGGAAACGCTCGCCCAGTCGGTGAAGAATTTGTCCAGGTAGGTGTAGTAGTTGGCCTGCTGCTGGGCCACCGGAGCCGACTCTGCGGAGACCCGGTTCAGCGCCACGAAGAACTCGTGCAGCCCGGTCTGGGGGGAGGCGAGGTTGTGGAGCACCGGTACGGCACTTGTGACGAGCGGCTTCAGTTCGTGGATCACCTGGTTGAGGCCCACCCCGCGGGCCGCGAGGCCGTCACCGAAGTTGCTGGTGTTGATCTTGATCGCCGTCCGCGTGGGCTTGTCGAACATGTTGAAGAGTTCTTCGATGTTCACCGGTTCGCGGGTCTGGCTGATCGGGATCGTGCTCCCGCCCTTGATCGTGGCGGAGGAGTTGCCCGCCTGCAGTTCCAGGTACTTCAGCCCGATCGTCGACACCGACTGGACGGCCGCGGTCGTGTTCGCCGGCAGCGGTTCGACTTTTTTTTCGAGCTTCAGCGTTGCGATTGCGGTGGTGTGACCGTTGCTCGGGTTCTGGTGCGGACTCAGTGCGCTGACCGTACCGACGCGTGTGCCACCGAGACGTACCTGGTTGCCGTCCTGGAGCCCGGAGGCCTGTGGCAGTTCGACCTTGATGTCGTAGGTCGGGACGAACGGGAGCCCGTTGTTGGCGTTGTAGGACAGGTACACGGCGACGACCGCGATCAGCGTGGTGAGGGCGCCGATCAGCAGCGGGCTGCCGGCGATCGAGCTGCTGCGGCGGCGCCCCATCAGGGAACCTCCGCCGGGTCGCAGCTGAGCAGGTTGTTGTCCGCGAACGGCGAGGAGTTGTCGGCCGCCGGTTCGGTGGCGGCTCCCGGACAGCGGCGCAGCTGCCCGCCTTTGAGGTTGGCCAGCGCGCTCTGCGCGCTGCTCGGCGTGAGGTTGTTGTTTTCCCCGAGGTCGAAGCTCGGGAACACCGGCGCGACGTGCGCGTAGTGCCCGTCGGCGTCATAGAAGGAGGACGACTGGCCGAAGGAGCGCAGCGTCCCCGCCAGGTCCGGCGAGTAGGGGCCGAAGAAGGCCGTGATCGGAATCGATTCCTTCAGCGACTGGACGGTCGCCGGTGAGGCCGTGGTGAGCGCCTTCGCCAGCCCCGGGATCGCCTCTGCCAGTTCGGTGAGGTCGTTGTTCTTGCCCGGGCGGCTGAAGCTGAGGGCGAAGTTTTTCACCACCGGGGTGGCCGTCGTGACCAGCGGGCGCAGACGTTCCAGCAGCAGCGTCAGCGACTTCGTCGTCGGTTTGGACGTGATCACCAGTTCTTCGAGCGCGGCCAGGGTGGGGGGCAGCCCGATGAAGGCCTTGTTGCCCTGGTGCAGCGTTTCCGGGAGTTCCTGCAGGCCTTCCCTGAGTTCGTTCTGCTGGTCACCGACGGCTTTGAAGGTGGTGTTGGCGTTTCCGATCAGGTCCGTCAGCTGTTCGTGGCGGGCGCCGATGATCGTCAGCGCCTTGGCGGTTTCGACCAGGAACTTGGTGAACACCGGCTGGTCGAGGGTCAGCTGTTGGAAGACGTGGTCGGTGGCCGCGAAGGCGGGTGAGAACAGTTCCGTGTCCCTGCCCAGCTCCGGGCCGGCGCCGGCGTACTGTTCGGCGCTGCCCTGCAGGAACTGCTGCAACCCCTTCAGGGTCTGGTGGTTGAAGGTGTTGAAGACTTCGTCGAGGTCGGTCACGGTCTTGGAGACCGTCACCGGCAGCGGCGCGTTGGTCGGGTAGGCGGGGGCGCTCTGGGGGCCCGGGGTCAGGGACACGTAGCGGTTGGCCACGCTCGACAGCGACGGCGTGCGGACTTCGGCGACCGTGCCGTGGTGCAGGGGCGCCAGCGATGACTTGATCTGGATCGTCACCTTGGCCTGGAAGTTCTTCGTGAGGACGATGTTCGTGACGCTGCCCACGGGCACGCCCCCGACCTGCACGGTGTTGCCCCTCACCAGCTGGTAGGCGTTGGGCAGGATCAGCTGGTAGGTGGTGGTGCCCGAGCCGCTGAAGATCAGGAAGGCGATGATCAGCACGACCACCGCCAGCGCCGCCACCGGCAGCGCCCGGCCCAGCGTCGAGGGGCTGCGCACCCGCCGCGGCGGAGGCCCGGAGGGTGGAATCGCCGGCTGCTCGGGCGGCGGCGGAACGGAGGGCGGAGTGGGCGGCCGGGTGATGGCCATCATTCACCGCCGAGGAGGTAGTTGAGCAGCAGCTTGCCCGCCTGGGCTTCCTTCTCGGATGCCCCGATGGCGCCCTTCAGGGTGGTCCAGCCGGCGGCTGCCCCGCGCGAGGCGCCCTTCGAGGAGCCGCTCGACGCCGAGGACCGGCCGGCCGAGGCCTTCGATTCTTCTTCTTCGCCCGGGTATTCGGCGGTCGCCTGTTCGGGGGTGTCGCCTTTGATGACCGCCAGCGTGCGCGCCATCACGACGCCCTGGGTCGCGGGGTCGATACCGGCCGAGACGCTCGAAGCCGAGGCCGCCGCCGACGCGGAGGCCGAAGCGGCGGTGGCGCTGGAGCTCCCCGTCGAGAACAGTTTGCGGGCGCAGGAGCTGGTGGGCGCGGTCTTGTATTCGGTGCAGATCGTGCCGAGACCCTCGGTGCGCAGGAAGTGGCCGAGCGAGTCGTAGCCGTTGGCTGCGCCCGTGCCGAGGAAGATGAAGTCGAGCAGGCGCTCGAGGCCGCCGGTGTTGCGCAAGCCGCCGAACAGGCCTTCGAGGTTCGTCGACGCCGGCAGGGCCGCGCTGCCGAGCTTCTTCAGCCGCGCCAGC
Organism: uncultured Solirubrobacteraceae bacterium; assembly: GCA_963758055.1. GTDB lineage: Bacteria > Actinomycetota > Thermoleophilia > Solirubrobacterales > Solirubrobacteraceae > Palsa-744. The sequence goes on from CAVWTU010000002.1 coordinate 386,852, forward strand.
AGGGGCTTGGTGGCGACCAGTGCCGGTCCTGAGAGCTTCGCGGTCTGGCCGGTGCTTTTGAAGAACGCTTCCGAGCTGGCCGAGAAGCCGGGGATGCTCGTGAAGGTCTCGTTGATCCCGGGGGCGGCGGCGCCGAGGGCCTGCATCGTCGGCGTGGTCGCTTCGGCGAACTTCCCCAGCCGTTCGACGGCCGGCACGAGCTCTTCCAGGAACTTCGGGAACAGTTCCAGGTTGCGTGCCAGGGAAGCCCGCGTGTTGGCGCCCGCCACGGCCGTTTTTTCGCTTTCGGCGATGAATTTGGCGACGTGCTGGCGGACCGCGGCGAACGGTTTCAGCGCCTTGTCGGAGTTGACCGCCAGTTCTTCGAGCACCGTGTTCTCGCCGGCCAGGATCTTCAGCACCTTGTCGAGTTCCTGCAGGGCCGGGTTGGCGCGGCGGATGACGGCGCTCAGGTCGCTGCCCCGGCCCAGCAGTCCGGCGCCGAGTTCGTTGATGATGATCGTGAAGCGCTGGCGTTCGGGCAGCCGGTTGATGTCGTTGAGCAGGTCGGGGTCGACCGGGCTGTGGGTGTTGGTGACCGGCAGGTAGTACTGGCCCGCACCTTCGTGGCCGGAGGGGATCTTCTTCAGCGGCGGCGGCAGCGGCGAGCCTTCGGTGCGCGGCTGGGTCGCGACGCAGTCGACGTACTTCTCGCCGATCAGGCCCTGGGGGCGGATCGTGCAGCTGGCGTCGGAGCGGAAGTCCTGGAAGCCGGGGTTGCCGATGCTGAGCACGACGGCCGCCTTGGCCGTCGGCGTGGGTTCGACCGCTTTGACGGTGCCGACTTTGACGGCGGCGACGTCCACGTTCTCCCCCGGGATGATGTTGGCCGCGTCGTCGAAGATCGCGCGCACCGTGTAGGAGCTGCTGGAGCCCCCGGCGGAGGTCGCCAGCAGCACCACCGCGACCAGCGCGGCGAGGCCCACGGCTCCCGCCACCCCGGCTATCCGTCTCCCGCCCCCCGGCCTCTCCTTCCTCACCCTCATCCTTCCTTGCGATCTAGACGCGAGCGGCCCCACCGTTGATGGGGCCGCCCGTCTGGTTCTTCTCTACCCGAGCTTACGCTCTCGCGCGCGAAAAAGGCGCGCTAATCGCCTACTTCTTGGGGCACGGCGCCTTGTAGGTTGCCGTCACCGCTTCGGGGTTACCCGGCAGCGGGGCCCCACCCTGATCAAAGATCACTTCGGTCTTGATCGGGAAGCCGCCCTTCGGGCACTTCTTCGGGACGCGGCCGTAGTAGGTCACGGTCTTGCCCTTCTTGTACGCCGAGCCGGCCTTCACGTTGATCGACTTGACCGACGCGTACGGCGCGCCGGGGACGGTCGAGACGAGCGGGACCTGGGTGATGAGCTCGGGGCCGTAGCCGCCGGCTCCGCCGAGGTTCACGTACTTGCCGGCGGACAGGATTTCCAGCGACACCGGCGCGTGGCCGTTCGTGAAGAACTCGAAGCCGCCTTCGGGCGAGTAGAAGGACTGCAGCGTCGCGGCCTCTTCGACACGTTCGCTCCCGAACGACACGATTCCCAGCACGTTCCCGATCGGACCCGCTTCAGAGCCCTTTTTGCAGCCCGAAGGACCGACCTGTTCGAGCACGCTTTTGGCACACGTCGGGAAGCCCGCCGTGTGCAGCTTGGTACCCGACGGCAGGTAGAAGTTGACGCCGATGATCGGGGGCGGGAATCCGCCGTATTCGGTTCCTGCGATCTGGTATTCGGCGTGCACCGCGGCGCCTGCGCCGAGGATGTTCCCCGTCCCCTTGAAGCCCGGGATCGGCACCGCTTCGCTTTGAATTTCACGACCGGAGTCGCTCCGGCCAGGGCCGGCAAAGCGAGCACGCCAAGGGCGAGCACGGCGACAACTGTGGATGCTCTGCGCATCTATGTCTCTCCTCTATTGATGAACAGGTCCGCCTCGATCCGGGTAGCTCCGGCACCTTGCCGGTCCGGCGACATCGAGATCCCCGTGACCGGGGAACGTGGCGAGTTACCGATGAACACTATTCGCCCTACCCAGCGCCTTCAAGTTTGAACCGGCATTTGCGCCATCTCAGCCGGTGTTGACCGACAGCTCCAGCCGCGAGCCGTCGTAGCTGACGCCGACCGGCTCCAGCACCACCCGCCGTGGACCGGCTTCGACGCGCCCTCCGAGCATCGCCTGCACGCCGAGGTCCGCGGCGGCGCCGAGCACCGCGTCGGCCTGCCCGCGGGCGCAGTAGACGGCGTAGCCGACGCCCATGTTGAAGGTGGAGTAGGCCTCGGCCGCATCCATGCCCGTCTCGGAGGCGAGGAAGGCGAGCACCGGCGGGACCTCCGGCAGGGCCGTGATGCGGTACGTGAAGGCGGCGCTCGGGCGCATCAGCTTCAGCAGGCCGTGACCGGTGACGTGGCTGAGGTAGCTGACGGGCACGCCCCGGCGCATCAGCTCCGCCACCAGCCCCACGTACATCACGGTGGGGTCCAGCAGCGCCTCGCCGAAGGTCCTGCCGGACGGCAGCGGCGTCGCGTAGCCCTGGGGCAGGCGCTCGGCCAGCAGCCGCGCCAGCGAGGCCCCGTTGGCGTGCAGGCCGCTGGAGGCCACCAGCACGATCTCGTCGCCGTCGGCGAGCCCGTCGCCGAGGATCGGCGCCACCCCCTCGGGCAGGGCGCCGACGGCCGCCCCCGCGAGCTCGATCTCCTGCGCGGAGAGCATCCCCGGGAGCGATGGGGACTCCCCCCCGCCCCACACGCAGCTCGCGTCCTCGCAGCCGCGGCGCCAGCCCTCGAGCAGCGCCGTCGAGCGGTCCCGGTGCTCATACCAGGCCGAGTCGCCGGTGGCGAAGTAGGCGTTGACGACGAGCGGCAGGGCGCCGACGCAGACGAGGTCGTTGAGGATCGCGGCGACGGCGTCGTAGGCGACGTCGGCGAAGCGGTTGACGCCCTGGCCTTCGAGCACGGCCCGCGCGATCATCGACTTCGTGCCGAGCCCCTCGAGGACCAGACCGAGCGTGCGCTCCCCGAGCTCGAACACGAACGCCGGCTCGCCGCGGGAGGCGTCGAGGGCCCGGCCGCCGTGCGCGCCGAGCAGCCCGGAGGTCGAAAGCGCGCCCAGCATCGCCAGGCGCTTGGCCGAATCGAGCGCGTCGTAGTCGACGCCCGCGTCGCGATAGCTGGCGCCCTCTGCGCTCATCGGGGATGATCCTAAGCCCATTGCCGCCCGAGAGAGGAGCACACGATGGACTTCGAGCCGAGTGAGCGCTGTCGCGAGTTCACCGAGCGCCTGCAGGTCTTCATGGAGGAGCACGTCTACCCGGCCGAGCCCGTGTACGAGCAGCAGCTGCTGGATTCCGGGAATCCCCACCACCAGCCCGCCGTGATGGAGCAGCTGAAGGCCGCCGCCCGTGAGGCCGGCCTGTGGAACATGTTCCTGCCCGACGCCGACCACGGCGCGGGGCTGTCGAACAGCGACTACGCCCCGCTGGCGGAGATCCTCGGCCGCGCGCGGATCGCCTCGGAGGCGTGCAACTGCTCGGCTCCCGACACGGGCAACATGGAGGTGCTGCACCAGTTCGGCGACGAGGCCCAGAAAGACGCCTGGCTGATGCCCCTGCTCGACGGCGAGATCCGCTCCGCCTTCGCGATGACCGAGCCGGCGGTGGCGAGCTCCGACGCGACCAACATCGCGCTGCGGATCGAGCGCGACGGGGACGACTACGTGCTGAACGGGCGCAAGTGGTGGATCTCGGGCGCCTACCACCCCAATTGCCGGATCATGATCGTGATGGGCAAGACCAACCCCGAGGGCCCGGTCCACAAGCAGCAGAGCCAGATCCTGGTGCCGCTGGACACCCCCGGGGTGACGATCATCCGCAACCTCTCCGTGTTCGGCTACGACGACCAGGAGGGTCACGCCGAAATCGACTTCGAGGACGTCCGCGTGCCGGCCTCGAACCTGATCTCCGGCGAGGGCGACGGCTTCATGATCGCCCAGGCCCGCCTCGGCCCCGGGCGCATCCACCACTGCATGCGCGCCATCGGCGCGGCCGAGCGCGCGCTCCAGGCGATCTGCGAGCGGGCCGTCTCGCGGGTCACCTTCGGCCAGCCGCTGGCCGCCCGCGCCAACATCCAGGACTGGATCGCCGAGTCCCGCATCGAAATCGAGATGGCGAGGCTGCTGACGCTGAAGGCGGCCTGGCTGATGGACACCGTCGGCAACCGCCAGGCCCGTACCGAGATCGCCGCGATCAAGGTGGCGGCCCCGAACGTGGCCCTGAAGGTGCTCGACCGCGCGATCCAGGTGCACGGCGCCGGCGGCGTATCCGGCGACTTCTCCCTGGCGGGCGCCTATGCCCACCTGCGCACGCTGCGCCTGGCCGACGGGCCCGACGAGGTCCACAAGCTCTCGATCGCCCGGCGCGAGCTGGCCCCCTACGTGTCCCGGGAGGAGCCCGCGGCGGCGCCGGCCTGACGGTGAGCACGCTCCACTACCGCGAGCGCCCTCCCGAGGGAGAGCCCGAGGGGCTGCTCGTGCTCCACCACGGACGCGGGGCCGACGAGCTCGACCTGCTGGGCCTGGCCGACGTGCTCGACCCCGCCCGGCGCCTGCACGTCGTCAGCCCGCGCGCGCCCCTGCAGCCGGAGGGCTCCTCCGGCTACCACTGGTACCTCGTCCCGCGCGTCGGGTACCCCGATCCCGCGACCTTCGATGCCGCCTACGCCGCGCTGGCGGAGCTCCACGACGAGCTCTGGGAGCGGACCGGGATCGGCCCCGAGAGCACGATCCTGGGGGGCTTCTCGATGGGCGCCGTGATGAGCTACGCGCTCGGGCTCGGCGGCGAGCGGCCGGCTCCGGCCGGGATCCTTGCCTTCTCGGGCTTCATGCCGACGATCGAGGGCTGGCACCCGGCGCTCGAGCAGCGCCGGGGGCTGGGAGTGTTCATCTCCCACGGGACCCGCGACCCCGTGATCTCGGTGGAGTTCGCCCGGCAGGCACGCCAGCGACTGCTGGACGCGGGCCTGTCGGTCTCCTACCACGAGTTCGAGAGCTCACACCACATCGACCCGCGCCATCTGCCCCTCGCGAGCGAGTGGCTGGCGCAGCGCATCGCCTCCTCGGCGGCGCGCGAAAGCGCATAAGGTTCGTGCCCGAGAGCGGCAGAACGGGGAGCGAGCGGCCAGCATGTTGCAAGCAGTGAGCGCGGGGAACGGGCACCCGCCCGCGCGGGAGCTCGAGGTGATCATCATCGGCGCCGGGTTCGGGGGGATCGGGGCTGCGATCGAGCTGCGCCGCCACGGAATCCACGCGGTCAGGCTGCTCGAGAAGGCGAGCGATCTCGGGGGCACCTGGTACTACAACAGCTACCCGGGCTGCGCCTGCGACGTCCCTAGCCACCTGTACTCGTTCTCCTACGCACAGCGCAAGGACTGGTCTCGGGTGTGCTCCCTGCAGGAGGAGATCCACTCCTACCTGCACGACGTCGCCCGCGACCACGGGATCGAGCCGCTGATCAGGACCAACACCTCGGTCAGCGAGTGCTCGTGGGATGAGCACCGCTGCCGCTGGACGGTCACCGACAGCGAGGGCAACACCTACGAGGCCGACGCGATCGTCGTGGCCACCGGCCAGCTCGACCAGCCCTCGGTGCCCGACCTCCCGGGAGCGGGGGACTTCGCCGGCCACAGCTTCCACTCAGCCGAATGGGACCACTCCTATGACCTCGACGGCAAGCGCGTGGCGGTCGTGGGCAACGGCGCCAGCGCCGTCCAGTTCGTCCCCGAGATCGCCACCAGGGTCGGCCGCCTGAGCGTCTTCCAGCGCAGCGGCAACTGGTTCCTGCCGCGCAAGAACATGCTCTACCCGCCCTGGATGAAGGCCGCCTTCGAACGCGTCCCGGGGCTGCAGGCCTGGCGGCGGATCTTCCTCTTCTGGTACACGGAGTCGCTGACGCTGTGCATCCGCAACCCGCGCACCTTCGGACGGCTGATGCGGCTGCGCTCCAGCGTCTTCATGCGCTCGCAGCTACCCGACCTCGAGGTGCGCCGCAAAGCCTGGCCGGACTACACCTTCGGGTGCAAGCGCATCCTCTTCAGCTCCGAGTACCTGCCGGCGTTGCAGCGCCCCAACGCCGAGCTCGTGACCGAGCCGATCGAGCGCGTCGAGCCGCAGGGGCTGAGGACCGCCGACGGCCGCCTGCACGAGGTCGACTGCCTGATCTGGGCCACCGGCTTCAAGACCAACGACTTCATGTTCCCGATGGAGATCACAGGGGCCGGTGGCCGCAGCCTGCGGGACAGCTGGGAGGACGGTCCCCACGCCCACCTCGGCATGACCGTGCCCGGCTTTCCCAGCATGTTCCTGATGTACGGGCCCAACACGAACACCTCGGGCGGCTCGATCATCGTGTACCTCGAGGCCCAGGCCCGCTACCTGCGCCAGGCACTGGAGCGTGTGAAGGCACGCGGGGCCGGGGCGATCGAGGTGCGCCGCGAGGTGGAGGCCGCCAGCGACCGCGCAGTGCAGGAGCGCTTCGCCGGCACGGCCTGGCTGGACTGCGACTCCTGGTACCGCGACGTGCACGGCCGCATCGTCGCCAACTGGCCCGGATACATGCGCGACTACCTGCAGATGACCGAGTCGCTCGACGAGACCCAGTTCACGTTCGCCCCGCTGCCCGAGCGCGTGGCGGCCTGAAGCAGAGGAGCCGGGGCGCGTGTACGACTACGTGATCGTGGGTGCCGGCTCGGCGGGGTGTGTGCTCGCCAACCGGCTGTCGGAGGATCCCTCCGTACGGGTGCTGCTGCTCGAGGCCGGTGGCCGCGACCGGTCGCTGAAAATCAAGATCCCGGCGGCCTTCCCGGAACAGTTCCACACCAAGCTCGACTGGGACTACGCCACCGATCCCGAGCCACACGTGGATGGGCGCGAGCTGTACGTCCCCCGTGGCAAGGCCCTCGGCGGATCGAGCTCCATGAACGCGATGCTGTACGTGCGCGGGCGCCCCTTCGACTACGACGGCTGGGAGGCCCAGGGCGCCCCCGGTTGGGGATACAGGGACGTGCTGCCCTACTTCATCAAGGCCGAGGACAACGTCCGCGGCGCGTCGGAGTTCCACGGTACGGGCGGCCCGCTGCGGGTCAGCGAGCAGCGCTCGCCGCGCCCGCTGGGCCGGCGTCTGATCGCTGCCACCGAGGCGACCGGGATCCGCCGGATCCCCGACTACAACGGCCCCGAGCAGGACGGGGTCTCGATGTTCCAGGTGACCCAGAAGAACGGCCAGCGCTTCAGCGCCGCCGACGCCTACCTGCGCCCGGCGCGCTCGCGCCCGAACCTGGAGGTGCGTACGGGGGCCACAGTGCTGGGGGTGGCCTTCGAGAACGGCCGCGCCACGGGCGTCCGCCTGGCCCGCCGCCGCGGGGGCGGCGAGGAGCTCGTGCGGGCCGAGCGGGAGGTCCTGCTCAGCGCCGGCGCGATCGGCTCGCCGCAGCTGTTGCTGCTGTCGGGCGTTGGCGCGCCCGAGGAGCTGCGCGCCGCGGGGGTGCAGGTGCACCACGAGCTGCCCGGCGTGGGCCGCAACCTCCAGGACCACCCGTTCGTGACGATGATGTGGGAGGTCTCGGACCAGAACACGCTGTACGGGGCCGACAAGCCGCGCCCGCTGGCCGAGTGGCTGCTGCGCCGGACGGGGAAGCTCAGCTCCACGGTGGCGGAGGTGGTGGCCTTCACCCGCACCCGCGGCGGCCTGCCCGCGGCCGACATCCAGTTCCACATGGGCGCCGCCTACTTCGAAGACCACGGCGCCGAGACCTATGACGGACACTGCGCCGTGATCGCGCCCGTGCTGGTGTCACCTAAGGCCCGCGGGCAGGTCTGGCTGCGCTCCTCGGACCCGCAGGCGAAGCCGCACATCATCACCAACACCCTGTCCGAGCCCGAGGACCTCGAATCGATGGTCGCCGGCATGACGCTGGCGCGGGAGATCGCCTCCCAGGGGCCATTGCGCGAGGTGATCCTGAAGGAGCTGAAGCCGGGTCCCGAGGCGCAGGGACGCGAGCAACTGGAAGCCGACCTGCGCCGGCGTCTGATGCTGATCTACCACCCCGTCGGCACGGCTCGCATGAGCGACACCCACGAGCAGGCCGTCGTGGACTCGCAGCTGCGCGTGCACGGCCTCGAAGGCCTGCGCGTGGTCGACGCCTCGATCATGCCGACGATCACGGGCGGCAACACCAACGCCCCGACGATCATGATCGCCGAGCGCGCCGCAGACCTGATCCGCGGGCGAGCGTGAGCGCCGCGATCAACTACCACCGGACGGGCTCCGGCCCTCCGCTGGTGCTGCTGCACGGGGTCGGCCACCACTGGCAGGCCTGGGAGCCGGTGATCGAGCGGCTGGCGGGCGCGTTCGATGTGATCGCATGCGACACGCCCGGGTTCGGCCGCTCCGCGCCACTGCCGGCCGGCGTGAAGCCGACGGTCCCCGCCTATGTCGACGCCTTCGAGTGGTTCTTCGCCGAGCTCGGCCTCGAGCGCCCGCACGTGGCCGGCAGCTCGATGGGCGGCGGCCTGGCACTGGAGCTGGCCCGCGGACGGGCCGTCAGCTCCGCCACGGCGTTCTCGCCGATCGGCTTCTGGAGCAGCGCCGAGGTGCGCTACTGCCGCCTCTCGCTGCTGCTGCTGGGCCTCACCCCTTCACCCCTGAGGGCGCCGGTGACGGCGCTCGCCCGTACCGAGATGGGGCGACGCATGCTGTTCAGCCAGACCTTCGGGTACCCCGAGCGGCTCCCGGCCGAGGAGGCCGTGGCGACGTTGCGCGACGCCTGGGCGGCGCCCGCCCTACAGGGAACGCTGGCGGCCTTCGCGGACTACAGCTTCCACTCGCCCCAGCAGCTGCGCAGCACCCCGGTGACGATCGCCTGGGGCAACCGCGACTGGCTGCTGCCCTACCACCTGCAGGCCCCTCGCGCCCGGGCGATGCTGCCGTGGGCCGAGCACGTGACGCTGGGAGGCGGGCACATCCCCTTCTACGACGACCCCGCGGCCTGCGCCGAAGTCATCCGCAGCTGTGCCGCCCGCGTCCCGGCCCCCATGACGGCCGCCTGACGGCTCACAGGCGCCGGGCGAGAAGCACCAGCTCGACCCAGCGGTCCCACTTCCTCGCAACCTCCGCCATCCGCGCTACCTCGACGAAGCCGAGCTGCTCGTGCAGGGCGATCGAGGGTGTGTTGGCCGCGTCGACGCCGGCCACCATCACGTGGCGGCCGTCCTCGCGGGCGAGCTCGAGCAGGCGCTCCACCAGGGCGCGGCCGATCCCCCGGCGCCTGCACCCCGGGGCCACGTGGACGGTGTGCTCGACGGTCGTGCGATAGCCCGAGTGGGGCCGGAAGTCCCCATAGCTGGCATACGCCACCACGGCATCGGCCTCGCGGACCACGAGCACGGGAAAGCCGGCCCGGCGCCGGGTGTGCAGCCACTCGCGCTGCTCCTCGAGGGTCACGGGCGCCTCGCTGAAGACCGCCGTGGACGTCGCGATCACCTCGTTGAGGATCTCGAGGATGCCCGGGAGATCGTCCTCATCGGCGTCCTCGATCACCACGGCGGCATTATCTTCACCTGCATGTCCCGTATGCGCGGTGCGCCGGTCGCAGCCCTCGCCACGATCGCCCTCGCCGCGACCCTCGGCCCGGCTACCCGGGCAGCCTCGGCCGCGCCCGCCCGCGGGAGCGCGCCGCTGTCTGGCGCCGCAGCGGTGCCGGCCCGCAAGGCGCCCCCGCCGCCCCCGCCGCCACTGCAACTGCCCGGCTCGCCACTGTGGGGCGTCACCGTCGACCACGTCACCGGTCTGACGCCGATGCTGTCAGCGCTCGCGACCCTGCCGGTGCCGGCGACCGTGCGGGTCTACTTCGACGTCCACGAAGCGGCCGCCTACTACGCCGCGCCCGTGGCCCGGATCGCGGGCGTCGGACAGGTGATGGGCGAGCTGCTGGACTCCTCCGACGAGCAGGCGATCTCGACCGCGGCCATGCGCCAGCGGACCGAATCGTTCGTCCAGGCCCTGGGCGGAGACGTCGCTATCTGGGAGGTCGGCAACGAGGTCAACGGCAACTGGACCGGGGATCCGTCCACGGTCGCCGAAAAGCTCGACGCGGCCTATGAAGTAGTGGCGGCGGCCGGCGGGCGGACGGCGCTGACGCTGTACGAGAACGACTTCGGCCCCGAACACTGCGGCGACGGCGAAGCCGAGCCGACTCCGCTGCAGTACGCCCGCCGATACATCCCGGCGAGCGTGGCCGAGGGCCTCGACTACGTGCTGCTGTCCTACTACCCGACCCAGTGCGCAGGGGTCGAGCCGAGCACCGCGGCCCTGGCGCAGGAACTGCAGGAACTCCATGCGGTGTTCCCCAACGCCCTGCTCGGCTTCGGCGAGGTGGGCCTGCCGCGGCCGGCCAACAGGCGCACGCTGTCGCAGGCGAGCCAGATCATGCATTGGGCGTACTCGCTGAACCCCCAGCTTCCCTACTACGCGGGCGGCTACTTCTGGTGGTACGGGGCCCAGGACGCGCTGCGCAAGCACGCGCCGCTGCACGAAGCTCTGGCGCAGGCCTTCGAAGAAGAGTCGGCGGCGCTGCTCTAGGCGTCGTCGTCGACGAGCACGCGGCCGACGCTGTCGGCCACGCAGACCGGCTTCTCGCCGCCCTGCAGTTCGACCGTGAAGCGTGTGACCACCTGGTACCAGCCCCCGCCGACCTCATCGACCTCCACGATCTGGGCGTAGCAGCGCAGGCTCGACCCGACCGGCACCGGTGCCGGAAAGCGGACCTTGTTCCAGCCGTAGTTGACGCCGAGCTTGAAGCCACTGAAGGTCGTCAGGTCACGGCGCAGGCCATCGATCAGGGACAACGTCAGGTTGCCGTGGGCCACGGTGGTGCCGAACGGGCTTTCGCGCGCCGCCCGCTCCACGTCGACGTGGATCCACTGGTCGTCTCCGCTCAGCTCGGCGAAGGTGTTGACCATCTCCTGGGTTACTTCCCTCCACTCGCTCGGGCCGACGATCTCGTCCTTCAGCGACATCAGGCCGTCGACGCCGTGAGCTTGGCCGTGGGGTTTGGTGGCAGTCAGTCCCAAGTCTGCTCCTTTCGCGAGCGAGGGCGTGGCGCGGGGCGGTTCGCCCGCGGACGGCCATGCTATTGGCTGTGCTGCTCCCCGGAGCGGCCGCGTACGAGCGCCACGAGCGCCGCCACCAGGAGGATCATGGCGACGCGGGCGCGCCGGCCACGAACGGCAGGGCGCCCGAAAGCGAGCCCATCGGCTCCGGCGGCGAAGGCCGAGAACGCGGAGCGAGCCGAGAACAACGAGCCGGCCGAGCCGAACGACGCGACCGAGAAGGCCGAGCAGGCCGATCCGATCGAGCCGATCGAGAGCACCGAGCCCACCGAGCCGATCGACAGCGCCGAGCCGTCGCTGGCGATCGACAGGAAAGAGTCCCGGGAGGAGAGCGAGAGCCCCAAGGCGCAGCCGAGGCTAGCCGAATGCGCTGGGTGAGCCGGACCACGACGCCGGTCCCCGATCCTCGGGCCGGTCGGCGCGGGGATAACCTTGGCCCCATGGTCGCGGGATCGGAGCGGGTGTAGGTCACGGCACGAACCGCGGCCGGGGACGCGTGCAGGCAACAAGCGCAACCCAGCTCGCCACGACGGTCGAGGTCTCGATCAAACTGCTCGGCGGCTTCGTCGCGATGGCCGTCGAGGGGCCGGTCGGGGACGGAGCGTGGCGCCTGCGCAAGGGACGTGACCTGGTCAAGATGCTGGCCCTGGCGCCCGGTCACCGCATGCACCGCGAGCAGCTCATGGAGACGCTGTGGCCGGGCCGCGAGCCGGCCGCGGCCGCCAACAACCTCAACCAGGTCGTGCACGCCGCCCGCCGAGCGCTCGGCCCGCAGGCGATCGAGCTGCGCGACGAGCTGCTCACGTTGCGCGCGACCGTCGACGTGGACGAGTTCGAGCGCGGAGCGGCTCGCGCCCGCGAGGCGCCCTCGCCGGCTGCCTACCGGGCCACGCTCGCCATCTACACGGGCGAGCTGCTGCCGGAGAACCGCTACGAGGACTGGGCCAGGGTAAGGCGCGAGCAGCTCGAGGAGCTGCACCACGAGCTGGAGGAGGAGCTGCACCGGCTCACCCCGGGACGAGCCCCGATCGGGACACTCCCGACCCACGCGAGCTGTTTCGTCGGGCGCGAGCACGAGCTCGGTGAGCTGGCCGCGCTGCTGCACGCCTCGCGCCTGCTGACGCTAGCCGGGACGGGCGGCGCGGGCAAGACACGGCTGGCCCTAGAGCTCGCGCGCCGCGCCGAGCACGAGTACCCCGACGGCGCCGCCTTCGTGGAGCTCGCCGGGGTCCAGGAGGGGACCCTGGTCGTGAACGCGGTGGCCGCCGTGTTCGAGGTGGCAACGCTTCCCGGACGCTCACTGCTCCAGGCGGTCACCGAGTTCCTGGCTCCCCGCCGGGCGCTGCTGGTGCTTGACAACTGCGAGCACCTGCTGGCCGCCAGCGCCGAGCTCTGCGACGGGCTGCTGCGGGCGGCGCCGGGGCTGACGATCCTCGCCACCACCCGCGAGCCGCTGCGCGTTGACGGCGAGGTGGTCTTCCGGGTGCCGTCGCTGGCGATCCCCGACCCCGACCGTGACCACAAGGCCGAGGACCTCATGCGCTACGAGGCCGTGCGCCTGCTGGCCGACCGCGCGGCCGCGGCCGTTCCGGGATTCGTGGTTGACGACGACAACGCGAACGACGTCGCGCGCATCTGCTTCCGGCTCGACGGCCTACCGCTCGCACTCGAGCTGGCCGCCGGGCGGCTCGGCGGACTGGGCACCAGCGCGCTGGCGGAGCGCCTGGACGACCGCTTCAGGCTGCTGCGCACCGACTCACGCCCGGCGCCCACCCGCCAGCAGACGCTGCTGGCGACGCTGCAGTGGAGCCATGACCTGCTGACGCTCCCCGAGCAGGTGCTGCTGCGCCGCCTGGCGGTGTTCGCCGGCGGCTTCGAGCTGGCCGCCGCCGAGGCGGTGTGCGCGGACGAGCAGCTGCCCGCCCAGGCGATCGCCGACGTCGCCGCACGGCTGGTCGAGAAGTCGCTCGTCAGCACCGACGGTGCCAGCCGCGCCCCGCGCTACCAACTGCTCGAGAGCGTGCGCCTGTTCGCCGGCGAGCGCCTGCTCGAGGCCGGGGAGCGGGAGCGGTTGGTGCGGCGGCATTCGCTCTGGGCGCTGGCCTTGGCCGAACGCGAGGCCGAGCGCGGACAGCTCGACCGCGAGGTGGCGAACCTGCGCGCGGCCCATGGCCCGCTGCCGGCAGAGCTGAAACTTCGATTCTGCGTGGCCCTGCTGCCGCTGTGGCTGCGGCGAATCGATCTCGAGGAGGCACACGGACGCATCCTCGAAGCTCTCGAGGCGGTTCCCGGATCCACCCCCGAGCGGGCCGAGGCGTTGCTGGCGGTGTCGGCGATCGACTTCCGGGCGGGCGCACTCGGGTGCGGCGAAGAGCACGTGCGCGAGGCCCACGCGATCGCGCAGGAGCCGGCGATGGAGAGCCTGCGGTGGCGCACGTTGCAGCGTCTCGGTGACTTTGCGATCGGGCGCGACGAAGCGGGCGCCGCCTCGCAGCACTTCGAGCAGGCCCGCCGGCTCGCCCGCCACGGGGACCGGGCGGCCGAGGAGGCGGTGTCGGTCTACTCGCTCGGGGTGGCACGACGCAGCGCCGGTGACCTCGGCGGAGCCGAACAGATGATCAGCGCCGGCGCCGAGTCGCTGCGCTCGCTCGCGGGCGCTCGCGGGGTCGGTGCTCTCGCCGCTGAACCTCTCCGAGACGCGCCCCGGCGACGCCTGCACGTCCTCTGCGCCGCGGGTCGTGTTCGAGGAGACTCTGCAGCCCTTCTTCGAGCTCTCACTCGTGGACGCCGTTCCGTACGTGCTCGTCAACCAGGCCACGATCGCCCGCCTGCGGGGAGACCACCCCGCCGCGCACCGGCTCCTCGACGAAGCCCGTGCGCTTTTCGAGGGCAACGGCGACGAGCGGGGCCTGGCGTCGGTGCTGGCCGGCCGCGCCTACCTCGAGCTCGCGACCGGCTCGGCCCCGCGTGCACACGAGTGCCTCGAACGGGCCCTGGAGATCCGCACGCGCCTGAAAGACCGCCGCGGAGCCGGCATGGCGATGGTGGGCCTCGGCCTGGTGGGGATCCAGAGCGGCGAGCTGGAGCTGGCCGAACGCCAGCTCCGGGCGGCCCGTGAGCTGTTCCGGCGCGCCGGGGACCGGTGGGGACTCGTCAGCTCGTTGTGGCGTACGGCCGAGCTCGCACTGGCACGCGGGCAGCTGCAGGAGGCCGATGAGACGCTCGCGGCGGCGCGGGTCGTGGTGGACACGACCGAACGGCGGGGATGGATCGACGTGACGATCGCGATGCAGGCCGAGGTGGCCGCGCTGCGCGGCGAACAGGCACGGGCGGGAGCCCTGTTCGAGCAGGCCCGCGAGCGCTACCTCGAAGCCGGCGACGAGGCCGGCGCAGCGGCCCTGCAGCGCCACGCGCAAATGTATGGGGAGCCGGCGCAAAGCGGGCGCAAAGCGGCGCGTCGTAGGACTGCACCTGCCACGACCACCAACCGACGGAGGCACTGATGAGCGCGACCATGGCAACCACACTCGGAGAGGCGACGGTGCAGGAGCTCCGGGAGGCGATCCGGGGTGAGGTGCTGCGCCCCGGCGACGATGGCTACACCGAGGCGTCGCGGGTCTGGAACGGCGCCTTCGACGAGCGGCGCCCGGCCGTGATCGTGCGCTGCACCGGGGCCGCCGACGTGATCGCCGCGCTGGGCTTCGCCCGCAGCAACGACCTGATCGTCGCGGTCCGCGGCGGCGGCCACAGCATCGCCGGGTTCTCGACCTGTGACGACGGACTCGTGATCGACCTCTCGGCGATGCGCGAGGTGCGGGTCGATCCGCACGGCCGGCGGGCGCAGATCGGAGCGGGAGCCACTTGGGGAGACGTGGACCACGAGACCCAGGCCCACGGCCTGGCGACGACGGGAGGGCTCGTGTCGAGCACCGGCGTGGCCGGCTTCACGCTCGGTGGAGGCATCGGCTGGCTGATGCGCAAGCAGGGCCTGGCCTGCGACAACCTTCGCGCCGCGGACCTGGTCACGGCCGATGGACGCCTGCTGCACGTCAGCGAGGAGGAGAACAGCGATCTGCTGTGGGGCCTGCGTGGCGGCGGCGGAAACTTCGGCATCGTGACCCGCTTCGAGCTCGACCTGCAGCCGGTCGGACCGCTCGTCTACGCGGGGCCGATGTTCTTCTCGGCCGAGCACGACGTCGAGCTGATGCGGCTGTTCCGCGAGTGGGCTCCGGGCGTCCCGGATGACATCACGGCAGCGCTGAACCTGACGACCGCGCCGCCGCTGCCGGTGATCCCCGAGAGCTGGCACGGGCAGAAGGTGATCGCCGTGATCGCCGTGTCGGCCGGGAATCCCGAGCAGGCGGCCGAGCACGTCCGCGGTTTCCGCGAAGCCGCCGAGCCGGTGGCCGACCTGCTCGGACCGATGCCCTACATGGCGATGCAGACCCTGCTCGACCCGCTTTGGCCGAAGGGCATCAACGCCTACTTCAAGGCGACCAACCTCGCCCGCCTCGATGACGAGTTGATCGCACGGCTGCACGACCTGCACCTGCAGGCTCCGGGCCCGCAGTGCGAGATGCACATCCACCAGATGGGTGGGGCCGTGGGCCGCGTCGGCGAAGGCGAGACCGCGTTCTCCGAGCGGGGGATGCCGTTCGTGCTGAACGCCGTCACCGGCTGGCAGGACCCGCAGGCGGACGCCGCCCACCGCGCGTGGGCCAGGGGTGTGGTCGAGGCCGCCCGGGACGCCTCGACGGGTCGCGCATACGTCAACTTCCTGGGCGACACCGACACCGCCCGAACCTCCTATGGCGAGCAGACCTACGACCGGCTGGCGGCCCTAAAGCGCAGGTATGACCCCACGAACGTGCTGCGCCTGAACCAGAACATCATCCCGGACGGGCCCGGTTCCTGAGATCGAGCCGGCAGCCGACATCGAGGCGGCGCTCCCGGAGAGCCGGGTGACCGGCACCACGACCCGCATCAACAGGGCAACGCACTGATGGTGGTCGGCTGAGGATCGCTCGGCCGCGGCCGGCCTGCTGCGACGGGCTGCAGGCCGGCCCCCGGGTCTCGGGTGTCGTTCCTGGAAGGATGAACTTCGATGAATGAGCCGATCCAGCCACGGCGCCCAGCGCCTCCGTCGGGACCTCCCCCTCCCGGAGCGCCTCCCACCGAAGTGCTCGGCGCCGAAGAGCCTCCGCAGGGGCCGTGGTGGCAGCAGGGCTGGGGCCTGGCCCTGATCGCACTCGTCGCCCTGATCGTCGGACTCGGCGGCGGCCTGGCGATCGGCAAAAGCTCCAACAGCAGCACCACGACGAGCGCGACCACTCCGCCGGTGACACACACAACCACGGACACGGTCCAGCACACCCAGACCGTCACCTCCACGCACACGGTGACCGTCAAGCAGGAAGGCGCCAAAGAAGGCGAAAGCGGCGGTGAAACCCAGAGCTTCAGCGGCAGCGGCAGCAAGAACCTGGGGACGGTCAAGGTCACCGGCCCCTCCTCGATGCGCTGGACCAGCGAAGGCGAAAGCTTCGCCATCACCAGCACCAACGGGGAACTGCTCAGCTCCGAAGGGCACAAGGGCACGGCTTCGCTGGCCGCCGGCAGCTATTCCAACTTCGAAGTCCAGAGCGACAGCGCCTGGACCCTGAAAATCACCCCCGCCGGGTAGGGCGCCGGCCTCTCGCTCCGCGGGAAACTCCTGACACACTGGAGCGATGCTCCCGCTCGCGACCGACTGGTCCACCGTCTCCGCAATGGTGACCGGCGCCGGCACGCTGGTGCTGGCGATCGCCACCTTCGCGTCGGTGCGCTCATCCAACCGCTCGGCCCGCATCGCCGAGGCCGCCCTGCAGGAGCAGCGCCGGCCGCTGCTGGTCCCCTCCCGGCTCGAGGACCCCGCACAGAAGATCATGTTCGTCGACCAGCACTGGGTCCGGGCCACCGGCGGGCACGGGGCCGCCGAGCACATCGACGGCAGCGTGTACCTGGCCGCGAGCCTCAGGAACGTGGGCAGCGGCATGGGGGTCTGCCTGGGCTGGACGATCCACGCCGGGCTGCTCTACTCGGGCACCTCGCCCACCCCCGCCCCGGAGCAGGACTTCCGCATGCAGACGCGCGATCTGTACGTGCCCTCGGGCGACGTCGGCATGTGGCAGGGAGCCCTTCGCAACCCTGACGACCCGGCTCGGGCGGAAGTCGCCGCGGCGATCGAGGCACGCGAGCCGCTGACCCTCGAACTCCTCTACAGCGACCAGATCGGCCAGCAGCGGACCATCACCCGCTTCAGCCTGATGCCAACCGCCGAGACCTGGCTGCTGAGCGTCACCAGACACTGGTACCTGGACTGGGACGGCCCCCGTCCCGAGCGCGACGTCGCGGCCGCCACCGAGGCCGTCCTGCGCGACCACGAGGCCCACCAGCGAGCCCACTCCGAGCAGGCCCCGCCGCAACTGGGCGACGGCACGTCGGCCGCCGGGGATGCGGCGGCCGACGTCAACGGCTCAGGGACCGGCGCCGCCACACGCCGCTAGGCTCGCGGCAGCGGTGGCCCCAGCCGCCGGCGGTCAGCCCTCGATCACGTTGTGCACGGTCGCCGCCATCGGCGGCGAGAGCTCGACCCCGAGCCCCTCGAGGATCGGAACCAGGGTCCCGCCGAAGGCGTCGAAGGACTCCTGGGAGTCCCAGATGTCGAAGACCTGAATTTCACCGTCGCTTTCGAGCGCGACGTGGTATTCGCGCCCCGCGGGCGCGCCGACGCCGGCCGCCTCGAGCTGGCTGAGAGCCTGCTTGTACTTGTCCGGTGTGAAGCCCTTGTGCACGAAGTAGAACCCGAGTGCCAACGGTCCATCCCCCTTCTCGCGCCTGTGCGCGTTCGGATTGTCAGTGGGGCGGCACGCTACTCGACCCCGGTAGGCCACTCGCCGAGCCGCCATCTGCTAGTCCAGCTGGGGGATGCGCGCAATCGAGATCGCGATCGGGGTCGGCTGGGTCGTCTTCTGGATCTACTGGCTACTCGCGGCCACAGGCGCCAAGCAGAGCTCGGCGAGCCGGCGCCGGCGGCGGCCGCCCGGGATCGGCATCGTCGTGGTCGTGTTCGTCCTGGCGCGGGTTCTGCGGGGCAACACCTCCTACAGCACCAACAACGAGGTCCTACTCGGGGTGGTCGGAGCTCTGGTGTTCGGGGCGGGACTACTTCTGGCCGTGTGGGCGCGTATCCACCTCGGGCGCAACTGGGGCATGCCCATGAGCCAGAAGGCGGAACCGGAGCTGGTCACCGACGGTCCCTACCGCTTCGTGCGCCACCCGATCTACAGCGGGATTCTGCTCGGGATGGTCGGTACCGGGTTGGCGATCAGCCTGTGGTGGCTGATCGCGTGCGTCCTGATCGGCGGCTACTTCATCTACAGCGCACGCGTGGAGGAAGGGAACCTGATGCGCACCTTCCCCGCCCAGTACCCGGCCTATCGGGCCAGGACGAAGATGCTGATCCCATTCGTGCTGTGAGGTGCGCGAAGGGCGACGGCGGCCGTTACGCGGACCCGCCGCCCGCGGGGCCGCGGCGCTGTCGGGGACCTCAGGGCTCCTGCGTCTCGCCCTGGGCGCGGATCGAGAGCTCGTTCCAGCGCTCCCAGGTCTCGAGTCGTCCCACATACTCCCGGCGCGCCATCTCGAGGCCGCTGCTGCCGAAGAACACGCGCAGCGGAGGATCGTCGGAGTCGACTAGCTCGAGCACCGCGGCGCCCGTGGCCTGCGGGTCCCCGGGCTGGGAACGGACGGGGCCCAGGCGCCGGAAACGCCGTTCGCGGACGCCGTCGTAGAGCGGCAGCTCGGCGCTGCGCCCGGCGGATGAGCCCGACCAGTCGGTCCGGTAACCACCCGGCTCGATGATCGTGACCTTGACGCCGAACTCCTCCAGCTCTTCGGAGAGCGACTGGCTGAAGGCCTCCAGCCCCCACTTGGAGGCGTGGTAGAGGCCGAGGATCGGGAAGGCCAGCACGCCGCCGATCGAGGACACCTGCAGGATGTGTCCCGAGCGCTGCTGACGGAGGATCGGGATCGCTGCTTTGGTCACCCACAGCGGCCCGAACAGGTTGGTCTCGATCTGCCGGCGCGCTTCCTCCTCGGTCACCTCCTCGATCGCCCCGAACTGGCCGTAGCCGGCGTTGTTGACGACCACGTCGAGACGCCCGAAGCGCTCGTGGGCGGCAGCGACCGAGCTGTCGATCGCGGGCTTGTCGGTGACGTCGAGCTCGAGCGCGAGCAGGCGCTCCCCGTATCTCGCGCCGAGCTCCTCGAGCGTGCCGGTGTCACGTGCCGTGGCGGCGACGCTGTCGCCGCGCTCGAGGGCCGCCTCGGCCCACACCCGCCCGAAACCCCTCGAGGCCCCGGTGATCAGCCAGACCTTGGCCATCTACAGCTGCAGCGACTTCAGCACGAGGAACTCCTCGATCCCGTAGGGACCGAGCTCGCGACCGTTGCCCGACTGCTTGTAGCCGCCGAACGGGGCCAGTGGGTTGAAGGCCGCGCCGTTGATCTCGACCTGGCCGGTTCGCATGCGGCGGGCGAGCGCCTTGGCACGCTCCTCCGAGCCCGAGTACACGCCTCCGGCGAGCCCGTAATCGCTGTCGTTGGCGATCCGCAGGGCGTCCTCCTCGTCCTCGTAGGGCATGATCGCCAGCACCGGGCCGAAGATCTCCTCGCGGGCGATCGTCATCTCGGGCGTGACGCCGCTGAAGACCGTCGGCTGCACGAAGTACCCCTCCTCGAGGCCCTCCGGCTGGCTCGGCGCCGCCGCAGACGAGCTTCGCACCCTCCTCGATGCCCTGGCGGATGTAGCCGCGCACGCGCTCACGCTGGACCTCGGAGACCAGCGGGCCGAGCTGTGTGGCCTCGTCGAAGGGCTCCCCGACGACCGTCTGGGCGGCCGCCGCGGCGGCGATCTGCTCGGCCAGCTCGAGCTTCTCGCGGGGCACGAGCATGCGGGTGAGCGCCGAGCACGTCTGCCCGGAGTTCAGGTAGCACTTCTGAATGCCGTTGACGACCGCCTTCTCGAGGTCGGCGTCGTCGAGGATGATGTTCGGGGACTTGCCACCCAACTCGACGGCGACCTTCTTGACGGTGGCCGCGGCGAGCTCGCTGACGCGCCTGCCCGCGCGCGTGGACCCGGTGAACGAGACCATGTCCACCCCGGGGTGGGCGGCGATCGCCTCGCCGACCACGGGGCCGTAGCCGGTGACGATGTTCAGCACTCCCGCCGGGACCCCGACGTCGTCGAAGATCTCCGCCAGCAGGAAGGCGTTCAGCGGCGTGACCTCGCTCGGCTTGAGCACGACGGTGCAGCCGGCCACCATCGCCGGCGCCACCTTGGCCGCGATCTGGTGCAGGGGATAGTTCCAGGGCGTGATCGCACCCACCACCCCGACCGGCTCGCGCACGATCAGCGAGTTACCGATCTGCTGCTCCCAGGGGATGTGCTCGGCGAGGTGCTGCATCGAGCCGAAGTCCATGATCGGCAGGCCGGCCTGGACCATCATCGCAAGCGTGATCGGGGAGCCGAGCTCCTGTGCGATCAGGCCGGCGACCTCCCCCTGGCGCTCCTGCAGCTTGGCCGAGATGACGGCCGTCAGGGCAACACGGTCCTCGAGCGGCGTGGCGCTCCAGTCCTCGAAGGCGGCGCGGGCGGCAGCCACGGCACGGTCGACGTCCTCGGGAGTGCCCTCCGGGACGGAACCCATGACCTCCTCGGTGGCCGCGTTGACGACCTCGATCGTGGCCCGCGACGTGGGCTTCACCCAGTCGCCGCCGATGTAGAGCTCCTCGCGCTGGACGAGCGTCGGGGTCGTGGTCATGCCGTCACCTCCTGTCGGCTCGGGGTCGCGGTCCTGCCCGCGGCCTCGATGATGTTCTCGGCGGTTCGCGAGGCGAGCGCCATGATCGTGATCATCGGATTGGTGCCCGAGGGCGTCGGGAACGCCGAGGCGTCGCCGATCCACACACCGGGCGTGTCGTGCAGCTCGCCGCTCGGCTTGGCAACGCTGGTCCGCGGGTCGCGCCCCATGCGGCACGAGCCCATCTGGTGGGCGGCGAACATGCGCAGGCCTCCGGCACGGGCCGGGGTCCGCTGCGCCCGGGCGATGAAGGCATCGAGGTCGTCGCCCACCCGCCACTCCGGCGAGCCCTGGGCGAGCAGCCACACGCGGCGCGCCCCGGCGGCCTCGTGGGCCCGGATCTGGACCTCGAGCGCGTGCGCGGTGTTGCGCAGGTCCACGGGATCGGTCATCTCATACCAGGGCACGGCCATCCCCTGCTCGTCGATCGTGACGCGCCCGTACCCGTGGTCGCGCACGAGGCCGATGAAGGTGGCCGCCTCGCGGAAGTCGGCCAGCGCTGCCTTGTGCTGGGCGGCGGTGGTCCACGGCAGCGCCGATGCCCCGAGGCCGGTCGTGTACTGGACGCCCTCGATCAGGAAGCCGTAGCCGTCGCCGGTGTTCGCGAACTCGTTGATCAAGCCCGTGTGGGGCGCCCCCCACCAAGCCTGCATGTCCTCCCCGTAGTCGCCGAGCGTGGCCGTGCACGGATGCAGGCGCAGGTACTCGCCGGTCGCGGGGCCACCGATCCCCGATCGCAGCAGCACCGCGGGCGACTCCAGCGAGCCCGCCGCCACGATCACCCGGGGGGCGCGCACGGTCACACGCGCGCTCGCCCCGGCCGGGTCGCTCCACAGCGCCTCCACGCCGGCCGCCCTGCCGCCCTCGACGAGCACCCGCTCCACGAAGGCGCCCACCATGATCCGGGCGCCGTTCTCGACGGCGTCGAGCAGATAGGTGCGGTCGGTGGACTGCTTGGCGCCCGAGAGGTCGCCGAAGCCCATGTAGCCCGCGATCGCGGGGTCGTGCCTGGCCGGATCCCAGTTGCGGCTGATCCTCGCGAACGACCATCCGAGACGCTCGGCGGCACGCTCCATCGCCTGGGTGGGCTTGTTGTACTCCGAGCATTCGTCGTTGACCTTGATCCGCTCCCACACCTCGTCGAGGTGGCGGTCGAAGGCCTCGGTGGCGACGTCCGTGAGCCCGTACTCCTCGGCCCACTGGCTGCGCACCCAGTCCTTCGTGCGCAGCGAGTTGGTCCAGTTGATGACGGTGCCTCCACCGAGCCCCGAGCCGGCCTGCAGCGTGACGTTCAGGTCGGCCGTCGGGTTGGGGCCTCCGCGCCAGTAGAGGTTCTGCCACGCCCACAGCTCGAGCTGGTTGAAGTCCGCGTCGGTGTGGTAGCCGCCCATCTCGAGCACCACCACGCTGAGGCCCGCCGCGGCCAGCTTGGCGGCGATCACCCCACCGCCCGCGCCCGAGCCCACGATCACCGCGTCGGCCTCGATGACGGTGTCCCCGTCGGGGACGATCGGCTCGATCGGCCTGGGAGCACCCGCCTTCGGGGCCGCGATCGGCCCCGGGTAGCCGAACGTCGCCCAAGCCGGGTTCCTGCCCGTCTGAGGATCCACGTTGGCGTAGGTGAACAGCAGCGTCAGGCCGACGAGCGCGGCGATGCCGCCGGCGGCTTCCATCGAGGCCAGCGAGACGTTGGTGAAAAGCTGCTCGCGCGAGAGCTGGCTGGCGTCGTTGAAGCCCTGGGCGGCGAGCGCGTCGAGCAGCTGCGCCATCCCCGCGGCCTGTTCCGGTGGCAGCGCGTCGAGCGCCAGTAGCAGCGCCTCATCGGCGCCCACGTCGGTTGCGCGCCTGGCGAAGAAGCCATCCGGGTCCTGCGCGCGCGGGATCGACGGGACGACCGTGTCGCAGACCGCTCGCAGCGTCCGCTGCTGCAGATCGGTGAGCTCGGGCATCTGGAACCTCCCTCTCGAACGACCGCCCCCGAGCGGTCCTGGTGCTTCGAGCATATCGTCAGCCCTGCCGACTCAGTTCGCCTGCCCGACCAGCTCGGCGGCGATTCGCATGCCCGCCGCGTGGCTCGCGGGGTTCGCGTGCATGGCCGTCAGGAAGGGCTCGCGCCCGACGCTCAGGACGGTGGTCTCCTCGGTCGCGCGGACCGAGGCGGTGCGAGCCACGGCGTGCAGCAGGGCGATCTCGCCGAACCCCTCCCCCACCCCCATGTGCCTGATCTCGTGGCCGTCTTTGCTGACCTCCACCCGGCCGTGGGTGATCACGTGGTAGCTGTCACCCTCCTCACCCTCGGTGATGATGGCCGCGCCGCGCGCGAAGGTCGCGTAACCCGCCTCGCGCGCGAGCGTCTCCAGCGAGGCGGCCGGTAGGGCGCTGAAGATCGGGAGCCTGCGCAGCACGCCGATCTCGACCACGGGGATCGTCGCCTCGGAGTCGATCCTGACGATGCGTTTGGCCGTCACGAGCACGACTGCCGGGACGAAGGCCGCGAGGCCGACGAAGGCCGCATCGGCGCCGCCGATACCGATCAGCAGCGGCACCAGCAGCGCGCCGAGGGCGAGACCGGCATCACGCAGTGACTCGACCAGCGAGAACGCGCACACGACCACCTCCAGGGGCGTGGAGCGCTGGAGCAACGTCTGCGCCGCGATCGCCTGAACCGTCCGTGCCCCGCCGACGAGAGCCAGCAGCACGACGGCGACGACCACGGTCGAGGAAAGCGCCAGCGCCGCGAGCGCGAGCGCCCCCACCAGCGCCGCCACCATCAGCGGGGCGGCCAGGCGGCGGCCCACGAGCACGATCGCCGCCAGTCCACCGATGAGCCCCCCGGTGCCGAAGGCCGCGCTGAGGAAGCCGGCGGCGCCCGACCCCAGCATCAGCACGCGGACCGCGAGCACGACCACGAGCAGGTCGATCGCGCCCTCTATCACCGCCGAGCTGACGGGAAACGCGATCAGCGAGCGCGTGCTAGGGCGCGAGGCGATCACCCGCGCGGCCGCGAGCAGATCGCCGAGGGCGCCCTCCTCGGCCCCCTCTTCCCGCGCCACGACCGAGAGCGGACCGACGGCGACCAGCAGTGGTGTGGCCAGGAGCAGTCCGGCGAGCACGGCGCAGGCCAGGCCCGGTCCGTTGACGCTGACGAGCACGCCCGTGAGCGCCGGGCCGAGCAGCGTCCCGATGGCCTCGCACCAGCTCGTCGCCACGTTCGCCGCGGTCAGCTCATCCGGGTGGCGCACGACCTGGGACAGCAGCGCAGGGTGCGTGGCGCGGGCGACGCTGAGCGCGAGCCCGAAGGCGATCCCGGTGCCGTACACGACCACGAAGGACGCGTCGGCGAGGATCGCCGCGCTACAGAGCGCGAGCGTCGCGACCGAAGCCGCATAGCCCATCCGCAGCAGCCGCGCGGCCCCCAGCCGGGACAGATGGGCGGTGATCACCGGCCCGAGCAGCATCGAGGGGATCAGCTGCACGATCGCCACGATGGCCGCCGAGGAGGCGCCCCCCCTGGCGTACGCGTAGATGATCAACGCGAGCCACTCACCACACTCCGCGATCACCAGCAGCGCGTACGCGCTCAGCAGCCGCGTGAGGGCGCGGTTGCGCGAGATCTGAACAACGACGCCCCTGAGCGCACCCCGCCCCATGCCGGTGGCACGCTATCTGGACGGCGGGCGACCGGTGCGAGCGGCTGCTCCGGCCGCATGGCGAGCAGGCGGTGAAGTAGCGTGCCGCGCGTGCAAAGGCACGTCCTGATCCTCGGAGCCGGGTTCGGCGGGTTGGAGCTCGCGACCCGCCTGTCGGAGACGAGCGCGGACGCGGTCCGCGTCACGCTGATCGACCGCAACGACTCGTTCTTCTTCGGCTTCTCGAAGCTCGAGGTGATGCTGGGCCGCCAGTCCGCCGAGCAGATCAAGCTCCCCTACCGCGAGTTCGTCAAGGACGGCGTCGAGTTCCGTCGCGAGACGGTCACCGGCATCGATCCACTCGGGCACCGTGTCAGCACCGACGCCGGCTCCTATGACGCCGACTTCGTCGTCGTGGCGCTCGGCGCCGACTACGACTTCGCCGCCACACCGGGCTTCCAGGAGGGCGGCCAGGAGTACTACTCGCTCGCCGGCGCCGAACGGCTGCGCGACGCGCTGGGCGACTTCACGGGCGGACGAGTGCTCGTGTCGGTGCTGGGCCAGCCGTTCAAGTGCCCACCGGCCCCTTTCGAGGGCTCCTTCATGCTCGACGAGCACTTCAAGCAGCGGGGAATCCGCGACGCGGTGCAGATGGCGACGACCTTCCCGATGGGACGTCCGGTCCCGGTCACCGGCGAGGTGTCGCAGATGTTCCGTGACGGGCTCGCCGCGCGCGGCGTCGAGGAACTGCCCGAGCATCTGGTCACGGGCATCGACCCGGCGACCAGGTCGGCACAGCTCGCGAGTGGCGAGACGCTGCCCTACGACCTGTTCGTCGGCATCCCGATCCATCGCGCGCCCGTGGTGCTCGCGGACTCGGGCCTGGTGGAGAACAACTGGGTGCCGGTCGACCAGTCCAACCTCAGGACCAGGTTCCCCGGCGTGTATGCGCTCGGCGACGTGTGCAGCGGCCCCCGGAACGTCCCCAAGGCGGGAATCTTCGCCGAGGCCGCCGCGCGGGTGGTGGCAGACGACATCGCCGCGACGATCGCGGGCACCGAGCCACCGGCGCCGTATGAGGGAGCGGGCGTGTGCTACGCCGAGTTCGGCGGCGGGCTCGTCAGCAAGGTCGAGGTCAACTTCCTCCGCGGCGATGCACCCGACGCCCGGCGCAACGAGCCCTCACGCGAGTTCGCCGCCGAGAAGGAGCAGTTCGGAGCGGTTCGCCGGGCGCGCTGGTTCGGGCGCTCGTAACCCACCAGACGACAAGCTGTCGCCCACGAACGCCGGTGGAGGCGGCCTTCGCCGGCCGCGCGGACCGCTGCCCGCTGGAACCTTTTCGGTGCTCGGAGGGGTTTAGAGGGTGGTGAGCGCTGCGAAACCGACGGGCGGCCGGAAATGGACCTCCTAGGGAGATCGGCGGCCCGGGGCGAGTTCGAGCGTTTCACCGCGACGTACGCCGATCGCCTGCTTCGCACCGCATACCTGATGACGGGGGACCGCGGCGACGCCGAAGACGTCGTGCAGGAGTGCATGCTCCTCGTGGCCCGCAAATGGCCGCGGGTCAAGACGATGGATCATCCGGGCGCCTACGCGCGCCGCGTGATGGTCGGCCTCGTGCTGGACGGCGGCCGGCAACGCTCGCGGCGGCGCCTCGAGCTGGCGACGGCCGTACCCATCGACACCGTTGCGCACACGGTTGCGGCAACCGCGCGGGTGCACGCGCGCACGGACCTCATCCGTGCTCTTGGTGAGCTGTCGCCGCGTGCGCGGGCGGTGCTCGTACTGCGCTACTTCTGCGACCTGCCGGAGGCCGAGGTCGCCGACCTGCTCGGCTGTTCGGTGGGAACCGTGAAGAGCAGCGCGTCACGGGCCCTGGAGCGGCTCCGCGCAGCCCTCGGCGAGCTCGAGCCCGGCGCGAGGCCGGCGCAACCACCCGAGAGCGCGAGGAGGACCACGCGATGAACCCCCAACTCGAAGAGAACCTGCGACGGGCGCTGGCCGAGGAGGCGGCCGAGCTGCCCGCCGACGCGACCGCGAGGCTGCTCGCGCTCGACTACCGGCCGCGTGGCCCGATCACTCGCGCGCTCTTCCCAATCCTCACCGCGTGCCTGGTGGTGGCCGTGGCGATCGTCGTCCTGGCCCTGCGGGCCGGCACCGACGCATCGCGCGCGTTTGCGGGCTGGTCGGCCACCCCGACGGGCGCCTCCCGCGGACAGGTGGCCAGAGCCGACGCGGCCTGCCGCTCGCAACTGAAGATGACGCGCCGCCGCGCCCACGAAGCGCCTGCGGCGCCCGGCCCAGCCTCGCCGTTGCGCGAGCTCTCCGCGCGCGCCTGGCGGACCGTGCTCACCGACACGCGTGGGCCCTACACGATGATCGTGCTCGAGGCCGGAGCCGGCCGGGCCGTGGCCGCGTGCTTCGCCGACAGGCACTTTCAGACCTCGATCGGCATGGCGATCGGCGTGCGGCCTCCGGCACCCGTCGCCCGGGGACACGTCGCCCTCGCCTCCTCGGGGAGCACCACCACCCCGAGCGATGAAGGCTCCCGGCGGTTCTCGCAGGTCGTCGGGCGCACGGGCGCCGGCGTCACGGGCGTGACGATCCGCCTCACCAACGGCACGCACGTGAGGGCGAGCAGCGCCAACGGCTGGTTCCTGGCCTGGTGGCCGGGCAGCCATGGCCTCGCCGCCACGGAAGTGACCCGGGCGCCGGGCGACTAGCCTGGCGGCGGATCAGCGTGCTGGCACGGCACCATCGGTGCCGACCATGACACTGTCGTTGGGCCGCCCGGGTACGGACAGCCCTCTCTCGCCGCCCCGCACACACGCCGGCGTGAGCGCCAGCGGCGAAGGAGCCGGGAGGCTGTTCACGACCTTCGGGGGCGAGTAGGCGGACCAGTCGAGCGTGGAACCGAGTGCGGCGTGGGCCCCGGCCACGCGTCCCACGAGAACGTCGCGTTCGGCCTGCAGCAGACCCGTGCCGAGCGAGAACAGCAGCTCGTGGCGCACACCATGGGTGTCGATCGCGAGCGCAACCGCACTGCGCCCGAGCTCATCGTGCACCGTGCCGAGCGATCTGACCCCGGGCAGTCCCGCTGCGGCGCGGTACAGAGCGGCCCGCAGCGCGGGCGGCGCGTCGGTCTCGCGCAGCAGATCGCCGACCTGGGTGAAGGCCTCTGCGGGACCGGGCGGCCCGCCCTCGACCTTGCCCGTGAGCAGGCGCGCGCGCAGCCGGGCCGGATCGCGCGGCAGACCGTTGAGCGGGATCGGATCGATCGACAGGCAGTGCGGCGCGGCCCAGCTGTTGCTCGTGCCGGTGACCTGGGGGATCGCTCCGCAGGCGGCAGCTTCGTGCTTGCTGGCGTAGTGCGCGGGGCCATCGGTCTCGCGGATCAGACCTTCACCGTTGGCGGCGACCCAGTTCTCGCGGGACTGCGTGTACCGCGCCTGGCAATAGCGCCCGCCCTGCAGGACCGTGTCGGATCCCGTCAGCGAGTGCGATGCGGTGTAGAGGTACTGGCCGGGACCGGGGACGGTGCGAGGCTGCTTCGCGGCCGCCCGGGCGAGTCGCTCGAGAACCACGCCGGCGGCCTGCGCGGGCGGCGTCGTGGGACCTGAACGCAGCAGGTCCGCACCCACCGCGAGCAGTCCGACGACCACCGCTGCGAGCAGGAGCCGGGCAACGGGTCCCCGACCCATGAGGTGCCCGCCGGAGCGGGCGGGAGGGTGCGCCCGCGCAGCGGGGGTGGTCGGAGTTGCACCCACCGCCCCGATCGCTGCGGCGAGCGCGCTGCGGGCGGCCGCTCGAGTCTCTTCGCTCGGCCCCGGCGGCTCGAAACGGTGACGTCTCAGCAGGTCAAGCTCGTGGGTCATCTCGTGCTCCCGGTATCGATGGGTGGCGTGGGGTCGCTTGTGAGGTTCGGCTCGCCGAGCTCTGCCTGCAGATGCCGGCGGGCCCGCGCGAGGCGTGAGCGCACCGTCCCCAGCGGGATCTCGAGCGCCTCGGCGATCTCCTCATAGGAGAGCTCCTCCCAGGCGTACAGCAGGAGCGCGTCGCGCTGGCCCGCCTCGAGGGCCGCGAGTGCTGTCGACAAGCGCTCGGTCGATGGGCCGGATGCATCGTCGTGAGCGGCCGACGTGGACAGCTCGGTGGTCAGACGGAGCGCAAGCCGGCCGTCGCGACGCGCGGCCCGGCCACTCTCACGAAGCAGGTTCGCGGCGATGCCGTACAGCCATGGCCTGGCGCTCGTGGACTGCGGCCGGTAGCTGCAGCGGCGCTCGAAGGCGATCACGAACGTCGCCGATGCGAGGTCATCGGCCTGGGCGCCGGCGGTACGGCGGGCGAGGTAGCGGTGAACAGCCGTGTAATGACGGTCGAAGATCGCCCCGAACCGCTCCGGGCGCTGCAACGAGCCGGCGATCGTCGCGCTGTCGGACGGCCGGTTCTCAGACGCAGCACTGTCGGGCGGCGCGCTGTCGGGCGTTCCGGGTTCGGCGGCGGGGCTGCCCATCGCTGCCTATTGTCCGGACGGGGCAGAAAAGTTCCCGGGCGCCGCCCAGCCGGTGAGCAATAACTGAGCCAGGCCTGCAGGGGGAG
>CAVWTU010000003.1:0-613646 GCA_963758055.1 uncultured Solirubrobacteraceae bacterium
CCCAGTTGCTTCAATCCCAGAAAATGGAAACCGTCGGCAAACTGACGGGCGGCATCGCGCACGAGTTCAACAGCATCCTGACGACCATCATCGGCCACAGTGAATTTCTGCTCAACGATCTTCCCGCGGAGAGTCCGCTGGCCAATAACGCGACCGAAATCAGCAAAGCCGCCGGCCGGGCCGCCATGCTCACCCGGCAACTCCTGGCCTATGGCCGCAAGCAATTTCTGCAACCGGAAACCCTCGATCTCAACCAGGTCATCACGGACATGGAAGGCGTGTTTCAACATCTCATGGGCAAGGACGTGGATACGCGGATCGTCCCCGCTCCCGACCTGCAAGCGGTGCGGGCGGATGCCGGACAGATTGAACAGGTCATCATGAACCTGGCCATCAACGCGCGCGATGCCATGCCCGGCGGCGGCAAACTCACGTTGGAAACCGCGAACGTCTCGTTCGACCAGGACAGCGTGGGCCGTTATCCGGAATTGAAACCGGGCGACTACGTGATGCTGGCGATCACGGACACCGGCACGGGGATGAGTGCGGAAGTGAAAGCGCACGTGTTTGAGCCGTTTTTTTCCACCAAAGGCGTTGGCCAGGGCGCCGGTTTGGGATTGTCCACCTGTTACGGCATCATCAAGCAAAGCGGCGGTCATATCACCGTCTATAGCGAATTTGGCCGGGGAACCACCTTCAAAATTTATCTACCGCGGGTTGAACCGGCGCCGAAGATTCCCATTCAACGTCTGGACTCGCCTGATTTGCAGCGCGGGACGGAAACCATTCTGCTGGTCGAGGACGATCCCGCCTTGCGCGAGATGGCGGCGACCATGTTAAGACGGCTGGGTTACACGGTTTTGGCGGCGGCCGATGGCATCGAAGCCTTGAGCCTTAAACAACAGCGCGACAACGGACACATTGATTTGTTGTTTACCGACGTTGTCATGCCGCACATGAGCGGCAAGGAACTGGCTGACCGCGTGCGGGCGTTATATCCGCACATCCGGATTCTTTTCACCTCCGCCTACACCGAGAATGCCATCATCCATCAAGGCGTGTTGAACCACGACGTGAAGCTGCTGCAAAAGCCGTTCACGCCGTCTGCGCTGGCGCGCAAATTGCGGGAAGTGCTGGATGAACCGCCGCCCCCCGCCTGGGCAGAGGAAGCCGGAGTTCAAAGCGGCAATGGAACTTTACCCGGAAAGGTTAAACAATGAAATCCCCGCTCCACATCCTGCACCTGGAAGACGATCCCAACGATGCCGCGCTCGTGCAAGCCACCTTGGAAGCCGATGGCATCACTTGCGCGACCACCTGCGTGTCAAGCCGCGATGATTTTGTGGCGGCACTCGAACACGGCGGCATTGACCTGATTTTTTCGGATTTCACGCTGCCCGCGTTTGACGGGTTGTCCGCGTTGAAAATCGCGCACGCCGGGTGGCCGGACCTGCCGGTCATCATGGTGTCCGGGACACTGGGCGAGGAACGGGCCGTTGATTCGCTCAAGAGCGGCGCGACGGATTATGTCCTGAAGGAATCCCTCACCCGGCTCGGTCCGGCGGTGCGCCGCGCCATGCAGGAAGTCGAGACGCGCGCCGAAAACAAGCGGCTCGAGGGGCAGTTTATCAGCGCGCAAAAAATGGAAGTGATCGGCCAGCTCGCCGCCGGCGTGGCTCATGACTTTAACAACATCCTCGGGGTCATCATGGGGAACAACGGTTTGATCATGTCCGGGCTTGGCCCGGACAGCCCGCTGCGGGAACATACCGAGGATATCCGGCACGCGTCGGAGCGTGCCGCCGGGTTGACGCAGCAACTGCTCATCTTCGGCCGCAAACAAACGGTGCAACCCGTCGTGCTCGACCTCAATAACGTGGTGAAGGGCCTGGATAAAATGCTGCGGCGGCTCATTGGCGAGAACATCGAAATGACCATTGTTCCCGGAAAACAAACCGGACGCATCAAGGCCGACTCCGGGCACGTCGGGCAGGTGCTGATGAATCTGGTCGTCAATGCCCGCGATGCCATGCCCAACGGCGGCAAGCTCACCATCGCCACCAACCAGGTCACGCTTGATGAAAACTACACGCGCACCCACCCCGGTGCCATGCCCGGCGACCACGTGATGCTCAGTGTCAGTGACACGGGAACCGGCTTGACCGAGAAAGTCAAAGCGCACTTGTTTCAGGCGTTTTTCACGACGAAGCCATTGGGCAAGGGCACCGGTTTGGGTTTGGTGACCTGCCAGACCATCGTCCAACAATCCGGCGGTCATATCGGCATTTACAGCGAGGTTGGCCGGGGCACGACCTTCAAGGTTTATTTTCCGCGAGTGGATCAACCTTTGGACGCCGCGGCGCAGTCTGTCAAAGCCGGGCCGGTTCCGCGCGGAACCGAAACGCTGTTGGTCGTGGAAGACGAGCCACCCTTGAGGCATCTGACTTGCCGGGCATTGAAAGCCCAGGGGTATGAAGCGCTTTCGGCCTCGAACGGCCAGGATGCGTTGCGCGTGGCGCGGGAACACAAGGGAGCGCCGATTCGTTTGGTGGTTACCGATGTCATCATGCCGCTGATGGGCGGCAAAGTGATGGCGGAGTGGCTGAAAACAACCTACCCCGGCATCAAAGTCATCTTCACTTCAGGCTACACGGACGCCACCATTGCGCATCACGGAATGCTTGAGGCCGGAGCCGAATTCCTGTCCAAACCTTATACGCCGGCGACTCTCGCCCGCAAAGTGCGGGAAGTGCTGGATCAACCGAACGCAGCGAATTCCGACCCCGCGCAGAAAACCTTTGGCTTCACGAAAATCACAGATGGGGTGAACACCCCATAGCGATTACGTATTTTTCTGCATATTATCACATGATGACTCCCAAAATTTTTGGCTCATGCAAGCCAAAGTTTGCGGGGAAATGAAATGGGCGGGGACAGAATCATGAGCAGCGATCATCAAAACGGGAACGTGGCTGACAACGAGACGCAAATGGAGCAGACAAACCCGCCGCCGCTGTGACTGCTGCCCGACGGCGAGGAACCGGCGGGCAAGCCCTTCAAACCGTTGAGGCGCCGAACAATTCGAGGTGACAATATGAGTGTGAATATAAAAACGACTATGAAAACCGAAAAGAAACGCATCCTGGTTGTGGACGACCAGGCCAGAGATACCCGGCTGATGAAACTTTACCTGGAACGGACCAACGATTACGTGGTCAGGGAGGAAAATAGCGCCAGGGCCGCGCTCTCTGCGGCGGAGGAATTTCAACCTCACTTAATCCTGCTGGATGTGATGATGCCGGGCATGGATGGAGGGGAATTGGCCGCTTGTTTTCAGGCCGATCCCAAATGGAAAGCCGTGCCGATTGTGTTTCTGACGGCGGCCGTCACGAAAGGAGAAGTCAAGGCGGGTGGCGGGCAGGTGGGGGGGCAATCCTTTCTGGCCAAGCCGGTCGTCCTGACGGAAGTGGTCGCCTGTCTGAGGCATCACTTGGGCGGATGACGCAGCGCGAGCAAATTGTCCATGAAAGCCACTCATAGAGCGGTTGCTGCGCTGGCTATAGCGGTCCTGCTGGCGGCGCTGGTGGTGATGCCATCGTTCTCGGCTTTCAGACAAATCAAAGAAGCAGCCGGGGCGCGGGAACGCACCGACGATTTAATAATCCGCGCGGACGCTTTGCTGTCTGCATTGAGAGATGCCGAGACCGGTCAGCGCGGTTATTCACTGACCGGTGACGAGGCCTTTTTAGAACCGTATTTGGCGGTGCGTGATGGCGTTCGTGGTCATCTGGAAGAATTGCGTCAACTTACCCTGACCAGTACCGCCCATAAAAACCTGGACGCGCTGGTTCCATTGGTGGATGCCAAACTGGCGGAATTGTCGCGGGTCATTGAGTTGCGCCGCAACAATGACATGACCGCCGTAATAGCGGTGGTAAGCAGTGGCCAGGGCAAACGATTGATGGATTCGATTCGTGCCGGGATCGGCAGCTTCATCCAGATGGAGCAAGACACGCTGGCGCGGCACGAAGCAGAGTTCCAATCGAACATGCGGCATCTGTTTGCCATCATCGTCATCGCCAGCCTGTTTATGCTGCTGTTTTCAATTTCGTTCGCCTGTTTGATTTATCGAGAAGCACAGCATCGGCTCAAGAATTTGGTTTATCTCGAAACCCGGCATTTGCTCGAGATACAGGAGGCGACGAATAAACAACTGCAGCAGGCCAACGTCACCTTGCAGGTCAGCGAGGAAAAGCTCGCCGTGACGCTCAACTCCATCGGCGATGCAGTGATAGCCACCGATGCCGAAGGGCGTGTGACGCGCCTGAATCCCCTGGCCGAAAAGCTCACCGGTTGGACGCAGGCGCGAGCCACTGGCCGTCCGGTGGACGAGATTTTTCACATCATCAACCAGGAAACCCGCCAACCCGCCATTATCCCGGTAAAGGAAACCCTGGCGCAGGGCACGATACACGGCCTGGCCAACCACACCATATTGATTGCGCTCGGCGGCAGCGAGTGCGCCATTGCCGACAGTTGCGCGCCCATTCGTGATCGCGATGGCAAGGTGCTCGGGGCCGTGCTGGTGTTCCGCGATGTCACCAAAGAATATGCGGCGCACCAGGCCCTTGGCGACAATGCCGCGCTGATCCAGACGATTCTCAATACCGTGGTGGACGGCATCATCACCCTCCATGCCAGCAGCGGCATGGTCGAGACCGTTAACCCGGCCACTGAGCGAATGTTTGGTTTTTCCGCAGCCGAACTCATCGGACAAAACGTGAGT
Source organism: uncultured Solirubrobacteraceae bacterium (assembly GCA_963758055.1). Taxonomy (GTDB): domain Bacteria; phylum Actinomycetota; class Thermoleophilia; order Solirubrobacterales; family Solirubrobacteraceae; genus Palsa-744. Next base: position 4,787 of record CAVWTU010000003.1, read on the forward strand.
CTGCTGATACCCGAGCTTGATGGGGACTCGCGCAATGGTTCACTCGAGTATTTCAGTGCGGGCGATGGTGAGGCGCGCGCCGTCGCCCTCGGCCGCGAGGTCGTGGGCCGGCGCAAGGATGGCAGCATTTTCCCGTTGGAATTGGTGATGAGCAAAATGCGGCTGGGCAGCCAGCGTTACTTCACCGGCATTTTACGTGATATCACCGCGCGCAAGCAGGCCGAAGAGGCGCTGCTCAAGGCGGGGCCTTTGCAGAACGCGATTTTCAACAGCGCCAACTTCTCGAGCATCGCCACCGACGCGAAGGGCGTCATCCAGATATTCAACGTCGGCGCGGAGCGCATGCTGGGCTACGCGGCCGCCGACGTGATGAACAAGATCACGCCAGCCGACATTTCCGACCCGAAGGAAGTGATCGCGCGCGCCAAGGCGTTGAGCGTCGAGCTTTCCACGCCGATTACGCCGGGCTTCGAGGCATTGGTGTTCAAGGCCTCGCGCGGCATCGAGGACATCTACGAACTGACCTACATCCGGAAGGATGGCAGCCGCTTCCCGGCGGTCGTATCGGTCACGGCATTGCGCGACGCTCAAGACGCAATTATCGGATACCTGCTGATTGGCACGGACAACACCGCGCGGAAGCGGGCGGAAGAGGCGCTGCTCAAGGCGGGGGCTTTGCAGAATGCGATTTTCAACAGCGCCAACTTCTCGAGCATCGCCACCGACGCGAAGGGCGTCATTCAGATCTTCAACGTCGGTGCCGAGCGCATGCTGGGCTACGCGGCCGCCGACGTGATGAACAAGATCACGCCAGCCGACATTTCCGATCCTAAGGAAGTGATCGCGCGGGCCAAGGCGTTGAGCGTCGAGCTTGCCACGCCGATCACGCCGGGCTTCGAGGCACTGGTGTTCAAGGCCTCGCGCGGCATCGAAGACATCTACGAGTTGACCTATATCCGCAAGGATGGCAGCCGCTTCCCGGCGGTCGTGTCGGTCACGGCGTTGCGCGACGCGCAAAACGCAATTATCGGCTACCTGCTGATTGGCACGGACAACACCGCGCGCAAGCGGGCGGAAGAGGCGCTGCTCAAGGCGGGGGCTTTGCAGAACGCGATCTTCAACAGCGCCAACTTCTCGAGCATCGCCACCGACGCAAAGGGCGTCATTCAGATCTTCAACGTCGGCGCGGAGCGCATGCTGGGCTACGCGGCCGCCGACGTGATGAACAAGATCACGCCGGCCGACATTTCCGACCCGCAGGAAGTGATCGCGCGCGCCAAGGCGTTGAGCGTCGAGCTTGCCACGCCGATCACGCCGGGCTTCGAGGCGCTGGTCTTCAAGGCCTCGCGCGGCATCGAGGACATCTACGAGCTGACCTACATCCGCAAGGACGGCAGCCGCTTCCCGGCCGTCGTGTCGGTCACGGCGCTGCGCGACGCGCAGGACGCAATCATCGGCTACCTGCTGATCGGCACCGACAACACCGCGCGCAAGCAGGCGGAAGAGGCGCTGCTCAAGGCGGGGGCTCTGCAGAACGCGATTTTCAACAGCGCCAATTTCTCGAGCATCGCCACCGACGCGAAGGGCGTCATTCAGATCTTCAACGTCGGCGCCGAGCGCATGCTGGGCTACGCGGCCGCCGACGTGATGAACAAGATCACGCCGGCCGACATTTCCGACCCGCAGGAAGTGATCGCGCGCGCCAAGGCGTTGAGCGTCGAGCTTGCCACGCCGATCACGCCGGGCTTCGAGGCGCTGGTGTTCAAGGCCTCGCGCGGCATCGAGGACATCTACGAGCTGACCTACATCCGCAAGGATGGCAGCCGCTTCCCGGCCATCGTGTCGGTCACGGCGCTGCGCGATGCTCAAGGAGGCAATCATCGGCTATCTGCTGATCGGCACCGACAATACCGCGCGCAAGCAGGTCGAAGCCGAGCAGAAGAAGCTCGATCAGCGCCTGCGCGACCAGCAGTTCTACACGCGCTCGCTCATCGAATCCAACATCGACGCGCTGATGACGACCGATCCGCTCGGCATCATCACCGATGTCAACAAGCAGATGGAGGCGCTCACCGGCTGCACGCGCGACGAACTGATCGGCGCGCCGTTCAAAGAACTACTTCACCGATCCGGAGCGGGCCGAGGCAGGCATCAAGCTGGTGCTGAGTGAAAAGAAGGTCACCAACTACGAGCTTACCGCGCGTGCCAGGGACGGCAAGGAAACAGTGGTCTCCTACAATGCAACCACCTTTTACGACCGGGACCGGAAGCTGCAGGGCGTGTTCGCCGCGGCGCGCGACGTCACCGAACGCAAACGCCTGGATCAGGTGCTGCAGGATAAAAACGTCGAGCTGGAGAGCGCCAGGTCGGTGGCGGAGAAAGCCAACCTCGCCAAATCGGATTTTCTTTCCAGCATGAGCCATGAGCTGCGCAGCCCGCTCAATGCGATCCTCGGCTTCGCCCAACTGATGGAATCAGCCGACCCGTTGCCGACGGATTCCCAGGCGGAAAGCATTGCCCAGATTCTCCAGGCGGGATGGCATCTGCTGAAGCTGATCAACGAAATCCTCGATCTCGCCGCGATCGAATCCGGGAAGGTGTCGCTGTCGTCGGAATCGGTGTCGTTGTCCGAGGTCATGTCCGAATGCCAGGCCATGATGGAGCCGCAGGCGCAACAGCGCGGGATCAGCATGACCTTTCCCCGGTTCGACGTTGGCTTGTTCGTCATGGCCGACCGGATCCGCTTGAAGCAGATTGTCATCAACCTGCTTTCCAACGCGATCAAATACAACAAGGAGGGGGGAACCATCATCGTGGATTGCACCGTGAGCGCCCCGGAACGCATTCGCATCAGCGTCGCGGATACCGGCGCGGGATTGCCCCCGGAAAAGCTGGCGCAACTATTCCAGCCGTTCAACCGGCTCGGCCAGGAAGCCGGCGGCGTGGCCGGCACGGGCATCGGCCTGGTGGTGACCAAGCGATTGGCCGAACTGATGGCGGGCGTCCTCGGCGTGGAAAGCACGGTCGGGGTGGGAAGCGTGTTCTGGTGCGAACTGATCTCGGCCGCGGCGCCCCAGCTTGAAATCCAAAACTGCGAAGTCGAGGCCTCGGTCCGGCCGCAATTGCCGGATGGCGCGCCGCTGCGCACCCTGCTTTATGTCGAGGACAATCCGGCGAACATGAAGCTGGTCGAGCAACTCATTGCGCGTTGCCCGGACATTCGGCTGCTAACCGCAGTGAACGGAACCCTCGGCATCGAGCTTGCACGCGCCGCTCAGCCGCAGGTGATCCTGATGGACGTCAACCTGCCTGGCATCAGCGGCATCGAAGCCTTGAAAATCCTGCGCGAAGACCCGGCCACGGCGCACATCCCCGTCGTTGCCCTCAGCGCCAATGCCATGCCACGCGACATCGCGACGGGCCTGGAGGTGGGATTCTTCCGCTATCTCACCAAACCCATCAAAGTCAAAGAGTTCATGGACACGCTGAATACGGCGCTGGAATTTGCAGAAAACGGCTGGCCAGGAACTGACGCAGAACGAATGCCATGATCCGTTCATCGGACATTCTCAAGGCCGGCATCCTGATCGTTGACGATCAGGAAGCCAACGTCTCCCTGCTGGAGCAAATGCTGCGTGGCGCCGGTTACGTTTCCATCGCGTCCACGAGAAATCCGCGCGAGGTCTGCAACTTGCACCGCAAAAACCGCTATTCCCTGATCCTGCTCGACCTTCAGATGCCCGGTCTGGATGGATTCCAAGTAATGGAGGGTTTGAAGGCCATCGAAACCGACGGCTATCTTCCGGTTCTCGTGATCACCGCCCAGCCGGATCACAAGCTGCGCGCGCTGAAAGCCGGGGCGAAGGATTTCGTCAGCAAACCGTTCGATCTCGCGGAGGTATTGATGCGAGTCTATAACCTGCTCGAAGTCCGCCTGCTGCACCTGGAAGCGAAGGCGCGGGCGGCACAGGCGGAGACGCAGAGCGAGCAGGCGATCCGCGCCTCCGAACTCCGTTACCGGCGGCTGTTTGAAACGGCGCAGGACGGCATACTTATTCTCGACGCCGACACCGGGCAGGTGGTGGACGCCAACCCGTTCATGAAAGATTTGCTCGGCTATTCGCAGGAAGAATTTCTGGGGAGGAAATTGTGGGAAATCGGCCCCTTCAAAGGCGCGGGGGCTTCCAAAATCGCTTTCGCTGAATTGCAACACGCCGACCGAATTCGCTACGAGGGCCTGCCCTTGGAGACGAAAGACGGGCGGCGGGTCGAGGTCGAGTTCATCAGCAATGCCTATCTCGTGGACCAGAAGCGGCTCATCCAATGCAACATCCGCAATATCACGGAGCGCAAACGGGCGGAGGAAGAATTGCGCTGGAAAACCGCTTTCCTGGAAGCACAGGTGGACTCCGCCCTCGACGGCATTTTGGTGGTGGACAATCAGGGAAAGAAAATTCTCCAGAACCAGCGCCTGAACGAGCTGTGGAAAATTCCCCCGCCCATCGCCGGGAATAAAGATGATGCCGCGCAGATTCAATTCATCACCAACCAGACGAAAAATCCCCAGCAGTCCGCGGACAAGGTTGCCTCCCTTTATTCCCATCCCGACGAGGTCAGCCGGGATGAAGTGGAGTTGATTGATGGAACGGCTCTGGAACGCTACTCGTCACCCGTCCGCGACAAGGCGGGAAAACATTACGGACGAATCTGGACGTTTCGCGACATTACCGAACGCAAGCGTCTGGAAGAACAGTTTCGGCAGTCGCAAAAGATGGATGCCATTGGCCAGTTGGCCGGCGGAGTGGCGCACGATTTCAACAACATTCTGGGGGTCATCCAAATGCAGTCCGATTTGTTGAAGTCCGGCGGCAATCTTTCCCCGGCCCAGTTGGATTTTGCCGGGGAGATTGGCGCGGCCGCCCAGCGCGCCGCCGCGCTCACCCGCCAGTTGCTTTTGTTCAGCCGGAAGGAAGTTTTGCAACCGCGCGATTTGGATTTGAACCAATCCATCAGCAACATGACCAAAATGCTGTGGCGCATCCTCGGCGAAGACATCAAAATGCAGTTCAAATTTGCCATGCAACCGCTGTTCATCCACGCCGACCCGGGCATGCTGGATCAGGTGCTGATGAATCTCGCGGTAAATTCCCGCGACGCCATGCCCAAGGGCGGACGGCTGGTCATTGAAACCTCCACCGCGGAATTCGATGAATCGGTCCGCGGGCAATCAGCCCAGGCCCGTCCCGGTTCCTTTGTCTGCTTGAGCGTGAGCGATACCGGTTGCGGCATTCCCGCGGAAAACCTGCCGCGAATTTTCGAGCCGTTCTTCACCACCAAAGACGTCGGCAAGGGCACCGGCCTCGGACTGGCCACCGTTTTTGGCATCGTGCAACAGCATCAAGGCTGGGTCCATGTTTACAGCGAAGCCGGTCACGGGACGACCTTCCGCATTTATCTTCCGCGACTGGCCGGGATGTCCCGGCCAGAACCAGAGCCGCCCACATTGACCTCCATGCGCGGCGGTAATGAAACAATTTTGCTCGTTGAAGATGATGCGTTCCTGCGCGCTTCCATGTGCAAAGCCCTGTCGCAACTCGGCTATCGCGTGCTCGAAGCCATCAACGGCGTCGAAGCTCTGGAAGTTTGGAAACAGCACCGCGAGAAAATCCATCTGTTGCTGACGGATTTGGTCATGCCCGGCGGCATGACGGGAAAGGATTTGGCCGAACAGCTTTTGCGGGAAAATCCCAAATTGAAAGTAATTTATGTGAGCGGTTACAGCGCCGAAGTCGCCGGCAAGGATTTTCCGTTGGAGGAAGGCAACAACTTTCTCGCCAAACCGGTTCAGGCGTTCAAGCTCGCGCAAACCGTGCGCCAAAACCTGGATGCAAACAGCTAGTTTGCATGCCTGGCAATTATTGCGCACCAACTGCGGTTGCCGCCGCGCTTTTGTTCCCCAACCGGGCAAGCATGCGCTTCACGCCGTGGCCATGAATCGCAAATCCGGTTTTTTTCCTCGCTCCCAATTGAGCCACGGCTACCCCGGCATCGGTGTCGGCGCAAGATTCAGGAAATTTCTTATGGGGTGAACACCCCATAGGGAAACACCCCATAGACCGGTTGAAGCAATTTCATTTATTATCGCACCATGCGAAACAGAATGCTTTTTCAATATGGCAATTCAGACAGTTTGGTACTGCCAGCGCCAGTCACGGAATCGCACAAACCGAAAAGGAATCAAATGAAGACAATTAAAGCAAACGGAACGAAATATATGCTGGTGGGCCTTGTCCTTGCGGCGGCCTTGATGGCTCCACACAGGACGTTGGCGGCAGGACCGGCGCCGGTTGACTTGGGATCGTGCGCGCATTTCGCGATTCTGGCCGGGGCCGCGATCACCACCACGGGAGGAGGCGCCATTAGAGCGTTTCCATAAATAATGTAGCTTGCAAGGCAGCTGCTGATGTGGCAGGGTTTTGGCATGAAAGCCATTCCGGTTCCGGTGCGTGAGCGGATACTTCATCTTTACGGCCAGGGCAAAAGCACCTGCGAAATTGCCGACAGCCTCGGCTACTGTGTTGCCGCGGTGCGGCGGGTGCGCCAGCACTTCAAAGCCCGCGGGACGCTGGAACCCCAAACTCACCGGTGTGGCCGCAAGACGCTGCTGACGGTCCGCCGCCGGGAGCGCTTGCAAACGTTGGTCGCCCGGCAACCCGACGCGACGCTGGCCGAACTGGGCGCGCAATTCAAGCGGCCCACCTCCACCATGGATCTGTGGCTGGCCCGGCTGGGCTTGAGCTGTAAAAAAAACGCTGCACGCCGCCGAGCAGTCGCGGCCCGACGTGGCGGAGCAACGAAGGCAGTGGCCACAGCGGCTGGCGGGCGTGCCGGCGGAGCGACTGGTGTTCTTGGATGAAAGCGGAGCCAACACGCAAATGACCCGGCGTTATGGGCGCAGCCCGGTCGGCCAGCGGCTGGTCTGTCCCGTGCCGCAGGGACATTATCAGACGACCACCATGATTGCCGCCGTGCGGCTCCAGGGGCCGCAAGCCCCTTGGCTGTTTGAGGGGCCGATGGATGGCGAACTGTTTTTAGCCTGGGTCAAACAAGGGCTGGTGCCGGTGCTGCAACGCGATGACGTGGTCATCTTGGACAATCTGTCCACGCACAAGGTGGCGGGCGTCTTGGAGGCCATTGAGGCGGCCGGGGCGCGGCTGGACTATCTGCCGCCGTATTCGCCGGACTTCAACCCGACTGAAAACCTGTGGAGCAAGGTCAAACAGGGGTTGAAAAGTCGTGATCCCCGCAATGCCCGCCAACTGTTCAAGGCCGCTGGCGCGGCCTTCGACACTGTCACCCCGGAAGACTGCCGCGGTTTCTTTTTACATGCCGGATACGCTACATTATTTATGGAAACGCTCTAATGGCGATGTCGGCGCGAGTCCGATCGGCGGGTCTGCCATAGGCGCGACCTGTGCTCAAGTGAATGGGACTATCTATGCGGTTGATGCCACCGGACCTGCATGTGCGGTGATCGCTCCTGCCCTGTTGACTGCGGCCAAAGGCGATTTGACAACGGCGATCAACGACGCCGCCGGACGAACCCCCGTCCCTTCGGGCTCTAAACTGAATCCCGGAGTCGCATTTTCAACCGGGTATGATATCGGCGGGATGACGCTCGCCCCTGGCCTCTATAAATTCGGGACCGGGCAAACGGCTTTTATAGAGACGGACGTCACGCTCATGGGCGGTCCAAATGATGTCTGGATCTTCCAGTGCGGCGCCGATCTTCAAGTGGCCAGCGGGGTTCATGTCATCCTGGCTGGCGGCGCACAGGCTAGAAACATTTTCTGGCAAGTAAGCTCTTCGGCAGTGCTAGGAACGTTCTCCGTTTTCAAGGGGACCATAATGGCTGACATAGCCGTCACGATGAATACCAGCAGCACGATGGACGGCAGAGCCTTGGCGTTCAGTGGGGGGGTTACATTCAACGGCGATGCCGGCAGTCTGCCAACGCCGGCGGCTCCCATATTTACCAGCATCTCCAGAAAGACCACCAACCCCGACTCCGCGACCGTCGTCATCAGCACCTCGCCGTATTTTCTCCTGACGCTGCAAGCCAGTCCGGGCCTGTCCCCCCCCAAACTGGAACACGATCACCACGGATACCCCGGTCACCAGCCCCTGGACATTCACCGACCACACCGCAACAGCAAACGTGACCCAACGCTTTTACCGGGCGTTCATCACCTCACCTTGATGACATTCCAAACCAAAAAGGAAACAAATGAAGACGCTTAAATTATACGAAACGAAACAGATACTGATGGGCCTTGTCCTTGCGGCGGCCTTTATGGTCCCACACCGGATGTTGGCGGCAGGTCCGGCACCAGTTGACTTGGGATCGTGCGCCCATTTCGCGATTCTTGCCGGGTCAACGATCACCACCACGAGCGAAGGTATTATTAATGGCGATGTCGGGTTATTTCCGGCTGGTTCGCAGGGAATCCCACCGGCACAGATTAACGGGACAATATACAACGGCGGCCCGATCGCCGCCCAGGCACAGCTTGACTTGAACGCCGCGATTATCGCCGCCAGTCCGGCTCAACTTCCCGGCGGGATCAATGCCGGGGCCGACCTCAGCGGTCAGACCCTGGTCCCTGGCGTCTATCAATCCCCGTCGGGCGCGTATGGCATAAGCGGGGTTCTTACTCTTCATGGTGGTCCGAATGATGTCTGGGTTTTCCAGATGGCAAGCTCACTCACTGTGGCCAACGGGTGCCAGATCATCCTGACCGGCGGCGCACAGGCTAGAAACATCTTTTGGCAGGTCGGCAGTGCAGCGACTCTTGGCACAACCTCAGTCTTCAAGGGAACCATAATGGCGTATGCCTCCATCACGATGAATACCGGCTCAACCCTGGACGGCCGGGCGCTGGCACAGGTTGGAGCGGTTACATTCAATGGCGATGCCGGCAGTCTGCCAACGCCGGAAGCCCCCATATTTACCAATATCTCCAGAAAGACCACCAACCCCGACTCCGCGACCGTCGTCCTGAGAACCACGCCGTATTTTCTCCTGACGCTGCAAGCCAGCCCGGGTCTGTCCCCCCCGAACTGGAACACGATCACCACGGATACCCCGGTCACCAACATTTGGACTTTCACCGACGACACTGCAACGGCAACCGTGACTCAACGCTTCTACCGGGCGTTCATCACCACACCTTGATGACATTCGCATAAGTTCGGCGATTGGCCGGGATGTCCCGGCAGGAACCAGAGCCACCCGCATTGACTTCCATGCGCGGCGGCAATGAAACGATTTTGCTCGTTGAAGATGATGCATTCCTGCGCGCCTCCATGCACAAAGCCCTGTCGCAACTTGGCTATCGCGTGCTTGAAGCCATCAACGGCGTCGAAGCTCTGGAAGTTTGGAAACAGCACCACGAGAAAATCCATCTATTGCTGACGGATTTGGTCATGCCCGGCGGCATGACGGGAAAGGATTTGGCCGAACAGCTTTTGCGGGAAAATCCCAAATTGAAGGTAATTTATGTTAGCGGTTACAGCGCCGAAGTCGCCGGCAAGGATTTTCCGTTGGAGGAAGGCGTCAACTTTCTCGCCAAACCGGTTCAGGCGTTCAAGCTCGCGCAAACCGTGCGCCAAAACCTGGATGCAAACGTCTAGTTTGCCGGCCCGGCAATTATCGCGCTCAAAGCACGGTCGCCGCCGCGCTTTTGTTCCCCGCCGGGCAAGCCGTGCGCTTCACGCTGTGGTCACGGATCGCAAATCCGGCTTTTCCCCCGCTCCCAATTGAGCCGCTGGCACCCCGGCGCCGGCGCCGGGGCAGGATTCAGGAAATTTCTTATGGGGTGAACACCCCATAGACCGGTTGAAGCGATTTCATTTATTATCGCGCCATGCGAAACAGAATGCTTTTTCAAAAAAGCCATTCAGATAGTGCGCTACTGCCAGCGCCAGCCACGGGTTCGCAATAAATAGAAAGCAAAAAGAAATCATGAATGCTTCGATCCAACATCCCGAACCGAATGGCGTCGTTCAACCGTCGCGGTTCTATCGGGTCATGTCCACGCCATTATAAACCCAGATCTGGGAGCGATCGTCCCGGCCGAAGAAACTTTCCTTCGGCTGGGATTTTGAGAAAAGCAAGCACCAGCAATTATAAAACATCAACACTTATGAAAAAAACACCAACCCTTTTGGCGGCGGCACTGTGGGTGGGCGCAATGTGCGTTGCGGCTCAGGCGGAGGGCACGCCCAAAATCCAGTTTGACCAGACGGTTTACGACTTTGGCAAGACCTCGCAGGTCGAAACCGTTTCCGGCGTCTTCAAGTTCAAGAACATCGGCGACGGCATTCTCAAACTGGAACCGCCCAAGCCATCCTGCGGCTGCACGGTCGCCGAGTTGAAGCCGGACACGCTCCAGCCGGGTGAAACCGGCGAGTTGCCCTTTACCCTGCATCTCGGCCAGGTCAAGGCACAACTTGACAAGCGGATCACGGTGAAATCAAACGATCCGCGGACTCCCGAAGTCTCGCTTACCATCAAGGTGGATTACACGCCGCTCTACGACATCAATCCAATGACGCTCGCCCCCCAACTGGCGTTTGACGTGAATGATACAGACCAATTCACCACCATTACCCGCACAGACGGAAAGCCGCTCCGCATTGTGAGGCTCGACGCCTCCAAGCCTTGGATCACGGCGAAAGTGGAGCCGGGCGCCAAGGCGGACGATACCACCGCGCGCATTCACGTCACCATTCAACGGGATGGACCGCCGCGCCGTTTCAACGAATTCATCCAGGTCTATGCCGCCGACCAGACGAACACGCCGGTATCCAGCATTTACCTCTACGGCCAGATTGCGGGCGAAGTCTCGCTCAATCCGGAAGCGTTGTATTGGAGCATCACCGCCACGACGAATACGTCGGCGGAGCGCCCGGAGGCGCAGATCACACAGCGGGTGACGATTAGGTCGGCTGCCGGCAAGGCGATTGAGTTGAAGAATCCGCAAAGCTCGATCAAGGGCATCAAGCTTGAAATGGCGTCCAAGGAGGACGGCAGGGTCTATGAAGTGGTCGCCAAGCTGGTCGAGGTGCCGGCGAGCACCATCAGCGGCAACGTGTCTTTTGAAACCTCGGTGGCAGCGCAACCCAAGATTGAAGTGCCGGTCATCGTCAATGTATTCAAACCGTGAGTGCCTGGCTGAGAGCATCGCTGCCGCGGGCGCTGGCCATCGTTTTTTTCGGCATCGGCGCGGGGCTGGCGGGCAATCAGATCTCGCCGCGAGGGCTGCCGTTGATTACCCCGCCCAAGCAGACACAGAAAGCTGAGGCATTCATCGCGCTCGACCAGGCAAAGCAGCTCTGGCACCGCGGCGGCGCCCTCTTCCTGGATGCCCGCGAACCGGCGGACTACGCCGCCGGCCATATCGGGAACGCGCTGAATCTGCCCGCGCTATCGTTCGCGCAACACTTCGGTGAAATTGCGCCGATGCTGACGCGGGAGTCGCCGCTGGTCCTCTATTGCGACGGCCCGGAATGCGACCTCAGCCAACGTCTGGCCGAAAATTTGCGCCAGTTCGGTTACACGAACACGCATCTGCTCTTCGATGGTTGGACCGCATGGCGCCAGGCGGGTCTGCCGACGACCCCGGGAGGTCAAAAATGAAATCGCCGCCGATTGGGTGCTGCATCAACGGGATTCTGCGTTTGCTCGTGGGCGGGGCGTTTGTATTCGCGGGCGTGCTCAAGATTGCCGACCCGGCAAAGTTCGTCCTGGACGTAAGCAACTATCGGCTGGTGCCTCACGAGCTGATCAACCTGGTGGCGATCTTGATTCCCTGGATCGAAGTCACGGCCGGCTCGTTTGTGCTGGCGGGCATTTGGCTGAGGTCGGCCGCGCTCGTCATCACCGGCCTGACGGTGATGTTCTTTACCGTCATCATGTCGGCTCTCGCGCGAGGATTGAACATTGAATGCGGTTGCTTTGGGACGATTGGCGGCAAACATATCGGACTGGTCAATCTCGCGATTGACTCCGCGCTCTTTTTCCTTGCGGCGCTGTTGGCCAGACGATCCAGGAATTGCCCGGCGAACGAAATCTTCAGGAAGGCCGGTGCGCAGAACTCCACGGCGCCACTCGAGGTTTCACCGAAGGCCAGTTCGGCCACCGAACGCGGATCGCGTCCATTCGTGGGTGATGACACTCTCCGGTAATTCATCCCAGCCTGTCCGCCAGGGTTGGTTTCATGAAATATCCGGTAGGGAAACACCCCATAGCGCCCGTGCGGTATCGCGGCCTATACTCATGTCATGAAGACCGATCACAAGCGGAAGGCGCTGGCGATGGGCGAGTTCATCGCTAGCGTTTACGATGCCCACGGCAAATACAAGGCCGGCGGGTTTGTGCGGCTCGCCCTCAAGGCGCATCCGGTTGAGTTTCGCGGACCACAACGCTTTGTGATTTTTTAGCGGAGTCTCGATCCAATTTGCAATCCTATGAACCCCCTCCTTGAAGCTCATTCCAGCCAAGCCGAAATGGTTGGCCTTCGCCCCGGCGATGCCGGTGTTGCCATGAAAACATGCCGAATCACCTTGAATCAAGGCAGACCCGTGCTGCGTTGGTTGGATGCGACAGCCCAAACGATTGACTTCCAACTTGATGACCTCGAACGAACGAATTGGAAGAAGGTCTGGCGGTCAATGCTTGATTGATGGTTGATGCGGCGGAAGCTGGCTTCAGGAAATTTCTGGTAGGGTAACACCCCATAGCGCCCACCCGCTCTTCGGCTTAGGCTCACAGCATGAATAATAAAACACTCATCCAAAATGGAGGCAATCTATGTCACTGATTTCTCTCGCCGTCACTCTGATCGTCATCGGCGTGCTGCTCTGGCTGGTCAACACCTTTATCCCGATGGACGGAAAGATTAAGAAAATTCTCAACGTCGTCGTGGTGATTTGCGTCGTCGTGTGGCTGTTGTTTGCCTTTGGCATTCTCAATCACTCCGGCGACATCCGCGTCCCGCGGATTGGGTAGCCCAGCCGCGTAAAAGGCCTTGCGGTTTCACGCGGCAAGCCACCAGCAAACACATCAACCGTCTGATGCCAACCGATGCTTTAAACCGTGATTTGTGGTGGATGCGAAATGGAGAAAACTGATCACCATGCGGGCGTGACCGGCAACAAGACGCGGATTGAGCAGGCTGAGGCCCGGACGGAGCAGGCCGAAGCCCGGACGGAACAGGCGGAGACGCGCACGGAGCAGGCCAAGACCCGGACAGAATCGGCGGAGACGCGCACGGAACAGGCTGAAACCCGGACGGAATTGGCAAAGACGCGGACGGAAAAAGCCGAGATCCGAACCGAGCAGGCCGAGACGCGAACCGAGCAGGCCGAGACGATCCTGCGACGTGTGGTCAACAAAGAAGTTCACCTGAGCACGGAAATCACCACCCGGTTGCTCAAAAAAATTCCCCTGCAAGCGATTGCCGACCGGAAAGGTCCGCTCGAAGAATTGACGGCGCGTCAGCGCGAGATTCTACAACTCATCGCCGAAGGCCAGAATACCAAACAAATTGGCGTGATCCTGAAGGTCAGCCCCAAGACCATCGAATACCATCGCATGAAATTGATGAACCGCCTGAACATCCATGATGTTCCGGGGCTGGTGCGTTTTGCCATGCAGGCCGGATTGCTTCCGCAGGGAAAACAGGCTACGGGCTAGAGTCTTCCGGAAAAATTCCACTGGCCAATTCGGGACACGTTGGCTTCAGACGTCCGGCCATTGCCAATGTGCGCGACAAAACCCGTATGCCTGGCGACCGCTGCGCCCGGGTTGGGGTTGCGCGCCGGATCGGCTGGTCAAATCGGGTTTCCGGGCCAAATTGTACTTTGAGTTTCATCATTTTCGTTTCCGTTTTCAACCATTCAACCACCGCCGGCGAGCGGCTTTTTATAATCAGCCGCCCGCCGTGGTGTGTCCGTTCCGGGCAACCTCGTGAAATAAATTTCCCGCCCGATGCCGGCGAAATGCCAGCGCCAGTGGCCCGCGCGCATGGCCGCCGCCAAGTGCAGGCATGATCGGCCCCAACATCTTTGGCTGAGATAAAGTGACATATTTTAACATCCGTTGATTCTTGACCGGGAACCAGCCGGAACGGTTTCGCGATTTTGCCATGCTGTCGCAGCAACAAGCTCCCCGCCTCGGAGCGGCATTTCAGGTTGTTTATTGCGTGCGATCTTTGTCAGTCCTGCGATTTTGAAAACCCGGCGCAAAATATTGTTTGCGCGTTGCTCTCTCTGTTCGTGAATAATGTTCATAATTACTGTTACTCTCCGCAAAGTCTGGCCGCGACTAGGGGGTTCCTTGCTGCCACCGGGAAAACCCTTGGTCTCAGTTTGGAAGCGCAAGCCGGGGAGCGATGAAAGGGCGAACCGGCGGGTCGCTCAATAGTCCCCGTCCGCACCCTCCAGCAGTCGCCGCAACTCCTGATTCTGGACGATCCCTTCGGCGGCCTTGACCGGGCCATGTGGAAGAAATTACGTCGGCTATGATTCGGGCGACAGCCGCCGATGAGGACGGGAGGAGAATCAACCCGTTTAAAAGAACGACTGTCCACCCGAATCAAAATCCAACCTCTGCATTGTCTCCGCCGCGCATCAAAATCTTTCTCGCGGCGACCGGTTAGCAATGCGGCCGGTTCGAATGAGAAAGAGCCGGGCTTCTGCCACCCCATCATTCCCCGCCTTGTCTTTGAAAGAGCCAAGGGTCTGGCGCCGGATAATCGGTACAACCTTTTTCCGCTCCGCCATAAAAAGTCGTTTCGTCCGGCGGGTTCAGCGGCGCCTTCAACCGGAAACGCTCGGGCAAGTCGGGATTCGCAATGAACAATCGCCCAAAAGCCGCGGCATCGGCCAGGTTCTCCTCCAAGCTCTGCGTCGCCGTCGCGTAAGTGAAGTCATTGGCGACAATCAACGGCCCATGAAACTCGTGCCGCAGATCCACCAGCGACACCGGGACCGCGCCTTGCCGCAAATCATCTTCCGTGGACATGATCAAGTGCGCGTAGGCGAGGTTGAAACGATTCAGCTCGTGCAGCACATGGCTGAACGTCGCCAGCGGATTCGAATCGCGCATGTCATTGATAACGCCGCCTGGCGAGAAGCAGATGCCCACACGGTCAGCACCCCACACCTTGGTGACGGCCACGGTCACTTCCAGCGTGAGCCGGGCGCGGTTCCGCACGAGGCCACCGTAATAATCGTTGCGATGGTTTGTGCCATCGCAGAGGAACTGATCCAGCAGATACCCGTTGGCATTGTGAATTTCCACGCCGTCGAAGCCGGCGATTTTGGCATATTTGGCGCCGGCGGCATACTGCGCCACAATGCCGGGTAACTCCTCTTTCTTCAGGGCGCGCGGCGTGACGCAAGGCTGCATCCCATTTTCCGTGAGCGCCTGGCCGGATCGCGGGGCAATGGCGCTGGGCGCGACCGGCAATCCGCCGTCCGGTTGGAAGCTCGGATGAGAGAGCCGGCCCATGTGCCAGAGCTGAAGAAAAATGCGGCCACCGGCACGATGCACCGCCTCGGTGACCCGCTGCCAGCCAGCGACCTGTTCATAGGTGTAGATGCCGGGCGAATTGGGACGGCCCGCGCCTTGCTGGGAAATCGCCGTCGCTTCGGTGATGATCAGGCCCGCCGCCGCCCGCTGGGCATAATACTCCGCCATCAACGGCGTCGGCACACGGCCCGGACCCGCGCGCATCCGCGTGAGCGGAGCCATCACGATGCGATTGGGCGCTTCAAGCGCGCCCAGCCGCACGGGAGAAAAAAGATTTGGAGTATTCAAAGTGTTGATTATTTCTCCGGTGGTTGCCGATAAAATGTGTTTTTGGTCCGGTTATGAAAACTGTGAACCCGGGCGAGGTTGTGTTCCGCGGCCAATTGCGCCCCGGCCTCCAGCCAGGGCTTTGCCTCGTGTACGGATAATGTTCATAATTACTGTTACCCTCCGTGCGGTCTGACCGCAACTAGGGTGTTCCTTGCCGCCACTGGGAAAACCCTGGTCTCGGTTTGGAAGCGCAAGCCGGGCAGGTTGGAGTTCAAGCTTCAGCTTGTTTCCCTTTGCGCCGGCACGACACGCTGAAGCGTGAACTCCAACTGATTTCCCGGTCGGATGCGGGCGTCGCTGCTGCGCCGGGGTTTAATTCGAAAAATCCGCGGTAGGGTAACACCCCATAGCACCCACCCGCTTTTCGTGTTTACCTCAGGACATGAGAGAACAACGATTCCTACACAGCCTGCAGTCAACCGCCGCGCCACCGCCGGCGCCGTACCCGAGCCGAACCAGAATCGAAATCAATTGGGGGAAAGTGGTGGCTGAAACAATTGAGATTCGGCATCGTCATACCGAGATGGCCACAAGGGTTTGCTGCATCAATCCCGCAGGAGCGGGACCAGGTTGCCGACAAGTACACCGCGCGCAGCTTGTGTTGGTCGCCCATGCTCGGTTGATTTTCGTCTCCAGGCCAGGAAGGTGGGCGATTTGAAAATCCAACCGGGCCGGAGAATTCAAAGTCCGGCGCTGGCAGGCCTGGCGGTTCTGTCGTTGTGTCTCTCGCTGTCCGCCCACGGCCAGGAGCCTGCCGTTGGCGTCACCAGACAGCCGGCAGCGGAGACCGTAGTTCTTCCCAAATCCGTCCCTGACCCCATCGAACCATTTAATCGGGTGATGTGGGGCTTCAACAAGGGGCTGATGACCGGTGTCATCAAGCCGACCAGCAGGGTTTATCGGTTTGTCGTTGTGAAGCCGGTCCGGACCGGAATTGGAAATTTTGGCAGGAACCTCACTTACCCGGGACGGGCGATTAACAACCTGCTCCAGGGAAAGTGGAGCGGAGCGCGCGATGAATCCTACCGGTTCGTTTGCAACACCACCGTCGGGGTGGCCGGCATCTTCGACCCGGCGACCAAATGGAAGATTCCGAAATCGGACGCGGATTTTGGCCAGACGTTCGGCCAATGGGGCTGGAAGCCGGCGTGTTTCATCATGCTGCCAATTTTTGGCCCGAGCAATGAACGGGACACCGTCGGCTTCGCCGCCGACACCGCTGCCAATCCGTTGCTCTATATCGCTCCCTACAAATTCGTCGCGAACGATCCGCTGACCTGGCTCGGCCCCTACAGTTATCTCAGCTACATGGTCATGTATAACAATCTCGCCGACAGCGTGGGCGAATATGTGCGTTTCAGCCAGGCTGAAATGGATCCGTATTCCGAGGTTCAATATGCCTGGACCTTCGCGCGCGAGAACCGGGTGGCGGATTTCCAAGTGAAGGGAAAACAGGACGAAGCTTCGCTGGAAACCCTCGAATCGGTCTTCTTCACCTTCAAAGACCCTGATTTCCCGAACCGGGGCAGGACCCGGTCGGTTTTGATTCCGGCGACGGGCCGGAAATTAAAATTTACGTTTTGGCTGCAACCGGGAAAGGCAAACGTGGTCTATATCGTTCCCGGGCTGGGTTCGCATCGTCTGGCAGAAACCTCCCTGGCGCTGGCCGAGTTGGTCTATAAAAATGGCTTCTCCGCCGTGTGCGTCAGCAGTCCTTTCAACTACGAGTTTATGGAAAATGCTTCGACGGCGGCGATGCCGGCTTATCTGCCGGTGGATGGCCACGACTTGCACGTCGCTCTCACCGGGATTGATCACCGCTTGCATGCCCTGTATCCGGATCGGTTGGGCAACAAGGCGTTGATGGGTTATTCCATGGGCGCATTCGAATCTTTGTTCGTCGCGGCCACCGGACCGACGAATCCGCCTCCGTCTGACTTCGGCGTCCCGCAGTCGCGGGATCAGTTGCCTGTCCGCCGAAGCCCCGGCGAAGGCGGGCCGTTGATTCAATTTGACCGGGTCGTCGCCATCAATACACCCGTTCGCATGGCGCAGGGAATTTCCAAACTGGACGAATTTTACCAGGCGCCCCTGGACTGGCCGGTTGCGGAACGAGCCGACGACCTCGAAAACACCTTTCTCAAGGTGGCCGACTTGAGCAAGCTCACCCTCACGCCGCGATCCTCCTTGCCGTTCAGCGCCATCGAATCCAAGTTTCTCATCGGAATGACGTTTCGATTCATGCTGCGGGATATTATTTTCAGCAGCCAGCGGCGAAATAATCAGGGTGTTCTGCAACACCCGATCCGGAATTTCCGGCGCGAGCCGTTGTATCAGGAAATTCTTCAGTATTCCTACCAGGATTATTTTGAGAAGTTTGCGATTCCATATTATTCGGCCCGGGGCCTGGCTTCGCCCCGTGCAATAGGTGGCGCGGAGGCTGCGGGTAGGGCGGCCTCCGGCTCGGAGCAACCTATGGCTCGAAGTGCAGTGGTTATTTCACGAAGCGAGCCGGTGGCCGAAGCGCTGGAAAAAGCCGGCGATTTGCGGACGTATGACGCCGGCCTGCGTGCCAACCCCAACATCCGCGTCATCGTCAATCAAAACGATTTTCTCCTTACGGACGAGGACCTGGCCTGGCTCCATGCCACGTTTACGCCGGAACAATTGACCGTCTTCCCGCAAGGAGGTCACCTGGGAAATCTTTCCAATCCAACAGTGCAAAAGTCCATTTTGGCCGCGCTGACGCCCATGAAGCCGCCCGAACCTAAATCTGAATGAGCCACGCAAATCGGACGTAGGGTTATACCCCATAGAGAAGTCCACACCCATTGCGTAAAGTCCTCCAGAAAGCGATACAAACTAAATATGAAAAAAATCCTGTTTTTAACCGGCATTATCTCCCTTCTCACCACCACCGGGTGTGTTTTTCGGGGAGGCGAACGGCACGACGAGCACGCAAGATATGAAAATCGTGACGCCGTTATCGTGGGGCCTCCGGCAGTGGTCGTGCGCGTCCCGGAAGTCGAAGTGCGCCCGCCGGAAGTCATCGTGCGGTAGTTTCGCGTTCATGATGAGCAACGGCCGCCCGGTTGAAACAAGACTCAATCTGAGCCTGCGACTCATCGGACAAGATATGCCAGAATCGCAGCTCGTGGTTTGTTTAAACCAACGGATCAATTCGTGGACATTCAGGCAATCAATCACAAAGCTCCGGACTTTCATGACGCGCCCGGCGCTTTGAAAACAACCCGACACAAAATTCCACTGGCCGCCAAAGTGGCGGGGGCCGCCTTTCTCGCCGTTCTCATCCCGATTTATTTGCACACCTATGGACCGGCCAATTTTTTATGGTTCTGCGATGCCGCACTGCTGCTCACGGTGGCAGGCATGTGGTTGGAAAATTCCCTGCTCATCAGCATGTGCGCGGTGGGCATTCTGCTTCCGCAATGTCTCTGGCTCGTGGACTGCGGCGGCAACCTGCTGGGGTTTCACCTGATCGGCCTGACCAATTATATGTTCGACCGCCAGTTGCCGCTTTTCACCCGCGGGCTTTCGCTCTTTCATGGCTGGCTGCCCTTGCTGCTCGTCTGGCTCCTGTTCCGGCTGGGCTATGACAAACGGGCTTTGACCGCCTGGACCGGTCTGGCTACAGGGTTGGTGTTCGTCTGTTACTTTTTTACTCCGCCCGCCGGCGCGCATCTGGCCAATCCCAATCTCCCCATCAACATTAATTATCTTTACGGTTTCAACGACCAGGAGCCACAACACTGGGTCAACCAAAACCTTTACGTCATCCTGTGGCCGGGCGCGCTGTGGCTCGTCTTCTTTCTTCCCACCCACCTGGCCTTGCGCAGAATCTTCGCCGTGTCACCGCCCGCGAACGGCCTGAAACTCCCCATTCGTTTTCTGTAATCATCCCTGCCTGCTAGCCGGGGCTGCATTCATAATTGTTTGGTAGGGTAACACCCCATAGCCGCCGCATGGTCTTCGGGTGCATTATGGCGATGTGAAAAGAAACATTTTCCCGAAACCGATAATCAACCGTCCTGAAAGACCACCAACTATGAAACACAACCATAACCATGACAACCTCCGCACCGCCGATTCCCAACTCGTG
This sequence comes from uncultured Solirubrobacteraceae bacterium, assembly GCA_963758055.1. Taxonomy (GTDB): domain Bacteria; phylum Actinomycetota; class Thermoleophilia; order Solirubrobacterales; family Solirubrobacteraceae; genus Palsa-744. Next base: position 24,835 of record CAVWTU010000003.1, read on the forward strand.
CCGGTTCGCTTTGAATTCACTCATCCCACAGCCACCACCGTTTGCATCGCGGGCACTTTCAATCATTGGCAGCCCGAAGCCAAGACTCTGCATTCCACCGGCGTCGGCAACTGGTGGAAGGAAACGGCCCTGGCGCCCGGCACCTACGAATACTGCCTGGTGGTGGACGGCCAATGGATGCCCGACCCGCTCGCCAAGGAAACCGTGCCCAACCCGTTTGGCGGGAGAAACTCGATTTTGAAGGTGGCCAGCTCGCCGGAAGCAGCTCATCGCGACGACGCGACAAATTTACCATTAAAAAACGCAATCAAACAGAAAACACAAAAAATATGAACAAACAAACACAAGCAATCAGCAATGACATGGGCGCGCTCGCCGAAGACGCGCGCGCCTTGATGGCCGCCACCGCCGACGTGGCCGGAGAAAAAGTCGGGGAAGCCCGCAAGCGTCTCGCCGCCGCGCTGGAACGCGGCAAGGAAATCGCGGGCTGTGTCCGCGACAAGGCGGTCGCCGGCGCGAAAGCGGCCGACGAAGCCGTGCATGAGCATCCTTATCAAGCCATCGCCATCGGTGTCGGTGTCGGGGCGATTCTCGGCTTTCTTCTCGCCCGCCGGTGTTCCCGCAACTGCGACTGATTATAATATGGAAACAGCCACCGTCAGCTTCAGGCAACTGGCCGCGAACTCGAAACAGTTTGTGCGCCGGCTGTTGACCATCGGGGAAAACCGGCTCGAACTGTTGACGGTGGAAGTGCAGGAGGAGCGTGAGCGTCTCCTGCACGTCTTCCTTTTGGCCCTCGGCGTGGCGGCGTTCGGTCTGCTTGCCGGCCTTGCGCTCACCGCCGCCATCGTGGTGGGGTTGTGGGCTTGGTCCCATGTGGCCGTCCTCCTGGCCTTGACCTGCGTCTACGGAGCAGCCGGGGCTTGTCTTTACCGGCGACTCACCGGACTGCTGCGTGACTGGCAGACGCTTTCCGCCTCGCTGGATCAACTCCGAAAGGATCGTGCATGTTTGGAAAAAAACCTCGCTTGAATCCGTTGGAATCTCGGAAGCAATTGCTGATTGCGGAAAGCGAACTCAATCGCGCCCAAATGGCCGGGGATGTGGCTGCGCTGACGGCGGGCGTTCGTACGCTCACCGACCGGGCCAATACTTTCAGTTCGATTGCCTCGTCAGCCGCGGTGCTGGTGGCGGGTCTGGCGGCCTTCCGGCGCAACAAGCCGGCGGGCGCTGACGCGAAGCCTTCCTGGCGACGAACCATTCTCAAAGGCGCGGGACTCGTATCCACCTTCTGGCTGGCGTTCCGCTCGCAGCATCGCGATCGGGACGGAATATAATTCGCATAATCAATTGGTAGGGTTACACCCCATAGCATCCGCTCGGTTTTGGACTATTCTCATTCCATGAATAACAAAATACTTTTCTTCAAATCCGACAAAGCCGGATTCGTATTGGCGGCTGTGCTTCTGGCAACGCTGACCGGATGCGTGGGTTACGTTGAAGGGCCGCACGCCGGGGTTCAGGTGGAACCGTATGCGTTCGCCGTGCAGGACGACTATGTTTATTACCCCAGCTATGAATGCTATTACAGCGTCAGCCGGCATCAATACGCATACCGGGAAGGCAACGCGTGGGTGGCACGCCCGGCACCGCGGGGTGTCTCGGTTGACGTGCTGATGGCTTCACCGTCCGTGAGGATGGATTTCCACGACTCGCCGGCCCAGCACCACGCCACCGTGGTTAAGCAGTATCCGAAAAACTGGAAGCCGTCCGCGTCGAACCAAGGCCAGAAAGAACAGCCAAAGAACGATCAACACGACGATCACGGGCAAAATAACGGAAGATAACCAGGCGAACTATGTTCGCACTTTGAAAGGAACATTATGTTAGGAACTATTCTATTGATTGTACTCATTCTGATGTTGGTCGGCGCATTTCCTACGTGGCCACATAGCAAGAGTTGGGGCTATTACCCGAGCGGCGGACTGGGCCTGCTTGTGGTTGTTCTGGTTGCCCTGCTTTTGCTGGGCAAAATTTGAATGGGATGGACAATGCTCCATTGCCAGCCAGGACTGGCAGTTGAATGGATCGAATGCCGGGCAATCTGCCTTCTTGGCAGCGGCCTGCGCAATGATCAAGAAAGGCGGATTTATGTTACAAAGCATCAAACAATTATACGGAAACAAACTCGGCGCGTCGGATGGCGAAATCGGCCACGTGAAGGATTTTTATTTTGACGATCAGAACTGGGCGGTTCGTTATGTGGTCGCGGACACGGGCTTGTGGCTGGCGGGGCGCGAGGTGCTCATCTCGCCCCATGCCTTTCCCGAAGGCTTTCGGGGGAAAGTCCTGCGTGTGAACCTGACCCGGAAACAGATTGAGGACAGCCCTCCGATTGAGTCGCACAAGCCGTTGTCGCGACAATACGAGGAGGAGTATCACCGCTATTACGGCTGGCCTTACTACTGGCAGGGCGGCGGAGTGTGGGGCATGAGCGGTTTTCCGATTTTGGAGCTGCCGCCAATACCTCTTCCAGGCGAACCAGCCGCTGCGAGTGGCCCGCAACCCGAACGTGCCGATGCGCATCTGCGCAACACGCAAGCCGTGAACGGCTACCACCTCCAGGCCGGCGATGGAATCATCGGCCACGTCTGCGATTTTATGATGGACGACAAAAGCTGGGCGATCGGTCAACTGGTCATCAAAATCGGCCACCGGCTCTCCGGCAAAGAGGTGCTGATACCTACGAACCAAGTTGCCCGTATCAGCTTCGACGATTCCACGGTGTTCGTGAATTCAACCAGGGAAGCTGTCGAGCAAAGTCCCGAATACCATCTGGTTCCGGTCGGTGCGGTTGTTTGATATGACCGGACCCATTCATGAAAGCCCTCGTCTATCGCGGTCCAGGAAAAAAACAGTTGGAAGACATGCCGAAGCCTTTGCTGTGCGAGGCGACCGATGCCGTGGTGCAAATGACCAAGACCACCATCTGCGGCACAGATCTGCACATTCTCAAGGGCGGCCTGCCCACCGTTGCAGCCGGCCGCATTTTGGGTCATGAAGGGATCGGGGTCATTGATGAGGCTGGAAGCGGTGTAAGCCACTTTCGCAAAGGCGACCGCGTCTTGATCTCGTGCATTACAGCCTGTGGAAAGTGTGAGTATTGCCGGCGCGGCATGCCCTCCCACTGCGAGCAGGGCGGCTGGATTCTGGGCAACACGATTGATGGAACACAGGCCGAGTTCGTCAGGATTCCTTTTGCCGACACGAGTCTCTATCTCATTCCCGATGACGCGGACGCGGACGCGATGGTAATGCTCAGTGATATCCTGCCAACCGGCTACGAGTGCGGCGTGCTCAACGGAGCCGTCAAACCGGGAGACACGGTGGCCATCATCGGCGCCGGACCCGTCGGCCTGGCGGCACTGCTGACGACGCAATTCCATGCCCCGGCGAACCTCATCGTCATTGATCTTGATGACAACCGCCTCGAGATCGCCAAACAGTTCGGGGCGACCGCGGTGATCAACAGCACCGATGGCAACGCCGTCGAAAAAGTCATGGCCCTGACTTCCGGCAAGGGAGTGGATGTCGCCATCGAAGCCGTCGGCGTGGCCGCCACGTTTGGCATTTGTCAGGAAATCATCGGCGCCGGCGGACACATCGCCAACATCGGCGTGTATGGGGCGAGTGTGACCCTGCACCTCGAAAAACTCTGGTCGCAAAACATCACCATCACGACACGGCTCGTTGACGCGGTGACCACGCCGCTGCTGCTCAAGGCGGTCCTGGCCGGTAAACTCAAGCCCAAGCAGCTTGTCACGCATCACTTCACGCTCGATGACGTCCTGAAGGCCTATGACACTTTCGGCAATGCCGGGAGGGAACGCGCCTTGAAAGTTATCCTGACGAACCAATGGGCCGACAGCCGGGCAGCCCGAACGAATTACTTCAACACGCGCCTGGCCAAGTGGACGGACCAATGGGCCGGCAGCCAGCCAGCCTGAACTGGAAGCCTCGGCGAAGTTGGAGGTTTTACCCAGTTTAACGCCCTAAACTTAGCAATTGCCGCCACCGGATTTTCCCAAGCGTTGGTTCAATTCACAATGTCGGCAATTTCTTTGAAGCAAAGTGAAATGTAAAATGAGTCAGGTATTTTATTGCCCTTTTTTGACCAAAACCACCCGGCAAAATCAAATTGACGGGGGGGCGCCAGACCCGTTGAACTCCTTATTGCGATGATATGCGGATGAAACCTTGCTTGGCGCCTTTAAACACGGAGACGGGAATCGGGATGGTCTTCAGGCTGCCATCGCCGGTGATGTTGGAATAGGTGAGCCAGTTGCCGAGGATAAGGTTGGTCCGGTATTGCACACTGTTGGTGACGCCGGTTTGCGAGAGGAAGGAGAACTGGAAATTTGTGCCGGCAGGCTGGGCGTTGATCAGTTGGGTTGGGTTCGGGCCCGCGACGAAATTGTCAAACTCTTCGGTACTCAAATTGACGGTGGTCGTCCAGGTTCTGACCGGGTTGGAAGAAGCGTCCACCGGCGTGGTAAAAGTGACGCCGGGGAAACCGTTCGAGGTATAATCCACATAAAAGACGTCTGGTCCGTAATTTAACGTCGGAGCGGACGGCCAGTTGGTGGCGGTAACCGGCGGATACGCAACCGGCCCGCTAAACAGGCCGACTTCGAGCGTGGAAAAATTCGACGGGCCGGTCCAGTAATAGACGGGGTTGGCGGGCAGGTTGAGGGCTCCGTTGGTGGGTGAAAAAACCTTGACCGCTTTCAGCAGGTTGATGTCCAAACCGCTGACGGAAACCTGGAAAGTATAGACCTGTTGGGTCGGACTGCCCTGGTTGATGTAAATCGTCCATGAACCGTTGGTGAATTCATCAATAACTTCGCCCAAGGAACTTAAAACCGCGCCGCCACCGACGCCGCCGGAAGGATATTGTTCGGTGTAAAAGTAGTTATTGGGCGAATACACGCTGTTCGTGGTGGTGGGCGCGGGATTGACGGAGTTGAACGAAACCCCGGCGCCAAATATTTCGCCCAGATTGGGATCTTGTGAGCGGATGATGGTCAATTGAAGACTCACATCCACCGGATACGGAGTGTAGGAAAAACCGGCGAGCGTGGAGCCGGGATTGGAATAAAGGTAAGCCACTTCGTCTGAACTCAGAACGCGGGAGTACATCTGGACATCATCCAGGAGCCCCTCGTAGCCCTGGCTGCCGTTGTAGTCAGGGCTTGACGGATCGGGATCGTTTGCATCCGACTTGGCTCCCAAGGTCAGGAGTTGGGGGCCGTTCAACAGCACCGTCGTGCCGAACTCCGAGTTGTCGAGAGCGCCATCAACGTAAATCTGTTTCTCGCCCGTTGCCTGATTGCGCGTAACCACCACATGATGCCAGGTGTCATCGTTGACCGTGGCGTAGGAATTTAGCGTATCGTCGTTATATCCATCACCGGTATTGAAGGCCACCTGGCCGCCGGTCAACGCAATCGGGATTGCATCACCCGCGCTCCCGGTGGGGATGTCCGCGGAGACGATTACCGCCCCCCAGTACGCCATGTCGCCGGGCGAGCCAACAGTCTGACTGGTCTTCACCCATACAGAAACCGAAAAGTCCCTGGCAATCGTCGAAAGGAGATTGGAGGAAGCCGTCAGGTAACTGCCCCCGTCAAAATAAACTGAACCCGCTCCGGCTGCCGTGTCCGCGCTGGTGCTGGGTCCGGAGCCCCCGAAATTGCCGGCGTAAATGATGTTGTTCCCGTTCCCGGAGACATCCGGGGCGAGAACCGTGCCTTCATCGAAATCATAATGGGCAACGATACCATTTGCGCCACCCGCGAGATCGGGAACGGTCGCACCCGGATTGCTGTTGAGCGTGGCAACCTCGGTCGCCGATAGCACCCCGGAGTAAACTTGCAAGTCATCCAGCAGGCCGGTGTAGCTGGATTCGGTTGTGCCGCCGATGGTAAGGCTGTAATTGTTTCCATTGAGCGGGTCGGTGGTGCCGGTTTCGGAAGCTTCAAAGTTGCCATCCACGTAAATGTTCATTTCGCCGCTGGCCTGGTCGCGAGTAACCGTGATCAGGTGATAGTTGCCGTCATTGACGCTGCTGATCGAGTGCAGCGTGGTGAAATTACCGAGGTGGTCCCGCGTTGTGAATGCGGCTTTGCTGCCGGTGATGGACAGCGGAATTGTGTCGTTGGTGTTGCCGCGATCATTGTAGGCCCAGAATATGACCGCGCCAAAATAGGCGTTGTTGTAGTCAGCGCCGTTTGTCACGGTGGTTTTTACCCAGGCTGAAAAGGTGAAACTGCCGGCGAGCACCGCATTCAGATTGGTCAGGGCCTGACCGTTGGGATTGAGGTCGCTGGTGCCAAAAAACTGCACGGCACCGCCACCCGCTTCCGCATCCGTATCGAACTGATGCACCGGTCCCCACCAAGTCTCGCCGGACATGTCGTTGCCGTTGCCCGAACTGTCCTGGCCAAGATACCCGCTGTTGTCAAAAGTGTAATGAGCCACGTTTGTATGGCCGCCGATTAATGCGTTGGTGTTCGGGTTTGGAACGGGCGTGCCAACGATGAATTGAAAATTGCAGTAGGTGTTCAGGTCGGCCGTGGAGGTCCAACTGGAAATCGGGTGGGACAGGTTGTCAACCGGAGTGGAGGCGAAAACCAGGGAGGGAAAGTTGGTCTGGTACTGCACATAAAACGTGTTGGTGCCGTCCGGCAGTGCGATGGAACAGGGCCAGTTGGTGGCGGTGGTCGCCAGATAGTCGCCGGTCTCAGCGTACGTGTTGCCGTTGGTGTCGGTGAAGTTGTCCTGTACCACGAGCGTTCCGGCCCAGATGGCCGGTCCCTGCCAGGTGAAGTTCGGCCGGTTGGTTACGAACACCGAGTTGTTCGCAGGGAAAGTCACCAACACCGCCGGGATTGAGTTGCTGCTGATGTTGGCGGTGACGGTGAAATGATAAACATTGGTGGTGGTGCCGTTGGTGCTCACGAAAATGGACCAGTTGCCGTTCGTAAGACCTTGGCTGAACAAATTGAAGTCAGTTTCCATGGAGCCGCTTCCGGTGACGAGATTGAAACCAGTCGCGTCAAACTGGTAGGTGATGCTGTAACCGTTGTCCGGATAGCCGGGCGACGTGATTATATAGCTCCCGTAAGAAATGTTTGGCGGGGTGGTATTGGTGTTGAGATTGGGCCAGCCACCATAATAGTAATTGCCGGCCCAAAACGAACGCTGCAACTGCAGGTCCAGGGTCAGCCCGGCCCGGGCGGGCGGCGCAAACAACAGGCACGCGGCGAGGATAAAAAGTCCGAAACCGGATAGATGGGTTGAAATTGCATGGGTTGCGGTCTTAATTGTGGTCTTCATAAGGTTGGCGTTCCGGGTTGGAGTCCCTTCAGTTTGCGTGCCGATCATTTCATGTTTCTATTCATCAGAGTTCACTTTTTTCTGATTATGGAAACGAAGCCTCGCCGTATTTAACCGGCATTTCCCATAATGACAGTCACCCCCGTGACTATCGCGGGCCATTCAGTCGCATTGGCCAACACAATGTCATCTTTTACCGTGTCATCAAGTTTTTTTTGCTGATGCCCGCCGGACACCAACTAAACAATTGCCGCCACCGGATTTCCGGCGCACAATCCCGTCCGGGATGACCTCGCGGGAACGCGCTTTCCACGATTTCGCCGGCTTCGCCGCCCAACTCAAAGGCGACGAAAAAGCGAGGCGCAGACGTTTCTCTTCCATCTGCTGGAAGCCTTCGGGCACGACGCCAACTTTTCGGAAGAACCACTTTTACGGAATCACTGCCCGGTAAAATCTATCATTGAAATTGGTCGCCGCCGGGTCGCGGAATTTAAGCGTCGTGTTGGTCCCGACGAAATTCGTCAGCGTTGCCCAGCTCGTCAGGTTTGTCGAAACCTGAATGTGTCCGTACAGATTGGATGAGATTTGCAACGTAAAGTTCAACCCGGCGCTGGTCAGCGGCTGGCTCAGGGTAAAATTGAGTTGCAGCTTGAACGTGTTGCTCGATAACACGCTCACGCTGCTGGTGGAAGAATGGTTTCCGCCCAAATCCACCGCATACGCCTTTACCGTGTTGCTGCCGGCAGCCAAGCTGACGGTGGTTGTCCAGTTGGTATAGTTGTTGGTGGTGGTGGCCAGGCTCCACGGCCCAACGGCTAAAATTTTGTTGGTCAACTGATACCAGACCGCACTGACTTTCCAGTTGTCGCTGGCCGTGCCAACGACCGTTGCCAGGGCGTTGGTCATGTGCTTGCCGGCAGTCGGCGCGGTGACGGAGAGCGTTGGCTTGGTCACGTCCGCAAAGGTTACTTGCAAGGTCAGATTGGAGGCCATCATGAATGGCAGGTTGGTTTTGGTCGTGGTGACGCCGCCGATCCAGTTGGTTGAAGTCATCCAGTTGGAGAACACAAAACCGCTGGCGGGGGTGGAAGTGATGCTGTAATTACGGCCAATTTCCAGCCAAACATTACTGTCATTGGGAGAAATGGTTCCCAAACCAATGGCGCGAATTTGCAGTTGGTTGGTCGCCACGAATTGGAAGCTTACGCTGTTGGTCGCGGACACATGGCCACAGGGAGCCGCGGCGTATGCCGAGACGGTGTTTGTTCCGGGAATCAAACTGGCGGTGGCGCTCCAGTTGGTCCAGCCGTTGGCCGTCGTGGCGTTGGTCCAACTGCCGCCGTTTAATTGCAGCCAGACGTTTGTCACGGCAACGTTGTTGCTCGCCGTGCCCATGACGGTGAACACGGCGTTGCTCCAGCGCTGGCCGTTCACTGGCGAGGTGATGGCAAGCGTGGGATTGCTCACGTTCAACGCAACGGTCTGAAACCCGGTATTGGCGGTGAAGTCAGCCCAGCCCGTGGTGCATGGCAGGTAATAGACAATCGGATTGTTGTCATACTTGAACACAGACGAATCAGCGCTGGGGGCGTTACCCTGGAAAAAGACGTTCGTCAGGCTGGTGCATGCCCTGAACGCCTCGTCCCCGATGCTGGTGACGCTGCTGGGAATCGTGGCGCTGGTCAGTCTGAAACAGGTATCGAACGCCTGGACCCCGATGTTGGTGACGCTGTTGGGAATCGAAACGTCGGTCAGGGTGGAGCAGTCAAAAAACGCCCCTAGCCCGATGCTGGTGACGCTGTTGGGAATCGTGTAGTTCCCCACTTTGCCCCCCGGACATGCGATGAGCGTGGCCAGGCTCTTGTCGAACAAAACACCCGCCACACTGCCATAGATGGGATTGTTTGTATCCACCGTGATTGCCGGCAGGCTGGAGCACCCACTGAACACGTAGACCGCGATGCTGGTGACGCTGACAGGAATCGTGGCGTTGGTCAGGCCTATGCAATTCCAGAACGCACTCGCCCCAATGCTGGTTACATTGGTGCCGATCGTGACGCTGGTCAGGCTGTTGCAGGATGCAAACGCATTCTGTCCGATGCTGGTGACCGGCAAGCCATTGGTCGTGCTGGGAATGTTCAACACAGTCGGATTCCCGGTGTAGCCCGTGATGGTGATCGCGCCGTTGTTGGTTGTGAAATTGAGTTGAGCCTGCGCCACAGCGGGCAGCAGCAGCAACGAACCAAGCAGGCAAAATTGGAGCAGAAGGCATTTGGTTTTCATGAAGGATTCAAGTTTTCAGTTGATTGGCTTTGAGACACATTTTCCGAACGTCTAATTTTAACAAAGAATTCTCCAATAACGAGCGCAGATTCCCCGATGCCAACGGTTTTAGCGAAACCGATTAACCATGTTAAATGTTTTCATGTTTCAACCCCAAAACAGCAGATGAGATGAACCACGAAATTGGCTTTCCAAGCCCGCCCCAAGATGGATGCCCCAATGAGAAGGTTCGCTGGCGCGAATTGTGGTCACGAAGCACACGAAAAGCGAACTGGAACCAATCATTGTATGCGGTGGCAAATTTCACTCGCTGGGTGAACAGTTGTGCCTGGCAATACCTTGTCATTTCGTGTCTTTGGTGTACATGGTGTGCGAGTGCCGGTTCGTCGGCGGAGAACCTGGTCTCCGCTCGCTCGACTCCACCAGCGCTCTGAAAGGATCGCGAGTATTTCATTCCGGCTGGGTTTACTGCCAGCCGGACCCGCGCCAGCGGGCAAACAACTTTTGTAAACCGCTCCAATTAAAACCTCACGGTGAGCGGAGGCGGTAGTAACGGCCGGGATAATTCGTCCATTGCGGATCGCTGAAATAGGACGTGCCGCCGGTGAGCGTGTTGGTTACCACTGGAAGCCACACGGGATTGGCCAGGTCCGTGCAGGCTTCCACCACAACGACCTGATCGCTGGCTCCGGTGAAGTTGAAGCCAAATTGATTCATCTGCACGCCAACGCTGGCCGGGCTGATTTGCGGTGACAAGTTCCACTGCACCACCGGACGGGTGCCAAACCACGAAGTCCAGCCGCTGGTTACCGGCAGGTCATAGACGGTCGCATTGTAGTCATAGAGGAATACATACGAATCACCACCGCTGGGGGCGTTCCCCTGGAAATAAGCGCCCGTCAGGCTCGTGCAATAATAGAACGCATAGGCTCCGATGCTGGTGACGCTGGCAGGGAATGTGACGCTGGCCAGGCTGGTGCAGCCTTCGAACGCCTCTTCCCCGATGTTGGTAACGCTGTTGCCGATGATGAGGTTGGTCAGATTGTTGCACCACATGAACGACTGGTTCCCAACGCTGGTGACACTGTTGGGGATCGTCACGCTGGCCAGGGGGCAGTAAGAGAACGCATTGTCTCCGATGCTGATGACGTTCTTGCCAATGGTGAGGCTGGTCAGGCCGCTGCTGGAGAACGCAGAGACCCCGATGCTGGTGACACCGTTGCCAATCGTGACATTGGTCAGGCTGTTGCAACTGCTGAATGCCGTGACGCCGATGGAGAGGACGTTGTCGGGGATCGTGACGCTGGCCAGGTTCTGGCAGTAATAGAACGCCGTATCCGCGATGTTGGTGACGGTGCCGGGGATCGTGTAGCTGCCGCCGACACCGCCCGGAAATTGAATCAAGGTGGTTTGGCCCACGTTAAACAAGACCCCGTTCAAACTGCTAAAAACGGGATTTGAAGGATCCACCTTGATCGCGATCAGACTGGTGCAGCTATAGAACACATAGTTTCCGATGTTGGTGACACTGGCGGAAATCATGACGTTGGTCAGGCTCGTGCAGAAAGAGAACGCCTCGCTGCCAATGCTGGTGACATGGCCGGGGATCGTCACCCTGGCCAGGCTCGTGCAGTAGGCGAACGCCTCGTATCCCAAGCTGGTGACGCCGTTGCCAATGGTGACGCTGGCCAGGCTGCTGCAGCCATAGAACTCATAGTCTCCAATGCTGAGGACATTGTTGTCAATGGTAAGGCTGGTCAGGTTCGTGCAATAATTGAACGCCCCGTATCCGATGCTGGTGACGCTGTCGGGAATGATGTAGCTGCCGGCCTTGCCCGCCGGATAATCAAGGAGCGTGGTCTGGCTTTTGTTGAACAACACCCCATTTGGACTGCAAAAGTAGAGGTTGGCGGGATCCACCGTGATCGCGGTCAGGCTGCTGCACGCATTGAACACATAATCTCCGATGCTCCAGACGCTGGCGGGAATCACGATGTTGGTCAGACTCCTGCAGCCCGCGAACGCACTATCACCAATGCTGGCGACACTGTTGCCAATCGTGACATTGGTCAGGCTCTGGCAGTTGTAGAACGCACTGCCCCCGATGCTGTTGACGCTGTTGGGGATCACGACGGTGGTCTTCAGACCATAGCAGTCGGCGAATGCCCCATATCCGATGTGGAGGATATTGTTACCCATCGTGACATGGGTCAGGCCGTAGCATTCTTCGAACGCCCAGTCTCCGATGTCGGTGACGCTGTCGGGAATGATGTAGCTGCCGGCCTTGCCCGCCGGGAATTGGATGAGCAGGGTCTGCCCCTGGTTGAACAAGACGCCATCCACACTGCTGTAGGAGGAGTTGAGCGCAGCCACCGTGAAAGCGGTCAGACTGTCGCAGTCATAGAACGCATTGTCTCCGATGCTGGCGACATTATTGCCAATCGTGACATTGGTCAGGCCGGAGCAGCCATAGAACTCATCGTATCCCAAGCTGGTAACATTGTTGCCGAGCATGATGCTGGTCAGATTGTAGCAGTAATCGAACGCATAGTTCCCGATGTTGGTGACACTGCTTGGAATCGTCACGCTGGTCAGGCTGCTGTCCTCGAACGCGCCGTCCCCGATGCCGACGACCGGCAGGCCCGCGATCGTGCGGGGGATGCCGATGGCGCCGCCGGCGCCGGTGTATCCGGTGATGATGATCGCGCCGTTAATGGTCGTGTAAGTGAAATCACCGGCCGGGGCCACCGGGTTCTGCACCTCCGCCAGCAGACCGTCAAAGGGCGAACTCCAGCCCGTGGCGCCCGGCGGATAATAGATGGTCGCATGGTTGTCGCCGGCGAACACCGTCACATCAGGACTGGGAGCGTTCCCCAGGAAATAGATTCCCGTCAGGTTGGTGCAGTCGGCGAACGCGGCACTGCCGAGGTTGGTAACGCCGGCGGGGATCGTGATGCTGGTCAGGCTGCTGTTGTGCTGGAACGCCCCGTTCGCGATGCCGGTGACCGTGAGGCCATTAATCATGTCCCCAATGGTTACGTCGCCGCCGCCGCCGGTGCATCCGGTGATGGTGATCGTGTTGTCGCTATTGGTGATATAAGTGTAGGTAAGTGGCACCGGTGGCACCGGCGCGGTCCACAACACCGCGGTAAGACCGGCAAAGGGCACATCCCAGCCAGTGGTGTCTGGAAGATAATAGATCGTCACCGGATTGTCGCCGTCGAACACCGTCCAATCAGCATTGGGAGCGTTCCCCAGGCAAACAACCGTCAGCGGGCTGCCGCTGTCTTCAAACGCCCAGTCTCCGATCTGGGTGACGCGATTGCCAATCAGGACTTTGGTCAGGCTCTCACATTCGTTGAATGCCGCGAAATCTATGCTCGTGACGCCGTTGCCAATCGTCACGCTGGTTAGATTGTAACAATACTCGAACGCCCAGTCTTCGATGTTGGTGACACTGTTGGGAATCGTCACGCTGGTCAGGCTGCCATAGGAATCGAACGCGTCGTATCCGATGCCGACGACCGGCAGGCCGTTGATCGTGCTGGGGATGCCGATGTCGCCGCCGGCACCGTAGTATCCGGTGATGATGATCGCGCCGTTAATGGTGTCGTAACTGAAATCCCCGGCCGGGGACGGCGGGTTCCACTGCCCCGCCAGCAGACCGTAAAAGGGCGAACTCCAGCCGGTGGTATGCGGCGGATAATAGACGATGGCATGGTTGTCGCCGGCGAACACCGTCAAATCAGCGCCGGGGGCGTTTCCCAGAAAATAGATTCCCGTCAGGTTGGTGCAGTCCGAGAAGGCCAAACTGCCGAGGTTGATGACGCTGGCGGGGATCGTGATGCTGGTCAGGCTGCTGTTGTGCTGGAACGCACCGGCCCCGATGCGGGTGACCGTCAGGCCATCAATCGTGTCCGGGATGGTTACATCGCCGCCGGTGCCGGTGTAGCCGGTGATGGTAATCGTGCCGTCGTAATTGGTGGTGTAAGTGTAGGCAAGTGTCACCGGCGGCACCGGCGCGGTCCACAAGACCGCGGTAATACCGGCAAAAGGCACATCCCAGCCAGTGGTGTCTGGCAGATAATAGATCGTCACCGGATCGTCTCCGTTGAACACCGTCCAATCAGCCTGGGGAGCGTTCCCAAGGCAAACAACCGTCAGCGGGCTGCCGCTGTCTTCAAACGCCCAGTCTCCGATGCTGGTGACGCTCTTGCCAATCATGACGTTGGTCAGGTTCCAACAATCGTCGAATGCCGAGTAACCGATGCTCGTCACCCCGTTGCCGATCGTCACGCTGGTCAGGCTGCCGCAGTCATAGAACGGATAGTTCCCGATGTTGGTGACACTGTTGGGAATCGTCACGCTGGTCAGGCTGTAGTTGTAGTCGAACGCTCCGTCCCCGATGCCGACGACTGGCAGGCCGTTGATCTTGCTGGGGATGCCGATGTCGCCGCCAGCACCGTTGTAGTAAGTGATGGTGATCGCGCCGTTAATGGTGGTGTAATAGAAATCCCCGGCCGGGGACGGCGGGTTCTGCTGCCCCGCCAGCAGACCGTCAAAGGGCGACCTCCAGCCGGTGGTATGCGGCGGATAATAGACGATGGCATGGTTGTCGCCGGCGAACACCGTCAAATCAGCGCCGGGGGCGTTTCCCAGAAAATAGATTCCCGTCAGGTTGGTGCAGTCCGAGAAGGCCAAACTGCCGAGGTTGGTGATGCCGGCGGGGATCGTGATACTGGTCAGGCTGCTGTTGTGCTGAAACGCCCCGGCCCCGATGCGGGTGACAAACAGGCCATCAACCATGTCCGGGATGGTGATATCGCCGCCAGCGCCGGTGTAGCCGGTGATGCAAATGGCCCCGTTGTTGGTCACGCAAATGAAATCCGCCCCCGAACCGCCATAGAGTGCCGTGAGCCAGCCCCCGAAGCCAGTGTCCCAGCCCGCCGTGTCCGCCACATAATACACCGTGCCCGTTTCGCCGCTGAAGACCGAGGTGTCCAAGCTGCCCGCCTCCCAGCCATCCACCAGCGGCGCGTCCCCTTGGAAATAAGCTTGTGTCAGATTCGCGCAATTCGCAAAACAGGAACTGCCCAGGCTGGCGACACTGGCGGGAATCGTTACCGTCGTCAGGGCGGAACACCCTGCGAACGCATAACCGCCGATATTGGTGACACCGCTGCCAATCGTCACGTTGGTCAGATTGTTGCACCACTGGAACGCCTGGTTCCCGAGGGTGGTGACGCTGTCGGGAATGATGATGCTGGTCAGGCTCGAGCAGTCGTTGAACGCATAGCTTCCGATGTTGGCAACGTGATTGCCAAGCGTGACGCTGGCCAGTCTGGTGCAGTAGTCGAACGCCCAGTCTCCGATGCTGGTGACGTTATTGGGGACCACGACGTTGGTCAGGCTGTAGCAATTATAGAACGCCGCGGCACCGATGCTGGTGACGCTGTTGCCAATGATGAGGTTAGTCAGACTGCCACAGTAATAGAACGCATCGCCCCCGATGTTGGTGACGTTGTTGGGAATGACGATGCTGGCCAGGCTGGAACAACCCATGAACGTATCTTCTTTGATGCTGGTGACGCCAGCGGGGATCACGAAGCTGGTCAGGCTGGTGCATTCAACGAACGCCTGCTCTCCGATGCTGGTGACGCCGGCGGGGAGCGTGATGCTGGTCAGGCTGCAGTATTGAAACGAATTGTTGCCGATGTTGGTGACGCCAATGGGAATCACGACGTTGGTCAGGCTGTAGCATTGAGCGAACGTCCAGTCTTCGATGCTGGTGACGCCAGTGGGAATCACGACGCTGGTCAGGCTGGCGCAGGAACCGAACGCCCCGGCCCTGATGGTGGTGACGGCGGCGGGGAGCGCGAGGTTAGTCAGACCGGTGCAGCCGTCAAACGCCCAGTAGCCGATGCTGGTCAGGCTGGTGGGCAGCGTGACATTCGTCAGGTTGGTGCATTCCAAGAACGCATCATCTCCGATGTTGGTGACGGTGGTGGGCAGCGAGTAAACGCTTCCGGCTTTCTGCGGCGGGTATAGGAGGAGCACGGTCTGGCTCCGGTTGAACAAAACCCCGGCCACACTGGAATAGACGGAATTGGCGCCATCCACCATGATCGCATTCAGGCTTGTGCAGCCAACGAACGCATCGCTCCCGATGCTGGTGACGCTCGCGGGAATCGTGAGGCCGGTCAGGCTGCCACAGCCATAGAATGCGTAGGCTCCAATATTGGTGACGGCATTGCCCAGCGTGACGCTGGCCAGACTGCTGCACCAAAAGAACTCATAGGTTCCGATGCTGGTGACCTTGTTGGGAAGCGTGATGCTGGTCAGGCTGGTGCATTCATTGAATGCCTGGTCCCCGATGCTGGCGACGCTCGCGGGGAGCGTGAGGTTGGTCAGGCTGGTGCAGTCAGCGAACGCCGCGCTTCCGATGCTGACGAGGTTGTTGGGCAGCGTGAGGTTGGTCAAGGCGGTGCATTGATTGAACACCCCGGCCCCAAGATTGGTGACACTGTTTGGAATCGTGACGCTGGTCACGTTCGCGCAGCCATTGAACGCGGTGTTTCCGATGCTGACGACCGGATAGCCATTGGTGGTGTCGGGAATGACCACGGTTCCGCCGGAACCGGTGTAGCCGGTGATGGTGATCGCGCCGTTGTTGGTCGTAAAAGTGAGCTGGGCTTGCGCCATAGCGGGCAGCAGCAGCAATGAACCAAGCAGGCAAAATTGGAGCAGAAGGCATTTGGTTTTCATGACGGATTCAAGTTTTCAGTTGATTGGCTTTGAGGCGCATTTTCCGAACGTCTAATTTTAACAAAGAATTCTCCAATAACGAGCGCAGATTCCCCAACGCCAAAGTATTTAGCGAAACGGCTTATCCATATTAAAAGTATTCATGTTTTCAATTCCCCTGTTCAAACGCCTCTGACGTGCTTCTGGCCTGGACTCGTGCCGTGGCCCGCGCATGGCCAGACTGGGCGTTTCCGATGTTGTACGCCACCGCGCTGCCGGTCAAAGCCACGGGGATGAGATCGTTGGCAACATCCGGGACGCCGGCCGCTTATGATGGCCGTGCCGTTATTCGACAGGGTTGAGAGCGACTGGTTTTCTGGTTGTAAATTTGGTCCGGCTCGTGGCTCAGATTAAGCGGAGTTCCTGCCGGAGCAAGTTACAAACCGGTTACAAATGGGGCAGGTGCAGCGAAGGCGAAATCCGCAGACTGCCATTATCCCGGCCGGTTTGAAGAAGTGGTTGATGTTGCGGGTGGGTTTGGTTGAGGATTGATCCCTCTTCGTTTTGCTACGACGTAACAAGCCGGCAAAAGATATCTCAAGCTCACTAAACCGCCATGACAACGGCCTGCCGCGTGAGGTGGAGCCTTTTACGCGGCATTGACGCCGATAAATCTTCGGCGCACAATCGCTTCCACCATGCCAACGGGCTTCGACGAAGCATTCAGCCGAGTGAAAGAATTGGTAGCCGACTTCCGGGCCAACGAGAAATTCTACCTTTCCACGGCCTATCAGGAACAGGAGGCGCGCCGCGACTTCATTGACAAATTCTGGCTCGCCCTCGGCTGGGACGTGAACCACGAGACCCAGAAAAACCCCTTCGAGCAGGAAGTCAAGGTCGAGCGCAAGGAACACGGCTTCTCGCAACGCCGGGCCGATTACGCCTTTTACCTCGCGCCCAATTTTCGCGACGTGAAATTCTACGTCGAGGCCAAGAAACCCCACGGCGACATCGCCACCGCCGACAATTATTTCCAGACCATCCGCTACGGCTGGAGCAGTTCCACGCCCGTCGCCGTCCTGCACGACTTCGAGCAATTCGAGATTCTGGACTGCCGCTATCGTCCGCACATCGAAGCCGCGCTCGGGCAAAACCTCCGCA
Source organism: uncultured Solirubrobacteraceae bacterium (assembly GCA_963758055.1). Lineage (GTDB taxonomy): Bacteria > Actinomycetota > Thermoleophilia > Solirubrobacterales > Solirubrobacteraceae > Palsa-744. The sequence continues at coordinate 42,421 of CAVWTU010000003.1, forward strand.
AATACCACTTCAGCCAATACGAAGATTCGGAGAAATTTGCGGAAATCTACTGGCTTTTCTCCCGCGAAGCCGTCGCCGCCGGCTCGCTTGAAAAATTCGCCGCCACACTCCCCAAAAAACGCGGCCGGGGCGTCCAGCGCGGCCTCATCGGCACTGCCGACCTAACCATAGACGACGCGTTCCTTGAAGAACTGGACCAGTTCCGCGACGAACTTGCCCGCGCCTTCAAAAATGCCAATCCCAAGCTCGACGGCGACACCCTGACCGAACTCACCCAGCGCACGCTCGATCGCCTCGTTTTTCTGCGCTTCCTCGAAGACAAACACATCGAACCGCAGAACCGCATCGCCTATTTCGGCGACAAGGGCAGCGCCTGGCAGGATTTCATCGCCGAATCCCGCCGGCTCGACGGCATCTACAACGGCATCGTCTATAAAAAGCACGAAACCCTCGACGCCCCCGGCTTCAAGCTCGACGACGAAGCCTTCTCCGGCGTCTGCGAACGCCTGTCCCATCTCAATTCGCCCTACGATTTCAACGCCATTCCCATCCACATCCTCGGCAGCATTTACGAACGCTTTCTCGGCAAGGTCATCGTCACCACCGACAAACGCGCCCGGTTGGAGGAAAAACCCGAAGTCCGCAAGGCCGGCGGCGTTTATTACACTCCCGAATACATCGTCCGCTACATCGTCGAAAACACCGTCGGCAAACTCATTGCCGGCAAATCGCCCGGGCAGATTGCCGAAATGCGCTTTGCCGACATCGCCTGCGGCAGCGGCTCATTCCTGCTGGGCGTCTATGACCTGCTCATCCGCCATCATACCAAATTTTACAACGAAAACCCCGGCAAGGCCAAAAAGGGCGACGTGGTGGAACGCGACGACGGGCTGCACCTCTCGCTCCAGAAGAAACGCGAAATCCTGCTGGCCAACATCTATGGCGTGGACATTGACCCGCAAGCCGTGGAAGTGGCGCAGCTCTCGCTCTACCTGAAACTGTTGCAAGACGAGACGCCCGGTTCAACCCGCAGCTACCAGATGGAGTTTCACGAAACGCTCCTGCCCACGCTCAACAAAAACATCGTGTGCGGCAACTCGCTCATCGGCACCGACATCCTGACCCGCCAGCTTTTCGCGTCGGATGAGGAAAAGAAACTGAACCCGATGGATTTTGAGCAACGCTTCCCGACAATTTTCAGTAGGGGACGAGGTTACGAGTCGGGCTCACTCCGAGAAACAGCCACGCCGCTGGATTTCACTTTTCCCGGCGTACCACTGCATGGGGCATTCAGCTATAAAAAGAAAAAAGGCGCGAAGGTCGCGCCGCGCGTCGTGCGGGAATTTGAAGGCGGCTTCGATGCAATCGTCGGCAATCCGCCGTATGTTCGCCCCCATAATCTGGACGATACGGTAAAAAAATATTTCTGGCAGCACTACCGCACTTTCACGCACAAGTCGGATTTGTATTGCTGCTTCATGGAAAATGCCACCCGGCTGCTCAAGCCCGGCGGATTGTTTAGCTATATCGTTTCCCATGGATGGCTGCGGTTGAACAGCTTTCAAGAACTCCGGCGTTTCGTCTTGCAGAACCATCGCATCCTGCAATTGGTCGAATTTCCCTACAATGTTTTCGCCGACGCGCAGGTTGCGACCGGCATTTTCGTTTTTGAGAAATCCACGAAAGACACGAAGACGCCAATCCAAGTGCGCCGGGCGACACCGGCCGGAAACAACGCCGCTTTTGAAGTGGTTCGGGAAATACCGCAAAAAACATTTCAAGAGACATTCCAAAATGTTTTTGACACCAGCATTTCGCCGGAAACGGAACCAATCAAAGATAAGATGCGGGGCGGAGTCACAATCGGCTCACATTTTGATACCTGCTTCGGCCTGAAAACCGGGGACGACGAAAAGTTCTTGCACCATACAAAAGGTTTGCATCCAGACGACAAGCCTTTGCTACGCGGAGATGATGTGAAGCGATATGAGTCGAAATACAAAGGCGAGTATGTTTGGTATGTGCCGAAGAAAATGAGGGCGCATCGCCAGACGGCACGTCCGGGCGAACCCCGCCGCTTCGAGCAGCCGAAAGTGCTGGTCAAAGACACGTCGGCTGATTTCGCCTGCACCTACGATGCGGATTCGTTTTATGTCAAAGATGTCCTGATTGTCATTCCCAAGTCGGAAGCTAAACAATTTTGCGATCTGCGGTTTGTTGCCGGTGTCATCAATTCTAAAGCACTCCATTTCTATTACCGCACCACATTCCAGACGCTTCACGTCCAAAACGAGGAGTTGGCGAGCCTGCCGCTTCCGAGAATCAATTTGGACGACCCGCCGGACAAAGCGCGGCACGACCGGATGGTGGAACTGGTGGAGCAAATGCTGGCGGCGCGGAAGCGACTGGCCGGGGCGCAGAGCGACAAGGACAAGGATTTTTACACCAACCGCTGCGACGGCCTCGACCACCAGATTGACGCCCTGGTCTATGACCTTTACGCCCTCACCCCTGCTGAAATCAAAATCGTGGAAGGAGCGGCGAAATGAAAGTCCCAACGGGACAGGCGAAAATAGCCCGCCGTTTCAACGGCGGGTTGGCATCGCCCGACAAGACAAGTCCCGCAGGGACGGCAGAAAACCCGTTTTGTTTGAACGCAATTTCTTCCGCCCCTCCGGGGCTTGACTGTTTTTGTTTGAGTTACCCGCGGTTGAAACCGCGGGCTATTGTCTTTTGCCTCTCCGAGGCAACTTTGCTTGGACAGCCTTTGTCCCACATCGTGAAATTCAATTGAACCCATGAAGCGCAAAATCTACGAACCGGTCACGGATTTTGAATGGGCCACCAGTTATTGTCCACTGTATCTGGCCTGGCGCATCGTGGGTGAGGCGCGCGATTATTTTCGGACAAGCTGGGTTCCCTCACCCGGCTCCGCCACCCGGAAGAAACACCTCATCCGTCCTGCGGACACCTTCTCCCCATCGGATGCGGAGAAGGCATGTCTGATGAGCGAGGAATTCGCGGACAAACTCGCCCGCCGCGCCGAGGCCGTTTTTGCCCATCAACCGTTCTGGGCACGTAAATATCAGTCCGCGCGTGGACGCGAATTCATCCTGATGAGCATGAGACATTGGCTGGCCGGGGTGCTGGCCCGGGAACGTCCCGCCCTGTTCCGCGCCCTGCCGGAAAGCTTCAAAGTCGGCCAGCCGTTGCCGATGGAGCATGCCGTCCCGGTGGGGCGAGGCTAACGACGAGCCGGCCTTGGCACGTCAAGGCGTAGCTACGATGGCTCGCGGGGACGCTCGCCCACCACTCACCCAAAGACAGTTTGATCCGTCCCGGCTGAACCGGGCCTCGAACCGCGGTAGGGTAACACCCCATAGCAAGGTGCCGTTGCACGACCTATTCTCACAGCATGAAACACAATATACTTTCCCCGAACCAAAACCAAAAGCCAGCCGGCGCATCCGCGTCGGCGGTTATGGACATAAACCGAAATGAAATTGATTTTGCGCCGTCACCGGATGAAGTGGCCAGAAGGGCCTACTTCAGCTATGAGAACGAGGGTTCACTGCCCGGGCGCCATGTGCAGCATTGGCTGGCGGCCGAGGCGGATTTGATCGCGGAACGCAAACTCACCCGGGTTCACGGGTTTCACAACCAGACGTAAAACACATTTCACCGGCAGCCAACGAAAGAGAACCGACCAATGAAAACCTCCGGCCAGCGACCTCCGACACAGCCGGAGGCTGGTCTTGGAACTGGCTCAAGGCCGCCGGACTTCGCCACGATCATGCTTGGTCTGCTGTTGCTGATTGGATGTTTCACTCCGGCCCCACGGCTGGCCGGTGCGCCATGGGTTCCACCCACGGGAAAAAGCGGGGCCAGTCTGGTGCCCGAACCGGCCGGGCCAACCCTCCACTTGGACTATGGTCGCGGCAAATCGCCAGGCAATCTGGTTGCAGAATTCATGTATTTCGTGCCGCTGATCTCGCTGGAACCGGTTTCCGTCGTCATGAGTCCCGGCAACACGCAACGTGTGCGGATGGTGTCCGCCACGCGGGCCTTTACAGCCACTTCATTCCTGGTGACCTGCGATTTCGATTTCGTCGGCGAAGGCAGTCAACAAGACGTTTTTGACCACACGGACAAAGTCCGCCGGCACGAGCGGGAACTCAAGGAAGGCGGCTTGCTCGACCATCAACTCGGTTCCATCAACGTCGAAGGGGCAGGCTGCGTCAGTATCGAGGTGGAGGGAACGATGACCGGCCACGTTCCGACCGTCACTGAAGTTCGGCTGCGATTCAATGGCCGCGGACGGCCGAGCCTTGTGACCATTGGTCTCCAAGACATCGGGTATTTCGACAGCGCATTTCAGCTCCGCAATGAAAGTGTTGCGCGCGTCAACACCCTGATTTTTCGAAGAAAGCCGGGACCGGCCAAAATGGATATTACGGTGGCGTCGGTGAAACGGAAGGACGCGGGCGACACTTTTTGGCAAAACCTCATGGGCGGCTTGAAGGCGACAACGGCGAACCTGTTTCTTAAGCCGATCGCCGTGGAACCCACCGGCAACGAAGCGATGCTCAATTTCGGTCTCGCCCTCGTGTCAGAAGCGCCGGCATTCACCTTCCCGCGCGCTAAAAACCTGAAAACCGGCGGCATTAAATCTGCGCACGAAGCGGTGGCAACAAACTGATTATTTTAACGCATGAAAACAAATCCACTGAAAGAAGGTGCGTTGACCGAAAACTCCGCCGGTCTTGGCACGGTGACCCGCAAGATGGTGCGGGAGCGCGCAATTGAACTGGCGGTCATCAACGGCCGTTCCGCGCGGGAAGTGTCGAAATCCGATTGGGAACAGGCCAGACGGGAATTGACGGGTGAACCGGACACGGACCCGAAAGAGGCAGCGCTTGAATCGGCGCCCGAATCCGAACGCTGGGACCCAGTGCCCGGCTCAACCGGACACAAAGTGCCAGTGGCCCCCAGTGCCGATGAGGACGACGAGGGGCGAAGCGATAATGAGCGGCTGGTTGATGAAGGCATCGCCGGAGCGGAGCAGGATCAAACGCGCCAAGCCAACCGTGAAGCCGCAAAAAAGGATAAAGGATAAATGAGAGCCTTGAGTTTTACCCGCTAATCCCAGCGGCAAGAGGATCAATTATGAAGACACCAGCAACCACAGTTCCGCGCCAGGAGCAGTTCACAAACGTTTCGGACAAACCAGTTCCTTCTGCGATCGAAAAGAGAAAAGCCTTGTCGCCATATTTTTATGCTCTCGTCGCCCAGCAACCGTTTTTAATGGGGTTAAATGCCCATCAACTTCAGAAGCTCACCGATTCAGCCATCGAAATGAAATTTGAACCAGGACAGACGTTCTTTCAGGAAGGAAGCCCGGCCAATCGGTTTTATCTCATATTGGAAGGAAAGGTGGTGGTCGAATCGAAACTGAAGGAGCATGGCATGATTCCCATTCAGACGCTTGGGCCTGGCGATGAACTGGGCTGGTCCTGGCTTTTACCCTCCTCTTACCTGCTCTTAAGTGCTCGCGCATTGGAGCCAACCAGAACGATATTTTTCTATGGGACTCATCTGCGGAAGGAGTGCGAACAAGACCACGACTTTGGCTATCAACTCATGCAGCGAATCGCGGAAGTGGCGACACAATGCGTCCGGGCCATGCAGCAACGCTTAATGGAATGCACCAACAGATGCCCGCTCGCCAATGGATGACCGCCGCCGAAATGAAAAACAACGGCAAACCAAAGTTGGAACGGCTGGTGGGCGCCCGATTGCTGGGCAGCTTTCAGAAATTTGCCCGGACGGTGGTGCGGACGAGCGGACATCCCATGGCTTTCGGCCTTGCCATCGGCATCATTGTGATCTGGGCGCTGACCGGACCCTTGTTTCGCTTTGGCAACACCTGGTTGCTCGTCATAAATACGGTCGCCAACATCATCACTTTTTTGATGATCTTCCTCATTCGCAACGCCCAAAACCGGGAAAGTGAAGCCGTGCAGTTGAAACTCGATGAATTGATCCGCGCCACCCAGGCGGCGCAAAACACACTGCTGGACATCGAGGAATTGTCCGAGGAAGAACTGGACCGAATCAAGGCGCGCTTCGAGCGGCTCGCCCGAAAAGCGAGAGATGATTCGGGTGCCGGCCAGACAGAATTGATTCGCCGGGAGGACCGCCAGGATGCGGCGGTCATCTCGAATGAATCAGCCTCTGATGCTCGCCATTGATCTGCAAACCCGCATCATTTTTATGTCAAAAATTACAAGCCGCGAAATTCGGCTGGCCTCCCGTCCAAGGGGAATTCCAACCGCAGCCAACTTTACGCTGGCGCAGGTGGAATTGAAGCCGTTGCCAGACCAGCAGGTGCTCGTTCGCAATCTCTTCATGTCGGTGGACCCCTACATGCGTGGTCGCATGAACGACGGGAAATCGTATGTTGCGCCGTTCGAGTTGGGCAAACCGCTCGAAGGCGGCGCAGTCGGCGAAGTTATCGAGTCGCGCGCCGGGGAATTCAAGCCGGGCGATGCCGTTACTTCCAACTTTGGCTGGCGGGAATACTTCATGGCTTCGCCGAAAGAGCTGCATCCGGTCAGCCGCAACGTTCAGCCGCTGTCGGTCTATCTTGGCGCGCTCGGAATGACGGGCATGACCGCGTGGGTCGGGTTGAATTTGGTGGAAGTCAAAGCCAGCGATGTCATTTTTATTTCAGGAGCCGCCGGTGCCGTTGGCAATGTGGCCGGGCAACTCGCAAAATTACGCGGGTGCCGGGTCATCGGATCAGCCGGTTCCATGGCGAAGGTCATGTTTCTGCGGGAAGAATGCGGGTTTGACGTGGCCTTCGATTACAAGACCGCCCCGGTCCTCGATCAACTGAATCTGGAGGCGCCGGACGGAATTGATGTCTATTTCGATAATGTGGGAGGTGAAACGCTCGAAGCGGCGCTCTCGGCTTTGCGGGTGCATGGCCGGATCATCGCCTGTGGCGGCATCTCCGGTTACAACGAGGAAAAACCGCGCCCCGGTCCTTCCAATCTGTTTAACATGACCACAAAACGGCTGACGATGAAGGGGCTGATCGTCCGCGACTGGCTGGATCGTCAGGGCGAATTTGAAAGGGAAGTGGGCGGCTATCTCCGAACCGGCAAACTGAAGAACAAGGAAACCGTGGTGACAGGAATTGACCAGGTGGTGGGCGCGTTCCTTGGCCTCTTCGCCGGAAAAAATATTGGCAAGATGGTGGTCAAGTTGACCTAAGCCGGTTTCTGGAAGGTGAGACGCGGCTTTTCAGCGGTTAAGCGATTTTATGGGTTCTTCGCTGTTTTCGATGGCATATTCCAGAGGAAACAACGAAATCAAACGGGGCAAGTGTTCAGCCGTCCGTTTCCGAACTGGCCTCCGTGGAGGCTGGATGCAAACCAAGCAGCTTGAGTTTTTCGCGCAAGGTAAATCGGGATAATCCCAACCAGCGCGCGGCTTTCGCTTGATTACCTTCTGCCAACGTGATGGCTTGCGTGAGAATTTCGCGTTCGGCTTTGGCGAGCATGCGGGCATGAGCGTCCTGTAGCTCGCCCTTCTGCGCCCGCGCCAGCAAATCACCCGCGAAGGCAGTGAAGGAGTGGCCCGTCGGGGTTGCTTCGGCATTGCGGGCGGCAAGGGTTTGGCGGACTGCGTCGGCATTGATGGAGAGTCCACGCGCGCTGAGCAGCAGGCGGCGGGTCATATTTTCCAACTCGCGAACATTGCCGGGCCACGAGTCAGATTGCAGCACGGTCACGGCATCGGAAGCGATCGTCGGAGCTTCAACGCCGAAGTCGCCGGCGTATTTGCGGAAAAAGTGCTGCACCAGCGGCGGAATATCTTCGCGGCGTTCCCGCAGGGGCGGGAGTTGGAGGCACACCACGTTGAGGCGGTGGAAAAGGTCTTCACGAAACTTCCCTTCACGAATCATCGCTTCCAGATTGCAGTGCGTTGCGGCGATGATGCGCACATCCACGGAAATCGTCTCCGCCCCACCCACGCGCTGGAAGGTTTGTTGCTGGAGCACGCGCAGGAGTTTTACCTGCGTGTTGGGCGGCAGGTCGCCGATTTCATCGAGGAAGAGCGTGCCCTTGTTCGCCTGTTCGAAGCGACCGATCCGCCGTTGGTCAGCACCCGTGAACGCGCCGCGTTCGTGGCCGAACAGTTCGCTTTCGAGCAGGTTCTCCGGGATGGCGGCGCAATTGATTGCGATAAACGGCGCTTTGGCGCGCAGGCTGTGCTGGTAGATGGCGCGGGCGATAAGCTCCTTGCCCGTTCCTGTTTCGCCCCGGATGAGCACGGTGACGGGCTTGGCGGCGACGCGGCCAATTTCCTTGCACACGTCCTGCATCGCGCGGCTCGTGCCGACGAGGGCTGTGCGGCTCTCGACCGGAGCGTCGGGCAGGGTCACGGGTTCACGCATGAGGCGGCTCGCTTCCACGGCGCGGTGTAGAACGCTGATCAGCCCCGGCATCTCGAACGGTTTTTGCAGGTAATCGTAAGCGCCGAGCTTGGTGGCTTCTATGGCGGTCTCAATGGTGCCGTGCGCGGTCATCAGTACGACGGGGAGGCGCGGCTGAGTTTCGTGAAGTTGACGCACCAGTTCCAGCCCCCCGAGTCCGGGCAGGCGCAGGTCGGTCAACACCACGTCGCACTCATCATTACTGGCTCGGCGCAACCCCTCGTCGCCGCGATTGCATACGGTGACTTTGAAACCGTCCTCCTTGAGCACGTCGCACAGGTTGGTGGCCAGACTGGCGTCGTCTTCGATGAGGAGAATATGAGCGGCGTTGGGCATGAGGGGGTGCTATCGCGGTGAAATAAAATCGGGTAATGCCCGGCGATTCGTCCGGTGAGCCGGGATGAAATCAGAGGTTGGCTTAAGCGCTGCCAGATTGGATGTTCGCGCTGTGTTTCGCACTTTTGACAATGTCGTTGATTTCGCGCGGCAAGACAACGCCGAAGGTTGTGCCGTGGCCGGGCCGGGTTTGATACTGGAGCATCCCGCCGTGCTTTTCGACGATGCGGGCGGCAATCGGCAGTCCAAGACCGGTGCCGGTTTCTTTCGTGGTAAAGAACGGGTCGAATAATCGCTTCTCAATTTCGGGCGGGATGCCCCGGCCGTCGTCAGACACTTCAAGAATGACGGCGTCGGTCTCGCGCCCGCCCAGCGGGGCGCGGGCGGTGCGCGCCCGCAGTGTTACCATGCCTTCGCTGTCAATGGCTTCAGCGGCGTTGCGAGCGAGGTTGATGAGCACTTGTTTCAAATGGCCGCTGTCGGCACGAATGAACAACTCCGGATTGGATTCAACCACCAATTGCACTCCATGGCTCTCCAGATTCGGTGACATCAATCCCTGAACTTCGCGGAGTAGCGTGTCTGCGGCGATGGTTTCCAGCTTTGGGTCAGCCGGCCGCGCAAAGCTCAGCACGTCTTGCACGATGCGTTCGAGACGGGTAATTTCGGCGCTGATGATGTCCGTGTCTTTGCGCGCGGCAGGCACAGCCTGGAGATGTTTTTCCAAAGTGTAGAGGCGCGCTTTGAGGGAGGTAAGCGGGTTGCGAATTTCATGGGCGATGCCGGCGGCCAACGTGCCAAGTGTGGCGAGTTTCTCCTGCTTTTCGAGCAGGGTCTGGCTATGCACCAATTTGGTTCGCAGCGGTGCGATTGTGTCACGGTAGATCACCCACCCCATCGCACCGACCAGGGCCAGCAGCATCACGACGCTCGCGATGAGGATTCCCCTGAGACTGGCCAAAGAAGCGCTTGCGTTGGCAAGAAATTCCGCCTCCGCTGCGCGATGGGCCTCGGTCAATTGCCGCACGAGTTCGCGCATGTGCTCGGCCTGGGCATCGAAGGCGTCGAGTTGAGTGAGTTGTTCTGAACTCACCAGTGCGGGTTGTGCGTTAGAATGGACAGCGCCGGCGGCTGCGAGGTAGTTGTCATAGTCGCGATTCAACTCCTCAAACAATCGGCGTTCAGCATCGGTGCTGAGAGGTGACTTTGGATTCATGCTCGGATCATGGCTGTCAATCCAACTATTCAGGTTGCTGCTAGACTGATCGAACTGAGCCCATTGCTGAGGATCTCGCACCAGAACGTAGCGCAGCATGGAATTGTTCAGATTCTGCAATTCACGTCGAGCTTCGCTCGCGAGCTGGAACCTCTCGATCTGGGAAGTGGTGAGCTTGGATTCAAGCTGCTGAACATGATGCCAGGCGGAGGAAAGTCCGTAAATCATACCGCTCGCCACCAGGAAGAGGGCGGCAATCAAAATCCAGAGACGAACGCCAAACTGAGATTTCATAATCATTTGAGCACACTGCGTCATCGTCGGACGATTCCGCGACCGGCGCATCGTTTGAAGACTACGCAAGTGCCGTGCCGGGAATGATGGCAGGATTGCGCTGTTGCAGCACCTTGAAAATCAGGGCCGCTTGCCGAAGCCACATCCGTTTGCCGGGCAGAATAGGTCAGCCGCTTATCGTGGACATGGTAAGGCGTTTCTCACTGCACTGGTCGTTAACTCCGCCAATCGCTCTCAAACCCCTGTGAATCACCATTTGCAGTTCGTGGCATGGCAGGTGCAAAGGTCATTCCCAGAGGCCCGAGAAACGGGTGCAACGATAAAACAACAAACAAACGAAAGAAAACTTATGAAAATCAAATCTCACATTTACAAGACGACGGTGGCGGCGCTCTGCGTTCTGGTGTTAAGTCCCGCACTGGTGCTCGCTGCGGATACGACGCAACCCTCCAGAGAACGCGGCATCATCAAATCCGTGGACGCGAACACACAAACGCTGGTGGTCGCCAAGCGCGGGAACAACTCGGAACAGACATTCCAATGGAATGACCAGACGAAATTCTGGGAGCGGGATAAGACCGTGACCGCGAGCGACCTCAAGGTTGGCGAACACGTATTTCTCCGCTACTCGCCGGACAGCGATCCACCAATCCTGCAAAGCTTGGGTATCACCCACTTCGGGTCGGGATGGCACGACGGCAACAAATCCTGTCCTACTAATAGCCCCGGCGCTTGACTTTGCCCAACACCTCGCTGCGGGGACGGTGGCGCACCGCCCCGCATCGCTTCAACGAAACTCAATCAAACAAATCATACAAAGCAACTTTATGAAACTTCAAACTCGCAAGCTCGCGTCGCTGCACGATACTTCCCACGCTGCGGATTGTTTCCAATCGCCTGTCCCGGTACATGTGCAAAGAATTCTCGTCGCAGACGACGAAGAAGACATCCGCCGCCTCATATCCGGCGTTCTGGCCGGTGCCGGCTTCGACGTGAACGCCACTGCCGACGGCGAGGAGGCTTGGGAAGCGCTTCAGCACGAACACTATGATCTGCTCATCACCGACAACGAAATGCCGCGCCTGACGGGCATAAAACTCATTGAGCGGATTCGTGATGCGGGCATGAGTCTGCCCATCATCGTGGCTTCCGGTTTTTTCTCCATGGAGGGAGTGCGGGACTATGCGCAACTTCAAATCGCAGCGGTGATTCCGAAGCCTTTTAACATCGGGGAATTCCTGACCATCGTCAGAATTGCCTTGCGGGTGTCGGGGGAAGACGCCGCCACAGACTGCGGGACTTATGCCAACTCGCCAGCTCCGCGTTCCAGAACGCAGGCCGGGGCAGCCGAACCGGTTCACAACCATGTATTGATTGTCGACGATGACGCCGTTGTGCGCGGCAGCCTGGCCGCAGTGCTGGAATCCGAGGGCTATGTGGTGGACGAAGCGCGTAATGGCATCGAAGCTGTCACCCGCGCCATGGAACACACGCCGGATCTGGTCTTGCTCGACCTCAACATGCCGCACTGGGACGGCTGGACTGCGTTTGCCAAACTCGACCGCGTGCGACCGCTCGTGCCGGTCATTGTCATCACGGCGCGACCGCAGCAATACCAGGAAGCTGTGCAGTTGGGTGTGGATGGCTTCATGGAGAAGCCGTTAAACATCCCCATCCTGGTGCGCGCCGTCAAACGCTTCACCACCGAAGACGAGAACCGTCATGTGCGCCGGATCACCAACCCCGCGTTTGTCACCCGGTTGCTCGACAACACCGATTAGGGCTGCCGCAACTTTCAGGAAAACCAAAAAGATGAACGCTTCCACCCAAGCCAGCTTTCCCTGCTCTCCTGAGCCCACGACGGCGCGCCTTATCTCTTCACCTATGAAATCAACCATCTCTCCCAAAACTGCGACCCCCCATGACCGTTCGGCGAATCGCCCCAGACAACACACTCCCCATAACGAACGAGCTGTCCAGCCTTCACCCGGACGCTCCCGCACCGGCAAGCGCATCCTGCTGGTGGACGACGATCCCACTGTGCGCGATTCCCTAAACGACGTGCTCGTAGGCGAAGGCTACTTTGTCATTCCTGCCGAGAATGGGCAGCAGGCGCTGGATCTCGCTGCCAGATTATCGGTTGATCTTGCATTGCTCGACTTGAACATGCCGGTCAAGAATGGGTGGGACACTTTTGAGCAACTCTCACGCGAACATCCGCTCATTCCCATCATCATCGCCACCGCGCGTCCAAACCAACTCTTTACCGCACTCAGTGCCGGCGCTGGCGCTCTACTGGAGAAACCAATGGACATCCCGACTCTGTTGCGAACGGTGGAAAAACTGCTGGCTGAAACCGCCGAGCAACGCTTGGCTCGTCTGGCAGGCAAGGAAACAGAATTCCATTACCAGTCTGCAACGACGAGCCATGAGTGTAGTCATTCGGAAAAACATTGTTAAAAAGTTCAAATGAGGAACAAACGTGCGAAACCGACGCATCCGGAGATTGGTCCGCCTCTCAGGCGAACTGGGAATCAAATCTCCCGCCTGGCAGCGGGGTTGTATCTTCTGGGCATTTCTGCGGCAACGGAATCCGCGCCAATTATCTGGATTTTTTCACGATTGATTTGTTCAGTACAACGGTTGTTTCGAGTTTTGGCCGGACACTCTACTCAGACCTCAAGCTCACCCGCAAAGGCTGGTGATCAGCCCGCAACGCCTCCAGAGGATCGTTATTTGAAATATCGAGTCCTCCCTGTAGCAACTCATGTGCGGCTGATTGGCGCACGCCCCGTCGCCAATGTCAGCGATTTCCGGTGTCACTGGGCGTTTGGCAAAGCCAAGGAACTTCTGACTTTTCCATGGGGTGAACACCCCATAGCGCCAGCCAGGGATTTCGACTTACAGTTGTTGCCTGATGAGAAACAAAGAGTTGATCAAATTTTACCAACACCCGGATGAAGTTATTGATTAAAATTGCTGTTTTACTGTGTGTATTCGCTGGCGCAGCTGTGTCCGTGCGGGCACAAACGACGGTTCCGCCGCCGATGGTCGCCTATCAACCGATGGCCGCCGGGCAGCTTGACCAGTTGCTGGGGCCAATTGCGCTTTATCCTGATCCGTTGATTGCCCAAATCCTGCCGGCGTCAACTTTCCCCACGCAAATCGTGCTGGCCGACCGTTATGTCAGCGGCGGCGGCGACCCCAACCAGATTGACCAGCAGCCGTGGGACCCCAGCGTCCAGGCTCTGGCCCGCTACCCAAGTGTTTTGAAATGGATGGATGATAACTTGAATTGGACGACTGATCTGGGACAGGCTTTTATTAATCAACAGCCGGATGTGATGGTTTCCATCCAACGGCTGCGCACGTCAGCTTCCAAAGTTGGCAACCTGCAATCCACGCCGCAGCAACAGGTGGTTAATGATGGCGGCAACATTGAAATTGTTCCGGCTGACCCGCAGGTGATTTATGTGCCGGTTTATCAGCCGGACCAGGTTTATTATCAAACTTGCTATGGCCCGCCCTTTATCACGTTCGGCATCGGCTTTCCGATTGGCCTGTGGCTGGATTGCGATTTTGATTGGGGACACCACGATATCATTGTCTGGGGTCACGGCCATCCGCGTCCGTCCAATTGGTGGCATGAATCTTTACGTCAGCGGGACATGGGTCACACGACGGTCTGGCGGTCTAACAATCATCCGGGCGCAGTCGCGGTGAATCGTGGTGACCGGGGCTATGGTGTTCCCTATAACCGGCCCGGGGCTGCCACGGCAGGCCGGTCCGTGTCCGATTCAGCGGCAGCGAGACGGACGCCGGCCCCAGCCGCCCGAACGGAAGCGCCGGCAACCCGAGCTGCGACGCCCATTGCCCGGCCCACGCCGGCTCCAGTTCAACATTCTCAACCTGTCAGCCGGCCGGCATCAGGCGGCGCGCTTACCGGCATCCAGAGTTCGCACGACACCAGAGCTTATAGCGCCCGTGGCCAACAGAGCGTGCAGACGATCCCCCATTCCGCACCGGCCCCGCGACAAGAACCGGTTTCGCGTCCGTCACCGGCGCCGTCCTCTGGCGGTGGTGGCGGCGGCGGTGGCCGTGGTGGCGGCGGTGGCGGCGGTGGCGGTGGTGATAACCGGCGTTAATTCCTATGATTTTCAAAAATATATTACTGATGTTGGGACTGGGCTTGGCACTGCCAGTTTGTGTTTCTGCGTCCGAGGAACAGACTTTCAATTCACCGAACGATGCCGTCAACGCCTTGGTGTCGGCAGCCAATAATCACGACACGAATGCCCTGCATACAATTTTTGGGCCGGAAGGACATGCTTTAATTTCACCCGATGTTGTCCAGGCGACCGAGGAATACAAACTGTTTGTCCAGCGCCTCGCGGAAAAAACGCAGTTGGTCAACAATTCGGATTCCAATGTCACGCTGGAAATCGGCGCGGACGGCTGGCCGTTTCCGATTCCGCTGGTAAAACAGGACGGCCATTGGTTCTTCGATACCGCCGCCGGCCGGCAGGAGATTCTCGCGCGCCGCATCGGCAGGGACGAAATGGGTGCGCTCAATGTCTGCAATGCGTATGTGGTGGCGCAACGTGAATATGCCAGTCAGGATCGGATGGGAGACGGAGTGCTTGCCTATGCCCAATTCCTGCGCAGCACGCCCGGCACGCACGACGGCCTTTTCTGGCCGACGAATCAGCCGGGCGAGGAAATGAGCCCCTTGGGTCCGCTCATCGCGCAGGCGCGCGTGGAAGGTTATCAGCGCACAGCCAAAATGTTGAATGACGAGCTGGCGCCTTATCACGGCTACTATTTCAAAATTCTGACCCGCCAGGGAAAACACGCGCTAAGCGGCAAATATAATTACATCATCAACGGCCGCATGATTGCCGGATTTGCCCTCGTCGCCTGGCCGGCCGAATGGGGCGACACGGGTGTGATGACCTTCATCGTCAATCAAACCGGCATAGTTTCTCAAAAAAATCTCGGGCCCCAGACCGCGAAAATAGCCAGGGCCATGACCGTTTATGACCCCGACCTCACTTGGACTCCGGCACCGTAAAACTTGTAACGAATCCACACTGGATGTGGGTCACTCAATAAGTGCCTGCTGACGATTCCAAGATCGAATGTCTATTGCGTCAAACCTATGAGCGCCGACAGCGTAAAACCCATGGAAAATCAGGCGATCGTCGCAACTGGTCTGACCAAATGGTTTGGCGAGGGCGAGGCCAGGATGACGGCTGTAAATAATGTCGCGCTGGTCGCTCACTTTGGGGAGATGCTGTTCATCGTCGGTCCTTCCGGCAGCGGCAAGACCACGATGCTCAGCATGCTTTCCGGCATCCTGCGCCCCAACGCCGGCAGGGTGGTTGTCAAGGGGGCCGATATCTGGACGCTGAACAATGACCAGTTGGCTGACTTTCGTTTGAACACAATAGGTTTCGTCTTTCAGGACTATCATCTTTTTCCGCGGCTGACCACGGCCGAGAATGTCGCGATCCCGTTGATCCTGAAACAGCGCAACTGGAATGAATCCATCGTCGAGGCCACCGAATACCTTGAGATCGTCGGCTTGAAAGGCCGGGGCGGAATTCTGCCTGTGAAGCTATCGGGCGGCGAGCAACAGCGCGTGGCCATCGCGCGCGCGATCATCAGCCGTCCAGAAATCCTGATTCTCGACGAACCGACCGCCTCCCTGGATGGTGACACCGGGAGGATGATCATCGCGTTCGTCAAAGAGAAAATTCTCAATGAAAAACGCTGCATCCTGATCGTCACCCATGATGCGCGCATCAACGAATATGCGGACCGGATCATGCATATGGAAGATGGACGTCTCACCGCGTTTGACAAAGGCACCGAATGAATCCAGACGAACCTAAACCGGAAGTCAAAGCCGCCGAGCCTCAATCTCAAGTAAAGACTGAGCCCAAGCCCGAAGTCAAAGCTGAACCCAAAACCGAGGTTAAGCCTGAACCCAAACCTGAGCACACGCCGGAAACCCAGGTCGAGTCCAAGCCTGACACCAAAGCCGCCGCGCCCAAGACTGCCGTCAGAAACAAAATCATCTTCGCGCTCTCGATCATCGGGATCCTGGCCGGACTGGTCGCCGCCTACCTCTTTGGCATTGAGCGAAAGGCCCAGCCCCCCGTGTTCAAGCCGGTCAGCAGCCCTTACGATTCGGCGATCTATGCCAATGGCATCATCGAGAGCGACCAGTCGAGCGGCGCCAACATCAATATCTACCCTGAGGTTTCCGGCCCAATCACCCAGGTGCTCGTGCGCGAAGGCCAAACCGTCTCGGCCGGCACACTGTTGTTCACCATTGACGATTCCGTGCCGGGAGCAAACGTGGAACTGGCCGAAGCCAATCTGAAAGCGGCCCGCGACCAGTACGACAAGCGCCGCGCCGCCTACGACATTGACCCGAAATCAATCAGCAAGGACGTGCTGGATACCGCGGAAGACGCCGTCATTCAGGCGGCAGCCACCCTGAAGGCAGCCAACGCGCTGCTGCAAAAATACTCGGTCAAAGCGTCGTTGGACGGAGTCGTGCTGACCCTCAACGCAACCGTCGGCAGCTATGTGTCGTCGCAGGGTGCCTACGACGCCTATACCGGGGGATTCGACCCGCTGGTGGTCATGAGCGGGCCGCAAGATTATCTCGCCGTACGTTGCTATGTTGACGAGATACTGGTCTCACGGCTGCCATCCCATTGGCATATTCGCGCGCAGATGTCCATCCGCGGGACCGATATCAAGGTGCCGTTGGAATTCGTCCGGGTGCAGCCCTATGTCTCACCCAAGATCGAACTGTCCAATCAGCGCCAGGAGAAAGTTGACCTGCGGGTGTTGCCGGTGATTTTCCGGTTCGAGAAAAAGGACGCCCCGGTCTATCCGGGCCAGTTGGTGGATGTTTACATCGGGCAACAATAGCCGGAGCGAATGCGATGAACTCTTTTCGATCATCAGTCCCGCACGGCGCAAGCCTCGGCGCGATTATTGCAACCTGTGGCAGTTGCGCGGGTTGGTGGAAAGACGGGGCGCCATGAAATACAGCGGCATCCTGCGGATTGGATTCAAGCTGCTGGTGAATGACAAGGCCAAGTTCTCAGCGCTGTTGATCGGGATCACCTTCGCCGTGTTCCTGATGATGCAAATGACCGCGATGTTCGCCGGCATACTCAACCGCGCCTATTCAACAGTCACCAATATCGGTGCCGGGATGTGGATCATGGACCCGGCGGTCAACACAGCCAGCAGCGCGATCCCGTTGCCCGATTACCTGCTGGACGCGGTGCGCAGCATGGACGGGGTCAGTTATGCGGTGCCGCTTTTTATCGGTGGCGCGCTGGTCAAGCTCGACAGCGGCACCTATCAATCGGTAACTGTTGTTGGCCTCGATGACACCAGCCTGTTTGGCCGTCCCGAACTCGAACAGGGTAACATTCAGGACATCTATGCTGACAACTCGTTTCTGGTGGTAAATGACGCTGAATTCTTAAAGCTGGAGAATCCGAAGATCGGCACCACATTTGAACTCAATGACCATCGCGGCACGATTGTGGGTATTGCGCGGGTTGCCGCAAACGGACTGAACGGCGTGCCAACGCTCTATACCACCTACAGCCGCGCGATCGAATACCTCCCGACGACGCGTTTCACCATCTCCTATGTCCTGGTGCAGCCGAAGAACGACGCGGCCGTGGCAGGCATCAAGCAGCAAGTCGCCAAGCTCGGTTATGTAGCCTTTACCAAGGATGAATTTAACAAACGTATTTCCGACTATTACACCTACAAGACCGGCATTGGCACCAACATCCTGTTGATGACCGTCATTAGCTTTATCGTCGGACTGTCCATCTCAGGCCAGACCTTTTATACCTTCATTCTCGAAAACCTGGAAAAATTCGGCGCGCTGAAAGCCATCGGCGCCAAGGGGCGCGAACTGGTCTATATGATCCTGTTCATGGCGACCTTTACGGCGCTGACCGGCTATGGCCTGGGCGTCGGCCTGGTGACGCTGATGATCTCGCTTGCCCGCGCCCGGCTGCCCAACTACGCGGCGATGATCACGTTCTGGAACCTGGGGCTGGCCTTCGGCATGGTCCTGCTGATCGCCGGAATCTCCAGCTATATCGGAATACGCAAAGTCCTCAAAATCGAACCATTCGACATCTTCAGGGGGTAGCCAAGCCATTCCATGCATACCATGATTTCACTGCGCAAAACGAAAACCAGAATGACCGCAGAACCCATCTCACCGATGGCGAACGGAGCGCGGCGTTTACGCCGCTTCAGCTTTCGATGGTCAAATTCCAGACGAAAATCAACTGGCTTGCTGATGTTGAAGCGGGCTGAAGCCCGCGCCCCGGTATTTATGAGATGTCTTCCAGTTGCACTGGCTTGTCTCGTTCTGTTCGCCGGATGCAGCTTCGCTCCAAAGTATGCGAAACCGGCCGTCCAAACGCCGGTAGCTTTCAAGGAACTGACCCCGGAGCAATCCAAGGAAACTGACGGCTGGAAAACCGCCGAGCCAAAGGACGGCGTGATTCGCGGCCAGTGGTGGGAAATGTTCCATGAGCCGGAATTGAATGCGTTCGAAGGCCAGGTGGTTGTTTCCAATCAGACCGTCGCGGCTGCGCTCGCCAATTTCCTCGCCGCGCGAGCCGTGGTGAAACAATCCCGGTCGCAGTATTTCCCAACCGTGAGTGCCAATCCATCGGTCACGAGATCACGACAGTCGTCACAGTCAAGTCCGCCGACTACTTCCACGTTCACCGAATACTCGCTGCCATTTGACGCCTCATGGGAGCTGGATTTCTGGGGCCGCATCCGCAACACGGTGAAGGCAAATTCGCTGGAAGCTCAAGCCACGCTGGCCGATCTCGAAAACGTGCGGCTGACCGTTCAGGCGGAAGTGGCGGTGGATTATTTCCAGCTTCGCGTGCTGGATGCGCAAAAGCAGCTTTTGGATGCGACGGTGCTCGCTTATCAGGAGTCGCTCAAGGTGACCCAGGCCCAGTATGACGCGGGCATGGCGTCCGGCCAGGACGTCGCGCAAGCCGAAACGCAACTCAACACCACGCTCGCGCAGGCCACCGACCTCGGTATCCAGCGCGCGTTACTCGAACACGCCATTGCAATGCTCCTCGGCCAGCCGGCTTCTTCATTTTCCATCGCCACCGATCCGCTGGTTGCAAAACCCGTCGCCATTCCCTTCGGCGTTCCGTCGCAACTGCTCGAACGCCGTCCCGACGTCGCCGCCGCCGAACGCCGCGTCGCCGAGGCAAACGCGCAAATCGGCGTGGCGCGCGCGGCATATTTTCCGACCATTACTTTGAGCGGCTCGGCGGGATACCAGAGCACCTCCGTGGAAAATCTTTTTTCCGGGCCGGGTCTGGTCTGGTCCGTCGGCGCGTCGCTGGCGCAAACACTTTTTGACGCCGGACTGCGCAAAGCCGTCACCGAACAAGCTTGGGCGAAATACCAGGGCACCGTCGCGAACTACCGTCAGACCGTGCTCAACGCCTTTCAAGAAGTCGAAGACAACCTGTCAACGCTGCGAATCCTGTCCCAGGAACTTCAACAGCAGAATGCCGCCGTCGAATCGTCGCAAAGTTACCTGACGCTCGCCAACGCCCGCTACCAATCCGGCCTGGACATTTACCTCGATGTGATCGCCGCGCAAACCGCCCTGTTGAGCAATCAACGGACGGCGCTGAATCTCCGGATGCAACAGTTGACGGCGAGCGTCCAGTTGATTAAAGCGTTGGGTGGTGGCTGGGATGTTTCGCATGGAACGACAGCGGATGTTCATGATGCGAACGATCCCAAATAAATCCGAAGCCGCGCCGGCGCTCTCGAAGCCAGCTAACGTCAGGCCTCCTGATATCTCCTCCGCATCGGTTCCCGACACGCTCGCGGCGCTCCACGTAAACCCCGAGACCGGGCTTACGCGCGCCGAGGTGGACACTCGTCGGAAGGAACATGGCTACAACGAAGTGGCCGAAAAGAAGGAACACCCAGCCCTCGTGTTCCTCGGCAAGTTCTGGGGCCTATCAGCGTGGATGCTCGAAATGATCATGGTCCTGTCGGCCGTCCTCCGGAAATACCCGGACCTCGCGGTGGTGAGCACGCTATTGGTGATCAATGCTGTGGTGAGTTTTATGCAGGAGCGCCGGGCCACTGGTGTCGTTGAGGCACTGCGACGACGGTTACAGGTGAGCGCGCGCGTGCAGCGTGAGGCAAGCTGGCAGGTCATTCCCGCCCGGGAGCTGGTCCCCGGCGATATTGTTCGCGTGCGCCCGGGCGACATCATCCCGGCGGACGTGAAACTCCTCACCGGAGCGTTGACCATTGACCAGTCCGCTCTCACCGGCGAATCGAAGGACGCGGACAAGGCCCCGGGCGCAGTGCTTTCGTCGGGGTCCGTCGTCCGCCGGGGCGAAGGCAACGGCGTGGTCATGCTGACCGGGGCGAAGACCTATTTTGGCCGCACCACCGAGCTGGTGCAGCAGGCGCGCCCGAAATTCCACATTGATGCGGTGATGGCCAAGGTCGTCCGCTGGCTCTTCCTTGTCGTCGGTGCGCTGCTGGGCATGGTGATCGTCATGTCCCTCATGCGCGGCACGCCGCTCCTCGAGATGGTCCCGCTCATGCTCATCCTGTTCATGAGCGCGATACCGCTCTCCCTCCCTGTCATGTTCACGGTCAGCATGGCCATCGGGTCGAAGGAGTTGGCGAAACGCGGCGTACTGGTCACCCGCCTCAGCGCTACGGAGGATGCGGCAACCATGGACGTACTCTGCGTGGATAAGACAGGCACGATCACGATGAACCAACTGGCTGTCACCGGCGTGATCCCGCTGGAGCACGCGACGGAAGCCGATGTATTGTTCGCTGGCGCACTCGCATCCCAAGAGGCCAACCAAGATCCGATTGACCTCGCGTTTCTGGCCGCGGCAAAGGAGCGGCATATCTTCGACAATCTGCCCAAGGTCACGCCCATCTCCTTCGCCCCGTTTGATGCAAAAAACCGGCGGACCGAAGCCGTGGTCCAGCAGAACGGGCGGCGTTTTCGCGTAATGAAAGGCGCCGTGGAAACTATCGCCCAAGCCTGCGGACTACAACCCCCGGCAATCGAGGCGCTGGAAGCGCGGGTCCGGGAATCGGCATTAAAAGGATATCGGACGCTGGCGGTAGCGCGAGTCCCCGAGACCGGCGCGCCCATCCTGATCGGATTGGTGACGCTATATGATCCGCCCCGGCCGGACGCCAAGCAACTCATTGCCGTACTCCACGACCTCGGCGTGCCGGTGAAGATGCTCACTGGCGACGCGCTGGCCGTCGCCAGTGAAATCGCGCGCGGAGTCGGCTTGCCCAACATCCGGCGCATGGCCGACCTGAAAGCGGCGGGCGTTCCGGCTGGCAAAGACGCGGTGGACTTGTTGGCGGGCACCGATGGTTTCGCCGAAATCTATCCGGAGGACAAATATGTCGTCGTAAAGCACCTGCAGGCCGCCGGGCACGTGACCGGCATGACGGGCGATGGCGTCAACGATGCGCCCGCGCTCCGCCAGGCCGAAGTCGGCATCGCCGTCAGCACCGCGACCGACGTGGCCAAGGGCGCCGCGAGTGTTGTCCTGACCGAACCAGGACTCACGAATATTGTGGCGCTGGTTGAGCAGGGGCGGACAATTTACCAGCGCATCCTGACCTACATCATCAACAAGATCAGCCGGACGATCCTTAAGACGGCCTTCGTGGCCATCGCGTTCGTGGTGACCGGCAAGTTCGTGATGTCCGCCTTTGCGATGCTGCTGCTGGTTTTCATCACGGACTTCGCCAAGATCTCGCTGGCCACCGACCACGTTCGACCGTCCAGGAAACCGGAGACATGGAACATCGGGCCCCTCATCACGGTCTCCGTGGTGCTGGGCGCCTTGATGGTCGCAGAGGCGCTTCTCGTCTTGTGGAGCGGCTGGTCACGTTGCGGATTGGCGACGAGCGATCATGCCCTCTACACCTTCTGTTTCCTGACGTTGCTCTACTTTGCCGCGTTCTCCATCGTGTCTGCGCGGGAGCGCCGCTGGTTCTGGGCGACGATGCCCAGCAAGGCCGTTGTGGCGGCGGTCATGGCGGAAACGCTCGTCGGCACCATCCTGACGCGCGTTGGTCTTCCGGACCTCATGCCATTGCCTTGGCGGCAGACGCTCGCCATTTTCGCCTATGCGATGGTTTCGTGCCTGGTCGTCAATGACGCCGTAAAGGTCGTGATGATCAAGAAAGAGCGGTGAATATATGCTCCACTGGCTGCATTCCTTACTGCCCCATGTTCCGCATTACGGATATGTGCTCGTCTTCGTCGTCGCGTTTTTGAACAACCTTGGCGTCCCCCTGCCGGGTGAAACGATTCTTTTGGGAGCCGGATTTGTTTTGGGGAAAACTGAGGATTCGCTGTGGCAACCCGTGGCGGCCGGAACCGTGGCCTGCTTTCTGGGTGGCATCGGTGCCTTCTGGCTGGGTCGGCGGCTGGGTCAGGGCGGCTTGGAAAAAATCGGCTGGCTCCATCTCACGCCCAAAAGGTTGAGGTGGCCGGAGCGATTTTTCAAACGTCATGGCGCCAAGACGGTATTCATCGCCCGGTTCATCTTCTTGTTCCCGCCTGTCGTGGTGAATCTGCTGGCCGGCATGTCGAAAATGCCATGGCGCACTTTTCTCTTTTACAACGTCACGGGGTCGGCGGCCTATTCCACCACCTACATCCTGATCGGATATTTTTTCGGGAAGAAGTGGAAACTGCTCGAAGCCTGGCTGGGCCCCACGGCGCTTTACCTGATTTTCGCGGGGCTGGTCATCGTGGTTCTCGCCTTGATTTTCAGAAATTCTCTGTCCGGTTTTTGGTCGCGCCTTTTTTCCAAAAAACAACGGCAGTAATAAGGATGCCATCGGCGGAAAGTGTAATGCTTCAGCCAATTGAGCGATGCGAAATTGGTGGGCGGCTATCTTCCGGCCAGAAAGGCGGCGCGGACTGAAACCATCTCATTGAATGGGGTGAACACCCCATAGCGGACATGCCGTTGCACAGCTTATTCTTCCTTCATGAAACACAAGAATTTTCCCCAGGACCAAAACCCAAAAACAGCAGGCGTATCTGTGCCGGCGGCGGTTGCGGACTTAAACCGAAAAGAAATTGATTTTGCGCCGTCACCGGACGAAGTGGCCAGAAAGGCCTACTTCAGTTATGAGAACGAGGGTTCGCTGCCCGGGCGTCATGTGCAGCATTGGCTGGCGGCCGAGGCGGATTTGATCGCGGAACGCAAACTCACCCGGGTTCACGGGTTTCACAACCACACGTGAAAAACTTATGACCACCCCCATTACCGCCCGGGATCTGACCAAACAAGCCCCGCACAGCCCGCGTACACGCATCTCCGGATTTGTGATCGCCAGCCGGGCCGTTGACAAATGCCGCGCCAGCCTGGCGGGAACGCTGGGCGATTATCATTATGATTGTCCGCTGGACAACCAGCTCTTCAGTTTCAAGGGCATCAATGGCGAGCAATTCAAAACCGCCGTTCAAGCCGCAAAGAATTATGAAGACGTCGGCATCTGGCTGCAGGCCAACGGCACGGCTAAAACGCCGGTTGAAATCAAAGCCTGGTCGGATGAAATGGAAGCCGGCAGCCTGATGAAAAATCCCGAAAAGCGCGCTTACTTCATGGAAAGCTGCTCCAAACTCGGGCTGAATCCTCAAATGAACACCACGTTTGACTGGCTCGAAGCGGACGACCGCGAAAGCTTCCGGCGCAAATCCAAATGACACTTTTTGTTATTCACCCCGATCACCAACGCAAGATGAAATTTATGAGAGCATCCAAGACCAAACTCGCGGAAACACCTCAGACTCCAGTTTTCCCGCAAACACATCACCGGCTGCGGCCGAATCCCGAGACAGCCAGCTTAAATCCAAAGTCCCAAAAGCGGGATAACAATTTCTCCCAATCCCGCGACACGCGCGAGGATCGCGGCACGCGTGAAATGAAAACCACGCATAACGCACAAACCTTTCCGCATGGACGGTAATTGTCAGCCTATGAATAAAAATCCATTGAAGCAGGGAATTCTGACCGAAAATTCCGCCGGCATCGGCACGGTGACACGCAAGATGGTGCGGGAGCGCGCGATTGAACTGGCGGTCATCAACGGACGCGCCGCCCGGGACGTGTCAAAATCCGATTGGGACCAGGCCAGACGGGAATTGACCGGCGAACCGGACACGGACCCGAAAACGGCAGCCCTCGAATCAGCGCCCGAATCCGAACGCTGGGACCCGGTGCCGGGTTCAGAAGGCGGCAAAGTGCCGGCGGCCCCCAGTGCCGATGAGGACGACGAGGGGCGAAGCGACAATGAACGACTGGTTGAAGAAGGCGTCGCCGGAGCGGAAGAGGATCAAATGCGCCAGGCCAGCCTGAAGCGGGACAGATAACTCCTAAACCGTAGCAGCCGACGTGAGTCGGCTCTGACATTGTCTTGGATAAGATGGAGCGGACACACGTCAGTTGCTACAACAGCAACGTCCGCGAGGCCTTCGGCGCGACATCTCTGCGGCATCCGATCAAAAATAGATTTTCAAGTTCCGTCAGGAGCGGCATCTTCTGATACCCGATGAAGAAAACCAGCTTTCCCCTGTCCGAAGTCTATCGGCTGCTCGAACCCGGACCGGTCGTGCTGCTCACCACCGCCCGCGCCGGGCGGGCAAACGTCATGCCCATGTCGTGGCATCTGATGATGGAGTTCACGCCGCCGCTCGTGGGTTGCGTGGTCAGCAACCGGAACTATTCGTTTGCCAGCCTCAAGGCGTCCCGGGAATGCGTGATCAACATCCCCACGGTGGAACTGACGGAAACGGTGGTGGCCTGCGGGAACACTTCGGGCCGGAGCGTGGACAAGTTCAAGGCCTTTGACCTCATGCCCGCGGCCGCTGCACGCGTCAAAGCCCCGCTCATCACCGAATGTTATGCCAGTCTGGAATGCAAGGTCAGGGATGCGAAACTCGTCACCAAATACAACTTCTTCATCCTGGAAGTCGTCCAGGCGTGGATTGACCCGGCGCGGAAACGGCCGCGGACGATTCATCATCAGGGCGAAGGCAAGTTCATGGTGGCGGGCCGGACTCTCCATCTGACTTCGCCAAAAACTTCGCTTGGCGGAAAATAAATGCCCGCCCAGTAAATCCCGGCGCGCGAATTTTCAAAAGGACGGCGGATGATTCTACTTTTCGGGAAAAGCCCGTCAGGGCTGACATTTTTGTAGCATGGCGATTCAAAAATGAACCAAGCTCCGTAGGAGCGACATCATCGGAATATGCCGCGCCTACGGCGCTTGTAGTGTTCGGCCTGTGGCCGGATGTTTCGAGCCACAGGCTCGACGCTACACCCTGTCGTCCACCTGCATCTTGTTCGGGATGTCCCCGAGGGCGATGACGGCCCAGTTCTCAAATTCTCCATGACGTAGGAGCCGACGTGAGGAGGCTCTAACTGAAAACCTGCAACCGGGATCAAAATGAGTCTCGTCACCTCGTCTCCTACAAATCAAGGGAGGACGACGAAGCCGCGTCCGGCTTGCCAGGGCGGTTCGCTTTCCGGCAGGTACAAACGTCGCGCAAGTATTTGGCCATGACGCCGCCAAATTTCCCGCGCAAAATCGCGGCATGGCGTTCGTTAGGGTAACACCCCATAGCAAACGGCCGGTTCACGGGCTACTGTGTCATGCGATAAAACCAGGAATAAAAGAACAAACATGATGACGCAGCACAATGTCGTCGTGGCGATTTACAAATCGCACACCGAAGCCGAAGTTGCCGTCAAGGAACTGCAACAATCGGGATTTGACATGAAGAAACTCTCGATTGTCGGACGCGACCAACACTCGGATGAACACGTGATGGGCTACTATAATGCCGTGGACCGCATGATATGCTGGGGGAAAATGGGAGCTTTCTTGGGAATGTTGTTCGGGGCTGCGTTCATTTTGGTTCCCGGCGCCGGGTTGTTGCTCGTGGCGGGTCCGCTCGCTGGTTGGCTCGTTGGGGCGCTGGGAGGCGTGGTGTTGGTGGGCGGCCTGAGCGCGATTGGTGCCGGACTCTACAGCCTGGGCATCCCCACGGACAGCATTCTGCAATACAGGAAAGATCTGAAGACCGGCACGTCTGTCATGATTGCCAATAAAAGTGATAGCGGCCCGATAAGCCGCCTCAAGCAGGCGCTGACGACTGACAAATTTATCATGATCGCCCACGGCAATGCGCGGGAAGCGATCCATGCCCGGGAGATTATCAGCTACACCAACCCGGAGGCGTTGGAAGAACATAAGCCTTCACACAACAGCTTGGAGCCGCGCCTTGTGGGAGCTTGATTTTCCGGCTGATTTCGCCCTCGTCGTCGTCCTCGTTCTCGTAATCGCTTTTCTCCAAGCCGGTTTCGAGGACGAGGACGATCCGGCTTTGCCTTTTGAATCTTATGGGGTGTTCACCCCATTCGTTTCTCCGCGCCCAAATGATACAGTTTCCAGAGCACATCAATTTATGAAAACCAATGCTTACGCAGTTCAAAGCGCCACGACGCCGCTCGCGCCGTTCAACCTTCAACGCCGTGATCCCGGCGAGCACGACGTGCAAATCGAGATTCTCTTTTGCGGCGTCTGTCACTCGGACGTGCATACCGTTCGCAACGAATGGCAGGGCACCACTTATCCGTGTGTGCCCGGCCATGAAATCATCGGACGCGTCACGAAAACCGGCGCCCACGTCAGGAAGTTCAAGGAAGGCGACATCGCCGGCGTCGGTTGCATGGTGGATTCCTGCCGCGTTTGTGAAAGCTGCAAGGAAGACCTCGAACAATTCTGCGAAAAAGGCGGCCCGATCTTCACGTACAACTCCCCGGACAAGCATTCCGGCGGCATGACCTACGGCGGATATTCCGACAACATCGTCGTGGATGAAGCTTTTGTGCTGCACGTCCCGAAGAATTTGAATCTCGCCGCCGCCGCGCCGCTTCTGTGCGCCGGCATTACCACTTATTCCCCGTTGCGCCACAACAAAGTCCGCAAAGGCCAGAAGGTGGGCATCGTGGGACTTGGCGGACTTGGGCACATGGGGGTGAAATTGGCGAAGGCCTTCGGCGCGCACGTCGTTGTCTTCACCCATTCGCCGAACAAAGTGAAAGATGCCTTGCGGCTGGGCGCGGACGAAGTCGTCAATTCCAAGAACGCCGACGAGATGAAGAAACATCTCAACAGTTTCCATTTTATTCTCGACGCCGTGGCCGCGCAACACGACATCAACGCCTACCTCGTTCTGTTGAAACGCGACGGCACCCTCACGCAAGTCGGCGTGCCGGCAGAGCCGCTTTCCGTTCAGGTCGGCAGCCTCATCTTTGGCCGGCGCAATTTCAGCGGCTCCCTCATCGGTGGCATCAAGGAAACCCAGGAGATGTTGGATTTCTGCGGCAAACACAATATCACTTCCGACATCGAACTCATCCCCATCCAGAAAATCAACGAAGCCTACGACCGCCTGGTGAAGGGCGATGTGAAATACCGCTTCGTCATTGACATGGCTTCATTGAAAAAGGCGCTGTGAAGGGCATCAGGCTATGCCAACAAACCAGAACTCATCTCATAAATCGGAGGGCCGAGTTACACGAGGCCCCAATATAGAGAATTTCCAAACAAATATGGGGACTCGCGGAGCTCGCCCCTCCGAAATAAACCATTTTTGAGACGGCTTCCAAGAAAAGTCAATTAACCCGAAACTCAATCCAACCCACAAATAAAATTCCCATGAAACGTTCACTGCTCGCTCTTGTCTTCGCCGGCCTTGCGCTCGGCTCGCTGGCGTCCGCTCAGGCGGCCGTCGAAACCTACGACATTGACCCCGTGCATACCTGGGTCGGCTTCACCGTCTCACACTTTTTCACCAAGGTGCCCGGCTATTTCAGCAAGGTGAAAGGGACCATCGTCGCGGATCGCGACCACCTCACCAACAGCACCGTCGAGGCCGTCATTGAAGTGGCCAGCATCACCACGAATACGAAGATGCGCGACGACGACTTGCGCTCCACCAATTTCTTTGCCGCCGCCAAATTCCCGGTCATGACCTTCAAGAGCCAGACGTGGAAAAGCACCGGCGGCGACACCTACGCCGTCACGGGCGTTCTCACAATGAAGAACGTGGCGAAGGAAGTCGTGCTCAAAGTCACGACGCTGGGCTTTGGCCCGGGCATGAAGGGGGCCGCGATCTCCGGCTGGGAGGCCTCGGTCACTCTGGATCGGCGCGATTTCGACATCGCGGCGGACCAGGGCATGATCGGCAACAGCGTGGATGTTGTCATCCACGTTGAAGCCGACCTGAGAAAGCCCGCGCCGGCGACCCCGTGAGCGCCACGCTGCACCGCCGGTTTCCGGCGGGGCAAAACTCGTTTTCGGTTATTTATGATTGCTCAACAACTCTTTCAGCCATTCCGGTTGAAATCGCTGGAACTCAAGAACCGGATTGTCATGGCTCCCATGACGCGCTCATTTTCTCCCGGCGGCGTGCCCGCTGCGAATGTGGCGGATTATTATGCGCGCCGCGCGAAAGGGGAAGTCGGCCTGATTGTGTCAGAAGGCACGGTGGTCAATCGCCCCGCGTCTTCCAATGATCCGAACATCCCCCGTTTTTATGGCGGGCAGCCGCTCCGTGGATGGAAGGCCGTGATTGACAAGGTGCATGCCACCGGTGGTGTCATGGCCCCGCAACTCTGGCATATGGGCGTGGTGGCTCCCAAGGATTCCGGCTGGCGGCCGCCGACCCCGTTTGAAGGCCCGTCGGGCTTGGTGACACCCGGGAAAATCGGCGGCGTTGCGATGACGGAACACGATATTGCCGAAACGATCGGGGCGTTTGCGCAAGCGGCGGCGGATGCCAAAGCGCTGGGATTTGACGCGGTCGAGATTCATGGAGCGCATGGGTATTTGATTGACCAGTTCTTCTGGCATCCCACCAATCAACGCACCGACCGTTACGGCGGCCAGAGTTTGGCGGAGCGCTCCCGATTCGCCGCGGAACTGGTTCGCGCCGTCCGCACCGCCGTCGGCCCGGACTTTCCGATCTGTATGCGCGTCTCGCAATGGAAACTTCAGGATTACGCCGCGAAGCCTGCGACGACGACGCAAGAGATGGAAGCCTGGCTGGTTCCCTTGGCGGAAGCGGGAGTTGACATCTTTCACTGTTCGCAGCGCCGCTTCTGGGAGACCGAGTTCACCGGCTCGGATTTGAACTTTGCCGGGTGGGCTAAAAAGCTGACCGGCAAACCGGCCATCACGGTGGGTTCAGTCGGGCTTTCCGGGGACTTTCTGGCTGCCTTCAAGGGAGAAGCCTCGACGCCCAGCTCTTTGGATGAACTGCTTCGACGTTTCGACCGGGGAGATTTTGATTTGGTGGCGGTAGGCCGCGCCCTGCTCGCCGACGCGAGGTGGGCGCGGAAGATTCGCGAAGGGCGTTCCTCCGAACTGATCGGTTTTAGCAAAGAAGCTCTTGCGACTCTTTCATGGTCATAATGTCATGGTCGAAGGAAAGCTTCAGCCAGCGGCAAAGTTGACCGTATTGCTGGACGGTGTGAGTGCGTTCTCATCGCCGTCCATGAGCACAACGTAATACTTATAGCCGACCGCATCCGCCGGATCATCAAAACCAGTGGCCCAAGTGCGCAAGTCGCCTCCTACCTGTGTCCTCTCCCCCGGGGAGAGGATTTTAGGGTGACCGCTCACGCTAATGGGCGAGCCGTTTATAAGGAAATTTCTCTCAACAGAGGCCCATTGATTCCGCCGGCGCTCACAAAGCGCCGCCATAAAAAATGCCCCCTCCCGGCGATTCCACCCATGCTTTTAGGGGAAATTATTTTTTGTTTTTGGCAGCCAGAGCAGGTTCCAACACTTTGGTCAATCTGTGTCCGATGGCATCCGCGCCAACGGCTAAAACGATTCCGGTATCGCCGTCCACCAACACCGGGCAGGGGATGCCTTGAAGGCCATATTTCACGGCTGCCGGAGTTTTCCCGGAAGTGCCGTCGTAAATCTGCGACCAAGTCATGCCATGCTCCTTGAAAAATTGCAGGAGCGCCGGGCCTTGCCGGGGCGCATCCATGCTGACGCTGACAATTTCGAAACCGTTGGTGTGAAATTTTTGATAGGCGGCGACGACATTGGGAAGCTCCCTGCGGCAAGGACCGCACCAGGTCGCCCAAAAATCAAGCATTACGACTTTGCCCTTGTAATCATCCGGGAAATTAATCGTCCTGCCATCCACGGTTCGAGCCTGAAATCCCAGAGCTTTCTGCCCGGCGATTACGGCACACCTGGGTTTGGTGGCGGCAGTTTGGTCACCCTCCGCCTTGGCGAAAATAGTGCCAAACAAGACGATGGCGGCGGCGGTGAACCAAAACGTCAGATGCTTCAAAATTGTGGTGGCTTTCATGTTCCCAAAGTAATTAATCCGGGTCGCACCTCAATCCAAATCTGCGCAACGACAGCCAATTTTCCTTTTCTTCATTCGCATTGCGGTTATCCTGTTTTGACGGAAGGTCAAAAGACGTGACACGTGACGAGTGCAGGTGACATGAACCACATACCAGCAACGTCTTGTCACTTGTCACACGACGCCCGTCACCAATTTTTAAAGAATGGACGCAGCACATATCCGCAATTTCAGCATCATCGCCCATATTGATCATGGGAAGACGACGCTTTCGGACCGGCTCCTGCATCGCACCGGCACCATCGCCACGCGCGACATGGAGGCGCAATTGCTTGACTCGATGGAACTGGAACGCGAACGCGGCATCACCATCAAGGCGCATCCGGTCACCATGCGATACAAAGCCAGAAACGGCGAGACGTACGAGCTGAACCTGATTGATACGCCCGGCCACGTGGATTTTTCCTACGAAGTCTCGCGCAGCCTGAGCGCGTGCGAAGGGGCGCTGCTCATCGTGGACGCGGCGCAGGGCGTGGAGGCGCAAACGGTCGCCAACGTCCATCTGGCGATGAAGCAGAATCTCACCATCATCCCCGTCATCAACAAGATTGATTTGCCGCACGCGGACGTCGCCCAGGCCAAACGGCAACTGGAGGACATCCTGGCGATTCCCGGCGACACGGCGATATCGGCCAGCGCGAAAGAGGGGATTGGCATTGATGAAATTTTGGAGGCGATCGTTGAGCGCATTCCGGCACCCAAGCCGACGGGCGCGCCCTCGTTGCAGGCGCTGGGCTTTGATTCCCTTTTCGACACTTACAAAGGCGTCATCACGCACGTGCGCGTGTTCAACGGCGAGTTGAAGGCGGGCATGCACGTGAAACTGCTGCACTCCGGCAAGACGGTCGAGGTGAAGGAGGTGGGCAGCTTCAATCCCAAGCCTTACGTGCGCGAGAAATTGGAGGTGGGCGAAACGGGTTATTTCACCGCCAACATCAAAAGCCCCAAGGAAGTGAAGATGGGCGACACGGTAACGGATTCAAAAAATCCTTCGCCGGTGCTGGCGGGGTTCAAGGAGATTCATCCGATGGTGTTCAGCGGGATTTACCCAATCAACACCGCCGATTACGAGCATCTCAAGGCGAACATGGGCAAGTTGCAGCTCAACGACTCGGCGTTTGTCTATCAGTCGGAAACGTCGGTCGCGCTCGGCTTCGGTTTTCGCTGCGGGTTTCTCGGCCTGTTGCATCTGGAAATCGTGCAGGAACGGCTGCGGCGCGAATACGGCATGGACATCATCGCGACGTATCCGAGCGTGGTGTATCGCGTGACGATGAGCGACGGCACCGTGAAGCAGATAGACAACCCGGCGTTTTTGCCGGAGCCGAATTACATCCAGAAAATCGAGGAGCCGATGGTCAAGGCCTTCGTGATTTGCCCGAACGAAAACATCGGCGACATGATGGCATTGATTTCCGAGAAGCGCGGCGTGGTGGACCACACGGAAACGCTCGACGCGCGCCGGGTCATGCTGACGGGCCAGTTGCCGTTGAACGAAATCCTGATTGATTTCCATGACCGCATCAAAAGCATGACGCGCGGTTACGGTTCGATGGATTACGAACACGCCGATTACCGGGAATCGGCCATGGTGAAGCTCGACATGCTCGTCAACGGCGAGTCGGTGGACGCATTTTCGTGCATCGTGCATCGCGACAAGGCGGAGGGCAGGGGACGCGCGCTGGCGGCCAAGCTCAAGGAAGTCATCCCGCACCAGCAATATCAGGTCGCCATCCAGGCGGCCATCGGCGGAAAAATTGTCGCGCGCGAAACGGTCAGCGCCTTCCGCAAGGACGTGACGGCGAAATGTTACGGCGGCGACATCACGCGCAAACGCAAGCTGCTGGAAAAGCAAAAGGAAGGCAAAAAACGCATGAAAGCGTTCGGCACCGTCAACATTCCGCAGGAAGCGTTTATCGAAGTGTTAAAGCATGAGAACGAGCCAGAGTGAGCCGTCCGGATACCGGCAGAAGTCGAAGGACAGGGCAGGGGATCGGTCTGCGGCTCAATTTGTTTTGACTCTCAACTCTCAACTCTCAACCATTAACTATGATTTTACGCTGGTTCATTTCTCCAACCGTCCGGCAGGCGTGCGCGATGCGAAGCCACGTTCAGCGGTTGCTGGCCGCGCAGCGCGACCAGCTTTCGCCGCAGGCGCTCGGCGCGATTAACTCTGGCGATGAACCAGTTGCGGGACGCCATCGCTGCGGGAGAGAACAACGGCAAGATCCGGATCAAGATGGACGAGCTGGATTTCGCCGCCAACAAGTGGCTCAAGCCGTATCCGAACGCCGTGTGGCGCGAAAATGTCGAAGTCATTCTCGTGGCGGTGGCGGTGGCGATGGCCATCCGCACGTTTTTCGTGCAGCCATTCAAAATTCCGACCGGCTCAATGCAGCCGACGCTTTATGGCGTCACCTCCGTGCCCGACTTCAGCCGTTTTTCTTACCAGATCAGCCGAGGTGAGATTCAGGACAGATTTCTGCCCCAGTGCAAAGAGCAATTGAAATTGCAACATTCCCTGGCCATTCCGACCGGTTGGGAACGAATCAAGGAATGGTTTGAAGGAATTTCTTACATTCATATCGTTGCGAACACGGATGGCGAATTGCAGGCGGTCGAACCACCGGTCCGTTTTTTGATTTTCAACATCAAACAGACCATTTGGATTGGCGGCCAGTCCGCAGACAATCTGGTTTCCGCCCGACTATGGCGAGCAAACCCTGCAAATGCGCGCCGGATTGCGGACCCGCGCGGATTTTGGCGAAGGGCAAAAATATCAAAAGGGCCAGGACGTGGTGAAAATGCAAGATGGCCGCCGGCGATCATTTGTTTGTGGACCGGCTGAGTTATAATTTCCGCAAACCGCAACGCGGGGACATCGTCGTTTTCGCAACGGCGGGAGTCCCGGAGGATCGCCGGGCGGCGGTCGGGATGCCGGGCGACCAGTTTTACATCAAACGCCTCGTGGGACTGGGCGGCGAGACGCTGTCCCTGGCCCAGGATTACGAAGTGGCGGGGGCGCCGCAATTCGGCGGCGAGACCGTGCCGGTCGGACATCTCGTGGTGAATG
This sequence comes from uncultured Solirubrobacteraceae bacterium, assembly GCA_963758055.1. Taxonomy (GTDB): domain Bacteria; phylum Actinomycetota; class Thermoleophilia; order Solirubrobacterales; family Solirubrobacteraceae; genus Palsa-744. Next base: position 76,433 of record CAVWTU010000003.1, read on the forward strand.
GCCAGCCGCTGTCCGCGTCCACCCCGCATTTCGAAAATCTTTACTCATTTTCCGGCGTGCCGCGGGGAACCAAGACCATCCAGTACCAGGATAACCAGTATTATGGCCATGCGCTGATCAGGGCACTGGCGCCGGGCCGCGAATTTCAGGTGCCCGCCAATCATCTTTTCGTCATGGGCGACAACACCATGAACAGCTCTGGACTCGCGGTTTTGGGGGGATTTTCCCGAGACGAGTGTCATCGGCAAATCCTTCTTCGTTTATTGGCCCATTACCAGCCGGTTCGGATGGGGGAATCAATAACCCGCATGGAACCAAATGAACGCCGCGAACAGCGAAACGGTTTTGATTACCGGCGCTTCGTCGGGAATCGGCCTGGAACTGGCGCGCTGCTTTGCGGCGGACGGCTGCCGTTTGATATTGCTCGCCCGCAACACCGACGCGCTGGAAACTCTGGCCGGCGAATTGCGCCAGGCGCATAAAATCGAGACGCTCGTTCTGACCGCCGATCTTTCCCGTCCCGAAACCCCGGCGCGCGTGTTCAAGGAATTGCAGGGCAGGGGAATCAAGGTTGACGTTCTGGTCAACAACGCCGGGTTCGGCGCGAACGGCACGTTTGCCGGGTTGCCGCTTCCGCGACAGCTCGAAATGATTCAGGTCAACATCACCGCGCTCACGAACCTGACGGGATTGTTTCTTCCGGGCATGATCGAACGCCGGCGCGGCGGCGTGCTCAACGTCGGTTCGCTGGCCGGATTCCTGCCCGGCCCCGGCATGGACGATCTATTACGCGACCAAAGCCTTCGTGCTTTCCTTCACCGAGGCGCTCGCGGAAGAACTGGCCGGCACGGGAGTGACGGCAACGGCGCTTTGTCCCGGCCCGACCGCAACCAATTTCGGCAACATCTCGCACGGCCAAAAAATGCGGCGGCTGAACACGCCCAAAATGCCGGCGGCAACCGTTGCGAGTTACGGCCACCGTGCTTTTCGCCAGGGCAAACCGCTGGCCATTCCCGGCTGGCAATATCATGTTCTTCTTTTGCTGGTTCGAATCATGCCCCGTTGGTTCGTGCGCAAAATGGCCAGACGATTCAACGACACAAAGGAATAAGCCCAAACCGGGCACATGAATTTAAATTTCCCTTGCGGGAACCCGCGAGGCCAATTGTTGTCACCATGGCAGGCCGAAGAAAAAATGGAATTCTAAAATCAGTCCACTTACTCAGCCATTCCGTGCCCGTCACACTGATTTGGATTCCACCACAACAACCCTTTTCCGTGGTTGCAATCGCCATACATCGGATTATTCATTTCACCCAGGAAGTCGTTAAATGACATCATATTCGCATTGCCTCCCACCGCCAACACATTGGCGCCTTTGGTGTGAAGCGTTTTGGCAACGCCTTCATTTAAATCCGGGTAGTTGCCGCCGTCATTGTAACCATTTCCGCTTCCGAGGTTCCCGATCCGGTTCCCAATTGATAATGCACAAGGGACTCCAAATCTGGCTCGCCTTGCAAGTCTTGTATTGATACGTGGCAGGATTCCCCAGCGGAGGATAGAAGGCAGCCGCTCCATTCATGCAATAAGTGGACAATTTATTTTGATAATAGCATTCCCAGTTTTTGGTTCCCACCACATTCGCGGCGAAAACCGGGCAGATAAATACATCCGCATTGGGGAAGAATTGCCAATAAACGCCGGTCTTAAGGTTGGCCACCCGATACGCAGGCCAATTCGCGGTATCACTTGAGCCAGGCCTTGATTAAGGTTGTTGGGGTTATTGGGATCACCGGCATATAACCACCCCGCAGGACAACCACTGGAAAGAGGATCCTTTCCCCAATTCACCCAGGGCATGTAATCCTGGGAGTCGGTTAAATACATGTTCAGCGCCAGACCCAATTGTTTCATCGTTGTTCAAACAGGCTATGCTTTGGGCCTCTTCGCTTGGCCGCTTTCAAGGCTGGCAGCAGCAACGCCGCCAGAATCGGCAATGATCGCGATGACAATGAGAAGTTCAATCAGCGTGAACGCCGGCCGGAATTTGAAACATTTTACAGAGTTATTTTTCATATTGTTATTGTGTTGTTGAATTTGAAGCAACCTAACTGAGGCGCCAAAAAGTCATGTCGTGAAAATTCATGTCATAAAATTTCATGTCATAAAAACACATGACATGAGTTTTAAAACCCACGATAATCCCATCAAATATACTGACAGGGGATACTCTGGATGTTAAAGGAAAGTCTTATTGCCAGCGCATCAGAGTCGAAAAAAGTGTGCTTTAAGATGCCTTTTAACTAGTATGCCAACAAGGGCAGGACCATCCTCGGTCTGACCAGCTCCAATTCGAGACTGGCATGGCATGGTGAGTATTTCGCGGATGGCAAGAGCAGACCGCTGCGTTTCACTCTGAGACCGGCCTCGAAGCAGGAGATCGTCTTGTGCTCGGCGCCGTGGTACTCGAACACGCGCCGAAGGTCTTTGACCCGCGAGAGCAGGAACATGTAGCCGAGGAACAGGGCCGTGCGGATGCAGCCCTCGACCAGCCAGAACAGGAAGGACGACCCGAGGTCGCCCTTGATCAGGCTGGTGATGCCGACCGGTACCACGAAGAACAGCACGATCGCCAGCACGAGCGCGACCACGATCGTCCCCAGCCACACCGCCCGCGGGATCTCTTCTTCCTGCTTCGAGCCGACCTCGGCGTGCACGACCTCGCCGGCGACGCTGTCCGCCGCGAGGGCGTCGGCGGCGGCGCCGTTGGCCGAGGCACCGTTGGCCGAGGCACCGTTGGGAGAGGCGCCGTCGGTGATGGCCCCATCGCCGTTCGGCGAGGGGGCGTCGGAGCGGGCCCCGGAGGGCTGCTCGACGAGCTGGGCGTTGGCGGAGATCTCGAGCGCCTTGAAGCCGATCGCCAACGAGCTGCCGAGGGCCACCACGCCGCGGATGATCGGCAGCCGCAGAACGCGGTGGCGGCGCATGGCCGAATCCAGGGGGAAGGACTTGACCTCGATCTCGCCCTCGCCCTCGCCGAGGTGCGAGCCTTCGGGAGCCCCGGGGACGGGCTTGCGCACGCCGACGGCCCAGTTGCCGACGCCGCGCATCATCACGCCCTCCATCACTGCCTGCCCGCCCAGCGGGGCGTCGCGCTGTGCGGTCAGCTCGCCGCTGTGCTCGCGCGCCGCGGCGACCGTGGACATCGGCCTACTGCGCGGACCTGGCCTGGGCGGAGTGCTGGCGACCCTTGGCCACGCGGCGCTGGAAGCGCTCGACGCGTCCACCGGTGTCCATCAGCTTCTGCCGGCCCGTGTAGAACGGATGGCAGTTGGAGCAGACCTCGACGTGCAGCTCGTCCTGGGTGGCGCGCGTGAGGAACTCGTTGCCGCACGTACAGCGCACGTGGGCGGTCACGTAGTTGGGGTGGATCTTGTCCTTCACACGCTCAGTTTAGCGTGGCACCGCTCGGCGCTGAGGACGGCGAAACCACGGTCTGCGACGGGGGCGAGACCACGCTCTCTTCGCACCCCCGGGTGCGAAGTTCGGCAAAGGCGATCTGGCGCCCCTTGGCGTTGAACCAGCGGAAGCGCACGGCGCCGCGGTAGGAGGCGGGGGCGGCGAGGTTGGTCACCTGCTTGAGGTAGCGGAAGGACTTCACGCCCGGGGCCGAGCTGCGCCACACCCCGAGACCGGGCGCGCTCACGCGGCGGTAGCTTTCTTCTTCGGGAGCCTTCTCGAGCACGTCGATCCGCATCTCCATCCGCGTGCTGCCCGCGACGGCGGTCATTTCGCCCGAGAAGGTGGCCGCCCGGGCTTCCTGTTCGGGCGAGGTCACGCACTGCTCGAGCGTCGCCGAATCGGGTGCCGGCGTGGTGCGATGCACGCACCAGCGGGTCGTGCAGGCGCACCGCGGCTCCCGCCGGGACGGCGGTGGCGGCGAGCGTCAGGGCGAGCGCGATGGCGGGGCCGAGGGCTCTCATTACAGAAGGCTAAACACGCCTGCACGCGCGGGGTTTCGCGGCGCGCGGAAAGACGGGACGATCAGGTGACCTGGTAGAGGGGCCCATCGCCGCCCTCTGGGGTCGTCAAGCGGCCGCCCTTGGCGGTGATCGCGCCGCACTGGACGCAGTTGGTGTAGTTGACGATCACGTCCACGTCGCCCGTCTCGGGCGCGTCCTCGGGGATCTCGTAGACCCCGGCGGGGCACATCCAGCGCCACGTCTCGGCGATCTCGCGCGGGACGCGTTTCTGGACGCGGATGTGGTTGGGGGCGTCGTCGCGGGTGGCGTTGCCGGTGATGAAGACCGAGGAGAGCTTGTCGAAGATGTATTTGCCGTCGGGCTTGGGGTAGCGGTCCTTGGTGTTGCCGACGAACATCGTCTCGGCGTCGTCGCGGTGCCACTGCTGGCGGCCGGGAGGGACCTTGCCCTTGGACATGATCGAAGGACCCGCGAGCAGGCTGCCGATGAGGAAGCCCTTCTGGAAGGCCTGCCGGGTGTTGCGCACCTGGTAGAGCTCCGTTCCGATCGTGGACCGCTCGACCGCGTCCTCGTAGTCGGAGAAGTCGCTGCTGCCCCGCTTGAGCGCCGCGTAGATCGACTCCGCCGCGAGCATTCCCGACTTGATGCAGTGGTGGACGCCCTTCAGCGCCGCGGTGTCGACCATCCCGCCGGCGTCCCCGACGAGCACCGCGCCCGGCATCGACAGCTTCGGCATCGACCAGTAGCCGCCACCCGGGAGCGCCTTCGCGCCCCACGCGACCCGCTCGCCGCCCTCGAGGATGTCCTTGACCAGCGGATGGGTCTTGAACGTCTGCAGCAGGTCGTGCGCCGAGGTCGTCGCGTCGCGGTAGTTGAGGTCGACCACGAAGCCGATCGAGACGAGGTCCTCGCCGGTCTTCTCGTCCTTCATCGGGTAGATCCAGGTGCCGCCGAGCTGCCCGTACTTGGCTGCCACCTTCAGCGGCCACGGCTGGACGAACGTGTGGATCACGCGGTCCAGCGGCTTGGGGACCTTCCAGACCTCCTTGACGCCGAGCTCCCAGACCTGCGGCTCGCGGTTCTCGGCGAGGTCGAACTCCTTGATCGCGGCGCCGGTGAGGTGCCCCAGCAGCCCTCGGCGAGCACCGTCGCCTTGGCCTTGATGTCGGTCCCGGGCTCGAAGTTGCCGAGCGGCTCGCCGTCCTTGCCGCGTCCCTTGTCGCCGGAGCGCACGCCGACGACGCGGCCGTCCTCGACGATCAGCTGGGTGGCGGCGGTCTCGGTGAGGATGTAGGCGCCGGCCTCCTCGGCCTGGCGCTGCTGGTAGCGCGCCAGGGCGGACACCGACACGACCTCGTTGCCGTGGTTCTTGAAGTTCGGGACCGCCGGGAATCGGCACGGGGAGCTTGGTTTTCGAGCTGGTGAGCATGTACACCGACTCCTTCGTCACCTCGCCGAAGGCGAAGCCCTCCTCGCGCCACTGCTCGCGGGTCATGTCCGGGAACAGCTCCTGCAGCGGCTGCGGGCGCATGACCGCGCCGGTGAGGTTGTGCCCGCCGCAGGTCTTGGCCTTCTCGACCACGGCCACGGGGACTTCCCCGAGCCGCTCCATCATCTCGGGGTCGTCGGCCAGCAGCTGCAGCAGGCGGTTGGCGCATGCCAGCCCGGCGGTGCCGCCGCCGACGATCACCACGCCGACCTCGATCAGCTCGTCCTCGGGGTCCAGGCCCCGCTTGACGAACTCCTTGCGGGAATCGACCGGCGGCGGAAACGCCGCCGGGGACACCTTGCCGTTGGCGGAGCCGTCGTGGGCCATGCCTCAGCTGCCTTTCTTGGCCTTCACAGCATCCGTGAGCTTGGGCAGGATCTTGTTGAGGTCTCCGACCACGCCGAGGTCGGAGAATTCGAAGATCGGGGCGTTCGCGTCCTTGTTGATCGCCACGATGTTCTCCGAGCCCTGCATTCCCACCTTGTGCTGGATCGCGCCGGAGATGCCGGCCGCGAGGTACAGCTTGGGCGCCACCGTCTTGCCCGTCTGGCCGATCTGCGCGGCGTACGGGTACCAGCCCGCGTCCACGACCGCCCGCGTCGCCGCGACCGCGGCGTTGGAGCCGAACGCAGCCGCCAGGTCCTCCGCCAGCTGGAAGCCCTCGGCCTTGCCGAGACCGCGGCCGCCGGCGATCAGGATGTCGGCGCCCTCGATGTCGACGTCGGCACCGCGCTGTTCGCCGCGCGTCAGCATCTTCGCCTTCGTGGCCTGCGGGCTGAGCTCGAAGCTGAGCTCCTCCACGGGCGCGTCGGCGTCGCCGCTCTCACGGATCTCGAACGCGTTCAGACGGCCGATCACGATCCCGACCGGCGAGCGGTACTCGATTTCCGAGATTGCCGAGTCGCCCAGGATCGGACGCTCGGCGATCAGCTTGCCGCCCTCCGCCCGTACGGCCGTGACCTCCATCACGACTCCCGCGCCCAGGCGCGCCGCCAGGCCGGCCCCGATCTCGAAGCCGAGCAGTCCGCCGCCGAACAGGGCGTAGGAGTAGCCACCGTCGGTGATCGCCTTGGCCATCGCGTCGACCAGCGGCTGGGCCAGCCCTTCGGGACCCTCGGCCACGAGCACCTTCTTGGCGCCGTAGCGGCCGAGCGAGGCGGCGAGGTCGCGGGGGACGTTCTCGCCCAGCAGGATCGCGTGGGCCTCGCCCCCGATCTCGCTCGCCAGCCGAGCCCCCTCGGACACCGCGCCCAGCGAGTTCTTGTTGATCGCGCCTTCGTAGTGCAGCGCGTAAACGAGGATGTTCGCCATCAGCTTTGAGGCCTCCTTAGATGAGCTTGCGCTCGTCGAGCCAGGCGAGGATCTTCTCGACGGTCTCGCCGGTGTCCTCGTCCTCGATGATCTCGCCGGACGCCTTCGCGGGCGGCGCCTTGGCGGCGGTCCAGTGGGCGGCGGAGTTCTCGCCGCCGACTTTGCCCGCGTCGATGCCCGACCTCCGCGGCCGTCACCGTCTCCAGCGGCTTCTTCTTGGCGCCCATGATCGCCTTCAGCGAGGGGTAGCGCGGCTCGTTGATCGCGTCTCCGACGGAGATCACGGCCGGCAGTCTCGACCTGGACGGTGTCGTAGCCGTACTCGGCCTGGCGCTCGCAGCGCAGCGCCGCCGTCGGCGACGTCCATCTTGATCACCTGCGTGAGCGAGGGCATGCCGCAGGTGCTCGGCGACGACCGCACCGATCGTGTAGCACTCGCCGTCGTCGGACTGCTGTCCGAGCAGGACCAGGTCGGGGCTCTCGCGCTCGAGCGTCTTCGCGAGCGCGTACCCGGTGGCGGCCACGTCCGAACCGGCCAGGATCGGGTCCGACAGGTGGATCGAGCGGTCGGCGCCGAGCGAGACGGCCTTGTGCAGCGCCCGCACGGCGCTGTCGGGTCCCATCGTCACCGCCACGATCTCCTCCACGGGAGCGACTCCGCCCTCGCGGATCTGCATCGCGGCCTCGATCGCGTGGGTGTCGTAGGGGTTGAGGTTCTTCTCGCCGCTGCGGTCCATCCGCCCCGTCGCTGGGGTCAAGGCGCTTTTCAACCGCCGCGTCCGGAACCTCCTTCACCAGGACACAAATCTTCATGTTCTGCAGGGCTCCTTGATTTGGGTGTGTGGATCCTACCGCTAGAAGTTGACTGACGAGTCAATCAGCTACTGCGGGCGCCGGCGGTCTCGCGGATGAAGTCCACGATCGCCTGCGTGGGGGCCCCCGGGGTGAAGACCTCGGCTACGCCCAGCGCCTTCAGCTCGGGGATGTCCTGTGCCGGGATCGTCCCCCCGACGGTGATGATCACGTCGTCGATGCCCTGCTCGTGCAGCAGCTCGAGCACCCGCGGCACGAGCGTCATGTGGGCGCCCGAGAGGATCGACAGACCGACCGCATCGGCGTCCTCCTGGATCACCGTCTCCACGATCTGCTCGGGGGTCTGGTGCAGGCCGGTGTAGATGACCTCCATGCCCGCGTCGCGCAGGGCGCGGGCGATGATCTTGGCCCCGCGGTCGTGGCCGTCCAGGCCGGGCTTGGCGACGACCACGCGGATCTTGCCCTGCGTCGGTGTGGAGTTGGAGGCCATGGCTCGGTGCGATTCGTGGCGGGGCCGCGCGCTCAGCGACGGGCGTCGCGGCGGGGAGCAGCGTAGCGGCAGCCAGGCGGGCGGGCAACCTCCTCGCCACGCGGGCGAGCGCCTGCCGGCAGGGCGGGCCGCTCAGCCTCTGCGCCCGCGCCCACTCCCGCGCGGTGCCCGCCCCGTGCGCGCCGAGCCGGCCCCGCGCAGGCCACGGACACGGCCGTTGGAGGGCTCCGGCGAGCGCTTCCGCGAGCCGTTGCCGCGATACAGCACCACACGCCCGAACGACGCCACCGCGGTCGTGGCGGCGAGCAGGGCGAGCATCTTCAGGCGCCGCCCGAGGCGGTCGAGCTCGACCAGCTCCCAGCCCTCCTGCTGGGCGATGCGCCGCAGCGCCGCGTCGGGGTTCACCACGACCGCGTGGCGGACGGCCCGCAACATCGGCAGGTCCGACTCCGAATCCGAGTAGGCGTAGGAGCGCTCGAGCGCGATCTGCTCGCGGTCGGCGAGCTCGCGCATCGCCAGGACCTTGCCCTCGCGGTAGTTGAAGGGGCCCGCGGGCCGGCCGGTGTAGCGCCCGTCGACGATCTCCGAGCGCGACCCGAGGCCGCCGTCGAAGGCCAGCACCCGTGCCAGCAGGTCGGCCATCTCCTGGGAGGCGGCGGTGAGGATGTAGACCGGCATCCCGTCGTCCTGGTGGGCGTAGGCGCGTTCGAGCATCTGCGGGTACAGGCGCGGGAGCACCCCGGCGAGCACTCTCGGGGAGAGCCGCTGGAGGTCTCGCACCCGCACCCCCGCGATCATCTCCCCCACCCGCTGGCGGACGATGTCGGCGCGGTCGTCGGTGGAGCCCAGCAGCCGGAAGCGGACGTTCTCATAGACGTCCTTCACCAGCCGCGAACGCGAGATCATCCCCGTCTCGTAGGCCGCCCGGGCGAAGAAGATCCCCGAGGACCCCGCCATCAGCGTCTTGTCGAGGTCGAAGAAGGCGGCCCCGCGCAGGCTCTGCATCGCAGACTCCCCCGGCTCCCCCGGGTCGGCCGGCTGCTGGAGCACTAGACCCGCAGGATCAGCGCGTCGCCCTGCCCGCCGCCGGAGCAGATCGCCGCGCAGCCGAGGCCGCCGCCGCGACGGCGGAGCTCCAGCAACAGGCTGCCGAGGATGCGCGCCCCGGAGGCGCCGATCGGGTGTCCCAGAGCGACCGCCCCGCCGTTGACGTTGACCCTGTCCTCGTCGATGCCGAGCATCCTGATCGAGTTGAGCGTGACCGACGCGAACGCCTCGTTGATCTCCCACAGGTCGATGTCACCGGGCTGCAGACCGGCCTTCTCGAGCGCCTTGCGAGCGGCCGTGGCCGGGGTGGTGGCGAGGTAGGCGAAGTCGTTGGCGCTCTGCGCGTGGGCGACGATCTCCCCGAGCGGCTCCTTGCCGTTGGCGCTGGCCCACTCCTCGGAGGCGAGCACCAGCGCCCCGGCGCCGTCGTTGACGCCCGGGGAGTTGCCGGCGGTGTGCGAGCCCTCCTTGCCCACCAGGCCGGGCAGCTTTGCGAGCGCCTCCAGCGAGGTCTCGCGTCGCGGACCCTCGTCGACCTCGACGACCGTGGGGTTGTCGGGCTTCTTCTTGTTGGGGATCGTGACCGCCACGATCTCCTCCGACATGCGCCCGTCGTCGATCGCCTTCAGCGCCAGTTCGTGTGAGCGCAGCGCCCAGCGGTCGAGGTCCGCCCGGGTCATCTCCAGCTCGTCGCCGATCTCGGTGGCCTCGACGAACATCTGCTTGCCGGAGAACGGGTTGGTGAGCCCGTCGTGGACCATCGCGTCGAGCGATCTTGGCGTCGCCCATGCGGTAGCCGAAGCGGCCCTGGGGCATCAGGTACGGGGCCTTGGACATCGACTCCATGCCGCCGCCGACGCCCACCTCGAGATCGCCCGCCCTGATCGCCTGGTCGAGCAGCACGCTGGCCCGCAGCCCGGAGGCGCAGACCTTGTTGATCGTCTCCGAGGAGACCTCCTTGGGGATGCCGGCCTTGATCTGGGCCTGACGCGAGGGGATCTGGCCCTGGCCCGCCTGCAGCACCTGGCCGAACACGACGTGATCGACCTGCTCGGGCTCCACCTCCGCGCGCTCGAGTGCGGCCGAGATCGCCAGTCCGCCGAGCTCGGGGGCCGGCAGCGTCGAGAGCCCGCCGCCCATCTTGCCGATCGGGGTGCGGGCGGCGCCGAGGATCACGGTGTTGGGCATGAAAGCTTGGGCCTCCTGGAAGTCGTTTCCTGCGCTGGCTGCGGAGATGGTAGTCGACGCCTGGGCCCGCCCTCGCCCACGGACGCCGCTCCCGGCGGCACTCCGGCCGCCGCCCCGCCGGGATATCGTCCCGGGCCACCGATGCGCGTGAGCACGATCGCCACACCGCCGGGCGCCGGCGACGCAGACACGGTCGCCGTCGGCATCTTCGACGGCGGGGGATGCCCCCGGGGGCGCACCGGCCGAGGTCGGCGAGCTGCTGGATTCGCGCGAGGCCCGAACCACGCTCGGAGCGCTGGCGCTGGCCCACGCCGATGACCGCCGCTGGCTGGTCGTGGGCCTGGGAGCGGCCGAGCGTTTCGATGCCGAGCGGGCCCGCGTCGCCGCCGCGGCCGCCTGCGGGCGCGCGAAGGAGCTCTCCACGCGGGTGCTGTGCTGGCTGGTGCCGCAGGACGCCGAGCCGGAGATCGCGGCCGGGCTGGTGGAGGGCACGGTGCTGGCCGACTATCGCTTCGATCAGGCCAAGGGCGCTGCCTCCCCCAAGGAGGACGGGGATGGTCCCCCGAAGCGGCTCGAGGGCCTGGTCGTGTCCGGGCCTCCGGAGCTCGTGCAGGCGGTCACCGAGGCGTCCGTCGTGGCCGAGGCGGCCAACCGCGCCCGGGACCTGCAGAACCGCCCCGCCAACGACCTCACCCCCTCGGCGCTGGCCGAGCACGCCACCGCACTGGGGGACGAGCTCGAGCGGCTCAGCGTCGAGGTCGAGGGGCGCAGCGGGATCCTCGAAAAAGGCATGGGCGCCTTCGCGGCCGTCGCCCAGGGCTCCTACGAGGAGCCGGCCCTGATCACCCTGCGCTACCGCGGCCCGGGCGCGAGCGGGCCGGTGCTCGGACTGGTGGGTAAGGGCGTGACCTTCGACAGCGGCGGGATCTCGCTCAAGCCCTCGGCCAAGATGTCGGAGATGAAGTTCGACATGTCCGGCGCGGCCAGCGTGCTGGAGGGCATCGGCGCGATCGCCCGCCTGGAGCTCCCGCTGAACGTGATCGCCGTGCTCGGGGCCACCGAGAACCTCCCCAGCGGGCGCTCGGTCAAGCCCGGCGACATCGTCACCGCCGCCAGCGGAGCCACGATCGAGGTCAACAACACCGACGCCGAGGGCCGGCTGGTGCTGGCCGACTGCCTGTGGCACGCGATCGATCAGGGCGCCGAGCGGGTGGTGGATCTCGCGACCCTGACGGGCGCGGTGATCGTGGCCCTCGGCTCCACCTACTCCGGGCTGATGAGCAACGACGAGGAGCTCGCCGAGCGGATCCTGGAGGCCGGCGAGCGCAGCGGCGAGATCGTCTGGCGCCTGCCCCTGCACGAGGAGTACGACGAGCTCATCAAGGGCACCTTCGGGGACCTCAACAACGCCCCCGAGGCGCGCAAGGCGGGCACGATCGTGGGCGCGGCCTTCCTGCAGAAGTTCGTCGGCGAGGTCCCGTGGGCGCACCTCGACATCGCCGGCTCGGCCTGGGAGCTGGGGCGTCCCTACGTCGGCAACGGTGCCTCGGGCTACGGCGTGCGGCTGCTCGTCGAGCTGGCCCGCTCCTACTGCGCCTGAGCCGCGGCGATGGACTTCGACCTCTCACCCGACCACGAGCTGATCCGGCGCACCGTGCGCGAGTTCGCCGAAGGCGAGGTGGCGCCCGTGGCGGAGGAGCTCGACCGCACCAAGTCCTTCCCGTACGAGATCGTGCGCAAGCTGGGGGAGCTGGACCTGATGGGGATCCCGTTCCCGACCGAGTACGGCGGCGCCGGCGGCGACACGCTCGCCTACGCGCTGGCCGTGGAGGAGCTGACGCGGGTGGACTCCTCTGTCGCGATCACGCTCTGCGCCCACACCTCGCTCGGGACGCAGCCGATCTACCTGTTCGGCAGCGAGGAGCAGAAGCGCGAGTGGCTGCCGCGGCTGTGCTCCGGGCGAGGTGCTGGGGGCCTTCGGCCTGACCGAGCCCGAGGCGGGCTCGGACGCCGGCAACACGCGCACGCGGGCGCGCCTGCAGGACGGCGAATGGGTGATCGACGGGGCCAAGCAGTTCATCACCAACGCCGGCACCGACATCTCCGGTGTCGTGTGCATCACCGCGGTCACCGGCGAGGAAGACGGCGGCGCCAAGGAGATCTCGAACATCATCGTGCCCAACGGCACCCCGGGCTACGAGCAGGGCGAGCCCTACCGCAAGATGGGCTGGAACGCCTCGGACACGCGGCCGCTGACGTTCAGCGAGTGCCGCGTGCCCGAGGAGAACCTGCTCGGCCAGCGCGGGGCCGGCTTCAGGCAGTTCCTGCAGATCCTCGACATCGGCCGCATCGGGGTCGCCGCGATGGGGGTCGGGCTCGCCCAGGGGGCGCTCGACGAGGCGCTCGCCTACGCCAGCGAGCGGCGCGCGTTCGGCCAGCCGATCTCCAAGTTCCAGGCGATCCAGGCCAAGCTCGCGGACATGTCGACCGAGATCGAGGCGGCGCGGCTGCTGGTCTACAAGGCCGCGCTGGAGAAGGACGCCGGGCGCAACTTCGCCTGACGGCGGCCCAGGCGAAGCTGAAGACCGGGCGCCTGGCGGTGCGCTGCAGCGAGGAGGCCGTCCAGATCCACGGCGGCTACGGCTACATCGAGGAGTACCCGGTGTGCCGCTTCTATCGCGACGCCAAGATCCTCACGATCGGCGAGGGCACCGACGAGATCCAGCAGATGGTGATCGCGCGGGCGCTGGGGGCCTAGAGGCCCGCGAACCCGGGTGGGCGCCCACCGGGGCGACGCCACCGGCCGGGGCCGTCGCTAGGCCTCGTAGGACCACTCCAGCAGCGCCGCGGCGGCGCTCGCCGGATCCAGCCGCCGGGCCAGCACCTCATCCAGCAGGCCCTGGAAGCGGGGGTCGCCGCCCAGCTCCTCCTCCAGGCGCCGGCGCATGCGCGCCGCCGCGATCGAGAGCACCTCGTTGCGCAGGTGACGGCCACGGCGGCGCTCGAGCTCGCCCGCCCCGCGCAGGTGCGCGTCGTGCTCGGACAGACGCTCGACGAGCTCCTCGACGCCGCGCCCATGGGTGGCTTCGGTCCTCACGATCGGGACCCGCCAGCCGCCCCGCTCGGTGCCGTCGAGGTTGGCCAGCGACAGCACGCTGCGGATCTCGCGGATCATCGTGTCGGTGAGGGGATTGTCGGCCTTGTTGACGACGATCACGTCGGGGATCTCCATCACGCCGGCCTTCAGCGCCTGGATCGAGTCGCCCGAGCCCGGCATCAGCACGAGCACGATCGTGTCGGCGTGGTCGATGATGTCGATCTCCGCCTGGCCGACGCCGACGGTCTCGATGAACACGTCCTGGCGCCCGGCGGCGTCGAGCAGCAGGGCCGCCTGCAGCGCCGCCTCGGACAGGCCTCCGAGGGCGCCCCGGTTGGCCATCGAGCGGATGAACACGCCCGGGTCCAGGAAGTGCTCGGTGAGACGGATGCGATCGCCGAGCAGGGCGCCCTGGGTGAATGGCGAGGAGGGGTCGATCGAGAGCACGCCGACCGTCCTGCCGGCCCGCCGGCGAGCGCCGGTGAGGGCCCCGATCAAGGTCGACTTGCCGACCCCCGGAGGGCCCGGTGAAGCCGACCACGGTGGCCGCTCCGGTGTGCGGGTAGACCTCGCGCACGAGCTTCCAGCCCTCGGGCCGGTCGTCCTCCACGAGCGAGATCGCACGGGCGAGCGCGCGGCGATCGCCGTCGAGCAGGCGCTGGGCTAGCGTGGGGTCCTCCATCGAGCGGGCAATCATCGCAGGGGCACCCCCGAGCGGACCCGGGCCTCTACGATTCGCCGCCGATGGCGCAGCTCGCAGACGTGGGGACCCCCGCGGGGCAGGAGCCGCACGCCACCGCTGCGCGGCTGGCGCCGGCGCCCCTGCACGGAGGCCCGCTGACGCTGCTGCGCTTCATGCGCGCGAACGGGATGCTGACACCCTCCTACGCGCTGCTGCTGGCGCGCCTGGCCTACCTGAAGCTGCGCTTCGGCCGCCGCCTGCAGACGGACGGCATCTGCTTCGTGTGCCCGCGCGTGAAGCTGGAGATCGGACGCGGCGCGACGCTGCGGATCGGGCGCTGGGCGTGGGTCGGGCACGGCTGCAAGCTGCGCGTCCACGAGGGCGAGGTCGAGATCGGCGCCAAGACGGTGATCGGCCAGGAGTGCACGATCTCGGCCTTCCAGCACGTCTCGATCGGACGCGAGTGCATCATCGCCGACCGCGTGATGCTGATCGACTTCGACCACGGCGTGACCGAGGTCGAGCGCCCGATCCGTCTGCAGGGGATCTACAAGCGCGACGTGCGCGTCTCCCACAACGTCTGGATCGGCTATGGCGCCTGCGTGCTGCGCGGCGTCACCGTGGGCGAGAACGCCGTCATCGGGACCAGCACGGTGCTGACCTCCGACGTTCCCGCCAACGCGGTCGTGGCCGGCGTCCCGGCGCGCGTGATCCGCATGCGCGAGACCCCGCGCACGCTGCGTTGGGAGTGACGCACCTGCGGTCCCGCGCCCCCGGCGGCCGCCCGGCACCCCCGCTGGGCGTGGCACCCTACGGACCCCTGCGATGAGCACCGACCCGGTCTCCTACAACCGTGCCCGCGCCGCCGAGAGCGACCTCTGGGGCGAGGTGCGCAAGGTCCTCGAGGGGGGAGCCGTGCGGGTCTGCGACGTGGGCGGCGGGGCGCGACCGATGCTGCGCCTGCCCCAGGTCGAGCGCGCCGGGCTGCACTACGTCGTCACCGACGTCTCCGACGAGCAGCTGCAGCGGGCGCCGGACGGCTACCGCCGCGAGCAGATGGACATCCTCGACGCCGGCGCCGTGGAGCGGGTGGCGCGGGCCCACGGCCCGTTCGACGCCGTCTTCAGCCGCTGGACGGCGGAGCACGTGCGCGACGGGGAGCGCTTTCACCGCCACGTGTTCGGGCTGCTGCGCCCGGGCGGGACGGCCGTGCACATGTTCCCCACCCTCTACGCGCTGCCCTTCCTGGTCAACAGGATGCTGCCGCCGGAGCTGTCCAGCGGGGTGCTGTTCAGGGCCTGCCCCGCGCGGCACGCGAAGTTCCGCCCCTACTACTCCTGGTGTCGCGGCCCGTCGCGCGCCCAGCTGGCCCGGCTGCGCTCGGTGGGCTTCTCGATCGAGCGCTACACCGGCTACTACGGCCACGCCTTCTACCGCCGCATCAAGCCGCTGGCGGCCGTCGAGCGCGCCTTCGTGAGCGTGATGGTCGACCACCCCCTGCCGGCGCTGACGAGCTTCGCGCTGGTCGTTCTCCAGCGCCCCCCCGGGCCACCGCCGTCAGGGGCCCAGGAGGTCGCTGAGGCGGGCGTCGGGGGCGATGTTGCGCAGGGCGCTCACGACGGCGGCGGGATCGGCGCCTGATAGCGCCTGCGCAAGCCGCAGGCGGTGCCCGTCGAAGCGCTCGCGGGCATAGCTGACGGCCAGCTCGCGGGTGATCAGGAAGGCCCAGTCGCTGGACTGCAGAGCGAGCAGCTCGCGGAGCGCGGCGGTGGGAGCGGTCGGGCCGGCACCGAGCAGCTCGAGCTCGGCCGCGCGCGCACCGAAGGCGAGCTCGGCCACGCCCGGCTGCGACCAGGTCGAGAGGTCTCCCGCCTGACCCCAGCTGCTGGGGCGCCACTCCCGGCGCAGCTGCTGCGGCAGCGGCCGCGGGGCCTCCAGCGCGGGGGCCTCGTCGAGTCGCACCAGCTCCAGGCCCTGTGCAGCGGCCTCCTCGACCACGGCGGCCAGCCACGCCACCCCCTCATACCACCAGTGCCCGAGCAGCTCGGTGTCGAGCGCGCACACCACCAGCCCCCCGCCCGGCAGCGGGCCGGGAGCGGCCCGGGCGGCGTCCCGCAGGCGTTCGCGGACCCGGGCCACGAAGTCGGTGGCGTGCTCGCGGGCGAGAGCCAGCGCGGCCTCGTGCTCGTAGGCCCCGCCGGCGTTGTTCCAGGGGTTGTGATGGAAGGTGGTGAGGCGGTGGTAGTCGCGGTAGGCGCCCCCGGCGGGATAGCCCTGTTCGCTCCAGATCAGCGAGATCGTGGCCCGATCGATCGGCACGAGCACGACCCCGGGCTCGCTCGCGAGCGGCTGCAGATGCTCCCAGGACCCCTCCCCGAAGGCGCCCGTCAGCTCCACGCAGACGGTCCTCACGCCGGCCTCTGCCAGTGCCCCGTGAAGCCACGTGGCGTGGGCGCACTCGGGCAGCCAGAAGCCGCCGTGCCAGCCGCCGAACCGTCGCCGGTGAGAGGCGATGCCGCCGGCCACCTGCGCCCTCACGCCCGCGTCGGTTGCCAGCAGCGGCAGGATCGCGTGGGTCGCCGAGGAGGTCCAGCGGGCGTGCATCCCGAGCGCCCCCAGCAGGTCGTCCGAACGCTCGTGCAGGCGCTCCAGCGCCCCCTGGTAGTCGCGCCACGCACGCTCGAGCTCGACCGCCAGCTGCTCATGGCCGCCGTCGCGCAGGCCGGCCGCGTCGCGCTCGTGGGTGCCCCGCCGGATCTCCTCGACGAAGCGACCGAAGCGCTCGGCGACGCCCGGAGCCTCGAGCTGGTCGCAGAGCACTGGGGTCAGCGAGAGCGTGATCGGCGCACCCGTCGTCGAGCAGCTCGAGCAGCGGCAGGTAGGAGCCCACCATCGCCTCCCACAGCCACTCCTCGCCGAAGGGCCAGGTGCCGAAGCCCTCGACGTAGGGCATGTGGGTATGCAGGACGATCGCCAGCGCGCCCGGCTCACGGGCGCCGGCGCTCAGGCGCGGCACACCGCGAGGAAGTCGAGCGCCCGCTCGAGGTCCGCCTCCCCGGCCCCGCGCAGCTGGAAGTCGACGCGCGCTGATCGCCGGGGTGAAGCGCGAATAGAAGCGCTCGGTGATTCCGAGGGCGGAGTGCACGCGGTCCCAGCCGCAGCGCAGTGCCAGTTCGTGGAGCGCGCAGCTTGCGAGCATGGAACAGCCCGTAGAGCTCGACCCGCGAGAAGCTCGCCCGGCACAGCTGCTCGAACTCCGCCCGGCGGTACTCGTGCACGTGCCAGGGGTTGTCCGAGCGGCTCGGCCCCCTTCGGCGCGAGCGTGCGCACGTTGGGGGTCGAGACGTACACGCTGCCCTCCGGCCCCACCAGCGAGCGGAAGTGGGCGAGCACCGCGCCGGGGTCCTGGAGGTGCTCGATCGTCTGCAGGAACACGACCGCATCGGCGGGCTCCGCGTAGCTTTCGACGAGCGCGCGCTCGAACTTCACGTTGGCGGCCGCGTAGCGCAGGCGGGCATGCTCGTGGGCCTGCGGGTTGGCGTCGACGCCGGTCGACGGCCGCCGCGCTGCGCGCCAGCACGCTGCACCCCGTAACCCTCACCGCAGGCCATGTCGATCACCCTGGCCCCGGCCACGCGGCGGGCGATCCACTCGTACACGGCCAGATGGCGTCGAAACCAGTAGTTCTCGGCCGGTACGTCCGGGAGCGTCCGCTCGCCCGTCAGCTCCAGCGGCGGAACACCTGCCGGCTGGTCACGTTGGACGTAGGCGTCCGGCGAACCCGCGGCGGATCGCTCGCGAGCCTCGGGCTCGGTGCGAGGCGCTGGCACGGCGGGCGAGTATAAGGTGCGGGCCGTGCCGCCCGCCGCCAGCGCTGAGGAGATCCGCGACGCCAACACCCGCTACCACGACGCGGCCGCCCACCATTACGACTCCAAGTGGGGCATCGACTTCGGCGAGACCGGCCAGCAACAGGTCGGGACGAAGCTGCGCAAGGCACTGGGCGGAGACCGGCGCGGGCGGGGCCGGCGGGCGCGATACCGAGAGTCGTTGGAGATCGGCGCGGGAACCGGCTACTTCACGCTCAACCTGCTGCTCAGCGGACTGATCGAAAACGCCACCTGCAGCGATATCTCACCGGGGATGCTGCAGACGCTGGCCTCGAACGCCGAGCGGCTGGGCCTGCAGGTGACGACCCGGCCGGCCGATGCCGAGGAGCTGCCGTTCGCCGATGAGAGCTTCGACCTCGTGCTCGGTCACGCGGTGCTGCACCACATCCCGGACCTGCCACGGGCGTTCACCGAGTTCAGCCGCGTGCTGCGGCCAGGCGGCACCCTCCTGTTCGCCGGCGAGCCCTCCCTCTACGGAGACCGCATCGCCGGCGTGCCGAAGGCGCTCGGCCGCACCCTGGCGCCGCTGTGGCGCCTGGCGCTGCGCGCCGGTCCCGCCCCGGCGCCAACCCCGGAGAGCTCCGAGGAGTCGCTGGAGCCGGTCGTCGACGTGCACGCGTTCTCCCCCGGTGAGCTCTCGCGCATGGCCCGCGATGCCGGCTTCGAACGCACGCGGGTCAGCGGCGAGGAGCTGGTCGCGAACTGGTTCGGGTGGGTCAACCGCACGCTCGAGCACAGCGCCGATCCCGACGAGATTCCGTGGGCCTGGCGGCAGTACGCCTACCGCGGCTACCTGGTGCTGCAGGAGCTCGACCGGCGACTGCTGGAGTCGCTGCTGCCGGCGAGCGCCTTCTACAACCTGATGCTCAGCGCCCGCAAGCCGCAGCGCTGAAGCGGGCCTGGACCTAGAATCGGGTCGATGGCTTCGCGGCCGGCCCGGAACTTCCCCCTGTTCCCGTTGGGCATCGTCGCGCTTCCGAGCGAGAGCGTGCCGCTGCATATCTTCGAGGAGCGCTATCGCGTGATGATCGGGCGCTGCCTGCAGGCCGGCCCGGACTCGCAGGAGCGTCAGTTCGGCATCGTGTGGCTCTCCGACGAGGAGCTCAAGCCGCTGGGTTGCGCGTGCGAGGTCGAGGAGGTGCTCGAGCGCATGGAGGACGGGAGCATGAACATCCTCGCTCGCGGCACGCGGCCCTTCCGGCTGCTCAGCCGCCAGGACGACCTCCCCTACCCGGCCGGCGAGATCGAGTTCCTGGGAGACGTGGAGGAGGATCCCGACGAGGAGGCCGGCACCGCCGCGCGGGAGCTGTATCGCGACCTCGTCGCACAGGCAACCGACCGCGAGCTGAGCGAGGAGGAGCTGCTCGAGCTCGACGCCTACGCGATGGCCGCCACCGTCGAGTTCGGCCTGGAGGCCAAGCAGGAGCTGCTGGAGCTGCGTTCGGAGAACGCCCGCCTGAGGCTGCTGGCGATGCTGCTGTCGGCGGCGATCGAGCGCCTGGAAACGCTCGAGCGCGCCCAGGCGCGGGCGCTCTCCAACGGCAAGGTCCGCTTCGCCTGAGGCGGGCGCCTATTCCGGCAGCCCGCAGACCTGCTGGGCGGCCCTGAGCACGAACAGCGCCAGTTCATGCAGGACCTTGGGCTGGGCGGCGGAGTTGTCGGCGAAGTGCACGCTGCCGTTTTCGTCGCGCACCCCGTAGCTCATCACCGAGCCCGGCATAGGCGCCAGCGTGGCGTGCCGGGAGGCGAGGGACTGGAGGTCTTCCTGGATCCCGCGGGCACGCACCAGTTCGGCGTCGCTGAGTTTGCGTGCCGCCGCACGGCCGTTGCAGTGGACGTTGCCCTCTTCGTCCAGGAGCAGGGTCAGTGCGGCGTGCGGCGTGGAGCCGGTGCGCGTGACGATGAAGAGGTCCCCTGGCGCCACGGTTCCGCAGCCTCCCAGCAGCCCCACGCCTGCCAGCACGCCAGCGCCCGCGAGGAGTGTCTGCCTGACCGGCATCAGGCCTCCACGGCCACGCCCCCGCGACGGGGGTCGCCGGCACCCTCGAGCTGTTCGCCCCTGCGCAGGACGGCCTGGACGCCCCCGAAGAACAGGTTGCGGGAGCCGAAGCGCACCACCTGAAGCTCGCTCGGCAGACCCTCCAGGTCGATCTCCGGCTCGGCGAACAGGACCCCGTTCTCGAAGTGCACACGCGGAGCGCCCACGGCCGCGGCGGCGCCGAGGTCGTGGTCGACGACGCCGAGGATGGTCTGCAGCAGTGCCGATCGGATGCGGTTGGAGCCGGCGCTGCCGAGCACCAGCTCCACCTCACCGTCGCGCATCACGACGGTCGGGGCCATCATGCTCGGCATCCGCTGGCGGGGACGGTGGCGGTGAAAGCCCAGCGGGTTGAGGTCCTCCTCGCCCATCACGTTGTTCAGGTGCAGCCCCGTCCCGGGCACGACCACGCCCGAGCCCTCGCCGTTGGTGCAGGTCGCACTGCAGGCGCGGCCGTCGGCGTCGAGCACCGAGATGTGCGTGGTCGAGCCGAGCCGCCGCGCCAGGAAGCGTTCGGAGAAGCCCGGCTCCTGCAGGCCCTCGAGGAACTCGGGGGTGCGCTCGGCCTGCGCGGCGGACATCGCCTCGACGACCGCGGGCAGGGACGGCGGGCTCGAGCCGCGGTCGAGCAGGGCCAGCGAGTAGGCGATCAGCGTGCCCCCGGCGGAGGGGGCCGGGTTGGTGAGGATCTCGCGATCGCGGTAGCGCAGCCGCAGCGGCTCACGGGCGACCGCGTCGTAGGCGGCCAGGTCCTCGCGGGACAGCAGCCCGCCGCGGCGGCCGACCCACTCGCCCACGGCGTCGGCGATGGCCCCGCGGTAGAAGGGTTCGGGGCCCTCGCTCGCGAGCAGCTCCAGCGCATCGGCCAGATCGGGGTTGCGCAGCACCTCGCCCTCACGCAGGACATGCCCATCCGGGGCCCAGAGGGCGGCGCACTCGGGGGTCGATGTCAGCAGCCCCGCGAGGATTTCGGCGACGTACGCCTGGCCGGCGTTGAGCGCCACCCCGTCGCGGGCGAGCGCGGCGGCAGGCGCGGCGAGTCGCTGCAGGGACATCGTCCCCCAGCGCCTGACCGCCTCGCAGACGCCGGCAGGGGTGCCGTAGACGCCGCAGGAGGCGGGGCCCACATGGAACACCTGCTCGGCGTCGCCGAAGGACACGTCGATCGGCAACAGCTCGGCGTAGGCCTGGCCCGGCGGGCCCTCCCGCGGGGCCGCGGGGGCCGCCACGAAGAAGTCCAGCAGCGCCACGGGCGCGTCCCCGCCGGCGACCAGCATGTGACCTCCGGCGCCGAGGCCGGTGAGCAGCGGCTCGGCCACGAACGACGTCAGCATGGCGGCGACGACCGCGTCCACCGCGTTGCCGCCATCGCGTAGGACCCCGCCCCGGCCTCCGCGGTCAGCGGGTGCCCGGCGGCGATGACCCCGTTCTCAGCCGCGCCCATATGCAGCGGCGGCCGCGCCTACAGGTTCGGAATGAACTCCGGGACCTCGAGCTCGTCCACCGCCAGGCCGCCACGGCGCGAAGCGCGCGGCGGTCCGGGGGGAGCGGCACGGGCGACCTTCAGCTCGCCGGCCGTGGGCTCGTTGAGGCGGGCGGCCGGGCGCCGGCGGTCCTCGGCGAAGCCCGTGGCCACGACGGTCACCCACACCTGGTCGTCGAGATTGTCGTCGACCATCGCCCCGAAGATGATGTTGGCCTCTGGGTGGGCGGCCTGGGAGACGGCTTTGGCGGCCTCGTTGACCTCCCACAGCGACAGGCTCGCGCCGCCCGTGATCGACAGCAGGATCGAGCGGGCGCCGTCGACCGACGTTTCCAGCAAGGGCGAGGAGATGGCGTGGTCGGCGGCCTCGGTGGCCCGGTTCTCCCCGATCCCCATGCCGATCCCCAGCAGGGCATTGCCGGCCCCGCTCATGATCGTGCGGACGTCGGCGAAGTCGAGGTTGATCAGGCCCGGGAGCGTGACGAGGTCGGAGATGCCCTGCACGCCCTGGCGCAGGACGTCGTCGGCCACCCTGAAGGCCTCGACCATCGCGGTCTGGCGGTCGAGCACTCCGAGCAGGCGCTCGTTGGGCACCACGATCAGCGTGTCGACCTCCTCGGCCAGCGCGCGCACGCCGCGCTCGGCCTGCTCGCTGCGCCGCGCTCCCTCGAACTGGAACGGCTTGGTCACGATCGCGACGGTCAGCGCGCCGAGTTCCCTGGAGATCCGGGCCAGGATCGGGGCGGCGCCTGTGCCCGTCCCGCCGCCTGCGCCGGCGGCGATGAAGACCATGTCCGAGCCCTTGAGCATCGCCTTGACGCGGTCGTAGTCCTCCATCGCGGCCTGGCGGCCGACTTCGGCGTCCGAGCCGGAGCCGAGGCCGCGGGTGAGCTCGGCGCCGATGTGCACTGTGAGGTCGGCCGTCGACTGCTGCAGGGACTGCAGGTCGGTGTTGACGGCGAGGAACTCGATGCCGGCGACCTGGGCCTCGACCATGCGGTTGACGGCGTTCACGCCGGCCCCGCCGACGCCGACCACACGGATCAGGGGCTGTCCCGCCTGGACGCTGCCGAGAGCCGCCTGCTGTTCGGAGGAAAAGGCCTCGCGCAGACGATCCCGGGGCGTCGGCAGGCTCAGGCTCGGCGTGATCGCGCTCTGGGCGGCGACCGTCTGGGGGGCGGGGCTGAGGGCCGGGTGGGGAACGCTGCTCGGCGGCGCGGCCTGCCTGCGCTGGGAGCGCTCCTGGACCGCGGACCGTTCCTGGACCAGCGGGCGTTCCTCGGCCGCGGGGCGCTCCTGCACGACGGGGGCCTCCTCGGCCGCGGGCCGCGGCCGCACGACGGGGCGCTCCTCGGCGGCCGGACGCTGCTCCACGGCCGGGGCCGCGTCGGCCTCCGAACGCAGACGCACGTCGGGTTCGTTGCCGTCGGACGGGTCGTGCTCGAGCTCGAGCTCCTGCGGGGCTCCCGGCTCCCCGGAGTCGGCACCCTGCGCCTCTTCGGTTTTGCGGAACAGGGCCGCGAGCGGGCCTTCCCGCATGCTCGCGCGCTTAGGGTTGGCCATTTGCGAGGACCTCCTGGGCGAGCTGCCGGTCATTTGCGAGGACCTCCTGGGCGAGCTGCCGGTAGGACTGGGCGGCGACGCCGTCCGGCTCGTACTTCAGCACCGACATGCCCTTCACCGGCGCCTCCGCGAAGCGGACGGTCTTGCGGATTCGCGAGGCGAACACGCGATCGCCGAAGTTTTCTTCGAGAATCTCGATCGCCTCCTTGGCGTGGATGGTCCGAGAGTCGACCAACGTCGGAAGGATACCCTCGATTTCGACGCCGGGGTTGAGATTCTCGCGGATCATGGCAAGCGTGTTCTGCAGCTGGATCAGGCCTCGCATCGACAGATACTCGCATTGCACGGGGACGATCACGCGGTCGGCGGCGGTGAGGGCGTTGATCGTGAGCAGCCCGAGGCTGGGGGGCGTGTCGATGCAGATGAAGTCGTAGTCCTCGTGGATCGGCTCGAAGGCCTTCTGCAGGGCCCGCTCGCGGCCGATCATCGTCGACATCGCGATCTCGGCCCCGGCGAGGTCGATCGAGGCACAGGCCACGTCGATCTCGCGCTTGCGGATCACCTCCCGCAGCGAGATTTTGTGTACGAGCACGTCGTACATCGACAGCTCGAGCGTGTCCGGGTCGATGCCCTGGGACATCGTGAGGTTGCCCTGGGGGTCCATGTCGACGCACAGGACACGGTGTCCCTCCTCCGCGAATGCGGCGGCGAGATTGAGGGTCGTCGTCGTCTTGGCCACACCACCCTTCTGGTTGGCGAACGCGATGACCTTGGCCTTACCTTCCACGGGGGCTCCCGGTGTTCGAGGGATCTGCAGTAGCCGTCCGCTGGGTATTCGCAGCCCGGGGGCCTATTCCTGCACGGCCACTACTCTCTAGCGCGATGGTCGCCGCCCGCCGCTCGCGCTCCGCCGGTCTGGCGCCGCGGCTGGCACGTAAGCGGGTCCTGGTGTGCGTGGGCGCCGGCGGCGTCGGCAAGACGACCACCTCGGCCGCGCTGGCGCTGGGTCTGGCCCGCGAGGGCAAGAAGGTGGCCGTCGTGACGATCGATCCGGCCAAGCGGCTGGCGACGGCGCTCGGGCTGCAGCGGCTCTCCAGTGAGCCGCAGCCGGATCGACCCCGTGGCCCTGCGCGGCGCCGGAGTCACAGGCCGAGGGCGAGCTGTGGGCGATGATGCTCGACACCAAGCGCACCTTCGACGAGGTGGTGACGCGGCTGGCGAGCGACGACGACGCCCGCGAGGAGATCCTCGCCAACCCGATCTACCGGGAGCTCTCCACGGCCGTCGCGGGGTCGCAGGAGCTGAGCGCCGTGGCCAAGCTGTACGAGCTGCTACGAGGAACACGACTTCGAGGTGATCGTGCTCGACACGCCGCCCTCGCGCAACGCGCTCGACTTCCTGGAGGCGCCGGGGCGGCTGCTGGGCTTCCTCGAAGGCCGTGCGCTGCAGGTGTTCCTCGCCCCCAGCGGCCTCACCGCGCGGCTGTTCGGGCGCGGCACGGCGCTCGTG
Organism: uncultured Solirubrobacteraceae bacterium; assembly: GCA_963758055.1. Taxonomy (GTDB): domain Bacteria; phylum Actinomycetota; class Thermoleophilia; order Solirubrobacterales; family Solirubrobacteraceae; genus Palsa-744. Next base: position 101,016 of record CAVWTU010000003.1, read on the forward strand.
TTCTCGATCTTCGCCCGCGTGACGGGCGTGAACATGCTCAACGAGCTGTCGGCCTTCTTCCGCACGATGTCGGGCGTGATCGACGGCTTCGGTCGAGCGAACGCGGGAGGTGGAGGCGCTGCTGCGGGCGCCGGAGACCTCGTTCGTGATCGTCACCTCGCCCGAGCCGGAGCCCGTCGCCGAGGCCCTGTTCCTGGCCGCACGCCTGAGCGAGGCGCACATGTCCGCTGACGGGCTGGTCGTCAACCGCGCCCACCTGGACGGCCTCGGCGGCCACGCCCCGGATGAGGTCGCGGAGCTGCTCGGCGGCGAGCTGGGCCCTCAGCTGGCCGAGCGACTGGCGGGCAACCTCGCCGACTTCGATGTGCTCGCCGGACGCGACCGGGACTCGATCGAGCAACTCTCCTCCGAGCTGGATGGCACGGCTCTCGTGGTCGTGCCCCAGCTAGACGAGGACGTCCAGGATCTCCTCGGACTGGGCCGCGTGGCCGAATATCTCCTCGAGTGACAGCGGCGCGTAGCCCGGGGAGGTCTCGCCCTCGGAGGTCTCGCCGTCGGGCTCCTCGGCAGTTGTCCGGGCCGCGGCGAAGGGCTCCCTCAGGAGCTGCTGCTCGAGGGCCTCGGGGAGCGCGGAGGGCGCGGCGTCCTCGATCGGGACGGCGGGCTCGAGGGACGCGGCCGCCTCGGAGATGATGCTGTCGGCGAGTTCGCCGAGGCGCTCCGGCAGGTGCCCGCAGATGACGTCACGCAGCAGGGCCCGGAGATGCTCGGCCACCTCTCGTGCGAGCTGCTCGCCGTGCGCGCCGGGATGGGCCGCACCGAGGCGCACCGAGCGCTCGAGCGCGATCGCCTCCTCGATCCGGGCCGCCAGCTCGGGGGCCTCCTCGGGAGCGGCGCAGAGGGCCGACAGGCGCCTGGCGAGCAGCCCCGGTGGGCCGTCCTCGTGCTCGAGCAGTGCGCGCAGCGCCAGCAGGTTGTCGCTCAGAGCCTCGAGCCCGGCGCGCCCGCTCGCAGCCGAGCTCGAAGCGGCGCCAGCGCCCAGGCGAGCCTGTTCGCCGTCGGACATGCGGCGCGCGACGAGGCTGCAGAAGGCGCGCAGCTCGTCCTCCTGGCCGGGGGTCAGCAGCGAGCATCCCGCGCGGGCCGCCCGCCGGCGCCGAGCGCAGCGGCCGCCACGCGCCGGCGCGCCGGTGCTGACCATCCGAGGGGACCGAGCGCGACCGGCCGTCGCCGAACAGGCGCAGCGCGCGCAGCAGCTCGCCAGCAACTCTGCGCGGCGTGTACCGCCCGGCGCGGGTCCTCCGCCTCGCAGGCGAGCAGCACGAACGACCGGTTCGCCGGCCTGGGCGGCAAAGCTCGCCCCCATGTCTGGGCAGTGGCCCGGAGCGCCTCGGCTCGCGCGATCTCGAGCCCGTCGGCCAGCGCCAGCTCCGGCGATGCGATCGCCAGGCCGCGCAGCGCGCAACACCGTCAGCTCGCTGCGGACCGATCCGGTCGAGGCCTGCGAGCGAGCGCGAGCGCCGACTGCAGCCGCTCGGGCGCGAGCTGGAAGTCGACTGCCTCGTCGAAGACGTCCTCCAGCAGCGCCGAGCAGTCCGCTCCCGCGGCCGCCCGCGGGGCCCTGCCTCGCCGGCGCTCGACCCTGGTCGAGCAGGTAGCGGTCGAGACCGTCGAAGTCCGCCAGAGCGATCGCCGCCGGACGGTGAAGGCGGGCAGCCGCGCGAGCTCCCGGCGCGTTCGCGCAGGAACTCGTCGACGAGCGGGCGGTAGCAGTAAAGAGCCGGCCGGCGCGCGCCCGGACGCGCGCACCACGGCGCTCGAGCTCGAACGGCACCTCGGCGCCGGCGGCGAGCTCGGCCTGCAGGAAGCCGGCGGCCTCCTCGAGGTGGGCGGTCAGCGCCGCCTGCATGGAGGTGGAGCGCATGCGGGCTGATTCGCGCCCGCAGCCTGCCGCTCCTGCCGCTTCCGCGGAGCGCAGTCGACCTTGCAACCGCGAGGCGACGCCAGGTGGTCTTACGGCTAGGCGACCGCGAGGGCGTCGCCGGTCGCGGTGCGCTCGGCGCACTCCGCTCCCAGCCACTCTTCGCCGTAGGAGCGCATGTCGTCGATGATCGGCAGCAGCGCGAGGCCCTTCTCGGTCAGCGCGTACTCGACGCGCGGCGGTACCTCGGCGAAGGTGTGGCGCTCGACGATGCCCTCCTCCTCGAGCGCCCGCAGGCGCAGCGAGAGGGTCCGCGGGCTGATCCCGGCGAGCGAGCGTTCGAGCTCGCAGAAGCGGGAGTGCCCTCGGCCAGATCGCGGACGAGCAGCAGCGTCCACTTCCCGCAGACGATCTCGGCGGTCATGACACACCGGACATGTCTCATCAAGCGCCATCTCCCTTTACTTTACCAACTGAAGTGACGGCGCCCCACGGTGTCAGGCACCGCCGCGCCCCACGGGCGGCGTGCCGGTTCAGCCGGTGGTGGCGGGGCTGGCGGCGTCGTCGCGCTGGGCCTCGGCGGAGGCGACGTCGTCCATCGTGGTGCCGCGGCGGCCGTCGGCCTGCATCAGCAGCTTGAAGTCGTGCGGGCTGGAGGCGACCTTGTAGGCGTCCTCGAAGGTCACACGGCCGGCCTTCACGTGGCCGAACAGCGCCTGGTCGAAGGTCTGCATGCCGTAGTAGCCGCCCGTCGGTGATCACCTCGACCAGCTTGCCGGTCTGTTCCGGGTCGATGATCATGTCGCGTACGCGGCCCGTCATGCGCAGGATCTCGCAGACCGCGACGCGGCCGCCCTCTGCGCCCGGGACCAGCCGCTGGGAGATGACGCCCTTGACCGTGCCGGCGATCATGCTGCGGGCCTGCTGGTGCTGGTGGGGCGGGAAGAAGTCGAGCATGCGGTTGATCGACTCGGTCGCGTCGACGGTGTGGATCGTCGAGAGCACCAGGTGACCGGTCTCCGCGGCCGAGAGCGCCGTCCTCGACGGTCTCCTCGTCGCGCATCTCGCCGACGAGGATCACGTCGGGGTCCTGGCGCAGCACCCTGCGCAGGGCGCGCTTGAAGGAGGCCGTGTCCATCCCGACTTCGCGCTGGTTGATCGCCGAGCGCTTGTCCTGGTGCACGAACTCGATCGGGTCCTCGATCGTCACGATGTGCTTGCTCATCGTGTGGTTGATGTGGTCGATCATGGCCGCGAGCGTCGTCGACTTTCCCGAGCCGGTGGTGCCGGTCAGCAGGATGATCCCGCGCTCCTCTTCGGCCAGTTCGCGTGATCACCGGCGGCAGCGCCAGCTCCTCGATCGTGAGGATCTTGTGGGGAATCGCGCGGCACACGAGCGAGATCAGGCCCCGCTGGCGGAAGGCGTTGATGCGGAAGCGCGCGACACCCTCGATCTCGAAGGAGAAGTCGACCTCGTTCTCCTGGGCGAACTCGTCGAGCTTGCCGTCGTTGAAGAGGATCGAGTTGAGCGCGTGTTCGGTGTCCTCCGCGGCCAGCTCGACCGGGAAGGCGCTGTCGCCGGTGAGCTCACCGTCGAGGCGGAACAGGGGCGCCGCGCCGGCCTTCAGGTGCAGGTCGGAACCCTCTTTGGCGACGAGCTCGCGCAGAGCTGCCTGGACGTCGAACATATTCCGCTGATCGGCATCGGCGCCCCGGCTCTTGAATGCCTGCAACGGTCGTGGACGCGGGCGCCCACAGAACGCCGGCCCGCGGAAGGGCCGCCGCGGGCGCTCGCCCGGTCATCGCGCGGCGGGGTCGCCGGCGGCGGCTCCCGGGCGTTCAGAGCCTCCGGCGGAGCGGCTTCTCAGGCGACGTCGCGGAGCTTCTGGGCCTCGGCGAGGCTCTGCAGCTTCTTCAGCGACTGGTTCTCGATCTGGCGGATCCGCTCGCGCGTGACGTTGAAGGTACGGCCGACCTCGTCGAGGGTCCGCGGGTGCTCTCCGCCGAGCCCGTAGCGCAGCTCCAGTACCCGGCGTTCGCGGTAGGAGAGGTTCTCCAGCGCCTCGCGCAGGGCCTCCTTGGTGAGGATCTCCGCGGCCCGCTCGTAGGGGGACTCGGCGCGCTCGTCGGCGATGAACTGCCCGAACTCCGACTCCTCCTCGTCCCCCACCGGCTTCTCCAGTGAGACGGGGGCCTGGGCGGAGCGCTTGATCGAGTCGACCTCCTCGGGGTCGATCCCCGTGACCTCGGCGATCTCATCGGCCGTGGGCTCACGGCCCAGCTCGGTCACGAGCTTGCGCTCGGCGCGCCCGATCTTGTTGAGCTTCTCCACGACGTGGACCGGGATCCGGATCGTGCGGGCCTTGTCCGCCAGCGCCCGGGCGATCGCCTGACGGATCCACCAGGTGGCGTAGGTCGAGAACTTGAAGCCCTTGCGGTAGTCGAACTTCTCCGCCGCACGTACCAGGCCGAGCGTCCCCTCCTGGATCAGGTCGAGGAACGGCAGGCCCTGGTTGCGGTAGTTCTTGGCGATCGAGACGACCAGGCGCAGGTTGGACTCGACCATCTTCTGCTTGGCGTCGAGGTCACCCCGCTCGATCCGCTTGGCGAGGTCCACCTCCTCCTGGGCGGTCAGCAGGCGGACCTTCCCGATGTCCTTGAGGAACAGCTGCAGCGAGTCGGTCGTCATGTCCGGCTTGAGGTCCAGCGCCGTTTTGGCTTTGCGCCGTCCCCGCCGGTCGGGCGCGCGCTCGACCTGCGCCGAGGCGGCTATGGCCGGATCGATGTCCTCTACGAGCTCGATCTCGGCGCGCTCGAAGAAGCCGTGGAGCTCTTCGACGTCGGCCTCGTCCAGATCCAGCTCCGACATCGCCTTGGAGATCTCCGTGTAGGAGAGCACCCCCACCTGCTGGCCCTTGGCGAGCAGGCCCTTCACCTCATCCAGCTCTTGGAGGTCGACGACTGACATTCGGCTTTCGATCTCCTCGCTCATGGACAGGTTGGCGGTCGCTTCCCCAGCATCAAATCAGTGTCTGCGTGGTGCTCGTCTCGCGCGGCCCGACGCGCCGGCCGCACCCGCGCATGGAACCGTTCCCTTCAAGGAGTCAATGCTAACGCGTCTGCCCCCGCGGCCGCCGGGATGGCGTCGGCATCGCGCTCCACAAAGGCCGCCCGGCCGGCCCCCCATGGGGCTCGCGAGCGCCGTTCAATGCGGCTCGGAGCTTTAAGCAATCATGTCGGCGTGGCGAGCCCCGAGGACGTCCGCGTACCCAGCGCCGAGAGCAACGGACACCCCGGCGCGGACGCGATCGAGGAGGGTGTGCTGTCCAATCTCCCCCGCACCCGTCCCCAGCGGGCAACCGATCGCCGCATCGCCTCACGCGAGGGCAAGCGCCGGAGCGCCCGGACGGCCAAGGAGACCGGCCCAGCAGCCAAAGGCACGACCACCAGGTCGGCGAAGGCCGCGACCAACGGTGCGGACAAGGCCGCGCCCAGGACCACAACCGCGAAGAGCTCCGCCGCCGGAGCCGGCGAGGCCCCCAAGCGAGCCACCAGGGCCGCCTCCCCGCGCAAACCCCGCAAGGGCGCCAAGCCGCGCGCGCAGGCCGCTCCCCGGAACGTCCCGTCCCAGCCCTCGAATTCGCCCAGGCCCGCGGATTCGCCCAAGCCCGCGGATTCGGCTCCGCGCCAGGGCTTTGAGAGCGAACAGTCCCGGAGCAGCACCGGCCCCGTCCAGCCACCCGGGGGGGCGGAGCTCCTGACCGGCGCCGTGGAGATCGTCGGCGAGATGGCCAAAGCCGGCGTATCGGCGGGCGAGCGGGTCCTCAGGGACCTCTTCTCGCGGCTTCCCCACTAGCGCCCGGCCTGGGGATCGGACCAGGGCCCCGGGACTCCGGGGGCCGAGGGCTGATATATACTCGCGCCACGCCGAGCCGTCGTGCACATGCACGGCGGGCGGGGGACCCATTGCGGGTCGCACAGAGCGACCTGCTGGGGCGAATCGGTCCGCGTGGACCGTAGCGGCGCACAAATGTGCCCCGCGAGCCCGTCAGCTCACCCCGTAGGCGTCGTCAAGGCACAATGAGGCAAAGAACCGCAGTCATCCTGTCCGTGCTCGCGCTGCTTGCAGCGGGGAGCGGCCTGTCCTGTGTCTCGCAGGCGGGAGCCGCATCGACCGGCGGAGCACTCGCCGGTACGACTGGTCATGCCGCCAGCCAGATCCACACGACCGGCGTGGCGACCTGGTTCGGCCCTGGCTTCTACGGTCACAAGACGGCCTGCGGGCAGACCCTGACCCCGAGCGTGGTCGGGGTCGCCCACCGCACGCTTCCGTGCGGCACGCTCGTGAGGGTGACCTACGCAGGCCACGCCGTGGTGCTGCCGGTGCTCGACCGCGGCCCCTACAGCCACATCGCCGAATGGGACCTGACGGCCGGAGCGGCCGCCGCCCTCGGCGTCTCGGACACGGTCCGGATCGGCACCAAAGTGGTGGGCACCGCCGCCAACGTCCCCACCCTCGGGCTCCCCGCCGGGGCGCTGACGGCGCCCATCGCCGGCGGCACCGAAGCCGGCTAGCGCCGGGCTGCGCGCCCGGCGATCAGATCAACGGCGGCGTGGGCGGCCAGGGCGGCCGCATGACGGCCGTCGGCTGGGTACACGGCCAGGCCGATAAGAGCCCGCAGCGACTCGCCGCCGCCGGCCTCCGACAGCCCCGCGTGTAGCCGTTCGGCGAGTGCGCGCGCCCCGCGCCGATCGGCGCCGGGGACCAGCACCCAGTAGCGGCCGGGACGCTCACGAACGACCGAGCCGTGCTCGGACAGGACACGCTCGAGCGAGGCCAGATCCGCCGCCAGGCCGGCGGGCGTGCTCTGCAGCCGCAGCCGTTCGAGATCCCTGAGCTCGACGAGCAACACCGCGAACGGCAGCTCCTGGGGCTCGTGACGCTCGAGCTCCCGGGCGATCGCCTCCAGCCACTCCGCCGGCGCGTGCTCGCCGCGCTGGTCGCGGATCGCAATCGCCCGCTGCGCCCTCGCGGTCGCCGCGGGAGCCGAATCCCTCCCCCCCGGTCGCCGGCGCACCGTCGAGCTCATCGACGATCAGTGGCGGAGTGGGGGTCGGCGCGGGCGCCTGCGGCCCGAGCGCCGAGTCGCCCCCGGTGTGGACCGCGGTTCGCCCGCTCGGGGCCACGGTCGGGGCGCCCGCCAGGGCGCGGGCCAGCGTCACCGCGCATACGTGGGCGACGCGTTCGCAGAGGTCGGCTGCCTGGCGCGGGCTCGGCCCCGGGACCTCCTCCAGCAGCGCCTCGGCGAGCACGCTGCGAAGCAGCTCGAAGTCATCCACGAGCTCGGCCGCGGAGCGCGCTCCGGTGAGCTCGGCGGGTCCGGGTTCGCGCAGACGCCCGAGCGCGTCGTCGGAGCGGACCGCCTCGATCAGCTCTCCGCACAGCTCCGGCGCGCGACCGGCGAGTCCCTGGAGGGGCAGGGCCGCGAGCTCCTCGAGCGGGCGTGAGCCCACCAGCGCGACCACCCAGCGTCCGGCGATCTGCTCCCGGCGCGCGATCGCGCCCCGCAGCGGCAGCTCCGCCAGCGCCCGCGGCGGCGGAACCGGACTCGAGCCCTGACCGTCGGTCACGCCCGAGGAATATCAGCAGCAGCCGACGCACGCGCAGCCGCCGCACGCCACGCCCATCCGCCCCCGGCGGAGAGCGCCGCTAGGACGCGCCGTTCGCCGCACCGGGGAGGGCGCTGCCAGACTGCTCCCCCGAGATGCTCGCCACCCGTATCGCCCTGGCCCTGTGCGGGCTGGCGCTGGCGGCCGTCGCGGTCCTGCGGGGTGGCTTCGGGCGCCGGCCGCGACGGGCCACGGTCGTGGCGCTGGAGAACGAGACGTCTGTCGACCCCGCCAGCGAAGCGGTCACCTCGATCCAGAAGGCGGACCTGCTGATCGACCGCGAGGCCCTGCAGGCGATCTGGACCCCGACGCACCTCGAGCGCCTCGCACGCACCTACTGGCGCTTCCTCGCGCGGGTGACGCTCGGTCTGATCCACGTCCACTACAGCGAGGGAGAGCGATCCGTCGTGCTGCTCGGCGCGCCGCTGCGGCTGCTGACCTTCCGGGCCCCGGAATATGAAATGGACGCCTCCCACGGGCTCGTCCGCTGGCGCATCTCCAAGGGCATCCTCGTCTCCAGGCGGGGGCGGGACGGCGGCGGCTATCTGCAGATCGAGGTGCGACGCCCGGCGGACGACGGCGGCTCGGGCTCCCGCACCCGCCTGCACGTGGAGGTGGCGGTGGTCAACTTCTACCCGTCGATCGCCTCCGGGCTGGGCCGCACGATCTACAACATCACCCAGTCACGGATCCACGTGGTGGTGACGTACAGCTTCCTGCGCTCGCTGACCCGCCTGGACCTGGCCGAGTCGCGGGTGGGCCGGCTACGGGATCAGTGAGTGACCTCGGCCCCGATCGCGCGCAGCTTGGCGCGATCGTGGGTCGCGCGGATGCGCCTGATGGTGCCCGAGCGCGAGCGCGTGACCAGCGATTCGGTAGTGGCTCCCCCGACGCTCGGGTAGCGCACACCCTGCAGCACGTCGCCGTCGGTGATCCCGGTGGCGGAGAAGAAGACGTCGTCCCCACTGACGAGCTCGTCGCGCGAGAGCACCCGCTCGAGGTCGTAGCCGGCCTCGAGCGCGGCGCTCCGCTCGTCGTCGTCACGCGGCCACAGCCGGCCCAGCAGCTGTCCCCCGAGGCACTTCACGGCGGCCGCCGAGATCACACCCTCGGGGGTCCCGCCGATCCCCCACAGCAGGTCCACGGGAGAGCGCTCGGTCACGGCCAGCAGGGCCGCCGAGACATCCCCGTGCGCAATCAGGCGCACCCGCGCCCCGGCGCTGCGGATCGCGGCGATGCCCTGCTCGTGGCGGGGACGGTCGAGTACCACGACCATCACGTCGGCGATCGGACAGCCCTTGCGCTCGGCGATCAGCGCGACCGTCTCCCCCAGCGGCCGGTCCAGGTCGAGCAGATCCGCGATGTCGGGGGCGCCCGCCATCTTTTCCATGTACACGCACGGTCCCGGGTCGAACATGGTGCCGCGGCTGGAGAGGGCGATCACGGCCAGGGCGCTCGGCATCCCGTGAGCGGCCAGCGTGGTGCCCTCCAGGGGGTCCACAGCGATGTCGACCTGCGGCGGCGATCCGTCGCCGATCTGCTCGCCGTTGTAGAGCATCGGCGCCTCGTCCTTCTCGCCCTCGCCGATCACCACCACCCCGTCCATGCGCACCGAGTGGAGCATGTGGCGCATGCCGTCGACGGCGGCCTGGTCGGCGGCCTCCTTGTCGCCCATGCCCACCAGCGGGGCCGCTGCGAGGGCGGCCGCCTCGGTGACGCGCACGAGCTCGAGCGCGAGGTTGCGATCGGGCAGCTGACGCGAGACCGAGGAGCTCACCGGGGTCTAACCGTCCTCATCCTCGTCGACGTCCTCGAAGCCGGTGTCGCGGTTGCGCTCGCGCCGCGGGCGCAACTCCACGGGAGCGCTGATGGCGATCGTCCGGGAGGGGACGTCATGGGTGATCACCGCACCCGCACCCACCCGTGCACCCCGGCCGATGCGGATGCTGCGGTGTCGCGGGGTCATGATCACCGAGTTGGCGCCCACCACGGCGCCGTCCTCGATCACGATCTCGTTCGGTCCGTTGGTCGGCCGCACGGCCATCGTCACGTTCTGGAAGATCTTCACGCCCTGCCCGATCACGACTTTCGGGTGCAGCACTGTACCGATGCCGTGGTGGCCCAGTCGCACGTCGGGGCTGGCGAGGATCTCGCAGGGAAGGGAGTTGTGGTAGAGCACCGAGTTGAGGTTCTTGACCCACCTGGCGAGCAGCGGATGACCCCCGTGGTAGAGCGCCATCGACAGCAGCCACAGGCGCCGGGAGCTGATCGCGAAGTCCCTCCCCTTCAGGACGTCGGCAAAGTGAGCGGGACGGACCGGCTCCTGACCGCGCTCCGCGGGCTCATCTGCCAGCGAGCGAGGCTGGTCGGTCTGCTCGGGCATCTCTCGCGACAGCTTGTACCACACCCTCCCGGGGTCGCCTCGGCCGCCGCAGGAGGCGCCCGTGTGGACGCGGGCAGCGGCACCGTGGCGCTGGCCACTACGATCGAGCCGTGACCGAGGCGCCGCAGACCGCGACTGCGAGCATCCCGGGTCCGCTGCGCGCCGCCGTTCAGGAGCGCGTCGCCCAGTTGCTGGCGCAGGAGATCCCTGCCCGCCTGCGCCAGGGCGACGCAACGATCTGGGCTCCGGCGGGCACGCCGGAGGTGGCCGACCGGCTCGGGTGGCTGACGATCGCAGACCGCATGGCACCCCGGCTCTCCCAGCTCGAGCAGTTCGCCGCGGGCGTGGCGGCCGACGGGATCGAGAACGCCGTCGTGCTCGGGATGGGAGGCTCCTCGCTGGCTCCGGAGGTGCTGCGCCGGACCTTCCCCGCCCGTCCTGACAGACCCCGCCTGTGGGTGCTCGACTCCACCGACGCCGGGGCGATCGGGGCCGTCCAGGACGCGATCGACCCGCGCCGCACGCTGTTCCTGGTGTCCTCCAAGTCGGGCGGCACGATCGAGCCCAACTCACTGTTCGCGCACTTCTTCGCGCTGGTCCCGGACGGCGCCAACTTCGCGGCTGTGACGGACCCCGGGACGAGCCTGCAGGAGCTCGCCGAGCGCCACCGCTTCCGCGGGGTGTTCGCCGGCGATCCCGACATCGGAGGTCGCTACAGCGCCTTGTCGGCGTTCGGGCTGGTGCCCGCCGTGCTCGCCGGGATCGACGCGGGGACCCTGCTGGAGGGCGCCCCCACGGCCTGGGATACGGCCCTGGCGACGGCCGGCTGGGAGCAGGGCAACGAGGCCGGCGTCGATGCGGCCTGCTGGCTCGGGGCTGCCCTGAGCGCGCTTGCGGGCGGGGGGCGGGACAAGCTCACGTTCGTGATCTCGCCGACGCTGCCCGACCTGGGGCTGTGGCTCGAGCAGCTGGTGGCGGAGTCCACCGGCAAGCAGGGCCGCGGGATCCTCCCGGTCGCCGAGGAGCCACTCGGCGAGCCGCACGTCTACGGAGACGACCGGGTTTTCGCCCACCTGACCGACGGCGGGAACCCGCAGCCCGAGGTGCAGGCTCGGGTGGACGCGCTGGCGGCGGCGGGGCACCCGGTGATCACGATCCCGACGACCGGCCCCGGGGACCTCGGCCGGGTGTTCCTGCTGGCCGAGCTCGCGGTCGCGGTGGCCGGCTGGGGCCTGCAGATCAACCCCTTCGACCAGCCCAACGTGCAGCAGGCCAAGGACGCGACCAACGCCGTGCTCGCGGGCTTCTCCGAGAGCGGAGAGCTGCCGGACGTCGCCGAGGCACAGGGCGCCGCCGTGAGCTCGCTGCTGCTGGACGCGCAGGCGCCGGAATACGTGGCGCTGATGGCCTACGTGCGGCCCTCGGAGGAGTTCGACCTCGCCGCCGGCGAGCTGCGCGAGGTGGTGCGTGCGGCTCACCGCGCCACCACCACCTTCGGCTACGGGCCCCGCTTCCTGCACTCCACCGGCCAGTTCCACAAGGGCGGGCCGAAGATCGGACGCTTCCTGCAGATCCTCCACGACGACCCCGTCGAGGAGGACATCCCGGGCGCCCCCTACTCCTTCACGACGCTCAAGAACGCGCAGGCGACGGGCGACCTACAGACCCTGCGCTCGCTCGGACGGCCCGCGGAGCGGGTGCGGCTGAGGAGCAATGACCCCGCGGGCGCGCTGCGCTCGCTGACCGCGACGATCAAGGAGGGCACGTGACGCAGATCGGCTTTGTGGGACTCGGGAAGATGGGCGGGAACATGGTCCACCGCATCCGCCGCGACTCCGAGAACGAGGTGGTCGCCTTCGACTTCGACCAGAAGGCGGTGGCCCAGGCGGTGCGCAACGGTGCAACCGGCGCGGGCTCCCTGCGGGAGCTGGTCAAGAAGCTGCAGCCCCCGCGGATGGTGTGGATCATGGTCCCGGCCGGCGACCCCACCCAGGAGACGGTGGACAAGCTCGCGAAGCTGCTGGACCGCGGCGACACGATCGTCGACGGGGGCAACTCGCGCTGGACCGATGACAAGAGCCGTGCCGCGGAGCTGAAACGCAGCGGCATCGAATATGTCGACGTCGGGGTCTCGGGAGGCGTGTGGGGCCTGGAAGTCGGCTACTGCATGATGGTGGGAGGCCCCAAACGGGCGGTCAAACGGCTATCGCCGATCCTCGACGTGCTGGCGCCACCCACCAACGACGAGAGCCGCGCGGCGATCGGCCCCCGCGGCTGGATGCACTTCGGGCCCGCGGGCGCGGGTCACTACGTGAAGATGGTCCACAACGGCGTCGAGTACGGGCTGATGCAGGCCTACGCCGAGGGCTTCGACGTGTTCGACAAGTGCGAGTACGAGCTCGACAACGCCAAGATCGCCCACCTCTGGGGGCAGGGCTCGGTGGTCCGCTCGTGGCTGTGCGAACTGGCCGCCCGCGCCTTCGAAGCCGACGGCAACGACCTCGGCGCGATCGAGGGTTACACCGAGGACTCCGGCGAGGGACGCTGGACGATCCAGGACGCGACCGACCACGACGTGCCCACGCCGGTGATCACCGCCTCGCTGTACGCGCGCCTGCGCTCGCGCGGCAACGGCGACTTCGCCGACCGCGTGCTGGCGGCGTTGCGCAACCAGTTCGGCGGGCACGCCGTCAAGAGCGCGAAACGCTGATGGCGATCGCCGCCGAGGGTCAGGCCGGCGTCGAGCAGGAGAACCCGCTGACCGCGGGTCTGGAGCGGCTGCCGGTCGCCCCCGCCTCGCTGGTGATCTTCGGCGCCACCGGAGACCTGGCGCGGCGAAAACTGCTGCCCGCGCTCTACAACCTCGCCCACGACGGGGTGCTCCCGGGCCACTTCCACGTGATCGGGGTTGCCCGCCGGGAACGGACGGACGCGGAGTTCAGCGAGGAATGCGGCGAGGCGATCCGGCGCTTCTCCCGGCGCCGGCCGGACCCCGACGTACTCGAGTCGTTGCTGGGGAACATCCGCTACGTGTCGGGCACCTTCGACGACGCCTCCGTCTACCAGCAGCTGTCGCAGATCCTCGACGGCTTCGAAGGCGAGGCCGGTGAACCCCTGAACCGGCTCTTCTACCTGTCCACCTCGCCGGGCTTCTTCCCCGTGATCGTGAAGGAGCTCGGGAGCTCAAAGCTCGACCACCACGAGCGCGTGGAGGTGCGCGTGGTGATCGAGAAGCCGTTCGGGACCACCCTGCAGGAGGCCCGCGAGCTCAACGAGACGGTGCTCTCGATCTTCGAGGAGTCGCAGGTGTTCCGCATCGACCACTACCTCGGCAAGGAGACCGTCCAGAACATGCTGGCGTTCCGCTTCGCCAACGGCATGTTCGAGCCGCTGTGGAACCGCAACTACATCGACTGCGTGCAGATCACCGCCGCCGAGGACCTCGGGATCGGCTCCCGCGCCGACTACTACGACCACGCGGGGGCGCTGCGGGACCTGATCCAGAACCACATGCTGCAGCTGCTCTGCCACGTGGCGATGGAGCCGCCCGGCAGCTTCACCGCCGAAGACGTGCGCAACGAGAAGGTCAAGGTCCTGCACGCGATCCCCGAACCGTCGGCCGAGGAGGTCCGCGAGATCGCCGTGCGGGCGCAGTACGGAGCGGGTCACGCCGGTGGCGAAGACGTCCCCGGCTACCTCCAGGAGGAGGGCGTGCCGGCGGACTCCCACACCGAGACCTACGCCGCGCTGCGCCTGGAAGTCGACAACTGGCGCTGGGCGGGCGTGCCCTTCTACCTGCGGACCGGCAAGCGCCTGGCGCGCAAGATCACGGAGATCGCCGTCACGCTCAAGCCCGTCCCCCACCTCGCCTTCAGCCAGGACGGCTCGCTCGGAGTGCGCCCCAACCAACTGGTGCTGACACTGCAGCCCAACGAGGGCGTGTCGCTCAGCCTCGGCGCCAAGATCCCGGGCACGCGCATGATCATCCGCCCGGTGAACATGGAGTTCCAGTACGGATCCTCGTTCCTGTCGCAGTCGCCGGAGGCCTACGAGCGGCTGATCGCGCGACGTGATGCGCGGCGACGCCACGCTCTTCACCCGTAACGACGAGGTCGAGGCGCAGTGGCGCGTGTGCGACCCGATCGTGAGCTCGTGGGTCGCCTCCAGCGATCCGCTGCCCTCCTACGAAGCGGGCTCCCAGGGCCCGGAGGAGGCCAATCGGCTGCTGCTCGGCGACGACCACTGGCGCGCGATCTGATGAGCACCGAAGACGCCGTCTGGAGCGCCGAGGCGACGACGCCCGACGCCATCGAAGCGGCCCTGCGCGAACTGCTCGTGCAGGCCCACACCGACGACGACCGCGTCGTCCCGGCGAGGGTCCTGAACATGATCGCCTTCGTGGACCGTGAGTGGGCGGGGGAGATCGCCAACCGCCTGCGCGGGGTCGGCCGCTACCACGCCTCGCGCATGCTGGTGCTGGCCTACGAGCCCCGCCGCCGCAGCCTCGACGCGCGCGTGACGATCTCCCATGACGACTCCTCGAGCCCCGGCGAGCTGTCGCTGTTGCGGGAGACCGTGGTGGTCGAACTCGGGGACATCCACCTCGACGACCTGCTCACGATCGCCGACCCGCTGGTGGTCACCGACCTGCCGACGCTGCTGTGGTCCCCCCACGGCCACCACGAGGTCCTCTCCCAGCTGCTCGCCCTCTCACAGGCGGTGCTGCTCGACTCCGTCGAAGAGCCCGTCCCGGCGGAGGCGCTGCAGTGGGCCCGCCAGCTCGGCGAGGAGGCCTACGTGGTGGACCTGGCGTGGCTGCGGAGCACGCCCTGGCGCGAGCGCGTGGCCGCGAGCTTCGACCCGCCCACCCGGCGGCGGGAACTGCTCACGATCACCGATCTGACCGTCCGCCACCACCCCGCCTCGACGGCCGCGGCACTGCTGCTCACGGGCTGGCTCGCCTCACGGCTCGGGCTGGCGCGAAGCCAGCCTGCTGGCCCGCGGACAGGAGCTGCGGGGCCGCGCCCACGCCAACCGCCAGGACGTGGCCCTGAACCTGCAGGCCGCACCGGAGCTGATGGTGCCCGGGCTCGAGAGCGTCGCGATCGAGACCGCCGCCGGTCGCTCGCTGCGACTGTCCCGCGGTCCCGGCGGGCTGCGCGCCCACGCCCGCCAGGCGGACGGCGGCGAGCCGCGACTGGACGCTCCCCGGGGCCTCCCGCGGCGAGGGCGGTGTGCTCGGCGAGGGCATCCGCCAGGCGCTGCTGCGCGACCCCACCTACGTCCCGGCCCTCGACGCCGCCCTGGCGATGGCGGGCTGACGGCGGGGATCACGAGCATGACGCGCCTGACGAGCTGCCCCGACGCCGAGTCCGTGGCCGCCCGCGCCGCCGCCCACGTTCGCGGCGTCGTCGAGCAGGCCCGGGCCGAGCGCGGCGTGGCCCACGTGGCGCTCAGCGGAGGAGGCACGCCCGAACGCACCTACCGCCTGCTGGGGGAGGACCCGCAGGCGATCGCCGAGACGGAGCTGTGGTTCGCGGACGAGCGCTGCGTGGCGCCCGATGACGTCGAGAGCAACTACCGGCTGGTGCAGCGAGACGCTGCTCGCTCCGGCCGGCATCGAGGGGCGGCTCGTCCACCGCATGCAGGGCGAGCTCGGACCGGCCGCCGGGGCCGCTCAATACGAGAGCGAGCTGCGCGAGCGCCTCGGCGCGGGCCCGGACGGGATGGTGCAGCTCGATCTGGTGGTGCTGGGGATCGGCCCCGACGGGCACGTCGCCTCGCTGTTCCCCGGCTGCGGCGACGCTCGCCGAGGAGCGCTCGCTGTGCCTGGGGGTCGAGGATTCGCCCAAGCCGCCCCCCGAGCGGATCACGCTCAGTCTGCCCGTGCTGCGGGCGGCCCGCGGCTGCCTGCTGGTTGCGATCGGCCCATCGAAGTCCGACGCGCTCTCGGCGATGCTGGGAGAGCCCACGGCCAGCGTGCCGGCGAGCCTGCTGCGCCGCGAGCGCCTGACCGTGATCACCGACGACGCCGCCGCCCCGCCGGCGCCGCACCCGCGGTGAACGGGGCGGGCCCCGGCCGCGGCCCCGAAGCACCCCCTGGCGCCGGACCCTCCGCCCCCGGCGCCTCCGCCGATCCCTCGGCCCACTTTGCGGCGCTGCTGGTTCGCCATGCGGAGACCGAGTGGAGTCTCTCCGGGCGCCACACCGGTCGCACCGACATTCCCCTCACCGCTGCCGGTCGCGGCGGCGGCCCGCGACCTCGCAGGGCGACTACCGCGTGTCGACTTCGGGCTCGTGCTCGTGAGCCCGTCGCGGCGGGCAAGGGAAACCTGTGAGCTGTGCGGCCTGGGCGCCGGCGCCCATACCGACGAGGACCTGCTGGAGTGGGACTACGGCGACTACGAGGGCCTGACCTCGAGGGAGATCCACGAACGCAGGCCCGATTGGGTGCTGTGGCGAGACGGCTGCCCGGGGGGCGAGCTGCCCGAACAGGTGGGCGCCCGCGCCGACCGTGTGATCGAGGCGCTCGCCCGGGCCCCACGGCCGGCCGCGATCTTCTCCCACGGTCACATGCTGCGCGTCCTGGGAGCCCGCTGGATCTCGCTCCCCGCCGCCGAGGGCGGGCGCCTGGCCCTGTCCACCGGCGCCCTCTGCAAGCTCGGCCACGAGCGCGGCACGGCGGTCATCTCGGGCTGGAACGACACCGGCGCCGGGCACACGACCTCCTGACGGGGGGACTTTCTCACTAGAGTGGTCCGCCAGCGAGTCATGGCAGTCCACGCGCCGACCGCCCATCCCACCGCAACCGCTGCGGACCTGAGCCTTGCCGCGCTGCACCAGGCGCGCGAGGAGACGCTTGCGCTCGTCCGGGACTGCAGCGACGAGCAGCTGGCGAAGGTGCACTCGCCGATCATGAGCCCGCTGGTGTGGGACCTGGCGCACATCGCCGCCTACGAGGACCTCTGGATCGGACATCGCCACGGCGGCAGAGAGCTGTTGCGCCCCGAGCTCGCCGGCACCTACGACGCCTTCGAGACCCCCCGCGCCGCCCGCGCCGACGCCGAGCTGCTCGATCCGACCCAGGCGCGGGCCTACCTGCGCGAGGTCCGCGAGCGGACGGTCGAGGTGCTCCGGCGAACGGGCACCGGCGACGGAGTCATCTGCGAGATGGTCCTGCGCCACGAGCTCCAGCACTGCGAGACGATGCGCCAGACGATGGCGATCGGCGGGCTGCTGGGAGCGGGCGAGCCCCCGCCCGGCATCCCCCGCGAGGCCCCCGGGTGGAACACGGTGGCGGCCGGGAGCTTCGAGATGGGCGCCTCCGGGGAGCGACTTCGCCTACGACAACGAGCGGCCGCGCCACGAGGTGTTCGTGGAGGCCTTCAGCATCGCCCGGCTGCCCGTCAGCAACGCCAGCTGGATGCACTTCAGCGAGGGCGGCGGCTATGTGCGCCGCGAGTGGTGGTCGGACGAGGGCTGGGCCTGGAAGGAGGAGTTCGACATCACCCATCACGCTGGCGTGGCCGAGGGTGCGCCGGATGCACCCGTGTGCCACGTCTCCTGGTTCGAGGCCGAGGCCTTCGCCCGCGCGCAACGGGGCGCGCCTGCCGACGGAGGCCGAGTGGGAGAGGGCCGCGACCTCGACCCAGGGGACCGGCAGCCGCTGGGCGGCCGGCGGGCACGTGTGGGAATGGACCGC
The DNA here is from genome assembly GCA_963758055.1 of uncultured Solirubrobacteraceae bacterium. Lineage (GTDB taxonomy): Bacteria > Actinomycetota > Thermoleophilia > Solirubrobacterales > Solirubrobacteraceae > Palsa-744. The sequence goes on from CAVWTU010000003.1 coordinate 118,692, forward strand.
TTCCGTCTTCGGCCCCTATCCGGGATTCCGCGCGTACCCCTACCGGGAGTACTCGGAGGTCTTCTTCGGACGCAACTATCGCGTCCTGCGGGGCGGCTCCTGGGCCACCCACCCGCGGGTGGCGAGCACCACGTTCCGCAACTGGGACCTACCACTGCGGCGCCAGATCTTCGCCGGCGTGCGCCTGGCAAGGGAGGGATGATGCAACCACGACCACAGGCCGCGGCGGTGGCAGGAGCCGATCCGGATCGACCGCCACCTCGACGAGGCCGAGCAGCGAACGCTCGCCGAGGACGTGCTCGACGGGCTCACGCGTCCGTTCAAGGAGCTGCCCCCGAAGCACTTCTACGACGCCCGCGGCGCCGAGCTGTTCGACCGCATCTGCGAGCTTCCCGAGTACTACCCCACGCGTGCAGAGCGGGCGATCCTCGAGGAGCGCGCCGAAGAGCTGGCCGAGTTGACCGGGGCCCGCGAGCTGGTCGAGCTCGGGTCGGGGACCGCGGCCAAGACGCGCGTGCTGCTGGACGCGCTGCAGGCGGCCGGGACGCTCGAGCGCTACATCCCGGTGGACGTGACCGAGACGCATGGTTCACAGCTGCGCCGAAAGCCTCGTGGAGGAGTACCCGGGCCTGCGCGTGCACGGCGTGATCGGCGACTTCGAGCGCCACCTGCGCCACGTCCCGCCGCCCGCCGGCCCGCGCATCGTCGCCTTCCTGGGGGGCACGATCGGCAACTTCCCGCCCGGCTCGCGGCGGAGGGTGCTGCGCGATATCGCGCGCCTGCTCGGCGACGGCGACCACCTGCTGCTGGGCACCGACCTGGTGAAGGACCCGCCACACGCTGCGCGCCGCCTACGACGACTCCCAGGGAGTAACGGCCGAGTTCAACCGCAACGTCCTGCACGTGCTCAACCGCGAGCTGCAGGCGGAGTTCGACCCCGCCGACTTCGACCACGTCGCGCTGTTCGACGGCGAACAGGAGTGGATCGAGATGCGGCTGCGTGCCCGCCGCGAGCTCACATCCCGCGTCGGCGCCCTGAACATGACCGTCCACTTCGACGAGGGCGAGGAGCTGCGCACGGAGATCAGCGCGAAGTTCACCCCTGAGCGCATCGAAGCGGACCTCGCAGCGGCCGGGCTCGAGCTCGCCGGCTGGTTCACCGACCCCCAGGAGCGCTTCGCGCTCACCCTCTCCCGTCCCCGCGGGGACGCCGCCCAGCCGAGCTAGGCCGCCAGCGCGGTCCGTGGGCGGGCGAGCGTGTGTGCGTTGCGGCCGCCCTGCTCGACGGGCACGTCGGCGTCGAGGTTGACGGTCTCGTAGCCGAGGCTCGTCATCAGCTCGACGTACTCGGCATTGCAGTCGTGTACCTCGCACAGCAGCACGGGATGGTGCGCGCCGAGGGTCGAGCGCATCCCCTCGATGACTTCCAGCTCGGCCCCCTCGACGTCGATCTTGACCACGTCGGGCACCGGCAGCTCGCCGGCGGCAAGCAGCTCGTCGATCGAGCTCACCGCCACCTCGATCGACTCGCGGGCGCCGGTCGGCACGTTCACGCTCGCCAGACGCGAGAAGGCCGACACGTCCGAGACGATCAGGCTGGCCCGCCCGCCGCTGCGCGCCACCGCGGTCTCGCGGACTTCGACCCAGTCGATCCCGTTCATGGCCAGGTTCTCGCGGATCGCCGCCACGTTCTCGGGGACGGGCTCGAACGCCACCACGCGCCCGCTGGGCCCCACCAGGCGGGCCGCGATCAGGGTCACGAACCCGACGTTGGCGCCGATGTCGAAGAAGGTCGCCCCGGGGCGCACCTCACGCTGGAGGGCCGACTGCAGGGGACGCTCGGCCATGCCCGTGGCGAACGCCACCGCCGAGCCGTGGAGGTTGATGCGCATGCCCCGGGCGGGGCCGCTGAGGATCGTGATCGGCCGCCAGCGCAGGCGGCGCGAGGTTTTCGTCCACACCGCCCGCACGAAGCGGTTGCGGTGCTGCATGGCGGCGATCCGGCGCGGGAGGGCGCGCTGGTCGAGCCACGAAAGCACCCGCAGGGCGAGGTTGTTGACGGCTTTACGCATCGGCGGCCAGCAGATACTGGCAGGCGGCGCGCCCATGCGAAAGCCCTGTAGGCTGCCGCCGGCATGATCATCGAGGACAGCACGGCAATCGTCGTCGGCGGGGCTTCGGGGCTCGGCGAGGCGACCGTGCGCGCCCTCCACGGCCGCGGGGCGAAGGTCACGATCGCCGACGTGAACGCGGACAAGGGCGCCGCGCTCGCCGGCGAGCTGGGGCTCGAGTTCGTCTCCTGCGACGTGACCAAGGAGGACCAGGTCGAGGCCGCCGTGGCCGCCGCGGCCGCCGCCGGCCCGCTGCGCATCGCGGTCTGCTGCGCCGGCACCGGGTGGGCCCAGAAGGTGGCCTCCTCGAAGGGCCCCCACCCGCTGCTGCCGTTCGAGACGATCATCTCGATCAACCTGATCGGGACCTTCAACGTGCTCCGCTACGCCGCCAACGCGATGATCGCGACCGATCCCCTCGAGGACGGCGAACGCGGGGTGTGCGTCAACACCGCCTCGATCGCCGCCTTCGACGGGCAGGTCGGCCAGATCGCGTACTCGGCCTCCAAGGGCGGCGTCGTGGGGCTCACCCTGCCGGCGGCACGGGACCTCTCCCAGTACGGCATCCGCGTGAACACGATCGCGCCGGGCCTGTTCGACACCCCGCTGCTGGGAGCGCTGCCCGAGGAGGCCCGCCAGAAGCTGGGCGCCGGCGTGCCCTATCCGCAGCGCCTGGGGGCCCCGCGGAGTACGCGGAGCTGGCCTGCCACATCGTCGAGAACCGGATGCTCAACGGCGAGACGATCCGGCTCGACGGCGCGCTGCGGATGCCGCCGCGCTGAGTCACCCGGGCCGCGCCTCTGCCGGCGCCGGGCCGACTGCGCGACACCATGCCCGAGGGCTCGCCGCGAGTCAGTTTCTGCGCGCGAGCACGACGAGGTCCCAGGGCTTGCCGAGCGGGAAGGCGCGATCGGCGTAGGCGAAGGCGCGAACCGCCAGACGCGGCATCAGGCTGCGGCGACCGCGGCCGAGGCGCTGGTACTGCCAGCGCCACGTCGGCAGCAGCCAGCGCATCGCCTGGTGAAAGCAGAAGCGATGCCAGACGACCTCCAGCGAGCCGGCGGCGAGCAGCTCTGTGAGCTCCGCCGGCGTGTAGCCCTCGCGCACGTGCTCGGGGTCGGGAGGGGCGGGGGGCGTGGGCACGCTGATCAGCGCGAGGCCGCCGGGCTTCAGGACGCGGCCGAGCTCGCGGGCGCCCGCGTGGTCGTCCGGAACGTGCTCGATCACCTCGGTGCAGAGCACGAAGTCCACCGACCCGTCGGCGAGGGGGATCTCGGTCAGCGAGCCGCTGACGTCGGTGTTGCGCCGATCCGGGCGCCGCTCGGCGATGCGGGGCAGCTCGAGGTCCATGTTGACGATCTCGGTGAGCCCCGGGATGGCCTCCAGGAAGGCGCTGTAGAGGCCCTCGCCGCAGCCGGCGTTGAGGCAGCGCCCGGCAGGCGCGTGGGGAGCCAGGGCGTCGCGCAGCACGGGTTCCTGGACGAGCCTGCGGGCCTCGTCGGGCCAGCCGGGGCGCAGCAACGGCGGGATCAGTTTTTTGACGGCGCCGCGCAGGCCCATCGACGGCTCCCGTATCCCCGCTGGTTGCCCGTCTCGAACTGCTCGCCGGCCGGGCGCCTACAGGCGCTCGACGAGCATCGCCATGCCCATTCCGCCGGCGACGCACATCGACTCGATCCCGAAGGTCCCGCCGGTGCGTCTCGAGGTCGTTCAGCAGCGTCGTCATGATGCGGGCGCCCGTCATGCCGAAGGGGTGGCCGAGCGCGATCGCACCGCCGAACGGGTTGAGCTTCTCGTCGGGGATGCCGAGCTCCTCTTTGCAGGGCACGATCTGAGCGGCGAAGGCCTCGTTGATCTCGACGACGTCGATGTCGTCGATCGTCATGCCCGTGTCGGCGAGCAGCTTCTGGATCGCCGGGATCGGCCCGACGCCCATGATCTCCGGGCGGATCGCGGCCACCGAGTCGAGGCGATGATGCGGGCGCGGGGTTTGAAGCCGTCCCTCGCGGCCTCTCTCTTCGGACATGATCAGCAGCGCCGCGGCGCCGTCGTTGAGCGGGCAGGCGTTGCCGGCGGTGACGGTCCCGTCCGGCTTGAACACGGGCTTGAGTTCCGCGAGCTTCTCCAGCGTGGTCCCCGCGCGCGGGCCCGTCGTCGCGGCTGACGACCGTCTCCGGGACGTCGACCTCGTTGCCCTCCTTGTCGGTCTCGCGGTGTGCGGGCGCGGTCACCGGCACGATCTCCTTGTCGAAGTGACCGTTGGTGACCGCCTCGACGGCGCGGGACTGGCTGATGACGGCCCATTCGTCCTGGGACTCGCGGCTGACGTTGCAGCGCTCGGCGACGTTCTCGGCGGTCAGGCCCATCGGGATGTAGACGTTGTAGAGCGGAGCCCTCGGAGCCGTCGACGGCGTGGTTGAACTCGAACTGGTGCCCTGGCCGGCGCGCGAGACGGCCTCGACGCCGGCGGCGATGTAGGTGTCCCCCTCGCCGGCGTTGATCGCGTGGAGGGCCATCCGCGTGGTCTGCAGCGAGGAGGCGCAGAAGCGGTTGACCGTGCAGGCGGGCACGTGGTGATCGATCCCCGCGAGCAGTCGCGGCGACGCGCCCGATGTTGTAGCCCTGCTCGCCCTCGCAGAAGCCGCAGCCCATCATGATGTCGATGATCGAGCCCGGCTCGAGGCTGGGGTTACGCTCGAGCAGCGCCTTCAGAGGGATCGCCGCCAGGTCGTCGGCGCGGACGCATTTGAGCGAGCCCTTGACCGCCCGCCCGATCGGGCGTGCGGATGGCGTCGACGATCACTGCTTGCGGCATCTTGGGGCCCTCTCCTTCGCTGGGGTGCTTGCGGACGGCGAGCTTAGTCGATCGAGTCGTAGCCCCACTCGCCGATGAGATCGCGGCCGAGATACTCGCCCGCGGCCGCGACTTCGCGCCTCGAAGCGGCGGCGCAGCTCCAGCATCAGCAGCGGGTCGGGCGGCTGGGGCGCCGAGTACACGGCCCGCCTCCACGCCGCCCTCAGCGCCTGGCCCCGCAGGCGCGTCCGGCAGCACCGCGTCGGCGGCCCGCGCGAGGCGCCCGGCGGCGGCGGGGTTTTTGCGGGCCCGGCGCATCTCCGCGGTGACGCGGTGCAGCAGGCCGCGAGCGGACCGCGCGCACCGGGCGGGTGTCGATCTGCGGCAGCGACTGCTGCTCGTCGGCGCCCGAGGAAGCGCAGCACGCGGCGCACCGTGGCCTGGTTGTCGGCCCGCAAGTCCTCGTAGATGAGCACGCAGCATCTGCTCGCGCGGGAAGTGGTCGTGGAAGCGGCGCAGCTGCTCGGCGTAGCGGACGTGTTCGGAGTAGCAGCAGCGACACCGGGTGGTGGCAGCCGCGGGGGATGCTCGCGGCCGCGCGGCGCTCGGCCTCGAGCTCGAGCGCCTCGGCGAAGGTCGCGCTCGTCCTCGACGCCGCTGGAGAGCATCTGCTGGTGAAAGGAGCGCAGGAAGTCGGCGGGCTCGCGGAGGATCGCGATGAGCTTCGCGTCGGGGCGGACCTCGGCGATCGCCGCCGGGCGCCGCCCGCGAGCGCAGGTACTGCGGCGAGGCGTCGCCGCGCGAGCTGGCCAGGCGCGGCGGCGGCGAACAGGGCGCAGATAGCTCGCTCGGCGTCGTGCGGCGGCTCGCAGGCGCGCCCGCGCGGCCAGGCGAGCGCAGGTCGGTGGCGAAGTAGCGGGGCTCCTTGACGTCGCGGCAGGAAGACTGCGGGTGGCGCGCGCGAGCATCAGGTAGAGCGCCGTCGTGCCGCACTTCTGGTGGCCGGCGATGAAGAAGTCCGGGAACCGCAGGTCCCGGTCGGCCTGGCCGCTCACCGGCTGAGCGTATGCGCCTAGAGGTCGAGGCGACTGACGCCGAGCTCGTCGAAGCCCACGTGGTGGGCGAGCTCGTGGCGGACGGTGCGCGTGACCTGGTCGCGCAGCAGCTCGGGGTCGTGCCCGAAGTCGCGGCGCAGCGTGTCGCGGAAGATCACGATCCGGTCGTGGTGCTGGTCGCGCGTGGCGCCGTCGCCTCGTAGAGGCCGTAGGCGCCCTGCCGGCGGCCCCCGTCGGAGATCACGACCGCGACGTGCGCGAGCGCGTTGCGCAGCAGGTCGGGGAGGTCGTCGAGCGCGTCACGCACGAGCTCTTCGAAGTCGCGGTCGTCGAGCGGGTCGAGCTCCATGAACTCGTTTTCGTCCGGATCCACGGCGAGGCCTTCGCGCGGCCAGACGCTCCGCGCGGCGCACGATCTCGTCGAACTCGCTGTCGGACTCCGGGTCGCGCCAGCCGGCCATGCGGACGGCCACGAACGCGACCGAGCCGATCAGCGCGGCGCGACGACAGACCCCCAGCGCGACGTCCTCGACGGCGCGCACCGCGCCGATCGTGCTGAAGCCCTGGCCGACCACGAGCACGACCAGGCCCGAGCGACATCGCGACGATCGCGGCGACTCCACGCGCCTGAACGGCCGCGCGGGGTTTGGTGGCTGGAGGAGCGCGCTCGGTCAGTGGCCCGCTATTTGAGGGTCCGGGCGATCACGACGCGCTGGATCTCGTTGGTGCCCTCGTAGATCTGGGTGATCTTGGCGTCGCGCATCATGCGCTCGACGCGGGTACTCCTTGACGTAGCCGTAGCCGCCGAGGACCTGCACGGCCTCGACCGTCACGTCCATCGCGGTGTCCGAGCAGAAGACCTTCGCCATCGACGAGTACTTGGCGCGCTCGCGGGTGGCCCTGGTCGGCCATCGCGCAGGCCTTGTAGAGCAGCTCGCGGGCCGCGGCGGTGCGCGATTTCCATGTCCGCGAGCTTGAACTGGATGCCCTGGAACTCGTTGATCGGCTTGCCGAACTGGCGCCGCTCGCGCGCGTAGCCGACGGCGTAGTCGGTGGCGCCCTGCGCGATCCCGACTGCCTGGGCGGCGGCCCCGAGGCGGGTGCGCTCGAGCGTGCCCAGCGCCACCGACAGGCCGCGTCCGACCTCGCCGATCACGTTCTCCTCCGGTACCCGGACGTCCTCGTAGATCGGCTGGCCGGTGGGCGAGGCCCGGATCCCGAGCTTGTGCTCGAGCTTGCCGACACTGAAGCCGGGGCGGTCGGCCTCGACGAGGAAGGCGCTCATCCGCCGCTGCTCGCGGTCGGTGACGGCGAAGGTGATGTAGAAGTCGGCGATCCCGAGGTTCGAGATCCAGTTCTTGGTGCCGTTGATGACCCATTCGTAGCCATCCTTGACCGCCGTGGTCTTCATCCCCGCGGGGTCGGAACCGGCCTCGGGCTCGGACAGCGCAAAGGCCGGGGACAGCTCGCCGCTGGCGCACCGGGGCAGCCAGCGCTCCTTCAGCTCCTCGGAGCCGTAGAGCTGCAGCGGCAGCGTGCCGAGCTCCTGGACCATCAGGATCAGCGCGCACGAGGCGTCGACCTTGGCGAGCTCCTCGATGGCCATGTTGAGCATCAGCGTGCCGGTGCCCGTGCCGCCGTACTCGACCGGGAAGGGCAGCCCGAGGACGTCCTGCTCGGACAGCAGCTTGCGGATGTCCCAGGGGTACTCGGCCTTCTCGTCGATCTCGGCCGACCGCGGCGCGATCCGCTCGCGCGCGAGCTGGCCGATCATCGCGCAGAAGTCGAGGTTCTCCTGGGGGATCGTGTAGATGTCGCCCACCGCCTGCATGCCAGTTCATTGATCCTAGTGGCAAGGACTCGCCGCCGCCCCCACCGGCCACCGTTGCTCTCAGCGGCGCCCCGAATGCCCCGCCCGGCGCCCGCCGCCCCGCTAGCCTCGGGCGCATATGAACGCCGTCGGCGACATCGAACTGGAGCCGTCCGTGGTGGCCGAGCGGCTGGCGCAGGAGCCCGAGCTGCAGCTCGTGGACGTGCGTGAGCCCTACGAGCACGAGGCCGGGCACATCCCCGATTCGCGCCTCATCGAGCTGATCCAGCTCCAGCTCGCAGGCGGGGACCCTGCAGCAGGACCGCCCGGTCGTCTTCTACTGCCGCGTGGGCTCCCGCTCGCTGATGGCGGCACAGGCCCTGCGGGCGGCCGGCTACGAGGCATACTCCATGGCCGGCGGGCTACTGCGCTGGGCGCAGGAGGGCCGCGCCCTGGCTCCCGACGGGGGCCGGGTGGCCGACCACTAGAGCGAGGAGGGCTGATGGAGGCGTCAAGCGAGTACGCGGGCGTGAAACGGGGCGCGGGCTGGGCGGCCTGCGAGCTCGAGGACCTGGGCGACGGCCCCGGCTTCCGCAAGGTGCGCCGGGCACTCGGGGTCGACGCCTTCGGCGTCAACGCGATCGTCCTCCCGGCGGGAATGGAGACCGGGTTTCACTACCACGAGCACCCAGGAGGAGCTGTACTTCGTCCACCGCGGGACGATCGAGATGCGCTTCGGCGACGACTCGACGATCACCCTCGGCGCGGGCGGCCTGGCACGGGTCGACGCCGCCACGGTGCGCCAGATCCACAACGTGGGCGAGGACGACGCCGTGTATCTGTGTCGTCGGCGGCAAGGGCGGCTACGTCGGGCGCGACGGACGCCTCCCGGAGGGCGAGCAGGACCGCGCTCGCGCGTTGCACGACCTCGGCAGCGGCGGGGGAGCCTGAGCGGGCGTGGCCGGACCCGCGCAGGTGGGGCTGCGGGTCCAGCCGCGGCTGAGCATCCCGCTCGAGGAGGTCAAGCTGCGTACCAGCCGCTCCTCAGGCCCCGGGGGCCAGCACGCGAACGTCACCGCCTCGCGCGTGGAAGCCGTCTTCGACGTCAACGCGTCACAGTCGCCTGAGCGAGTCCCAGCGGGCGTTGCTGCTGCGCCAGGCAGGTCCCCGAGTGGTGGCGGTGGCACAGGATGCCCGCTCCCAGGCCCGCAACCGCGAGCTCGCGCTCGAGCGCCTGCGTGAGCGGATCGCCGCCGGTCTGAGCCGGCCGCGGCCGCGGCGCGCCACGCGCCCGACGCTCGCCTCGGGCGAGCGCCGGCTGGCAGCCAAGCGCCGGGCCTCCGAGCGCAAGGGAACGCGCCGGCCCCCGCGCCCCGACGAGGACGGCTAGCAACCCGTGGTCAGCGCGGAGCCCCCGCGGGACACTTCGGGCGCGATCCTGGCGTTCGCCACCCAGGGCGCGGGCCACCTCGACGCCCTGCGCCTGCGCGAGCTGCTGGCGGGGCTCGGCGCCGAGGAGCTCGACTTCGACCGCGGCCACCGCCTGCGGGCCGCGCTCGGCCTCTGGCGCCGGGCCCGCCGCACCCGGCCCGAGCTGATCGTGATGGAGGGCACCGGCATCGCCGGGGGTCTGTGCGTGCTCGCCCTGGACACGCTGCTGGGGATCCCCTACGTGGTCTCCAGCGGCGACGCGGTCGGTCCGTACCTGGCCCTCAGCTCACGTGCGGCGGGGCTCCTCGGCGGCGCCTATGAGCGGCTCCTGTGCCGCCGTTGTTCGGGCTACATCGGCTGGAGCCCGTACCTGGCCGGCAGAGCCTTGAGCTTCGGCGCCCCCCGCGCGATGACGGCCCCCGGCTGGGCCCGGGAGGGCGCCCCGGCGGGGTCCCGCGAGCGGGTTCGCGAGCGGCTCGGGATCAGCGAGGACGCGCTCGTGGCCGGGATCGTGGGCTCGCTGAACTGGCGCGGGCGGATCGGATACGCCTACGGCGCCGAGCTGGTGCGGGCGGTCCGCGCCACCGAGCGTCGCGACCTGGTGGCGGTGATCGTGGGCGACGGCCCCGGCAGCGGACCCCTGCGGGAGCTCGCCGGCGAGGAGCTCGGCTCGCGGATCCTGATGCCGGGCCGGGTCGAGCCACACGAGGTGGGCGAATTCCTGGCCGCGTTCGACCTCGCGAGCCTGCCCCAGAGCGTCGATCGGGTGGGCTCCTTCCGCTACTCGACCAAGCTCAGCGAGTACCTGGCCGCCGGCCTGCCGATCGTCACCTCCCAGATCCCGGCGGCGTATGACCTCGACGAGGGCTTCTGCTGGCGGCTGCCCGGAGATTCGCCCTGGAGCGAGACCTACGTACAGGCGCTCGCGCGGCTGCTCGAGGGCCTCGAGCCTGCCGCGATCGAACAGCGCCGGGAGGCGGCGCTGGGGGCGAGCGTCGCTCAGGTGAGCTTTGACCGCGACGCCCAGGTGCGTCGCGTGGGCGAGTTCGTGCGCGACATCCTCAGTTCAAGAGCTCCTTGACGTAGCGCTGGTGCAGGCGGCCGAGCGCCGTCTTTTCCGGATGAAAGCCGATCGCGCTCCACAGCAGCCCGAGACCGGAGCCCAGGCGACGATCAGGTAGACGCCCAGCACGAGCGACACGCCGCGCGCAGCCTCACCGAGCTCGACAGCGCCGCCAGCGGCAGCACCCACAGCACGTACCACGGGAGCACCCAGCTGAGCGTCACGAGCAGCGCGACGCTCGCCCAGCCGGCAGGCGGTGATCGCCGCGTCGGTCGCTCGTGAACGCGCGCCCGAGCCCGCCTGCCGACGCATACGCGCAGCACGCGAGCACCCACGCACCAGCAGCTGTCCGCAGGAAGCGTGTTCGTCTCACCGCCCGCGCCCAGCGCCAGGCCCGAGCAGGTTGGGGATGCTCTCGTTCGTCACGACGTTGCCCTGCGTGCTCAGATCGGGGAGGTGCAGGCCGAACGCCAGCAGGCTCAGACGGCCACCAGCCGACGGCCGCGACCGCCATGCCGAGCAGCACCTGGACCAGCCGGCGCGGCGCGCGCAGCAGCGCCGCCAGCACGACCGGGATCAGAATCGCCGCCGAGGCCTTGATCGCCGACCGCCGATCACGAGCGCCACCCCGGCGCCGACCTCCGCGTGGCGAGATCGGCAGTAGCCAGCCGCGCGCGACCCGCGCAGCCGGGACGCCCGGCAGCGTCCCGCCGCCTGGTCGAGGCCCGCGCTGCACGCAGCAGCAGGTAGAAGCGCCAGCATGATGCAGAGCATCATCAGGAAGTCGTTGTGGTCGCCGCCGAGACCCCAGATCAGCACGATCGGGTTCAGCCCGACGAGCGCGATCGCCCTGACCGGGTCGCGACCGAGCATGCTGGGCGCAGCGCCAGACCAGCAAGATGATCGCCAGGCTCGTCACGCACAGGATCCCCTTCAGCGCCCAGAACGAGCCGGCCACGCCGAGCGGCACGACGGCGAACGTCAGCAGCGTGAACAGCGGGCCGTAGGGGCTGAGCAGCTGGTGCCAGTTGCTGAGCGCGAAGCTCGGGTCGCTGTGCGGCTCGAGATCGGGATCGTCGTGTACGGGTTGAGGTGGTGGACGATCTCCATGCGCCCGTAGTTGACGTAGTTGAAGACGTCCGTCAGCGCCAGCGGGGGCGAGAGCAGCAGGATCACGTGCACCAGCACGATCGCCGCCGACCACCCAGGCGGCGGGCACGCGGGGTACGTACCGCAGCACCGCCACGTAGGCGACGTACATCACGCACGATCGCCCCCGTGAACGTAATCCTGCTGGAGTGGTGCTGTTGCGCGGTGAGGCCGGGCCACAGCCCGCCGAGCGGGCCCGCCATCCAGCGCGGGAAGAAGCCGGTGTGGGTGGTCGGCGACAGCGGGCTCGGCCGGTCGGCCGTCGATCAGCACGATGAACAGGCTCAGGCGACGATCGCGCCCAGCATCAGGCCCGCCACGCGCACGTCCAGGGACATGCGTGTCAGCTGGCCGTCGCCACCGCGGCGGCGCGAGCGCAACCTCCCCGGCGCGGACAGCGGCGGCCGGCGCAGCTTGATGCTCGTCGCCTCGCCGCTCATGCCGTCGTGTCGGGGCCGACGATACCCGTCCTCAAGACGGGGGCCCGCCGTGGCGAGCCCCCCAAGATTGCGATCTGCTGGCCTCGTGCCTAGATCGGCTGGACGTTGACGGCCTTGGGGCCCTTGTCGCCCTGCTCCGGGTCGTAGGAGACCTTGGCGCCCTCCTGCAGCGAGCGGTAACCCTCGCCGTTGATCCCGGTGTGATGGACGAACAGGTCCTTGTCGCCGTCGTCGGGGGTGATGAAACCAAACCCCTTGTCGTCGCTGAACCACTTAACGGTGCCGGTTGGCATTGTGCTGAATCCTCCACGGTATGTGCTTGCTGCTACGCGGAGGATGCTTTCACGAGCTTCGACCTGCGAGCGCTTGCACTGCTTTTCGCCGGACCTCTGGGGCCCGGCCATTCGCCGGACCGTAGCAGGTCCCAGGAGGCAATGTTGCGAGTTGTTGAGCCGCTCCCCGCCCCGCCGGCGGCGGTCCGTGGAGCTCGGCGGCCTCTAGGCTGCGCCGTGATGGCAGCCGACACGTCCGACCACAGAACCCGGGCAGGCGGAGCCGCGCAGGCTGAGCGGCTGTTCCCCCCGGCGGCCTCCGCGCAGCGGTCGAGGAGCTGGTGCGGTGGATGGGCTTGTGGGAGCGCCCGCCCTCCACGCGCGCGCGCCCCCACGTGATCCTCAACATGGTCAGCACGCTCGACGGCCGCGCCGCGCTGCGGCGGGCGCTCGGGACCGATCAGCGTCCGCGCCGACCGGGAGCTGTTCCACGGCCTGCGCGCCGCCGTCGACGCGGTGATGGTCGGCGCCGGCACGGTGCGGGCCGAGCGCTACGGGCGGATCATCCGCGACCAGGACGTGCGCCGGCAGCGACTGGCCCGCGGGACTGACCGAGGAGCCGCTCGCGTGCGTCGTCTCCGGCCGGCTCGACCTGCCGACCGACATCGGCCTGCTGGCGAGCCCGACCTCACGGGTTCTCGTGCTGACCCCCTCGGCGGCCAGCCTGCCGCCCGTCGCCGCTGCAGGTCGAGTACATGCGCGCCGAGCGTGACGGCCGGCTCGATCTCCCGGCGCGCGCTGGGCGAGCTGGGCCTGCGCCACGACGTCCGCAGCCTGCTCTGCGAGGGCGGCCCGCACCTGGCGCGGGAACTGCTGGCCGCGGGGCTCGTGGACGAGCTGTTCCTGTCGCTCTCGCCATGCTCGCCGGGCGGGGAGCCGGTCGGCGGGCGAGGCCGCTGCGGATCCTCGCCGGCATGGAGCTCGAGCCGCCCGTCGGGCGTCGAGCTGCTCGGCGTGCATGCGCGAGGGGTCTGAGCTGTTCCTGCGCTACGGCGTGCGCTCTCCGACGGAACGCGTCTGAGCGGGAGACGCACGATCGAGCAGCTCGCTGGCCAGCTGACGGCCCTGCGAGGCAACCCGTGGCGTGGCCGCGATGCGCACCACCACCTCCTCGCCGTCCAGCTCCTCCAGCGTGATCCGGGGCGGACCTCGCAGCGGCGTCTGTCAGCCGACCCTCGAGGATCTCCTGCAGATCGCTCGGGCGTCATACCGGCGCCGCAGGCGGGCGCGCAGGTTGACCGCCTCGGGCTCGCTGCAGCGGCAGCACGGCCACGTTCAGGACCACGCTGTTGGGCACCATGATCGAGTCTTCGCCGGTGGCGAAGGTCGTGTAGAGCAGGCCCAGCGAGCTGACCGTCCCCTCCAGCTGCCCGGCCAGCGGCCCGCCCTGCAGGCGCACGCGCTCGCCGACGCGGAAGGGCCGCGCGCTCAGCAGGACCGTGCCGGCGAACAGGTTGCCGAGCGTCTGCTGCGCGGCCAGGCCGAGGATCACGGCCGTGAAGGCACCGCCGAGGGCCAGCGTGTGGGCCTGGATGCCGGCCACGCGCAGGGCCACGAGCAGGCCAGCCACGGATCGTCACGAGGCGAACAGGAAGCCCGACAGTTCCGGCGGTCGCCGGATCCAGCCGGCGGAACAGCGGCGGGCCGAGACCCGCCCGACGTCGCGGGCGATCGCCCAGCCGAGGATCACCAGCGCGACCACCACGATCGCCGTCACGGTCGTTTCCAGCGCCGGTTCCAGGACCTTGTGGGCGGGGTGGCCGTGGCGGGCCGCCTGCGTCGTGCCGAGCAGGCTCGACGCGGTTTTCGTAGAGGACCACGACGGCCACGAACAGCGGCACCAGGAACAGCACCTCCACGCGCGCGCGTTTGACCGCGCGGGGGTCGAGCTGGCGGATAAGGCCGACCTCCCTCCAGGCCTGGCTGCGGGTCTCGAACATCTTCTGCGGGGTTTTGGGCATGGGCATGGGTGAAGTTCAATGATGCGCGAGGCTGCTGACGGGGTGGTGCGGCCGCGGCCCGCGCGGGGCTGCCTGTCGGCTCAGACGGGCGCTCTGCGCGCCGCGAGGATCACCGAAACGGACCCCAGCCGAGGGTAGCGCCGGCGCAACGACGGCGGCCAGATCCGCCCTTTGCTGAACGAGATCACGTCGGCGCCCGCGAACTGCGGCTCCCCCACCGCCAGGCCCTCCTCGGCGAGGATGCGGGCGCTGACGTGCGGCAGCGCCGGGGACAGATGGGGGTCATAGCCGGGGCGGAAGCTCGTCAACGTGCCCTTCCTCGCCAGCTCGAGCCGGTGGCGCAGGGTGGCGAGGTTGGGCGTGCTCAGCACCAGCCAGCCGCCGGGAGCGAGCACCCTCGCCGCCGCCCGCAACGCACTCCACGGGGCCTCGAGGTGCTCGATCACCTCGACCATCAGCACGCGGTCGGCCTGCGGGGAGCGGGGGAGTTCCTCGGCCGGGCGCACCTCGAAGTCCACGTCCGCGCGCAGGTCCTCGTCGAGCCAGTCCAGCGAGTCGAGCCCCCGCAGCTGTGCCGGCTCCCAGTCGTCGCGCACGCGCCGCAGCAGGTCCCCGCGCCCGCAGCCGATGTCCAGCCAGCGCAGCCCCGGCTCGGGGTGGGCGGCGGCGAGCGTGGCGGCGATGATCTCCTCGTTGGAGGCACCGCCGGAGGCCAGCTGACTGGCCTGGCTCTCGGCGCTCGGATCCACCTCAGGTCTGGGTGTAGATGACCATCGCGCCGCCGAACACGAGGCCGTAGATCGCGAACGGGACCAGCGTCCTGGTCTTGAACCAGCGCACCAGGAAGGCGACCGTGAAGACGGCGGTGATGGCGGCCGTGACGCACGCGACCAGCGCCTGCCCGCGGATCCCGTTGCCGAGATGTCCGAGCAGGTCGGGGAGCTTGAAGATCCCGGCCGCGAGGATGATCGGGGTCGCCAGCAGGAACGCGTAGCGGGCCGCGTCGCTGTGGTCCAGGCCGCGCCCGAGGCCGGCACCCATCGTGATCCCGTCGCGGCTGATCCCGGCCACCAGGGCGGCCGACTGGGCGGTGCCGATCACGAACGCCTCGGGATAGGCGAGCGTGTCGAGCTCTCGCCCGCCGTCGGGCTTGGCCCCCTCGCGGACCGCCAGTTCGCGCACCTCGGCTTTGCGCCGGAAGCGCTCGGCGAGCAGCAGCAGCCCGCCGTTGATCATCAGGAAGATGGCGGCCAGTTCGGGCTTCGCGGTGAGCGTGCGCAGCTCGTGCTCGAAGATCAGCCCGATGCACACCGGCGGGGATGCTGGCGATGATGATCAGCCACGCCAGGCGCTCGTTCGGGGTCCGTGCGCGGCGTGTACGCGAGGGTGTTGAAGAACGCTCCGACGATTTCCACCCAGTCGTGGCGGTAGTAGAACAGCAGGCCGAGGGCGCTGCCGACGTGGAGCATGACCACGAATGCCAGCCAGAAGGACTCGCTCTGGGACTGGGCCTTGACGAGCTCGTTCCAGCCGAACAGGGTCGGGAACAGGACGGTGTGCCCGAGGCTCGAGACGGGGAACAGCTCGGTGATCCCCTGCAGGATCCCCAGCACCACGGCCTGGAAGTAGGTCAGTGCGGAGCCCATGACGGTCGCGGCGAACGTCGTGGTCGCGGCCAACGTCATCGCCGGGCAGCTTAGTGACTGCACCCCACGCCATCCGGCGCTCCGGCCCGGGTGTTAGTGAGGATCTTCACAAGGAGTTCACGGGATCGTCGCGGGTTGGTCACACGCCGGCGCTGTTTGCGGAGAACCGTGTAGGCATGTCCCAAAGGACGGACCCGAAGGGCGTGATCGCGGTCGCCATCCACGATCGTGGAGCCGGCGACCTGGGAGCGCTGCGCGCTGATCCGGGACTGGCTCGACGACCACGGAATCGACCGTGTGACGCTGTTCGTGATTCCGGCCCGTGACCTGCATCCGCTCGGCGAGCGGTGCCCGGAGATGGGCGCCTGGCTGCGGGAGCGCCGCGACGCCGGGGACTCGATCGCCCAGAACGGCTTCCAGCACGAGCCCCTCGGGGCCGACCCCGCCGACGGTCGCGGGGTGCGCGCCCTGCGCTCGGTGCGCAGCGAGTTCGCCGGCCTCGACGAAGGCGAGGCGCGCCGCGCGGTCGACGCCGGATGGCGGATCCTGAAGCTCTCCGGCATCGAGCCGGACGGGTTCGTGGCCCCCGGCTACGCCTACACCCGCCAGCTGGTGAAGGTCCTGCCGCGGCGCTTTTCCTGGTGGGCGACGCTGCTGCACGTGCGCAGCACGGCCGCTGGCCCGCCGGCGTCAGCCGGGGCCCGGGACGAGCGGCCTGGCGCCCGCCTGGGGGGCGGCTCCGAGGGGGAGGCTGGGCGAGGCGCTGGCACCGCTGCTGATCCGGGCCGGGGGGCGCCTGTCCGGCCACACCCTGCGCGTGGACCTCAACCCCGCGACGCTGCAGCGCCCTCGCGAGATCCTCGCGCTCGAGGCCGTGCTCGCCCGCGAGAGCCCCAGGCGCGGGCCCGTCACGCTCGGGGAGCTGTCCCCCGTCGCGGCCTCCTATCCGCTGGCGGTGAAGATCGAGGGCGCCAGCGGCGTGACGGCCGAGAGGCCGGCGTAGCCGAGGCGCTTGACGGCGAACAGATCCTCGATCGTCGCCAGCAGCGAGAAGTGGTTGTACGCTTCCGCGCTGCTCGCGGGTTCTCTGATGAACGGCGACAGCAGCAGGGCGCCCACCGTTCCGCCCCCGCCGGGACGGCCGGCCGGGGTCAGGCCGGCGGCGCCGAGGTTGGGGAATGCGGGCTGTCCGCAGCACGAGCTCGAGTCCTCGAATGCGCCGCTGGAGGGGGCCTCGTCGGTGGTGATCACGAGCAGACCGTTCTGCTTGTAGGCGCCGGAGGCGAGGATCTCCGGCACGACCCGCTGCAGGAACGAGTCCGCCGCCGCGGGTCCCGCCGGGGCGCCGGGTGCGCAGGGCGTGGGACCGCCGTCGTGGCAGAGGCCGGGGACGATGTAGGAGAGGTTCGCCGTCCTGGCGGGTTGGGCGAGATCGGCCTTCAGCTGGGAGATCCCCGCCTCCGAGCGGGCGCATGCGCCCGAGTCGGTCAGGGACTGGAAGTAGGCGAACGGGTTGCGGTAGGTGGCGTACACACCGAGGGGTGAGGTCGCCGCCGGGGGGTGGCCGGAAGCGGCTTCGGAGGCCGCGGCCGGCGGGGTCGTCGGGTCGGCCTGGCCGAGGGCCGGATGGGCGCAGGCCGAAACCGGAGCGGGCCCTTCGCCGACGCCTTCGAGGTAGGCCCGCCAGCGCAGGTGTCCGGCTTCGAGCTCGCCGGGCAGCGTCGGCGTGGAGGCGGGATACACGCAGCCCTGCCCGAGCACCTGTCCGTCGGCGCCGGCGCTCGCGGGTCCGATCGGCGTGTAGGTGGGGCAGTCCGCGGCCGTCTGCGGCGTGGCCCCCTGCCCGCTGATCAGCGCCACCCCGTTGGGCAGCTGCTCGTGACCCACGGCGTCATAGCGGGGAAGCAGCGTGCCCTTCGGCTCGAGCTTCCCGACGAGGTAGTGGGCCTTGGATTCCGGCCCGAATACCGCCGCGTAGGGCTGGTCGGAGAGCAAGATCACGAACACGTGCTTGATCTTCGGGAGCGTCTTCGCAGGCGCCGGCTTGGGCGCTGGTTTGCTCGCCGGGGCTGGGGCGGGTTTGCTCGTGGCGCCCGGGGACGCGGGGCCGGGGCTCGGCGTCTTCGCGGGCCCCGGTTCGGGGGTGGGCGCTGCTTCGGCAGCGGGAGCTTCTTGGGACGCGGGTGACGGGGCGGCAGGCGCGGGCGCCGGGGAGCTGGGTGGCACGTACACCTTCACCGGGCCGCCGACGTCGGCGAGCGCGGCCTCCTGGACGGAGTTGCGCGCCGCGCGGCCGATCAGCACGCCGAAGCCGAGGAACACCAGCACGAGCACCGCCATCACCTTCCGCGGCGGCAGCCGCACGCCCTCGAGGGTCGGTCGGGGCAGGCCCCTCACAGGCCGTTCTGCGAGCGCTCGCTGAGCGAGCTGGGCAGCTCCTCCATCAGCTGTCCGCCGCATTGCCAGCAGAACTGGGCCCCGCGGCTACGCGGGGCCGAACACACGGGGCAGCGCGCCGTCGTCAGCTCCTCGGGGGATCCCAGCAGGCGCTCGACCTCAGCCAGTTCGGCGTCTCGCTCCTGCAGCACGGCCGCCCTGCTCACGAGCACGTCGAGGCGGAAGTGGTCGCGGATCGCCATCTCATAGGTGAGGCCGCCCAGGTCCCAGTGCAGCTCCGCCACCTGCTGGGAAAGGGCCTCTCGCCTTCGCTCCAGCGAGAGGCGGGTGTCGATCGACTCGCGCAGCGGACCCATCCGTCTAGCGCGCGCCCCGGCACGCCGTCGGGCTCATCCCGTTTCGACCACGTCGGGAAGGTTCTTCGAGGCTTCCACGTAGTTCTTGCCCTTGCCTTTGAGGCTCTTCAGCGTTGAGGACGGCGCCGGGTGACTGAGGCTGCCGCCCCCATGCGAGGAGCCTCCCGCCGAGCCGCCGCTCGAGGAGCTCCCGGAAGAGCCGCCGCCCGAGCCGCCGCCCGACACGTGGATCGTCTTCGCCGCCGGGAACTTGGCCCGCAGCCGCACAAGCGCATGCTGCGCCTGCCCGGGGCTGTGGTAGACGCCTGAGTAGATCACGTAGCTCCCCGACGGGAGGCTCGCGAATTCGCTGGAGGCGAGGGCTCCGACGGCGGGAGCCCCCTTGGCGGCGGCGGCCGCCTTGGCGGCCGTCACGGCCGCCACCGTGCTGGACGATGGCAGCGTGCTGAGCTGCACCGTGTAGCCACTGCGCGAGGCCGGCCAGTCGCCGGCGAAGGCGGCTTCGGCGGGACCGCTCGGAGCCGTGGGCGCCGCCTCGGTGATCACCTCCGGCCGGGCCGCCGAGGGCTTGGAGTTCCCGGCGCGCCCGATCAGCACGCCGACGCCCATCGCCAGCAGCAGCACACCGACGCCCGCCAGCACTCCGAGCAGGTTGCTGCGAGGGGCGCCTGCCGTGTCCGGCGCCGGCGGCGCGTCAGGGGGCGCGGTCGGGGCGTGGCGCTCCTCGGTCGCCTGCGAACCGCGCCCCATCAGGAAGCCGCTGATCGGGGCCAGCCGCTCCCCGCACTCCAGGCAGTAGCGCTGGTCGTCTGCCAGCGGGGCGTTGCAGGCCGGGCAGCGCCCGCCGGCCTCGCCCGCCCCGGGGGCCTCGCGCGCTAGCGGTTCGGTGGACGGTTCGGTGGACAGGACGCGGGCTCTGGTCGTGTGGTCGAGGGCGAGCGGCGCTGTCGGCGCGCCCGGCTCCTCGTACCCTATGGTCGGATGCCCGCCGCGCTCCGGCGTGATCAAATTGTGAAGGGGGGTCGGCACACGAGCCGGCGCCGGGTACCGCATCCTTGACCGCACGGGCGTGTTCCATCAGGGTACGGCACGCCCGTGCCGAGCTTCCGAGCGCCCACTCGATGACCGTCAACGCCAGCCAAGCGCCCCGACACCGCCCCCTCGCAACCCGGCGCCGCCGCGCCGGCGCGATCCTCGCCGCGCTGGTGGTGTGCGTGGCCCTCGCATCCTGGCTGCCGTCGGCCCTGGCGGCCTCGACGGGCCCGCCGCAGGTCGCGACCGGGGGCGTCACCCACGTCCACGGCTCGACGGCCGAGCTCGAGGGCACCGTCTATCCACACGGCCTCGCGACCACCTGGTTCTTCCAGTACGGACCCACCACCGCCTACGGGTCCTCGACGCCCCTGCAGACGCTCCCGGCGGCCACCACCCGCATCAAGGTGGGCCAGATCACGGGCGGCCTGACGCCCGGCTACCACTACCGGATCGTGGCCTACAACACGGCCTCCAACGGGAACGCCCGCGTCGGCAAGGACCGCATCTTCGGCTCGAAGTCGCGCAAGGTGAAGTTCCAGCTGCCGAAATCGCTGCAGGCGATCCCGTACAAGCACTCCTTCGAGCTGAGCGGCTCGGTCAGCGGCATCGGCAGCGCCGGGCTCGGACTCGTGCTGCAGGAGACGCCGTTCCCGTATCTGTCGGAATTCGCCACCGTCACTGCTCCCGTGACGACGAGCTCGACCGGGGCCTTCAGCTTTCACCTGTCCTCGCTGCAGACGAGCGCCGAGTTCCGGATCATCACCACCGGCCCCCGGCCGCAGTACAGCGGGGTCATCAAGCAGCAGGTCACCCCGGTGGTGGTGTTGCACGTGCGCCACAGCTCCGCCGCCGGGCTCGTGCGCCTGTACGGGACGATCTCGCCGTCCGTCACCGGCGCCCACGTGCTGATCCAGCTGAGCAAAGCCGCCCGGCCGGGGAACACCGAAAAGACCTCCGAACGGACGAGCCGCTACGTAACCCAGTTCAGCACCATCGCGCAGAAGGCGACGAAGACGATGTCCCGCTTCAGCGTGGTGGTGAAGGTCGCCCACAGCGGCCACTACCGCGCGTACGTGGCCCTGCGCAACAAGCCCCTGCAGTCGGGCGCCAGTTCGGCCGTGTCGCTGAAGGCCGCCCCCTCCAAACACAAAAGCTGAGCCGCCGAGCCACTGCTGCTCGCGGGTGAGAGGGAGCGATCGGGCTGAGCGGCGAGGACTCGCCGCCGAGCGGAGCGGCGGTCCGGCCGAGCCGCGACTAGCGGCCGCTGAGGGGCGGGATCAGGCCCCGCTCGATCAGCAGCTCGATCACGTGGTCGACCTCTTGCTCGACCGTTTCGGTCTGGCTGCACAGCACGAGGTCGGGCTCGGTGGGCACCTCATACGGCGCCCCCACGCCGGTCATGCCCGCCAGTTCGCCCGAGCGGGCGCGGGCGTAGAGGCCCTTGGGGTCGCGCTCCTGGCACAGCTCCAGCGTGGCGCTGAGGAAGATTTCGAGGAACCCGAGCTCGGCATCGCCATGCAGTGCGGCGGCGGCGCGGCGGTCGGCTTCGTAGGGGCTGACCAGGCTCACGAGCGCGATCGACCCCGACTCGGCGAGCAGTTTGGCGACGTGTGAGGTGCGGCGCACGTTCTCGGTGCGCGCCTGCTCGTCGAAGCCGAGGTCGCCATTGAGCCCGTGACGGAGGTTGTCCCCGTCGAGCAGGAAGGAGGGATGGCCGGCGGCGATCAGGCGCTCCTCGACGGCCGCCGCGATCGTCGACTTGCCGGCCCCCGGCAGGCCCGTGAACCACACCGTGGCGCCGGTGTGACCGAGCATCGTCCAGCGCCGCTGGCGCGTCATGCGCGAGCCCTGCCAGCGGACGTTGGGGCTGCGCTCGGTCTTGGTGGTGGCGGCGGGGCCTTCGACCTCGGTGTCGAGGATCACCCCGGCCGCAACGGTTTCGTTGGTCGCCTCGTCGATGACGATCAGGCTGCCGGTGAGCCGGTTGCGGCGGTAGGAGTCGAACACCAAGGGCGAACTGAGACGCATGTGGACACGCGCGAGGTCATTCAGGTTCAGCGTCTCGGCGGCCTCGTCGCGGTGCAGCGTCTCGACGTCGATGCGGTAGCGCACGTCCACCCCGCCGAGCATCGCCGTGTTGGTGGTGTGCTTGACGGCGTAGCGGCGGCGCGGGCTGAGCGGCTCCTCGGACATCCAGCACAGCAGGGCCTCGAAGCTGTTGGACACCGTCGGCTGGTTCTGCTTGCGCACGATCGTGCTCCCGCGCGAGACGTCGATGTCGTCGCTCAGCCTGATCGCCACCGACATCGCCGGGAAGGCCTCCTGGACGGGCCCGTCGTAGGTGTCGATCCCGGCCACCGTCGAGTGCTGGCCACTGGGCAGCACCACGACGTCGTCGCCGGGGCGGATCACCCCGCCGGCGACCTGGCCGGCGTAGGCGCGGTAGTCGATGCCGCTGCTGGCCGGCGGGCGGATCACCCACTGCACCGGGAAGCGGACGTCGATCAGGTTGCGGTCGGAGGCGATGTGGACGTGCTCGAGGTGGTAGAGCAGCGGCGGGCCCTGGTACCAGGGCATCGCCTCGGAGCGCTCGACCACGTTGTCGCCCAGCAGCGCCGAGATCGGGATGAAGGTCACGTCCGGCATCTCCAGGCGTGCGGCGAAGCGGTCGAACTCCTCCACGATCGTGTCGAACACGCCCTCGTCGTAGTCGACGAGGTCCATCTTGTTGACACACACGACCACGTGCGGGATCCCGAGCATCGAGCTGATGAAGGCGTGCCGCTTGGACTGGGCGACGACACCCTTGCGGGCGTCCACCAGCACGATCGCGAGGTCCGCCGTGGAGGCGCCCGTGACCATGTTGCGGGTGTACTGCTCGTGGCCCGGGGTGTCGGCGATGATGAAGCGCCGCTGGGCGGTCGCGAAGTAGCGGTAGGCGACGTCGATCGTGATGCCCTGCTCGCGCTCGGCGCGCAGGCCGTCGGTCAGCAGCGAGAGGTCGAGGAAGTCGTGGCCCATCCGCCGGCTGGTCTGCTCGACGTGCGCCAGCTGGTCGGTGAGGACCTGCTTGCTGTCATACAGCAGGCGCCCGATGAGGGTGCTCTTGCCGTCGTCGACGGAGCCCGCAGTGGCAAAGCGCAGCAGGTCAGCGGGCCTCTCGGTCAGCCGGCGGAAGGCGTCTCTGGCCTCCTCGGCGACGACCGCGGCGCCGCGATGCTCGGCGAGCGGAGCGCCGCCGTTCCCGTTCGTGCCCGAGGTTCCGTTGGTACCCGTCATCGCTGGCCCTCGCGGGTGCCCCCATCGCCCTCGCGGATGGGGCCATTGTAGAGGCTGGGGCAACCGCGCCGAGGCGCCCGCAGCGAGTACTGCTGCTCGAGGTCGGTGATGTCGGGCATCCGTGCTGGTGGTCTCAGGTGCAGGTGGTCGAAGGCACTTCGCGCAAAGCGCCGCTCTGCTGTTCTGGCCGCTCTGGAGTCCCCAAACCCCCACCGCGGGCCCGCCTCCTACAGTACGGCGCGAATCCCGATTTTGCAAGGACCAGCCACGTGACGGACACGAGCAGCGACAGCACCGCGGCCCCGGGGCCCTCCGTCGGGGGACCGGGACAGCGCGACCCTCGCGTGCTGATGCTGGGAATGGGCTGGTTCCCGGCCACGCTGGGCGGGCTCAACCGCTACTACCGGGCCCTGTTCGAGCAGCTCCAGGACGCGCGCGGCGTGGTGATCGGGCCGGCTGAGGACGCGCCCCCGTCGGTCGCCGTGATCGCCGGGCCGCGGGCATCGCTGCCACGCCGGCTGCTCGGCTTCCGGCGGGCCGCGGCGCGGGCGCGCCCCGGTGCCGAGCTGCTGGACGCCCACTTCGCGCTTTACGCCGCCGCCCCGCTGCTGTTCGGGGGCGCCGGCGGGATCCCCAGCGTGTTCCACTTCCAGGGCCCGTGGGCGGACGAGAACGTCGTCGCCGGGGACAGCTCGCGCCTGCGCCACCGCATGCGGGCGGCCCTGGAGCGCCGGGTCCACGCCCGCATCGACGCCCATGTGGTCCTCTCCTCGGCCTTCCGGAGGGTGCTCGTGGAGCGCTACCGGGTGCGTCCCTGGGGCGTGCACGTGCTCGCCCCGGGCGTGTCGCTGGAGCTGTTTACGCCCGGCGACCGCGAGCGCACGCGGACACAGCTGGGCCTGGCCCCGGGAGCGTTCGTGGCGGTGTGCACGCGGAGGCTGGTCCCCCGCATGGGGCTCGACGTGCTGCTCGACGCCTGGGGCGAGCTGCAGGGCGCGCTGCCGGAGGGCTCGACGCTGCTGCTCGTCGGCGACGGCCCGCTGCGCGAACAGCTGAGCGAGCGTGCCGCCCGCACGCCGCTGGCCGGTCGCGTGCGCGTGCTCGGCCGCGTCAGCGACGCCGAGCTGATCGACGCCTACCGCGCGGCCGACGTGGCGGTGGTGCCCACGATCGCCCTGGAGGGCTACGGGCTGGTGGTGCTGGAGGCCGCCGCCTGCGGCACCCCGAGCGTCGTCAGCGACGTCGGCGGGCTGGCCGAGGCCGCCCTGGAGCTCGACTCCTCGCTGCTGGTCGCGCCGGGGGACGCGGGGGCGCTCGCGCGGCGCCTGCAGCAGGCGGCCGGCGGGCAGCTACCGAGCCGCGAGCGTGCGCGGCGCTTTGCCGAGGAGCACTCCTGGACGGCCGTGGCCGACCGCCACCGCGCTCTGTACCGCTCCCTGCTCGCCCGTCGGCCCGACCCGCGCCCCCGGGTGGTGTACCTCGACCACGTCGCGCGGCTGTCCGGTGGGGAGATCCAGCTCAGCCGCCTGCTGCCACACCTGGAGGGCGTCAACGCCCACGTGATCCTCGGTGAGGACGGGCCGCTGGCGGAGCGGCTGGTGAAGTCGGGCGTGTCGGTCGAGGTGATGCCGATCGCCCCCGCCGCGCGTGACCTGCGTCGCGAGCAGGTACGACCCGGGGCGGGCGCGCTGGGGAGCGCCTGGAGCACCGCCACCTACATCGCTGCGCCTGGCCCGCCGCCTGCGCCGGCTGGCGCCCGACCTCGTCCACACCAACTCGCTGAAGGCGGGCGTCTACGGGAGCGTCGCCGCCCGGCTGGCGGGCGTCCCGGTCGTGTGGCACGTCCGCGACCGGGTGGCCGAGGACTACATCCCGGCGCCGGCGGTGAGGCTGGTGCGGGCGCTCGTGAGGCGCCTGACCGTGGCGGTGATCGCCAACTCCGAGGCCACCCTGGCGACGCTCGACGGCGACGCCCCGGCGGCCAGGTGGGTGATTCCGGCAACCGTCGAGCCGTCGCCGCTGGCGCGCTCTCCCCAGGCCCACACGACCTTCGGGATGCTCGGCCGGATCGCGCCCTGGAAGGGCCAGGACCTGTTCCTGCGCGCGTTCGCCGAGGCCTTCCCGGGCGGAGACGAGAGCGCCGTGCTGATCGGGTCGCCGATGTTCGGCGAGCAGGACTTCGAGCACTCCCTGCACGAGCTCGTGGACAGCCTCGGCCTGGGTGAGCGGGTGCGCTTCCGCGGCTTCCAGGAGGACGTGTGGCCCGAGCTGGCACAGCTCGACGTGCTCGTACACGCCTCGACGATCCCGGAGCCGTTCGGGACGGTCGTGCTCGAGGGGATGGCCGCCGGGCTGACGGTCCTGGCCCCCGACGAGGGCGGGCCCGCGACGGTGATCGAGGACGACCGCACGGGGCGCCTGTTCAGGATGGGCGACCAGCAGCGGCTGGCGGCGGCGATGCGCGAGCTGGCCGAGGACCCCGGCGCCCGCGAGCGCCTGTCGGGGGCCGCGCGGGAGGCGATCTCCGCCTACCACCCGGACGTCATCGCCCGCCGTCTGGAAGAGGTCTACGAGCAGGCCCTGGCGGACGCCCGCGGCTAGGCGCGCTCGGCGCTCGTTCAAGCCCCCGGCGGGGGCTGCCGATGGGCTCGTGTGGACGTTCGCCACGCACGCCGCCCCGCGGTGCTCGCGCTCGTGCTCGTGGTGGCCGGGACCGCCAGCGCCCAGGCTGCCCACCGCCGCCGCACCGAAGCCGGCCCGCCGCTTGCGGGCGCGGGCGAAGTGCAGGCGCCGGAAGGGTGCTCGATCACGCTCAGCCCCTCCTCCCCGTCGCTGCACGCCGGCGAACCCGTGACCCTGACCGGAGCGCTCTCCTGTCCCGGATCGCCGCCCACGACTCCGCAGACGGTGACGATCGAGCAGCACGTGGCCGGGACGCCCGGCGTGACCCTCGCCGGCACCACGACCAGCGACGAAGCGGGCGACTTCAGCTTCACCACCGCCTCCGGCCTGGAACGGGTGAGCAGCTTCTGGGCGGAAGCGCTCGGGGCCCGCAGCGCCCGTACGCGCGTGCTCGTCTCCGCCGCCGCCGTCACGCTCGCCGGGCCCCTGCCCGCGGGCTCGCAGCTGCCGCTCGCCACGCGCCGGGCGCGCCTGGACGGGACGGCCACCGAGCTCACCTTCCACGGGAACGTCACCCCCGCGGCGCCCGGGGCGCGCGTGATCCTCCAGCGCCAGAGCCGCCACTCACCGGGAGTGTGGCGCCCGGTCGCCCACGGTCAGGTGCAGGCCGACGGCAGCTACACGCTGCTGCACTCCTTCGCGGTCGCAGGCCAGGCGACGCTGAGGGTGCTCGTGCGGACGCGGGGCCTGCGCGCCACCGTCTCCGAACCGCTGACCTACGAGATCGCCTCCCGCCGTCAGGTGAACTCGTCCAGCCAGTCCTCGCCGCCGGAGGCGATCTCACCGTAGACACGCTCGGATTCGCGCGCCAGGCGCGCGCTCGTCGAGCGTTCCAGCGGCGCCAGCGCAGGCCGCCATACAGACGCGCCAGCGGCCTCGCAAGAGCGTTCCGGGGCTGGGCGACGGACGCCGGTGCGTGCTCACGGTGGGCGGGGCTGAGCTCGCCGGCGCGGAACCCGGCGCCGTGGTGGTAGACGACACCCCCGTAGACGGCGAAGTGCAGGGGATCGAGGTTGACGCGGTTGGAGCGCAGCACCTGCACCCACGGCGTCTGTGAGAGTTCGAGCTTGCGCAGCAGGTTGCCGCCGACGTCGCTCGTCGGCTGCCCGTGGGCGCCGGTCCAGGTGGGACCAGCGGTCCAGTCGCCGGGAAGCGAGCGCCAGGTACCCACGGTCGTGACGCAGAAGCAGGGATGCGGCTGGGGCTCCTCCACGTTCTCGGCGCGCCGCACGGCCAGCAGCGGAGCCCGCTGCAGGCTCTCCTCGATCAGCGGCATCGGGTCGGCGATCGTGAAGGCGTCGCCGTCGAGGAACATCAGCAGGTCGTCGTCGGCGGCCACGTGGGTGACCTCCATGGCGAGGTGGTTGAGCTTGGCGGCGTGTGTCCCGCGCTGCTCCAGGACGCGATCGAAGTAACGCCCGTAGGAGCCGTCGATCCCCTCCAGCGAGGTCCACACCTGCAGCGGCACCTGGATGTGGCGCTGCAGATAGCGGTGCTGGATCTCGATCCACCGCGGCGAGCGGTAGTGCACCGTGACGATGTAGAGCACCTTGCTGTCGCCGCCTATCCCGTGACGCCCGCCTGCGGGCGCTGGAGGCTCATGCTAGCCAGAGCTCCCCCACGCGGCCCAGGACCTCCAGGAACGTACGGCGCTCCTCGCCCAGGGTGTGGCGCTCCAGCTCGCGGCGAGCGCCCTCGAGCAGCACGCGCGGCTGGCCGGGCTCGGCGGCGAGCAGCTCGCCGGCCGCCTCCAGGACGGCGGCCTCGGTGCGCTCGGGCACCAGGCATGTCTCGCCGTCCCGGCAGAAGGAGCGGTTGCCGACGCAGTCGGGGCACACCACGAGCGTGTCGAGCGCCATGCTCTCGAGCGCGGGCAGGTAGGCACCCTCGACGAGCGCCGGCAGGTGGACGCTGACGCGCGCGCCGGCCAGCCCCTCGATCAGCTGCTCCCGCGGTAGGAGCCGGTCTACGAGCATCACCCGGTGGCCGCCGCGGCGCAGGCCCTCGGCCACGGCGGCCCCCAGGCGCGGCGCCTTGACGGCGAGCACCAGGCAGTCCAGCTCGCGCCGCTCGAGCGGCCGCGGCGCGGGCAGACGCTCCAGGTCGAGGCCGATCGGAATCGTCATCACCGGCCCCTGGACCACATCGAGCCCCTTCAGCGCCTGCTCAAGCTCCGGGCTCACGCACAGGCGGATGGCCCGATGGCGCAGGAACTCGAAGGCAGGGCTCTGTGGGCGGGTGTGGCGGAACCCTTGGATCAGGTTGATGACCGGCACGGGCGGGTCCTCCCGCTGCTGTGGAGGGATCGCGCGCCAATCCATCCCGGCGAGGAAGCGGATGTCGCCGACCGTCTCGTCCTCGGGCGCGAGCACCGCGTCCGAGAACGGCCACCAGGGGTTCTCCGGGCCCCAAAAGGAGTCCTTGGAGAAGCGGATCAGGGCGCGGTGGGAGGGCGAGCTGCGCACGTGCTCGAAATAGTGAAAGACCTTCAGGTGGCCACCCTGGAAGCGCTCGAAGTGGCGGTTGAAGACGACGGTTTCCATCACGTCCCCGCGCGGGGACGAGCCTTCAGTAACCCCACCGGGCGAGCATGTCCCGTCCGAGGTACTCGCTCAGCCGGGCCACCTCGGGCTGGTATCGGAGCCTCAGCTCCTCCATCGCCGCCTGCTCCGGCGGAGCCGCCTCACCCAGCACCGCCCGGCGGCGGAGCACCCTCAGCGCCTCGCGCCGCACGCGGCGCGGCGCGAGCGCCTTCAGCGCCGCCCGGGCCCGCCGTGAGCCGGCCGAGCTGCCCAGCGTCAGCGACAGCATCAGGTCATCGAGCTGCTGGGAGCGCATCGTGGTGGTCGTCTGTTTGACCTCCACGCGCTGCAGCGGCTGTCCCTCGTCGATCTCCAGGAAGCGCATCACCTCGCGCAGCGTGCCCTCGTTGTCCTCGCGGAAGTCCTCGTAGACGAGCACCAGCACCTGCTCGGGCGGAAAGTGCTCGTGGTAGCGGCGCAGCTGGTCGGCGTAGCGGACGTGATCGGAGTACTGCAACAGCTGGGGCATGTGCGACCGGCGCGGGATCTCGCGACCCTCGCGACGGGCGTCCTCCAGCGCGATCGCCTTCAGGAGGTCCTTCTCGGACTCCACGTGGCTGCGCAGGAGCTGGAGGTGAAGCGAGTACAGGAAGCTGGCCGGCTCGCGGAAGATCGCGATGATGCGCGCGGCCGGCTGCAGTCTCGCGATTTCCGCGGCCGCGGTGTGGGAGAACAGGTACGAGGGCGAGGCCTCTCCCACGCGCTGCGTCGTTGCGGCGTCGGCGAAAAGTGACAGGTACTGCTCGAGCGTCTCGGGCAGGCGCCGGCCGCGCGGCGGCGTGAAGCGGGGGCGCATGTCGGCGGCAAGGAAACGGGGCTCCTTGATGTCGGACATGAAGACCTGCGGATGCTGGCTCAACATCTCATACAGAGCCGTCGTCCCGCTCTTGTGATGGCCGACGATGAAGAAGTCGGGCACCCTCCCCCGCACGGCGGATGGATCCGAAGAGAAGTCCTCAGCCGTGTGCATCGCAGCGGCCGAGTCTACCAACGGGGTGGTGCCAAAAACGCACATATACTGCCGCCCAGCCGCGCATGACGACCCCTCCGAAACGCCGTTTGCGCAGCGCGCCCGCCTCGCTTCTGCGACGTTCGCGAACGCTTCTGGAGAGGACCGCCCCGGGGGGCGAGGGCGCCGACGTCGAGGTCGACCCGCAGGCCCCCGCCCTGGTCCTCTCGCCGCACTGGGATGACGCCGTGCTGAGCTGCTGGAGCGTGCTGGGCGCGGCCGGCGAGCTGAGCGTGGTGAACGTCTTCGCCGCGCTCCCGCCGGCCGGCCGCAGGGGCCCCTGGGAGGCGTTCGCGGGCCTCGCCGACTCGCGCGAGCGGGCGCGGGCGCGACGGGAGGAGGACGTACGCGCACTGTCGCTCGCCGGGCGCGACGCGCACAACCTCGAGCTCCCCGAGATCCAGCAGCGGGACGGCCCCGACGCCGTCAGCGCGGCGGCCGTGGGGCGGGCGCTGGCGGAGGCGGTCCCACGGGCCTCACGGGTGTACGCCCCGGCGGGCATCGGCGGCCACGTCGACCACGTGCTCGCGCGGCGCTGCGCGCTGCGGCTGCTGGCGCGCGGCATGCCCGTGACGCTGTACGCGGAGCTGCCCTACTGCGTGACGCACGGATGGCCGGAGTGGGTCGGGGCGCAGGGCCCGCACGGCTCGGGCGACGTGGACGCCTTCTGGCAGGCGTTTCTGACGGACGTCGCAGAGATGCCACCGCTGCGCGAGGCACGGGTGGCGCAGCTCGACGCGCAGGAGGCCGCCGTGAAGCTGCGAGCGATCGGCTGCTATCAGCTCAGCCTCGGCCTCGCCGCGCGGGAAGCACTCGCCGCGGGGGCCTTTCACACGGCCGAGGTGATGTGGGACCTGCGGCCCGCGACGCCCTCCCGAGGCTGACCGGACGGCATACGGCGGCGGTTACACTCAGCTCGCGATGAGTGCCTCGGCGATGCGATCCTCGAGCCCCCCCGCGATCGACCCGCGGATGCCCGATTTCTTCATCGTCGGGCACGCCAAGTCGGGCACCACGGCGTTGTACGAGATGCTGCGCCGCCACCCCCAGGTGTTCATGCCCGAGTACAAAGGCGGGGCCGGCAAGGAGCCGTGGTACTTCTCGCGGGACAACCCCAACCCCCAGCGCTCCGGTGAGCGCGACATCAGCTTCACGGGACGGATCACGATGAGCGAGGAGGACTACCTGGCCCTGTTCGAGGGCGCCCAGGCGGGGCAGCTGCGAGGCGAGGCCTCCTCGTCCTACCTGTGGTCGCCTTCGGCCGCCGGGCGCATCGCCGCGGTGCGCCCGGACGCGCGCAACATCGCCATCATCCGCGAGCCCGCGAGCTTCCTGCGTTCGCTGCACCTGCAACTGCTGCAGAACCGCCACGAGTCGGTCTACGACTTCCGCGAGGCCGTCGAACTCGACCAGGCCAGGCGCGAAGGCAAGCACATCCCCAGCCGCTCCTACTGGCCCGGCGCACTGATCTACTCCGACCGCGTGCGTTATGTGGAGCAGCTGCGCCGCTACCACGAGGCGTTCGGGCCCGAGCAGGTGCTGGTCCTGATCTACGACGACTTCCGCGACGACAACGCCGCCGCGCTGGCACAGGTGGAGCGCTTCCTCGGCGTGGCCGAGGTGGCGATCGAACCCGGCGAGGTGAACCCCACGATCTCCACCCGCGAGCGCGTGGAGACACTGAGGCGCAAGCTCCGCCGCGGGGGCGACCCGCTGTGGCGGACGCTGCGGGGCACCGGCAAGGCGCTGACCACCAAAGGGATGCGCGAACGCTACTTCTACTCGCTGGTCCCGCGCGCGGTCCACGGCCGCCCGCCCGAGGAGGACGAGGAGTTCATGAGGGAGCTGCGGCGTCGATTCAAGCCCGAGGTCGTGGCGCTCAGCGAGTACCTGCAGCGCGACCTCGTCGCGCTGTGGGGATATGACGACCTCGACTGAGCCGCCGGCCACGGACACCGGCGCACGCCTGCCCGGGTTCTTCATCGTCGGGCACTCCAAGAGCGGCACCACGGCGCTGTACGAGATGCTCAAGCGTCACCCCCAGCTCTACCTGCCCGACTTCAAGGAGCCGAGCTACTTCGCGGCCGACCTGCGTCCCCGCGTGCGCCAGCGGGTGCCCGAGCCCGAGACGCTCGAGGAGTACCTGCGGCTGTTCGACGGCGCGGCCCCGGGGCAGCTGCGGGGGGAGGCCTCCTCCCTGTACCTGTACTCGCGCGAGGCCCCCTCGGCGATCGCCCGCGTGGCCCCGGACGCACGGATCATCGCGATCCTGCGCGAGCCGGCCAGCTTCCTTCACTCCCTGCACCTGCAGCTGCTGCAGAACCGGCTCGAGGACGAGAAGGATCTCGCCCGCGCGATCGCGCTCGAGCCACAGCGGCGCGAGGGCCGGCGCATCCCCGCCAGCTGCTACCGCCCGCAGGCGCTGTTCTACTCCGAGCGGGTGCGCTATGTCGATCAGCTGCGCCGCTACCACGACGCGTTCGCGCCAGAGCAGGTGCTGGTTCTGATCTACGACGACTTTCGCGACGACAACGCCGCCGTGGTGCGCTCGGTGCTGCGCTTCCTGGACGTGGACGACGAGGTCGAGCTCCCGGCCGTGCAGGCCAACCCCAGCGTGGCCGTCCGCTCGCAGCGCCTGGACGGCCTGCGGCACCGGCTCGGCGGCGGCGCGAACGCTCCCGCCGAGGCCCGCGGCCCGGCCGCCTCGGCGACGTTGAGAACGCGCCGGCTGCTGGGAGGCTGGGCACGCCGCGCCCTCTACAGCGAGCCTCCCGCGCCCGATCAGCGCGTGATGCTCGAGCTGCGCAAACGCTTCACGCCCGAGGTGATCCGGCTCGGCGAATACCTGCACCGGGACCTCTTTACGCTCTGGGGCTATGACGCCCTCGAGTGAGCTGAGCGCCTCATCCGGCGCGCCGGCTCCGCTCGAGGACGGCTGGCGCGAGCGGGCCGCCGAACGCCAGCAGGACGCGCTGCCGCAGGGACGCGTGGTGGTGTCCTGCCCGGCGCCGCTCGACAGCGGCGGCCTCGGTCGCCACCTGCGCGAGATCCTCGACGCGCTCGACCGTGGCGGACGCCCGAACGCGGCGGTGCGCCGGGGCTCCCCGCCAGAGCCCGATCGGCTTGCGGACGTCGAGCTTGCGCCTGGGTGGCGGGCGACGCTGGCGAGCCCGCTGGCAAGAAGCTCACGGGCGTGGCGGATGTGGGCCATGAGCACCGACTTCGACGCCGCCGCGGCGGGGAGACTGCCGGCCGGCGAGCACCTGATCGCGTTCAACGGCTCGGCGGGGGCGCAGCTGCGGCGGGCGAGGAGCGACGGATGGTCCTCGCGCTCGCTGGTGTCGGCCAACTCGCACTTCCGCCAGGTGATCGCCCGCCACCGTCAGGCTCATGCCCAATACCCGATCGAACGGCCCTGGGTCACCCATCTGCGACGGCGCAACCTGAGCGAGTACGAGCTCGCGGAGCGCATCTACGTGTCCTCGGACTACATCCGTGAGTCGTTCCTGCACGAGGGCTTCGACGAGCGCAGGCTGTCGCTGTTCCCCCTCATCCCGCACCCCCGCTACCGGCCCGCCGGCGGGCCGTCGGAGTCCTCCACCTTCGACGTCGTGTACGTCGGCAGCCTGCTCGTGCACAAGGGGGTGCCGCTGTTGCTCGACGCCTTCAGCCGTCTGCCCCAGCAGGACATGCGCCTGGTGCTGATCGGCGGCTGGAGCACGCGCGCGATGCGCCGCCATCTCGAACGCGCCCGCGCCGCGGACCCGCGGATCAGCATCGCGCCGGGGGACCCGCTCGAGGCCTTGCAGCGGGCGAGCCTTTGCGTCCATCCCGCCTACGAGGACGGCTTCGGCTACGCCCCCGCCGAGGCGCTCGCCTGCGGGGTGCCGGTGATCGTCAGCGAGGACACGGGCATGAAGGAGCTGATAACCCCCGGCAGGAACGGGGTCGTGGTGGCGACCGGCGAGCTCGGCCTGCTCGCCGAGCGCATCGACGCCGCCTACCGGGGGGAGCTGCTGCGTGGCTGAGCCGCAGGGGCCCGGTGGCGGCGGCGCGCCGGTCCGCGTGGCCACGTTCGGGATGTCGCTCGGGCAGACCTCGGGCATGTGCGACCACGCGCGGCTGCTGGCGCAGGCGCTGCCGGGCGAGGGGGTCGAGTGCTCGCTGCACTGGCTGGGACGCGAGCAGCGAGCGCTGCCGGCGGCTGGGCGGGAGGTGACGACCTGGACGCGGGAGCTCCAAGACGCACTGCGCTCCGAGCGCCCGGACGCGCTCGTGATGCACTACGCCAGCTTCGCCTACGCCCACCGCGGGATACCGCTGTTCCTGGCCCCGGCGCTGCGTGCCGCACGCCGCTGCGGCGCGCCGCTGATCGCGCTGATGCACGAGCTCGCCTATCCCCTCCGCGGTGGCGCCCGCGGGTACGTGTGGGCCGGAACCCAGCGGGCCGCCCTGCTGGCGTTGATGCGGGCCAGCTCCGCGGCGGTGGTGACCACCGAACAGCGGGTGCAGTGGTTGCGCTCGCGGCGCTGGCTCCCCGATCGGCCGGTGGCCTTCGCCCCCGTGTACTCGAACCTCCCCCCTCCGAGCCCCGAGGTGGATGTCGACGGGCTGCGGCTGGGGCTGTTCGGGTACGCCTACGAGGGGGCGAACGGGGCGCTCGTGCTCGACGCCCTCGCGCGACTGCGAGGCGAGCAGGAGCTGCGGCTGGAGCTGCTCGGGGCGCCGGGGCCCGGCACGGCCACGGCCGAGGCGTGGCTACGGGAGGCCAGGGCGCGGGGTGTGGGCGAGGCGATCGACTTCAGCGGGCGGCTGCCGGCCCAGCAGCTCTCGGACGAGCTGGCGCGCTGCGCGGTACTGCTGTGCGCGGCCTCGCCGGGACCGACCTCGCGCAAGGGGACACTCGCCGGGTCGCTGGCCTCGGGCAGGCCGGTGGTGGCGATCGACGGCCACCTGACGTGGGGCGAGCTGCGCGAGCAGGACGCGGCCAGGGTCGTGGCCGCCGATGCCGGAGCACTGGCCGCGGAGCTCTCCCGCCTGCTGGCGAACCCGCCCGAACGCGACGCCCTCGGGGCCCGGGGTCGCTCCTTCCACGAGGAGCGCATGGCCGCCACCGTCACGGCGCGCCTGCTGAGAGGTCTGATCGACCAGCTCGACGCCGGCTAGATCGTCAGCCGACGCTCGCCACCAGGCCGGGGCGATGGCCATCGCCGGACCACGCCTCGCGCGCCGCCGTGTACGCCTCCGTGATCGCGCTGAGATGGCGCTCGAGCGTGAACCTGGCTTCGAGCGTCGCTTTGCCGGCCGCTCCCATGCGGTCGCGCCGGTCGGGGTCGGCGAGAAGCTCGTTCAGGGCCCGTGCCAGCGCTCTCCAGTCACCCGCGGGAACCATCAGTCCCGAGACGCCGTCGTCAAGCCAGTCGCCGATCCCGCCTGTGCGGCTGGCCACCGCCGGGCGCCCGGCCGCGAAGCCCTCGATGCCGATGATCCCGAACGGCTCCGGCCACACCGACGGCACGGCCACCAGCGAGGCGTCGGCGAACTCCTGGGCGAGACCCTCGGGGTCGAGCCAGCCGGCGAACTCGATGCGCTGCTCCACGCTGAGACGGGCCGCGAGACGGCGCATCGCCGGTAGTTGCCAGCCATCGCCGCAGATCACGAAGTGGGCGTCGACCTCCTGGGCGGCCCGCACCAGCGTCACTACGCCCTTGGGCGCGACCACCCGGCCCGCGAACACGATGCGCGGCGAGCTCGCGCGCTCCGAGGGCGCCACCGGGGCGACCGTGGGGAAGTACGGGACCAGGCGCCGGTGCTCGATCCCGTTGATCTGCAGGTGCCGATCGACCGCCGAGGAGTAGGACACGGCCACGTCGGCCAGCTGCAGGGCGCGCAGCTCGCGCCCGGCGAGGGCGTAGGACCCGCGCAGGGAGAGCGGGTGACGCGTGTGCGCGCAGCGGGGCAGGTTGACGATGCATCCCGGCCCGTGCGCCCGCAGGCATTCCTGTCCCGCGCGGAAGTAGTGCACCCCGGACGTACAGGCGACGAAGCCGTGGGCGGAGATCACGACCGGCGCGCTGGCGCGCAGGTACTCGACGACTGCCGGGTCACCGAGCTGGTTGAGGTGCACGACCGACGGCTCGCACGACAGGGCGTCGCCGATGCGCTCCTCGATCGGGGCCTCGCGGTTGAACAGCTGCGGGCTGTGGAAGATCCTCGCTCCGGGCGGGACGAGCTCCGATTCGACCCTCGCGGCGAGGATCGAGACACGCGTGCCCCGGGCCGCCAGAGCCTGTGCACTGGCGCCGATGTGTGCTGCCACGCCACCGTCCCTGACCCAGCGCGGGATGACCATGAGCACTGAGTCTCCGAATGACATGGGCGGGCTATGATAACCGAGCGATCTGGAGCCCCGAACAGCCTCTAACCCCGCTCTACGCCTCGATCTGCGAGCCCGGCGGGGGCCACTTGCTCCGGTGAGCGCACGTGCCTTCACCCGTCGCTGCGTGGGCGCCTTCGCCCGTCGCATCGGGCGTCCGGAGGTGGTCGGCGCCCTGTACCCGGGTGCGCGGCGCGCGGAACAGGAGGCCGTCGCGATCAGCGCCATCCTGGCGGCCAGCCTGCGGGCCGGGAGCACCTACGTGGACGTCGGCAGCAACCGCGGCCAGGTATTGCGCGAGGCCGTGCGCGTGGCACCCGCGGCCCGGCACGTGGCGTTCGAGCCGATTCCGTCGCTGGCGGCCGAGATCGAGCGCGAGCTGCCCGCCGTGGACTGCCGCAGGCTCGCTCTCGGGGCGAGCCCGGGTACCGCCCGCTTCTGCCACTTCACGAAGCTCGACGGCTGGAGCGGCCTGCGGCGCAACCCCGAGATCAGCGATGAGCGGGGCGCGCCCGAGTACATCGAGGTGAGCGTCTCGACGCTCGACGAGCAGCTCCCCGCGCTCGGGCCGGCGGTGATCAAGGTGGACGTCGAGGGAGCCGAGCTGCAGGTCCTCGAAGGGGGCCGCGGGTTGCTCTCCGGATCGCGTCCGCTGCTGATCTTCGAGCACGTCGCCGAGGCCGCCAGGATCTACGACTCGGCCTCGACGGCGCTGTGGGACCTGCTGTCCGAGCTCGGCTACGCCGTCTTCGCGGTCACCGGCGAGGGGCCCTTCACGAGGGCAGACTTCGGCCGGGCCGACGGCGTCGTGAACTGGCTGGCGACACCCAGCTCCTGAGCGCCACGGCGGCTGCCGGGAGCCGATGAGCGGCGCGGCGGCGGTCATCGGTCGGTGAGCGGCACGGCGGCGGCTACAGTTTCCAACGCCGTGGTCTACCGGACCGATACAGAGTGGGGGAGGGAGCGCTACACGACGCACGAGGACGTGCTGCGGCGCGGCTACAAGCGCGTGGAGGGCATCGTGGAGGCGATCGAACAGGCGACCGGAGCCACCGTCGAGGGCAGGACCGCGCTCGACTACGGCTGTGGGGTGGGCCGCATCGCCGTCCCCCTGGCGGAGCGCTGCGAGCGGGTCTACGGCATGGACCTCTCCTCGGCGATCCTGAGCGAGACGCGGGCCAACGCCGAGCGGATGAACGTGGACAACCTCGAGACGATCGAGGTCCCGCGCCTGGGAGAGCTGGCCGGCCGCTACGACCTGCTGGTCTCGCTGAACGTCCTGCAGCACATCACCACGCGCGACGGCGAGCAGATCTTCGGGCAGCTGGTGAACGGGCTGCGCCCCGGCGGGGTCGGCTTCGTGAACGTCGTGCTACGACCGTCCCGGCCGCTGCTGAAGGTGGCGCGCTGGACCTTCCGGCCCTCCCACGCGTGGAAGCCCCGGCGCCGGGCGCATCGCCTGAACCCGACCAACGTGGTCGGCGTGGTGGACTTCTCCTACGCCTACATGATGCGCCGCTCGTACTCCCTGGACCGGCTCG
Source organism: uncultured Solirubrobacteraceae bacterium (assembly GCA_963758055.1). GTDB lineage: Bacteria > Actinomycetota > Thermoleophilia > Solirubrobacterales > Solirubrobacteraceae > Palsa-744. The sequence continues at coordinate 155,741 of CAVWTU010000003.1, forward strand.
GGCGACTGCTGGCGGCCGCCGGAATCGAGCGCTGGCAGGTGCACTACAACCTCAACCCCGAGGCTCACGGCTTCGACTCGGTGGCACTGGTCTTCCAGAAGTCGGGAACCTAGGTCTCCCGATAGCCCCACTGCGTCAGCAGGTCGCGCCCGAGGAACTCGCCGAAGGCTTCCACCTCGGGCCGGTAGCGCTCCCGTAGCTCGGCCATCACGCCCGCATCGGGCTCCGGCGGCGGGCCGTAGAGCAGGTTTCTGCGGACCAGCCCGAGCGCGCCGTGGCGTACCCGGCGGGGGACCACCTTGACGAGACCGCGGCGGGCGGTGCGGGCGGCCGTGGAGTCGCCCCCGAGTGAGCGCAGCGCGTCGTTCAAACGCTGCGAGCGCACCGCATGTGAGGGGTTGGCCTCGATCACCGGCAGCTCGAAGTCCTCGTCGACCCCGAGGAACCCGAGCACCGTGCGCAGCGCCGCGCGGTTGTCGGCGCGGAACTCCTCGTAGACGAGTGCCAGCACCTGCTCGGGAGGAAACGCCTCGCGGTAGCGGCGCAGCTGCTCGGTGTAGTGGACGTGGTCGGAGTAGCGAAGCACCGTCTGGCCGGCGCGCTCGACGCGCTCCTGGCGCACGGCGGTGGCGAGGTCGGGCTCGCGCTCGACGCCTTCCTCGAGCAGGTGCAGGTGCATCGAGCGCACGAAGCTGGCCGGCTCTCTGAAGAGGGCGATGATCCGGGCGTCGGGCTGCAGCGCCGCGATCGCCGAGGCGGCCTCGCGGCTGCGCAGATAGGACGGGGAGGCCTCCCCCACGAGCCGGTCCGGGGCAGCGTCGGCGAACAGCGCGAGGTACTCCTGCAGGGTCTGGGGCTGGCCAGGTGCGGACGGAACCAGCGTGCGCAGGTCGCTCGCCAGGTAGCGGGGCTCCTTGACCTCGGGCATGAAGATCTGCGGGTGCCGGCGCAGCATCTGGTACAGCGCCGTGGTGCCACTCTTGTGGTGGCCGACGATGAAGAAGTCGGGGACGATCTGGCCGCGGGCCGGCGCCGAGGAGGGCGCGTCAGTCGATGCGGTCATAGCCCCACAGGCTTACCAGGTCCCGACCCAGGTAATCGCTGAGTGCCACGACCTCACCTTTGAAGCGCCGGCGCAGCTCGTTCATGAACTCCTCGTCGGCCTCGGGGGGCGGGGCGTGGACCACCCGCTGCTGGGTCATCCGCAGAGCTTTGCGTCGCAGGCGCTGGGGCGTGAGAGCCTTGACCGCCCCGCGTACGGCCCGGCCGGCCGGGCCGCGCCCGACGGAGACGGCGTGGACGATTTCGTCGAGCGCCTGCGAGCGCATGCGCACGCTGGGGTTGGCCTCGACGGCCTCCAGGGGCTCGTCGGAGACCTCCAACAGCTCGAGCACCCGCCGCGCGGTGGCGTCGTTGTCGGCGCGGAAGTCGTCGTAGATCAGCACCAGCACCTGCTCGGAGGAGAAGACCTCGTCGTAGCGGCGCAGCTGCTCGACGTAGCGAACGTGCTCGGAGTACTGCAGCAGCTGCGGGCCGGTGCGAGCGGCGCGGGATGCGCCGGCCCTCGCGGCGCTCGCCCTCCAGCGAGAGCGCGGTGCGCGAAGTCCTGGACGCTCTCGACGTGTGTCTGGAGCAGCTGCAGGTGCAGCGAGCGCAGGAAGCTGGCCGGCTCGCGCAGGATCGCGATGATGCGGGCTTCGGGCTGGACCTCGGCGATCGCCTCGGCGGCGGTCCGTGCGACCACAGATAGGAGGTGGAGGCCTCCCCCACCCGCTGCTCGGCGCCCGCGCCGGCGAACAGCGCGCGGTATTCCTCGAGCGTCTGCGGGCAGCCCGGCCGGCCTGCTTGGGTTGAAAGCGCGGGCGCATGTCGCTGGCGAAGAACCAGCGGCTCCTTGTAGGCCGGCATGAAGATCTGGGGGTGACGGCGGAGCATCTCGTACAGCGCGCGTGGTCCCGCTCTTGGCGTGACCGACGATGAAGAAGTCCGGCAACCGCCCGCCGTTCTGCGGGCCTGCCGTCAGCCGAGCTCGTCATAGCCCCACTCGTGCACGAGGTCGCGCCCGAGGTACTCGCTCAGCGCCACCACCTCGGGCTTGTAGCGCACCCGCAGCTCGGTCATCAGGCGCTCGTCGGGTGGCTGCGGGCTCGCGCGTACAGGAAGCGGTGCTTGGCCGCCCGCACGGCGTCGCGGCGCAGGCGCCGCGGGACGACCGCGCTTGAGCGCCGCCTTGGCGGCCCGCGTGACGGGGCCCCGACCGACCGTCAGGGCGTGGAGGAGCTCGTGCGTCCTCTGCGAGCGCACGCCCACGGTCGGGTTGACCTCGGCCGCCTGCAGCGGGACGTTCTCGTCGACTTCCAGGAAGCGCAACACCGAGCGCACGGCGGCGGCGTTGTCGCGGCGGTAGTCGTCGTAGATCAGCACCAGCATGCTGCTCGCGGCGGGAAGTGGCGCTCGTAGCGGCGCAACTGCTCGACGTAGCGGACGTGCTCGGAGTAGGCCAGCAGCGGCGGGCCAGTAGGTGTGGCGCGGCACGTTGCGCCCCTCGCGACGTGCCGGCTCCAGCGCGAGCGCCGTGCGCAGGTCGGGCTCGGTCTCGATGTAGGTCTCCAGGAACTGCAGGTGCAGGGAGCGCAGCAGGCTCGCCGGCTCGCGCAGGATCGCGACGATGCGGGCGTCGGGGACGACCTCGGCGATGGCGTCGGCGGCGGTGTGCGACCAGAGGTACAGGATCGTGGCCTCCCCCGCCCGCTGCCCCGGCGCCGCATCGGCGAACAGGGCCGCGTACTGCTCGAGCGTGCGTCGGCGTTCCCGCCGGCCGCGGCGGCGTGCGCTCGTGCAGCTCGGCGGCGAAGAACCACGGCTCCTTGTTCTCGGGCATGAAGATCTGCGGGTGGCGGCGCAGCATCTCGCACAGCGCGGTGGTTCCGCTCTTGGGCTGACCGACGATGAAGAAGTCGGGAAGCCGCCCCGCCACAGAGGCCCCGGGCTCGCGCTGGGCGAGAGCCTCCTCGCCGATGCCGCCGCCCGCGGCCTGACCCTCCGTCAAGGCAGGGCGCGGCCCGCCGAGCTCGTCGCGATCAGCGAGGCGGTGCGGTAGTAGGGGTTGTGCTCCTGCAGGGCCGGGCGGGTGTCGAAGGCGGCCAGGCGCCCGTCGAGGATCACCATCACGCGGTCGCACATGTCCAGCGTCGACATGCGGTGGGCGACGATGAACAGCGTCAGCTCGCTCTTCAGCGCGCGTCAGCGATTCCTGGATCAGCGACTCCGAGTGCGGGTCCAGCGCGCTGGTGGGCTCGTCGAGCACGAGTACCTGGGGATGCGCCGCCAGCGCCCGCGCCAGGCAGATGCGCTGCTGCTGGCCGCCCGGAGACGGCGTCCGCGCGGGGCCCGACGACGTGTCGTAGCCCTTCGGCCAGCCCGTGATGTCGTCGTGGATGCGGGCCAGGCGGGCGGCGCGCTCGACGGCCTCGTCGTCGACGCTCGCGGAAGAAGCGGATGTTCTCGGCGACCGAGGCGTGCAGCAGCCGCGGTTCCTGGGGCACGTAGGCGACCAGCCGGTGCCAGTCCTCGCGGGCGAACTCGCGCGCCGTCGGTGCCGTTGACCAGGTAGCGCCCGGCTAGCGGCTCGCGCAGCTGCGAGCAGGATCTGCACGAGCGTCGACTTGCCGGCCCCGGAGGGGCCGACGATGCCGATCGCTTCGCCGGACGCGACCGAGAAGGACAGCTCACTGAGGACCGGGCGCCCGGGGGTGTAGGCGAAGGAGACCTCCTCGAAGGCGAGCGTGGAGATCTGCGGCAGCGGCTGCTCGCCGCGCACCGGGGCGCTGGCCTCGTAGCGGGCCTCGGCCCGGCGCAGGCGGTCGATGAACGGGATCGACTGCTGCAGCGACTGGTAGGCGCCCTGCATCGACTGGGCGTTCTGCGCGGCCCGGAACAGCAGCAGCACGATCGCCAGCAGCTTGCCCTCGCGATGGGCCCCGGTCGTGTTGAGCGCCATCAGCCCCAGCACGAGCAGCACGAAGATCAGGCTCTGGTAGATGTTGGGGACGGCTTTGGCGATCACCTGCGTGCGGAAGAACAGGTTGCGGCAGGTCTGTACGAAGCCGAGCATCCGCTTGTACTGGGCGTCGGTGACCCCGAACACCTGCGACTCCTCGGCCAGCCGGTTGGCCTCGGCGATAGCCCCCGCGTAGCGCACCTGGGCACGGGACAGTTCGCGACTGCGCCTGGCGCCGAGCATCCGCATCGGGCGCATCAGCGCGAACAGCCCGACCGCGATCACGAAGATCCCTCCCGCCGCCGTCGGGCTGAGCGCGATCGCGAAGCCCATCAGGATCAGGAAGATCAGCGAGGAGCTGACGAGGCTCGTCGCCTGCAGCGCGCCGCCGGTCGCCTGGCTGGTCTGGTTGGTCATGATCTCCTGCAGCGTGCCCTCGCGGTCACGCGACTGCACGTCCCAGGAGGCGTTGCTGAAGGCCCGGAAGATGCGCTTGCGCAGGCGCTGCTGGACGCCGGCAGCGATCTTCGCCGGCAGCACCGAGATCGGCCACTGCAGCACCAGCCGGAACAGCGCCAGCCCGAGCGCGATCCACAGCAGTGTCGTGACCGAGGCGCCGATGTGCAGGATTCCGGCGCGGGCGGCCCCGCTCTTGCCGTTGACGATCTTGTAGGCGATCTGGGCCACGAGCGCGAGGAACAGGCCTTCGCTGAAGCCCGACAGCAGCGAGAGGCTCGCGAGCGCGGTGACGTCCCGGCGCTTGTCGCCGATCAGCAGCTCGAGCTGGGCCACCAGCGAGCCGCGTCCGGCGCGGCCCCGGCCGGGGCGGAAGTCCATCGTCTTCACCGTTCCCCTCCCCCCACTGCCCCTAGGGCCCCGCCGCTACGGCGGGCACGCCCGATCTGATTCTGATCTTCCGCCGTGCGGCCTGCCAGCCGGGCCCGGCGAGCCAATAGGCGGCGACCCCGAGCGCGAACCAGAAGAAGGGGGCCAGCACCTGGCTCTGGGAGACGGGCCCCTCGAAGGACATGAAGAACATCGCGAAGATGGGCGCGAAGATCGCCGCGAGGTACATCTGCAGCTCGGGATCGGCGAGCTGTCGGATGCGGGTGAAGGCGAGCCACAGCATCGTCAGGATCGCCGCGGGCCAGACGATCAGCCCCGGCAGCCCGACTTCCTTGTCGATGAAGTTGTAGGTCGTCTCGGTGTCGACGTTGTGCCCTTCATAGAGTTCGGTGCTTTTCCCGCCGAAGCTGGCGGCGGGACCCGCCGTCCCGAGGCCGAAGCCGAACGGCGAGGCTGCGACCAGCGTCGGGATCTGGCGCACCTCGCCTTCCTTGTAGCTGGCGCTCGAGCTACCGCCGTTGAGCAGGCTCGAGTAGCGCGAGAACACCCCTTCTCCCAGTGCCGAGACGAAGATGAATCCGAATGGAATTGCCACCGCCAGCGTCACGACCAGCAAGCGTAGCGGCCTTCTGAGTGCCCGACCACCACCGCTGCTCAGTAACAGATAGCCCACCACCGCGAGCACCCCGCCGACGAGCTCGATCCGCCCCAGGCCGGTCGCGATCGCCGCCATCGCCCCGCACGCCAGCAGCACCAGGATCCAGCGTTTCCGTCTCGTCGTGGCCAGCAGCGCGAAGACCCCCGCGATCGCGATCAGCCCGGTGCCGCCGCCGGCGCCGCTTTCGTCGCCCAACCCCGTGGGCCGCACGCCGCCCGACGCCTTCGCTCTTGTAGACACGCGAGGCCTTGCCTTCGAATTTCGACGCGTAGCCTTCGCCCCAGGCGGCTGCCTGCTTGGGGCTCAAGCGGGTCTGATAGGTGGCGACCAGCCCGTTGGCGAGCGCGATCACCCCCAGCAGGATCAGCATCCTGCGCAGTCGCGGCTTCGTGCGCACGAGCAGCCAGCCGAAGATGAAGAAGGGGACGAACTGCAGCTGCTCCCTGAAGCCGGCTCCGACCTTCAGCAGGTTGAGCGTTTTCGGGTTGAAGGCCTCTAGCGCCACGACCGCCACGAACGCGATCGCGAGGCCCGCCAGCGGAGGCAGCTTCCAGGGCTGGCCGCTATAGAGGTGGCGGATCGCCATGCCGACGACGATCGCGACGATCAGCACGTCCTGGATCCCCGAGCCCACGCGCCCGGTCGAGCTGAGCAGCTTCAGCGGGCCGTTGAGGCACCCGAGGAAGAACACCAGGCCGCCGACCGTGAGCTCGAGCCTGGGGCTGGTCACGAGCGCCGTGAGGGCGAGCAGCCCGATGATCCCGCCCACCACGAGCGGGTAGTTGGGCTTGGGCATCGCCAGCGCGATCCCCAGCGCGACGCCTACACAGGCGAGGCCGGCCAGCGCCACCGCGACGCCCTCGTTGATCTGCCGGCCCCTGACCGCCGGATGCCAGTCGGCCGCCCCGCTGGGCAGCCGCATCTGCGGCGCGTTCATCGGCCGAGAAGGCGGGCTTTCCAGCCCTGCCGCTCGCCGCTTCCGGCTGAGATTCCGTACTTCTGCATCTCGCGCGGGGTGATCCCGTTGGCGACCACGCCGAGGATCGGGGCGGTGGGGGTGTTTGACAGCAGCTGCCACAGGCGCCGGGCGGAGCGCTCGTGGGTGTGCCCGGCGCGGGCCACCAGCACGATCGCGTCGACGGCTGCCAGCAGCGGCATCGCGTCACTGACTTCCAGCGGCGAGGGGACGTCGATCAGCACGCGGTCGTAATCCTGGGCGAGCGTCGCGAGGAGCTCGCGCATCTCTGCGCTGGCGAGCAGCGCCGGCGGGTTGACGGCGGCGGCGCGGCTCGGCAGCAGGGCCACGGCGCCGTGCTCGCGCGCGGCGAGCATCGTCGCGGTCTCGAAGCCCCCGCGCGGCTGGGCGGCCAGCGGCTCGGGCGTGGGCGCAGGGACGCCCTGCAGCGCTTCGCCGAGCGTGAGCGCCCCGGCGAGCACCTCCGGGAGCCCGGCCGTGCCGGGCACGCCGAGTACACGTGCCTGGCTCGGACGGCGGAAGTCGGCCTCGACGATCGCCACGCGTTCGCCGGCTTCGCGCTGCACCAGCGCGAGGTCGGCGATCACCGTCGAGCGCCCGTCGCCGGCCTCGGCGCTGAGGAACAGCACCGTGCGGGGGACCTTGCGGGCCGGCGGCTCGGCGGCCGTCCCCGGCGGCGCCACCGTGGCCGGGTGTGAGGACCCATTCGTTTTCGGCGCCCCGTCGGCCAGCAGCAGGCGTCGCCTGCAGCCGGCGCATCGGCTCCAGCAGCAGGCGCGAGGGGGAGGGGTACCCGCCGCGGTCCACGACCGGCCGGCGGACGGTCTGCAGCACGGTCAGCATCTGCGTGGGGAACACGGCTTCGATGTCGCCGAGCATCCGCAGGCGGCGGTCCAGGCGTCCGAGCGCGAAGGCGGCGATCGAGGCGAGCAGCAATCCGACCACGAACCCGAACTCGGCGTTCTTTTTCGGCGCCGGCCCCAGCAGCGAGGAGGCGCGCGGCTTGGCGGGTTTGAGCTGTTCGACGCCTTTGATCTGGAGCTGGGCTTCGAGCTGGTTGATGCGGCTCTGCAGCTGGGCCTCGCGGATCACGTTCCCCTGCGAGGTCGCCGTGTCGGTCAATTTCGAGCCCTTGGTGGCCACCACCGGGGTTTCGATCCGCTCGAGCTGGCGGTGGGCGATCCGCAGCTGGTTGAGGATGCCGCGCTCGTACTGGGTGTGCTGGCGGCGGATGTAGATGGCCGCGATCGTGTTGGCCAGCAGCGCCGAGGCCCGCGGCGTGCGGGCCGTGGTGGTGACGTTGACGAACTGGCTTTTTTCGTTCGCCTTGGCCTTGATCTTGCCCTTCGCGGCGATCTTCGCGGTGCGGTTGTGCTGCGCCTTGAGCTGGTGGCGGGCTTCTTCGGTGACGATCGAGTTGATGATCGTCGGCTGGGCCGAGGCGGTCAGCGACGCGCCCTTCCCCCCCACCCCTTTTTCGCCGGCCTGCTCTTCGTTGCCCGCGCTCAGGTAGAGCTGGGTTTCAGACTGGAATGTGAGCGGCTTGTGCTTGTAGTAGAGATAGGTCCCGGCGGCGACAACTATCCCCACGATGAGAATGAGCCACTTGCGCCGCCAGATGGGCGCGAGAATCGCGGTGGCACTCGGGGTTTCGTTCATGAACAGCGTCCATTTTTAGGCGCGCAAAGCCATCGTACGGGCCGGGGTAACCGATGTCTAAAGAGTATCGGGCCCACCCTGTATATCCGCAAGTAGCGGTGCGGCAATCCCGCACCCAGCGGTGGGCGCCGGAGGCGGCCCGAACTCCCCTCTCAGGCGAGGGTACCGCGGCGCCCGCCCGCCACGCTCCGGTAGACCTCGAGGTGGCGTGCGACCGTGTTCTCCCAGCTGAAGCGCAGCGAGGACCGGCGCGCCGCCCGGCCCATCTCGAGCATCCGCGGGCGGTCCGCCGAGAGCTCGCCGAGGGCTCGCGAGACCGTCTCGGGCCGGCGGTCGATGAAGAAGCCGTTGACTCCCGGCTCGAGCAGCTCGGAGATCCCGTTGACGGGCGTGGCCAGCAGCGGCAGGCCACTGGCGGCGGCCTCGAAGGTGGCCAGCGAGAACGTCTCGTAGCTCGTCGGCAGGACGAACGCGTCCGCCATCGCGTACAGGGGCGCGACCTCTCGCTGGACCCCGAGCCAGCGGATGCGCTGGTCCACTCCGAGCCGGCGGGCCAGCTGCTCGAAGTGGGCCCGATCGCCCGGCCCGGCGACCGCGAGCATCCAGTCGGGGGAGTCCGGCAGGGCCTCGATCACGGTCCGTAGCCCCTTGCGCTCCCACTCGCCCCCGACGAACAGCGCCAGTAGCTGCTGCTCGCCGATCTGCAGCCGCCGGCGCTCCTCGGCCCCCTGCTCGCGCCAGCGGCCCGGTTCGAAGCGCTCGAGGTCGACGCCGTTGTGGATCGCGATCACCCGCGAGGCCAGGCGCGGGTAGTGCTCGCGGACCTCCTCGGCGACGCCCTCCGAGACGCACGCGAACACGGCCTCGCGGTTGCGGTTGAAGGCCGCGCGCTCGGTCAGGCGCTTGGCGACCCGCACGACGCGGATATTGGCTCGGTAGAGCGTGTTCGCCCGGCTCGGGTTGGCGGGCCCGACCTGATGGCAGTAGTGCACCGAGACGACGTCGGCGCGGTTGAGCACGATTCCGCCGGTGACCTGCAGGACGCCGCGTGTGCGCCGCGCGACGACGAGCGAAGCGGCCAGCAGGAACCACGGATAGGCGAGCAGAAACGGCCGTCCGGGCCCCCGCACGCGATGGAAGCGCACCCCCGACCGCGCCGGCAGCTCGCAGGTGCGGGCGATCACGGTCACCCCCACGCCGCGCTCGCGCAGACCCAGGATCAGCTCCGAGATCACCCGCTCCATCCCTCCCACCGGACCGATGTCGTGGGCCACGATCGTGACCTCGCTGGCACCGTCCTCGAAACGGGCTCCGCCCGCCGGGGCCCGATCCGGGCCGGACACGACGGCCACGGCCCTAGCCACCCCCGATGGCGTCACGGGCGGCCACCAGTGAACCCATCTGCTCGGCGAAGCGCCGGCACATGGCCTCCTCGGTGAACTCGGCGAGGAACCGCTCACGTCCTGCCGCCGCCAGGCGGGCCCGCAGCTCTCCCGAGGACAACAGCGGCTCGATCGCGTCGGCCAGCGCGGCGGGCTCGCCCGAGCGCGCGAGCACGCCGGTGACGCCGTCGTCGACGATCTCCCGCGGTCCTCCACTGTCCACGGCCACGACGGCCACCTCACGAGCCATGGCCTCGAGCAGGACGATCCCGAAGGGCTCTGGATCGGAGGCGTTGACGAGCACGTCCATGCGGTCAATGTACGGCCCCGCGTCCGCCACCTCGCCCGTCATCGTGACGTGATCGCCCATCCCCAGCTCGGCGATCAGCCGGGGAAGCTCGCTGGCGTACTCCGGCGCCAGCGCCCACGAGTCACCGCCGACGAGCAGCACGTGCACCTCGTGGCCGCGCTCGCGCAGCAGGGCCGCCGCCCGCACGAGACGATCCTGACCCTTCCACGGCTGCAGGCGGGCCACCAGGCCGACCACCAGCGTTCCGCTCGGAAGCTCCCCCATCGCCGTCCCCACGGCGGCGGAATCGCCCTCGCCGCGCTCGGGAGCGCTGGTCCCGGCCGCGACCACGAACATCGGCCTCGCCGGACGGATCCCCCTCTGTGCCTCGGCGGCGGCGTGCGAGGTGCAACCGATCGCGACGGCCGGCAGGGCGGTGGCGGCGCGGTCGAGCCAGTGGTCGCTGGGGATCGCGTGCTGCCACCACACGACACGGTCGCCGATGCCCGCGAGCACCGCCGCCGGGGCGCCGTACAGCTGGGTCTTGGCCACCCAGTTCACGATCACGTCGGGCCGGCGCGAGCGCAGGATGCGGGCCAGCCGCAGCACCGCGCGGGCGCCCAGGTGCAGCTCGCGTACGCGCCCGGCTCCCAGCACGTGCACGGCAACGCCTTCGGCGCGGAGCTGTTCGGGCCACGGACCATCCTGCAGGAACACGAGCTCGGATTCGTAACCGTGCGCCGGGCCGCCCGCCACCAGCGCCTGCAGCATCTCCTCGGCGCCGCCCGAGCGGGTCGCCCACGGCAGCGTGAAGAGGAGCCGCAGCGGCCTGCCGGACACGGATCGAGCCTACCCAAAGCGCCGGGGCGCGCCCGTTAGGATGCCGACGGCCCGCGGGCCGAGTCCGAGTGAGCATGCCAGCACCAGCGCCCAGACCACTAGCGAGCCGCTGGCAGTCGGCGCGGACGCGCCTGGCCGAGCTGCTGCGGGGCGGTGAGGACCCCGCTGGCGGCGTCAGCGTCCCCGAGCCGAATGGCGGCGTGGACATGCCCCCCGCCCCACCGCAGGCGCCCCCCGGATGGAGCACCGGCCCGCCCGACTTCGTGGGTGTGGGCTTTCAGCGCTGCGGCACGACCCGCTGGTACAACCTGATCGCCGCCCACCCCGAAGTGGCCCGGCCGGTGGCCATGAAGGAGCTCCACTTCTTCGACCGCTTCCACTCCGGAGGCTTCACCGAGGACGACCTCGCCGCCTACCGCCGGTACTTCCCGCGCCCGCCGGGACAGAAGGTCGGCGAGTGGACGCCCCTGTACGCGAGCGCCCCGTGGATCCCGCCGCTGCTGGCGCGGTCCGCCCCCGAGGCGCGGCTGCTGATGATCCTCAGAGACCCGGTCGAGCGGCTCATCTCGGGCCTCGCCCTGGACGCCGCGGTGGCGGAACGGCGCGGCACGGCGCTGAGCCGCCACGCGCCGTTGGGGGCCTTCGTGCGCGGCCTCTACCACGCCGAGCTGTCCATGCTCACACGCCACTTCGACCGCTCCCGGATGCTGGTGCTCCAGTACGAGCGCTGCGCGGCCGAGCCAGAGACCGAGCTGCGGCGCACGTTCGCCTTCCTGGGAGTGGCCGAGGATGCGACCGTCAGCGGCCTCGAGGCCCACCCCCGCCGGCGCGACGAAAAGCCCCAGCTCGATCCCGCCACGCGGGCGGCGTACGTCGAGGCCTACAGCGGAGACGTCCTGCGCCTGCTGCGCGACTTCCCGGAGCTCGATCTCTCGCTGTGGCCCAACTTCACCCACCTCGCGGGGGGCGGTTAGTCCTCGTCGCGGGTTGCCACCACCGCGACCGACAGGTGGGGGTAGCGGAGCAGGCGCGTGAGGGGGCGGTCGAGCACGACCAGCGGGCGCAGCGGCAGCATCAGGGCCCAGGCGGGCGTGCGCCCGAGGCGCCGCGTCAGGCGCCGCATGAGGTTCGTCAGACGCTGTGAGACCAGGCCACTGACGAACTCCGGCGGCTGCGGCTGCAGCCCGGCCGCGAGTGCCAGCTCGGCGAGGCGCTCGGGCGAGTAGCCGTAGCGCACGTGGGAGCCGTCCTCGACCGGGCTCGGGTGGCGCTCCTCGCTGTACAGGGGATGGTGCTGCTCGTAGGGCGTGGTCAGCAGCAGCCGTCCACCGGGCCGCAGCAGCGTGGCCAGCGAGACGAGCAGGCCGCGGTCGTCGCTGAGGTGCTCGATCGTCTCCAGGCAGATGATCTGGTCGAAGCTCCCGAGCTCGGCCCGGCGCTGCTCGATCTCACGCAGGTCCAGCACCTCGAACTGCACGCCTTCGAGTCCGAGCAGCTCGGTACGCCGGCGGGCATCGTCGAGCTCGCGCTCGGAGAAGGAGGTGGCCAGGACCTCGTTTCCCTCGCGGGCGGCGTAGATGCTGAAGACCCCGTTGCCGCAGCCGGCGTCGAGCGTCCGCGCCGGCCCCGTGCGCAGGTGCGAGCGCAGCCACAGCCAGCGGTCCAGCACGCACGGGTCGCCGTGGATCAGCAGGGAGCGCCAGCCGAGGGCGCGCAGCATCAGGTCGGACACGATCCTGAACATATCGGCGGGCAGCTAGCCTGCGCGACATGAGCGATCTCCCCGCGTGGGGCTCCGGCGCCCCGGGCGGGGCGACAGCGGCGAAGCCCGGCGAAGCCGATCAAGGGTCGCCACATCCGGCCCCTTCGGCGGACGTGGCCCTGGCCCACGACTACCTGCTGGTGATGCGGGGCGCCGAGCGTGTGTTCGCGGCCATCGCCGACATGTTCGAAGCGGCTCCGATCCTCACCCTGCTGTACGACCGGGAGGCACTCGGGTGGCGCTTTGCGGGGCACTCGGTGACGACCTCGCCGCTGCAGCATCTCGGCGTCGACCAACGCAACTTCCGGCGCATGCTCCCCCTCTACCCCGCCGCCGCGAGCCGCCTGCGGGTGCCCCCGTGCGATGCCCTGATCAGCAGCAGCAGCGCCTTTGCCTCCGGCATCCGGGCGCCGGCCGGCGCCGTCCACCTGTGCTACTGCCACAGTCCCTTCCGCTACGTCTGGCACGAGCGCGAGCGCGCCCTGGCGGAGACCCCGGCCGTCCTGCGGGGACCGATGCGGGGGGTGCTCGCGATGATCCGCCGCTGGGACCTGGCGGCCAGCGAGCGGGTCGACCGCTACGTGGCCAACTCGCTGCTGACCCGCGAGCGCATCAGGAGCTTCTACGGCCGCGAGGCGGCGGTCGTGCACCCGCCCGTGGAGACCACCCGCTTCGCCCCCGGAGAACCGGGTGACGAGCTGCTGCTGGTATCGGAGATCGTCGCCCACAAGCGCGTCGGGGTCGCACTGGAGGCCGCCCGCCGCGCCCGCGCGCCGATCGCGGTGGCGGGGTCCGGTCCCGACCACGAGGCGCTCGCCGGCGCCTATCCGGAGGCGCGCTTCCTCGGGCGCGTGGACGACGAGGAGCTGGCCGCGCTGTACGCGGGCGCGCGGGCGGTGCTGGTCCCGGGGATGGAGGAGTTCGGGATCACCGCGGTCGAGGCCCAGGCCGCGGGGCGCCCGGTGCTCGCCGCACGCGCAGGCGGGGCACTGGAGACGGTGGTCGAGGGCCGCACCGGGCTGTTCGCACGGCTGGATGACGTGGAGGACTTCCGCCGGGCGATCGAAGGTCTCGAGAAGCTCTCCTTCGACCCCCGGGACGCCGTCGCCAACGCGCAGCGCTTCTCGGTGGCCGCCTTTCGCCGGGCGCTGCAGGCGGAGCTCGGGAAGGCCCTCGAGCAGGGGCCGCGGCGGCGGCCGGCCGGGCGGCGCAGGGCAGGTGGCCGGCGTGGCCGCTGAGGCGAAGGGGCCGGCGGGCGACGTGGCCGGCGAGGCGGCGGGGCGGCGCCTTCACATCGCGTGGCTGGGCGCCGGGCCACGAGCCAAGGAAACCGGCGGGGTGCCGGGGGTGGCCACCGACGTGCTGCACGGGCTCGCCACCCGGGGGCACCGGGTGCAGTGCATCTTCGCGGGTGAGCCGCACGAGCTGCCCGAGCGCCTGGATGGACTGGAGAACCTCTCGTTCGCCTGGAGCGGGCTCGGCTGGCGCTGGAGCGGCTGGTACACGCGCACCAAGATCGGGGCTTTCGTCAGCGGCCTGCTGGCGCGGGGCTTCGCCTCGCTACGGCTGCGAAGGGAGGTAGCCCGCCTGCACCGGCAGGACCCCTTCGACGTCGTCTACCAGTTCTCGAGCATCGAGACGCTGTCGCTGCCGGAGCGCGTCAGGCGCCAGGTGCCGCTCGTGATCCATCCCGAGACCCACGCCCGGGGCGAGCTTCGCTTTCTGATCTCCGAGCGACGCCTGGCATTGCGCACCCAGCGCGCCTACACGCTCGCGCTGGCGATCGCCGTGATGTGGCTGCGCTCGCTCGTGCAGCGGGCGCTGGTGCGCAGGGCGAGCCTGCTGGTGTGCATCAGCGCGGTCTTCCGCGACCACCTCGTCAGCGATTTCCGCTTCCCGGCGGAGAACACGGTGGTGGTCCCCAACCCGGTCCGCCTGAGCCGCTTCCAGGACGTCGACCTGGGGCGCGGGCTCCAGCGCCCGCCGGTGGTCCTGGTGCTCGGACGGGTGGCGGTGCGCAAGGGCGTGGAGAGCGTGGTCGAGATCGCCAGGCGCCTGTATGAGACCGGCGTGGACGCCGAGATCCGGGTGATCGGGCGCACCAGCCTGTGGTCGGACTACACGGGCCTGCTCGAGGACCTCACCCCGAACGCCGCCTACATCGGCCCGATGCCGCCCGACCGGATCCCCGGCGAGCTGAACGCCAGCGACGTGCTGCTGCAGGCGAGCCGCTACGAGCCCTTCGGGCTGACCGTGTCGGAGGCCCTCGCCGCGGGCGTGCCGGTCGTGGCCACCAGCGAGGTCGGAGCCAGCGAGGGCGTCTCCGCGGAGGTGTGCGCGGTGCTGGCGCCGGGTGACGTCGAGGGGATGGCGGAGGCGATCCAAGAGCTGCTCTCGCGGCTGCAGACCGACCCGGGAGCGGTGCGCCGGCGTGCCCGGGGGGAGGCCGAGCGCCTTTTCTCCGAGGCGCTCGTGTGCGACCGCATCGAGCAGGCGCTGCTCGCGCTGACTAGCCGTTCCGGCCGCCGCTGAGCGGAGCATTCAAGCCTGTGGCCCGCAGGGCCGATGCGGAAGGAGCGATCCAACCCGCGGAGGCCGGAGGACCAGATGTCAACGCTGCTGCTCATCATCCCAAGCGTGTGGCTCACGACGGTGGCCATGGTCGTGCTCATGTGCCGTGGCGCGGCCCGCGGCGACGAAGCGCTGTATGAACGGCGCCGCGCGGCTCGCAGTCAGTACGACGACTGGCCCGTGGAGGGTTCGAACGTTCCCTGTGAGCGCCGCGAACGGCGGCTGTCCGTGGCCCCGGTCAGAGACCGCGACGGCAGAGTACGTGGGGGACGGTGCGCAGCAGGATCTTGACGTCGCTCCACAGGTTCCAGTTGGCGACGTACAGATAATCGATCGCGACCATCTCCCGTAGCGGCACGCGGGCCGGTCCGAGGATCTGCCAGGGGCCGGTCATTCCCGGCATCAGCTCCAGGCGACGGCGGTGCCAGCCCTCCACACGCTGGTCCTCGTCGACGACCAGCGGCCGGGGACCGACGAGGCTCATCTCCCCGCGCACGATGTTCCACAGCTGGGGCAGCTCGTCCAGCGCGCTGCGGCGCAGCATCCGCCCGACCCGGGTGACGCGCGGGTCCTCGGCGATCTTGAAGAGCCCGTCCTTGGCCTCGTTGCGGTCCCGCAGGCCATCCTTGAGCTCCTCGGCGTTGTCGCACATGGTGCGGAACTTGAGCATGTAGAAGCGCTTGCCGTGGCGGCCCACGCGGAGCTGGCGGAAGAGCACCGGGCCGCCGCTGTCGAGCTTGATGGCAACCGCGATCACGAGCAGCAGGGGCGAGATGGCGATCATCCCGACGGATGCCCCGAGGAGGTCGAAGATACGTTTGAAGCGGGCCGAGGAACGGGTCAGGTCGAAGCGCCGGACCCCCATCAGGGTGACGCCGTGGACGTCGTCGAACTCGACCGAGGAGCCGACGACCTCGAGCAGGCGGGGCAGCAGGCTGACGCGAACGCCGACGGCCTTCAGCGTCCGTACGAGGTTCAGCATCTCGCCGGCGTCGACGCTGCGGGGAGCGATGATCGCCCGGTGCACGTCCAGCGTCTGGGCGAGGTCGCGGATCTCGGCCAGACGGGCTTCGGAGAAGCTGTCGGTGGACCACGGCGCGACCTTGTCGAGGTCCAGGTGCGCGACCACGTCGGCGCGGACCCCGCCGTGCCCGGTCAGGCGCGAGCGGATCGTCTCGGCCGAGAGCTCATCCCCGATGAACAGGCAGCGCTCGATCGGCGCGATGCGCAGCGCCAGCTGCCTGGCCCCGGCGCGCATGACGACGAGCAGGAACGCCAGCGAGAGCCACAGGAACAGGGCCTCGTGACGGTCGAGGTGCCCGGACACGAACATCCCGCCCGCAAGCCACCCCACCAGCGCCACCAGCGTGGCCAGCTCGAACAGCTTCGGGGCCTCGTCCAGGGTCGTCTTGCGGATCAGCGCCTCGTCGCGGTCGTAGAGGCCGAGCAGCTTGGCGCACACGACCACGATCGGCAGTGCGGCCAGCGCGTACCAGGTGAGCGCCACCGAGCGGTGCGAGAGCTCGACCGTCATCACGAACGCGCCGGCGACGGCCAGCAGGTCGGCGATAAGCAGCATGCGGCGGAACAGCGCGTCCCGGCGCAGACAGGCACTCGGCCCGCGCGCCTCGGATATCCCCGGTGCCAGCGTAAAGCGCCGGCGGCGCCGTAGCCCCCCACTTGGGATCGCTACAGGCGGACTCAGGAATCCCTTGTCGGTCCCACTCCCCGCCTCGACACTCATCTACTCCCCGCCTCCTTGCCTCTCCCGGACCCTGATGCAGCCCCTCGTCCGGATTACCCCAAGAAATGTCGAGATTCGTGAAATCTCGTTGCGCCTGGCGGATCATAATCACCGCCGCGAGCGAGTGCAACCCCGGTATGTCCGCGCCCACCGACGGCAACACCATCGCAACAAGTCTCGGCCCGTGCGGCGGCTCTGCAGCCCGCAGCGGACGCTTCCCGGGCTCCGCGGCGAGACCGGGCCGGCGGGGACCCCTGCCGGCCGCCCCATCCCCCGTGTCCCCGCGGCCAAGGCCATTTCCCTCGACGATGTGAACATCTCGCCCTATACTCGCCCGCTCGGGAGACGGGAGGAAGCGCGGGTGGATGACGAGTCCGACATGCGGCTCGGATGTACCCGGCTCGAGGACCAGTCATGCATATAGATCCCTACATCGTGCTCGGAAGCGCCGTCGTGGGGTTCCTGGTCGGGATGACCGGGGCCGGCGGCGGGGCGCTGATGACGCCGATGCTGATCCTGTTGTTCGGCGTCACGCCCTCGCACGCGATCTCCAGCGACCTGGTGGCAGCCGTGGTGATGCGCCCGGTGGGCGCCACGGTGCACCTGCGCAAAGGGACCGTCAACATCAAGCTCGTTCGCTGGCTGGTGCTGGGATCGGTGCCGATGGCGTTCTTAGGCGCCTATCTGCTGCACGAACTGGGGAATTCGAAGTCGGCCCAGACGAATGTGGAGACCGTCCTCGGGGCGGCTTTGCTCGTGGGGGCGGCCGCGATGGTTCTGCGCTACACGCTCGACCTGCGCTCGGGCGAGGGGCGCTATGCCTTCATCCAGGACGTGGTCCCGCGCCCGGTGCGGACGGTGCTGATCGGCATGATCGGCGGCATCGTCGTGGGCATGACCTCGGTCGGATCGGGGTCGCTGATGATCATCCTGATGCTGTTCCTGTATCCGATGATCGGGGCGAAGCAGCTCGTGGGCACCGACCTCACCCAGGCCGTGCCTCTGACGGCGGCCGCGGCGCTCGGCGCGCTGGCGTTCGGGCACGTGGAAATCGGAGTGACCTTGTCGCTGATCATCGGCAGCGTCCCCGCCGTGCTGGTCGGCTCGCTGTTCTCCTCGTCCGCTCCCGATCGCTACATCCGGCCGGTGATCACGTTCGTGATCTTCGCCTCGGGGCTGAAGTACATCGGCCTCGACACCGAAGCCCTCGGCTGGGTCCTGTGCGCGACGCTGCTCGGTGCCGGGGGCATCTGGCTCGCGGTCAAGCGCCCGTGGGAGACGCTGGCTGCCGCCGCCGACCATGGCCCGGACGCGACCCTCGAAGACCTCGCGATCGCCGAGACGCCCGCGCGCCCGCTGGACGACTAGCGGCTACACGCGGATCCCACGAGGCTCGCCAGGGCCGACCGGCGAGCCCGCAACCGACCCTGCCGGTGGGTGCGAGACACGGCACGGGGCCCCTTGGCGCGTCAGTTCAGCGGTTTGGAGACACCCCCGTTTTCAGGGCCGGGGAACTGTCGCGGAGGTGATCGCTCCCGGCTTAACGGTGATCGGCCGGGCGGCTGTCCCTAACCGCCCGGCCGATCGATGCTTCTCGACTTCTAGCCCCTCACGCTGTCACGCGTGAGCAAGCGTCCCAGCGGACTAGAATTCGATTTTTTCTGCGCCTTCTTCGGCGAGTTTGCGGATGTTCAGTTTCGCTTCCGCGTTTTCGGGGTCACCGAGGTAGTCCTGGCCTTCAGCGGCTGGCTGCGCTCCGCCGGTACCAATGCTGACCTCGTATTTGATGTAGTCGCGGACCGCCTGAGCCTCGCCTGCTTCGCCGAAGCCGCTTTCCAGGCCTTCCGGCTCTTTCCATTCGTTGCCCGTTTCTTTGCCTTCTTTGCCTTCAAGGGCACCGCCGACTTCGCCCAACCCTTTGTAGTGGGTTACAGCGAGGTCATAGGTGAGGGCACAGATGGGGTAGTTTTTCTGGGTCAGAGCAGCTGCGACGCCGTTCCAGTTTTCCGTCGTCGACGGGGGCGGGAACGGTTTCGTACCTTCGAAGTTCGAGTACGAAGTTTCGGCGCAGTTGGAGTTGCCGAGCGTTTTGTGCTCGCCGTTGGTCGCCGGGTTGGCATATTTGCCTTTGCCGTTTTCGACTTCGGCCCAGAAGAAGCTCGTCCCAGGACCACCCGTACCGCCGTCGGCTACAGGATCGAAGGCCGCGTTGGCACGAGCGTCCGCGACGTTCGCGTAGCCGATGCTGCCTTCGGTAGCCACGACCGCAGACACGAGTCCACCGCCGCCTTTGCCTTTTTCAACGGGGTCGGTGCCTTCGTTCGGCCACGTGGTGTTCAGAGCTTTTTCACCATTCTGAGCCCACGTTTCCGAGCCGATCACGGGCTTGTTCTTGGACACGATGTTCAGGAAGTGCTTGAACTGGTCGGTCGTGCCCGAGCCGTCCGTGCGGACGACGCGCTTGATCGGCGCGGCCTTGCAGGCCTTTTCTTCTTCCTTCTCCAGCTTCTTTTCTTCCTTGCCGGTTCCGGTCGTTTTACCGACGAACTTGGCTTTGTTGAGGATCTTCCTCCATGAGCGTGACCTTGCCTTCGAAGATCTCCTCGAGGGTCTTCGCTTTTAGTGCGATCGTCCCGGCGGTCGTAGCCGCTCCGCCCGTCACGCTGCACCCTTTCGGCAGGTGCATGATGACCGCGATCGCCATCTGAGCGACCGGGATCGTCAGGACTTTGGCTTCTTTGTTCGCGGTGTGGCTCAGGATTTCGCCGGACTGTTTGGCGTTCGGTGCGATCTCGCTGCCGATGAACGCGTTGCCGGGGCCGAACCAGAGTTCAGGCCGGACCGTTTTTTCCACGCCCCACGATTCGAGACCTTCGCCGCTGCCCGTCGATTCGTACTTGACCGTCGGCTGTTTGACGCCCGAGCACGCGGCGGGGTTCGCCGACGTGTTGAACTGTTTGTTCCAGATGTTGTGCTGGATCAGCTTTTGTGCGGACGAGCCTTTCCCGCGGATGTTGGAGCCGGAGCACTGTTCGGCTGCGCTCGCGGCACTCGGGATGACGGCCGCGGAAGCAAGTGCTCCGACGACCACGCACGCAGGAATGATCCTGCGGGCAGACAGGGATTTCATTGGGTGACTACCTCCTGGTAGCAGATTCCGTTGCTTACTTGTTCCGTTGCTTCTGGAGGAGCCTCCGCCCCTCCCTCGCCGGGGAACAACTTGCCCCCAACCGCAAGACTGCCAGCGCCCTCGATCGCAAAAGTTATGATTCGGGGTACGGCGCCATCACATAGTCGTTACATAGCGCCAACATGCCGGCTACACCGGGCTGGACGATCAGTGCGACAGCAGGTGGCCGGCTCAGTGCTTGGACTTGGCCGGCTTGAGGGTGACGTTCGCGCTCGTCGGGTGGCTATGGCCGGCGGCGTCTGTGGCGGCGATCACCGCGTGGGCCGACAGCTGGTGGTACTTGGCCAACAGCGCTCGGCCCAGCGAAGAGAGGTGCAGCGTCACCACCCCTTTGGCGCCGCCGGCGACTTTGAAGCCGGCGCTGCCGAGCGTGACGATCGCCTTGTGCTTGCCCTTCTTGGCCGCGTAGGCCTTGACCGTCTTCAGGAGGATCGTCCCGTCGCAGGTGCTCTGACCGGAGCAGTTGACGGTCACGGTCACCGAACCGGACTTGCTCACCGTGGAGGACGGGCTGAAGCTCGCGGCGTAGGACAGCACGCCGCCGGTGTCCGGTGCTACCGGTGGTACCGCCGGTGACGCCACAGGCCGCTTCGCAGCCGCCGCCACCGTTGGTGGGACCGGTGGGGCCGGTGCTGTTGGTGGGACCGGTCGGACCGGTGGGACCGGTGGGACCGGTCGGACCGGTGGGGCCCTGCGTCGGCTTGACCGTCACCGTTTTCGTGAAGACTTCGGACTTTTTCAGTTTGTCTTCGACGGTCAATTTGACGCTGTAGCTCTTGGCTTCGCTGTAGGTGTGCGCCACAGTCGCGGACGTGGAAGGGCCGCTCGTGGTGCCGTCGCCGAAATTCCACGTGTATTTCAGCGGCTGGCCTTCGCTGCCGTTCGGATCGCTTACTTTCGCGGTGAGGTTGGTGCTCTGGCCGACTTCGGGTTCGCTCGGAGCGACGGTGAAGGTCCCGACGGGCTTTCCGGGGGTGATTTCGAGCTTGTGTTTGAGTTCCAACGTGAACGACGGGCTGACGAGGTGCCCGTTCGAGAACTCGGACTGGGTCGGGTTCGCGAGGTCATCGCTGTAAACCTTCTCGCTCACCTTGTATTTGCCCAGCGCGGTGAGCGCGACCGTGACGCTCGGGTTCCGATAGGGGGCAGGGTGCGCCTTGACGCGCAGTTCGGCCCCGGTCTTCACGACGGTTTTCCTGGTTTCGGGCTTGCCTTCGACTTCGAAGGTCCATTCGGCCTTGGTCGCGTCGGCCTGTTTGAGCGCCGAGGTGAAGGTGATTTCGGTTCCGGGCGGCGCTTCTTCGAGTTTGGCCGACGCCGTTGACTTCGTCTTCGACGCCTTCCGCGCCGGCTTCCTCGCAGCCTGTCCCGCCGGGTCCGAACTCGATGATCGCCGGGCCCTTGACGCGTTCTTTCAGGGGGACGAAAGTACGATTTTCGACGAGTATCGATTTCGTATTCTCCCGTTTCGCGGGTTGATGACCGTGACTTCTTCTCGAGTTCGACTTGTTCTTCTTCTTGGCGCAGGAACTGGGGAGCGAGCACGAAGACGTCTCCGCCGGAGCCGGCCGCAATCTGCTCGTGCAGGCCATGCGAGAGCGGTTCCACGACGCATGAGTTTTGGCTGATCGCCTTCCCCTGCGAGAGGGCGCCGCCGGTCCAGCCGATCAGTTCGCCGCTCAGCGCCGTCATCGCGACGAGGCCTTCGCGGGCTTCAAGGCCGCTGCCCAGCGCTTCGTCCTTGACGTCGGTGGGCCCCCACACCGTCCCCTCGGGGGACACGGACAGGCGCCCGCCCATCGGGTAGTGGCGCTTCGCTGGATTCGGGTTCGATCGGCCTCTGTGCACCGGCCAGCAGGCCTTCCTGCTCGTTTTCGCCTGACGGGCCTCCGCCTGGGAACGGCTGCGAGAGCCCGATCGTCGCCGGCGCCTGGGTCGAGGAGAAGTCGTAGGGCACTTCCGTCAGTCCGAAGGCCCAGTCGACCATCACGCGCTCTTCACCTTCTTTGGTTCCTTGGACCACGACGGGCGAGGTGGGGCTGAGGATCAGGCTGCCGGCGTGTTCTTTGAACTTGTTGGTCGCGTCCACGTAGGTGGTCCCGGGCCCGACCCCCGGCTTGATGCGCTGGAGGACGAAGTGATCGCCTTCGGCCTTGAGCGAGTCGTTCGAGCTCCCGGTGGTATCGACGTGCGCGAGCACGATCACTTCTTCGGTCGCGGGATCGACCGTGATCCCCTGCGGCTCGAGCAGCGCCACCCCGGGGGTGTCGGATTGCGCTTCGAGGTGGGTTTCTCCGGCGGGTGCGAGTTCCGCGGTCTTGAAGGCGTACAGCGTCGAGGCCGCCGTCACCGCTTCGTTCGCCCCTTCGCCCTGGGTCTTGTCGATCGTGTCCGATTCGGCACGGAGGTCCGTCGCCAGCAGGAACAGCCGTCCCGTCTTCGCATCGACGGCGAGGCCGTTCACGGCGGGCTGTTCGAGGCGCAGAGCATTCGAGGTGAGGTGCGGTGAGGTCTCTTCGAACTCTGTGCGAGGCCGCTTCGGAGTACGTCGTTTTCCCTTTCGAAACCGATGCCGTGAACTTCTTCAGGCGGAGGAAGCGGGTGCTCTGGGTTTCTTCTTTGTTGAGTTCCGGCTCCTTGCGTTCTTCGAGCACGAAGACGCTGTTTTCTTCCGCTGGGTCCACTCCGATCGAGAGCGTCCGCGCTTCGCTGAGTTCGTTGGGTCCTGCTTCTGCGAGGCGGCCGTTTTTGGGGGGTGTCCCGAAGCGCGTCAGTTCGCCATACCCGTTCACTTCCGCGGCCGACGCGCTGCCGGACAGCACTATCGTGCAGCAGCACGGCTACTGCACAGGCGCTGGCGGTGAGGGCGCGCAGCATGCGCGGGCCGAACGGGATCATGTGTCTCCGATCTTCGGTTTCGAGGGTCGCTTCGACGTGCATGTCTCGCGCCGGCGCGGCGCGGCCACCATCCACAGACTCTGCACCACCCGCAACCCCGTCCTGTTGCGAGAATGTGAAGAGCCTCTGCGCGACTCAGCGACCTCCGCCGTCACCCCACCGCCGCTGGGCCTCGCGCGAGTTCGTACTCACCGTCGCGACGTTGACCCGATCGCCGTCACCGCGCGGGCGTCGCCGAAGCGAAGCGCCCGCAAAGGCCGCCAGCACGAGCACGCCGAGCAGGTAGTAGGGCGGGCTTTCGTGGTCGGCCGAGCGGTAGGCGACGGCCGAGGCCGAGGCCGACTCCGGCGCCTCCTCGCTCTCCTCTTCTTCCTGGGCGACCTCGACCGGCGAGGTCACCGCCGAGGTGCCACTCGGCGGAGAGGGCCGCGCGGGGCTGGGAACGGGCGGGGGCACGAAGGGCAGGAGCGGGACAGCCAGCGCGGCCGGGGTCTGAAACGGCGTGAGCGCCGCTTTGTGGGCCACGGGCGGGGCGACGATCACCGGCGGCGGCGGGACCGGCGGGGGCGAGGTCGCCGGTGCCGGTGTGGTCGTGGGAGTCGGCGACGGGCTCGGGCTGACCGGCACCGGGACCGGCGTGGCCCCCAGAACCGCATTCGACGGGACCGTGCCGCAGGGGCGTCGGACGCTCCCAGCCTGGACGGTCACCGGCAGCGTGAAGCTGAGCCCCCCTGCGCTGATCGTGACCTGTGTGGTTCCGGCGTTGAAGGCACAGAACAGGCCCGATTCCGGGTCCGGGTGGACCGGTTCTTCCTTGGGGCCCGAAAGCAGCACGGCGTTGGCTTCCGGTGATGCTGTGTTCGGCTCGACGAAGTCTCCGACGCTGGGATTGGAGGAGCTGAAGGAGTATTCGGGAGCGATGCGATGGGAACAAAGGCTGCCCACGCAGTTCTCCGGAATCGGGACGTAGAGCACCGATTCGTTCTGATTCAGGGCCTGCTGGGAGCGTCCACCTGCGCGGGGCCGTCGCGCGAGGCCGGCGAAGCTCGCCACCTGGCTTCGCCGCAGGAGCGTTCCCGCCTGGGCTTCAAGTGCGATTTCGCCGATGTTCGGGATCAGCCGGGCTTCCACGGGGGCCACGTTCTGGGCATTCCGAGCCGAGGCGTTGACGTGGACCAGCAGGAACCCGCTGGCGCCGAGGAAGTCCTGGAGCTGGGCATTGACCGCCGAGGAGTAGCCGAGCGTCCCCGAGCCGAAGGCGGGGATCGCGCTGTTCTGCAGCGGCGTCTCGATGTTCTGTTCGGGCGCGTCGTAGAAGTAGGCCGAGGCGTGGCCGGCGATGATCGCCTGGGCCGCTTCTTCGGCCTGCTGCCTACCGACCCCCCCAGAGGCGATCTGGGCGTTCAGGTCGGCGTTTCCGACCACGATCGCCGGTTCGTGCGAAGCGGCGGCGCCCGCGAGCTCAGCTGTCAGCCACCCCCGCTCGGCTGCCCATTCCTGCCCGGAGGCGGAGGTGTCGAGCATGATCACGCGCACGGCCCCGCCGCTGCCGGTAGAGCGGAAGGCGTAGTAGGTGGCGCACTGTTCGGTGTCACGTTCATTGCGAACTTCGCGCGTCTGGAGCGGACTCACCGAGGCGGGCGGGACGCCGGCGCCGAGCGGTTCCGCGAACCCGGCGAAGGCGTTTTGGAATTCGCACTCGCTGCCGCCGGGCGTGCGGTCGGTCCTGGACGGCGTCGGATACACGGGCAGCGCTCCGGCGGACCCGAGCAGTTCGCCGTAACGCGCGAACTCGCGCTGATACGGGACCGTCGTGCCGCCGTGGCCTTCGCCGCTCGTCACGCGCGGGCCCGTGTAGAGGAATGCCCGCAGCCCGTTCACCCGCTGGCCCTGGTGCAGGGCCGTCGAGAGCCATGTGTCGGGCCCGAGCCCCGCACGTGCGCGGTCGGCGCAGGCCGCTTCACAGGCCGCGTTCCCGCCGATCGCGAAGGTCGCGTCCGTCGCGTTGAGCCCGGCCTGCTTGGCGATCGGCTGGACCGGCGCCTGCTTGACCCCGGGCGGCGTGCTCGCCGCTTCGGCTGGGTAGCGCGCCACGTCGGCGGTGTTCAGCAGCGGCTGATGGGTGTTCACGAACCCACCGACAGCCCATCCTTCGGTGCCGTTTTCGTTGATCAGCACGGCCGCGCTGGGATCGGGCTCGTACACCTCGTCGTAGAACTTGTATTCCCCGAGCGGGTCCTGAGCCGGGTTGCGCGCGTGTTCCTCGTCGCTCCATCCGCCGGCCGTCTGGCGGTGCACGTAACCGCTCGCCAGCGGATAGGGGGCGATCAGGTTCGGGGGAAGCCCGCCGGCGGCGGGAGCAGCTCTTCGATCTGGGCCGTGTTCGGCAGGCCGCCGGAGCCGATCGCGCGCAGCGCGCCGTCTTCGCGGAACAGCGCCAGGGCGCCGGGCGCTTCGCCGCCGGGGTAGGGCGGCGCCGCCTGCCAGTTCGAGCCGGCCGCGTTGCGCTCGATGATCGACGCCGTCCCGGGGAGGCCGCCGGCGGTGGCCGAGACCGCAGCGGCGCCGTCGGGCAGCGCCGCCACGGCCCACGGAACCGTGCCTTCCAGCGCCGCGTCAGCCGCCTGGTCGGGCTGCCAGCCCGAGCCGTCGTTGACGAGCACCCCGCCCGTGTAGTGGGGGGCTTCGCCGGCTTCCTGGTGGACCACACGGAAGGCGACGATCGCCTCCGAACCGGCGAACGCGATCGAGGTGAAGCTCGCGCCCCGGGCTTCCGGCGGAAGACCCGCTTCCGCTTCCTGTGTCCAGGTCTTGCCGTATCTGAGCAGCACTCCCTGCTGTCCGACGGCGTAGCCGCGGGCCGGTTCGCCGGGCTGGAAGGCGATCCCCAGCAGGTTGCCGCGGAAGTTCAGCGGTGTGGCCGGATCTTTTTCCCACAGGCCGGTCTCGGCCCGCCACAGCCACATTTCTCCGAGCACGCCGACCGCGAAGGCGCGCGCGGGCGTCGGCCACGCCACCGCCCTCAGGCGCGGCGTCCGCAGGCCGCTGGCGCCGAGCAACGGTTCCGGCTGCCAGCCCTGGCCCGGCAGGTAGCGGGCGACCTCGCCGTTGTCGCCGACCGCCAGCGCCTGGCTGGTGAGCGCCCCGACGGGTGCGCCCGGCTGCGGGGCGATCGCGGTCAGCGTGTGCCTGAACGGCGTCGGGTAGGGGTCCAGCCGGTCGGGCGCCGGGTCGAGGGTCAGGTGGATCGGCATTTCGTCGTCGCCCAGCCACCCCTCGCGCGCGGAAGAGAAGGCTGCACCGAACGTGCCGCCGGGATCGTTGGGAGCCCGCGAGCCCCCGAGCGAGAGCACCCTCTGGAAGCTTTCGCCTTCCAGACGCAGCGTGACGCCTTCGCCGAGCCCGGTGATGACCCGTTCCCCGAAGGGACTCCCGCCGGAAGCGCCCGCCCAGGCAAAGCTCCTGGAGCGATCCACGGGCAGCGCCTGTGGCAACGCCGCGTCGCAACCTTCCCCCTTGAAGAATTCTTCCGGGTTGCACCAGGCCCGCGTCACTTCGCCCGAGGTCGTTTCTTCGGATTCGCCGGAGGGCTTGAAGAACATCGTCACCGGGGCGGAGTGTTCGAGCAGTTCGCCGTCGATCCATACCCCCCGGCTCGTGACGGTCAGGAACTGGCCGGTCGAGTGCGGCACGCCGCCGGCCCCGGGTACGGAGAACGGCCGTCCCTCGGCGGTCAGCGGCGCCGGCGTGACCTCCTTCCAATGGCCTTCGTCGCGGTGGAAGAGCGCCAGTTCGGGTCCGGCTCCGGACAGCTGCGCGAGCAGCCAGGCGTTCGAGGGCGAGCTGTCGGCGATCGCGAGCACCCTGAAGCCGGTCGTCGCTTCGCCTTCGTGGGTTGGCACTTCGATCGGCTCTTCGCTCCAGGCTTCGCCGTTCCAGTGCAGGACCCGGCTTTCGTTGGCTTCTGGGTCCTTGTCGATCGGCACCAGCAGCGCTCCCGCGTGCCCGCCTTCATCCAGTGGGGCGATCAGCGGGGTGCGCCCTTCGAGGTAGATTTCTTCGCTCGGCCCGAGCAGCGCCCCCGGCCCTTCCTCGGGGACGGGCACCTGGGTGAAGGCGCCGCCGGGATTGCGCACGAGCAGCATCCGTTCGCGCCCCACCCTGCCGACGAGCACTCCGTCGCCGGCCGCGGTCGTCGCGCCCATCAGCGCCGTCGGGTCGGGTTGGAAGCCTCTCAGCGGTTCGCCGGTCTTGCTGCGCGGTTCGGGGGCCCTTTCCCACCCTCCCTGCTGTGTGTAGCGAACCACCTGGAAGACGCCCGAGTTGTCTTCGCCGACTTCGCCGATGCCCCAGGTCTCTCCGGGCGACTCCCCCGGCGAGGAGCCGATCAGGGTCACATCGCGCGCCGGCACCGAGTCGTCGGTCTGCACGCTCACTTCCGGTTCCGGTGAAGCGCCGGCGGCGCCTGGTACCGACGAGGTCCACGGCACGGCGAGCGCCGCCAGCAGCACCAGCCGCCAGGACAACGGCGGCCGCCAGCAGCCCGCGCAGACGGCGGCGGCGGCGCCGTGCCGCGGCGCGTCCTCTAGCGGTCCCCGGTTTCATCAGAGCCCGCCCGGACCGGCGAAGGACGGCACCTGCGGCAGCACCCCGAACCCCGTGCTGACGCTTTCGACGTTGCTCGAGGTCAGCGGGATCTTCTTGAGGGGCGCGAGGTTCTTCTGGTCGAGCTTCAGTTCGGTGGGCCAGCGCTTACGATCGAGCGCCAGCAGCAGCTTCCTGCGCCCGGGCTCGAAGGTCCGCGACTTGGTCTCGGCGACGACCCGCTTCTTGCGCTTCGCGATCAGCTGGACGCGGCCCTTGACCGACAGCTTGAAGGTCATTTCGAGCGTCGAGCCTTTGACGATCTTGGTCTTGATGCCCGAGATCAGCGGCAGCAGCTGGAAGCCTTCTTCCCGTTTCGCCGTTTCCTTGGCTTCGGAGACCACGGCGGGCGGTTCGGTGGGCAGCCCGGAGTCGTCTTCGGGCAGCGCGTCAGGGATCGTCTGCGGGACGCCTTCGTCCTTGGGGCGTGATGCGATCGGGTCGCCCGCGGCGAGTGCGAGCGCAGGGGCTTGGTCTTCGGCGAGCACGCGGTCGCCCGCTCTCGCCAGATGGAAGAGGTAGCCCTCGCTGGTTGCGAGCCAGCAGTCTTCGGGGGCCGGGCAGACGACATCGGACGCGTAGCCGAGCGGCCCGACTTCCTTCAGCTCGGCTCCTTCGGGCAGCGTCGTGGGGCTCGAGAGGGCGCCGTCGGAGCCGATCGTGGCGATCGCTGGCGAGCGCCGAGCGTTCGTTGTTCTGTTCGACCGATGAAGCGAGCGCGAGCAGTGCGTGTTCGCTGCCTTCGGCCGCTTCGTCCCCGTTCGGCGGCTCAGGCGCGATCCCCTGAACCAGCGGCGCGGTTTCGGTGTGTTCCGGGTCCGGTGGCTTGAACGGGTTGCCTGCCGGCGGGTCGGTGTTCTGGCCGAGCAGCTGCGACCATTCTTCGGCCTGGTTCTCGCGCATGATCGTGACCTCGCCGGAATTGGGTTCGCTGGTCTCCTGGACGGGGTTGAAGGCGGCCCACAGAGCGCCTTCGTCGCTTCCCAGCAGCGGGCCCGCGAGGGCTTGTGGCGCCTCACCGGTGGAGTAGACCGGCAGGCGCCTGTTTCCATGCGCGAAGTCGGTGGGGAACAGCGAGACGAAGGTGGGCTGCACCCCGGTCGGCTCGATCGCGTGGAGCACCGACGGTTCGGTGGGCGGTTCTTCTTCGCTGTCGAGGTCCCCGGGTTCCACATGTACGCCCTCGTAGAGGACCGGGCCGAAGTGGGTGATCGCGCTCACTACATGGCCCTGGGGACCGGGTTCGGCCAGCAGCTCGTGTCCGTCCCAGTGGAGGTGGAACGAACCGGTCTGTTCGTCGGGCAGCGCCCCGCCGGCGAACCAGCAGTCTCCGGGGGACAGGCATCCGGCCCCGTCCATCGCCTGGTAGGAGCTCGGCAGGAACGCGAGCGAGCCGTAGGAGTCGACGACTTCCAGCGGGCGCTGTTCGCCTTCGCTGGCGGGGGCGAAACGGCACAGCGTGTTGTCGGCGAGCGGGGGGTTGCCTTCCGCCGTGGACTGCCCCCTGCGCCCGTCCGAGACGGTCCAGAATTCTTCCGGACCCGACCAGGCGATGCGTCCGTCGGTGGCCCCGCACACGCTGGCGATCTCGCGCCAGCCGGTGCCGTTGTAGTACCACACGCCGGGCTTGATGCTGGAGTTGCCCGCGGTGATCAGCAGGCCCCGGTTGGGCGCCCAGAACTCGATGTCCCCGATGCGCCCCAGCCCCGTCGGGATGGACGATTTCTGGCCCGTGGGCAGTTCCGGGGGAACGGGTTGTTCCAGGCGCCAGGTGGGAGCTTCGCCGCCTTCGGATGCCCGCGCCGCGGCGACCGGGACGAGCGCCCATGCGACGGCCAGCGAGGCGAGCGCCACCGTCAGGGTCGAGCGCAGGCGCATCATGCCCGCCTCCGGCGCGCGCGGCGCGTGGTCGCGGGACGGGGCTTCGCGCGGTGGAGCGTCAGCGAGACCGTCTGGGACAGGGTCCGGTGGCCGGCCGCGACGAAGCTGACCTTCAGCTGCGTGAGCACCCCGTGTGGGGCTTCGAGGTTCTTCCAGTAGCTCTTCGACGGCTTCAGGGCCAGCTCGACGAGCCCCGCGCCCGCGGCGCTGTGCGAGGCGCTCGCGAGCTGGCGGCTCTGAACGACCGCGCGAGACGCGTGCTGTCCGCGCCTTTGGCCTTCGAGGTGATCTTGATCGTGCCGCGTGCGGTGCTCCGCAGCGAGCCCGCTCCGGGAACGTCGACGTACACGGTCGCGCCTCCGGAGCTGCCGGGGGTCGCCGTCACGCTCAGCTGCCAGACGGGTTCGACGGCCGGGTTGGGTGGTGCCGGCGAGATCACCTGGGTCGGCGGTTCGTCGCGGAAGATGACTTTTTGGACCGCGAACGCGTCGTCGGCGCTGTTGCCGTCTCCGTAGACGAGGTTGAACAGCGGCGAGGAGAAGGCGAGCAGCGAGTCGTCGGCGGAGAAGTCCGGAGATCCGGTCGGCTTGTTGTTCGCCCCGAGTGATTCGGTGCGCTGGCCTTCGTAGCCGATCGTCACGTGCGTGAGCGTGCCGTTGGAGAGGTCGCCCTCATAGAGCTGCTGCGCGAGCGCTTCGGCTTCGGGAGGGCTGACGAGCGACAACGTGCCGAGGTCGAAGACGGTGCGGGCGGAGGAGAAGGCGACCTGGGTGCCGTCGGGCGAGATCGTGAAATCGACGATCGCCCCCCCACGGGCGCTATCGCCCCCGGACACCGCCGTTACCCGTCGCAGCGCCTGGACTCGTGTCAGACCGGCGGCCATGTCGGCGACGTACAGGTCGGTCGCGCCTTCGGTCGCACTCGATTCTTCGCCGCTGGGGATGTAGTGGGCGGTGGCTATGAAGGCGACTTTCTGCCCGTCTGCGCTCAGTCGTGGAATGAAGTTCACCGCCGGCGCTCCCGCGTACAGACCGGCGCTGCCGGCTCCGAGGCGCCCTCCGCTGGTGTTGAACGGGCCCTGACAGGGGTCGGCGAGCGACTCGGCTCGCGGGGAGACCGTCTCGCCGCTCGCCTCACAGCCCGCAGTCAGCGGGTCCGACCCGCCCGTCACTCGTCTCGTGGGGCCATCGCCGGATTCACCGATTTCGCCGCCACAGCGCTTCGTCGTATTCGCCTTCGAGGTTCTCGTGCGAGAGCGTCGGGGCCTGCTGGCCGACGGAGTTGGCCATCCAGGCGACCGCGTTCCCGTCGGCGCTCAGCGAGGCGCCGGCGTACTGACCCCTCGAGGGGAAGGCGGGCGGCGTGTCACCACCCGGGAAGACCGCCCCCCGGAACGCTTCCCTTTCCACGGGGACCGGTTCGGAGGTCTCGTGGCCTTCGCGGTAGGCCGTGCTGACGAGCTCGGTGCGTTTCGTGTCCAGGTAGCGCACGAGGACCTGGAGTTTCGGGACGAAGGGCTGTTCGGGCCCATTCAGATCCGAGTAGGCGATCGTGACGAAGACCACCTCGTTGCCGCGGGCGTCGAGCGCCGAGCGCCCCGCCGCGATGGACCCGTAGTGGGCTTCCTGGAAGGCCCTTTCCGAAGAGTATTCCCCGTGTTCGACTTCGTACTCGTATTCGAGCCCGTGCGAGGATCCGTCGACCGCGGAGGCAATGGTGAAGGCGCACGGTTCGCCGTTCTGTTCCCATTCGGCGCTGCAGGGACCTGCGGCCGGGATGTCCATGTTGCGCACATAGACGTCCGGGGAGACGTTCGTGTCGTTCTCCCGGTCCAGCCGTTCGTTGGTCGTGAAGCTGACGTACTGTCCGTTTTCGCTGACCGAGGGGAGTTCGGCGTCCCCTTCGGCCACGACCTGGACTTCGTCGTTGGCGAGATCGCGCCTGAACACGCCGGTCTTGCCGCCGAAGGCGCCGTCGAACACGACGTACTCGCCGTTGCCCGAGACCGCGCTGTCCTGTGCCTGCTTGGCCTGCTGCTCGGCTTCGAAGCCTTCCAGGCGCCCGACGGACAGGATCTGGCTGGGCCCGAAGACGTCGGCTCGCGCGGCGCGGCGGTGACCGCGGCCAGCACGGCCAGCAGCAGGAAGCGATCAGAGTTGCCGCGAGCAGCCGACGGCCGCGGGACGGCGTGCCGGCTCCGGGCGGGCTCATTTGACGCTCACCAGCTGACGGACGGTGGCCCGGAAGCCGAGCTTGTTGCGCACGTGGGCGACGACTTCAGTAGACGCCCGCACGCCGCGTAGCGGTGGTGGAAACGCTTGCGGCCGTGCGCGGAGCTACCGTCGCCGAAGCTGACGCTCACGGCCGAGGAATCGACGCCCGAGTACGGGTCGCGAACGAGCACGCTGACGGCGCTGCCACCGCCGACGCGCGTGAAGCTGACCTGTGGCGGGCGCCCGTCGATCTTGATCGACACGGGCGAGGTCAGCGTCGCCTGACCGTCGCTGTCGGTCGCCAGCACCTGCACCTTGTGCGTGCCGTCGCCCAGCAGGCGCGGGCTGATCCTCATGCTGAGCGCCCCCGGGGCCGCGCGCAGCGCGTGGCCGTCGAGCACGACCTTGTAGGCGAGCGGGCCGTTCGCGCTCGCGGCCGGGCGCCAGGAGACGACCGCCTGCGGTGGGCTTGATCCAGCCTTTCGGCGCGGTGACGGCGAACTGGCGGGCGGCGCGGTGACCTGCGCCGCCACGATCGCGGCGTTTCCGAGCGGCCCTGGCGGAAGCCGACGAGCCCGTCGCCGAGACCCGAGCGCCCGACCGACAGTTCCGCGACTTCGCCGCCGCCGCCGCCGCTGAGCGAGGCCGGTCTGCACGGCGCCGCCGGGGAAGTCCTCGCGCACCGCCACCGCCGGGTGTCCGCGGGCGTCGGCGCTGGGCCACGCCGATACTCCCCCGCCTTCGGGGTTCATCACGCTGACCGCAGCCTGTTCGGAGCCGGCGAAGCGGGGCCCGAGCGTGAGCCGCTGGTCGAGGATCCCTGATCGTTGCCGCCGATCACGCGCGGCGTGCCGTTGGCGTCGTAGAGCAGCCGGGTTTCCCGGCGTTCGTCGATGTCGATGCTCGGCGGGCCCGACGACGGCTGCGCCGCCGCCCGCGTACTTCCGTGTCGGCGAGACGACGGCGCCGAGGAACTCGGCGCCGCTCTGCGCTTCGCCGTCCGGGAGCGATGTTCAGGAAGATGCGCGGGCCGGGCAGCGGCGAGCCCGGGGCCGGCCTGCTGGCGGTAGGCGACGATCGGCCTGGCCGAGCTTGGTGAACGCGACGCTCGGAGCGTCGGCGTCCTGGACGATTTCGCGGCCCGTTGAGCTTGCTCGCGCTGACCGGCATCACGTAGTCGAGCTGGCTGCCGAACAGCCGCCGTGCCCAGATGCGCGCCACGCCTTGCGATTTCCGGCTCCTGCCAGACGACGACCCCGTTGCCGGTCGGCCCGATCGCGATCTTCGGGGCATTGGCTTCCGTGGGCGGGCGCATCGAGGACGCCGGGGTGGCGGTTGATCGCGCCGAGGCTCGGCCAGCGCTCGCCGTCGAAGTGGGCGACGCGCACCTGCTCGACCACGTCGCCGGGGCGCAGCAGCGGTGATTTCCCCGCTGACGCCGCGGTTCACCACGCGGTAGACGACATCCGCCTGGCCGGTGGAGCTGACCGCGAGGTCGGGGCTGGTGCCGGTCGCTTCTTCGATGTTGGGGTCGATCAGGATCGGCCTGGCCGAAATGCTCGCGACGCCGGGCCCGAGCTCCGCGCCCATCAGCTCGTAGACCGGTTTGTCGTGTTCGGTCGCGAACGGCGTCGCCCACACGACGATCAGCTCGCCGTCGTCGGCGGCGCCGATCCGCGGCCAGCTGGCGGCGAACGGCTCTTCGGCGTCGACCCGGATCGGCGCCAGCCAGTGGCCTTCCAGCGTAGCGCGAGACGAACACGTGCGTCACGCCTTCCACGCGCTTCAGGTACACCAGGCCGCCGGTGCCGTCTTCGGCCATCGCCGACCCCGCCGAAGCCGACGATGTCCTGGCTCGGCCCGTCGATCGTGGTCGCCGGCAGGATGACCGCCTGCGCGCTGCCGCCGGGTCGCACAGAGCGAGCGACGCGCAGGCGAGCGCGCGGCGCCACGTCGGCGCACGGGTCCATCCGCGTCGAGTAGCGAGATCCGCAGCGGCGTCGACTCCGGTCATCGCTTCGATCTCACGGACGCTTCGAGGCACTGCGCCGCTACGAGTGATCGCTGGCGCCGGGGGAGAGGTCGAAGGCGCAGCGGAAGTTCTCGGCGCTGTGACACCGGCTCGGATCCGGCGAAGCCGCCCTTGTGTGTCGTTGTTGTAGACGGTCACGTACTGCAGCGATTCCGGCAGCGGGTTGGCCGGCAGCGGGACCGGGTTGGCCTGCCCCTGGCGCGGGTTGCCGGTGGCGCCTTCGCTGACGCCCTCGGAGCCGGCGGCGGCCGAGCCCGCTTCGGTCGTCACCAGCGTCGAGCTCATCTCGCGTTCGTCTTTGAGCCCGCGCTGGGGTCGAGGTTGATCGTGGCGGTCAGCGGCGAGTCGTGGATCATCGACTCGAGCTTGATCCGTTCGGCCGCGCCGAGCAGCTGCGAGGCCGAGGGCAGCCAGCCGCCTTCGGCCTCACACGCTTTGCTCGCCCAGATGAAGTTGTTCTTGCCGAGGTCTGCCTTGGTCAGCGGGTAGGGGGCCGAGTCGATGCACCAGGTGCCGATGTCGACGGTGTCGGGCGGGCAGGTGCCTGCGAGCTTCGTCGGCGGTCTTGCCCCCGACGCTGGCTGGCGTTCGTTGACTGTCGGGATCGCCGAGGCCGGGAACTTGCCGTTCTTGCCGAGCAGCAGGATCGCCGCCGGCGTGCGGCTTGGTGCGTGACGCGGGTGGCCCGCCGATCGCGCTGACGACGGCGTGGCGCGCGGCGTCGGCGAGCCCGGTGGTCGAGAACACCAGCGCGACCAGGGCCACCACCAGCGCCGGCGAGGGCCGGTGGGGCCTCATGACGTCTGCTCGGGGTCGCGCCTACCGTTCAGGCGGGGCAGGCCCCGCAGTTCCTCGAGCGAGATCTCTTGGACGGTTGAGAGGACGGCGTCGAGCGCGACCCCGGAGAGGGTCTCTTGCTCGAGCAGGGCGCTTGCGGTCTCCTCGACGGTTGACCAGTTGCGCTCGAGGATCGACGCGGCGCGGGTCTCGGCTTCGCCGACCAGGCGCTGGATCTCGGCGTCGATCAGGTTCAGGGTCTGCGGCCCGACGGATCCGAGGTCCTGCAGGCTGGCACCGAGGAACACCTCCCCGCCCTTCTCGCCGATCGTCACCAGACCCACGGCCTCGGACATCCCGAACGAGGTGACCATCGTGCGCGCGAGGTTCGTCGCGGCGTGCAGATCGTCGTTGACGGTCGTGGAGGTGTGCCCGAACGCGAGCCGCTCGCCCGCGAGACCCGCGGTGATCACGATCAGCTGACTCTCCAGGTCGGGCTGGCTCATGATCAACTGGTCACGATCGGAGAGCATGTGCGCCGCGGTCCCGAGCTGGCGGCCACGCGCGACGATCGAGAGCTTGCGGGTGCTGGTGGCGTGACCCAGCGCCTCCGTGACGACGGCGTGGGAGGCCTCGTGGATCGCGATCAGCCAACGCTCGTGTTCGGTCAGGATGTGGTGCTTGGCAGGACCCGCGACGACCCGGTCGATGGCCTCTTCGAGCGTCTTCTGGTCGATCTGTCCGCGCCCATCACGGACACTCAGCAGCGCCGCCTCGTTGATCACGCTCGCGAGCTCCGCCCCGCTGAACCCGGGTGTCTCGCGCGCCACCTCCTCCAAGCGAGGCGTCCGGTGCCAGCGGCCGCTTGCCGCCATGCAACCGCAGGATCTCAAGACGCCCATGCACATCCGGGCGTATCGATCACGACCTGCCGGTCAAACCTGCCCGGACGCAGCAACGCCGGATCGAGGATGTCCGGACGGTTCGTGGCGCCCATCACGACCAGCCCCCCATCGCCGGCGAAGCCGTCCATCTCGACCAGGATCTGGTTCAGCGTCTGCTCACGCTCGTCGTTGCCCTGGCCGATCCCAGCGCCACGCTTACGCCCCGCGGCATCGAACTCGTCGATGAAGATGATCGAAGGCGCCGCCTTGCGCGCCTTGCGAAACAGGTCCCGCACCCGGGCCGCGCCGACACCGACCAACGACTCCACGAAATCAGAGCCCGACAACGAGAAGAACGAAGCATCGGCTTCACCCGCCACCGCCTTCGCCAACAACGTCTTGCCCGTCCCCGGAGGACCCACCAACAACACACCCTTCGGCGCCGCCGCCCCGACCCCCAAATACTTGCTCGGGTCAGCCAGATAATCCCGGATCTCCCGCAGCTCCGCGACCGCCTCCCCCGCCCCAGCCACATCGGCGAACGTGATCCGTTCCGTGCGGCCCTTGCCCTTCTTACGACCCTTCCCCGTGAACGACGAAAACGACGCGATCCCACCCCCCGCGCCCTCCGCCCCGACCCTCATGAACAGCGAGAACAAACACACCAACAACAAGATCGGGATCAAAAACTGCACCACGATCGTGCGCGTCGACTTCCACGACTGCTGATCCACCGCCAACACCGCGCCACTCGCCACCAATTCATTCGTCAACTGCTGGGTCTGCGCACCCGACGCCGGATACGAAGCCCACAACGCCTGCTGGGCCACGGGCAGGGCCCCGGCCGCGGCTTCCTTCTGCGCTCCCGTATGCGCCTTTTCGACGGCTTTTTTGCCCTGCTGAGCCGCTTCTTTTTTGCTCGCAGCCTGCGTCGTCGCGGTGCCCGCGGCCTTGCGGCTCGTTTTCGTCTTGGTTTTCGCGGGTTCGGGAGGAAGCGTCCCGTTCGCCAGCAGCACCGGCGTCGTGGTCGTGGTTTTGACCTCGACACGGTCGTCGTGGTCGAGCAGACAGCGCGGCAGAGATCTGGTGGTGCTTGGCCAGCTTCTGCACCGTGCTGATCGGCACCTGCGTGCCGGAGCTGCTCGGCTGCACCGAGCTCAGCAGCAGCGCAAACGCGACCGCCAGCCCGATCGAGGCGATCATCAGGAACAGGGCGAGCGTGTCTTTGAAGAGGAAGCGCTGCGTGGCGCTCGCGACGTTGCCGAGCGTCACGAGGGCCGGGCTGCGCCTATGCGCAAGACCGCTGCGCACGGCAGCACGGGACGGAGCGGTCGCCGCCGCCGTTGCTCGAAGCGCTGGTCGCGCTCGATTCGGGGGGCTTGTGGTCGTCGCTCATCTAGGTGGCTGGGCTGTCATGGAGAAGCGGCCGTCGGGGCCGACCGGTGAGGTCCTACCGGCACGGGCCTGACGAGGCACGCTCACGGAGCACGAAGCGCCTCGCCGTTCGGCGGACCCCCGCCACCCTCACACGGCCGGCGACCGAAAAGCAACGCCGTTCACAAAAACGACACATGAGCGGGCCGCGCGCACGCATCGTTCACAAACACGAAAACATGTGCGCTCCGCCGCCGCGTTCACAAAAACGAAACAACGGCGGCCGGGGGGAGCGACAGTCTCTGCGCCCGGGGTGAGCCGCAACCCGGCCGACCGCAACGATCGGCCGCTTGGAGTTGTTCCCGGCCTCGTAGTTGAAGCCCGTCTCCACGAACTTCTCGATCAAAGGAGCAAGATAGTGCGCTCGCACCGTGTCCTCATCGCCTCACTCGTGGTGATCCTCGCGCTGGCGGCGCCCGCCTTCGCCGCCAAGCGCCTGATCATCGGCGGCTCGACCTCCGTGCTGCCGCTGGCGCAGAAACTCGCCGCCGCCTACCACAAGGCGTACCCTCACATCCCCGCCCCGCAGGTCAAGCGGCGGCCAGTCCGACATCGGCATCTCGGCGCCGCGAGCGGCCGCTTCGACATCGGCGACTCCTCGCGCGACCCGCTCCCGACGCGACCCCAAAGGGCTCGTGTTCACGAAGATCGCACGCGACGGCGTGTGCATCATCACCAACAAGGCCAACCCGATCTCGCAACCTCTCCCAGGAAAGCGTCGAAGGCATCTTCACCGGGCGGGTCCGCGACTGGAGCGAAGTGCCCGGCGCGCCAGATCACGCGGGCCGATCGACCTGTTCGACCGCGACAGCGCGTCCGGTACCCAGGACGCCTTCCAGCACATCTTCCTCGGCGAAACGCTGAAGATCTCCCCCAGCGCCTCGCAGGAGACCTCCAACGGCCTCGAGCAGAACGCGGTCACGGCCGACAAGCAGGCGATCGGCTTCGTGTCGTTCGCCTTCACCGGCGGCGTCAACCCGGTCGGCTACGAGGGCATCGCGTGCAACCTGCGCAACGCCAAGTCCGGCCAGTATCTCGGCGTCCGTAACTTCTGGATGGTCACCAAGGGCGCCCCGAAAGGCGAAGCGCTGAAGTTCCTCGCATGGGTCACGAGCGGCAACAAGACCACGAAATCGATCATCAACTCCAACTGGATCGCGATCCACTAGCGAGAGACCGCGGGCGTGCCCGAGCCTGAGCACTCCCGTAGCCAATCCGCCGCCCGCCTCGGAGACCGGGTGCGCTCACTGCGTGTGGG
Source organism: uncultured Solirubrobacteraceae bacterium (assembly GCA_963758055.1). GTDB lineage: Bacteria > Actinomycetota > Thermoleophilia > Solirubrobacterales > Solirubrobacteraceae > Palsa-744. Next base: position 193,679 of record CAVWTU010000003.1, read on the forward strand.
GCGCCCCGGTCGGCGGCGGCCAAAGATCGCCGCGTCGAGATCGTGCTCGCCGCGCTGGCGGTGGCGCTGCTGGCCCTGATCGGGCTGATGGTCTTCACCGTCGTGCGCAAGGCCTGGCCGTCCTTCTCGGCCAACGGCCCGGCTGGTTCGGCTCCGGCGGCGACCCCGTCACGCAGCTCCGGGCGATGCACGAAGGCATCCCGCTGCCCGGCCACAGGCTGCTCTATTTCCGCGCCTGGCCGCTGATCTGGGGGACGATCATCACGACCGGGATCGCGGCGCTGCTGGCGCTGGTCTGCTCGACCCTGGCGGCGATCTTCCTGACCGAATTCGCGCCCGCGGCACGTCCGCCGCGTGCTCGACCCGGTCATCCGGCTGCTCGCGGGCGTGCCGTCGGTGATCTACGGCCTGATCGGGATCCTCGCCATCGCGCCGTGGATCAACAACCACCTCATCAGCAACGCCCGCAAGCACTCGGTCGCCTACGTGGTGCAGCTCAACGGCGCCGACCTGATGACGGCCATCTTGATCCTGACGGTGATGATCCTGCCGATCATGGTCGCGATCACGGCGACGGCGCTCGAATCGGTGCCGCCCTCCTGGCGGGAGGGCTCGGCGGCCCTCGGCGTCAACCGCTGGCGCACGATCTGGCGCGTCTCGGTGCGCACCGCGAGGCCGGCGATCGCGGCCGCCCACGGTGCTCGCCACCGCGCGTGCCCTGGGCGAGGCGATCATGCTCGCGATGGTCTCCGGCGGGCGGCCGTTCGACGCCAACCCGCTCGACGGGATCACGTTCCTGTTCGAGCCCGTACGGCCGCTCGCGGCGACGATCATCCAGAACTTCGCCGGCCAGTCCTCGGGCCCGATCGCGAGCACGATCTACGCGATCGCCGCCGTGCTGCTGGTGTCCGCAGCGCTGCTCTCGTTCGCCGGCTGGGCCGCCAAGCAGCCGCTCAAGCGCTACGGGATCGGGGTCTGATGGAGGCCTCGCACGCTCACGCCCGGACCCAGCGCCCCGACCGTCACGCAGCGCCCGCGCGAGCGCACCTCCTCCTGGCCGCTCATCGACCGCCTCTGCTACTGGCTCTGCTGGGTCGGTCGGGATCGGGCTGTGCGTGATCGGCGCTCGCGATCGTCGTGTACATGCTCGATCAAGGGTATCTCCTACCTGCGCCCGAGCCTGCTCGTGACCTCGCCGGCGGCCTCGCTGCGCCAGAGTCAGTCCGGCGGGCTTCCTGGACCCGATCGAGGGCACGCTGATCGTGACCGCCATCGGCATCGCCATCGCCGCGCCGCTCGGGGTCGCCCTCGCCGTGTGGCTCACCGAGTACCGGCGTCCGTCCTGGCTGGCCCGGGCGGTCGAGTCGGCGATCGAAATGATCGCCGGCGCTGCCCAGCGTCGTGCTGGCGATCTTCGGCCTGATCCTGTTCGCGCGGGGCTTCCTCGGCTTCCTCTCCCAGCAGGCTGAAAACGGCACGGTGCGGGCCAGTCGTTCCTGGTGGCCGGCCTGGTCATGGCGCTGCTGGCGCTGCCGCTGGTCGTGGCGGCGACGCGCGAGGCGCTGTCCCAGCTGCCGCCGAGGATGCGCGAGGCCTCCTACGCGCTCGGCAAGACGCGCGCGACGACGATCCGCTACGTGCTGCTGCCGTCGATCCGGCCGAGCATCGCCAGCGGGATGGTGCTCGGGATGGGCCGGATCATCGGCGACACCGCCGTGATCACGATGCTGCTCGGCGCCTCGCTGCGCACCGAACCGGCCAGCGGCGGCCCCGTGATCGGGCTCCTGCGCGGCACCGGCTCGACGCTGACCAGCTACGTCTTCACAACTCGCCGGCCGGCGAAGGCAACTCGCCCGAAAAGGCCTACGCGGCCGCGTTCGTGCTGCTCGTGATCGTGCTCGCGCTGAACGCCGTCGTGACCCGCATCAGCCGCGGCGGTCCGGGCGTCGGGCCGGGGTCGCTCCGGAGGGGACGCGGCTCGGGCAGGTTCCTGCCCTCGTGGGTCGCGCGGAGGCTCGAATGGTGACGGCCCGAGAGGCGGTCGCGATGGACCCGCTGATGCCGCCGCCGGTGCGGCGCATCGAGGTCGACCGCGCGCCGACCGTGCGCCCCCCGCGAGCGCAGCAACGGCGAGCTGCCGGGCCCGCGGCGTCGTCGGCGCCTCCGCCAAGGCGCGCGTGCGACGACCGCCCGCGGCGCAGGTGCGCGAGCGGATGCGCGCTCGAGTCGGTGTGGCTGGCCTACGGCAGAACTGGGTCGTGCGCGACGTCAGCTGCGCGGTCCGCCAGGGCGAGGTGCTCGCCCTGATCGGCGCCTCCGGCTCGGGCAAGACGACGCTGCTGCGCTCGCTGAACCGGCTGACCGAGATCACCGCCGGGGCGGCGCCGCGCGGCCGGATCACGCTCGACGGCGCCGACATCCACGACCTCGAGGTCAACGACGCTGCGCCGCCGCGTGACGATGGTCTTCCAGCAGCCCAACCCGTTCCCGATGAGCATCTTCGACAACGTCGCCTACGCGCTCGCCGAGCAGCGGCCGCCGCGCGGCATCGCCGCCGCCGGCGCTCGCGCGAGCTCGAGCGCCGCGGTCGACGACGCGCTGCGGCGCGCCGGGCTCTACGACGAGGTCGGCGACGACCTCGACCGCTCCGCGCTCGCGCTGTCCGGCGGCCAGCAGCAGCGGCTGTGCATCGCGCGCGCGCTCGCGGCCGAGCCCGAGGTGCTGCTCCTCGACGAGCCGTGCTCGGCGCTGGACCCGATCTCGACGGCGACGATCGAGGAGCTGATCGTGCAGCTGCGCGAGAGCGTCGCGATCGTGATCGTCACCCACAACCTCCAGCAGGCGTTCCGCGTCGCCGACGACGTCGCCTTCATGCACCTCGGCGAGCTCGTCGAGTACGGCACCAGCGAGCAGGTCTTCGACCGTCCCGGCGAGCAGCGCACCCGCGAGTACGTCAGCGGGGCCTTCGGGTGAGGATGGCCTGGCGCTCGCGCTGGCCGCGCTCGCGCTGGCCGGCTGCGAGACGACCGCCGAAAAGAGCGCGCCGCCTCGAACGCGAGGCCAAGCGCCACGCCGGGCACGCGCGAGCCCAGACGACGGCGCTGCAGGCGCTCGCCGCGGGCCGCGCCGGCATCAAGCGTCCACGTGTCGAGCCGTCGCTCTGCACAGCAGCGAAGGGCGGCCGCGGTCGTCACGCTGCGCAACACGACGGCTCGACGCTCTGCCGAGGTGCCGATCGAGATCACCGTCAGGGACGGCGCCGGCGCACACGCTCTACACCAACGACCGTCCCGGGCTCTCGCGCGTCGCTCGACGGGGGTCCCGCTGATCCCCGCCCACGCGAACTCACCTGGGTCGACGACCAGGTCACGCTGGCCGGCACGCCGGCGAGCGGTCGACGGCCAAGGTCGGCGAAGGCGACGCCCGCGAGCGGCGCGCCGGCGCACGCTCGTCGCGTCACCGGGTCGGCTGAGCGAACGACCGCCAACGGCGGCACCGTCGAAGGCGACCGTCACCAACCACTCCGGGCGTCGCCCAAAGGAACTGGTCGTCTACGCCACCGCCAGCGCGCGGCGGCCGCGTCGTCGCGGCCGGTCGCGCGGTGGTCACCGCAGGTGCCGGCGGGATCGACGCCAGCACTTCCAGCTCGTTCCTGGTCGGCAGATCCGTCCGGCGCGCAGCCTGCAGCTCAGCGCCCCGCCGACGAGCTAGCGCCGCCGGCGCCGCGCGGCGCTGCTTCAGCGTGATCCCCTCGAGCACGTGGGCGACCGTCTCGCAGGCGTCGACCGCGGCCTCGAGCGACTCGAAGATGTCCTTCCAGCGGATCACGACCATCGGGTCGATGCCGCCCGCGAACAGCGAGGCGACCGCGTCGCGCTGCAGCCGGTCGCCCTCGTTCTCGAGCCGGTGGATCTCGACCAGGTGCGGTCCCAGGTCGGTGCCCGTGCGCAGCGCAGCGCAGCGCCTGCGCGATCTGCTCGCCGGCGCCGACGAGCACGTCGGTGAACTCGACCGCCTGCTCCATCGGCGCCTCGACCCCGTACAGGCTCAGCAGCGCGCCGACGTGCTCGGCGTGGTCGACGATGTCGTCGAGCGCGGTGGCGAGCGCGTAGCCGTCGCCGGCGTCGAACGGGCGCCCGTACGCGCCCGCGGCCGGCGAGCCGGTGGATGATGTCGTGCGTGATGCGGTCGCCTTCCTGCTCGCAGACCTTCAGGTCCTGGGCGAGCGGGGCGTGCTCCGGGATACTCGACCAGCAGGTCGTGCAGCAGCAGCCCGCAGCGCTGCACGTTGCGGCCCGCCTCCTCCACGAGCTCCAGCAGCGTGCCGTCCTGGCCGCGGGCAACGAAGCTCATCTCGCAAGGATATGCCTCGCGCCGTCTCGCCCCGCGCGCGACACGGCGTTTACGCAGTTGTTCACGACTAGATCACGAGTTTGCAACGGATGCCGGTCGTCCCATGTCAGCTGCGCGCCGTGGTGGCTACCTCTGCCAGTGCCGCAGCGAGCCCGACAAGCGGAGACGCTCCACGCGGGCGAGCTCGAGATCCGGCCCGACGAGGGACTGGTGCTCGCCCGCGGGCGGGCGCTCACGCTGTCGGTGCGCGAGTTCGAGCTGCTGGTGGCGCTGGCGCGCGCCAGGGGGCCGATCGTCGGGCGGGAGGACCTCTACCGAAGCGTCTGGGGCGGCGAGCTGCGCGCCCGGCGACCGCTCGGTCGACGTGTACGTGAGCAAGCTCCGCAGCAAGCTCGAGGCGGCGCTTCCGGACCGGCAGCTTCATCCACACCCACCCCGGCTTCGGCTACCGCTTCCAGCCCCAGCCTTCACAAGATGTTCACATGGGCGTCGGCCGCCCACTGAAGACACTCTCCGCGCTCCGGTAGGAACCAGTCTGCGCGGGTACAGGCGCACTGCCGGGCAGCGCCGTCGCTGCCCGCTGCGAGCGCAGTCCAGCGACAACCCATCCAGAGGAGACTCAGTGATCAACTCGAAGATGGCCGCGCATCGCGGCCAGCGTGGTGCTCGCAGTCGTGCTCGCCGCGTGCGGCAGAGCTCGAACAACTCCAGCTCGGGCACCACGTCAGCGGCCGCATCGGCCACGATCTCCGGCGCCGGCTCGACGTTCGCCGCTCCGGTCTACCAGCAGTGGGCCTCCGAACTAAGAGCTCGGGCCTGACCGTCAACTACCAGGCCGTCGGCTCGGGCGCGGGCATCACCTCGCTGGAGTCCAAGACCGTCGACTTCGGCGCCAGCGACCCGCCGCTGAAGCCCGCAGACGAGGCCGCGATCGCCAAGAACGGCAGCCCCGCGATCCAGATCCCGATGTTCCTGGGCGCGATCACGGTCTCCTACAACGTCCCGGGCCTGCAGACCGGCCTGAAGCTCGACGGGCAAGACGATCTCCGAAATCTTCCTCGGCAAGATCAAGACCTGGAACGCCCCGCAGATCGCCGGCGCTGAACCCGGGGATCACGCTGCCGAGCACCGCGATCACGGTCATCCACCGCTCGGACTCCTCGGGCACGACGGCCGGCTTCACCGGCTTCCTGCCGACGGTCGACCCCGAATTGGGCGTCAAGGTCGGCGAAGGCAAGACCGTGCAGTGGCCGACGGGCACCGGCGCCAAGGGCAACGCCGGCGTCGCGGGCGCGGTCCAGCAGACGGCGGGCGCGGTCGGCTACGTCGAGCAGGCCTACGCGCTGCAGCACAACTTCACGTTCGCCTCGGTGAAGAACAAGGCCGGCAACTTCGTGGCTCCGACGCTGGAATCCACCAGCGCCGCCGCCGAAGGGCGTCGACGGTGCCCGCCGAACCTGGGGATCAAAATCTCCAACCCCCCGGGACCGAACGCCTACCCGATCACCTCGCAGACGTTCATCATCGTCAACAAAGACCTCTGCAAGGCCGGGATCCCCGGCGGCGAAGCGGCCGCCAAGGGCGTGGCCAGGTTCCTCGAATACGGCCTCGGCCAGGGTCAGGCGGTCCTCGCGAAGGCCGACTACGCGGCGCTGCCCGCCGCGATCCTCGCAAAGTCAAAGACGGCGGCGGACGAGCTGGAATGCAACGGCGCCGCCCTCGGCACCGGCTGATGAGCACGACCGCACCCACCACCGGTAGGCGGCGTGGAGGCGGCCTCTGTAGCAAGCGGCGAGCGCGCGTCTGTTGACCCGCTCGCCGCTGGCGCGCCTGCCCGACCGGGTGCTGCGCTGGGGACTGACGGTGCTGGCGGCGCTGATCCTGGTGCTGATCGTCTTCTTCTTCATCCGCCTGGTCGGCCGAAGCCGGCCGGCGTTCGCCAAAGAAGGCATCTTCGGCTTCATCTTCAGCAACGACTGGAACGTCGGCGCCGACCACTTCGGCGCGCTGCCGCTGGTGTCGGGCACGCTCATCACCTCCGCGCTGGCGCTGCTGATCGGCGTCCCCGTCGCGGTTGCGACGGCGCTGTTCGCGACCGAGCTGTGCCCGACGCGGCTGCGCACGCCGCTGACGGTGCTGGTCGAGCTGCTGGCGGCGGTGCCGTCGGTCGTCTACGGGCTGTGGGGGATCTTCTTCCTGGCCCCGAAGCTGAAAGGCGCCGAGCAGTGGGTCGCCGACACGCCTCTCGTTCATCCCCTTCATCGGGGGCGGCACTGGTCACGATCCCCAACTACTTCATCACCGGGCTCGTGCTCGCGATCATGATCCTGCCGATCGTCAGCGCGATCAGCCGCGAGGTGATGGCGACGGTGCCGGCCGACCACAAGGAGGCCGCGCTGGGGCTCGGGCGCGACCCGCTGGGAGATGATCCGCATCGCCGTGCTGCCCTACTGCCGCAGCGGGATCGTCGGCGGCGCGATGCTCGGCCTCGGCCGCGCGATCGGCGAGACGATCGCGGTCACGATCCTGATCGGCGACCGCACCGCGCTCGGGCAACACCTCTTCGGCCAGGGGTACAGCCTGGCGGCGGTGATCGCCAACGAGTTCGGCGAGGCCCAGGGCACGCACCGCTCGGCGCTGTTCGCGGCCGGCCTCGTGCTGTTCGTGCTGACCCTGGTCGTGAACATCATCGCCCGCGTGATCGTCAACCGCAGCGCCAACAGGACCTATCGCGGGCCCACGGCGAACACCGGCGGCGAGGGCGGCGGCGTGCTGCTCGTGGACGCGGCGGCGGGCGTATGAGCGCCTCGGTGCAGCCGACGACGACCCTGGCCCGCTTCGCCCCCAGCGCCGCGCGCAGGCGCGCGCGACCTGCTCGCCCGCCGGGTCGTGATGGCGGCCACGATCCTGGCCCTGATCCCGCTGGCCCTGATCATCTACTACCTCGTCAGCAAGGGCCTGGGGGCCTGGAGCCCGAGCTTCTTCACCTCCGACCCGACCGGCAACACCTTCTTCGGCGCCTCCAAGATCGGCGGGCATCAAGAGCGCCATCCTCGGCACGATCGAGATGGTCGGCCTGGCGGCGCTGATCGCGATCCCGATCGGCGTGGGCGTGGCGGTGTGGCTGGTCGAGTACGGACGCAACAGCTGGTTCGCCCAGACGGTGCGCTTCTTCACCGACGTGATGACCGGGCGTGCCCTCGATCGTGTTCGGGCTGTTCGTCTACATCGCCCTGATCGTCGGCACCGGCAGCACCTATGCCGGCTACAAGGGCTCGATCGCGCTCGCCCTGCTGATGCTGCCGATCGTGATCCGCTCGGGCGAGGTGGTGCTGCTGCTGGTCCCGAACTCGCTGCGCGAATCGGCGCTCGCGCTGGGGGCGCCGCGCTGGAAGGTGATCGGCAGCGTGGTGCTGCCGACGGCGCTGCCGGGAATGCTCACGGGCATGCTGCTGGCGGTGGCGCGGGCCGCGGGCGAGACCGCGCCGCTCCTGTTCACGGCCGCCGCCGCCCACGCGACGACGTTGAGCCTCGGCGGCTTCATGAACTCACTGCCCGTGCAGATCTACAGCGACGTCACGAGCCCCACCGCCGCGGTCGTCGAACGCGCCTGGGGCGCCGCGCTCACGCTGGTGCTGATGATCCTGATCCTGAACATGGTCGCCCGCCTGCTCTCGCGGAGGAACCGACTCGCGTGACGACCCCGCAGCCAGGCTCTAAGGTGGCCGACATGGACACCGACGGCCGCCCGGAGGTACACCGCTCCGAGGCGGCGCCCGCAGACGCGCCCGCCGGCGGCCTGCGCCAGCCGATCGTGCCGACGGATGACCGCGCGCCCGATCCCGAGCCGCAGGACAGACCGCTCAGCGGCCCCGCAGTGCAGCTCGAGGGCCTGCGCGCCTTCTACGGCGACAGCGAACAGCTGAAGGGCATCGACCTCGAGTTCCGCGCCAACGAGGTGACCGCCATCATCGGCCCCTCCGGCTGCGGCAAGTCGACGCTGATCCGCTGCATCAACCGCATGCACGAGGAGATCCCCGGCGCCCGCGCCGAGGGCCGGGTGATGCTCGAGGGCGCCGACGTCTATGACCCTTCGGTCGACGTGGTGGCCGTGCGCCGCGCGATCGGGATGGTCTTCCAGAAGCCCAACCCCTTCCCCACGATGTCGATCTTCGACAACGTGGCCGCCGGCCTGCGCCTGACCTCGCGCAACGCGGCGACAAATTGGACCAGAAGGTCGAGCGGGCGCTGCGCGGCGCCGGCCTGTGGGAGGAGGTCAAGGACCGCCTCCGCGAGCCGGGGGTCGGACTCTCGGGCGGCCAGCAGCAGCGGCTGTGCATCGCCCGCTCGCTGGCCGTGGACCCCGAGGTGATCCTGATGGACGAGCCCTGCTCGGCGCTCGACCCGATCGCCACGCTGAGGATCGAGGAGCTGATCGGCGAGCTCAAGCAGCGCGTGACGATCGTGATCGTGACCCACAACATGCAGCAGGCCGCCCGCGTGGCCGACCGCACCGTCTTCATGCTGTCGGGCGAGGTCGTGGAGGTCGGCCCGACACAGGCGATCTTCACCAAACCCGGCGACCCCCGTACCGAGGAATATGTCACCGGCAAGTTCGGCTAGCGGGAGGAGCCTCCCGGCGGCGGGCTCGACCGCGGCCCAGCGCGCCGATTGCGAGCGACGGGCCCCGCATGGCCGCATCCACTTCCAGGAACAGCTGTCGACGCTCGAACAGCACGCCCTCGGCGGCATCGACATCGTGATCGAGCAGCTCGACCGCGTGCTCGAGGCGCTCGACCACCAGGACGTCGAGCTGGCCCAGATGGTGATCGCCGATGACGATCGCGTCGACGGGCGCTACCTGGAGGTACACCAGGGCATCCTCTCGCTGCTCGCGCTGCAGGCGCCGGTGGCGGGAGACCTGCGCCTCGTGGCCGCCCTGCTGCACCTGATCAAGCACATCGAGCGCATGGGCGACCAGTGCGTGAACATCGCCAAGCTGATCCCCCTGTCCGGCCACGAGCCGCCGGTCCACCGCGAGCGTGCTCGAGCGCGCTCGCGCGGATGGGCGCCTTCGCCCGCTCGGAGGTGGTCCAGTCGCAGCGCCGCCTTCGCCAGCGCGCGACGTCAGCCTGGCCGAAGACCTCGTGCGCCAGGACCGCGAGATCAACCGCCTGAACCGGGAGATCTTCCGCCTGGCGATCGAGATCGGCGACGACCCGGACACGCGCGAGTGGGCGATGCACATGATGCTCGTGGCCCGCGCCCTGGAGCGCATCGGCGACAACGCCGTCGACATCGGCGAGCAGGTGGCGTTCGTGGTGACCGGCCTGTTCCGGGAGTTCTCGGACTCCTCCTCGCGTCCCCCCGCACGCTGAGCGGCGCGCTTGCGAGCCGCTCCCGGGCCCCGAGAGCGGGGCTCGGCGGCAGCCCAGGCCCGCAAATAGCGGACCTTCGGTCCGAGCGCGGTGTGAACATCCTGTTACGCTCGCTGGAGAGGGTGTCGCAGCGCCGCGGTATCGCCTACACTGCGCGGCGATGACGGCAAGCGCTCGCGCCGACGCCGAGGGGGGACTTCATCACCCTCGAGAGCGCGGCCTCCGTAGCGGCCCTGCGTATCGCGGTACTGGATCGCGACAGCGGCTTCATCCAGGTCCTCAGCAAGCGCCTGGACCGCCTCGGCTGGGAGCACCGCGTGCTCGAGGGCCCGGTTCCGCGCGAGGCCGATCGCATCGATGCGCCTGAGCGCCCTGGTGGTCGATCTGGCCGTGCTCGGACCGCAGGCGTGGACCTGGCTGGAGCGTCTGTGCGAGGCGCTCCCGGAGCTCGGCATGGTGGTCTGCACCGGTCCCTCGACGGTCGCCCAGCGGGTGCGCGGACTGCGCCTCGGCGCCGACGACTGGGTGACCAAGCCATGCCACCCCGAGGAGGTCATCGCACGCGTGCAGAGCGTCGTGCGCCGCCGACGGCGCAGCGCCGGGCGCGAGCAGACCCCGCCGGTGACGGCGGGCGAGGTGGAGATCCGCGCCGACCGCTTCCAGGCCTTCGTGGGCGAGGACAGCATCGACCTCACCCGGCGCGAGTTCGAGCTGATCGAGCTGCTGGCCTCGGCCGAAGGCCGGGTGCTCGAGCGCGAGGAGATCTACTCGCGGCTGTGGGGCTACACGATGGTCCGCGGCGACCGTTCGGTGGACGTGTTCGTCCGCAAGCTGCGCCAGAAGCTCGAGAAGGCCTCGCCGAAGTGGCGCTACATCCACACCCACTTCGGGATCGGCTACCGCTTCGCGGCCGAATCGCTGGAGGTCGTCAAATCCGAGGACGTGCCCTCGCAGCTGCCGGCCGAGTGGTCAGCCGAGAGTGCGGCCGGCGTCCGACGGCGCCGGCCTGCGCGATCAGGGCAAGCTCGCGCGGTCGTAGCAGCAGGGCCAGCTCGCCCCCGGCGCCCTCCAGGCGCACGACCGCCACGCCACCCTTCTTGAGGTCGATGCGCGCGCCCGTGAGCTGAGCCACGACGGTCGACAGGTCCGGCTCGTGCCCCACCAGCAGCAGACGCCCGTCGGGCGGGAGCGCGCCGCGTCAGCTCGAGCGCGTCGGTCGCATCGAAGCCACCGGCCAGCGGCTCGTGTGCGCGCACACGGTTGCGCAACTGGGGACCCTGGTCCTCCACGGCCAGCTCGGCGGTCTGGCGGGCACGCGCCTTGGGGCTGTAGAGGATCTCCTCGAAGCCCGCTTCCATCGCGGCCAGCGCGGCGCCGGCCGCCCGCGCCTGCGCTTCGCCCCTGGACGTAAGGCGGCGGGCGGAGTCCTCGCGGCTTCCGTGCGGCTCGGCCTCCGCGTGACGAAGTAGCCAAAGCTGGCGGGCCATCGACGGTCACAGTAGCGCGGCGGACGCACCCGGCGTCGATGCCGGGGGCCCTCGAAACGGCCTCGGAGTAGTAGCGTCAGGGCGATGCAGGACAGAGTCAGCACCGAGGGCTCCGGGTTGGCGGCGCCGGCACGGGCGGTCGAGCCCGCGGCGGGCGGCCCGGCGCAGACAGCGGTGCGCACAGCCGAGCCCCACACGAGCGGCCGAGGCCGCGACGAGGATCGCCGACGACGCCACCGACCCCTCGCTGTACATCAACCGCGAGCTCTCGTGGCTGGAGTTCAACGACCGCGTGCTGCAGCTCGCCGAGGACGAGCAGCGTTCCGCTGCTGGAGCGGGTCAAGTTCTGCGCGATCTACACGACCAACCTCGACGAGTACTACATGGTCCGCGTGGCGGGCCTGCACGACCAGATCGACGCGGGCGTGGAGAACCCCACCCAGGACGGGCTGATCCCCTCCCAGACGATCGCCCTGATCCGCGAGCAGGTGCTGCGCCAGGGCCGGCGCCTGGCCGACTGCTTCGAAGGCCGGCTGCGCCCCGAGCTGGCCGTGCAGGGCATCCGCATCGTCGGCGTGGACGAGCTCGACGACGGCCAGCGGGCGGAGCTGGCGCGCCATTTCCAGCGCGCGATCTTCCCCGCGCTGACGCCGCTCGCGGTGGCACCCGGGCGCCCCTTCCCCTACATCTCCAACCTGTCTCTGAGCCTCGCGGTGCTGGTCCGCGATCCGGCCGGCGGGGAGGGCGCCCCGACCGTGTTCGCACGCGTGAAGGTCCCGACCGAGATCCTGCCGCGGTTCGTCTCGGTGGAGGCCCCGGACGGCTCGGGGGCCCTGCTGGTCCCGCTCGAGGACCTGATCGCCCACCACCTGGACGCGCTCTTCCCGGGCATGGAGATCGTCGACTTCGACGTCTTCCGGGTGACCCGCGACGCGGACCTGGAGGTCTCCGACGACGCCGCCGACCTGCTGCAGGCGGTCGAGGACGAGCTCCGCCGCCGGCGCTTCGGCGAGATCGTGCGGGTCGAGGTCGGCGCCGACTGCTCCGAGCAGCTGCGGGCAGAGCTGACCGGCCTGCTGGGAGTCCGCGACGACGAGGTCTACCCGGTCGACGGCCTGCTCGACATGGGCTCGCTGTGGCAGATCGTGCGCCTGCCGGGACACGCGGAGCTGCGCTAGGAGCCGTTGGGGGGCATCACCCACCCGCGCCTGATGCGCCACGAGGGCGAGCGCCCCGACGTGATCGGCGCGATGCGCGAAGGCGACTTCCTCGTGCACCACCCCTACGTCTCGTTCGCGACCTCGGTGGAGCGCTTCGTCGAGCAGGCGGTGGCCGATCCGAACGTGCTGGCGATCAAGCAGACCGTGTACCGCACCAGCGACGACTCGCCGATGGTGCCGGCGCTGATCGACGCCACCGAGCGCGGCAAGCAGGCGGTCGCCCTGGTGGAGCTCAAGGCCCGCTTCGACGAGCGCATGAACATCCAGTGGGCCAAGGCCCTGGAGGAAGCGGGCGTGCACGTCGTCTACGGCCAGCCGGCCCTGAAGACCCACGCCAAGTGCGTGCTCGTGGTCCGCCGCGAGGGCGACGGGGTGCGCAACTACGTCCACATCGGGACCGGCAACTACCACTCCGCCACCGCCCGCCTGTACACCGACTTCGGCCTGTTCACGACCGACGAGGAGATCGGCGCCGACGTGGCCGACATCTTCAACTACCTGACCGGCTACGGGCGGCCGCTGCACTACCGCAAAGTGCTGATCGCCCCCGACTACCTGCGCGACGGGATCATCGAGCAGATCGAGCGCACGATCGCCTCCCACTCCCCCTCCTCCCCGGCGCGGATCGCGATGAAGATGAACGCGCTCGTCGACGGACGCTGCATCCGCGCGCTGTACGCGGCCTCGCAGGCGGGCGTGAAGGTGGACCTCAACGTGCGCGGCATCTGCTGCCTGCGCCCGGGCCTGCCGGGGATCTCGGAGAACATCCGCGTGGTCTCGATCGTGGGACGCCTGCTCGAGCACTCGCGCGTGTACGCGTTCGAGCGCGGCGGCGAGTACACGATCTACATCGCCTCGGCCGACCTGATGCCGCGCAACCTCGACCACCGCGTCGAGCTGGCGGCGCCGATCCAGTCCGAGGAACTGCGCGCCGAGCTGCTGGACACGCTCGAACGCGCCTTCGCCGACAACCAGAGCTCGTGGGAACTGGACGGCGAGGGCGTCTATCACCGTCGCTCCCCGGGCCCCGGCGAGGAGCCCCGCAACATGCAGCTCGAGCTCGCCGAGCTACACGCGGCACGTGCGGCGGGCGAGCGCGCCTCCGAGCCCCGTGACGGCGTCGCGGCGGTGACCGGCGGCGGCTAGGTCGCGGCCGGGCTCGGCAGCGCGTCGAGCGCCGCCTTGAGCTCGTCGACGGACTGGTAGTCCAGCCCGAGCATGTGGTCGTGGCGGTGGCGGACGATGCCCTGCTCGTCCACGATCACGACCGCCCGCTTGGTCCCGAGGCGCCCATGGGCGCCGTAGGAGCTCGCGACGGCGCCGTCCTCGTCCGCGAGCAGCGGGACGTTCAGGGGGTTCTTGGCGATGAAGCCACGATGCGAGTCGAGCCCCTGCGAGGAGATCCCCACAACAGTCGCCTCGAGCGCACCGAAGTCGTCGGCCCGGTCCCGGTAGGAGCAGAACTGTTTCGTGCAGACCGGGGTGTTGTCGCCCGGGTAGAACAGCAGCACGACGCGCTCGCCGCGATGATCGGCGAGCCGGAAGCGGCCCTCGGTGCCCTCGAGCTCGAAGTCGGGAGCCTGCTCGCCCACGGCGGGATGCTTGGCCACGGGTGGATCCTATTCCCCGGCGCCGCAAGGCGCCGAGCGGGCGCCCCGGCTCTGCGAGACTGCCCGAGCCCATGAGCCAGTCTCCTGCAGACGTCTCACCCGAGCCCGCACCCTCCTCCACGCCGTCCTCTGCGCCGGTGCCGAAGGTGCTCTACGTACTCGGGGCGGGACGCAGCGGAAGCACCATCCTCGGGGTCGCGCTCGGCAACTGCGACGGCGTCTTCTACGCCGGCGAGCTCGACAAGTGGCTGCCCAGATCCGGGCGCACGCCGGTTCCCGGGGAGGAGCGGGAGCGCTTCTGGGAGGAGGTCCGCGCGCAGGTCGACCCCGAAGGAATCGCCGCTGGGAGCGTGCGCTCGCTGGAGCGCTCCTCGGAGCTCTTGGACCCCCGCCGGCTGCGCACCCGCAGAGCCGTGCGGCCCCGCTACCTGGACCTCGCCGGCCGCCTGTTTACGGCCATCGCGCAGACATCCGGCGCCGAGCGCCTGGTCGACAGCTCCCACTACCCGATGAGGGCTCGCGAGCTGCAGCGCCTGCAGGGCATCGAGCTGTACCTGCTGTTCCTCGTGCGCGAGCCCGAGAGCGTGGTCGCCTCGCTGGGACGCGAGGACGTGCCCGAACGCCGCTACGGCGTGCTGGCCGCCAACGCCTATCTGTGGCTCACCCACCTACTCGCCGGCTGGGTGTACCTTCGCCACCCCCGCCGGCGCCGGTTGTTCGTCCGCCACGAGGAGTTCCTCGCCGAACCCGCCGCCGTCGTGCGCCGGATCCTGTCGGCGACGGGATCGACCGCGACGCTCGACCGCGAGACGCTCGCGACGGGGATCCCGTTCCAGGGCAACCGGCTGATCCGCGCGCCCGAGGTGACGTTGCGGGCGAGTGCTCCCGCGGCCCCGCCCCGCTCGCTGCTGACCCGCGTCCTGCAGCTGCCGTGGAAGATCGTGTTCGCGCGCCTGGATTCGGGCGCGCAGGCCGCTCGCCGGCCGGCCGGCGAGCCCGAGCCCACCGCTCCCGAACGCGCCAACGCATGAGCGCTTCCGAGCAGGGGGAGTCGCCGGCGGGCGCCGGGGAGCGTCCGGCGCCGGAGCGCACCGGCGTGATCTACATCGTCGGCTCCGGCCACAGCGGCTCGACGATCCTCGGCGTCGCCCTGGGCAACTGCGACGGGGTGTTCTTCGGCGGGGAGCTCGAGCGCTACCTCGCTCGAGCGGGCACTCCGGTCCTCGGCGGCCTGGAGCGGAGCCGCTTCTGGGCCGCCGTGCGGGCGGCTCTACCCGACGCCCAGCAGCTGTACGGCAACGCCGCCCACCGTCTGCTCGAGCGCTCCTCTGCGGTGTTGCGGGTTGGCTCGTTGCGCCGCCGCCGCGCCCTCCAGGGGCCCTACCGGCGGATCGCGGGCAGGCTGTTCGGGGCCATCGCCGCCACCGCCGGGGCCGGGTACGTGGTCGATACCTCCCACTTCCCGTTGCGGGCGCGCGAACTGCAGCACGTCCCTGAACTCGAGCTGTGCCTGGTCTTCCTGGTGCGCGATCCACAGGCGGTGGTGGCCTCGATCGGGCGCCTGGCGAGCGGCCGCTCGAGCGCCCGCCGGACGCTGATGGATCTCAAGACGAACGCCGACCTGTGGCTCACGTACGGGCTCTCACTGGCGGCCTTCACCGCCCAGCCGCCCGGGCGGCGGTTGTTCGTGCGCTACGAGGACCTCCTCGAGCGCCCGGAGGCGGTGCTGCGAGCGATCCTCGAGCGCGCCGGCTCCTCGGCGGAGATCCCCGACCTCGCCCACCTGCGCACGGGCCTGGCGATCCACGCCAATCGCCTGATCGACTCCGAGGAGGTAGCCCTGGGTCGCGGCGGCAAGGGGCGCCCGCCGCAACGTTCGCTGCTCACGTGGCTGCTGCAGTGGCCGTGGTCGCGCGTGTTCGCACGACTCGAGCGCGAGTCCGGTCCCTCCTCCTAGCGCGTCAGCCGTTCGCGGGCCCGCTGGAGCATCGGCGAGCTCAGCCAGCGCTCCTCGATCCCACGCTTGGCGGCCAGCGCCGCCAGCCCGCCGGCCCGTGAGCCGCGGGCGCAGATGAAGGCCATCCGCCGCCGTTCCCGGTAGTCGTCCAAGCCCGAGTAGTCGGTCATGTTGTGGGCCAGCGCCACCGTCCCGTAGCCGTGGTCCCGGGCCAGCTCCAGGACGGCGCGCGGGCTCGGCAGCAGCACCCGCAGCTGCTCGGCGCGATTGTCGGGATCGTCCACCCGTGAGAGCTCGAAGGTGGCCGACGACGACGGCGAGACGACCGTGTCGATGACCACGATCTCCGCCCCGGCCGAATCGAACAGCTCGAACAGCCGCAGGGGCTCGGAGGTGACTTCCATGATCCCGAGGCACAGGACCACGTCGAACTTCTCCTCGAAGGAGTGACCGAAGATGTCACCTCGCTCGAAGCGGTAGCGGCTGCGATCGATCCCCTTCGCCTCGAACACCAGCTCCGCCTGTTCGACGTATTGCGGATGGCGGTCGATCCCGAGCACGGACTGAGCGCCGGACTCCAACGCGTTCAGCGACCACAGCCCCGCGTTGCAGCCGAGGTCGAGCACCCGCAGTCCGTCGAGCGTTCCGCCGGCGATCTCCTGCAGGGCGGCGAAGAAGTAGCGCCGGCGCTGCTCGTGGCGGTTGATCTGTCCGATCCGGGCGACGGGCGTCTCGATGCCCCCCTCGAACTGGAAGCGGTAGTGCCATCGGGGGAAGGCCGCGATCCGCTCTTCCAGCTCTGTCGGCTCCATGGGGACACATCCAAACACGCCTGCCCCCGGAGCGCCGCTAGCCTCGATATGGAGATGGACGATTCGCTCACCGGTCGCCTGCTGCTCGCCGCCCCCACCCTGCGCGATCCGAACTTCGCGCGTACGGTTGTCCTGATCGGAGCCCACAGCGAGGACGGTGCCATGGGCGTGGTGCTGAACCGCCCCTCGGCGGTCACCGTGGCCGAGGCCGTCCCGCAGCTGGGCGAGGCGGTAGGCGCGGACGAGCCGGTGTACGTCGGTGGCCCGGTCCAGCAATCCTCGATCGTCGTGCTGGCCGAGTTCCTGGACACCTCCAGCGCGGGGCTGCTGGTGCTCGACTCGATCGGCTTCCCCGCCTCCGACGCCGAGCTCGACTGCCTCGCCGGCACCACCGTCCGCGGTCGCGTGTTCGCCGGCTACGCCGGCTGGTCGGCGCAGCAGCTGGAGGCGGAGATCGAGGACGGCGACTGGATCGCGCACGACGCCGGGCCCGAGCACATCTTCTCGGAGCTGCCGGGCGAGCTGTGGAGGACCGTGCTGGAGAGCATGGGCGGCAGCTACGCTCTGGTCGCCCGCATGCCCCTGGACCCCAGCGTCAACTGACAGCGGTGGCCGTTCGCCGTGCCGCCGGGGTCGCCCTCGCGGCGTGTCTGCTGGCGGGCCTGCTGTGTGCGCCGGGGCCGGCCCGTGCGGCCTCGTCGATGCCCACGGTCCCTGCGACCCGCAGCACCCTGCTGGTGTTCGCCCCGGTGGACGAGCGGTTGCTGTCGACCCTGAAGGGCATGTCGGTGGGCATCCTGTCGGCGGCGGAGGGAAGCCCCTCGCCGGCGCAGCTGCGACTCGACATCACCCAGGGGGCGCGCCTCGCCTCCGGCTCCTACGGCTCCCCGCCGGCGTCGCTGCAACCGCTCCCGCCGGAGTCCGGTGGCCGGATCGGAGGCTGGCGGCCGTGCTCGCGCGCGCCCACGGCGCAGCGGGCGAACTGCGGCCCGGACTGCTGGCCTCGCTGCTCGGCGGCGGCGCCTACCTGAACGCTGCCCCCGGCGGAGCCGACGCACCAGTGGCCGCCGAGGAGTCCGGGCGGGTGGCGGCCGTCTCGCAGGGGACGCCCGCGACGCTCGTCGCCCGCGCGGGTCGGCTGCTGGAACGCCGGCGGCTGGTCGTGGCGACGATTCCGCCCGGTCGCGCCGGGCGCCGCGACCTGCGGCAGCTGGCCGCGAGCCGGGGAGTCCACGAGCTGATGGTGGTGGTGCAGAGCGACCCCGCCTCGCGGCCCTCACGGCTGCTGTGGGTCGGAGCCGCGGGCCTCGGCGGCCGCGCGGCGGGCGAGCTGACCTCCAGCGACACCGGACAGCGAGGACTGATCTCGAGCACCGACCTCGCGCCCACGATCCTCGCCCACGAGCGGGTGGCGAGTCCGGCGTCGGTCCAGGGAGCCCCGATCCGCGTCGCCGGCCACCTCGATGGCCCGGGACTCAGGAGCACGATCGTGCGCCTGGGCGTGATCGGCGGGCGGCGGCTGCCGGCGCTCGCCTGGCTGCTGGCGGCGTGGGCGCTGCTGCTGGCGGCCTGCTGGCGCTCTGCGGGTGCGCGCCGACGTGCGCTTCGCATCGGTGCCCTCGGGGTGCTGTGGGCGCCCGTGATGGCGATGGTGACGGCGGCGCTGGCGCCCGCGGCGGCGGTCGAGTACGGGCTGCTCGTGCTCGGGTGCGGGGCGCTCGGAGCGCTCAGCGACCGGCTCGCCTGGCCGCGAGCGCTGCTGGCACCGGCGATCGCCTGCGTGAGCGCGATAGCCGCCGACGCCCTGGCGGGCAGCCAGCTGATGATGCGCTCGCTGCTCGGTCCCGACCCCGCGCTCGGGGCTCGCTTTCACGGCATCGGCAACGACCTCAAGTCGGCCCTGGCCGTGCTCGTGCTGGCGGCGCTGGCCGGCGGCCTGTACCCGTCCGCGCGCGACCGGCGGGCGTGGGGCACGATGGCGCTGGCGGGCGCCGGCCTTGCCTGTGTGGAGGGCGCCGCACGCCTCGGGGCGGGCGTGGGAGGCGTGGTGATCGTGTGCGTCTCCTTCGCCACTCGCCGTCGCCACACTGCTGCCTGCGGCACGGGCCCGGCGGCGCGCCCTGATCGTGGTGGCGAGCCCGATCGCGGGGCTGATCGCGCTGGCCTTCATCGACCTCGTGACCGCCCACGGCAGCGGGCACTACACCGGCAGCGTCCTGCACGCCCACTCCGCCGGCGAGCTGCGTGACCTGATCGTCCGCCGCTACGAGGCCGCCTGGCACGAGCTCCGCCACGGGGCGATGCCGGCGGCCGCGCTGCTCGCGCTCGCCGCCGGGGCGGCCGCGCTGGGGCTGCGCTCGCGCGTGCTGGCTCCCGTCGGCGATGACCCGGCCTGGAGGGCGGCCCTCTACGGGTCGCTGGCGGCCGGGGTCGTGGGGTCGCTGCTCGAGGACTCCGGGCCGCTGCTGCTCGTCACGGCCGTGTTCACCGGCGGGTGCGTGCTCTGCTACCTGTGGGGCCGGCCGGATCCGGCGAGGCGGACCACCGAGGAGCGCCTACGGGAGCCCCGTCGTCAGTCCTCGTCGTCGCGGCGCCTTCTGCGCAGGAGCAGGATCACGGCCACGATCACCAGCACCAGGATCAGGACGCCGCCGGCGATGTAGCGGATTTTGTGGTGCTTGGAGCCTTTTTCCTGTTCTTTCTTGGCGGCGTCGGCGGACAGGAAGCTGAGCGGGATGCCCTTGGCGGTGATCTGCTTGTAGTACGTCGGCCCAGTTTTCTTGGGGTACTTGACGTACACGTAGCTGCCGTCCTTGAGCGTGATGCGCAGCGAGCGCAGACGCTTGTTGACGATCACCGACTGGATCTGGCCACCCTTCAGCTGGGCTTCGTACTGAGAGAGTTCCTCTTTGGTGTAGGTGGGGGTGGTTTCCGCCTGGGCCGCGGCGCTGGTGGCGAAGAGGGCCAGCAGCGCAAGGAGCACGGCCAGAACGAAGGCTCGCGCCCTGAGCTGGCTGGTCATCGGCGGTACCTTACATTTCCTGCGCCGGCGGGCGTCGCACACCCACCCGGGGGCCCGAAGCTCAACGACCGGCGGGCCCGATCAGCGCCCGATGGCGGCCCCGCGGGGGCCGCGGCGGCTGCCCGCTCTCAGCGGCGAGCGGCGCGAACGGCCTTACGGCGCTCGACCTTCGAGAGCACGACCTTGCGCATCCGCACGGTCTCCGGGCGTCACCTCGACGGACTCGTCGTCGCGCACGAACTCCAGCGCCTCGTCGAGGGTCAGCTTGCGGTGGGCGTCCAGCCGCACGAGCACGTCGGAGGTCGAGGAGCGCATGTTCGTCAGGTGCTTCTCCTTGACGGGGTTGACGTCGAGGTCCTCCGGCGCGGGCGTTCTCGCCGATGATCATGCCCTTCGTAGACCTCCTCGCCGGGCCCGACGAACAGCGAGCCCGCGCTCCTGCAGGGTCATCAGCGAGTAGCTCACGGTCTGCCCGCGGCGGTCGGCCACGAGCGCGCCGCTGGTACGCGTGAGCAGCTCCCCCGCCCACGGCTCCCAGCGCTCGAAGACGTGGTGCATGATCCCCGTGCCGCGCGTCTCGGTCAGGAACTCGGTGCGGAACCCGATCAGGCCGCGCGCCGGGACCAGGTAGTCCATCCGCACCCAGCCGGTGCCGTGGTTGATCATGTGCTCCATGCGGCCCTTGCGCGCCGCGAGCAGCTGGGTGACGGTGCCGACGTGCTCCTCGGGGACGTCCACCGACAGCCGCTCGACCGGCTCGTGGCGCTTGCCGTCGATCTCGCGCTCGACGACGTGCGGCTGGCCGACCGTCATCTCGAAGCCCTCGCGGCGCATCATCTCGACCAGCACCGCCAGCTGCAGCTCGCCCCGGCCCTGGACCTCGTAGGTGTCCGGGCGGTCGGTCGGCTCGACGCGCAGCGAGACGTTGCCGATCAGCTCCTGATCCAGGCGCGCCTTGATCTGCCGGGCGGTGATCTTGTCGCCGTCTTTGCCGGCCAGCGGCGAGGTGTTGACGCCGATCGTGATCGACATCGCCGGCTCGTCGACCGTGATCACCGGCAGCGGACGGGGGTCCTCGGGGTCGGCCAGCGTCTCGCCGATCGTGACCTCCGCGATGCCGGCGACGGCGATGATCTCGCCGGGGCCGGCCTCGGGGGCATCGACGCGGTCGAGCGCGTCGGTCACGTACAGCTCGGCCACCTGGGCGCGCTCGATCGTGCCGTTGGCGCGGCACCACGCGATCTGCTGGCCCTTGCGGATCGTCCCGTTGCGCACCCGGCAGATCGCCAGGCGCCCCACGTAGGGAGACGCGTCGAGGTTCGTGACCAGCGCCTGCAGCGGGTGCTCGGGGTCGTACGTGGGCGCCGGGATGCGCTCGAGCAGCAGGTCCAGCAGCGGCTCGAGGGTGCTCGCCGGCCAGTTCCTGGCCGGGGTCGTACTCCAGCGAGGCGACGCCGGCCTTGGCGTTGCAGTAGACGATCGGGAACTCGATCTGGTGCTCGTCGGCATCGAGATCCAGGAACAGCTCGTAGACCTCATCGACGACCTCGGCGACGCGGGCGTCGCTGCGATCGACCTTGTTGACGACGAGGATCACCGGAAGCTTGGCCTCGAGCGCCTTGCGCAGCACGAAGCGGGTCTGGGGCAGCGGGCCCTCGGAGGCGTCGACCAGCAGCAGCACGCCGTCGACCATCGTCAGGCCGCGCTCGACCTCGCCGCCGAAGTCGGCGTGACCGGGCGTGTCGATGATGTTGAGCTTCACGCCCTTGTAGCGCAGCGAGGTGTTCTTGGCGAGGATCGTGATGCCCTTCTCGCGCTCGAGGTCCATCGAGTCCATCACCCGCGTCGCGACGTCCTGTCCCACGCGAAAGGCGCCGGATTGCCACAGCATCGCGTCGACGAGCGTGGTCTTGCCGTGGTCGACGTGGGCGACGATCGCCACGTTGCGTATGTCCTCGCGGTCCTTCAGCACCTGGCGGGCAAGGCTAGCGATGCACGCCGGCGGATCTGAGACCTGTCTGCAGACCGAAGCGCGCGAGCGCCGACGGATAGCGCTGGGCGGCGGCGATCGTCTCCTCCAGGGCGGCGGCGAAACGCCGCAGCTCGGCCTCCTCGACCGTCAGCGCCGGCAGCGCCTTGATCACGTTCATGCGATGGCCGGCAACCTGGCAGAGGATCCGGTGCTCGTGGAACAGCGGCACGGTGATCAGCTGCGCGAACAGGCCCGGCTGGCGCGCGCTCGACCCGCTCCCACAGGCGCGCGCGCGCCCGCCCCCGGGGGCGGCCCGAACTCGATCGCCCACATCAGCCCCAGCCCGCGCACCTCGCGTACGACCTCGAAGCGCTCCACCAGCGGCATCGGTCAGCTCCAACAGCAGCGCTCCCATCCGCTCGGGCCCGGTCGACGAGGTCCTCTCGGTCGAGCACCCGCAGGGTGGCGAGGCCGGCGGCGGCCGCGAGGTCGTTGCCGCCGAACGTCGACCCGTGCCGGACCGCCCGCTCCATGCCGTCGAAGACCTGCTCGAAGGCCTGCCGGGAGACGAGCACCGCGCCGATCGGGACGAACCCCCCGGAGAGGGCCTTGGCGATGCAGATCATGTCCGGCTCCAGGCCCCAGTGCTCGAGGCGAGAAAACGCCCGGTGCGCCCGATGCCGGTCTGGACCTCGTCGCACACGAACAGCGAGCCCGCCTCCCGGCACAGGCGCTGGGCGCCCGCTAGGTATCCGTCCGGCGGGAGGTTGACGCCCTTGCCCTGGACCGGCTCGACCACGAAGGCGGCGACGTCGCCGCCCGCGAGCGCCGCGCTCGAGCGCCTCGAGGTCGCCGAACGCCACCGGCTCGCATCCCGGCAGCAGCGGCCCGAAGCCGCTCGCGGAACTCCTCGTTTCCGTTGAGCGAGAGCGAGCCCAGCGTGAGGCCGTGGAAGGCGTGCGTCGGCGTACAGGACCGCGGCTGCGGCCGGTCGCCGCGCGGGCGATCTTGATCGCCGCCTCCACCGCCTCGGTGCCGGTGTTGGCCGGGATCATCGCGGCGACGCTCGCCGGGCGCGCGGGCGAGCAGCTGCTCGGCCAGCACGCCGGTCAGCAGCGTGACCCCCAGCTGGGGCAGGTTGGCCGTGCTGGCCGCCATCACCTGCCCGATCGCCGCGATCACCTCCGGGTGGTTGCGCCCGATCGCGAACACGCCGTAGCCGCCGATCAGGTCGAGGTAGCGCTCCCCCTCGTCGTCGATCAGGTGCGCCCCCTCGCCGCCCGCCCACACGCGGTCGAAGCCGAGCGTCCGCAGGATCCGGCCCATCTGCGGGTTCAGGAAGCGATCGTTCAGCTCCAGCTCCTCGCCGCGGCGGGAGGCGAGGAGCTCGCCGATCGGAGGAATGCCCCGTTCGTCCACGCAATGAGCCTAGCCTGGACCCGGGCTTTGGAATGTTCGATACTTCTTGCGAAGCGATGTTTACGGCCCTCCGAAGCGGGTATCATCGGATGACCTGGGCATATCTATCCGGGTTCGGCTGGGAGGAGGGGAAATGACTTCACAGACGATTTCAAAGACACACACGGGGTCCACGTCAGCGCACGCCGACCCCCGCCAGCTGTTCATCCGCTGGCAGCGCCACGGCGACGCGGTCGCCCGCGAAGCGCTGGTGCAGCGCTACATGCCGCTCGCACGCAGCCTCACCCGCCGCTACGGGCGCTCCTCGGAGCCGTTCGAGGACCTCCTGCAGGTGGCCTCGCTGGGACTGCTGAAGGCGATCGACCGCTACGACGCCCGAGCGCGGCCACGCGTTCCAGTCCTTCGCGGTGCCCACGATCCTCGGCGAGATGCGCCGCTACTTCCGCGACTCCGGCTGGGCCATCCACGTCCCGCGCGGGCGCCCAGGAGCGCGCGCTGAAGGTCCGCGACGCCCGCGAGCGCCTCGCCAACGAGCAGGGCCGGGCGCCGACCGTCAACGAGCTTGCCCAGTACCTCGAGATCGACTGCGAGGACGTGCTCGACGCGCTGCCAGGCGATCCAGGCCTACGAGACGATCTCGCTCGATGCCCCGCGACCGGGTCGCGGATGACTCCACCGCCGCCTACGGCGACTCGATCGGCAGCGACGATGAGCACTACGAGCTCGTGGAGCTGCGACGCGACCCTCGCCGCCGTCCTGGCGCACATCCCCGAGCGTGAGCGCCTGATCCTGAAGATGCGCTACGTCGAGGATCTCACCCAGACGGAGATCGCCGAGCGCGTCGGGATCTCCCAGATGCAGGTCTCGCGGCTGCTGCGCCGGTCTCTGGAGCAGCTGCGGAGCCTGACGCATGCGCCGGCAACGGCCGGCTAGGCGGGCCGGCAGGGCATCAGGACGCAGGGGGGACGCCGCGACCCGCGTCCGCACCGCGTTCGGATGCATTGGATCCCGATCCTCCTGAGTCGGTGGCGGGAATCCCGAACGTCCGCCTGAGCCTCTCGAGCAGACCCGAGAACGTTCTGCTCGTGCGTCAGGCGCTGCGCGGGCTCGCGGACACGGTGGCGCTCGACGCGATCGAGCTGAACGACATCAGCACCGCCCTCAGCGAGGCCTGCAACAACGTCGTCGCCCACGCCTACCCCGATGCAACGGGGCCGATGGACGTCGAGATGACGGGGTCCGCCGATGGACTGGAGCTGCTCGTCCGCGACCAGGGGTGCGGCCTGCAGCCCCACGCCTCCGAGCCCAGCGAGATCGGCGGGATCGGCATCCCGGTGATGCTGGCGCTCGCCGACAGCGTCGAGTTCGCGGGGGCCGACGGCGAGGGGACCGACGTGCGCATGCGCTTCTCGACCCCGAAGGCCGCGGAGCTGGCCGGCGAGACCTTCGCCCAGGACAGCGCCGAGGAGGTCCTGATCGGGGCCGACGGCGACCGCGACGGTGTCTATCTGGCGGTGGGCCCGCCGCGCGCTCGCGAGCGCCGTGCTGGCGCGGGTGCTGGCGGCGGTCGCGGCTCGCGCCCACCTGTCCAGCGAGCGCATCGCGACCACCCGTCCGCTGGCCGAGCAACTCGTGGACCACCTCTCCAACAAGGACGAGATCTGGCACCTGGCGCTGGCCGCGACCGTCGCCCCACGGCAGCTGGATCTACGGGTCGTGTCCCTACCGGCGGGATCTGCGCTGGGCGAGCTGCCGCCGGCGCTGGAGGAGCTGACGGAGTCTCACGGCGTGTCGCGCGCGGGCTCGGTCGAAGTGCTCGCCCTGCGCCTGCGCGAACCGCGGCCGGGCCACGAGAACAGCGAAATTAACGGTATGCCGGGCGACCATGGCGAGCCGCGCCGGCATACCGCATAGCCACCCCCCTTTCGATGGCGGCGATCGCGGGGGGCTCACGACGCTGCTGAAGGGGGCGACAGCTGGTGGTTGTCGGTTGATACCCATCCTCACGAGTCCTAAACAGGTTGATGTCACTTCTTAGACGGGTACTCGGGGCTCGGGTAGACTCCTCCCGCGGGATGGGTGCGATCGAACAGCTCCGGATCGACGTGCGCCGGGAGCCCGACCGGGTCGTCATCGTCCTCGAGGGCGAACTCGACATGGCCAGCGCGCCCCTGTTGCAGAAGGCGATCGAGAACGCCGACCTGCAGGCCGACGGCATGGTGGTGCTGGACCTCCACGACCTGCAGTTCATCGACTCCACCGGGCTGCGGGTGATCCTCGCGGCCCGCAAGCTGTGCAGCGAGCGCAACCAGGAGCTCGCCGTCACCCACAGCTCCCAGCAGGTGGAGCGGCTGCTGACCGTGACCGGAGTCGCCCAGCACCTGCGCACGATCGCGCCCGAGGACCCGCCCGGCTGAGCTGCCGTCAGGAGGGAAGCTCGTCCTGGAGCGTCAGGACGTGGGCGCAGGAGGGGTCGATCTTCCCGTCCAGCAGGTCGAGATAGGTGGAGCGCAGCGCCGGCCCGCCGCGCTCGTGCTCGACCCGCAGCCAGCTCTCCGTCCAGGTCACGTACGGGTGCCAGGAGTCGGCGATCCTGCCTTCCAATCCCTCCCTGCCCCACTCGGCCGAGCGCGACGCGACGCGGTCGGGGGCGAAGAAGAACGTCGGCCGCGGCCCCGGAAGGCCGTCGGGGACCTCGCCCAGCTGGTCGTGATGGGTGGCACCCACGACCGAGGAGTGCTCGAGCTGCTCGGCGTAGCGCCGGTGGACGGCGCCACGGACCTGTGCGTCGCCGCTGATGTCCACGTACACGGCCCGTCCCTGCGGGAGATCCTCGAGCTGCTCGTAGGAGAGCACCGTGTCGTATGCCCCCAGGCCCGCGGTGAAGGACAGGCTGCGCTGGGAGGTGAGCCCGAGGACCTGGACGCCCTCACGCAGGGACAACAGGTGGGCCAGGGCGCTCGCCGTGCGGCTGGAGGCGCTCGAGATGATCACCAGCTCGGCACCGAAGATGTCCGCCTCGCCGAGGAAGTCGTCGAGTAGCCACGAGGTGAAGAACAGCGGGCGCAGGAGCATCTGGCGGTCCTCCTGGCCGGCCTCGTAGACCGGATCCGACGCGGTCGCGGTGTAGCCGTTGTAGGCGGCGGGGAGGCCGGCACGGTGGGGCGAGGCGTCGACGAAGCCACGCTCGCTGACGTGCGCCGGTTGGACCAGCAGCTCGGTCGAGGGCGGCAGGTAGCCGTACAGGCGCTCCCCCTCCTGCAGACCCGGAGCGCGGCTCTCCACCACCTCGGCGAAGCCCCACACGGGCATCCGCCCCCACCCCTCCTCGGCCGGGAAGAAGTCCCAGTAGGACATCGCGCGGCCGAACTGGGCGTAGGTGATGTTGTTCGCGGTCAGCCCGAAGTGCTCGACGCTCAGCAATGCCTGCCCGTCGGCCGGGGCGGGCGGGTCGGCCTCCAGCAGCCGGCAGCTGTGCAGGTCGTTCTTGTCGATCAGGAGGTCCACGGCCGGCCCACACTACCCGGCGGCGGCCGGCTGCCGCACACCGGGAGGCTCGCCGCAGAGCTCGACCGCCAGACGCCGCAGCAGCGAGAGCACCTGGGGGTCGCGCTCGGCGCCGTCGTCGGCCAGCGCCTCCACCAGCAGCTCGCGCCGCGCGCTCAGAAGGCGCTCGGCGTGGTCGTGGCCGGTGGCCGTGAGTGCGGCCGTGCCGGAGCCGTCGGAGTCGGGCGTGGGCGCCTCCTGCGCGAGCAGGCCGAGCCCGCGTAGCTCCTGGGTGACCTGCGTGATCCGCTCCGCTGGGACGCCGTCCGCCGCCGCCAGCGTGCGGGCCCGTTCGGGGCCGTGCTCCTGGATCCGCACGAGCGCCCAGGTGGCGCCGGGTGACAGCTCCAGGCCGGCACGCTCGGCCACCTGTTCGCGGAAGCGCAGGCGCTCCTCGGGTGTCGTCACGCGTGTCAGGGAGCGCTCGATCTCGGCCAGCGAGTCGGGCGATCGGGGGGCCGCGAGGCCGTCCTCGAGACCCGTGCTGGTGGCGGGGGCTCCGCGCAGCTTGCGCTCCTGCAGGAACAGGCTGAGGACGAAGCCGAGCACGGCCGCAGCGGCGGCGACGATGAAGGCCGGTCGCAGGGCGTGCACGTAGGCGTGCTGATAGATCCCCCGCGGCCCCGACGGCAGGCGCGCGACCTGGGCCCCGGTGAGGCGGGCGCCTTTGGCCACCTGGGCCGCGAGCGGCCCGTGCAGCGTCGCCTTCAGCTGGCCGGTGAGCCGCGAGGTGAAGATCGCCCCGAAGCACGGCCGTCCCGATCGCACCCGCCGATTCCGCGCATCATCGTGACGCCCGAGGTGGCTGCGCCGAGCAGCTCGTAGTCGACCGCGTTCTGGACGGCGAGCACGAGCACCTGCATGGTCGACCCCAACCCGAGACCGAGCACGAACAGGTACAGGGACGCGGTGGCGGTTGAGGTGCCCACGTCCAGGCGCGTGAGCAGCAGCAGCCCGGCGCTCATCAGCAGGGTCCCGACGATCGGGAACACGCGGTAGCGCCCGGTGCGCGAGATCAGCTGCCCCGAGAGGATCGACGTCGTCAGCAGCCCGACGATCATCGGCACCAGGCGCAGGCCCGCTTCGGTCGGAGATGCCAGGTCGACGGTCTGGAAGTACAGCGGCAGGAACATCACCGCCCCGAACAGGGCGAAGCCGACGATCAGCGACAGCGACCCCGCCACCGCGAAGACACGGTCACGGATCAGCGACAGCGGCAGGATCGGCTCGGCGGCTCGGCTCTCGACGAACAGGAACAGCGCGATCAGCGCGACCCCGAGCGCCCCCACCAGCACCACCTGAGCCGAGCCCCACGCCCACGTCGTCCCGCCGAGGCTCGTCACGAGCACGATCGCGCTCAGCGCCCGATGCCAGCAAGCCGGCGCCGAGGTAGTCGATCTTCGGACGCCCGCGCGGACCCTGTGACCGGGAGCGTCGCCCCGAGCACCGCCAGCGCGGCGATCCCGACCGGGCAGGTTGACGTAGAAGATCCACCGCCACGAGAGGTGGTCGACGATCACGCCCCCCAACAGCGGCCCGGCGATGCTGGCGATGCCGAACACGGCCCCGAACAGGCCCTGGTAGCGACCCCGTTCGCGCGGGCTGACGACGTCGCCGATCGTGGCCTGGGCGAGCACGATCAGCCCGCCCGCGCCGAGGCCCTGGACTGCACGGAAGGCGATCAGCTCGGTCATGTTGGCCGACTGCCCGCACAGCGCCGAGCCGATCAGGAACAGCACGATCGCGCTCTGCAGGACGCGCTTGCGCCCGTACAGGTCGCCGAGCTTGCCGTAGATGCGGCGTGGCCGCGGTCTGGGCCAGCAGGAAGGCGCTCGTCACCCACGCCAGGCGGTCCAGGCCGCCCAGGTCTCCGACGATCGTCGGCAGCGCCGTCGCCACGATCGTCTGGTCGAGCGCCGCCAGCAGCACCACCAGCATCAGCCCGCTGAAGATCACCCTCGTACGAGGGCGGGCGACAGGCCCGGCGGCGGCAGTGGTCGCGGTGGCGGACATCAGCCGTAGCGTAGGATCGCGCGCCGGCACCGAGACGTGCGCTGCGGCACCGTCGCGACGCCGCCGTAGCCGCCATCGCCGGCCGTACGATGCCCCACGTGAGCTCACCAGCTCCGGGACGCTCGGGGACCCAGACCGGCGAGCTGGGGCTCGGGGACGTGACCGCCTCGACGGTGGCCAACATCGGCCCCGGGGTCGACTTCTACTTCGCCTTCGGCGTGATCGCGGTCACGGCCGGCGTGGGCGCCCCGCTGACGATCCTCAGCGCGGGCCTCGCCGTCTGCTTCCTGGCCTTCGTCGTCGCCGAGTTCACGCGTATGGAGCCCTCCGCCGGGAGCTTCATCACCTACGTGGAGACCTCACTCGGAGCGAGGGCCGGCGCGCTCACGTCGTTGCTGATCGCGGTGGGATTCACGGTCGCGATGGCGGGCGTGTTCGCGATGTCGGGCGGGATGATCTCGCTCACGCTCGACCACTACACCGCCTGGCACCCGAGCTGGCTGCCGATCGCGCTGGTGATGTCCGGCGGCGCCATCGCCGTTGCGATGCGGGGAGCAAGCCCCTCGACCGCGCTCGTCGGGGGCGCCCTCCTGTTCCAGGTCGCCACGATGGTCGCGACCTGCGTGGTGGTGCTGATCACGGAGGGCTCCCACCTCACGACCGCTCCGTTTCACTGGTCGAGCGTGAAAGGCGGCCTCGCCGGCCTCGCGGCCGGGTTCCCGCTGGCGATGTTCATGTTCATCGGCTGGGAAAACGGCCCCGCGCTCGCGGAGGAAACGCGGGAACCGAAGCGCACGATCCCGAGAGCTCTGTACATCTCGATCGCGGCGGCCACGGTTCTGTTCGTGCTGTTCGCCTACACGACGATCGTCGGCTTCCACTACGACACGTCCTCGATCGGGCGCGCCTCGGTCCCGTTCCTGGAAATCGCCGACCACTACCTGGGCTCGGCGGCGATCCTAGCCTGGCTGGCCGGCATCTTCTCGGTCCTCTCCACGCTCGTGGCCGCGGCCAACTCGCAGGCCCGGGTGCTGTTCGACGGGGGTCGCTCCGGACTGCTGCCGTCGCGGCTCGGGATCTCCCGGCCGCCGGGTCAGACCCCGGTCACGGCGCTGCTGGTGATGGCCTTCTTCGGCCTGGGCATCGTCGTGGTGTGGTGGCTGTGCCACGCGACCGGGCTGATCGGCGGCTCGAGCGATCCGGTCAACCTGTACGCCGAGTGCTCGACCTTCGGCACGATCCTGATCCTGTTCGTGTACGTCCTGACGGCGGTCTCGCTGCCGTTCTTCATCCGCCGCCGCGGCCACGCCTTCTCCCCCCTGCGCCACGTCGTGATGCCGCTGCTGGGCGTGCTCACGCTGGCGGTGCCGTTCGTCGAGCTGTTCCAGCCGGGACAGCCGTTCCCCTACAGCGCCTTTCCCTACGCGTCGGTCGCGGTCCTGCTGGCAGCGTTCGTCTACGCGCGCTACGTGCTGGCGCACAACCCGCAAGCCGGCGCCGGGGAGGGCACCGCCGCCTGAGGGTGGGGCGTCGGGGTCCGCGAGCGCCGGCCGGGGCCCGCGGCCCGGTCGGCCCTAGGCCTAGGCTCCCGCTCCGGCTGTCCCGGCGGCGGCCATCTCGACGTGCGCACGGCTGTCGCGGGTGCGGATCAGCAACAGCGTCGCGAGCACGCCCACGCCGGCGATGCCCGCACCGACCAGGAAGGCGGCCTGGAAGCCCTCGTTGAGGGCGTTGACGGCGCTCGAGCCGCCGGCGGCGAGCACGTCGTGGGTGCGCGAGGTGGCCACTGCGGAGAGCACCGCGAGCCCGATCGCGCCGCCGAACTGCTGCGAGGTGTTGATCAGACCGCTGGCGAGACCCTGTTCGCGCGACCGCACGCCGGCGACGGCCGCGATCGTCGAGGTCACGAAACCGAATCCCAGGCCGATCGCCGCCAGCAGCGAGGGCCCGAGGATGTCGTCCACGAAGCTGCCCCCGACCGAGATGCCGCTGAACCAAAGCAGCCCCACCGCCACCGACAGCATCCCGATCGCGAGGATCGGCTTGAAACCGAAGCGCGTCACGAGCTGCCCGCCGAATCCGGCCGACACGATGATCGCGGCCGACAGCGGCAGGTAGGAGAGCCCGGCGTGGATCGGCCCGTAGTGGAGCACCTGCTGCATGTACAGGGTCACGAAGAAGAACATCGAGAACAGCGAGGCCCCCAGCAGTAGCCCGACCACGTTGGCACCGAGGACGGTCCTGGTGCGGAAGATCCCGAACGGGACCAGCGGCGCCTTCGAGCGCAGCTCGATCGCCACGAAGCCAGCCAGCAGAACGGCCGAGGCCAGGAACAGGCTGACGATCTTGGTCGAGCCCCAGCCGGCGCTGGAGGCATCGAGCAGCGCGTAGGCGAGTAGCGACAGGCCGGCCGTGATCGTCACGGCGCCGGCGGCGTCGAAGTGGCGGTGCTCCGCCTCCGAGCGGCTCTCGGGGATCAGCCCCGGGGTCAGGGCGAGCGCGATCAGGGACACCGGGACGTTCACCCACAGCACCCATTCCCAGCCCAGCTCTTCCGTGAGGATTCCGCCGAGCAGCACCCCGACGGCGCCGGCCGAGCCCGCCACGGCGCCCCACGCGCCCAGCGCCTTGTTGCGCTCGGCCCCGTCGCTGAACAGGGTCGTCACGATCGACAGCGCGGCCGGTGAGACGATCGCTGCGCCCAGCCCCTGTGCCGCCCGCGCGGCGATCAGCTGTGCCTGGGTGTCGGCGAAGCCGGCGGCCAGCGAGGAGATCGCGACCAGAGCCAGCCCGGCCATGAACACCCGCCGCCGGCCCAGGAGGTCGGCGGCCCGGCCGCCGAGCAGCAGGAAGCCCCCGAACGTAATCAGGTAGGCGTTCACCACCCAGGGCAGGTTCTGCTCGGAGAAGTGCAGGCCCCTGCCGATGCTGGGCAGGGCCACGTTCACGATCGAGGCGTCCAGGACGACGATGAACTGGGCCACGCACAGCAGGATCAGCGCGGTCCAACGTCGGTCGAGGTAGTCGCTTGAGCTCTTCATGTGGCTGGCTCCTTCACTTGCTGGGACTCTCGGCGGGTGTGCGGTGCGCCCGTGGGCGGTGGGGACGCGGGGAGGACCTTGTCCGTATTCCCCTGCAATTCGGAAGTCGGATTCCGGTTTCGGCTACTATAGTGAATGATGATTCCGTTTCAAGTGCGTGTTCGACATCACGCTCGGGGAGACTTCTGAGATGGCCGTAAGCGACGCGACCAGGCCACTTCGGGCGGACGCCCGCCGCAACCGCGAGGCCGTGCTGGCCGCGGCCAGCCGGCTGTTCGCCGACGAGGGCGCGGACGCGCAAATGCCCGACGTGGCGAAACTTGCGGGAGTGGGCGTGGGCACCATCTACCGCCACTTCCCCACCAAGGACGACCTGATCGCGGCACTGGTGGGCGAAGGCTTCGAGCGTCTGGCCGAGAAGGCACGCGAGTGCCTGGAGCTCGAGGACCCGTGGACGGGCATCTCGGAGTTCATCCGCTTCTCCGCCCAGATCCAGGCCGGCGACCGCTGCCTGTGCGACATCACCGGGCTACGGCCCGACCTGACCGGAGCTGCCGCCGAAGCGGCCGGGATGCCCGAACTGATGGATCAGCTGGTCCGGCGCGCCCAGCGCGACGGCAGCCTACGTCGGGATCTCACCTGGGAGGACATCCCGATGGTCAGCTGCGGGCTCGGCAGTGCGACCCGCCAGCAGATCGGGCCCACGATGGGCCGCTGGCCGCGGCTGGTGGAGATCGTGATCGACGGCCTGCGGGCGCCCGGCAGCTCGAAGCTCCCGCCGCCGGCACAGCCGAGCCCTCACTGAGCCGACGCGCCTCGGGGCGAGAGGGGCCGGCGCCAGGACGGCCGCTGTGCCCAGCAGGGGCGGGGTCGTGCTGCGAGGAGCTTCACGCTTCCGGCAACAGGCCCGGGTGGGCGTGGTCGAAGGCGATCCTCGCTTCGATCGCCTTCAGGCTCCCCACCAGCAGCAGGTAGCCTTCCGCGTCCCTGCCGGGGCCGTGCCGGGGGCCCTTCCATCCGCGTAGCTGGCGGCGGGTGCTCTGCAGCCAGCTGGCCAGCGACGGTTCGGGCGGCGCTTCGGCCTGCACGTTGGTGGAGTCCGGGATCTGCTCGGTGACCCGCTTGCCGTTGCGCAACAGGACCGTGGCGGTGATCCCGCCGCTGAAGAACTGGCCGTCGTAGGCCGCGATCAGCACGTGTGCGGGACCGCTGGGCCGGAGCGTCCTGACATCACGCGGGGTCACGATCGTCACGGCCACGACGTCTGCGTCGGCCCGCCCGGTGATGATCGTGCTGCCCGGGAGCGTGCGGCGCTCCACCTCTGGCGGGAAGTATTCGCCGGGTTCGCCCGGAAGGCCCGTGCCGGAGTCGCCCTGCGCTTCGAAACGGACCGGCGGCGGCTTGTGTCGCAGGTTCGGCGCCGGGGCTCCGCCGCCCCACCCCTCGGGTCCAGCGCGGAGCGTCCCGCTCTGGGGATCCAGCGCGACGAGGCGTCCGTCGACGATCCGACCCTGGGCGGAGTCATAGCCGCTCACGGCGAAGCCCCACGGAGGTCCCCCGTTGGGATCGGGGGCCCGCGCCTGGGGAACCTCGAGCGCGGCGGGCCCGTTGAACCCCTGCAGCGGGAAGCCGGCCACGCGCCTGCCGTTCACGGTGGCGAGGATCCGCAGGTGGGCGTCCCAGTAGCGGCCGGGCAGAACGGCCAGGAACATCCCGTTGGGATCGACGGGGAGCGCGCGCGGGGCGCCGGCGCCGAGGAGCTGGGGATCGCGTGCCTGGTGTCCCACCATCCCCATCACGACCGTACGAAGCGGTATCGGCGCATACGCGAACGGGTCACTCACGAAGGTGATGGCTTCGCCCACGGGAGGGTGTTTGGCGAGCCACCGGGGTTCATTGCAGCCGCCCTCGCCGGCGTCCGATTCGCGGCCCGCTTGCAGCACCACCGGCGATGCCGGGGGTGGCTGCACGACCCTCCCCCCTCCAACACGCCGAGCTGGTCGCAGACGAACCCCGCGGGACGGCTCCCATAGCTGGCGCGCGGATCGGGACGTCCGCGCCAGCTGCGCAGCACCCACTCGGGCCCGCCCGCCGGATCGGGCAGACGCAGGCTTTCGCGCACGCTCGAGGCGATCGGGAACTCCATCGGCGGGATCAGCGTGCTGGCCGGTCGCGGCTGGCGGTAGGCGGGAACCGGGGCTTCGTGCCAGGGACGGTTGTGCTCGGCGCCGAACAGCGGGGTGGAGTGCGTGTACGAGTGGACGCGGCCATCGCGGGTGGTTGCCAGGAGCGTCAACGAGCTCGGGTCGACATGCCCGTCGAGGACCGCCAGGAAGGCTCCACCGTGGCGTTCGATGTAGACCGGCCGCGCAGCCCCGGCGCCCTTCAGGGTCAGCGACACGACCCGCGGATCGGCCGCTCCGTAGACGAGCGTCCGCGCCGGTGCGTTGCTCCACGGAAAGCCCGTGTGTTCGCCGCTGCCGGGCACGAACCTCCGCATCAGCACGAACAGCGGTTGCACACCCAGTCGCCCACAGACCTCGGGCGTGAGCGGCGCTTCGAAGCGGCTCGGGTCGCTGCGGCCGAGCTCCTCCGAGGCCTGCGCGCAGTTCTCGTCGGGGTAGGCCCCGCGTTCGAGGTCGGGACCGCCGCTCACCTCCCATGACGAGCGTCCTTCGGGATCGGGCACTTCGCGGACTGTTGTGTGGGCGAATGCGAGGCTGCGCTGGCGGCCCGAACGGTCTTCGATCAGGAGCAGCGGGCGGACTTCTTCGACGTAGCCCGCATACACCGTGATGAAGCTCCCGTCTGGTCCCAGCGGCAGCCTGCGCGCCCCACCGGGTCCGTACACGATCACCGATCTCACGGAGGGCCCGGCGACGCCGTCGACCACCGTTCGAACCTGGCTCGGCGTCCGGCCCACGAAGGTGCGCACGCCCGCCAGCACCGGTGTGCCCGGCGGCGGCACGCCACACGCATCCACGCCCCCCAGCGGCAGGTCGCGGAACACGTGGTCCAGGCCGACGATCCCGAACTGGCCGCCCAGCACCTGGCCGACCGCGGTGCACGTCTCCCCGGCGGCCGTGCGCGACAGCCGCAGATCCCAGGGTGGTTCGCCGCTATCCGGGTCCGGGGCGTCCAGGCCGGCGAGGTGCTCGCTCCCGGGGAGCGGCACGCCATTGGCGGTGAGGTCTCTCGGATTGGCTGCCGGCAGGGAACCGCCACGGGCGATCACGATCGCCGCCGCCGTCGCCCCGGCCAGAGCGAGCAGCAGCGCCAGCGCCACCAGCACCGTGCTCCGGGTCCATACCCGCGGCGCCCGCGGCGGTGCCCCCAGGCCGCTGAACTGCAGCCCGAGCTCCTCGAGCACCTGTGGGCGGCGCTCGCTCACAGTCCCTCACCCCCCGCGGGCGAGAGCTCGAGCGTCCCGCCCAGCGCACGCAGCCCCCGCGAGACACGCGCGCGGGCGGCCACCTCGGAGATCCCCAGATCTCTTGCCACCTCCGCGTAGGTGCGCTCGTGCACGATCCTCAGCTCCAGCGCCCGCCGCTGCTCGTCGCTGAGACGTGAGAGCTGCTTGGAGAGCTCGTCACGCAGCCCCGGCAGACCCGCCCGCTCTTCGATCAGCACGAGGTCGTCTTCGTGCATGCTCGGCAGCTGGATCCCGAGCCTCTGAAGGGCTCTCCTTTCCACGCGCCCCCGGCGCAGGTAGCGGGCCAGCGTGCGGCGGGCGATCGTGTAGACCCACGCCTGGCGCTCCGGGGCCGACTCGCCCCGCACCCCGCGCCAGCCCACATAGGCGCGCGAGAACGTCTCCGCGGTCAGTTCCAAGGCGACCTCCGCATCGAAGGTACGGCGAGCGAGGAACACGAGCACGCCCTCGCTCTCCCGCCGGTAGAAAGCATCGAAGTCCGCTGCATCCGCCATCTGAGAAGCAATGTGCCACCGGCGGGCGATCTGTGACGCCGGCCTGCTCAGGCGAAGTAGTGGCCCTGCTCGAGATCGGCGACCAAGCCCGGCCCGGTCGGCTGCCAATCGAGCAGCTCTCGCGTGATCTGGCCGGAGGCCGGGCTGTCCAGCCCCCAGAATCCGCCCAGCCACCCCAGGTACTCCCCGGCCTGCTCGGGGGACACCGACACAGCGGGAATCCCGAGCTGCGAGGAGAAGACCGCGGCGACCTCGCGGATCGGCACGCCTTCGTCGCCGATCGCGTGCAACACCGACCCCGCCGGAGCGGATTCGAGCGCAAGACGGAACAGACGCGCGGCGTCGTCGCGGTGAACCGCAGGCCAGCGGTTGGTGCCGTCGCCGACGTAGGCCGCAGCCCTCTTCTCGCGCGCGAAACCGATGGCGGCCGGGATGAAGCCGTTGTCGCCCTCGCCGTGACACGTCGGCGGGAGCCGAACGACCGACGAACGGACGCCACTGCGGGCGAATGACAGCGTGAGCTGGGCGTTGGCCCGCCTGCGCTCGGGGCCGCTCCTCGGACGCTCCTCCTCGCCGCCCTCCGCCGGCAGGCCGTCGTGCTCGGTCGCGAGACGCCCTGGCGCGAGCCCGAGCACGCCGGAGGCGATCACGAAGGGCTTGTCGCTGCCGGCGAGCGCCTCGCCGAAGGTCTCGATCGCGCGGAGATCAGCTTCGGCGGCGCCGTCGAAGTCGCCCGCGAAGGCGATGTCGTGCTTGAAGGCCAGGTGGATGACGCCATCGGAAGAGGACGCCGCGTCGCGCAGGGTGGCGAGGTCGTCGAGCGAGCCCTCGCGCACCTCGACGCCTGCAGCCTCCAGCGCCCGGGCCGAC
This sequence comes from uncultured Solirubrobacteraceae bacterium, assembly GCA_963758055.1. GTDB lineage: Bacteria > Actinomycetota > Thermoleophilia > Solirubrobacterales > Solirubrobacteraceae > Palsa-744. Next base: position 230,306 of record CAVWTU010000003.1, read on the forward strand.
TCCTGCGAGCGGGCGAGCCCGGCCACCTCGTGGCCGGCGTCGGTCAGCTCCGAGACGACGGCGCGGCCGATCCAGCCTGATGCTCCGGTGAGGAAAACGCGCATGGTGTACCTCCGGTGAGTGGTCGCCCGCACGGCGAGCCGATGGCGGACGAAGCTTGATGTCAGCAACTGACATCAAGTTAGCAGACCTTGTCAGTCACTGTCATCAGGCGGTGTCATCGAATACCATCGAGGGATGGGTCGCTGGAAGCCGGACGCCGCGGGACGCCTCGCGCAGGCAGCGATGGAGCTGTACGGCGAGCGCGGCTTCGAGCAGACGACCGTGGCCGAGATCGCCGAGCGCGCGGGCCTGACCGAGCGGACCTTCTTCCGTCACTTCGCCGACAAGCGCGAGGTCCTGTTCGGCGGCGCGGCCGAACTCGAGGCGCTGCTCCTGGAGGGCGTGCTCGCCGCGCCCTCGGACGCGGCGCCGATCGAGGTCGTCGCGACGGCATTGCGCTCGATCGAGCCCGTCTTCGCAGGGCGGCATCCGTTCGCCCGCCAGCGCCAGGCGATCATCGACGCCAACCCCGATCTCCAGGAGCGCGAGTTGATCAAGCTCGCCAGACTTGCGGCCGTGATCGGCGCGGCGCTCCGGGACCGCGGCACCGACGAGCCGGACGCGAGCCTCGCCGCCGAGGCGGGCATCGCGGTGTTCCGGGTCGGCTTCGAGCAATGGGTCGGCGGTCCCGACCGCGGGCCCGGGCTGGGGCAGGTGATGGACGGTCTGTTCGGCGCCCTGGCATCCGTGACCTCGAATGCGCGCTTGCCCGAGGCTCCAGCCGTGGCCTCGGCCGCGCAACGCAGCGGCCGGCTGAGCGGCCCGGCCCGGCTCGCCTCAGGCCCGCTTCAGGCGCCCTGGGAGGCGGCGGCCGGCGGGGCCGCGGAGCTGGCGGCACCCGCCGTGCGGCGGCTGGAGAGCAGCACGAGTCCGGCCAGCCCGGCGGCGAGCGAGAGCCCGGCGATGATGTAGGAGGCCTGCTCGTAGCTGGCGAGGGTTGCGGCCGCACCGTGGGGCGTGCCGAGCACCGCGATCAGCACCGCAACGCCCACGGCGAGGCCGATCTGGCGCAGCATGTTGATCATCCCCGAGCCGGTCGCGAAGGAGTTCGCGGGCAGCGCGGCGGCGCCGGTGGCCGTGAACGTCGGCATCGTCAGACCGACGCCGATACCGGTCAGCAGCATGCCGCCGAGCATGTCGCCGGCGTAGTCGGGGGTCAGGCCCATCGCCAGCCCCCACCAGGCTGCCCCGGCGGCGAAGATCGTGCAGCCGGCCGCGATCACGACTCCGGCGCCGAAGCGGGCTATCAGCGGCCCCGCGAACAGGAATGCGAACAGCGGGACCATGATCGGTCCGGGTGCGATCGCGAGGCCCGTCTGGAGCGCCGACCAGTGCCAGACTTCCTGCACCCACAGCACACGGAGAGCAACATGCCGCCGAAGGCGGCCATGAACAGCAGCGCCACCACCGAAGCGCCGGTGACCGGCCGCAGGCGGAACAGCTCCCGCTCGATCAGCGGGTTGCGGCTGCGCGCCACGTGCAGCGCGAACAGCGCCAGCGAGACCACGCCCACGAGCAGGGCGCTCGCCGTGCGTGGGTCGCCCCAGCCCCAGCTACCCCCCTTCACGAGACCGAGCACGAGCGTGCCGACCCCGCCGGTGATGAGCACCGCACCCAGGGGATCGGGCGCGGGCACCGGATGGACCGGGCACCGCGGGCAGCCTGCGCCAGCCCGCGAGGAGTGCCAGCACGCCGACGGGGACGTTGACGAGGAACACCCAGCGCCAGCTGGCAGCCACCAGCAGACCGCCGATGACAGGCCCCGCCGCGGCCGCGATCCCGCCGACCGCGGTCCACGTGCGGACGGCCCCGTGACGGCGCTCGGGCGGGAAGGTGGCCAGGATCAGTCCCAGCGAGGTCGGCGTCAGCAGCGCCGCGCCGGCCGCCTGGATGACCCGGAATGCCACCAGCATCGGCAGGCTGGTGGCCAGCCCGCAGGCCGCCGAGGCGCTGACGAAGATCGCCACGCCGAGCAGGAACGCGTGGTCGCGGCGGTAGCGCTCGGCCAGGCGTCCGAACAGCACCAGGAAGGACGCGTACACGATCGTGTAGCCGTTCAGGACCCAGGAGAGGTCGCCCAGGTCCCCCGCCCGGAGATGGAAGTCGCGGCCGATCTGGGGCAGTGCCACGTTGACGATGAACAGGTCGAGGCTCGCCAGCACCACCCCGGCGCAGACGATCAGGAGCACGAGCGCCGGCGGCGCCTCCCTGCGGGAGCCGGTCGCCGGCGGGGTCGGTGGCTGGCTTAGTGAGGACATAGCCAGCACCCTAGCATACTGACTTAGTCGTCTGTTAGTCAGCTACAATGCGCGTCATGGACCACGGCATACGTCTGACCGGATCCCTCGATCCCCGCGACGGCTGGACCGCCGACCGCTGCACGATCGCGAGGGCGCTCGACGTCGTCACGACGCGCTCGGCCTTCCTGATCCTGCGTGAGGCCTTCTACGGCACCACCCGCTTCGACGAGTTCGCCAGACGGACGGGGATCAGCGAGCCGGTGGCGGCGGCGCGCCTGCGCGAGCTCGTGGACGACGGGCTGCTCGAACGCGAGGACTACCGCGAGCCGGGTCAGCGCACCCGTCAGCTCTACCGGCTGACCGACAAGGGCGAGGACCTGCTCCCGGTGCTGGTGGCGCTGATGCAGTGGGGCGACCGCTGGCTGGACGAGCGCGGAGGGCCGGTGGAGCTGCGACACAGCGGCTGTGGCGAGACCGTGCGCGCGGAGCTGCGCTGCGCGGCCGGACACCCCGTCGCCTCCGGCGAGCTCTCGCTGGCTGCGCGGCCGGGCCGCCGGCCGCTGCTCGCCGACACCCGCGGCTAGCCACCCTCCCCGGGGCCCCGCGGCGGCGAGGCCCCTTGTCCGCTCGGCTAGAGCGCAGCCGCCGCCAGCCGCTCGACTTCGTCCGGATCGGTGGAAGCGGGGAAGCAGATGACGTCGTCCGCACCGGCGTCCCGGAACGCGGAGATGTACTGCTTGACCGTGTCCACGTCCTTCGCCGCGCCGGCCGCGACCTGCTGGGCGTAATCCCCCAGGAAGGCGTAGTAGTCGCCGAGGTTCTCTGCGGCCACCCGCTCGGCGTCGCTGCCGAGCGCGAAGTAGAACAGGGCCATCGTCCGCGGGCTCCCGTCGCGACCCGCGGCGGACCATGCTGCGAGCGCCTTCTCGCGCCCCTCGCGGAAGGTGTCCGGGGTGCCGCCGCCCATCGTCCAGCCGTCCCCGTACCTGGCGGCGCGCTCGAACACGACATCGGCGCCACCGCCGATCAGCAGTCCCGGCCGGCCTCCGGCGCGGGCGGGAGCCGGTCCCACGCCCCGCTCGCCACGCCACACGGCCGTCATCTCGCCGAGCTGCTCCTCGGCGATACGCCCCCGGCGGGCGAAATCGACGCCGCTGACCTCATAGTCGTCGGGGCGACCCCCCACTCCCAGGCCGAGCGTCAGGCGACCGTTCGAGAGCGAGTCGATCGTTGCGGCCTGCTTGGCGAACAGGGCCACGTTGGGGCGCAGCGGGGCGATCAGGATGTCGGTCACGAGCTCGATCCGCTCGGTCACCGCCGCCGCGGCGGCGAGTGAGATCAGCGACTCGTAGTTCGGGTACACGACCCGGTCGATCGTCCCCAGGCTGGCGAACCCGGCCTGCTCGGCGCGTCGCGCCCAATCCACGATCGCCCTTCGATCGACACCGCGTACTGCGTTCGGAAGCCCGATTCCAACGTTCATCGCATCTCCTTGCTCGGCTCGTACTGTTGACCCGTGACGCATGCGACTCTAGAAACTCTTCCGCCCTGGGCCGTAACGCTGCTCCGGGACGGACGCGTGGGGCACCTCGGGCTGCTCGACGACCGGGGCCGACCGCGGGTGCTGCCGGTCACCTACGCCGTCCACGAGCAGGCGGTGTGGACCGCAATCGACAACAAGCCCAAGGCTTCCGAGCGCGAGCCGGCCCGTGTTCGCTGGCTACGCGAGCGCCCCCACGCGGCCCTCACCGTGGACCACTACGAGGACGACTGGACGCGCCTGTGCTGGGTGCAGCTGATCGGGAGCATGAGCGTCGTCGAGGGTCCTCCCGAGGGAGCCGTGCTGGACGCCCTGTCAAGACGGTATCCGCAGTACCTGGAGGACCCCCCGCCGGGGCCGCTGCTCAAGCTCAGTCCCGAGCGGGCCCTGTGGTGGCGGGCGGCGTGAGCCACGGCCCCGCCGTCGGCGCCCCCGCAGATGGAGCCTGGCCGCCGCGGGTGGGCGGGCCAGCCTTCACCGCCACCAGGGACGGCGTCTGGCCTCGGCCACGTGGGCGGCGGGCACGACGAGTTCCGCGAGGTGCTCGGCGAGATGGTCGAGGTGCTCGCACAGCCACACCCCGTAGTGGGAGCCCGATGATTCAGAGACGACTTCGTCGGGCCCGAAGATCGGCGCCTCGAGGGTCGCGGGAGCGTCGGCGCCCGCGCGGCCGACGACCAGAGCCAGGCGGTCGAACCAGGCGGCGAGCGTCGATGTCCGTTTGACGAGCGCCTCCCGGGCCGGGCCGACCAGGGTCCCGTCAGGCCGCAGGCCCGCGACCGAGTAGGCGGTCAGGCGCAGGCGCAGCCCGGCGCCCACCAGCCGCCACAGCTCCTGCAGCTCGATGCGCTTGGTTCCCTGCTCGGCGAGGAACCCCCGCAGGGCTTCATCCAGCCGCGTGGCCGCCGCGGCCGCCGCGGCACCACCGTCGACGGCCTCATCCTGCACGCCGGCCACCCAACTGACCGCCTGTTCGAGGTAGCGGGCGCCCGTCCGGTAGGAGTCGGCGAGGTCGTCGCCCACCACCGATGCGAGCCCTCGGGGCCAGAACAACAGCCCCACGGCCACGCTCACGGCGCACCCGAGGGCGACGTCCTCGATCCGCACCACGCCGACCTTCCAGCCCGCCGGCACCAGCAGGTTGAAGAGCACCGCGACCGTGACCGTGAAGGCGGCCTGACCGACGGCGAAGGAGGCCGTGCCGGGGGCGTACGCGGCGACGAAGACCGCAATCGGCAGCACGATCCAGAGGCCGGCCGAGGAAGCGCCGATCGCGACCAGCAGGGCACCGCCCACGACGAAGCCGATCGCCGTTCCGGCAAGCGCCCGCAACGCGGTGGCACCGGTCGCCACGGCGTTGGTGCGCAGAACCGACAAGGTGCCGAGCACCACCCAGAAGCCGTGCTGGACGCTAGTCAGGTCCGCGACGGCGACGGCCGCGGCGATCGCGGTCGCCCCGCGCAGACTGTTGATCAGCCACACCGAGCGGACGCTCGCGTGGCTGAGCGCGACCCGGCCGATGGCGGTCACCCGCCTGCGCGCACGTCCCGCGGCCTCGCCGGCGAACGTGAACGCCTGCTCGCGGCCGCGCTCGAGCCAGGCCGGCTTCTGCAGGCGCGCCGCGACGCGGGTGTCGGCGCCGATCGCCAGTGTGGCCAGCGCGATCATGTCGGCGTGGAACAGCGTGCGAGCCTCGGCGGCGTAGCCCGGGTGCCCCGGTGAGAGCTCCTGCACGCGCGCTTCACCGCGTCGCCGGGCCTCGGCGAGCGGTTTGAGATCGAGCTCGACGCGGCGGTGGAGCAGCAGCGCTGCCACTCTCCGGAGCACCTCCGATGCATCCGCCAGCATCGCGCGTTCCGGCCCCCCGGCGGTGCTCAGGTCGGGGCGCTCGCCGACCATGTCCGCGACCAGGCCGGTGCACCACTCGAGCAGATCGATGGCGTTCGCCAGTGCCTCGTCGGGAGCGCTCGCGCCCGTGGGGCGATACGGAGTCGCGGTGAACGCCTCCAGCAGCGCATGCTTGGCCCGGATCGCCTTCGCCAGGCCGTCCTCGACCGCGACCGCACCGAGGGCGCGGTCGATCACCACGGCCAGGGAATCCGCGACCTCCGCCGCGGCCGGCCTCAGACGGTCCCCGCCCGCGGGCGGGGACAGCAGGATCACCGCAGCGGTGCCCGCCACCGACGCCATCCACCAGCCGGCGAGGCGTTCGGGGATCATGCCCATCGTTCCCGCGGAGGCCGCCGGCAGCACGTAGGCGAGCAGCGCCCCGTTGACCCCCGCGGCCGCATTCGGCCCGCACACGCCCAGGAAGAAGACCGCGAAGGCCACGGGCAGGGTGACGAGCGCGGCGAGCGCGGTCGTCGAGCTCACAGCCGTGCCGATCGCGATCAGCGCGCTGCCGGCGAGAGCCAGCGCGAGGTGCGCCATCAGCTTCTCGCGGCGGGTGCCCCCAAAGGACACGAGCACCAGCGTGGCGAAGCCGCCGAAGGCGGCGAAGGTCGCGACCTGGAGGTTGTCGAGCACCTGGTCGGCGAACGCGAACAGACCCGGCACGACGATCGCGGCGCGAACGGCCCGCAGCGCTGCGGGGACCGACCAGACCGGGCGCCAGCCGGCGGCCGCCGAGCGCAGAGTCGACGATCTCCCGGCCACCATCGCCGAGGTCACCTCCTAGCGGACGCTACGGAACGAGGCCCGTACCTGCTCCACGAACAGCTGCGGCTGTTCCATGGCCGCGAAGTGGCCCCCGCGGGGCGGTTCGTCGAAGTGGCGCAGGTCGCTGAAGCGGGTTTCGGCCCAGCGGCGTGAGACGCGGAAGATCTCCTTCGGGTACACCGAGATGCCCGCCGGGACATCGATCGCTCTGAAGTCGCGCTCGCGGAAGCTCTCCCAGTACAGCCGTGCCGAGGAGGCGCCGGCCGCGGGCAGCCAGTAGAGCATCACGTTGTCGAGCAGCTCGTCCCGGGTGAGCACGTTCTCGGGGTCACCGTCACAGTCCATCCAGGACCAGAACTTCTCCACGATCCAGCCGCACAGCGCGGCCGGCGAGTCGACCAGGCCGTAGCCCACGGTCTGGGGCCGCGTCGACTGCTGGGTGGAGTAGCCGGCGTCCCATTGGGCATAGTGGGCGAAGGACGCGAGCGCCCCCTGCTCGGCCTCCGTCAGCTCGCCCAGCCCGGCCAGCGCCTTCGGGTCGGCCAGGGCCATGTTGACGTGGATCCCAGCCAGGTGCTCGGCGTCCACACCGGCCAGCGCCATCGTCACGCTCGAGCCCCAGTCCCCGCCCTGGGCGCCGTAGCGCGAGTACCCGAGGCGCGCCATCAGCTGCGCCCACGCCGAGGCGATCCGCGGCACGCCCCATCCGGGGGCGGCCGGCTTGCCGCTGAATCCATAGCCCGGCAGCGAGGGACACACGAGGTGAAACGCGTCAGCCGGGTCGCCACCGTGAGCGGCCGGGTCCGTCAGAGGCCCGATCACCTTCGAGAACTCGACGATCGACCCGGGCCACCCGTGGGTCATCACTAGCGGCAACGCATCATCCTGGGGCGACCGCACCTGCAGGAAGTGGATCGGCAGCCCGTCGAGCTCGGTGGTGAACTGCTCATAGCGGTTCAGCGCCTGCTCGGTGCGGCGCCAGTCGTAGCGCTCGCGCCAGTGCTCGCAGAGCTCCTGCAGATAGGCGAGCGGGATGCCCTGCGACCAGTCCTCCACGGTCTCCGCCTCCGGCCAGCGGGTGCGGGCCAGCCGCTCGCGCAGGTCGTTCAGGCGCTCCTCCTCGACGTCGATCCTGAAGGGGATGATGTCGGCGCCGGCCATCGCGCTACACGCTATGCGACGGCGCGCTCGGGCGGCCGGCTGCGCCGCCCCCGGGACTCGGGCGCCCGGGCTCGGGACCCGAGCGGCCATGACCAACGCCCGTGGACGATGATCCGCGCGTGAGCGCCGCCTACTCGACCGAGCAATGGAGCGATCTGTTCGTCGCCACCGCGGGGGCCACGGCCGCTCTCACCGGCTTGGTGTTCGTGGCCGTCTCGCTGAACATCGAGCGGATCCTGCAGTTCGAAGGGCTGCCGGAGCGGGCGCTGCAGACGCTGATGATGCTGCTCACCCCTCTGATCGTGTCGATCGTGGGACTGATCCCGGGCCAGAGCCGGACAGCGCTCGGCGTCGAGCTCCTCGCCATCGGCGTCTGCGCGACGGCGGCGATCGGCAGCACGCTGCGCAGCACGATCCCGGGTGGCCGCGAGCATCAACGCACGGCCTTCCATGTGGCGATCGCTCTGCCGGTTGCCATCCCGGTCGTGATCGGCGGCGCGAGCGTCCTCGCCGGCTGGGGTGGCGGCCTGTACTGGATCGTGGCCGCGATCGTCTGCGCGATCCTCGCGGCTGCGGTCAACGCGTGGGTCCTGCTGGTCGAGATCCTGCGCTAGCCGGCACAGCGAAGCGCCCGCCCCCGGACGCGCCGGATACCTGATCGGCGGCGACATCGTCGACGACCTCGCGGGCGGCGGGGAGAAGGCAGACCGTTTGCGGGGGAAGGTCTCGCCGCCGGCGGCGTCTTTAGCAGTACCGAAACCCGGTGGGTGGCGCTCTCTTGACCACTCGCTGGCCATCCCGCAGACCCGACAGGAGACCAACCCACCGTGCCCAGAACCCCGTTCCTCGCCCTCGCGGGCGTAGCGCTCACACTCGTTGCCCTCAGCGGCTGCGGGAGCTCCGGCTCCAGCTCCGGCTCGAGCACCGCCGCGACGACCACCACGCCCGCCACGTCGAACGCGGCATTCATCGCACCGCTCGGCACCTTCTCGACCGTGGCCTCGACCGTCCCGGCCAACGGGGACGTGAACCCATACGGCATCGCGTTCGTCCCCACCACGGTGGGCAGGCTGCAGGCCGGTCAGATGCTGGTGAGCAACTTCAACGCCAAGGAAAGCGCCAAGCAGACCGGCCAGGGGACGGGCACGACGATCGTGCAGATTTCGACCAGCGGCAAGGTCACCCCGTTCGCGACCATCGACGCCAAGTCGCTCCCAGGACCGTGCCCGGGGGGCGTCGGTCTGACCACGGCCCTGAACATCCTGCCGGGCGGCTACGTGATCGTGGGCAGCCTGCCGACGACCAACGGCAAGACGGAAACCGCCCAGTACGGCTGCCTGATCGTCCTGAACAGCGAAGGCAAGCCGGTCAGCACGATCGCGAACAACAACATCCAGGGCCCGTGGGACTCGACCGCCAAGAGCGAAGGGGCGAAGACCACGCTGTTCGTCAGCAACGCACTCAACGGCGGCGCCGCGAAGGGCAAGACACCGATCAACAACTCGACCGTGCTGCGTATCGACCTCGAATCCGGGGAAAACCAGGCCCCCAAGGTCACCGGCGAACAGGTCGTCGCCGAAGGCATCCCCTGGGTCAACTCGGCGGAAGCGCTGGTGCTCGGTCCCACGGGGGTGGCGCTCGCCTCCAACGGCACGCTCTACGTTGCCTCCACGCAGGACAACAAGATCCTCACGGTCCCCGAAGCCGCGACCCGCACCACCGCGGTCAAAGCCGGCGTCCTCACCGCGGGCGGCCACCTGAAGGAACCGCTGGGGCTGGTGCTGGCGCCCAACGGCAACATCATCACGACCAACGGCGGGGACGGCAACATGGTCGAAACCACGCCCGCGGGCCGGCAGGTGGCGGTCCAGACCGCCGACAAGAAGACGGGCGCCGGTTCGCTCTTCGGCCTCGCCATCAGCCCCGACGGCAAGACCATCTACTACGTGGACGACGGCGAAAACACGGTCCAGGTGCTGCGGCCCAGCCCGGCGGCGGCGCCGGCAACGGGATCGGGTTCGGGCGCGGCGCAGACCGTCAGCCTCGAAGCCAACCCGGAAGGCCAGCTCAAATACGACAAGACCGCGCTGACCGCGAGCGCCGGCAAGGTCTCGATCGCGTTCACCAACATGGCCCCCGTGGAACACAACGTGACGATCGAATCCTCCTCGGGTGAATCCGTTGGTGCCACGCCGACCTTCAAGGGCGGATCGAAGACGGTGTCGCTGAACCTCAAGCCGGGGACCTACAAGTTCTTCTGCTCGGTGCCGGGCCACCGCATGGCGGGCATGGAAGGAACGCTCACCGTGAAGTAACCCGGCCCGCCCGGAACCCGCACCCTCGCGGCCGGCACCCGTGGGCCGGCCGTGACGTGTGTCCGGGCCGCCGCCGGCAGCGCAGCGACCGCCGTAGCCCACAGCGCGTAGGCTTGCGCGGGCCGATGCAGATCGACTCGATGGCATACCTGTCCACCGTCACCCGGGGTGGCGAACTGGGCGAACAGGCCGAGGACTTCGGGTACGACCACTGGTGGGCGCCGGAGACCGAAGCCGACGCCTTTCTGTCATGCGCGGTCGCGGCAGAGCAGACCTCCACGATCGGGCTCGGGACCGGTATCGCGGTGGCCTTCGCGCGCAACCCGATGACGGTGGCGATCCAGGCCAACGACCTGCAGGTGCTCTCCGGCGGGCGTTTCGTGCTGGGCCTCGGCTCTCAGATCAAGCCCCACATCGAACGCCGCTTCTCGATGCCGTGGTCGCACCCGGCTCCGCGGATGCGCGAGTTCATCCTTGCCATCCGTGCCATCTGGAGTTCGTGGGAGACCGACGAGAAGCTCGACTTCAGCGGCGACTTCTACTCCCACACGCTGATGACGCCGGCCTTCAGCCCGGGGCCCAATCCCCACGGCAACCCCAAGATCCTGCTCGCCGCCGTGGGCCCGAAGATGACCGAGGTGGCGGGGGAGGTCGCCGACGGGATCTTCTGTCACGGGTTCTGCACCGAGCGCTACCTCCGCGAGGTCACGCTGCCCGCGCTCGAGCGCGGCGCGGCCCGTGCCGGCAGGACGCTCGAGGGCTTCGAGATCACGGCGCCGGGCTTCGTGGTGGCCCGCGACGGCGAGGAGGAGATCGCCGCCGGGATCGAGTTCGCGCGTATGCAGATCGGCTTCTACGGGTCGACCCCGGCCTACCGTCCCGTACTCGACGTGCACGGCTGGGGCGAGCTCCAGGAGACGCTCAACGGGCTCACCAAACGCGGCGCGTGGGACGAGCTCGCGAGCGTGATCGACGACGAGGTGCTGCACACGTTCGCGGTCGTCGGGGCCCCCGAGGATGCCGCCCGCGAGGTCCAGCGGCGCTACGGCGACGCCGCGACCCGGCTGACGCTCCCGGTACCCGAAGGAGCGAGCCCCGAGCGCTGGTCATCGGTGTTCGACATCCTGCGGGCCCCCGCGGCGTCCCCGAGCTGACGATGGAGACCTCGTGTGCGCTCGCGACCTCGCCGGACACCCCGCGGCACAGGTCGCCCAGGACCGTGTCGGCGTCGGCCTGCGGCCGCTAGGCGGTCGTCGTGGCGGTCGCCGGCGTACATGGCCTCGATCTGAGAGGAGTACTTCTCGGCGATCGGCTTGCGCTTGAGCTTCATCGTCGGCGTGAGCTCGTCTCCCCCCGGCAGCCACTCTTCCGGCAGCACCGCGTGACGCTTGATCTGCTCGACCCGGCTGAGGCTCTCGTTCGCCCTGGCGACGCCCGCGGCCACCTCGCGTAGGACAGCGTCGTGGCGCGCGAGCTCGGCCGGCGTGTCGGCGCCTGAGATCCCGTTGGCGGCGGCGAAGCTCGCGGCGGCGACCGGGTCGAGGACGACCAACGCGGTGTTGTAGGGACGCCGATCGCCGATCGCAACCACGCTGCCGACCAGCGGGCAGGCGGCCTTGATCTTGTTCTCGATGTTTGCGGGCGACATGTTCTTGCCGCCGGCGTTGATGATCAGCTCCTTCTTGCGGTCGACGATCGTCACGTATCCGTCGGCGTCGATCTCGGCGATGTCGCCGGTGTGCAGCCAGCCATCGGCATCGATCGTCTCGGCCGTCAGCTCGGGGGCGCCGCGATAGCCGCGCATCAGGATCGGCCCGCGTACGAGCAGCTCGCCGTCGTCGGCGAGCGTCAGCTCGACGCCCGGCAGCGGCAGCCCCACGGTGCCGATCCGGATTGCGTCGGGCGGGTTGATCGTGGCGATCAGTGACAGCTCGCTCATGCCCCACACCTCGCAGATCGGCAGGCCGATGGCGGCGAAGAACTCGAGCACCTCCGGTGCGATCGGCGCGGCGCCGGAGACGAGGTACTCGACCTCGTCGAGCCCGAGCTGGGCACGCAGCGGGGCGAACAGCTCGCGATCGGCGCGGGCATGAGCGTCGGCTATCGTGGCCGGCACATCCTCGCCGGCCTGGCGCGCGCGGGTCACCTCCACCGCGGCGTCGAGCGCCCGCTCGAGCGCCGCGCGGCGCTCGCCGTCGGGCTCGGCCGCGAAGCCCGCCTCCAGGGCGGCCTTGAGCTTCTCCCAGACCCGCGGCACGGCGCCCCACGAGGTCGGGCGCACCTCGATCACGGCAGCGAGCACCTGGGTCAGATCGGCGACGAACGTCACGGACCGCACCCGATACGAGCGAGGAGTAGTGGACCGAGCGATCCGCGAGGTGGGCCATCGGCAGGTAGGAGATGACTCGGCCGCCGCTACGCAGCGGCGTCACCAGGTCGAGCAGGCGAGCCTCGTCGAGCAGGCTGCGGTGGGTCAGCTCGACGGCCTTCGGCGGGCCGGTGGTGCCGGAGGTGTAAATCAGCGTCGCGACGTCATCCGCTGCCACCGCCCGCCAGCGGGCCTCGAAGTCGAAGTCCTCGATCGCCGTCTCCGGTTCGAGCTCGCCGAGCTCGTGGGCGCCCGCGAGCGGGCCATCCACGACGTACACGCGCTCCAGCAGCGGCAGGCGCTCGGCCACCCTCAGGATCCGCTCGGCGAGGGCGGCCTCGGTCACCGCCACGCGACATTCGGCGTGCCCGAGGAGGTATTCGATCTGCTCGGGCGAGGAGGTGTTGTAGATCGAGAATGGAATCGCGCCGATGTGCATGGCGGCGGTGTCTAGGAGCACGGCCTCGGGTCGGTTGCTGAGCATCAGGGCGACCGTCGCGCCACTGCCCACACCGGCGCCGTCGAGGCCCCGAGCAAGCGCTTCCACACGCGCCGCGTACTGCCCCCAGGTGATCTCCGGGCCGCCGCCGTGGGCGCGCAGGGCGACCTCCTCGGCGTAGTGCTCGGCGGTCCGTTGGAAGGCCTCGCAGAATGTCTCGGCATCGTGCGCGAGCCCCGGTCGCGGGGCCGCCCGCACGCTCTCTATGGCCGTCTCCCCCATCCGCTGGAGACTACACGCGGTAAACGTGTTTCCGTCAGGCTCCGGCGGACGGGTTCTGAGGAAGTGGAGCCGGAGGAGCGGCGGACACGTCGTCACCAGGGTTCGGGTCGCTCGCGTCCGCTGATGACGGCTCCGCGAAGGCGTCCAGCGAGTCCGGTGCGATCAGCCAGCCGTCGCCCTCGGCGCGCACGAGGCCACCCTCCGCGAGGCGCGTGAGACCGAGGCTCACGGTGGGACGCTGTGCGCCGACCATGCTCGCGAGCGTGTCGTGGGTTGCCGAGAGCTCGAGCCACACCCCATCCGTGCGTCTGATGCCCTGCCTGTCGGCGATCGACCAGAACAGCGCGAGCAGCCGTTCCTCGACTCTCGGGAGCTGGCTGATCGCCTGCTGCAGGAACGCTTGGCGCGTCTGCTGTGCCGCGCGCTCGAGGATCGCGCTCATCAACGCAGGCCAATTGCGGGCGACCACGTGCAGACGGGCGTCGAGCAGCACGAGCCTGGCGGGCGCGAGCACCGACCATTCCCAATTCAGCGGAATCGAGTCGGTCTGGATCCCGTCGATCAGCACGAGCTCACGCGGACCGATCAGTCGTGTGCATCTGCGGCCCGACATGTGCAGGTTGATCGCCAGCGATCCGCTGATTACGAGATAGCCGTGCAGGCGGTCCCGCACGCCCGGAGCCTGACGAAGAGTGTCGATGCTCAGCGCTCCTGCCCGGAGCTCGATACCCGGGAAGACGACCTGATCGCGTGCCTGCTCGAACTCCTCGCCCTCGAGGACGCTGCCGAGATCAGGGTCTACGACAAGTAGCCGAATGCCCCGTCCTGACCCGTTCGGCGGCGATGGGTCCCCGGGCGAGCCCTGGGGCTTAGCGGTCTGGTCCCTGTCGGCAGCCATGATCGACGCGGGCCATTAAAGGGGACCGGGCCGCGGCTGCGGGCCAGACGGCACACGGCACGCTCGTGGCGCAGGTGGTCCGGGCGCCCGCGGAGAGGCTCCTGCGGCCTGGACGCAGAGCGTTCGCCGTAAGCTCCTTGGGCGTTCGCGCCGGGGGGCGCAAGCCAACGGTCGCGGATGCGTTCGAGAACCTCACATGGATGATCGACGGGAACATTTCCTGACCATGCTCGGCGACGCCTGTGCGGCCGCCGGGGTCGCGGGCATCACAGTCGAGCTGCTGCTCAGCGACGGACGCCGAGTCACCGGCATCCCCTCGCCGCAGCTGGCCGACGACGAGAGCCGGCCCGTGAGCGACACCGGCTATAGCAGCCTGCTGCTGGTGGACGGGGCGCCGACGCGGTTGGAGGATGTCGTCGAGTTCGTGATCCACAGTCCGTGAGGAGGCAGATGAACGTCCAGCCGACTGCGCGAGACATTCAAAGCAAGGGGGGTTGGTTACCAACACCAGGCGCCCGAGGTTGCATTCGAACTCGAAGCCGTCCGGTTCGGTCAGTTGCGGAGCTGACGTGGGTATTCGTCAACGGAAAGCAGCGAATCGGACGCGACGAGGAGGACGTGGGGATGGCGGATCAGGAGGGCGGCGGGATGTTCTTGAATTGCTCCCACTACGGTCTCTCGATCCCGATGCGCTTCGCATCGCTGCAGATGGAGCATTGCCCGCGATGCCTCGCACGCGCGCGACTGCTGCAGCCGCTGTTGCGCTCGCCGCTGCCGCTGAAGGCTTTGCGTACCGCCGGGCCCGAGCCTCAGGGCGGCGCCGATCGTGGATCGCGCGCCAGATTCGACACCCGCTGAGCGACCTCGGCTTGGCGTGAATGTTGGTTTCGCACCTCCGGGTGGCTGTTTCGTTTACCGCAGTGCGAGGTTCGGGAACACAGCTTGAGTCAGAAAGCTGGCGGCGAGTAACGCCGGATCATGGGAGGCAATTCGATGACAGGCTTGGCGGTAGAGACACAGGCGGCGCCGGAGTCCCCTCTTGCCCTGCGAGGGCGCAAGCGGAGCCCGCAGAGCGCCGATCAGGAGCGGGCGCTGTTCGTGCGCTGGAGACGCGACGGCGACGGCGCGGCACGAGACCAGCTCGTGAAGCAATTCTCCTCGCTTTCGCGGACGCTGGCGCGGCGCTATCGCAACACCTCAGAGTCGCAGGAGGACCTCTATCAGGTCGCACAGCTGGGGCTCGTGAAGGCGATCGACGGTTACGACCCGGACCGTGGGTTCCGCTTCACGGCCTATGCCGTCCCGACGATCCTCGGCGAGCTGCGCCGCTACTTCCGCAGCTCGACATGGGCGGTCCACGTTCCGCGGGCTGCGCAGGAGCGTGCGCTGGAGGTCCGGGACGCCGAGCGGATGCTGGCCGATGAACGCGGCTACTCGCCCACCGTGAACGAGTTGGCACAGTTCATGGAGCTGAGCATCGAGGAGGTCCTGGACGGGATGCAGGCCATGCGCGCCCTGGGCTCGGTCTCGCTCGATGCCCCCCGGAGCAGCGATGGAGCCGAGGAGGGCGCCTCGATCGCGGACACCATCGGGGGCGAGGATTCGGGCTTCGAGGCCGCCGAACTGGCTGCCGACGTGAACGCAGCGCTCAAGCTGCTCGAGCCGAGCCAGCGGGAGCTCCTGAAGATGCGCTTCTTCGAGGAGTTGACCCAGAGCCAGATCGCCGAACGCATCGGGGTCTCGCAGATGCAGGTCTCACGGCTGCTGGCGAGGTGCCTGGCAGAGCTTCGAATGCTGACCCAGGCACCGACGGAGCTGTGACCCCCCGCGGGGGGCCACAGCCGAGACCATCTCTGCTGCCGTTGGCGACTGACGCCCGCTGATCTACGCGCCCGACCCCGAGCTGGTGGTCGCGCCGGCGTCGGCGGTCTCGTGACGACCCTCCGCGAACTCCTCGACGATCTTGGCGCAGAATGCGGGGAGGTCGTCGGGCCTGCGACTCGAGACGAGCCCTTGGTCGACGACGACCTCCTGATCGACCCATTCTCCCCCGGCATTGCGGATGTCGGTCTTCAGAGAGGGCCAGGAGGTGAGCTCGCGGCCACGCACGAGATCGGCCTCGACGAGCGTCCACGGCCCGTGACAGATGACCCCGACGGGCTTGCCGGCGGAGAAGACTCCCTGCACGAACCGAATCGCGCGCTCGTCGGTGCGTAGCTGGTCGGGGTTGGCGACGCCACCGGGAAGCACCAGCGCGTCGTACTCGTCGGGATCGGCGTCCGCGATCGTCTCGTCGACGCCGTAGGTGGAACTCTTGTCGAGGTGGTTGAAGGTCTGGACCTCACCGCTTTCGGGAGCAATCAGCCTCGGGGTACCGCCCGCATCGCTCACGGCTTTCCAGGGCTCGGTCAGCTCGACCTCCTCGACGCCCTCCTGGGCCGTGAGAAACGCGACCTTCTTGCCTACCAGCTCTGCTGTTGCCATTTTGGAGAGACCTCCCTCGTCTTGACTCGGTTGCCTGGGGCTCGGATCGAGCCGAGCGAGCGGGCGGGCGGACGCCGTCGCGATACGGACGAGATCCGCTGCACGGGCGGCACCCAGTCCGCTCGCTGGTGGTCGAGTACCCCGCGGCCCTGCGCACAAACGGCCCTGTGCGAGGTTGGGCGCGGGCGTGCCGGCCGCCGGGCGCCTCGTCTCAGTGCCCGGCTGGGAGGACGATCAACGTGCGCCGCGGCATGGTAAGCGAGCTTCACCATCGCGAGATTCGCCTGCGTGGCCGCCAGCTCCTCATAGGAGCGCACGTGCAGCACGAGCGTGGGCGCGCTGCTGTGCGGAGCGCGGTAGACCATCTCGATCGGCGCGAACGTGTGGGCGTCGACGATCACGATCGGGCCTGAGGCGCCATGCCCCGATACAACCTGTGTGCGATAGGCGGCACGAGCGCCCACCGTGGTCTTGCCGAGCACGTGCAGCCGGCCCGCGCGATAGGCCTGCTGGATGACCAGCACTGGATCCCACCTGCTCACCTGCCCCGAGCGATGAACGCGCAGGATCCTGCGCGGGTGTTCGGTGGACCAGGCCGACTCGACGCCCCCGCCACTGACCAGTTCGACGAGCCGCGAGCCGTTCGACTGCACCGACCGTTCGCTCCGGGGGTCCGTGGTGCTCCAGCGCCGGTAGCGGATCCTCATGGGCCCGGCTTCGCCTTCCAGGAACATGAAGTGGACGCCGGTGCCGGCGAGCGTCGCCTTGTAGACGGCGGCTGCCACGTCGAACCGGCCCCCGCCGCGCCCGAGCAGCGCGAGGCCGAGCACCACCATCGCGATCGGCGCCGCGAGCAGGGTGCGCCTGGGGAAACGGGGGGCGGGCGCGAGTCGGGCCCGGTGACGGGTCGCTCACCGGGGGCGCGGGCAGCGTCGGCAGCGAGGCGATCGGCGGCGCGGCCACGTCCTCCGGGAGCGGGTTGATCGCGCTGATCTGGTCCAGCAGGTCGGTTGGCATTACAGGGCCTCCATGGCGGTCGCGGTATCGGTGGCGTCGCTCGATCCCTGGCGGGCGAGCGCACTTGCTAGTCGGCGGCGCGCGCGGTGCAGGCGGACGCGCAGGGCCCGCGGTCCGATCTCCAGCACGCGAGCTGCCTGGTCGTTGCTGAGACCCTCCCAGGCGAGCAGCAAGAGCAACTCCCTGTCGCTCTCGCTGAGCGTCGCGAGGGCTCGTCCGAGCCGGGTCTGGCCCGCCGTCGGGAATGCCGTCTCGGGCGCCGGTGGTGGCGCCGCCAGGTGCTGTGCGAGGCGTTCGCGGAGCGCGCCCTGACGACTGCTTCCGCGGCGCTGGTTGGCCAGCGTGCGGCGAGCCACACCCAGCAGCCAGACGCGCTCCTGGGCACGTGGGACCTCCTCGAGCCGGCGCCACAGCGACCAGGAAGACCTCGGCGAACACGTCGTCGGCATCCGGGCGGGGGGCGCGCCGGCGGGCAGTAGCTCAACACCGCGGCGGCGTGGGCCTCATACAGCGCTTGGAAGCGCTTCTCGGGCGTCATCGCGATGTGGATGTCCGGCTGGGGGGCATTCGTTACAGGCGCGCGGCCTCGTCCACGCGACGCCGCCAACCGTCTTCGATACCCGATCTGCGCGCGCCGGCGCCCCGGTCTTCCAGCCGGTCGGAGAGCCGGGTCGGCCTAGTCGGTCGGCGTCGGCGGGCATCGACTCGGCCAGCCCGGCGCGCTGTGCGGGCGCGTCGAACGGGTCGGCGAAGTACTGCGTCTCGTGCGTCACCAGCCCGTCGGTGAACTCCATGATGCTGATCGAGTGGGTTGGCAGGCCGTCGTAGGTGATCACGCACTCGCTCACCCACAGCTCGCCGGCGCCAAGGATCCGGCGGACCGCGAAATGACGCTCGGCCGGGTTCCCGCCGCGTTGCGCGCGGATGCTCGAGCGGCCCCTGAAGCGCTCGCCCGACTGGGGGTAGTCGAGGATCGCGTCCTCGGCGTAGATCGCGTGCTCGGTCTCCTGATCTCCTGCCTCAGAGGCCTCCCAGTGCTGGCGTACTCGCGCCCGTGTGTCAGCGTCGGAACCCACGCGCGCGTTCACCTCCAGCCCACACGGTCTAGACCAAGGCCTCGAACTCGGCGTCGGTGAGCGAGATCTCCAGCGCACCCAGATTCTCCTTCAGGTGCTCGAGCGAGAGGGTGCCCGGGATCGGCAGCATCGTGGGGGAGCGCCGCAGTAGCCACGCGAGGACGATCTGACTGGGAGTGGCGTCGTGGCGGGCCGCGATCTCGTCGAGCTCCGGGGGGCCACCGCCGCGCAGCGGGAAGTAGGGCACGAACACGATCCCTTCCGTGGCGCAGTAGTCGACGACCTGCTCGTGCTTTCGCTCGGTGAGGTTGTAGTGGTTCTGGACCGCCTCGATCGGCACCACCGCGCGCGCCCGCTCGACCTGCTCGACGCTCGCCTCGGAGATGCCGACATGTGCGATCGTGCCGGCCTCGCGATGCTCGGCGAGTACCGCGAGGCACTGCTCCAGCGGCACCTCCGGGTGGATGCGGTGGAGGTAGTAGAGGTCGATCCGCGTGCTCCGCAGCCGCCGAAGACTCTCGGCGATCTGCGCACGCAGCGCGTCCGGGTCGGCCTCGGCGGCGCTGTAACCGCCCTTGGTCGCGATCAGCCCGCGGGGCGCGCCGGCTGGGAAGGCCTCTCCGATCGTGGCCTCGCTGTCGCCGCCCGTGTAGATGTGGGCTGTGTCGATCATGTCGACACCCGCCGCCACCGCCCCACGCACGAACTCGACGTTTTGAGGCGTGTCGGTGAGTCGATTGGTGCCCAGGCCGATGCGCGTCAGCGTGGTTTCGCCAATGGTCAGCACGGACGTCGTCTCCACGACGTCGAAGCCTACCCCCGCAGAACTGAGATCTGCGGCCGGTAGAGTCCGACCTCGAGACTGCCGATCGATGGGGAGGCGACGGTGAGACCGGGTCCGACATGGCTGGCGTTGGCGGCGACTCTGCTCGCACTCGGAGCCGTGGGCGCGGAAAGCTCTCGTGCGAGCGGCGGGCAGCGACTGCCGGTCATCCGCCAGGTCAAGCCCCGTAAAGGCCTGCCGGCGGGCGGGACGAAGGTCGAACTGTTCGGCCAGCCGCTGGAAAACGCCCGCGCGGTCTATTTCGGCACCGTGCCCGGCAGGATCGTCGAAGAAGAATGTGGCGGGGAGTGCGAAATCGCCCCCTACCGGTGGCTACTGGTCGAAAGCCCTCCCCACCCGCCCGGCAAGGTCAACGTGACCTTCGAAAACGGCGGCGGCGAGGTCAGCGCCCCCGATCCGCGCGCCGAGTTCACCTACAAGGGCGCGGGTCACGGCCCTGTGGTCGCGGGTGTGTCCGCCCCCGAGATCGCCGAAACGAATGCCGAACTCAATGCAGAGATCGACCCCAACGGCCTCGCAACGACCTTCGCCTTCTGGGTGACGTATGAGCCCTGCCAGAACGGCGCCGGCCGGTGCGCGATCCAGGGTCCGGAGACCGAACTGGTGGCCGAAGGCGAACTCCCCGCCGGCTCAGGGCCCGTGTCCGCGGACGCGACGATGCGAGGGCTCCGCCACGGGTGCGGCTACGCCTACTGGGTGGTGGCGAGGAACGCAGCCGGCGAAGCCGACAGCAAGCAGAAGACCTTGAAGACGCGCGGCCAGAGGGGCCTCGGCTGCCTGCGTGAAGAACCGCTCGCGAGCGCCGATGCGCTCGCGCCGATCACCGCGAGCGCGTTCGGCTGACTCCGGCGAGAGGAGCGCCGAGCCCCGGCTGCGGGCGCTACGCGCCGGCCTCCGTGCCGCTTAGGGCACGGGAGAGCAGGTCACGAAGCTGGCGCTGATCTGCCGCGGAAAGACGTTCGATCCCCTCGGGCACATACGCCATCCGAGCGCGCAGGGCATCGCGCACCTGGGCGCCGGCGGGCGTGGCCAGGATCTGCTTGACCCGCCGGTCGCGCTCGGCGGTGCGCCTGGTGACGAGGCCTCGTGCCTCCAGGCGATCCACGATGCCGGTCACGTTGGAGCTGTCGCAGGCGAGCAGCGAGGCGATCTCGTGCATCGGCAGGCCCTCCTGCTCATCCAGCTGCATCAGGGCTCCGGCCTGCGCCGGGTGCAGATCGAACTCCGAAGCGGCGGCCCAGAAGCGGCGTCGCTCTGCGAACAGCAGGCCGCGTAGCAGGGCCCACACCTCCTCGGCGGGCGAGGTCGCCGCCGGCGGCGGCGCGGTGCGCGTTCTCCTGACAGTCGTGCTCACGGGCGCATTATACTTCACTCTCTAAATATTTGCCTTGCTCAACTGTTGAGCTAACATGCCGTCCGTGACCGTCCGACACCGCCATCGAGGTAGAGGACCTCGTCCGCGAGTTCAAGAAAGGGCCGCGGGCCGTGGACGGCATCGACCTCGGCGTCGGCCGGGCGAGATCTACGGGTTCCTGGGGCCCAACGGCGCCGGGAAGTCGACGACCGTGCTGATGCTGACGACGCTGCTGCCGCCGACCAGCGGGCACGCCACCGTGGGCGGATTCGACATCGTCCGCGAGGGCGCCAAGGTCCGCGCGACCATCGGCGCTGCCCTCCAGGAGGCCGCGCTGGACGCGATCCTGACCGGTCGCGAGCACCTGAACCTGCAGGCGACGCTCCAGGGTATTCCGGCGAGCCAGCGCCGCGAGCGCGCCCAGGCGCTGCTCGAGCGGGTGGGCCTCGACGGAAGCCGCGGATCGCCGCGTGGGCGGTTATTCGGGCGGCATGAAGCGGCGCCTGGATCTCGCCATGGCGCTCGTCCACGAGCCGCGGATCCTGTTCCTCGACGAGCCGACGACCGGTCTTGATCCCCAGAGCCGGGCGGCGCTGTGGGAGGAGGTCGCGCGACTGGCCCACGAGGAGGGGATCACGGTGTTCCTCACCACCCAGTACCTCGAGGAGGCGGACGCGCTGGCGGACCGGATCGGGATCATCGATCACGGGAAGATCGTCGCCGAGGGCTCCCCCGCCAAGCTGAAGGCCGAAATCGGGAGCCCGAGCGTGGCGGTCCAGCCGGTGGACCCGCGATGCCGGCGAGCGCTTGGCGGAGCTCCTGAGCCGCTTCGGAGAGCCCCAGCGCAACGGCCGCGGAACCGTCGACCGTCCAGCTGCCGGGCGGCGAGTCCGAGCTCGCCGAGATCGTGCGGGTACTCGACAGCAACCACCTGCGGGTGGAGTCGCTGCAGCTGCACCAGCCCTCCCTGGACGACGTGTTCCTCGCCAAGACCGGGCGCAAGCTCGAGGGCGCCGGCGCGGAATGACACGGCACGCGTCGCTGCTCGAACAGGTCGCGGTCGTCGCGAAGCGCTCGGCGATCGACACCTACCGGCAGCGTGCACTGCTGGTCTTCCCGATGGTGTTCCCGCTGATCCTGTTCGCGATCAACGGCAGCGCGCTCAGCAAGGCGGCCGACATCCCGGGCTTCCCGACCCGCAGCTACCGGGCGTTCCTGCTCGCGATGCCGTTCGTGCAGGGCGCGATGTTCGTCGTCGATCTCCGCCGGGACGAGCCTGGCACGCGACATCGAGACCGGCTTCTTGAACCGTCTTGCGCTGACGCCGCTGCGCACCGAGGCGATGCTGCTCGGGCAGCTCGGCGGCGCCGCCGTGCTCGCGCGTGGTGCAGGCCGTCGTGTTCATCCTCGTCGGCCCTCGCACTGGGGATCGGCTTCGCCAGCGGGGTCGGCGGAGTGGCGATGCTGCTGCTGCTGTCGCTGGTGATCTCGTTCGGGTTCGCGACCCTCGGCGGGCTCCTGGCGCTGCGGCTGGGTAGCGGCGAAGCGATCCAGGGGATCTTCCCGCTGCTGTTCGTGACCCTGTTCCTGAGCTCGTCGAACCTTCCCCGCAACCTGATCAAGACGACCTGGTTTCGCGAAGTGGCCACCTACAACCCGGTGTCATACCTGATCGAGGGGTTGCGCAGCCTCGTCATCCAGGGGTGGAACGCACAGGCGCTGGAGCTCGCCTTCGGCTTCGCCCTGGCCCTGGCTGCGATCTCGCTGGCGTTGTCGGGTCGGGCCATGAAGGCGAGGCTGGCGCGCGGGATGAGGCGCTTCCTCTACGTCACCCGCGGCGTCGCCTGGCGCTCGATCCACAACACGATCGTCAACCCGGCGATCCTCGTCCCCTCGATCATCTTCCCGCTGTTCTTCCTCGTCGCGTTCGCCGGCGGGCTCTCGCGGGTGAGCGAGCTCCCCAACTTCCACTACAAGCCCGGCTACACGTCGTTCCAGTTCGTGTTCGTGTTCCTGCAGTCGGCCGCCTTCGGGGGCGTCTTCACGGGTTTCGCCGTGGCACGCGACTTCCAGTCCGGGTTCGCACGCAGGCTCCTGCTCGGCGGCGCCGCGCCGCGACGGCATCATCGCCGGCTACCTGGTCGGAGCCCTCGGACGCTGGCTGATCACGGGGACGATCGTCACGATCGCGGCGCTGATCGCCGGCATGCACGTCGTCGGCAACCCCGGCGAACTTCTCGGCCTGTTCTTCCTCGGCGTCGGCATGAACTTCACCGCTGCGCTCTGGGCGATCGGGATCGCGATGTTCTTCCGCACCGAGCAGGCCGGACCGCTGATCCAGATGCCGGTGTTCGTGGTCCTGTTCCTCGCGCCCGTGTACCTCCCCATCACCCTGATCACCGGATGGGTGCACGCGGTCTCGCAGCTGAACCCGGTCACGCCCGTGATCGAGGCCGGCAGGGGACTGCTGGCCGGCTCGCCGACGAAGGTCGGGCTGTCGTTCGCGGTGCTCGCGGCCAGCGCCGCCGTGATGGCGCTGCTCGCGCGGCGGGGGCTGGCCTCCGCCGAACGGGCCGGCTGAGCGCGCGATGAGCGTCTCGAGCACGCAGGGCTGACCCTCGGACTGGCACAGCGGGCGGCGTCGCTCGAGCCGGCGGAGATTCCCGACGACGTCACCGAGCTGGCGCGCCAGTCGCTGCTCGACTGGTTCGGCGTGACGCTCGGGTGGCAGCCACGAGGACGCGGCGAGGATGCTGCTCGAGCTGCTTCCCCCCGCCGGGGATCCGGAGGACGAGCGGACCGCCACCGCCGTCGGGCACCGAGTGCGTCTGGGGGTCCTGGACGCAGCCCTGCTCAACGGCACCTCCTCGCACCGCCTGGACTTCGACGACGTCAACGTCACCTTCCTCGGCCACGCCTCGGTCGCCGTGCTGGCCGGCGCCCTGGCGCTCGCCGAGCAGCTGGACAGCAACGTCTCGGAGCTGCTGACTGCCTACATCGCGGGATACGAGACCACCTGCCGCCTCGCGGTCGCGCTCGGCCCCGAGCCCTACCTGCGCGGCTTCCACGCCACCGGCACGACCGGCACGATCGGGGCGGCCGCTGCCTGCGCGCGCCTGCTGGGTCTCGATCCCGACCGGACCGCGGCCGGCGCTCGGGATCGCCGCCAGCCAGGCAGCGGGGCTGAAGTGCAACTTCGGCACGATGACGAAGTCGCTGCACGCCGGCAGGGCCTGCCAGGGCGGCCTGCTGGCGGCGCTGCTCGCCGCCCGCGGCTTCACGGCGAACCCCGACGCGATCGAGGCCGAGCAGGGCTTCGTCGCCGCCTACGGCGCAGAGCACGACACGTCGGCGGCGCTCGCGGACCCGCCATCGGGCTGGCACCTGCGCGAGAACCTCTTCAAGTACCACGCCTCCTGCTTCTTCACCCACTCCACGATCGAGGGGCTCCTCCAGCTTCAGAGGGAGTCGCCGTTCGCACCGGAGGACGTCGAGCAGGTCACCATCCACGTTTCCGAGCTCGAGCTCGGTACATGCGTGATCCCCGAGCCCTCAACCGGCCTGGAGGTGAAGTTCAGCCTTCCCCACCTCAGCGCGATGACGATCCTCGGCCGCTCGACGGCGAGCATCGACGACGCGGACGCGGTCGACCCCGATTGCGTGGGGCTGCGTTCCCGGGTGCTGATGGTTCCCGACGGCGACGCTGGAGCACCGACGCAGGTCGAGGTGCGGTTGCGGGACGGGAGCCGCCTGACGGCCGCGTGCGAGGTGAGCCGGCCGAACACCGACCTCGGGACACAGGGCGCACGCCTGGCGGACAAGTTCCGGATCCTGGCCGGGCCGGTGCTCGGCGCCGGCGGCGCAGCGAAGCTGGAGCGGGCGCTCACCGACCTCGACGGGTCACAGCCGGTGCGGGAGCTGATGCGGCTCACCCGCCCTGTGGGCTGAGCGGCTGGAAAGCCACGCGGGAAGGCTTTCGCGCGCCGAGCTAGGATCGGGCCCGGATGAGCGTCTCGAGTACGACGGAAGCGACGACGGTCTGATGCCCGCTGCCCTGGTGATCGGTGCTCGCAACCTCGGCATGGCGATCATCGAGCGACTGCTCGCCGACGGCTGGGACGTCGCGGGCGGCGCCGTCTCGGCCGAGACCCTCGAGCGCGTCCGCGGCGCCGGCGCGCACGCGATCGAGGTGGACGTCACAAATCAGGCGTCGGTGCTCTCCGCCCTGGAGCAGGTCGCCATCCGCTTCGGGAGGGTCGACCTGGTCGTGAATGCGGCCTCCCCCTACGCCGGCGGCGGAGGGGGCCCGTTCGGGGGCGGGAACCTGGCGGACAGCGATCCCGACAGCTTCGAGCGCTGGGCTACCTCGCCGGCCCGCGGGGCGTACGGCGCCCTGAGCGCCTCGGCGCGATTCCTGACGGCGCAGGGTGGCCCGGCGACCGTCGTTCAGGTGACCGGTGGCTCGTCCCGGCGCGCGATGCCCGGACGCGGCCTTTGGGCGGCCGGCGCCTTCGGCGTGCGCGCGCTCACCCAGGCCGCCGCCATGGAGCTCCGCGAGCAGGAAATCCACGTCGCGCTCCTGATCGTCGACGCCGGCATCGACCGGACCGGACAGGGCGACGCCCGCTCGGCCGACCAGCCGAGCCTCGCCGACGCCGTCGCCTACCTGGCCGGTCAGAGCCCACGGGCGATGACCCACGAACTCCAGGTCACGCCGGCGCTGGACAACTGGACGCCGTAAGGACCGCGCGGGAGCGACGTCCACCGACGGCGTCTGCCGTGCCGGCGATGAAGAGCCCCGCGCCCGGTGTTACGGTCACGCGATGGCTGACATCGATGGTCGCGGTATCGGTGTGAACGTGGGCCAGACGACGCCTCTGGCCTCGACGCAACGCGAACCGAACCGATGGGCGATCCTGGCGCTGCTGAGCGTCGCTCAGCTGATGGTCGTGCTCGACGCGACGATCGTGACGATCGCGCTCCCCTCGGCCCAGAACGCGCTGCACTTCTCGACCGACGAGCCGGCAGTGGATCGTCACCGCCTACGCGCTGGCCTTCGGCAGCCTGCTGCTGCTCGGCGGCAAGCTCGGGGATCTGTTCGGTCGCAAGTGGACCCTGATCGCCGGCCTGGTCGGCTTCGCGATCGCCTCGGCGCTCGGCGGGCTGGCCCAGACGCTTCGGCGTGCTGGTCGGCCGCCCGCGCGCTCCAGGGGGCGTTCGGCGCCCTGCTCGCTCCCTCGGCGCTGGGGTTGCTGACGGTGACCTTTACCGGGTCTCGCCGACCGGCCCACGGCGTTCGGGATCTTCGGCGCCATCGCCGGCGGCGGCGCCGTCGCTCGGGCTGATCCTCGGCGGCGTCGCTCACCCAGGTCCTGTCGTGGCGCTGGTGCCTGTACGTAAACCTCGTGATCGCGGTGCCCACGACGATCGTGGCGTTCCGCCTGCTCGTCAACCAAGACGCGTCCCGAGCGACGAACCGATCGACATACCCGGCGTGCTCACCTCCGCGCTCGGGCCTGTTCGCCCTCGTCTACGGGTTCTCGAACGCCGAGACCCACTCCTGGGGCGCCACGGCGACGGTCGTCGCGCTCGATCGCCAGCCCGCTACTGCTGACGGCCTTCGTGCTGATCGAGCGCCGCGCAGAGCATCCCCTGCTGCCGCTGCACATCGTCTGGGACCGCGCGCGCGGCGGGGCGTACACGACGATCGCCCTGGCCGGCGCCGGCGTGTTCGCGGTGTTCCTGTTCCTCACCTACTTCCTGCAGCAGCAGCTCGGCCTCTCGCCGCTCACCACCGGACTGGCGTTCCTCCCCCTCACGGGCGTCCTGGTGGTCACGTCGACCACCGTTCAGACCCGCGTGATGCCAGCACACCGGAGTGAAGCCGCTGGTGCTCGTCGGCACGACCCTCGGCGCAATCGCGATGTTCCTGTTCACGCACCTGACGCCGAGCTCCAGCTACGCCGCCGATGTCCTTCCCGGTCTGCGTCGTCCTCGGCCTGGGGATGGGCTGCATCTTCGCGCCGGCGTTCTCGACCGCGACCCTGGGCGTGGAGGGTCGTGAGGCCGGGGTCGCCTCGGCGATGGTCAACACCTCCCAACAGGTCGGCGGCTCGGTCGGCACCTCCCTGCTGAGCACGATCTTCGCGAGCGCCGTCGCCAGCTACACCGCGGCCCACCTGCACACCCCCGACCTGGCCAACGCCGCAGCGGTTCACGGCTACACCACGGCGTTCTGGTGGTCGGTGGGGATCTTCGTGCTGGGCTTCCTGCTGGCGATGGTGATCCTTCCCGGCCGCGCCAGGCCGCGGGTGCCCACGCTCAGGGCTGCGCTCGCGCGTCACGCGATCGGCAACTGCCATCACTTCGAGGCCGCGCGCGACGGCCTGCGTCGGCGCGGCGCTACGACGGGTGCTGGGGGGCGATGAGCAGCGGGCGCTTGGTGTGCGTCGCGAGCGCGTGGGAGACGCTGCCGAGCAGCGCGCTGCCGATCGCGCCCCGGCCCCGTTGGCCACAGACGACCAGCCCGGCGTCGATCTCGTGGGCGATCCCCTCGATCGTCGCGGCCACGGATTCGCTTGCCTGCTCGACCCGGGCCGAGGCGTTGTAGCCGCGCTCGCGGGCACGCGCGGCGCCCTCTTCCGCGATCTGGCGCGCGGCAGCCGCCTCCTGGTCGTCGATTTCGCCCTCGTTCGGCACCGCCACCAGGAACGAGCCGGCTCGTGCCAGCTGCACCACGGCCGGCGTCCATACGACCAACACCACGGCATCGGCGGGCTTGATCAGCTCGCCCGCTGAAGCCAGCGCCGTCCTGGAGCCGTCCGATCCGTCGTAGCAGAACAACACCGGCTTGTTCACCGCTCAGCCTCCTGGTCGGCAGCATCGAAGGGGTCGTCCGAGGCTACTTCGCGTCGGCGCCCGAGGCGGGCGCGGACAGGCGGCCAGCTACCCTCGCGTCAGTCCTCACGATGAACAGCGAAGCTGCGACAGCCACCGCTCTCGAGGACCTCGCACCGCCGCCCGAGGTCCCCAACTCGCGTCTGCGCGGACGCCTGCTGTGGCTGCTGACGCTAGCGGTCATCATCGTCGTGTTGATCACGCTGGTGCCCGGTCTCGCCAGCCTGCGCTCCCGGCTGAGTCACGGCGATCCGGCCTGGATCGGCGCCGGCATCGTTCTCAAGGTCCTCTCGGGCGTCGCGTACGTGTTCGTCTTTCGCAGCGTGTTCTGCCGGGCGATGCGCCTGTCGACCAGCGCCGAGATCGGCTTTTCGGAGCTCGGCGCCAACGCCGTGCTGCCGACCGGCGGTCTGGGCGGCCTGGCCCTCGGCGCCTGGGCACTTCACCGCGGTGGCATGCCGACCGACCGGATCGCACGTCGCAGCGTCGCCTTCTTCTTCCTCACCAGCCTCCCCAACGTGCTGGGCGTGTTCATCATCGGAGCCGCCCTCGCCGTCGGCCTGATCCCCAGCACGGCCAGTCTCTGGCTGACGGCCCTGCCAGCGGCCGTGGCCGCCGCCGCGATCGCCGTGACGATCGGCGGTGCGCGCCTGGCGGGGCGAGCAGGCGCGCGCCGAGCGGTCCGGCGCGGCGATGGCTCACGCCTGGCACGGGTCCTGCGAGCGCTGAGTGACGGGGTCCAGGAGGCGTTGGGCCTGCTGCGAACCGGAGATCCGTGGCTGTATCTCGGACTGATCGGCTACCTGTTCTTCGACGTGATGGTGATGTGGGCGACGTTCCACGCGTTCGGCTCGGCGCCGTCGCTGGCGATCATCTGGATGGGGTACCTGATCGGCGAGCTGGGGGGACTGATCCCGGTGCCCGGCGGCGTGGGCGGCGTGGATCTCGGCCTGATCGGCGCGTATGCCCTGTATGGGGTATCGCTCACCTCGGCGACCGCGGCCGTGCTCGCCTACCGTGCGATCGCGCTCGCCGTCCCGGCGGCACTCGGCGCCGTCGCCTTCGTTCTCCTGCGCCGCTCCGTGGCCCGCGAGACGCTCGCGATCTCGAGCTGCCTGCCCGGCGAGGAGATCGAGGTCATCGGTCGCGGCTCGGTGCAGCCCAAGCCGCTGGCCACCCGCTAGCCGGGACAGCCGCCCGAGGAGATCGTCGGGGGCAGGGCGTTATCGTGAGGGATCGTCACGACATAGCCGGTGGTGGCGCCGACGCAGGCTTCGAGCGTGTCGGCTGCCGCTTCGGCGTGTTCTGTGAGCGTGGCGCTCTCGCCTGCGTAGGGACCGGCCGCGAGCAGTGTTCCAAAGGCGGCGGTCGTTGCGCTGCGGGTGTACTGCAGCGCCCAGCTGGGCCGTTTCGAGCCGTAGCTGGAGGAGTACCAGCCCTGTAACGGGCCGGTGGCACCGTCGAAGCTCTGCAGGGATATCGCTCCCGGGTTGGCCTGGGTGATCCTCAGCTGCGGCTTGCCGGCGGCCGTGGCGGTGAGCGTGGCCGCCGTCCCGCTCGGCGTGGCGTTGGGTGCCAGGTGCCACGTCTGGCTGTATTCGTGTGAGCTCGTGCCGGTGAGTTCGTCGTGCACCAGCACCAGCCCCTGGCGCAGGATCACGACGGCTCGGTGATGGGTGACCCCGGCATACAGCTTGCTCACCCCGCTCGCCCAGGTGGCGCCTTCCTCGGACCCGTGGCTGCCGGCTTCGGCGGAGCCCGGCGCCTGGTCCTTGCCGTCGACCACGACCGTGTTGTGGGAGCGGGTGCCGTGGAAGTACTCAAGGCCCGGTTCTTCGGTGTAGGTGTACAGCCCGGAGGTGGGCAGCGCCTCGGCGCCGTTGGAGTACATCGTGATGCCCAGGGCGTCGAGGTCGGAGTGACTCGTGCGGTAGGTGCCGGCGTTGAAGGTGACGAACGTCTGGTTGGGGAGGTTGCTGGAGGCGCCCAGCGGCGAGCGCATCAGGAACAGCCCCGATACCCCGAACAGCACGGTGCCATCGGGTGGCGGAGTCCCGTAGGCCCCTCGCGTGTAGGCGAAGTCGAATTCGGGGTCAGCGGCGGCCATCGGCCCGTACACCGTTGGGTCCTGGCTCGGCAGGTAGGTGGTGGCTGTGGCACCCAGCATCGGGAGATAGCCGTTGGGCATCGTCACATCGGCCGTGTAGCGCAGCATCTCCGTCGCCGCCTGCAGGTAGGGGGTCGCCAGTGCCGGCTCGTAGCGCTTGGCCCACTGTGCGATCTGGTAGACGAGCCCGAGCACGTACACCTGGTAGAAGGGCGAGTTCTCGACCTCGACGCCGTCGGCGTCGATCGTGTTGGCCAGCATCTGCTTCAACCGTTCGAGGGCCAGAGGTCCGCCATCCGCTCGCGCCCGCCATGTGCGGGAAGTTGTCGGCCAGCAGGATCAGGGCCGCGGCCTCGTTGAAGCCGTGGTTGAAGTCGGCCTCGAAGTGTCGCGATTCGGCGAGGAACGCTCCCAGCTTCTGCAGCGAACGCCCCAGGCCCGCTTCGAGGTCGGAGGGCAGCGCGTGCGCGAGCTTCAGCTTCACGTAGAAGTTGATCAGCTCCATCGCGCGGTAGGCAGAGGTGTGGTCGTTGTCGAAGGTGACCGTGTCTTCGGGGCGAGTGGCGTCATATGCGACATACGAGCGCAGGATCGCGATCAGCTTTTCCCGGTAGGCCGTCTGGCCCGTCGTCTGCCACTCATACAGAAGCGTCGCCTCCGGGCGCAGTCCGTAGAAGTAGAACTCCCAATAGGCTTCGTGGTAGGGATCCTCCTGCCAGGTGAGCGGCCAGGGGAGGTAGGGCAACGGGAAGCCTCGCGCCGGCCACACGTTTTCCAACAGGTTCTGCGCTGTGGCTTCTTCGCCCTCGTTGAGTTCGGCGTACATGCTCTCCTCGCCGAACGACAGCGGGGTCGGGATAGACGGTGGGGTTGTGTACGTTCACAGTCACCTGTGTGACCACCGGAGTCGAGGCGCCCGGCCCCCACAGCTTCACGCTGAGCGTGTGTGAGCCGTCGGCCTCGGCACGCGTGTACCAGGTGTACTGGTAGGGCGACTCGGCGACCTTGGCGTAGCGGTACTGTCCGTCGACGTCGAACTCGATCCGGTCGGCCGGGAGCCCGTGCAGGACGGCGTTCACCGTGAGCGTTCCGCCGACGGTCGCACCTTCGCTCGGGCCTTCGACGGTCGCGAGCGCGAGGTTCCCGTGCCCGTCGTCCACAGGGCCGTCGCTGCGCCCTTCGGTAGTGGCGCCGTGAGCGCTGCCGGTCGCGGTGACGGTGGCGGAGAGCGTGTCGCCGAGGTCGGTCAGGACGGGGGTGTAGGTGGCGCCGGCGGCTCCCGTGATCACGGTGCAGGGAGCGTAGGTGCCATCGGCGTAGTGGGCGGCCACGTGCGCGCGCGCGAGCGCGAGCGGGTATACGGCCACGTCGGCGAGGTCGCCTACGAAGAATCCTCCCGTCGCGCCCGCCCCCGCCCCCGCCACCGTCGGGCCCGAGACGTCGTCAAGCGGCGCCGTTGTCGCCTTGGAGCCGACCTGAACTCCATTCACGTACAGGTGCATGGTGGCGCCGTCATAGCTTGCGACCACATAGCTCCATTCCCCGACGGGCAGTCCGGGGGCGTAGTCGACCGCCACGCTCTGTCCTCCGCTCCAGCGCTCGAAGCCGAGGCCCGTCTTCGACAGCCACACACCGGTGCCCGCTCGTCTGCCGGCGACGGTTTCCTCGCGGGAGATCAAGAAGCGGTACACGCCGTCCACCCGCTCGGGGCGCGCCCACAGCTCCAGCGTGTAGGCGTCCGGTAGCGGAGGGATGGGGCGCAGCGGGGAACCTCACGGCGGTGCCGGTGCCGTCGAACGCCGCGCCCGTCCCGCCCTGTTCGTCCAGCGGCGCGCCCGCGGCGGCAGCGTGTGCGCCCACGTAGCTCCCCGGCGCAGAGCCGAGGACGTCGGCGGCAACCGTGCTCGCGGAGCCGTCGTCGAGCCGCCACAGGTCCGATGCGTCGTCGGCTGAGACGAGCGTCGTGTAGAACGCGCAGCGTCGCCACGCGTACCGGACTTCGTCGGTTTCCCCGAGTGCGGGCGCAGTCGGAGCGGCAAGTGTCACTCCGAGGTGGGCGGGACCGAGAGATACGGGCGCGGCCGCCGCATCAGAGTTGTCGGCGAGCGCCAGCGCCAGGAATATGCTCACGGCGGCGACGAGGAGTCCCGCAAACGCGGTCGCCTCTCCCCTGCCTACCGGGACTCCCTCCACCGCTGCCAACGTAGCCGCCCGAGAGGAGCACAGGACCCGGGGCGGACACACATACGACGCGCCTTCGGTGCGGCCCATGCACCGAACGTCGTGGTCCAAACGCGGCCCGTTACCTCACGAGGCGTACCTCCGCAGAGCTCGCCCTCCGCAGCGCACGAGCTCGGCGACCCCCGCCCGGCGCGAGCCGACTCGCGGGAAGGTAGATGACGTCGAAGGCGCCCCGTGCCGACCACTCCGCGAGCGGCGGGGTGGGAGTGCCTGCAAGCAGCGTGAAGCTGGCACCGTCAGCCAAGGAGCCCAGCAGACGCCGCGCTTCGCGGAGCTCGTCCTGCGCCTGGTCGCGCACGGCGCAGTTGTACGGACCGGGCCCGCCTCCTCCGCAACACTTGAATGGCTTCGCCTGGGGCGCGAGCGTCACTACCGACAGCTCAGCGCCGGCCCCCGCCAGTAAGGCCGCCTCTCGTAGCGCCGCCGCGCCGCAACGTCCCGCTTCGAAGACCACGAGCACGCGCGTATCGGGCCCGCGGACTGCGCCCGCAGGATCAGCCCCGAGGCCGCCTACGGTGGCTCGGCCTGATGCGCTTGCCACTCCGTTCACGCTGCATTCACCATAGCCCCGTCGCGAGCTGCGTCACGTGGCAGGGGGGCCCGCGCCTGCGGGATGACCGGAAGTCAGCGCCCAACCGTCGCCGCGGTTCCGATGTCCTTGGCTGAAAGGAACTCGCGGATGTAGCGGTTCACGAGCTCTGGGTATTGCTCGGCGATCCAGTGGGTCCCGTCCGCTACCGGCCGGAAGGTGAGATCTCGGGCGAAATGCTCCAGCCCGGCATGGGACGCCGGCTGACGTAAGGGTCTGCCTCCGGGTAGATGACCATCGTCGGGGTCTCGACGAACAGGGGCGCGACGTCAGGACAGTAGTTGCCGCGGCCCGGCGTTCCATGCTGATCGGGCGGGGCGATCCCCTCGACCTCATACCAGTGCAGCGCCGACGCGACCGCTCCGGGTATGTGCCAGGCCTGCCGGTAGATCACGCGGTCCTGCGCACTGAAGAACGGGTGGTCGAGCGCCTGCTCGAGTGCGGCGAAGTCGTCGGCACTTACAGCACCGATCGCATCGCTTCGGCGAAGGCCGAGGAGATATTGGCTGGCACGAATCTGCTCATCGTCCTCGCGCTGGGCGCGATCGAGGACGCCCGGGTGAGCGCCACCGAGGCTTACGAGCCCGTCGAGCATCTCGGGATAGTGGAGGGCGAACGACCACGCCACGAGGCTGCCCCAGTCGTGGCCGACGAGCACGAAACGCGAATAACCGAGGTGTTCGACCAGGCAGCGCAGGTCCTCGACGGCGGGCCATATGCCGTAGGAGTGGACGCCCTCCGGCTTGGAGGAGAGGTTGTAGCCACGCTGGTCGGGAGCGACGGCGAGGTGGTCGGCTCCGAACTCCCGGAGCTGCGCGCGGAACGCGTAGTGGAACTGCGGAAAGCCGTGGAGAAAGACCATCAGCGGTCCGCTTCCTGTGTGCGCGTAGTGAAGCTCGACTCCGTTCACCTGCGCGGTGGAGTGCTCGATCTGGGCTGCAGGGTCAGTCATCTGGCTCAACCCCCCGATGCCGCGGCCTGGGTACCAGGCGCCGGCGCTACGGGGCGCTTGCGGATCCGGGTCGCCGAGGATCAGGCAGGTCGAGGTCGCGTGCGCGTAGAGCTTCCCGGCCTCGTCCACGAGCCTGCTCTCAGCGGTCGCGATCCTCGCGCCGCGGTGCACCACGGTTCCCCCGGCGCGCAACGCCCCGGTGGTCGGCCGCACCGCCCTGACCAGGTTGACTTTGGTCTCGATGGTCGCGTAGCCACGACCTGCAGGCAGCGTCGAGTGAACCGCGGCTCCCGCCGCCGAATCGAGCAGCGTCATCGCGATGCCGCCGTGGACCGTTCCGAGCGGGTTGCGGTGCGCGTCGGAGGGCCGGTACAGGAAAGCGGCAGTTCCTTCGCCGACCTCGACGAGGTGGAAGTCGAGAACCGCTTGGATCGGCGCCGCGGGCGCCATGCCATCGCGGATCGCCAGGAGATATTGAAGACCGGTTTGTGTGTTGATGTGCTCCATGCCCGCATGGTTCCGCACCAGCGTTGGCGCAGCGTTGGCGGCGCGTTGGCGACCTGGGTGAGGCGGGACGTGGCCTCAGCCTTTCAGCAGCCTCGAATGCAGCGCCTGAATCTCCGATCCAGGAACAGCACCCAAGTCCTCGCGGAGTCGCACGCGCAGCCGCTCGAACACGAGCAGCGCCTCAGCCGCGTTGCCCTGTGCCACCAGGGCCTCCATCAGATGTGCGTAGCCGCTCTCGCGATACGGGGCAAGCCGCACGAGCTCTGCGGCGGCCCGCACCGCCGCGTCGCGCTCCGGACCGCCCAACCGCAGCGCGCAGGCGGAGAGAGCCTCCAACGCGCGCAGCCGAATCTCCTCGAAAGCCGCACGACGCTCACTCACCCAGTCGCCGTCGTGACCCACCAGGAACAGCCGCGAACTGATGTTCAGCGCGATATGGGACGCTATCCAAGCCCTCACATGTTCGCCCTGCGCCACCGCCGACTGCGCGTCGTGAAGCGCCTGCGTTGCGGCCTCGGTGTCAACCCAGGTATCACCGGGTAGCGTCAGCTGAAGAAGCTCGCCGGAAGCCAGGCTCCCCCGGCCTTCGACCGCGATCGCACGGCGCAGCTTGGAGAGCAGCGCGCGCAGCGCATTGGCCGGCTCCGATGGCGCTGCTCCGCTCCAAAGGACCTCGGCGAGCTCGGCGCGAGTAACAGTCCGCGCACGGTTGATGACGAGATAAGCGAACAGCACGCGTCCCTGCGCACCCGGAAGCTCACGCGTCACGTCGACCCCGGCGATCCGCACGACCAGCGGGCCGCAAAACTGCACCCGGCTCGGCATCGGGTTCGGACATGACGTGCGACACTACCCCCGATGCGGAATGTCATCGTCTGCGAGTGCGGCACCGTCGTCCGCGGAGATGACGTGAGCGAGCTGCTCGTCAACGCACGCGGCCACATGGAGGCGAACCACCCCGCGATAGCCGGGCAGATCACCGACGAGCAGCTGCTGGCCCTCAGCCAGGAGGAGCCGGGCGACCTAGGCTCGAGTGGATCCCGCGGCTTGCCGGCGGGAAGCTCAAGCGGTTCATCCCCCCTGAGCTGAGGCGGCGCCGCCCCGCTCAGACCTCCGTGACCAGGTCCTCGACGTCTGCGGGCTCGCTCGACGCTTCGATGTCGGCCAGGGTCCGCTCGCGAGCTTTGGAGATGCGGTTGTAGCGCTTGGAGAACTGACTGGCCGCGAACTCGGTGAACTCGTCCACGTGCAGGCCGAACGGGGTGATCGCCGTCAGGATTGTCCTCGTAGGCTGATGCCACGATCGCCTCGGTCAGCGGTTGGAGCTCGGTCATCCGCTCCTCGATGACCTGCCAGACCGTGTGGTCCTCGGCGACCAGGCGACTCAGGAGATAGACGCCGTAGGCGATGTGGCGCGACTCGTCGCGCTTGATGTTGACGAGGCCCGCACAGAGGCCGGGCATCAGGTCGTTGACCGCGAGCGAGCGGTGGTAGTTGGCGTAGCCGGTCTCCGCGAGGACGCCCTCGATGATCATGTTGTAGGTCACCGAGGCGCGCGCCATCGCCGCCGGCGACTGGTCCTCGATCAGCGCGTTCATCGCGCTCGGCAGCTCGACGTCGAAGAGCTGGATCGAGGCCTCGCGTGCCGGGGGCAGTTCGGCTCCGCCGGTCACCTCGCGGATCCAGCGGCTGAAGAAGTCCATGTGCTTCGCCTCCTCGAAGAGGAACGTCGTCAGGAACATCTCCTCCTCGAGTCGGCCCTGGCGAGCGATCGCGAGCACCAGTGGCAGAAGGTCGAGCGTGACTGCTTCCTCGCCGACCGAGGAACGCCCCCGTCAGCTGCAAGAGCGCCTCTCGCCGTTCTTCGCTCATTGCCTCCCAGTCCTCGCGGTCCTTGGAGAAGTCGAAGTCCGGAGGGGTTCCAGACGCCCAGCCGCTTGGCCTTCTCGAACAGCCGCATCGGGAACGAATCGACCCGCAGCACGGTCGGCTCGGAGTAGTTGTGTGCGACGACGCTCATCGGATCTCCTCTTCATCGCTGGGGCGGGCGCCCAAGGGCCCAGCCGCAGGATATGTCCTCGTGGACCCTGCGGGGCTTGCGCTCTAGTGTTGCCGGCGTGGCCGATGCGGGTCCTATCGAGGTGGCCGACGCCCCTGATCGTGAGCGCTACGAGCTGTCCGTTGACGGCGAGGTGGTCGGCTTCACCGCGTACCGCGCTCGGCCGGGCCTGATCGCGTTCCTGCACACCGAGATCGACGAGCACATGCAGGGTCGCGGTCTCGGCGACCGGCTGATCCGGTTCGCACTCGAGGACGCCCGCGCACGTAGCCTCGCCGTGCTGCCATTCTGTCCCTTCGTCAAAGCGTTCATCGAACGCCATCGGGAGTTCGAGGTGCTCGTGCCCGAGTCCAACAGGGAGCAGTTCGGCTTGTGAATCAGCGCCGGGGAGACACGGGGGCGCTGACCGCGGTGATCATGCGTGCACCTTCGCGCCGGCGAGCAAGGTACGCGGCAGGCCCGCAAGCGCCGCGATTCCGAGCACCGAGCGTGGGTCGTACGCGGCGTTCCAGAGACCCCCATGGGCGGCGGCGTCGCTGAAAAGCGTCTCCGGGTCCTCGCGCGGCGAGGGCGGCTGGTGGAGGTCGTGCACGAGCAGGGCGGCCATCAACACGCGGGTGGTGGAGGGTTCGAAGATCTCCACGCCGAAATGACGAGCTCCCGCATACGCCGCGGCGAGGACGCGGTTCTTCGTGACCGATCGGGTCCACGTCGGCGGTGCGACGTTGAAGGAGACCCGACCGCCCTCGGCGTCCGTGACGATGCCACGCCAGCGTTGCAGGCGCTTGGCGATGCGCATAGTTCGGCCCCTGCTGCTTCACCAGGACGTCGGCCACGGGGATCCCGTCGCCGTAGGCGGCCGCAAACAGGCGGTTGCGCGAGAGGCCTTTCGCCGGAGCCTGCACGATCCGGCGGAGCCCCCGGTCCTCGTAGGCGGCGCGCGATCGCGCGACGACCTGCTCCGGCACCACGAACGCGTCGGTCGGCGTCGCCAGGAAGGCCAGTGCAGCGGATGGCGTGCGCTGAAGAACGTCCGTGGCGAGCGCGTCGAACGCCCCCGTGGCGCGCACGTGATCCCCTCCGTCGGCGTACGCGTGCATGCCCAGGACGAGCTCGTCGGCGCGCGCCGCGTGTTCCAGCCACGCCCGGGTCTCCGGGAGCATGCGTGCCAGGTCGACTCCCGGCGCGCCGTTGGCCGCCAGCGGCATGCGCACGGTGCCGGCACCCTCCCGTGCAAGCCTGCCGATGTGCTCCCACACCGCGGGCCGGGGAAGATCGATCGCGATCACGTCGGCCCCCCACGAACAGAGGGGTCCGAGCGGGCCGATAGCCGCGCCGGCGCCGACCAGTGTCACCTCGCGATCGGGCAGCGACAGCCACTCGGGATGCTCGGCAACCAGTCCGACGGCCTCGGCGAATGAGGGCTCGATCACGCCCTCCTCGACCCATCGCCCGAGCTGCCGTACGAGTGCGCTCCCCTCCAGCTCTCGGCCGTGGAAGGGGACGCGAAGTGCTTTGACCGCGGGCGCCGCTCCACGGACCTCGCCGGTGCCCAGCGGCGAGGAGGGTGCGAAGGCCTGCAACGCCTCGTCGAGCCTCACCGCACGCCCGTCGCGCTCGAACTCCAGCTGGCTGCGCATGGAGGCGAGTCCTGCGCGAGCGATCGCAAGCGACGAGGCGCGCTCCGCGGATGCGATCGTCAGCTCGCGCAGGACTCCTAGATAGTCGGCGCGCCAGCTCCTTGCGGCGCGGATCCGACCCTCTAGATCTCGATCAACGGGCGCGGCGGCATCCGCGAGGATCGCGCGCCCGGTAGCGGTGGTGGAACGTCGGGCGTCGAGGAGGGGAACGCTACGCCGGGACCCGCCGGCGTGCCCGAACCGTCCTCCGTCACGACTGCCTGGTTCGGGCGAGAGGCGGCGTCTAGCGGAACCGTGTACACCGAGGCTGAGCGTATTTCACAAGCGCGGTAGCTTCTGCCCCCCATGAATAGCAATCTGCCCTGGCGTTCTTATGCCTCCAGCACAGATTCATGGCTTCAACCCCAGGCCGTGGCCGCGATCCGCGCCGAGCTCCCGGCGCTCGCCGAGGAGGTCGTGCAGGCGATCCAGCGCGAGGTTCCGGCCTACTCGCGCCCACTCAGCGGCGAGTTCGGACTCGGAGTTCGCGCCGGCACCGAGATAGCGCTGCGCCGGTTCATCGGCGAGGAAGCCGAGGAGTCGCGCTCTGTGTACCGAGGCCTCGGGTACGGCGAGCACCATGCTGGCCGCAGCCTCGATGGGCTGCAGTCCGCCTTTCGGGTCGGCGCGCGGGTCGCCTGGCGGCGCATGAGCCAGGCCGCGGCCGCCGCCGGAGCGAGCGCGGAGGCCCAACGGACCCTCGCCGAGGCGATGTTCGCGTACATCGATCAACTCGCCGCCGAGTCGATCGAGGGCTACGCCGAAGCGCAGCTCGCGGATGCGAGCGACGTCGAGCGCCGGCGGGCAACCCTGTTCGCGACGATGATCTCCACCCCCCCACCTGACGCGGCAACGCTGCTCGCCGCAGCCGAGCCGGCGAACTGGAGGCTGCCACGCACGCTTGCCTGCGTGGCCCTCAGCGGCGAGCACGCGGCCCGCGCCGGGCGCCGTCTCAGCGGGGACTGCCTCAGCCACCAGGACGGCGACGAGATCCAGCTGATCGTCCCCGACCCGACAGCGCTCGAACAGGAGCTGGCGGCCGCCGCTCGGCGCCTGCACGTGTGTATCGGCCTGGGCCCCCGGGTCGCGGTTTCAGAGGCGAGCATCTCGTTGAGGTGGGCCCGCCTCGCCCACGAGCTCGGCCACGGGGAGGGGATGGTGGTTGCCGAGGAGCGACTCGCCGACATCGCGCTGCGCGGCGCCAGCGACGTGGTCGCAGCGCTGCGCGAGCGATCGCTCGCACCCCTGACGGTCGAGAGCGAGCGCAGCCGGGCACGGCTCGAAGCCACCCTGCGGGCCTGGCTGAGACACCGGGGCTCGCAGCGGGCGATCGCATCGGAGCTGGCGGTGCATCCCCAGACCGTCCGCTACCGCCTGCGCCGCCTGCGCGACCTGTTCGGGCCGGCGCTCGAGGATCCCGAGCGACGGTTCGAGCTCGAGATCGCGCTGCGCGAGACCTGAGCGCCCCGAGCAGCGCCGACGCGGACGGCGCACGGCGTAGGCTTGGGCCGGATGCCACGTCGTTGCGAATGGGCGGACGGCAGCGACCCCCTCATGACGGCCTACCACGACGAGGAGTGGGGGGTCCCCTCACACGACGATCACCACCTGTTCGAACTCCTGACGTTGGAGGGAGCCCAGGCGGGGCTCTCCTGGAGGACGATCCTGAACAAGCGCGAGGGCTATCGGTCAGCGTTCCAGGGATTCGATCCCGCGCGAGTCGCCCGCTTCAAGGCACGCAAGATCGAGGCCCTGTTGGGCGATCCGGCGATTGTCCGAAACCGGCTCAAGGTCGAATCGACGGTGAACAACGCTCGCCGGATACTCGAGGTTCAGAGTGAGTTCGGGAGCTTCGATGCTTACGTCTGGCAGCTCGTCGATGGCGCTCCGATCGTTGCCCGCAGGCGCCGGCTGGATGATCTGCCGGCAGAGACTCAAGAGTCCAAGGCGATGAGCAGCGACCTCAAGCGCAGGGGCTTTCGTTTCATCGGGTCGACGGTCTGCTACTCGTTCATGCAGGCAGCCGGCCTGGTCAACGACCACGTCACGACCTGCTTTCGCTACCGCGAGCTGTCCAAGTGATGGGCCTCGCCCGCGTGTGTGCCAGCGCCCTGGCCCGGATGGGCTTGACGTCCAACCAGCGTTCTACGCCGACGGCTTCAGGACGAAACAGCCTGCCGCCTGAGTGAGCTCTCCAAGAATGCCTCCATCGCGGCGGCATCGAGCGGGCGGGCGAACAGAAAGCCCTGGCCGCAGTCGCAGTTCTCGCGCTGGAGGGCGGTGAGCTGCTCTTGCTGCTCGATGCCCTCGGCAAACGTCTCGATCGAGAGCGCCTTGCCCAGCTGCACGAGCGTGTGGATCAGCGTCTCGCCCTCGTCGTTCTCGCTCATCGCGGCGATGAATGAGCGGTCGATCTTGAGCGCGTCGACGGGGAAGCGCTGCAGATGCGCGAGCGAGGAGTAGCCGGTGCCGAAGTCGTCGATCGCGACACGGACGCCCAGCTGCTTGATCGCCCTCAGCCGGCGCGCGGTCTCCTCGACGTTGCGCATCAGCGTGGTCTCGGTGATCTCGATCGTCAGGGCCGCGGGTCGAGCCGGCTGGCTGCGAGCGCTGCTTCGATGTCGGCGATCAGCTGGTCGCTGTCGAGTTGGCGCGCCGAGACGTTGACGGCCATGCCGATCGGATATCCGGCCGCTGCGCCACGCCGCGCCCTGTGAGCACGCCTGCTGCAGGACCCAGCGCGCCGATCTCGCTGATCAGGCCCGTCTCCTCAGCGAGGGGAATGAACTCGTCGGGCGGCAGGATCCCCCGCGTCGGATGCTTCCAGCGGATCAACGCCTCCACGCCGGTGGCGCTCATGTCGCTCAGGGCCAAGGTGGGCTGGTAGGCGAGGAAGAACTGTTCGTCGGCGAGCGCATCGCGCAGGTCCATCTCGAGTTCGGCGCGCTCATGGATCGTGTCCTGCATGCCGGTCTCGAACACCGCGTAGCGGTTCCTGCCCGTCCCACTTCGCCCGGTACATGGCGATGTCCGCCTCGCGCAGCAGCTCCCGGTGCGGTGCTCGCTGGCGCCGAGTGCGATCCCGATGCTGGCGCCGACGGTCAGACGCGCGTGTTCGCCGGGCCGAGCTTGAACGGCGGCTTGAGGGCGTCGAGCATGCGCTTCGCGATCAGCTCGGGGTCGGCCTCGGGCGACAGCTCCTCGCAGATCACGACGAACTCGTCGCCCCCGAGACGACCCAGCGCATCCGACCTCGCGCAGCACACCGTCGAGTCTTGCCGCGACCCCCTGCAGGAGCTGGTCGCCGGCCTCGTGTCCGAGCGAGTCGTTGACCGTCTTGAAGTTGTCGAGGTCGATGAACAGCGCCGCGACCTGCCGCGGGTGCGCGCGCTGCGCGCGAGCATCTGCTCCAGGCGGTCGAGGATCAGCGTCCGGTTCGGCAGCCCGGTCAGCGCGTCGTGGGTCGCCATGAACGACAGCTCCTCCTCGCGGCGCGTGAGCTCTGCGTCTGTCCGCTCGCGCTCGGCGTCGAAGCGCTTGGCCATCTTCACAAGGGTGAACTCGAGGCTCAGCTGAACGATCGTCTGCGCCTGCGAGAGCGCCTCGGGCGAGGCATCCAGATTCCGCGGCGCTCTCCTGCAACACCCGGACCACCGAGTCGCGCCACCACACGCAGCGTTTCATCAGTTGGTTCAGCGACGCGGCACGATGCGCCGCCAGCTCGCCGAAGATGAACCAGGTGTCCTTGCCGGCCTCGATCGCGACCTCGGCGCCCTCGCCGGCCATCCAGCGGGCGACCGCCATCGTTGCGCCCCTGTTGATACGTTCGAATCGGTCCCTGACTATCGGATCGACGTCCTCACCGCGGCCACGACTTCGCGCTTCGGTGAGCGCGAGCACGTCCTCGGCACGCGCCTTCAGTGCCTCGCCCAGCGGGCGGACGTCCTCCCTGAGATCGGACATGGGCGACGGCGGGACCGGCAA
Source organism: uncultured Solirubrobacteraceae bacterium (assembly GCA_963758055.1). GTDB lineage: Bacteria > Actinomycetota > Thermoleophilia > Solirubrobacterales > Solirubrobacteraceae > Palsa-744. The sequence continues at coordinate 272,099 of CAVWTU010000003.1, forward strand.
AGCGGGCGCTGGAGCCGGTGCTTCGGATGTGGATCGCCGATTCGCGCCATCAACACCCCCTCGGCGCCGGGGGCCCGGGACTTGAGTTCGCGCAGCTTCCGTGCGCCACTCCTCCCCGAACACCGGCATCCCCCGAACCGGGGGCGCAGTGGGGGCGAGCGATTTAGCGCGAGCTAAAGGACTCCCGGATACCGGCCATGTGGCAATACTGAAAGGACATGGCGGAGATCGTCTTCGACAGGGCTGCGCTGACGAGGGTGCGCTTCGCGATCTCGCCGACGATCGAGCTGGTCAGAAGCGTCGGCGTGCTCGGGAGTCCGGGTCGCCAAACCCTCCACATGCCCTGGGCCGTTCGGGCTGCCGCGGCCGTCGGCCCACTCGACTTGTCGGTCCTACGGGCGCTGCAGGGGTCGGCGATGTACAACCCCGACTTCATCCACCCGCTGCCCGTAGGACCGTTCACGAGCTTCGAGGACGATCTGGCGACGATGCTCGCCACGCCTCCACAGCAGGTCCGGGCGGAGGTGTTGGAGGCGTACCCCGGCGAGCGTGTGCCACCCGTGCTCGAAGGATTCCTCGAGGAACCGCGCCCGGCCGTGGGGAGGCTCGGCGCCCTCATGCGCGCGTACTGGGAGCGTGCGCTGGCTCCGTACTGGGAGCGGGTGCGCGGCGTTGCTCGAGCACGACATCCGCTACCGCGGGCGCCAGATGGCCGACGGCGGCCTGGAGGCGCTATTCGCCGACCTCGACCCGCAGGTGAGCTGGTCCGACGGCGTCCTGCGCCTCCAAAGCCGGCCCGAGGGAGACGGCGCGGCGCCCCCGTGCGCGACGCGGGTGCTCGAGCTGGACGAGCGCGGCCTGCTCCTGATCCCCAGCGCGTTCACGTGGCCGAAGGTGATGCTCGTCAGCGCGGAACCGTGGCAACCGACGTTGATCTACCCCGCGCGCGGCGTGGGCATGCTGTGGGACCAGGATGCCCTCGCTCCGCCGGACGCGCTCGCCAGGTTGCTCGGACGCAACCGCGCCGCGGTCCTGCTCGCCCTCGAGTCGCCGCGTTCGACCAGCGAGCTCGCGGGGCTGCTCGGGGTCACCGGCGGTGGTGTCTCCCAGCAACTGTCCGTGCTGGTCCAAGCCGGGCTCGTCGCGCGCCAGCGCGTCAGACGCCATGTCCTGTATCTGCGCACGTCCGGCGGAGACACGCTCGTCCAGGTGACCTCCAGCGCCGAGGCACTCGAACAGCCCGCGGCCTGACACCCGGGGCGGGAGGGCCAACGCCACAGCCCGCGCTAAATCTCTACGCCTTTCGCCGAAGCTCGGCGATGCTGCCGCAATGGCCAGCCTCAACAGCCACACCGCACGCGCGCTGGCCGACGAGCGGGTTCGCGAACTCAGGGAGCGCAGCGATGGCGCGCAGCGAGGCCCCGGGGCGTCCGATCGGCGTGCGCTCGCGGGAGCCACCAGCAGGCGCACCCGCCGCGTAAGAGTGAAACCCGGCGCCGACAGCTCGTTCGTACTCGCGGCCGCCGTGCGCTACCTGCGCCGGAGCGCCTCCTAGGCGGCGAGCACACGGCGGCCCGCCCTGCCCGGCTCGAGCGCCGCGGCGGCTTCGACGCGCCACGCGTCCAGTAGCGTTCCAGCGATGGAGGGCAGTCTCTCCCGTGCCGCTCTGCCTGCGCCTCGGCTCTTGGGGTCCTGAGTCGATGGCCCCGGCGCTCGTCCTCCACGCACTCCCTCCGTCACATCCGTGCATGACGGTCGAGGCCGCCATCCGCCTGAAGCGCCTTCCTTATGAGCGGATCGACCTGCCGATGAACGGTGAGCACCCCGCGCGCATGCAGGAGATCTACGGCGCGGGCAACTCCACTGTCCCAGGGCTGCTCCTCGACGGAGAACCCGTGCACGGCTCGAGCGCGATCCTCGAGCGGCTGGAGGAGATCGCTCCCGAGCCCGTCCTGTTCCCCTCCGAGCAGGTTCGCGAGGCGGAGCGCTGGGGCGACGAGCAGCTTCAGGACCTCGGCCGGCGCCTGCCGTGGGGAGCGCTGCATTTCCGGCCCGAGTTGCTGGCCGCGATCGGCGGCGGGGAGCCGCTCGACGGGCCGGGGACCGATTACGCGATCCGCTACATCCACAGAGCCTGGGGCTACCACCGAATCACGGCCGAGCGCCTCGCTGACGATCTCGCCGGCCTGCCGGCGAAGCTCGCCCACATCGAGTCCCTGGCGCAAGCCGGTGTGATCGGCGGCGAGAGCCCGAACGCCGCCGACCTGCAGATCGGCGCGACGATTCGTGTCCTGCTCCCGATCGCGGACCTGAAGCCTCTGCTGGCTGACACCGCCGCGGAGATGATCGCCCAGCGTTATTTCCCCGCCTCCCGAGGCGGCCTTCCGGCAGGTACCTACCCGGCAGGTTGGGTACCGGCGCGCACGTAACCGCCGCCGCGCCGGCGCCGGACGGTCACCGCGGTCAGCCGCCGATCGTCCTGTCGAGCAGCGCCCACAGCTCGGTGAAATGCCGCTCGGCCGCCGCCTCGTCGTAGGCGGCGGTGTCGCTCATCGTGTAGCCGTGGGCGGCTCCCTCGTAGAGCTCTGAGCGGTAACGCACGCCGGCCTCATCGAGGGCCTGCTCGAGCGCCGCCACGTGCTCGGGGGTCATGCTCGGATCGTTGTCCGCGTGGCCCAGGTAGAGCTCGGCGGAGATGGCGCCGGCGCTCAGATGCGGACTGTCCTCATCCTCGCTCACGAGCCCACCGGCGTGGAAGGCGGCGAGCGCCGCAACCCGCTCCGGGTAGGCGGCGGCGATCCGCCAGCCCACACGTCCACCGAGGCAATAGCCGGTGATGGCGAAGGGCGGGCTTGCGAGCTCGCTGAGATAGTCGAGGTACGCCGCGCCGTCGCTTTCGATCCGCTCAGGCGTGAGCTCGGCCATGGCGGGCCTCAGTCGCGCGAAGAACGGATCCCGCTGAGCGGGGTCCTCCAGATCGGGCATCCCCGCGTTCGACGCCCGGCCGCTGCGATACAGGATGTTTGGCGCGACTACGACGAACCCGCGCTCTGCGATGCGGTCGACCATCTCCTCGATCCGGGGGCGCAGGCCGAAGGCGTCCATGACGAACAACACGCCAGGGCGACTTCCATCCTGCCCGGGTGGCCGCGACACGTAGGCGTCCGCCACGCCGTCCTGGGTCCTGATGTCGACCGTCTCGCCGTTCATCGATGCGGGCTCCGATCTTCGCTGCTCGAAGGCCGCAGCTTAGTCGCCTCAAACGTTGCTCTCGCGAGCTCCCCGCCGAGCGTGATCGCGGACCGGGCAGCGATCGCGAGGCACACCGGCTCTCAGCCGAACGTGAAGACGTAGGCGCGCACGCCGGAGTCGAGGAACGTGATCTCGACGTCGCGCTCGCCAACTCCCGTTCGCTGGCGGATGAGCTGGTACATCCGCGGCTCCGCGATGGTGCCGTCGCCCCCGGCATCGACGTCGATGCCATGTGCATCGCCGGGCGGCTGCCCATCAAGGCGCACAGAGAAGCGGACCGGAGTGCCGGCCCGGGGGTGCCGCCACGAGGTTGAGGTCGCGGGCCTGGAAGCGGTAGCTGAGCGAGCCGGGGGCCGAGTCGAGCACAACTGCCTCGGCGCCGACCGACCAGGCGCCCCCGAGCGCCCAATGGTTGAACGCGAGATCATCGCCGGGGGACGGGCTGCGGCGTTCGCCGCGTGCGGATCCCAGGTAGGTCTCTGGGGATGCGATCGTGTCCAGGTCGGCCGCCTCCGAAACGCCCGTGGCGGCGATGCGCTCGGTCTCCTGCTCGACCCCGAGCAGTTGCTGGATCGCTCGCTCGGTCTCCTCGTAGGCACCCTCCCCGAAATGGTGGAAGCGGACCGCTCCTTCGGGACCGATCAGGTACACCGCCGGCCAGTAGTGATTCTCGAATGACCGCCAGATCGTGAACTCGTTGTCGATCACGACCGGGTAGCGGACTCCAAGCTCCCGCGTCGCGCGTCGCACGTTCTCGAGGTCGTGCTCGAAGCCGAACTCCGGGGCGTGGGCCCCGACGAGCACAAACCCGCGGTCGCGGTAGCGCTGCGCCCACGCAGTGAGATACGGCAGGGTTCGCAGCCAGTTCACGCAGGAGTACGTCCAGAAGTCGACGAGCACGACCCGCCCGCGGAGCCCCTCCGCCGTGAGGGGCTCGGAGTTGAGCCAGACGCTCGCCGCGTCCAGTGCCGACAGGGCGTGCTCGTTTCCTTGCCCCATGTGAGCGTCTACGCCCGCAGGCTCTCAGCCGTCGACGGGCGCTCCGGGAGCTGCGCACGCCACCAGTCCACCGACACGATCATCATCGCCAGCTCGAATGAGCCCTGGTCGAGCGACTCGGCGAGCTGAGCAATCGCCACGAGGTTGTCGCGTAGCCACTCATCCTCTACCCGTCCTTCATATGTCTGGTTCGCCGGGCTGACGCGACTCAGCCGCGGTCGGCTCAGGTGCTCCTCCAGCGGGTCGGACTCGTCGAGCACGCTGCCCCACCAGTACAGGCGGCTGTAGAGCTCCACGTGGCGGTCGACGATCTCCGCATACGTTCCCGAGTTGACCATGACGTTCGCCCAGCGTGCAAGCACCTCCTGCCCGCGGGCGATCAATTCCGTGATCAGGCGGTGGACCTGTTCGCGGCGGTCCGCATCTGCAAGCAGTTCATCCATGGCGTCGGTGAGGCGCGGTGTGTCGCGTACCGCCGCCGAGCCGGCCGCGAGCGCACCATCGCCGAGCTCGCCGTCGGGAACGAGACCGGCGAGCTCGAGCAGACCACCCCATACGTGGCGAGCGGTGCCGACCAGGTCGAACAGCGCGTACTGCGCGAGCACGGACCAACGCTCACGCTGGCGGCGCTCGAGCACCTCGTTGAGCACGGCGGCGGTGACGGCTACGACGACGAAGCTGGCAACGAGGCCCGTGAAGAGTGCGTGACGGGCCCAGAACCCATCGCTGGCGAGATCCCATGCGATCGCGCCCGCGAGGACGAGCACGCTGAGGAGGCCGATGATGCGCGTCGCGTGCATAAATGCCCTGGGCGAGTCGGTACGGCGCGGACCGGAAGTGTGTTGTGCCATCTCGGGCCGAGCATAGTCCGGCGCCTTCAAAACGGCCGACGAGATCGACAGAGAGGAACACACATGAAGATCGGACGCTTGCTCCTGCGCCTTGCCGTCGGCGGGTCGTTCATCGGACACGGAACACAGAAGCTGTTCGGCTGGTTCGGAGGCAACGGCCTCGAGGCCACCGCCAAGAGCTTCGAGCAACTCGGGCTGCGCCCAGGTCGCGCCAACGCGATCGCTGCCGGCGCAGCCGAGGCAGGCGGCGGCGCGCTCATCGTCGCGGGTCTCGCCCTCCCGGCAGCGGCCTCGGTCCTCACGGCGACGATGATCACGGCGATCAGGACCGTCCATGGCAAGAACGGACCGTGGCTCACCAACGGCGGCTATGAGTACAACGTCGTCCTGATCGCGGCCACGCTCGCACTCGTGGAGACCGGCCCCGGCGAGCTGTCGCTGGAAGGCAGGCTGGGTCGCGAGCGCTCCGGCCCGCGATGGGTGCTCGCCGCCCTCGCTGCCGGCGCTATTGGAGCCCTCGGAGCACAGTTCGCAAACAGCACCGCGCCCGCGGCTGCCCCCCCAAGCGAAGACGAGACGACGAGTGAGTAGTCACGATCCCGAGGAGCCGATCGCCCTCCGCTGCTACTGCGTCACATGCACGATCAGCAGCGACGATGTGGAGTGCGCCAAGACGGCGGCGGCGACGCTGCCGTAGAAATGCCCCACGAACCCGCTGCGGCGGTGAGAGCCCAGCACGATGAGGTCCGCTTGGCGTTCCTCGGCGACACCGACGATCCCCTTCCAGGTCGGCGCTGCCTGGACAGCCGTGCTCTGCGCTCGGAAGCCGGCCTTTTCCGCCAGCGACGCCCCGCGTGCGGCGACCTCCTCCGCCGCCTTGCGGACCTGCGTGGCCTCCGCCGCGTTGAAATGCCGCTCCTCGGAAGGCACGAATCCGACGTCTCCCGGCTGCCAGACACAGACGACCACCGCCTCCCGTCCTGGCGCAAGCTGGCGGGCGGCCTGCTCGATCGCGAGCTTGGCGAGCTCGGAGCCGTCGAATGCGAACAGCACCGTGCCGGAGGTCCCGTCCGCCGTTGGCGCTCCGGTGCCGAGCGATGCCATGTCAGCCGGCGCCCTCGGTAGCGCGGGTGTGCGACGTGCGCGTCCCGCCGGACTCTCGCCAGCAACGGCGGTGAGTACCACGCGGGCGCCTCGCCCTCCAGGAAGCGGTCGAGGTCGGGCTTCTGGGGGCGCGCACCGCCGAGGGCGTAGATCACGACCCCGATCACGGCGCCCCCCAGGGCGAGCGCCAGCCCGATCCACAGCGCGATGCCGGTGCCGGCGTCGAGGCTGCCGCCGACGGTTGCGGCCATGTGGGCGAAGATCGGCGCGACCATAAACGCCGCCACGGCCCGCAACAGCTCGACGATTGCGAACACGCGCTGGAGGTTGGCGGACGGCAGCGAGAATCCGGCCACGAACAGCGCCGGCGCGACCGTGGCGCCCAGACCGATGCCCGTCAGCCCTGAGCCGAGGAGCGTGGCTGCTTCGCTCGGGGGCACCTGGATGCGGAAGACCGCGATTCCGGCGGCCAGGAAGATCATCCCCACCAGCGGGAGGTAGTGGATGGCACGCCTTTTGATCACGATGCCGAGCGCGACCGCGGTGATCACGGCACCGGCGACCTCCGGCAGGTAGAGCAGTCCGACATGGAGCGGCCCGTACTCCGTGGCCAGTACGGCTGCGGTCAACGCGGTCGCCGATACCGACGCTGCCGCGGCCAGCAGCGCCACGGTGACGCCCGCGACCGGCATGGTGCTGGTCAGCAGCGAGCGGATCGTGAGGAGCGGGTGCGCGGCGCGGAACTGATACACGATCAGGATCACGATGACCGCCAGGCCCCCCAGCAGTGGCACGATCACGATGGGGTCCAGGAAGCTGTGCGTGAGCAGCTGCGAGGCGCCGAAGAAGGCGGCTACGCAGCCGACCGTCGCCAGCGCGATCGCGGGTAGGTCGGTCGGCGAGTCGGGATCGGCAGCAGGTGCGTCGTCGAACGTCAGGACCGCCAGCACCAGCGCCGTGAGGGAGATCGCGGCGACGACCCAGAACAGGGGCCGCCAGCCGTCCGCCTGCGCCTGCAGCCCGCCGAGCGTGGGGCCGAGGGCGACGGCCCCGAAGATGCACATGTTCATGATCACGGCCGTGGTGCGCAGCTTGCTGGCCGGGTAGCCGATCGCCAGCGGTGGCACCGCGGCAATCAGGAGCAGGCTCGTGCAAAGGCCCTGAAGGATGTGACCGGCCGTGTACATCTCCACGTTCTGTGCCGTCGCCCCGAGCACGGACCCGATCACCAGCAGGGCCGCGTAGCCGACCATCATCCTGCGCTGGGGAAGATGCTGGGCGAACGCCACCGCCAAGACGGTGCCGACCGCGTACGCCGCGTTGCCCAAGCCCGAGCTCAGACTCATCGTCTGCAGACTCGTGTGCAGCTGTTCGGCGATGATCGGCGTCAGCGGCTGGAGCGCGGCGGACAGCGCAAGGAAGGGGATCAGCGCGCACATCACCATCGCCGCAACCGCGGGATAGCGGCCTGCTAGAGGACCCTGACGCATTAGCAGAAGCCCTCCATCGCGGTTGGTCGGTTCGCGCCGAGGGATCCCCGAGTCATCGGTGGCGCAACCTCAGGCGATCGATCAGACCGTCGAGGATCTCGACTGCGCGGGCGAGTGCAGCGACGTCCTCGTCGGGGAGCGTTGCCATCTCCTCGTGCAGGAGCGCGCGGTACTCAGCCCGGAGACGGTCGAACACGGCGGCGCCCGTCTCTGTGAGCCTGACGAGCACGGCCCGGCGGTCGCTCGGATCGGCTTCACGCTCAACCCACCCGCGATCCTCCAGACGGTTGACGAGCAGGGTCATCGCCGGCTGGGTGACGCCCTCTCCCCCAGCCAGCTCGGTGATCCGGCGGGGCTCTTCGGAGAGCCTTCGCATCACATTGGCCTCGGTACGGGAGACCGCGATGCTGGTGTTCTTGATGAACAGCCGGGAGATCGCAGCGGCGCGCTGCGGGAGCGCCTCGGCGATCTCATCCAGACGCCCGCCGCGGCCGATATCCGCCACAGTTCCCATCAGCCGCTTATATTAGCGACTGATGAAGTATTCGCTGCCCGTCCGGCAGCGCGGTGAGCAAGCGGGCAGCTCGTCGGCAGCTGAGCCGGGATTGCGGATAAACCCCTACCCGCCCGACGGACGCACGCGGATGCCGGCGTGGGCGCCACCGACTTGACTCGTAGACGTGGACAGGAACGACCGAGCGACCGGAGGTAGGTGACGAGATGCATGCCCCAGAGCCGGACAGAGAGACAGAGATCCGCGACCAGGCCGACTTCGACAAGACAGTGGATCGAGACGGCAAGATCGTGCTCGAGTGGCTCGCCGGCCTGGGAATCCTCGCGGCGCTGTTGATGTCGATCATCGCCATCAGCCAGAGCAGCCAGCACAACACGGTCACAATCACGAGCGGCATCGCTCCGAGCACCACGAGCGCGGCAACGGCCAGTGCTCCCGCCAACCTGCCTGCCGAGACGATCAGCCTGAAAGTCATCCCGGGCGGCAAGTTGGGGCCGGACAAGATCAAGCACGACTACTTCACCAAGACGGAATTCGCCGTCAAGGTCGGGCAGAGACTGGATCTCCGCATCGACAACACCGACGAAGGCGAACACAGCATCACCTCACCCGAGATCGGCGTGAATCTCATCGTCAAGCCGGGCGTCCACACCTACCAGATCGTGGTCAAGGAAAAGGGTCGCTTCTCTTGGTTCTGCGTGATCCCCTGCGACGATGAAGCCAACGGCTGGGCGATGCAGCACGCCGGTTACATGAGCGGCTTCATCACCGCAACCTGAGAATCCAGGCGTTGAGGCGAGCTCCCTGTTTGGCGAGACGGGCGAGCGACCCCCGGTGACCGAAGCCAGCCCACCCCTCCGGCGTCCGGGGCTCTATTTCAGTCACCCCGCGTGCTCGGAGCACGACCCGCGCTCGTACATGCCCGAGCACCCCGACACGCCGGAGCGGCTCGTCGGGATCGAGCGGGCGCTGTCGGTACAGGACTGGCTAGGTTGGCAGCGACGCGTCGCGCCACCGGCACGCGAGTCCCAGCTGCAGCTGGTCCACGACCGTGCACTGATCGAGCGACTGAAGGAGATGGCGCTCGCGGGGGGCGGCGCGGTCGACCCGGACACTTTCGTCGGGGGGCCCTCATACCGGGCGGCGCTGCACGCCGCCGGTGGCGCGTGCGAGATGACCAGGGCGCTGGTGCAGGACGAGGCCGACGTCGCGTTCTGTGGTGTCCGTCCGTCCGGGCACCACGCCGAACCGGCCCGGGCGATGGGCTTCTGTCTCTTCAACAACGTCGCCATCGCCGCCGAGTACGCGATCCGCGAGCTGGGCATCACACGCGTGTTCATCCTCGACTGGGATGTCCACCACGGCAACGGGACAGCCGAGACTTTCCGCCGGCGTGCGGATGTCCTGTTCACGAGCATCCACCAGGGCGGGATCTATCCCGGCACCGGCCCGCTCGGAGACTCGGGCTCCGGTCCCGGCGAGGGCTACACGATCAATCTGCCCGTCCCGGCCGGCTCGGAGGAGGATCTGTGGCTGTCGCTGATCGAGCACGTCGTGCTGCCGGCCGCGGCGGCGTTCGAGCCGGAGCTCGTGCTGATCTCCGCGGGCTTCGACGCCCACCGCCTGGACCCACTGGCGAACTGCCGGCTGGAGACGGATTCCTTCGCCGAGATGGCCAGGCACGTGCGCGATTTCGCCGAGCGGGCGCATGCGCCGCTCGGCGCGGTTCTCGAGGGGGGCTATGAACCGGCTGCCCTCGCGGAATCCGTCTGCGTGACGCTGGCTGCCCTGGGCAGCGATGAGCCGCCACGATCATCGGCGCCCGAGGCCCTCTTGACCTCTCGCGCCGCCGCTCAGGTCGCGCACTACTGGCCGCTGTGAGCGACGTAGCGTAGTTTTCCGCACCGGGCTGGCGGCCGATCTCGGATGCCGGGCCGGCCCAGGTGCGCGAGTGTTGGAGCATCGTGAGCAGCGGCACATCTCCGGCACTGTGCAAACCGCCCGTGTCAACGCCCATCGACGGCGCGCCACAGCCGGAGCTTGTCCGTCTGCGCGACGGCTCCCCGGTGACGCTCCGGCCCGTGCGCGAGGAGGACGAGGGTCCGCTGCGGGTGTTCCTGGGCAGCCTCTGCGAGGAGGCCCGCCGGCTGCGGTACTTCAGCGGCGTGGTGGACACGGCCCGGGCCGCGCACTGGGCCGCGGAGGCCGACGGCGACCGCTGGGGGCTTGTGGCGCACGACGAGACCGGGATGATCGTCGGGCACGCAGTCTTCATAGTGTTGGCGCCGACGCGCGCGGAAGTAGCCGTCGAGGTCGCCGATCACCTCCACGGTCACGGCCTGGGCACGATTCTCATCGAGCGCCTGGCGGTCATCGCCGAGCAGCGCGGAATCACGCATTTCGTCGCCGAGGTGCTGTCCGAAAACCGCGCGATGCTGGACGTCTTCCGCGAGGGCTTCGACGCGCGGGTGGTACACCACGAGGGACCACAGGAGCGCATTGAGTTCCTCACCTCGGGCTGGCGTCTGGCGCGGGAACGGTTCGACTCCCCCGCCAGAGAGCCGGGCTAGGGCGACATGCCCAGGGGTCGACCGTGTCGATGATCGAAGTCGAGGCGGTGGGCAAGCGCTTCGGGTCCACACGCGCGCTGACTGACTTCGACCTCGAGGTCACGGAGGGCGAAGTGCTTGCCCTGCTGGGCCCCAACGGCGCCGGCAAGACGACGCTCGTGCGGATCCTGGCGACGCTGCTGCGTCCGGACAGCGGACATGCCACGGTCGCCGGCTGCGACGTGGTCGCGGACGCGGCGACGTTGCGCTCGCAGATCGGCCTCACCGGTCAGTTCGCAGCGGTCGACGAGCTGCTCACGGGCCGTGAGAACCTCGAACTCGTGGGACTCTTCTATCAGCTGGACAAAGCCGAGCGCCGCCGTCGAGCACAGGAGGTACTCGAGCGTTTCGCACTCACGGACGCCGCGGAGAAGCTCGTCAAGACCTACTCCGGCGGGATGCGCCGACGCCTTGACGTCGGGGCCAGCCTGATCGGCGGTCCACGGGTTCTGTTTCTGGACGAGCCCACCACGGGTCTCGATCCGCGCACCCGCAACGGGGTCTGGAGCTTCGTCGAGGATCTGGTCGCGGGCGGCACGACGGTGCTGCTGACGACTCAGTACATGGAGGAGGCGGAGCACCTCGCGCATCAAATCGTCGTGATGGATGACGGCCGGGTCGTGGCAGACGGCACGGCCACCGAGCTCAAGCAGCGGCTCGGCGGTGATCTGCTCGAGGCACGGGTGTCGAGCGCAGGTGACCTTGAGCGCGCCGCCGCGCTGATCGGAGAGCTCACCCACGGCGTGCCCCGCATCGATCGTGACCTGCGGAGCGTCAGCACGCCCACGATGGGGGCGACCCCGGTGCTCATCGCCGCCGGCGAGCGCCTGCAGGCGGATGGCATCGCGCTCGATGATCTCGGCATACGTCATCCGTCGCTTGACGATGTGTTTCTGTCGCTCACCGGCGACTCGGCCCATGCACAGGACAACGGCGGGCCAACGGGGGGCGAAGCCCCCAGTCCGCCGAGCCTGCAGCCCCGGTCGCGGCCGACGCAAGCGCCCGCGCCGGCACATGCGCCACGGCCGACGATGGCCGGCGTTCGCGACACCGGTGGTGTCGCCAAACGCAACCTCCTGCGCATTCTGCGTAACCCTCGGCTGCTGGTGATCTCGGCGATCCAGCCGGCGCTGCTGCTGGTGCTCTTCCGCTATGTGCTGGGCGGCGCGATCCACATTCCCGGCGGCAGTTACGTGGACTACATCGTCCCGGCGGTCTTCATCGAGGCCGTGATGATCGGCGGCATGGCGACGGCGATCGGGCTGGCGGACGATCTGGGCAGCGGAATCATCGACCGCTTTCGCAGTCTGCCGATGGCCCGCTCGGCGGTGCTCGCCGGGCGCACGCTCGCGGACCTCGCCCGCAGCGTGTTTTCGCTCGCCCTGATGGTCTGCCTCGGCCTGTTGGTGGGCTTCAGCTTCCACGCCGCCCCCGGCGCAATCGCGGCGGGCCTGGCGCTCGTGATCTTCTTCGGCTACTGCTTCTCCTGGGTCTACGCAACGATCGGGCTGCTCACGAAGGACCCGGAAACCGCCCAGGTGGCCGGCATCCTGCCGTTCTTCATCCTCGTGTTCGCCAGCTCCGCGATCGTGCCCGTTGCGACCATGCCGAGCTGGCTGCAGCCCTTCGCCCGTCATCAGCCGGTCAGCATCACGATCAATGCGGTGCGCGCCCTGCTGCAGGGCGAACCGACGCACCACTGGGTGTGGCAGTCGCTGGCGTGGTCGACGGGGATCCTCGTGGTGTTCTTCACGATTGCCGTCCACCTCTACCGCAACGTCACCACCTGAGCGGGCTTACGCCGTCGACGGTGCCGTGAGCAGCGAATGCCCGGTCATGGCCTTCGGCTGCCCGAGGCCGAGCAGCCCGAGCACCGTGGGGGCGACGTCGGACAGGGTCCCCTCGGGGGCCAACGCGCGGTCGCTGCCGGTGAGGATCAGCGGTACGGGGTTGGTCGAATGAGCCGTGTTGGGCGCGCCGTCTGCGCTGAGCATGCTCTCGGCGTTGCCGTGATCGGCGGTGATCGCGCATACGCCGCCGTGTCGGGTGACCTCGGCGACGATCCGCCCAAGGCACTCGTCGATCGTCTCCACGGCGAGGATCGTCGCGGGTATCACGCCCGTGTGCCCGACCATGTCGGCGTTGGCGAAGTTGATCACCGAGAACGCCGGCCCGTCGGAGCGGAAGGCCGCGAGGAACGCCTCGGTGATCTCGCGTGCGCTCATCTGGGGCTTTTGGTCGTAGGTGGGCACGTCGCGCTGCGAGGGCACGAGCTCGCGCCGTTCGCCGGGCAACGGCTGCTCGGCGCCACCATTGAAGAAGTAGGTCACGTGCGCGTACTTCTCGGTCTCCGCGACGTGCAGCTGGGTCATGCCGGCTCGTGAGATCGCGGCCGCGAGCGTGTCCTCGGGCCGGGCCGCGGTGAATGCGCTCGGATACGGCCAGCCCTGCTGATATGGAGTCATGGTTGCGAGTCGGGCCAGCGACGGAGCGCCCTCGCGGCCATTCCAACCGGGGAGCGCCTCGCCGTCCTCGCCGAACCCGGGCTCGGCGAGGGCGCGCACGATCTGGCGCATGCGGTCGGGACGGAAGTTCAGGCACAGCACGCTGTCCTCGCGGCGCATACGCCCCTCCTCGCCGACGAGCGTGGCGGTGATGAACTCGTCGCTCTCACCGCGGAGGTACGCCTCGCGGGCGGCCGCCGGCGCGTCCTCGACGTGGTGTGCGGCGCGGCCGTGCACCAGCAGGTCATACGCGGACTGGGTCCGCTCCCAGCGGCCGTCGCGGTCCATCGCGAAGTAGCGGCCCACCACGCTCGCCACCCGGCCCAGGCCGGCGCGTGCGCACCAACGCTCGACGGTCCCCAGGTGCTGCGCGCCCGAGCTGGGCGAGGTGTCGCGCCCGTCGGTGATGCAGTGGATGACCAGCTCCTTCGTGCCCAGCCGTGCACCCAGCTCGATCACCGCGCGCATGTGCTCCAGTTGCGAGTGCACGCCACCGTCGGAGGTGAGCCCCAGCAGGTGCACCCGTGGAGCTGCCGTCAGCGCCGAGCACAAGACGCCGTTGTCAGCGAGTGCACCATTTGCGACGGCCTCGTTGATCCTCGTGATCGCCTGAGCCACCACCGCTCCGGCACCGAGCGTGAGGTGGCCCACCTCGGAGTTGCCCATCTGCCCGGCGGGCAGCCCCACGTCCGGCCCGGAGGCGCTCAGCGAGCTGCGGGGGCAGCTCGCCCACAGCTCATCGAAGACAGGGGTGTCTGCCAGCGAGATCGCGTTGCCCGCGCCTGGCGGGCCGATCCCCCAGCCGTCGAGCACGATCAGGCAGGCGCAGCGCACGGGGGCCATCTCGCTTCAGCGCTCGACGACGACCCTGGGCGTATCCGGGTGGCGTGCGGCGAGAGATTCGCGTAGCTCTTCGCGGGCGTCGGGGTGAGCAGCATGGTCGGTGATCAGGCGGGCCTGGGCGCGCTGGCTGCGCCCGAACACGTGCGCGCAGCCGTGCTCGGTCACGACGGCGGAGTGTTGGAAGGACGTCACAGGGTCCGTGAGGCGGGGGACGATCGTCGAGCTCGAGCTGCGCTCGTGCCAGGAGCGCAGCGCGATCACCGCGTGGCCGCGCGGTGAGTGGAGGGCGCCGGTGACGAAGTCGGGCTGGCCGCCGAAGCCCGAGTAGAGGCGGCCGTTTATGTGGCTGGCTCCGGCCTGGTCTGAGAGGTCGACCTGCAGCGCCGTGTTGACGGAGACCATCGCCGGATGTGCGGCGATACGCGAGGGGTCGTTCGCGATCTCGGTGCGCGTCATCCTCAGCCTGGGGTTCTGATCGACCCAGCGGTAGAGCTCTGGGGAGCCGAATAGGAAGGAGCAGACGATCGCACGTTGCCGGTCCAGCGCAGCGGCGCGATCGAGCGCCATCACGCCGTCGCTGATCATCTCCGACCAGATCGCGAGATCACGCCTGCCCGAGAGGGCGCGCAGTGTCGCGTCGGGGACCTGACCGATGCCGAGCTGCAGCGTCGAGCCGTCGTCCACGAGGCTCGCCACGAACTCGGCGATCTGCTCGGCGTGCTCGTGGGAGGCACCCACGGCCGGCGAGGCGAGATCTTCCTCAACCTCGATGGCCAGGTCGATCAGATCCTCCGCCAGCTCGCTGTCACCGAGCGTGTAGGGCATCCGCGGGTTCAGTTGCGCGATCACGAGGCCGCCGCGTGCCCGCACCGCTTCGATCGCCGCCGGGAGGACGTTGACCTCGATCCCGAGCGACACCATCCCCTCGCGCGGTGTGGAGGTGTGCAACAGCACAACGTCCGGGGGACGGATCGTCGCGAACAGCCTTGGGACGAGTGACAGGCGCATCGGCAGGTAATCGAGCCGCTCACCCGCGTCGCGCATGCCTGGTCCCACGAACGGGGTCTCGAGGATCACGCCTTCGCGCTCGGGAAGAGGCGCCTGGGCGGCGAGCATGAACAGGCGATAGCGCTCCACCGCGGCCTCGAGCAAGTCCAGCAGCGTGCGCGGGGTGGCGTGATTGCCGCTGGCCACGGCCCGAGGCTCCGGGCCCGGCAGGGCGCGGAGAGCCTGCTCGAGCTCCGCTTCAGAGACGACGCGCATCGCTCTAGGCCGTTGCGGGAACCGGGGCCATCACGCGAGCGGCGAGATCCACCAGGCGGCTGGAGTAGCCCCACTCGTTGTCGTACCAGGCCACGACCTTCACCTGGGTCGAGTCCATCACGCTCGGTCAGCTGGGAGTCGAAGATCGAAGAGAAGGGCGAGCCGACGATGTCACTCGAGACCAGCGGTTCCTCGCTGTAGGAAAGGATGCCGTGCAGCGGGCCGTGCTCGGCGGCGACCCGGAACGCGTCGTTCAGCTCCTCAGCGCCGGTTGCGCGTTCTGCCTCGACCGTGAGGTCCACGATCGAGCCGGTGGGGGTCGGGACGCGGACCGCGATCCCGCCGAGCCGGCCGTCGAGCTCGGGGATCACGAGACCGAGTGCCTTCGCCGCACCTGTGGATGTCGGAACGAGGTTCAGTGCGGCGGCGCGCGCCCGGCGCAGGTCCTTGTGGGGTCCGTCGAGGAGGTTCTGGTCGGCGGTGTAGGCATGGATCGTGCTCATCTGGCCGTGGCGGATGCCGACCCTCTCGTGCAGGACCTTCGCGACGGGCGCCAGGCAGTTGGTGGTGCAGGAGGCGTTGCTGATGATGTGATGGCGCTCGGGGTCGTAGACCTGCTCGAAGTTCACGCCGATGACCACGGTTGCGTCCAGCGGCTCGGAGCCCTTGCCGGGCGCGGAGATGATCACCTTGCGGGCACCCGCCGCGAGATGCTCGGCGGCCGCCGAACGAGTGCGGTAACGGCCGGTGGACTCGATCACGACGTCCACTCCCAACTCCTTCCACGGCAGGTTCGACAGCGAGGACTCGGCGAGCGCGCGGATCGGCTTGCCGGCCACGACCAGCTCACCCGCGATCGACTCCACGACCCCGGGAAAGGCCCCGTACACGGAGTCCTGGCGCAGCAGATGGGCGAGCGTGTTGGCGTCGGCGAGGTCGTTGACGGCCACGATCTCGAGGTCCGGGCCCTGCTCGTGGGCGATGCGCAGGACGCTGCGTCCCACGCGGCCAAAGCCGTTGATGGCAACTCGGGTGGGCATCTCTGTCTCCTCGGCTCGCGGTTGCAGGTGGCGGTTTGCCTGATTCGGGACCTGACGGTCACGCTAGGGGCGATCGGGAGCCACGTCATGAGGGAGGAGCCCTCTGCCGAGCGGGTGAAAACTACGGATCAGGTCTAGTGGGCAGCCCGGTGGTTGCGGACGCTCCCGAGCGCTTGACTGGTCTTCACGACCGCAGGCCACCCGAGGAGCGATGAGCAGATGACTGTCACGCACGCAGAGGCGTCCCCATCGACCGAGGAGGCGGTGCGGCCGTTTGCCGAGCTGCGCCGCGAGGACGTCGACTACGCCGGCGGCAAGGGTGCGAATCTCGGCGAGCTCACCTCCGCCGGTCTGCCGGTTCCCGACGGCTTCGTCGTCGGCGCTCCGGCGTATGCGGCGTTCCTCGTGCAGACCGGGCTGCGCGAGCGCCTGGCGCAACTGCTCGATGTCGTGGATGTCGAGGACACCGCGGCGCTGCAGGTCGCCAGTGCAGCCGCACAAGAGCTGGTCTCTCAGACCCCGGTGCCCGAGCCGCTCGCACGCGAGATCAGGGTCGCCTACGAGCAGCTGGCCCACGATGATCCCCAGACGCCGGTCGCCGTGCGCTCCTCCGCCACCGCCGAGGACACCGCCGCGACCTCCTTCGCTGGGATGAACGAGACGTTCCTGAACATTCGCGGCGCCGACGGGGTGATCGACGCCGTGCGCCGCTGCTGGCGCTCGCTGTTCGGGGCGCGGACCATCTACTACCGGGGCGTCAACGGCTTCGCACAGGCCGACATGGACATCGCCGTTGTGGTGCAGCGCCAGGTCAACTCGACACGAGCCGGCGTGATGTTCACCGTCAACCCCGCCACCGGGCAGCGAGACGAGCTCGTCATCGAGGGCTCCTTCGGCCTCGGCGAGGCCGTCGTCTCAGGCTCGGTCTCCCCCGACCGCTACGTCGTGGAGAAGGCCACGCTGGCGATCCGTCGCCGCGAGGTGCACCACAAGGAGCTCGTGATCGAGTACGCCGCCCGACGGCGGCACCCGCCAGCGCGCTCTCTCCGAGGAGGAGGCGCTGCGGCCGGTGCTGAGCGACGAGGAGGTCGTTGCCGTCGCCGAGCTCGGCCGGCGGATCGAGCAGCACTACGGCTTCCCACAGGACACCGAGTGGGCCTTCGACCCCGACGGCAGCGCTGTGGATGCTGCAGAGCCGCCCGATCACCACTCTCCACGATGCGCGCCTGCGCGCAGATGCCTCGAGCGGATGGAGACAGACGGAGCCCGAGGCCGTGTTGCTGCACGGGCTCGGCGGCGCACCGGGCAGCGCCAGCGGCGCGGCGCGGGTGCTGCGTGTCGCTCGCTGACGCGGCGAGCCTGAACGACGGCGACGTGCTGGTGACGCACATGACCTCCCCCGACTGGCTGCCGCTGATACGCCGCGCCGGGGCGATCGTCACCGACTCCGGGGGGATGACCTGCCATGCCGCGATCGTCTCGCGCGAGCTGGGCATCCCCTGCGTCGTCGGCACCGGTGAGGCCACCAAGCAAGCTACGCGACGGCGAGATCGTGACCGTCAACGCCACCCGCGGCGTCGTCTTGGAGGGTGCCCGCGCGACCCGCCGGCGCCGGCGATCCCGCGCCCGACGGCTCCGGGTGGGCGGTCCGCCGGCGCAAGCGCGGGCGCCATCTCGGCAGCGCTGCGGTGACCGCCACGCAGATCCTCGTCAACCTCTCTGAGCCCTCGCAGGTGGCGCGGGTCAAGGATCTGCAGGTCGACGGCGTCGGTCTGCTGCGTGCAGAGATGATGGTGCTGGAGGCGCTCGGCGGGCGATCATCCGCGCACGCTGATCGAGGAGGGACGCAGCGATGAGTTCGTCGCGCGCATGGCCGAGGGTCTGAGCACGTTCGCGGCCGGCTTCGCGCCGCGGCCGGTGACCTACCGCACGATCGACTTCCGCACCAACGAGTTCTCCGGGCTGCGTGGCGGCGAGCGCTTCGAGCCGCAGGAGGCCAACCCGATGATCGGCTACCGAGGAGCGCTGCGCTACACCCGCGAGCCCGACGTCTTCGCGCTCGAGCTGGCCGCACTGCGCCAGGTCTGGGATGCGGGCCATGCACAACCTGCACGTGATGCTGCCGTTCGTGCGCAGCACCCGCGAGCTGGGCCGTTGCCGCGAGCTGATCGCCGAGTCGGGTCTGCTCGATCCGTCCCGGATTCGAGCTGTGGGTGATGGCCGAGGTGCCCTCGGTGCTGTTCAACCTCGAGCAGTACGCCGCGCTCGGCGATCACCGGCATCTCGGTCGGCTCCAACGACCTCACGCAGCTGCTGCTCGGTGCCGACCGCGACAACGAGGTGCTGGCCGAGACCTTCGACGAGCGCGATCCGGCCGTCATCGCCTACCTGCGCGAGCTGATCCCCCGCGCACGCCGGCTCGGGCTGCGCACCTCGATCTGCGGCCAGGCGCCCTCGGTGCACCCCGAGTACGCCGAGCTGCTGGTGCGTGCCGGCATCGACGCGATCTCGGTCAGCATCGACTGCCGTCGGACGCGCACCCGCCAGCGCTCGTGGCGGCGCCGCCGAGCAGCGCCTGCTGTTCGGATCGCCGCCGGAACGCGACGCGTAGGAGCGATGTTCGAGGTGCGCATCCACGGCCGCGGCGGCCAGGGCGTCGTGACCGCCGCCGAGACTGCTCTCGCTGGCGGCGTTCGACGAGGGCCGCTACGCGCAGGCGTTCCCGAGCTTCGGCTCCGAGCGCATGGGCGCGCCGGTGGTGGCGTTCTGCCGCATCGACGACCGTCGCGATCCGCACGCGCGAGCCGGTCATGGAGCCCGACGCGTTGATCGTCCAGGACCCGACGCTGCTGCACCAGGTGGACGTGTTCGGCGGCCTGCAAGCCCGGACGGCTACGTGCTGATCAACACGACGACGCAGCCTCGACGAGCTCGGGCTCGGAGAGCTCTCGACGGGCGACTTCCGGCGCGAGCGGCTGTTGACCGTGCCGGCCACCGAGCTCGCGCGCGAGCACACCGGGCGCGCCGTCGCCGCAACGCCGCGCTGCTCGGCGGCTTCGCCGCGCTCGACCGGGTCGATCGACGCTCGAGGCGCGTCGCCAGCGCGCGATCCGGCGAGCGCTTCGCCGGCGCGCGCGGCGCGAGGGCAACGTCGGCGGCCGCGACGGGCCGCACTTCGAGCCTGCGCGTCAGCGGACGGCAGCGACGGTGAGGCTGAGCGGTGCTGCGCCAGCTTGAGGGCTCGCGGGCGGTCGCCGAGGCGGTCGCGCTCTGCCGGCCCGAGGTCGTCTGCGCGTACCCGATCACGCCGCAGACGCACATCGTCGAGGCGCCTGTCGCAGCTGGTCAAGTCCGGCGAGCTGGCGCCCTGCGAGTTCGTCAACGTCGAGTCCGAGTTCGCCGCGATGTCCGTGCGCCATCGGCGCGTCGCGCCACCGGCGCGCGCGCCTACACCGCCACCGCCAGCCAGGGGCTGCTGTACATGACCGAGGCGCTCTACAACGCCTCCGGGCTGGGCCTGCCGATCGTGATGACGGTCGCCAACCGCGCGATCGGCGCGCCGATCAACATCTGGAACGACCACTCCGACTCGATGTCCCAGCGCGACTCGCGGCTGGATCCAGCTCTACGCCGAGTCCAACCAGGAGGCGGTCGACCTGCACATCCAGGCGTTCCGCCTGGCCGAGGAGCTCTCCACTGCCGGTGATGGTGTGCATGGACGGCTTCATCCTCACCCACGCCGTCGAGCGCGTGGAGATGCCCCGCAGCAGGCCAGGTGGACGCGTTCCTGCCGCCGTTCGAGCCGCGCCAGCTGCTCGACCCCGACGAGCCGATCACGATCGGCGCGATGGTCGGCCCCGAGGCGTTCATGGAGGTCAGGTACCTCGCGCACGCCAAGCAGATGCAGGCGCTCGAGCTGATCCCCGAGATCGCCGGCGAGTTCCGGCGCAGCCTTCGGCCGAGCACTCCGGCGGGCTGCTGCGCAGCTACCGCAGCGAGGACGCCGAGACGATCGTCGTGGCGCTCGGCTCGGTGCTCGGCACGATCGAGGACGCCGTCGACGAGCTGCGCGAGCGAGGGCGTCAAGATCGGCGTCGTCGGGATCACATCCTTCCGCCCGTTCCCGCTGGAGGCGGTGCGCGCCGCGCTCGGGCACGCGCAGCGGGTGGTCGTCCTCGAGAAGGCGCTGGCGGTCGGCGTCGGCGGGATCGTCTCGCGCCGAACGTGCGCATGGCGCTCGGCCGGGCATGCAGCTGCACGCGCTACACGGTCGATCGCGGGGCTCGGCGGGCGACCGATCACGCAAGGCGTCGCTGCGCGGCGCTGTTCGCCGACGCCGTCGCCGAGCGGCTCGAGCCGCTGACGTTCCTCGACATGGACTGGGACGTCGTGAACCGCGAGCTCGCGCCGCATGCGCAGCCTCGCGCGCTCCGGCCCCCACGCCGAGAACATCCTGCGCGATATCGGGCTCGTGGCGGCTGGGCCCGGTGCTGAGCGAGCGACATCCCGAGCGATGAAGGCTGAGCGACGATCCGCTTCTACCAGACCGGCAGCTTCGCGGTCGGCAACCGGCTGCTCGACCCCGAGCAGCGCTCGGTGCAGGCCGGCGCAGCGAGCGCGCCAACTCGCTCACCTGCGGGCACCGTGCCTGCCAGGGCTGCGGCGAGGCGCTGGGCGCGCGCTACGCCCTCGACGCCGCGATGCGGGCCACCGGCGGGCAGATGGTCGCGGCCAACGCCACCGGCTGTCTGGAGGTGTTCTCGACGCCCTACCCCGAGACCTCGTGGCGGGTCCCGTGGCTGCACTCGCTGTTCGCCAACGCCGCCGCGGTGGCGACCGGCATCGCCGCGGCGCTGCGCGCGAAGGGCCGCGAGGACATCCGCGTCGTCGGGCAGGGCGGCGACGGCGGGACGGTGGACATCGGCATGGCGTGCCTGTCGGGGATGTTCGAGCGCAACGACGACGTGCTCTACATCTGCTACGACAACGAGGCGTACATGAACACCGGCGTGCAGCGCTCGGGCGCCACGCCGCCGGCCGCGCGCACGGCCACGACCCAGGCGGTCGGCCCGGAACCCGGGAACGTCGTTCGGGCAGGGCAAGAACGTGCCGCTGATCGCGATGGCGCACGAGATCCCGTACGTCGCGACCGCCACCGTCGCCGAGCTGCGCGACCTCGAGGACAAGGTGCAGACCGCGATGGAGATCCGCGGCGCGCGCTACCTGCACGTCTTCGTCCCCTGCCCGCTCGGCTGGGGCAGCGCCTCCAAGGACACGATCCGGGTCGCCCGACTGGCGAAGGAGTCGGGCATGTTCCCCGTGTTCGAGGCGCGCGACGGCGAGGTCACGGGCGTCTCGAAGATCCGCCGCCAGGTGCCCGTCGAGGAGTACCTGCGCCTGCAGGAGCGCTTCGCGCACCTGTTCAAGCCCGAGCCGCGGCCCGATGTCATCGCCCGCATCCAGGCCGGCGCCGATCGCAACATCCGCCGCTTCGGGCTGCTCGGCGACGCCGGCCCCGCGGCGGTCCTCTCCGCCGCGGGCACCGAGACCGGGCAAGGCTGATGGACAAGCCGTTCGCGATCACGCTGGACGTCGGCTCGAGCCTGGCCAACAAGACGGGCTCCTGGCGGCACGGAGCGCCCGGTGTACGTGCACCGCCTGCCGCCCTGCAACCACGGCTGCCCGGCCGGCGAGAACATCCAGCGCTGGCTGTACCACGCGGAGTCCGGCGACTACGAGGCGGCCTGGCGCGAGCTGGTCAAGGACAACCCGTTGCCGGCCGTCATGGGCCGCGTCTGTTACCACCCGTGCGAGACGGCCTGCAACCGCGCGCAGCTCGACGAGGCGGTCGGGATCCACGCCGTCGAGCGCTTCCTCGGCGACGAGGCGATCCGGCAGGGCTGGCAGCTCACCGTCGAGGCGGAGCCGACCGGCAAGCGGGTGCTGGTCGTGGGCGCCGGGCCCGTCGGGGCTCTCCGCCGCCTACCACCTGGCCCTGCGCGGCCACGACGGTGACGATCCGCGAGGCCGGCCCGATGAGCGGCGGCATGATGCGCTTCGGCATCCCGCAGTACCGCCTGCCGCGCGACGTGCTGGACGCCGAGGTCGAGCGGATCCTCGATCTCGGCGTGACGCTCGAGCTGAACACGAAGGTCGACGAACATCCTGGGAGGCGATGCGCGACGGCGGCTTCGACGCGGCGTTCCTGGCCGTCGGCGCGCACATCGGCAAGCGCGCATACATCCCCGCCGGGCGAGGCCGCGCACATCCTCGACGCCGTCACGCATGCTGCGCAGCATGGAGGGCGAGGAGCGCGCCCCTGCTCGGCCGCCGCGTCGTCGTCTACGGCGGCGGCAACACGGCGATGGACGCGGCGCGCACCGCCAAGCGCCTCGGCGCGGACGAGGCGATCGTCGTCTACCGCCGCACGCGCGAGCGCATGCCCGCCCACGACTTCGAGGTCGAGGAGGCGCTCGAGGAGGGCGTGATGATGAAGTGGCTCTCCACGATCAAGCACGCCGACGAGGGCAGGCTCGTGCTGGAGCAGATGGAGCTCGACGAGGACGGCTTCCCGCAGCCGACCGGCGAGATCGGAGGAGCTGGCGGCCGACTCGCTCGTGCTCGCGCTCGGCCAGGAAGCCGACCTGTCGCTGCTCGACGGGGTGCCGGGCCTGGAGATCGAGGACGGCGTGGTGAAGGTCGACGAGCGCATGATGACCGGCCACGAGGGCATCTTCGCCGGCGGGGACATGGTGCCCGCCGAGCGCACGGTCACCGTGGGCGATCGGCCACGGCAAGCAGGCGGCACGCAACATCAACGCCTGGCTGCGCCGGGCCGAGTTCGTCCATCCGCCCGAGCCGGAGCTGGCCGGCTTCGAGGAGCTCAACGCCTGGTATTACGCCGACGCGCCGAAGACCGTCGCGCCGCGCCTGGACGCGATCCGCCGGCAGTCGAGCTTCGACGAGGTCGCCCAGGGCCTGGATGAGGGCAACGCGCTGTTCGAGGCCCGCCGCTGCCTGTCCTGCGGCAACTGCTTCGGTTGCGACAACTGCTACGGCGTGTGCCCCGACAACGCCGTGCTGAAGGTCGACGAGGGCGACGGCTACGCCTTCGACCTCGACTACTGCAAGGGCTGCGGCATCTGTGTCGAGGAGTGCCCATGCGGGGCGATCGAAATGATCCCCGAGCCCTCCTGAGACCGATGTCCCGCGTGCACATTCTCGAGGATCGCGATGTCAGGGGCGAACTGGTCTCGCTGCGCGCGGATCTGAAGAAACGTGCCGCCGCAGGACCGACCGGACGGCCCTAACCCGGGGCCGGCGCCGAGCTCTCTCGACCCCTCAACACCAACTCGAGCAATTCGACGTACTGCCCGAGGTGACGCGGGCCGAGGAACTGGTCACGCACGCGCGTCTGTGCAGCCTCGCCCATGCGCTCGGCGGCGTAGGGGTCCCGGAGCAGCCGGCTGACGCGCTCGCCGAAGGAGCCAAGGTCGCGGGGCTCGACCAGATAGCCGGTGCGGCCGTCCTCGATCTGGTCACGGATGCCGCCGATCCCGGAGGCGACGACCGGGCGCCCCTTCCACATCGCCTCCGCGACGGTGAGGCCGAAGCCCTCCGCCAGGCTCTTCTGCGCGACGACGTCTGAGCGCCGCTGCAGGGCGTTGACGATCACGGCGTTCTCGTCGGGATCGTCCATCGGCAGCAGCGCCAGATGGACGCGCCGGCGAAGCCGCCGGGGGAGCTCCGACCAGGCGGCGTGGACTTCTCCGAAGACCTCGGCGCCCTCTGGGTCGTCGGCCACGGCGGTCACGTCGGGTCCGGCCAGCACGAGATGGGACTCCTCGGCCAGCGTGACGTGCTCCGCGAACGCGGCCAGCACGCCGAGCGGATCCTTGAGCCGGTCCCAGCGCGAGACCTGCGTGAGGACGGGGACGTCGAGGCGTAGCTGCTGCTCCTCGACCATCTGGGCCTGGTTGCGGACCAGTCCGACGCTGCCGTCGAGCCGCTCGAAGACGGCTCGGGGGTGCTCGTCATGATCGCCTGCCAGCGCCGCCGCCCGCAGCACGGCAGTGACGGTGGTGAACCCCATCAGATGGTTCTTGGGCGAGAACGCGTCGATCGACGGGGCGATCACGGTCAGCTTTGACGGGTCGAGGCCCTCCCAGGTGTAGGCACTCTGGGAGAACACGTACGCCTCCGCCTGCTCGACGTATGGGAGCAGGAACCGCCACGCCTCGCGCGCGCGGTCGTTGGGTGGGTCGACTCCGACGTGCGAGCGCCAGATGATCGGCGCGCCGGTCGCGAGCAAGCGCGGAATCATGGCCGCCGTCTGCGGGTCGTGCAGGAGCACTACATCCGCGGGACGAACCGCTGGGGCGAGGCGCTCGGCGTTGGCTGCGCAGTTACGCTCGTATACGGACCGCTCGGCGTCGCCCAGCGGACCACCGTCGCCGTCGTGTCCATGAAGCCGGTTGTGCAGGCGCTTGGTGATGCGGAAGAACTCGGGATCGCCCTCGATCACCAGCCAGCGCGCATCGATCCCGCCCCCACGCGCGTAGCCGATCAGCGAACGTAACATCTCCGCGACCCCGCCTCCGCGCCCCGTCGAGTTGACGTTCCAGAACGTTCTCTCCCGCAGCAGCTCCCGTCCTCGCGTGAGCGTGTGTTCAAAGCCGGTGAGTGCCTCGGGTGTAAGGAGCGTCCGGAATCGCTCGGGGTCCAGCGTCGGGACCGTGACCTGGGCGAGCTCCACGTCGTCTCGCGCGGTCAGCTCGGTTCGGCGTGCATCACGTTGCTAGGCCGGCTGCGGCGCGGCCAGCATCTCCGGCGGGACGAGTAGCACCGAGCAGTGCGCGTGGGCGACCACGGGCCTGCTGACGCTGCCGACGGTCCGCAGGCCGGCGAGCCGGCGGCTGCTCATCACGATCAAGCCTGCGTCGAGCTCCTGCGCGGCCGTGACGATGACCTCGCGAGGCGTTCCCGACTCCACGACCAGCTCGCTGCGTGTACCCGTCAAGCTGCCAAGCTGCTCGGCCTGGCGCTGGATTCGGTGGGGGTGCATGCGCGACTCGGCGCCCAGCACGTGTACGAGCGCGGGTTCGGCGCCGTGCGCCCGCGCCAGCTGGCCGGCGAGCTGCACGAGCCCATCAGAGTCCTCCAGCCCGTCGCTGGCGACCAGCACGCTCCGCGGCGAGCCCCCGCTCCATGAGGGGCTGAGCCGCGACACGAGCAGGGGCGCGGCCAGGTTCTCCTCGGCGGCGGCGGTGATGCTCTCGCGGAACATCGCGCCGAGCCAGGTCGCCGTGGCCGGCGCGCCGAGTGCGAGCAGCCCGTGTCCGGGTGTGCGTCGCAAGATCAGCTCGGTTGGCGGACCGCCGGGATCGACCTCGACGCTTGCGCTCACTCCGGCGGCTGCGGCAGCACCCTCTGCGCGCGAGACGATCTCGCTCGCCTGCGCCGCACCGACCTCGGGGCTACGCAGCCCCGACTCACGACGGAAGGCGGTGCACAGGAGCAGCGTGAGATGCCCGCCCGGGCCGACGAGCGCGCCGGCGTGCCCGATCGCGGCGATGCTCTGATCTGTGCCATCGACGGCACAGAGCGCGCTGGCGAAGGTGCCGCTCGGAGAGCTGGCGGGCCCGTCGACCGGGACCTCGACGTGGCTCATCGCCGGCGCCCTCGATCAAGCGCGCTGAGCGGCTGCATCCGGTGTCGCCTCCTCGTGTGCGGCGCGCGTTGTGGATGAGCGCGCCTTCGACGCCTTCACACGGCCGCGCTTCGGGGGACGCGCGGCGGCCAGTAGCTCGCTGGCGCAGGAGCGCATGGCCTCGAGCATCACGTCGAGGTCCTCGACGGTGTCGCGGTCCGCGACGACGCCGAAGAAGGCATTGCCGTCGTAGCTGACGATTGCCGCGCCGACGGCGTGCTCGGCAGCGAGCGGGACGAGCGGACGGACCTCCCGCAGCGGCGCGCCGAAGGCGTACAGCGTCTGTTGTGGTCCGGGCACGTTCGTGATCGTCACGTTGAACAGCCGTGTCGCGTACAGGGCTCGCGCAATCGCGGAATGGACGATGGGGGGCGCGAGCCCGGAGATCTCCATCACGCCAGTGGTGCCGGCGGCCTGCGTCCCCTTGGACTTGAGCGCGCCGGAGCGCGCGACGATTTCGAAGTAGCGCTCGAGTGTGCTGGGCTCGGCCACGGGCAGGTCGAGGAACAGCGAGGTGATCTTGTTGCCGAGCGCGAGCTGCTCGCCGGCCGTGCGGACGTTCATCGGCACCATCGCGCGGAGGCCCTGCGCGGGCAGCGGCTCGCCACGCCCGAGCAGCACGGCTCTCAATCCGCTGGCGGTGATCGTCAGCGCGACGTCGTTGATGGTGCCGCCCAAGAAGAGTTCTTGATCGCCCGCATGTCATCCAGCGGTATCCGCACGACCTCGAAGCGCCGCCGTGTCCCGATGGGCTCGTTCAGGCTCGTCCTCGGCGCGCCATGAAGCTCCTCCTGCACCAGCAAGTCGACCGTCGCGCGGGCATTCGCGAGCGCCTTCCGCGGGTGTAGCGCGCCGTGTGCGGCCAGGCTCGCGGCATGTGCCGCGGCTGTCAGCGGCGCGAAGCCCTCCACCCCGTCCCAAGCACGTCCGAGAAGGGGAGGCAAAGCGCTCTTCGACCGCTGAGGCGCGTGTGTCGCCGGCGCCGCGCCCCCGAGCTGCTCGGCGGCCGCAGACGGCTCGGTTACGGCGGTGGGATCCCCGTCGCTCTCCCCGGGCGCCCGTAGGCCTTCGGGGGCCACGTCGAGCAGCACGTGTCCGACATCGACTGAGCCGACCCCGTCGACCATGCAGTGGTGGGTCTTGGTGGCGAGCGCCCAGCGGCCACCGGCAAGACCCTCGAGCAGGGTCATCTCCCACAGCGGACGGTGGCGGTCCAGGCGCTGGGAGAAGAACTGCGAAGACCACTCGGACAGCTCCCGCTCGCCTCCCGGCGCGGGCAACGCAGCGTGGGCGATGTGGCGCTTGAGGTCGAAGTCGGGATCGTCTTCCACGCCGGCCAGCTGAGGCCGCCGGTGTGCGGCGCCGACAGGCGTTGCCCATAGCGGGGCAGCCGCCCGAGGCGGTGCGCCAGGTGGCGGCCGAGCTGCTCACGGGTCGGCACGTTTCCGTCGGGGGCAGGGTCGAAGACCATGATCGCGCCGATGTGCATGTGCGCGCTGTCGTCGACCTCTTCGAGCTCCAGGAAGGTGGCGTCGACTGCTGTGAGATGCTCGCTCATGAAACTCCCCGCCTCACCCGGTTGGCTGCCGGGACCCGCTGTGCGATTCCACTCGTGAAACTACATCGGCCTGCCGGTCGCCCGCATCCGCGGTTTGTACGCAAGGCCCCGCGGTGTTCCACCGAACAACACGCAGGCGACCGCGACGATCGCCGGGCCCGCTGGAGACAGGTCGATCAGCTATCGGTCGCCGCGCCGGTGCTGATCAGTCCGCGCTCCAACGCGTAGCCGACGAGCTCCGCCCGCGTGGAGAGCCTGAGCTTCTGCTGTATGTGCGAGCGATGAGTCTCGACCGTACGCACGGACAGGTAGAGCTGCGCCGCGATCTCGGCGTTGGTGTGTCCGAGGGCGATCAGCCTCAGCACATCGAGCTCGCGATGTGAGAGGTCATCCGGCGGCCCGGGCGGCGGCTCGGATGCGATGCGCGCACCGAGTCGCGGGTTGAGGTAGCTCTCCCCCACAGCGGCCCGCCGCACGGCTTCGACGAGCTCGTCGTCCGCGGCCTCCTTGAGGACGTAACCGAGGGCCCCGGCACCAAGCGCCTCGCGCGCGAACGCGGGCTCCTGCTGCATGGTCAGCACGACGATCTGGGTGCCGGGCGACTCCTCGCGGATCAGCGGGATCGCCTCGAGGCTCGAGCCGCCGGGCATGTTCAGGTCGAGCACGAGCACGCCGGGGTGATGGCCACGCACGTAGCGCCGGGCGCTTTCGATGTCGCTGGCCTCGGCGACCACCTCGAAGTCGCCTTCGCTGTCGAGGAGCATCCGCAAGCCGCTCCGTACAACGGCATGATCGTCGGCAAGGACTATGCGGATCGTCGCCGCGGAAGCGCTCTCGCCGCCGGGGAGGTCGGTCGGGGTTGCGTCCCGTTCGTTCATCGCCCTGACGGTATCGACTGTCCCCGCCGTCTAGCTGCCGACGGCGGCGCTCTGCTGTTCGCCGGCGCCGGCGGGGTCGGCGACCGGGGCGGTGACTGCTCGCGGCAGCACGAGCAGCGAGCAGCGTCCGTGACGCTCCAGGTAGTTCGAGGTGCTGCCGCTGACGAGACGCCGCAGGGGCCCGTAGCTGCGCGAGCCGACCACGAGGAGGTCCAGTTCGTCGCCGAACGCGGCGAGCTCCTCGCCCGCGATGCCATACACGGCGCGACCGTCGACATCGGCAAGCTCTTTCAATCGACCGCCCGCCTGCGTGACCATCTCGTCGATGTAGTCCGCGCCGGAAGCGGCAACCAGGCCACCAAAGGCGGCAGGCGGGAGCGAGATCACTTCCAGCGCGTGAACCGTCGCCCCGGCCGGCGCGAGCTCGCGGGCCACGGCGAGCGCCGCGATGCTCTCCGGCGAGCCGTTGTAGGCAACACCGAGCTTGGAGATCTGCGTGTGGCGCTCCGCGTAGCCGTGCGCGGCTATAGCGACCGCACAGGGGGCGCCGTTGAGCGCGGCGCGCGTGTCGTCGCTCAGCATCGCGCGACCGAAGACGCCGTGACTGCAGGAGCCGACCACCAGTAGATCCGCGCCGTGCCGCTCGGCTTGTTCGTGAAGGCCGCGGCCGGGGTTGAGTGCAAGTACGCTCAGCAGCTCTGCCTCGAGGCCGGCCGCAGTGCGTTCCCGCTCGAGCAGCTCCTCGGACTCCGCGACATCCTCTGCGATCTCGGTCCCGCGCACGAACACGAGGGTCAGTTTCGCGCCGGGGTCGCTGAGAAGACGGGCGAGCGCGATCGCATCGCGGCCGCCGGCCCTGCCGTCGATTCCAACAACTACGTTCTTGAACATCATCGGTCTCCTTTGAAGGATCGAAACCAGCCTAGGTCGCGAGGCCCGCACCGGGCATCCGTGAGCGCCACTGGACGAGATGCGGGTTTTTACTGAGCGGACCTTGCTTCACGGGCGCCGACCTGCCGCGCAAGCCGAGGCGCTCGTTATTGGCCAGGTGGAATGACGAGCACCGAGCATGGTGCGTCGTGTACCACGCGCCGGCTGACGCTTCCGAACGCGTGCAGCCCGGTCAGCCGGCGGCTGCCCATGACCACGAGGGCGGCGTCGGTGTGCTCGGCAGCTTCGAGGATCACGTCCGAGGCCCTGCCGGGCTCGATGTACGGCTCGCCGGCATCCGGAACCGCGAGTCGCAGGGCGCGCGCCTGTGCTTCGATGGCCCGCGGCTTCGACTTCGACTCGGCGCCTGGAGCGTTCACGAGCGTGACCCGTGCGCCCTGGCTGTGTCCGAGTCGCCCGGCGATGTCCACGATGTGATCTGAGCCCTCCTCGGCGTCGCTGGCGACCAGGATCTGCTGCCCTCGCAGCGAGCCGGTGGGCGACCGGCGAGCGAAGAGGATGGGGGTGGTGAACCGGCTCAGCGAGGTCGTGGCCAAGCTTCCGACGAGCACGCCACCCAGCCATGAGGTGACGGGCGCCCCGATCGCGAGCAGGTCGTGTTCGGAGGCTCGGGCGAGAATGGCCTCGCTCGGAGGGCCACCCGGATCCACGAGGGTGCTCGACGGGACGCCGGCGCCGTCAGCGATGCGCTCGGCGTCTTTCAGCACGAGGTCTGCCCGGTCGGGACTGATCGCCGCCGTGGCGTGGACGCTGGAACCCGATACGGCGGTCACGGCCAACAGCGTCAGGTGGCCGCCGGGGGCCGCCAGCGAGGCGGCCATCTCGACGGCGGCCGTGCTGGTCCGCGTGCCGTCGACTGCGCAGAGAATGTTCGTGAAGACGCTGATCGAGTCCGGTGCGACGGAGTCTTCCTGTCCCGACGCTCGCAGGTGATCTGTTGTCTGGGCCTTGCTCATGGGCGCAGGCTAAGACTTGGCTCCCGCCGGGTCATCCGCACCTTCCCGTCGCGGAGCCCAGGGAAATCCCGCAACCCTGACCTCGAACCGCGATGCCGGTTCCCACACGTCTTGGTGCGGGCCACGGCCCGGCGTGCCGTTCGCGGCCTGCCGCCTGGCTGGATGGGGGAGTGCCGGCGCCGAACGAGAGCGCCCGCCCCCTATCCGCACCCCGTCGAGCAGGTCGTGACCCGCACGACCGAGCGGCCGGGGAGTTGCGGCGAGAGGAACTGGGGCGTGCTGCTCCAGGCGATGATCCAGCGGCCGCTGTTTTCGCTACGCAGGGGCACAGCCGACTGCGCGTGCTCGGCGGGCGAAACCTCGACGGCGGGACCGAGCCGACTGCCGGTGGACGTGCCCAGTGCGGCGTACACGGCGGCACCGGGGGCGAGCGTCGAGAATGGTTGGTTGGGGCCACCGACCCACGTGACGATCGCGCCGCCTGGACCTATCGCGGCTGCCACGCTGCCGGCCCACTGCCCGTGAGGCGAGATGGTCCTCGCGGCGCTGAACCGGTCTCCGCGACTCGACGAGACCCTCACGACTGAGCGGGCCGGTGTCGGTTCGCCGCTGGAGGCGGGCGCTACGAATGCCACGAGCGGTGGATGGCCATCGCCGCCCACGAGCGCGACTTCGCCGGCCAGCGGACCGCTCTGGCTCCTGGACAGCGTCTGGGCCGGCAGGAAGTTGCGTCGGTCGGGCGGCCGTACGGCGACCTCGGTGTAGCTCGGTCCCTGTTCTCCGCCCTCGGAGAGCTGGCGGTGATACCAGGCCACGGCTATGCGGCCGTTGCGGCCGATGTAGGGGGTCGCGACCTCGTTCTCGTTGCCGACGGCGGCCGGGCCGATATCGGACACGGCTCCCCAGCCGCTCGCGTGCGGCCGTACCCGGACCAGCATGCGGCCGCGCTTGCTGTCGAACACCACGACCATGTCCGACGCAGCCCGGCCGGCGATCGCCGTCGAGTGCGCGCCGGGGCCGACCGCCGCGGTGACCGCGAGTCCGTCGGCCGAGGAGGAGATCAGCTGCGGTGCAGCAAAGCCGTGACCCGGTAGGCGGACGCTCGCCCAGACCTGCCGGTGGCCAGAGCGCGGAGAGCTGATCCATGCCAGCAGCAGTTCGCCATTGCGGTTGCCGGCGAGGCTGGCCCTGCCTACCCAGACGCTGCCGGCGACAGGCAGCGGAGAGCGGAAGCGGCCGCTGACGTCGCCGATCGCGACGCTCGGCTTGGCGGTGTTGACAGCGGTGCGGCGGAGGATGAGCTGGGCCAACCCGCCGCCGCCGAGGGCGACGAGTGGCCCGCTGGCGTAGCTTGCCGGCAGCGGGCGCGGCATACCGAACGGGCCGGCCGGCAGCGACACGGCGTAACTCGCGCCGGGCGGTCCAAAGATCTGACGCTTTGGCGGCGCGAGGTCGTAGAAGCGCCAGAAGGCCATGTCCCCGCCGGGACCGGAGGCGAGCCCGACGTTGCTGATCATTTCGTGTGCGGCCGAGACCGTCACCGCGGGTGACCAGCCGGCCGCCAGCGACAGCGTCGGCGTTGCCGCGACGAGCGCCAGTGCGCCGATCAACGGCGGCGCAACCGCACCCCACATGCGCCGCGCCCGCCGCCGGCGCGTTCCTCGTTCGCGGGCCCAACAGGCGCGCTCGCTCCGTCGATGTGAGATGACCCTTGCCTTCCTCGCTCCCGGCGCATGATCCATGTCCTGGGCAGGCACCCTCGCGCCGACGGCCGGAATCGGCATCCGCAGTTCCAGCTGTCAGCGCTGCGGGTTACCCGCATTCCCGTCGGCGATGGGCCCGCGCGGCGCCGCATCCGTAACGCCCCGATCGAGGGTGCGGGGTTTCACGGACGGCCGTCTGTGTGCCGGCGAGCACCATGTATCGAGTAGATGCTTCTGCACCGGACCTAAGCGATGCCCACGTCATCCGCGGCTCAAGTCGGCCCCTCCCGGGAGCAGTGCGGCGACCCAGCCATGCTGCAGGCGCTCGCCATGCCCGCGACCTATCCAGGTGCTCCGAGGGTCGCCCTGCACGAGACCCACGCGTCGTGGGTGTTCGTGGCCGGCGAGCACGCCTACAAGGTCAAGAAGCCGCTGGCGCTCGGCTTTCTCGACTACAGCACGCTGGCGCTTCGTCACAGCGCCTGTCGCGAGGAGGTGCGTGTCAACCAGGAGCTCGCTGCAGGGATCTACCTCGGGGTGCGGGCGGTCGTCAGGAGCGACGACGGATTTCAGATCGTCGATGAGGGGACCTCCGACGCCGTCGAGTACGTCGTTGAGATGCGCCGCTTCAACGAGGAGGACACATTCGCCGGGCTGATCGCGGCGGGGGCGCTCACGCGGGCGCACGTCAGGGCCGCGGCTCGCCTGCTGGCAGCTTTCCACCGCTCCGCCGAGGTGGTGGCGGGCTGGAACGCGGACCGGGTGCTCGCGCTGTGGCGGCGGAACGTCGAGGAGCTGGCGCAGGCCGGACCTGCGGCGGCGTGGCACCTGGATGTGGCCGCCGGCTTCGGCGAGGCCTTTGTGAGCGCGCACGAGGCCGAGTTCCGCCGGCGGGCCCGGCTCCGCCTCGCCCGCGACGGTCATGGGGACCTGCGCTGCGAGCATGTACTGGCCGGCCCCCCGGTCCGCGTCGTCGATCGGATCGAGTTCGACCCCGAGCTGCGCAGGAGCGACATCGCGTGCGACCTTGCTTTCCTGGCGATGGATCTCGAGGCCGGCGGCGAGCCGCGGGCGGCCCGCGAGCTGATCAGCGCCTACCGCGACGCCGGCATGGACCCCGGCGGCGAGACGCTGCGCGCGTTCTACGCCGCCCATTGGGCGCTCGTGCGTGCGAAGGTGACGCTGATCGCCGCAGCCGAGCACGGCGGGGCCACCCGTGTGGAGCAACTGCGGCGTGCGCAGCAGCTATGGCAGTTCGGCGAGCGGCTCTGCTGGCGCGCGCGAGCGCCCCTCGCAATCGTGGTCTGCGGACCCGCTGCGAGCGGCAAGTCGGTGCTGGCCGGCGAGCTCTCGCGACGCTCCCAGATGCCCGTGGTTTCCTCCGACGCCGTGCGCAAGCGCCTGGCGCACCTCGCGCCCTCACAACCTGCAGCGCCAGGAGCACTACAGCGCGAGCTTCACCCGCGCGACCTACGAGCGGCTAACTCACGATGCGCTTCTCGCGCTCCAGCGTCGGGGCGGCGTGATCGTGGATGCGACCTGCCGCTCGCGCGCGGATCGGGCAGTGCTGCTCGACCGACTGCGAGGCGTCGGGGTGCCGCTCCTGATCGTGCGCTGCGAGGTGCCGCTCGAGCTGTCCCTGGAGCGTGCCGCGCGGCGCTTGGGCGACCCGCAGCGGGTGTCCGACGCCACCCCACAGATCGCGGAAGAGCAATTCGGGAGCTTCGAGGATTTCGACGAGCTCACCGAGGGCACGGCCCTGAGGCTCGACGCGGCACAGGGCCTGGACGGGCAGATCGCCGACATCGCCCGCGCGCTGGATCGCCGCGGACCGGCGGGTCCGAGTGCGCCGACATCGGCGGGCGAGCCGGAACGCCGAGATCCGTAGAAACGCGCACGTGCGGTAGGGGGAAGCTCCCGATGTGCCTGCTCGACCCAAGACCTAGCGTCAAGTGCAGGCGCGCCGCCTCATCAGACAGCGTTCGGGGGCGCGTCAGCCGAACTCATACCCCACCACCAGTGAGAGGAACCGGAGATGAAGGCTCTCGTCTATCAGGGCCCCGGAGAGCGGGGCTGGGACACGGTCGCTGACCCCGCGATCCTCGATCCGACCGACGCGATCGTACGCATCGACACCTCGACGATCTGCGGCACCGATCTGCACATCCTCAAAGGCGACGTGCCCGAGACGACCCCGGGCACCGTGCTCGGCCACGAGGCCGTGGGAACGGTGCAGGAGGTGGGAGCCGGCGTGAGCACGGTCTCCCCCGGCGACCGGGTGCTGATGTCGTGCGTGAGCTCGTGCGGGCGCTGTCGCTACTGCAAGGAGGGCCGCTACGGGCAGTGCCTGGGCGGAGGCGGCTGGATCTTCGGCCACCTCATCAACGGCCTGCAGGCCGAGTACGCACGCGTACCGTTCGCGGATAACTCGGTCTACAAGGTGCCGGAGCAGCTCACCGACGAGCAGGTGCTGTTCCTCGCCGACATCCTGCCGACCTCCTTCGAGGTCGGGGTGCTCAACGGCATGGTCTCCCCGGGCGATGTCGTGGCGATCGTCGGTGCCGGCCCGATCGGCTTGGCCGCGGTCCTGACGGCGAGGCTGTACACACCCGGGCGAATCATCGCGATCGACGTCGCCGACAGCCGCCTCGAGAGTGCCCGCCGGTTCGGCGCGGACACCACGATCAACAACGGCCGCGAGGACCCGGTCGCACGGGTGATGGAGCTGACCGACGGCTTGGGTGCGGACGTCGCCTTCGAGGCCGTCGGCGTGCCGCAGACCTTCGAGCTCACCACAGAGCTGATCCGTGCCGGAGGGCGCGTGGCCAACATCGGCGTTCACGGCAAGCCCGCCGAGCTGCACCTGGAGAGGCTTTGGATCCGTGACGTCACGATCACGACGGGGCTCGTCGACACCTTCAGCATCCCCCAGCTGATGCGCCTGATCTCGAGCGGTCGCCTTGACCCCTCGCTGTTCGCCACGCATCGCTTCCCGCTGAGCGAGACGATGAGCGCATACGACACGTTCGCCGATGCGGCGAACTCGGGTGCGCTGAAGGTCGTGCTCGAGGGCACCAACGGCAGCTCGCCCGCCGCCCGAAGCGAGCGGGTCGCGGCGACCGCCTGAGCACCCGAGCGCCACCGACGGGGGCCGGGCTGGACGGTCCGCTGCCCGATCTTCAGGCAGGATGGGCGAGCACATTTCGCCTTCAATCGATGGAGTCCGCAATGCCCGCTAGCGCAGCCGCCGGTTCAGCCGGCGCGGGTTCGGTCGCCCCTCTATCGGCCGTGGAGCTTCGTTGTCTGGACGCCTACTGGCGCGCGGCCAACTATCTGTCGGTCGGCCAGATCTATCTGCTCGAGAACCCGCTCCTGCGAGAGCCGCTGCGGATCGAGCACACCAAGCCCCGGCTGCTCGGCCACTGGGGCACGACACCCGGGCTGAACTTCATCTACGCGCACATGAACCGGGTCATCCGCGAGCGCGACCTCAACGCGATCTATGTCACCGGCCCCGGGCACGGCGGCCCGGGCGTGCTGGCCAACGTCTACCTCGAGGGGACCTACAGCGAGGTCTATCCGCACATCGGCCGCGACGAGGAGGGCATGCGCAGGCTGTTTCGCCAGTTCTCCTTTCCCGGCGGGATTCCAAGCCACGTGGCTCCTGAGACGCCCGGATCGATCCACGAGGGTGGCGAGCTCGGCTACTCGCTCGCTCACGCCTACGGTGCGGCCTTCGACAACCCCGACCTGCTGGCGTGCTGCGTGGTCGGGGACGGCGAGGCGGAGACGGGGGCGCTCGCGACGAGCTGGCATTCCAACAAGTTCCTCAGCCCCGTGCGCGATGGCGCGGTGCTCGCCGGTGCTTCATCTGAACGGCTACAAGATCGCCAACCCGACGGTCCTGGCCCGCGTGCCCCAAGCGGAGCTGCGGGCGCTGCTGGAGGGCTACGGCTACGACCCCAGGTTCGTGGAGGGCGACGAGCCGGCGGCGATGCATCAGCTGATGGCCGCCACGCTCGATGAGGTGATCGCCGAGATCGCCGAGATCCAGCGCCGGGCCCGCGAGGACGGTGAGACCGTGCGTCCGCGCTGGCCGATGATCGTCCTGCGGACCCCGAAGGGCTGGACGGGCCCGAAGACCGTCGACGGGCTCCCGGCGGAGGGGTCGTTTCGCTCGCATCAGGTTCCCCTCGCTGACCTGGCGGGCAACCCCGAGCACCTGGCGCAGTTGGAGGAGTGGATGCGCTCGTACCGTCCTGGAGAGCTGTTCGACGAGCGTGGCACGCTGCGCGCCGAGCTGGCCGCGCTTGCGCCGGAGGGTGAGCGACGCATGGGCGCAAACCTGCACGCCAACGGCGGCGTGCTGCTGCGAGCGCTCGAGCTGCCGGACTTCCGTGGGTATGGCGTCGAGGTGCCCGCTCCCACCGCGAGCTTGAGCGAGCCGACGCGGGTGCTCGGCGAGTTCCTTCGCGACGTGATCCGACTGAACCCTGAGAGCTTCCGGATCGTGGGCCCGGACGAGACGGCTTCCAATCGGCTCGGGGCGGTCTTCGAGGTGACCGACCGCGCCTGGGACGCCGAGACCCTCTCCAGTGACGATCACCTTGCGCCCGATGGCCGGGTCATGGAGGTCCTCTCCGAGCACCTGTGCCAGGGATGGTTGGAGGGCTATCTGCTGACGGGCCGCCACGGGCTGTTCAACAGCTACGAGGCGTTCATCCACATCGTGGACTCGATGTTCAACCAGCATGCGAAGTGGCTGAAGGTGACACGCCAGATCCCCTGGCGCCGGCCGATCGCATCGCTGAACTACCTGCTCTCCTCGCACGTCTGGCGCCAGGACCACAACGGGTTCTCTCACCAGGACCCCGGATTCATCGACCACGTGATCAACAAGAAGGCGGAGATCGTCCGCGTGTACCTACCGCCGGACGCCAACTGCCTGTTGTCGGTCGCCGACCACTGTCTGCGCAGCCGTAACTACGTGAACGTGATCGTCGCCGGCAAGCAGCCGTCGCTGAACTACCTGACGATGGAGGAGGCGGTTGCGCACTGCGCCCGCGGGATCGGCATCTGGAGCTCCTTCTCGAGCACCGGCGATCAGGAGCCCGACGTGGTCCTCGCCTGCGCCGGTGACGTTCCGACGCTCGAGAGCGTCGCGGCGGCTGCGCTCCTGCGCGAGCGTCTGCCCGAGCTGAACGTGCGGCTCGTGAACGTCGTCGACCTGATGCGCCTGGAGCCTGACAGCGAGCATCCCCACGGGCTGTCCGAGGCGGAGTTCGACGCGCTGTTCACGACCGACCGCCCCGTGATCTTCGCCTACCACGGCTACCCGTATCTGATCCACCGTCTCACCTACCGGCGCACCAACCACGACAACATCCATGTGCGCGGGTACAAGGAGGAGGGCACCACCACGACGCCGTTCGACATGGTGATGCTCAACGACCTCGACCGCTTCCATCTCGTGATGGACGTGATCGATCGCGTTCCCGGCCTGGCCGAGCGTGCCGGCCACGTGCGCCAGGAGATGGCCGACGAGCGGCTGCGCCACCGCGCCTACACCCGCGCCCACGGTACCGACCCCCCCGACGTCACCGACTGGTGCTGGCCCGGCGCGAGCGCGGGCCCGGCCGCGCCGGCGACGCCGGCATAGCCGCGAGCTTGCGCGTCCTGGTCGTCAACGCCGGCTCGAGCAGCCTCAAGCTGACGCTGCTCGACGGGCAGGACAACACGATCGACGCGCGGGAGCTCCGCGCACCGCGCGCAGAGGTGGACGGGGAGGACCTGCGTGCCGCGCTCGACTCGCCGATGGGCGCGGCGGATGCGATCGGCCATCGCATCGTGCATGGGGGCGAGCGCTACCGCAACGCGGTGAGGATCGACGCGGCCGTCGAGACGGACCTGCGCGAGCTCGTCGATCTCGCTCCTCTGCACCAGCCCAAGTCGCTGGCCGCGCTCGATGCCGTCACCCGCTTGCTACCGGACCTGCCGGCCGTCGCGTGCTTTGACACGGCCTTCCACGCGACGATCCCGATGGCCGCCGCGACCTACGCGCTCCCGGCGCAGTGGCGCGAGCGCTGGGGACTTCGCCGCTACGGCTTCCACGGCCTGTCACATGCCTGGGTGGCGCGGCGCACACCACAGCTGCTGCAGCGCGACCCGGCGGGCCTGCGGATCGTGAGCTGCCACCTCGGGGCCGGCGCGTCACTGTGCGCGATCGACGACGGTCGTTCGCTCGACACGACCATGGGCTTCACCCCGCTCGAGGGCCTGGTGATGGCCACGCGCGCGGGCAGCTTGGACCCCGGCATTCTGACGTGGCTTCTGGAACACGAGCATCTCTCCGCGGCGGAGCTCAGCGACTCGCTCGAGCACCGTTCAGGTCTGCTGGGGCTGGCCGGCAGCGCCGACATGCGCGAGGTGCTCACACGAGCCGCGAAGGACGATGGGTCTGCCCGCCTCGGGCGCGATGTTTACCTCCACAGACTCCGCGCCCAGATCGCAGCGATGACAGCGAGCTTGGGCGGCCTCGACGTGCTCGTGTTCACCGGTGGTGTCGGCGAACGCTCGCCCGAGGTGCGCTCGCGAGCGGTCGCAGGGCTCGGGTTCCTGGGCGCCCATCTGGACGAGGCCCGCAACCAGAGCGTCACGCCTGACGCCGAGATAGGAGCGGAGCAGGCATCGGTCAGGACGCTCGTGCTGGCCGCGCGCGAGGATCTCGAGATCGCGCGGCAGGTCAGGGTCGCTCTGGCCTCTGAGTAGGGGCATCGCGCAAGTGCTCAGCACTGCCGGCAGGGCTGCGGCGCGTCGCGCGAGCGCCGTCAGGCCGGCGTCGCGATGCGCGCGATCGGCGCGATCGGCGGGACCGGCGGGACCGGCGGGACCGGCGGGACCGGCGGGACCGGCGAGCGTCGACGTACCAGCCAGCGACGTAGCTCATCCGCGCCCCAGACGATGAACGGGAAGGGGAGCAGGAAGGCCAGGTCGTTCAGCGGCAGCGCTGCTGTTCCGAGGAGCGACTGCAGCGGAGGTGCGTAGATGAACACCGCCGCGAGCGCCAGCTCTGCTGCGATCGCGAGCAGCAGGTAGCGGTTGCTGAAGACACCGATCGATAGCAGCGACGCGCGTCTGGTTCTGACCGCGAAGGCGGTGCCGATCTGCCCGGCGATCATTCCGGCGAACGTCATCGTCGTGGCCTGGAGGTAGGCGTGGTGTAGGGGATGGCCGGCGCCGACGGGATCCCCGGCCTGCCAGCCGGCGCGGTTCAGGACGTAGAAGAAGCCGGCAAGCGAGAGCACCGAGACCATCACACCGAGGAACAGCCACGCGCGCACCAGCATCGGGCCCTGGATCACGCCCTCCGAGCGGGGGCGGGGCGGACGATCCATGCTGCCCGGCTCGATCGGGTCGCGACCGAGCGCGAGCGAGGGCAGGGTCTCGGTTCCGACGTCGAAGGCGAGGAGCAGCATCACGGTCAGCGGGAGCGGGATCGCACCGCCGCTGAGCGCGAACAGCAGGAAGGGAATGACCTCCGGTGTGGCGTGAGCGAAGATGTATTGGACGAACTTGCGGACGTTGTCGTAGACCTGGCGTCCCGCCTCGATCGCGACCACGATCGTCGCGAAGTTGTCGTCGGTCAGCACCATCGTCGATGCCTCCCTGGCGACGTCGGTTCCCGAGCGGCCCATCGCGACGCCGATGTCGGCGGTCCGCAGTGCGGGTGCGTCGTTGACGCCGTCCCCGGTCATCGCGACGACGTGCCCTTCGCTGCGCAACGCCTCTGCTATCTGCAGCTTCGTCTCGGGGGAGGCACGGGCGAAGATCACCTCGCGGCCGGTGGCGAGAATGTCGCGCACCTCCTGCTCGTGGCGGTGGTCGAACGTCTGCGCATTGACGACCAGGGGATCCTTCCCGCCGATGCCGACCTGCCCGGCGATCGCCGCCGCCGTGAGCGGATGGTCGCCGGTGATGACGATGATGCGAATGCCGGCGGCGTGGCAGCGGGCGACTGCGTCGGGGACCGCGGGGCGGGGCGGGTCCTGCATCGTGACCAGCCCGAGAAAACAGAGCCCTGACTCCGCATCGTCGCGCTCGGGAGGCTGCGCCGTCGAGGCTGTCAGCTTGCGTGCAAGCGCGAGCACGCGCAGCCCCTGGCTGGCGAACCCCTCAACCGCCGCGGTCACGCGTTCGCGCTCCGGGCGCTCGAACGGGCCTTCCTCGCCGCCTGCGAGCACCACCGTGCTGCAGCGAGGCAGCACCGCCTCGGGTGCACCCTTGGTGGCCAGGAGATCATGGCCCTCACAGGCGTCGAGCGTTGACATCAGCTTGCGTTGCGGGTCGAAGTTGTATTGATGGCGGCGCCCACGCTCGCGAGCGGCGGCGTCGAAGCGGACGCCGAGGGCTTCGGCCGTCTGCAGAAGGGCGATCTCGGTCGGGTCGCCCGTGTTCTCCCCCTCCGGCTGCAGATGGGCGTTGTTGCACGCCCACGCGACCTGGGCGAGAGAAGCAAGCGCGCCGTAGTCGGCCTTCCGGTGCTCGGCACCGAGGGGGACTTCGCCTTCGAGCGTCCACACCGCGACCGGGTTCATGCGGTTTTCGGTCAGTGTGCCGGTCTTGTCGGTGCAGATCACGTCGGTCGAGCCGAGCGTCTCGACGGCGCTGAGGCGCTTGACCAGCGCGCCGCGTCGCGCGAGCAGGCTGACGGCGACGGCGAGCGCGAGGGTGATGACCGGCAGCAGGCCCTCGGGTACGTTGCCGGCTAGTAGGCCGACGGCGAACACGATGCTGTCCTGCAGCGACAATCCGGCACCGAGGATCGCGACCGGAACGAAGGCGACGGCCATCGCGATCGCGATCGCGGCGATCAGCCATGCGACTTTGCGCACCTGTGCTTCAAGCGGGCTCGGCTCCTCCTTGACGCGCTCGGATAGTGCTGCGATGCGGCCGAGCTCGGTGCGCATCCCGGTCGCGAACACGACTCCGCTTGCCTCTCCGCCGGTCGCGTTGGTGCCACTGAACAACAGGTCCTGTGCGGCGATCCGCGCGACGCTCGGGTCGATCAGCTCGGCCGAGCGCAGCGCCGGTGCGGACTCGCCGTTGAGCGTTGACAGATCGACCTCGACGGCGCCGGAGATCATGCGCATGTCGGCGGCGATGCGGTCGCCCTCCTCGACGAGGACGATGTCTCCGGGAACGAGCTCGACCGCCACGATCTCCTGCGGAGTGCCGTCGCGTAGCACGCGCGCCTTCTGAGGCAGGAACTGCGCCAGGGCCTCGACCGCCCGCTCGGCCTGCATCTCCTGGATCAGGGCAAACACCGCGTTGAGGGCGATGACCAGCAGCACCGCGATCGCCACGGTCCTGCTACCGACGGCGAACGACAGGGCGGCTGCGAGCCACAGCAGCAGCGCGAGCGGATGTGTGAGTTGGTGTCCCAGCTCGGCCGGCCATTTCGGTCCGCCGCGCCGGTGCAGCTCGTTGGGCCCGTATTGCAGCAGCCGTCGCTTGGCCTCTGTGCTGGAGAGCCCCTGCGGCGAGCTGCGCAGGTCGCGCATCAGCAGCTCGACCTGCTCGGTCGGCTCGATCGCCGAGACCTCCTCGGAATCCAACGGCGCCCGGTCTTGCTCGGCGGTCAACGCCATCACATGCACGCTAGGCCGCTCCCGCGCGAGCGCCATCGGGCCTCAGCCGCGCGCTTGGCGGGTAGAAAACCCTGACCCTGCCCGGGCTCCGGCTCCGGCTCCGTGATGACTACTGACCGCCACGCGCTGCAATTGCGGATGGCCGGCCGTTTCGGGCATGTGATGTTGGACTCACCTACCTGAGAGGAGCCCCGATGAAGGCCGCGATCGTCCACAGCTTCGACCAGCCACTCGCCCTGGAGGAGGTGCCGGTCCCCACGGCGGGCCCCGAGCAGGTGCTCGTGCGCATCGAGGCCTGCGGACTCTGCCACACGGACATCCACGCCGCGCGTGGCGAGTGGCCGGTGAAGCCCGAACCGCCGTTCATCCCCGGCCACGAGGGCGTTGGGATCATCGAGCGCGTCGGCGCCGGCAACTCGCACGGGCTGCAGGAGGGCATGCGCGTGGCGCTGCCCTGGCTCGGCTATGCCTGCGGTGACTGTCGCTACTGCAACTCGGGGGCAGAGACGCTGTGCGAATCGCAGATCAACACCGGGTATGGCATGAACGGCGGCTTTGCCGAGTACGCGGTCGGCTACGCGCGCCACGTGGTGCGGGTCCCCGACGACGTCGACCCGCTCGACGCCGCGCCGCTGACCTGCGCCGGCGTCACGACCTACAAGGCAGTCAAGGTCTCGGGGGCTTCCTCGGCGGGGCTGGTCGCAGTCTTCGGCGCCGGGGGCCTCGGGCACCTCGCGATCCAATACGCCCGTGTGAC
Organism: uncultured Solirubrobacteraceae bacterium; assembly: GCA_963758055.1. GTDB lineage: Bacteria > Actinomycetota > Thermoleophilia > Solirubrobacterales > Solirubrobacteraceae > Palsa-744. Next base: position 314,727 of record CAVWTU010000003.1, read on the forward strand.
CGGCGCGGCGGTCGTCGCGGTGGACATCAACGAGGATCGGCTGAAGACCGCGCGTGAGTTGGGCGCCGAGCACCTCGTGCATGTCGGTGAACAGGACCCCGTCGCCGCGATCCAGGCGCTCGGTGGCGCCGACCAGGCGATCTCCACGGCGGTCAGCCCCTCGGCCTTCGAGCAGGCCCTGGGGTCGCTCGCGCGCGGCGGCACACTCGTCTGCGTCGGCCTGCCGGCCGAGAACGAGATGCGCCTTCCGATCTTCCAGACGGTGCTCGGCGGGCTGACCGTGAAGGGCTCGATCGTCGGCACCCACCACGACCTCGAGGAGGTCTTCGAGCTGCACCGGCGCGGCCGCACGCAGGTCGAGCGCGTCGAGCGCGAGCTCGACGACGTCAACGACGTGATCGCGCAGGTGCTCGACGGCAGCGCGCCCGCCCCGCGGATGGTCTTCCGCATGTCCGACGTGCCGACCGGCTCGACTGGCAGCGCACGCGTGGCGGCACCGGCCTGAAGCCGGTCCCGAAGCCCGAACAGATCTCAGAACCCCAGGAAACAACCACTCAGGAGGCTTCTCATGGCAGTTGCAGTCCAAGCACCAACGATCTTCGCGGCACCCGGACAGGACGGGAGCCTCGTCGAGCTGAAGGACCGCTATGAGAACTTCATCGGCGGTGAGTGGGTGGCGCCGAGGAGCGGCAAGTATCGCGAGAACGTCACGCCCGCGACGGCCGAGGCGTTCTGCGAGGTGGCCGACTCCGGTCCCGAGGACGTCGAGCTCGCCCTCGACGCCGCACACGCAGCCAAGGACGCCTGGGGCCGTCGGTCCCCCGCGGAACGCGCGGCGGTGCTGGACGCGATCGCCGACGCGATCGAGGAGAACCTCGAGATGCTGGCGGTCGCCGAGAGCTGGGAGAACGGCAAGCCGGTGCGCGAGACGCTCGCAGCGGATCATGCCGCTGGCGATCGATCACTTCCGCTACTTCGCCGGGGCCGTGCGCGCCGAGGAGGGCTCGATCTCGGAGATCGACGAGAAGACCTACGCCTACCACTTCCGCGAGCCGCTCGGCGTGGTCGGGCAGATCATCCCGTTCAACTTCCCGCTGCTGATGGCGGCATGGAAGCTGGCCCCGGCGCTCGCGGCCGGCAACTGCACGGTGATCAAGCCTGCGAGCCCGACGCCATGGTCGATGCTGAAGCTGGCCGAGGTGATCGAGGACGTCGTTCCGCCAGGTGTCATCAACATCGTCAACGGCTCCGGCGCCGAGGTCGGGCGCGCGCTCGGCTCCAGCAAGCGGATCGCCAAGATCGCGCTTCACCGGCGAGACGGTCACCGGGCGGCTGATCATGGGCTACGCCGCCCAGAACCTGATCCCCTCGACCACCGAGCTGGGCGGCAAGTCGCCGAACATCTTCTTCGAGGACATCCTCGACGCCGACGACGCGCTGCTGGACAAGGCGATCGAGGGGCTCGTGCTGTACGCCTTCAACAAGGGCGAGGTCTGCACCTGCCCCTCGCGGGCGCTGATCCAGGAGTCGATCTATGAGGAGTTCATGGGGCGCTGCCTGGAGCGCATCCGCGCGATCCGCCAGGGCAACCCGCTGGACCCCTCGACGCAGATCGGGCCGCAGGTCTCGCAAGGCCCAGCTGGAGAAGATCGAGAGCTATGTGAAGATCGGCCTCGACGAGGGCGCCGAGCTCTTGATCGGCGGGCACGCCCGCGGAGATGGAGGGCGAGCTGCAGGGCGGCTATTACTTCGAGCCGACCGTCTTGAAGGGCGAGAACTCGATGCGCGTCTTCCAGGAGGAGATCTTCGGCCCGGTGCTCGCGGTGACCACCTTCAAGGACGAGGCGGAGGCGCTGGAGATCGCCAACGACACCATGTACGGCCTCGGCGCCGGCGTCTGGACGCGTGACGGCAGCCGCGCCTTCCGCATGGGCCGCGCGATCAAGGCCGGGCGGGTGTGGACCAACTGCTACCACCTGTATCCCGCCGGGGCCGCGTTCGGCGGCTACAAGTCCTCGGGAGTCGGGCGCGAGAACCATCGCATGATGCTCGACCACTACACCCAGACCAAGTGCCTGCTGGTCAGCTATGACCCCGAGCCGCTCGGGTTCTTCTAGGGATGCCCGAACCCCACAGTGAGGCGCGGGTAAGCGCAACGCCGCCGGTGCTCGAGCTGCTCGAGCGCCTGGCGGCGCGCTACGGCCCGCTGGTGATCCACCAGTCCGGCGGCTGCTGTGACGGGAGCTCGCCGATCTGCCTGCCGGCCGCTGAGCTGCCGGCAGGCCCCCATGACGTCCTCTTGGGAGTCGTGGGCAGCACCCCCGTCTACGTCGACCGCGATCAGGACGAGCGTTGGCAGAGCCCCGCGCTGCGGATCGGCCTGTCCGACGGCCCGGCAATGGGCTTCTCGCTGGAGAGTGCCGAGGGAGTGCACCTGCTCGCGGTCCACGGCGAGGATCGCTAGCCCTCAGGCGAGCGTGGCCAGCAACCTCAGCTCCTCCATCAACAGTCGCGGCAGCAGGAAGTGCTCGCGCACATGCTCGCGACCGCTGCGGCCCAGCTGCTCGGCCGCGGACGGGTCTCCCAGCAGGCTGAGCATGGCAGTCGGCGCACTCCTCGACGGAGTCGACCATCGCGCCGCCGACGCCATCGGGCATCTGCAGGGGGATGCCCCCGGCGCGTCCGGCGACGACCGGGGTGCCCTTCCACAGCGCCTCCGAGACGACGAGCCCGAAGCCCTCACGGATGGACTTCTGCACGACCAGCTCGGAGAGCCGCTGAAAGGCGTTGACCTCGACGTTGCCGACGCCTGTGAGGTTGGTGTAGAGATGGATCAGCGGGTCATCGGCAGCATGCTCGGCGACCTGGCCGTAGACCTCCCAGCCCTCCGGGTCATCGAGTGCCATCGAGCCGACCAGCGCGAGTTGCAGCTCGCCGATCTCCTCACGCACGAGGCGATAGGCGGCAAGCACTCCCAGCGGGTCCTTCCAAGCGTCAAAGCGCGAGACCTGCGTGACCAGGCGCCCGGGAAGCTCAACCCCGATCCACTCGAGGATCTGGCGCGCCGTGTCGAGGTCGAGCTCGAGGTTCTTCGGGCTCAGCGGGTCGATCGCGGGCGCTATCGCCTCCACCCGCTGCACCGGAAAATCGGGCGGTACGAACTGCGGCATCGTGAACACCGCGGCGTCGAAGTCGGCGAGATAGGGCCGCAGGAACCTCCACGTCTCGGGATTCGGCTCGGACGTGTCGATGTGACAGCGCCACACCCAGCGCGCGCTTCGCTTGCCGTGCATGCTGAGCAGGGCGGCGGGCTGGGGGTCATGGACGACCACGAAGTCGTATCCGTCGTCGAGCGCGGCGGCGTTCTCGCGCGAGCAGTCCAGGTAGGCCGCTCGGTCGGGATCGCTGAGCGGCGTGTTCGCTCCCTGTAGCCCGTTGTGCAGCGCCTTGGTCGCGCCGAAGAACTCTGGGCTCCCGGAGATCACCTCCCAGTCGACGTTCAGGCCAAGGTCACGCAGCAACGGCACCGCGGAGCGCAACAGCTCCGAGACGCCGCCGCCGTACGCGGTCGCGTTGACCTGCAGGATGCGCGCGCCGCACAGGGCACGGGCGTGCTCGTAGAGCTCCTCGAGGATGCGTTCGGGCACGATTCCGCGATAGGAGGCAAGCGACGCGCGCCCGACCGTCACCTTCTGCAACACGGGCTCGCGCTCCTCACTGTCCGATCAGGTCGCGACGCTGGAAGACCCAGATCGCCGCGAGGGCGCAGATCGCCGCAATCCCCAGCATGACGAGCGCGGCGGCGCCGCGAAAAGGTTGTGCCGGCACGAGCCCGATGTGCGCGAACGGCGTCGCGTGCACGAGCCATTTCGGGACGCTCAGCAGGGAGCCGAACAGGTCCCACAGAAATGCCACGATCACGAGGCCGTAGGCCAGCCCGGTGCCTGCCCGGGGGAGGATCGCGTAGGCGAGCGCCGCGATGCCAAGGAACATCAGCGCGACGGGCAGACAGTTTGCGCCGGCTTCGAGCATCCCGGTCAAGGAGATGCTGACGCCGCCGGACTCGCCACCCGCCCACGTCAGCAGACCGGCCGTCAGGGAGATCGCGGTGGCCCCGGCGATTGCGAGCACGAGCCGCCCGCCCAGCCACCTGCGGCGGCCGACCGGAAGCGACAGCAGCGTCTCCAGCCGCTCGTCGGCTTCCTCGTGACGCGCAGCACCGATCTGCGCGCAGACGAACAGGCTGACGGCCAGCACGAAGAACAGGAACACGAACGCCAGATAGCCGGTGGGCGTCACGATCGAGCCCGTGCCGAGCTTTGCGAGCTCGCGTTGCAGGCTCTTTGAGATTCCCGCGGTCGACGTGCTCTTCGCGATCACCCCGACGATGTACGCGAACGCACCGACGCTCGAGAGCCATACGATCAGGCTCGCGCGCTCCGAGCGCAGCGCCTGAGCCAGCGGGCGAGGAGAGCAGACCCAGACGTGCCTCGGCGCTGTCATGCGTAGGGAGCACGCCGGTGCCGATGTCCCGTCCGGCGGCGATGCGAGCCGCCGACAGGAGCAGCAGCACGCTCGCCGCGGCGGGGAGCAGCAGGACGAGGGGGTGGGCGCCGGTGAACGGGCGCACCTCCTCGGCCCACCCGAGCGGGGTGGTCCACCGCAGCCAGCCGGCGCCCGTGGAGGTATCGGAGATGACCCGCAGCGCCAGGAACAGGCCGACCGCTGACCCGCCGAGCTCGAGTGCCATCCTGCGTGTCGAGGCGAGCTGGCTCGCGAGCGCGCCCACTCCCACGAACACGGGCACGACCGACGTCGTCGCGAGCGCGAGCTCGGCTGACCCACCCGCCGGCAGGCCGGACAGGACAAGACCCGCGAACTCCGCCATCCCGAGGATGAAGGCGCCCGCCGCGATCGCGGCCAGCGCCGAGAGATACGTGGTCCCGCGCCCGACCGGAGCGGCGAGCACGAGTTCCATCCGGCCGGTGTCCTCCTCGGTCCGCAGCGCGCGCACCGCCGCCAACAGTCCGAAGACGGCGGCGAAGATGGCCAGCGTTCCACCCACACGCCAGGCTGTGTAGCCGGAGACGGTGAGCAGCTCGTGTGGGACCCCGTAGAACAGGCGGATCGCCTTGTTGTCGGCGAAGCTGCGGGCGAACGCAAGCCGGCTCGACAGCGACGGGTAGGCGTCGCGGTAGCCGACCGGCTGGATATAGGCGATCACGGCGAACAGGTACGCGAATGCGACCGTGCGGACGCGCCCGTCCCGGAAGGCGCGCCGCGCCAACGCGCTCGCTCCCGCGAGGCCAGTGCGGTTGTTCAGGGCCGCGGCGCTGGAGGCCACGACTGTCCCGTCAGTCGCCGAGATGGCCGTCGGAGCTGTCGTAGTGGTGCAGGAATATCTCCTCCAGCGAGGGCTCACGACTGGTGAGCGTCGTGACCGGGTGCCCGGCGAGCGCTGCGATCAATGGGCCGACGCTGCCGGAGACCTCAAACCGCAGCGCATTGGGGCCCGCGCTCTGTACCTGGACGCCCGCCAGCACCGGGAGCTCCGGGGCGTGGCCCGCGAACGTGACCTCCACCGTCTGCGCCGCCAGGTGGCGCAGCTCCGCCAGCGTGCCCTCGTCGACGAGTTTCCCGTCCCTGAGGATCCCCACGCGGTCACAGAGCGCCTCCACCTCGCTGAGGATGTGGGAGGACAGGAAGATCGCCTGGCCGCGCTGCTTGGCTTCCGTGACCGTCTCGCGGAAGGCGACCTCCATCAGCGGGTCGAGTCCCGCCGTGGGCTCGTCCAGTAGCAATAGATCGGCGCGGCACGCGAACGCGGCGATCAGCTGCACCTTCTGACGGTTGCCCTTGGATAGCGCCCTGACCTTCTTGTCGACGTCCAGCTGGAAACGCTCGGTCAGCAGCTCGCGGTAGGCCACATCGGTACCGCCGCGGAGGCGCGCAAGGAACTCGAACGTCTCGGCGCTCGTCAGCGAGGGCCACAGGAACGGCTCCCCGGCGACGTAGGCCACCCGTCTGTGGGCGTTGACGGCGTCGCTCCAGGCGTTGATGCCGAACAGCTCAGCATGGCCGGCGCTCGGGCGGTGCAACCCCAACAGCAGGCGGATGGTGGTGGTCTTACCGGCGCCGTTGGGTCCGAGATAGCCGTACACCTCCCCGTCGGTGACCGTCAGATTCAAGCCGTCCAGCGCCACCGTGTCGCCGTAGCTCTTGCACAGCCCGGCGGTGTGGATCGCCCGTTCTGCGGGGACGTCCCCGGAGCGCGACCCTGAGAGCAGGCGTGGCTGTGGCTGTGCCATAGGAGAAGGATCGGAGGATCGCACGCCCGGGGCATCAGGGTTTTTCCCAGGCTCGCGCGGAGTGACCGCGAGCCAAGGTGCCGGCTGGGATCCTCTGTCAGCTACAGCGATCAGTGTTTTGCCATGGGCGATGGGGGTGTTTTCCCGGTGGTTTACGGCGCAGTCGAGGACTAGCGTGACGTCATGGCCTCACATCTGCACCTGGCCCGCGACCCCGAGAATCCAGCCACCACGGCGGAAATTGAGCGTATCCGTGTCTTGCTGGCCGACGATCACGAGCTCATGCGCCACCGCCTACGGCTGCTTCTCGACGACGAGGATGGGATGGAAGTGATCGCCGAGGCAAACGACCTGGCGGCTGTCATTCGCCATGTCCAGACCGACGAGCCGAACGTGCTCGTGCTCGACCTGAGCATGCCCGACGGGTCCAGTATCGAGGCCATCGGCCGCTTGCGTGAGCAGGCACCCGGCACCCAGATCATCGTCATGACGATGGAGGAGAACCCCGTGTTCGCCCAGCGCGCATTCGCCGCAGGGGCAGTCGGTTTCGTGGCCAAGGATCTCGCCGACGAAGAGCTTCCGCGAGCGATGCGCGCGGCCGCACGAGGCGAGGAGTTCGTCAGCCCGCGAACGGCTACCCGGCTGGATGCCCTGCAACGCTCCCTGACCGGGGACGCGCTTTCGCCCCGCGAGGTCGAAGTTCTGCGGCTGATCGCGCTCGGGCATACCAGCGTTGAAATCGCGCGCAAGCTACACCTCTCTCCTCGCACCGTCGAGACGCATCGCGCAAATGTCCATCGCAAGCTGGGGCTCGCGACACGCGCCGAACTGGTCCGCTACTCGCTACGACGCGGCCTGCTCGGCCCCTGATCGCCCTACCTGGCTTGCCTTGGAGCGTCGGCAGGCACGCGCTCAGCAGCGTGCCGTGCTCGTCGGACTCGATGCGCAGTGTCCCCCCGGCGAGACTCACCCGCTCGCGCATCCCCGCAAGGCCGAAGCCGTCGGTCGTGAGATCGGGGTCGAAGCCCGCGCCGTCGTCCTGGACCTCGATCCGCAGCTCCCCGGCGGATTCCTTGACCGTCACACGCACTCGGTTGGCGTGTGTGTGCTTGGCGACGTTGGTGAGCGCCTCCTGCAGCGAGCCGATAGACGGCGGTTTCGAGGTCCTCGCTGAGGCGCGGCTCATCCTTGGAGGGGCCCGACAGCACGAGCTCGCCGTCGATCTCGAATCCGCTCTGTTCGCGATGGCGGTCCAGCAGCGCCTCGATCGCCGTGCGCAGCCCCAGCTCGTCCAGGGCGGCGGGGCGCAGCTCGGTGATGATCGAGCGCAGGTTCGAGATCTCCCGCTCGATGTGCTCGACCGCCTCGTCCATCGCGGTCTGAGCCCGCCCGAGGTCATCACTCCGCCGTGCAGAGGAAAGCAGCAGGCGCAGGCCCCCCAGGCCCTGCAGGGTCTCGTCGTGAAGCTCCCGCGCCCAGCGTCGTCGCTCGGCGTCGGCGGCGGCCAGCGAGCTGCGCAGGCGGTCGCTCTGCACGCTCTGCGCGAGCGCCACGGCCGTCGCGGCGCTGGCCGCGAAGGTGCGCAGTATCTGCTCATCGTCCTCGCTGAACACGCTCCCCTCCTCGCCACGGTCGAAGGCCGCCAGGATGCCCACGCCTTCGCCGCGGTGGAGCATTGGCACCAGCAGCGCGGTGTGCGGGTCGGCCACGCCGAACTCCTTTGGCGCGATCCGCAGGCGGGCGGGGACATCGGTTATTCGCTCCGCGCGTCCGCATTCGAGCACCTGTCCAGATGTGGACTCGGCGATCGGCAGCCGCGCGTCCCGCACCCCCTCGACGTGACCAGCGCTGGCCTGCACGACCAGCTCGTGGCCGTCGCGCAGCATGATCACGAGGCTGCGCGCGTCCACGAGTGCGCGTCCCCGCTTGACGATCAGCTCGAGCACGTGCTCGAGCGCGATGTCCCTGCCGATCGCCACCGCCACGTCGCGTGTGGCCTCGAGCCCTCGAATTGCCTTCTCGGCCTCTTGGCGGCGGCGCTCGCTGCGCTCGTAGAGGCGCGCGTTGTCGATCGCGACGGCGGCCCAATCGGCGAGGATGACCGCGGCCTCCTCGTCGCGCTCGGAGAACTCGCCGTCCTTCTCGGTCAGGTACAGGTTGCCCCAGGCCTTTCCGCGGATGCGGACGGGCACACCGAGGAAGCTGCGCATGACGGGGATGCCCTGCCGGAAACCCGTAGCTCGAGGGGTGCTGTCCCACTTCCGCGAGGCGCAGCGGCTGCTGATGCTCGATCAGCGTGCCGAGCACCCCACGCCCGCGCGGCAGATCGCCGATTGCGCGCTTTGTGTCCTCGTCGATTCCGGACGTCAGGAACTCCTCGAGCTCGGTGCGCTGTTCGTTTAGGACCCCGAGCGCCGCGTAGCGCGCCCCGGTGATCTCCCGGGCGGTCTGCAACACCCCATCGAGAACCTTGCTCAGATCGAGCTCGGTCACGAGCTCACGCCCGACGTCGAGGAGGCGGCGCATCCACAGTTGCTCGGAGGAGCCGCTGGCCATCTCTCTGTGGAGCTTAGTCCTGCCGGCAGGGCTGTTGGCGGACCGTCGCCGGGTCGAGGCCCAAGTGACATCGCGAAGTCGTTCTCTGCTCGCCCTGCCTACGTACTTAGCCCCGCCGACCCCGCGGCCGATCCCCGATTTTCCCCCGCCGCGTGGGACCTAGCTTCCAAGGGACACACCGTGAACATCTCCGACCCCAGCACCCGAGCCTTCATCGTCCCCTGCGCGACCCGGCGCGAATGAGCGAGATGCTGCGCTGCGACGACTGCGGCGAGGTGATCGGCGTCTACGAGCCGCTGGTCAGGGTCCTCGACGGGCGCGCCCGCGAGACCTCTCGGGCGCGCGAGCCCGCGTCTTCCGACCGCGGCGGCGAGCACTACCACCGCGCCTGCTATGAGCGTCTGAGCGAGGATCAGCCGCCGCTCGGCTGATTCCGTGCCCCGATCACGCGACCCGATCGACTCCGTAGTTTTCCGGCCACGATGGCGGATTTCTTCGGCTGGTCCCGATGACACCGAGCGCTAGCTTCCAACCATGACAACACACGGCCCCCATCCCAAACTTCGCGTCGTGATCGCGGGCGGAGGAGTCGCCGCCCTGGAGACGGTGCTTGCACTCCGAGAGCTCGCACCCGAGCAGACCGCCACGACGGTGATCGCTCCCAACGACGACTTCGTCGTGCGGCCGATGACGGTCCGCGAGCCGTTCGCCTACGAAAGCGCACGGCGCTACCCCCTGGCGCGGATCGTGCACGACGCCGGCGCGGAACTGCTCGCCGGCGAGCTGGACTGGGTCGAGCACGACAAGCACGTCCTGCACACGAAGGCCGGGAAGGCACTCGAGTACGACGCGCTCGTCTTGGCGCTCGGGGCGCGCGCCGTTCCGCGCTACACGCACGCGATCACGATCGACGACGGTCGCATGGATGAGACTCTGCACGGGCTGATCCAGGACATCGAGGGCGGCTATGTGGACAGCCTCGCGTTCGTGTCGCCGGCCCGCATGCCCTGGCAGCTGCCGCTGTACGAGCTCGCGCTCATGACCGCCGGGCGTGCCTATGACGTGAACGTCGATCTGTCCACCACGATCATCACCCCCGAGGACAGCCCGCTGGCGATCTTCGGCTCCGCGGCGAGCGAGGCGCTCGCCGAGCGGCTCGCCCGGGCGCACGTCGAGACCATCAACTCCGCCTACGTGGAGGTCCCGAGCGTCGGCGAGGTCGTAGTCAACCCCGGGGACCGCCACCTGCACGTCAAGCGCGTGATCGCACTGCCCGAGCTCTACGGCCCGTCCGTCCGTGGTATCCCACTGGGCGACCACGGCTTCATCCGCGTCGATCCACACGGCCGGGTACGGGACGTGGAGGGCGTCTACGCGGCCGGCGACGCCGTCGACTTCCCGATCAAGCACGGCGGGGTCAGCTCGCAACAGGCCGACGTCGCGGCGCAGTCGATCGCAGCGCTCGCCGGAGCGAACGTCGTCCCCGAGCCCTTCAACCCCGTGATCCACGGGATGCTGCTGACGGACGGCAAGCCGATGTACCTGACGGCGAAGATCACCGGCGGGCAGGGATTCAACTCCGAGATCTCGGACACGCCGACCTGGCCATCGGGACAGAAGATCGCCGCGAAATATCTCGCGCCGTACCTGGATCAGCTCGACCGCGACCGTGAACCGGCCCGATGACGCGCGCCGGACAGACAGACGTCGCGGTGCGTTGCCTGGTGGTCGGGTACGACCGCACGGAGACCGCGCGCGGGGCGGTCACGTGGGCCGCAGCCGAACTCTCGGGCGGCGGGAAGCTGGTACTGGTCCACTCCTCTCGCGGGCTGCATGCCCCACCCTCGCCGTTGTCGAGCAGCGGGGAGCGCCGCGAGCTGGGGCGCGCCTTGATCGACGAGCTGATGCTCGAGGGCGAGGACTCGTTGTTCGATCTCGATGTGGAGGCCGAGATCTCCGACCACGATCCTGTAACCGCACTGATCGACGCAGCGACGCGGCACGGCGCCCGCATGATCGTCGTCGGCTGCGAGCAGCATTCGCCGTTGCACAAAGCCGTCGGAACAGTCACCAGTGAGCTGATAGGTCGCTCCCCCGTTCCCGTCACGGCTGTCGGCCCTCATGCGGTACCGGGCCACAAGGCGCCGTCGAAGCCTGATCGCCGCGCTCAGGCCGGCAACGCCGCCTGACCGTCCGTACGTCGAAGGCCGGCTCGCCCAGGAGTAGCCCTCGGGAGCCGCGAACGACGCCCACGGCTGCCGCTGCGACGGCGCCGGCCGAGTGACCGTCGCGGTAGCGCACCCATCGAAGCGCTGCGGAGAACCACGTAACAGGTGAGCGAGTTTCTCGCGATGTCGTGACATCGACCGGCTGGGACGCTGCATGAGAAGGTCATCATCAACCAAGGAGGCATCATGCGAAAGGCGTTTGAGATAGGCGGCATCCTCGCGGCAGTGGTACTGGTCGGGTTCGGGATCGCCGCGATCGTGATGGGGGCCAGCGGCGGTAACACCGTCAACAAGAGCCTCGCTGAACAGAAAATTGTGGGGACCCCCGACATGACACCGGCCGCGATCACGGCGGAGGCCAAGAAGGCTCACCTCGACACGAGCAAGCTCGCGATCCCGAGCTGCTCGGTGGCCGGACAGGCCGTGAACAGCGGTTCGACCGCGCGCTGTTTCGCCCAGTACATGACAATCCACGCGCTGGAGGCGACCGGCGGGCTCTACTACTCGCAGATGCCGCGCTACGCGACGGCGAACGGCGAAGGCACGAACGAAGAAGCCAAGGCACTGAAGAGCGCCAAGGGCACACCGGTGGATAACCCGGCGCGAGAAGTGTGGATTCAGGAGACCGCCCTGGCGACCGGCCTGAACACGAGCTACATGGCGAGCCAGGTTTCACTGTTCGGGATCGTCGTCGGTATCGCACTGCTGCTCAGCGGCCTGGGTTTCGCGATCCTGTCGATCGGCGGAGCCCTGCGCAACCCCGACTCCGTGCTCAGGTTCAAGCGTCCGCGTGCTGAGCAGGCCGGCCACACAGCCGCGACCCCGTCTCCCACTGGAGCGTGAGCGAAATCCCGAGGCGGTGAACAAGCCGCCGCCGCATGATGTTTTGATGACCGGAGCAAAGGTGCCACCCCTGCCGATGGGGTGGCACCCGCGCTGAGCTCCCGTCACGGGCCGAGCGTCGCCCATCCAGTTGCGCTCAGCCGGCGACCGTGACTCGCAGAACCCCCGAGTGCAGCTGCCCCCGCCGGTCGACGCCGCCCGCGACCATCACGGGACCGCCGAGCGCCACAGCAGCCGCATCCGAGAGTCCCTCTGGGAGCCGTCCGGCCACCGTCACCGCCCCGGACAGCGAAACCGCGAGGATGCTCGCGTGCTGTGTTCCTTGACGTGCCCCGCGGCCGCCGATGATGAGCAGCGAACCGCCCAGCGCGACACCCGCCGCATGGGTCACGCCGTAGGGAAGTTGCCCGATAGCGGCGACTCTCCCGGTCCCGGGATCGAACGAGTAGATCTCGCGGCTCGCTTCCTGGCCGCTCGTCCCCCCCGCGATGAGCAGCCGTCCGCCGACCTCCGCGGCGGCCGCGTACCGCAACGGCTTCGGCAACGTCGCGACGACACGTGGCGCACGGGACGGCTGCCAGGCCAAGATCGTCGGGAGCGGTTGCGTTCCCGTGTTGCCACCGATCACGTACACGGTCGCGCCGGCCGTTACGCAGGCCACATCCGAAGCGGGCGTGGGAAGCGACCCAACCTGTTCGGCCGTCCCGCTCGTGCCGACGCGCAGGATGGACGAGAACGAGCTCTGCTCGCCTCCGCCGAACAGATACACCACACCGCCGACCTCACCCGCGCACGCGTCGTGCGTGGGCGTCGAGAGGGAGCCTCGTTCCGTCGTCACCCTCCCCCACGAGATCCCTAGCACCTGGGACAGCGAGGCTTCTTCGGAGTCGAGCCCACCGATGAGCAGCGCACCGCCACCACCCCCGTCGGCGGCAATCGCAGCATCCTGCCGGGGACTCGGGAGTTCACCCTCCCGAGCGACCGTGACCCGTAACGCACCATGCCGCCCGTTGGCGGCGGCATCGGAGCTCGAAACGCGCCCATGTCCAGCGTGCCGAGCGCTCGACCCGGCGCTGAACGCCGCGATGGCAACGCCGACGAACGCAGCCAGGACGAGGAGAGCAACCGCTCGCCGCCGACGCACGGTCCTCGCCGCACGCTCATACCGAAGCGGATCCACTCTAAGGATGAACGACAGCCGCGTAGTCCGGCGTGCCGTTTGGAGCGAGCGGGATGAAGTCCATCCCGTCCGGTATGTCGAGGTGGCCGTAGGCGGTTCCGGGATGTTCGGTTGCACCGTATTTCCACACGATCTTGTTCGTGCGTGGGTCGATGACGACTACACGGTCGCGATAGTCGTCGTTGACCGCGATGTTGCCGTTGGGCAGCGCCATCGCAAGGGACGGGTGATTGAGGCGCCCGAAGCCGCTCGAGGGCCCGTAGCGCCAGAGGACCCTGCCGTGGCGATCGATGATCAGGATGTGACCCGGATTCGAGTAGTCGGCGAGCAGGATCCGCCCGCCGGGAAGCGGCTGGGGATCGGAGGGGTAGGCGACCGGCGCTTTGTGCGCCCACAACAGCCGCCCTTCAGGGCCGATCGCATCGATCCAGTTGCCTTCGATCTCGCTCACCAGCACGCCTCCGTTCGGCAGGGGCGTATCGCCGTTGACCGAGGCGAACTGGTGCGGCGGGTTGTGGCGGCACACCCCCGACGCACCGTACTGACGCACGATCCTGTGACCGCGGATGAACAGGATGCGGCAGTTCGCCGCATCCGCGACCGTGAACGTTCCGTCGGGAAGCATGTAGGCGTCGTCGGGCGAGTTGGTGTGGGTCGAATCCGAGCCGGGTTCTCCAGGGTGGCCGAAAAGGAGCTGCTGCGATCGACTCTCCAAGTTGATGTGGACGATCGCGTCATCGTCCTCCTCGTTGGAGATGATCCAATGGCCACCGGGCTCGATGAACGTGTCGTCGTCGAAGAACAAGTGCCCGCGATCGCCGGCCTGCGGATACCGGAAAATGATGTGCCCGCCAGGGTCGACCACGAGAATCCTGTTGTTGCCGCGATCGGCGATCATCAGGTCGCCCGGGAGCCCGGTGCGGCGCGAAGCCGCTGCGTAGGCTGCGGCGGTTCCCGGCTGCGACCCGACCACGTTCTCGGGCGCCCACAACGCGGCGAGTCCGCCGACCGACGCCGGCGCAACCGGCCCGCCGTCCAGGACGCGCGCCGAAACGGCTCGACGCCCCGTTGTCACGCGAGACCGATCGCTTGACCCGCCCGACGCCAGCACCGCGACGAGGACACCGATGGCAGCCACCGCCACCACGGCCCCTCCGATCCTCAGCCGACGGCGTCGCCGAGCCCGCCGTGCCGCGGCGCGACGCGCGAGTCGGGCCTCATGGTCGAGGGCTTGGGAAGACATTGACTCCTCTTTCAGGTGTCGGTTCTTGGCCGTGTGAAACGCGCGGCGTGTCCGCGACAGCTAGAGGGCCGGTGCCAGACCGCCACATCCAAGGGGCGGTCATCCGAGGTCAGGCGTGCTGGTTCGAGAACTCTCCCACAGACAGGAAGAAGACCCCGACCGGCGCCGATTCGCTCGCCACCACCCCCGTGAGCGCCCCGGTTCTTGGCGCGTCGTGACTCACTCAGCAGTCGGATGCCTATACCTAGCAGCGCCCGGCGCCCTTCGATCGCCGCACGGGGTGAGAGTTCTTTAACCGCCGTCCTGGATCGACGGTCTCAGGAGCTGGCTGCCATCAGCACACCAGCGTTCGGAGGAACGCTTTGACGTCGCACGCTGAGGGCCGCGGCTGCGCGCGCCAAGCGATCGGATGAGGCTCGTCAATGGGGCAGTGGAGCACCCGCGAAGGCGAGGGCCACTCCAACGACGCCGGCGCCGAGGAGTGTCTGGACCACCCCGCGGTGCAGCAGCAGGAGCGCCACCGTCGCGGCGGCGAGCACGACGTACTGCCAGCCCTCCTGCAGCGCTGCGGCGAGGGGGATCGCGGCGCCCAGGATCGCGCCGATCGCGGCCGGCCCGGCGCCATCGAGGAACGCGCGCGCGGAGGCGTTCTGGCGCAAGTGCTCGAAGCGTTCGCCGCCGAGCAGGATGAACGAGAACGAGGGCGCGAACGCGACGGCCGCGGCGAACACGCCGCCGGCGATGCCGTGTGCGGCGTAGCCGACGGCGGCGACCGTGGCGACGACCGGTCCGGGGGTGATCTGTCCGATTGCAACGGCGTTCAGGAACTGGCCGCTCGTCATCCAGTGGTAGACGTGCACGGCGTCGGATTGCATGAGTGGGACGATCACGAAGCCGCCGCCATAGGACAGTGCTCCGACCTTGAACGCCGTCCAGGCGAGCGCGCCGACTCCGCCTCCCGCGGCGACCACGGCCGCCGGCCCTGCCTGGAGCGAAAGCGATACGGGCATATGCCGTCGCCACGCCAGCTCAAAGGCCCCGCACCCGAGCAGCACCGCGACGAGATAGCCGCCAATCGTCGCCGCGGCGACCCCCGCCACGAGGAGATAGGCGGGCCAGCGCAGACTCAGTCCGGACCAGGCGCGCGCTCGCTGGAAGCTCGGGACGAGCAGGCGCACCGCGGCGTAAACCGCGACGGGTGCGACCGCGGAGCCGGCGCCGGCGCCGGCGCCGATCACCCACCTTGGGGGCGCGCTGGCGAGGAACAGGATCGACAGCGCGATGACCATCACGACGGCAGGCACCACGAACCCGAGCCCCCCGATGGTCGCACCGCGCGGGCCGGCGACCCGATAGGCACAGAAGATCGCGAGCTGCGTCGAGGCCGGTCCGGGCAACAGTCCACAGGCGGCATTGGCGTCCTCGAAAGCACGCTCATCCATCCATCCGTAGCGGTCAACGACCAGCCGACGCAACAGCACAACGTGGGCGGCGGGACCACCGAACCCCGTCAGACCGATCCGCGTCCACTCCTTCGCGACCACGCGCAGAGGGACCGTGGGTGCGGGCCTGGGCGCTCCAGCCGAGACGCCGTCGGCGCTCTGCTCTCGCTCCCTACGTGCGTCCATGCGCCACCACCTATCGAGGCGCCGCAGTGCTAGCGGACGTGGTCACGTCGGTGAAAGGTGGCGTGGTGACCCTCGCATAACTCCTACTCCCGGCCATCCTCTCGCCAGCTCGCTGGATCGCCGCGCGCCGCCCCAGCGTCATCGCCTCCAAACAACGAAAAACCCCGCGTTCGCGGGGCTTTTCAATCGGGGCGCCGAGATTTGAACTCGGGACCTCACCGACCCGAACGGTGCGCGCTACCAGGCTGCGCCACGCCCCGAAGAGCCCCCAGTATCACACACGGCCTGCTCGACAAAGGCGCCTGGGAGACCACCTGACAACGAGCGTGCCGGGCGTACCTTGGCCCGGACGCCCGCTCGCCCCGCCCGGCGATATGGTCGGCCGGTGCCCGCCGCCGTCGCCGAGCTGATCGCCGAGGCCGACCGGATCCTCCAGCCGGAGCGCTTCGAGGACTACTGCGTCAACGGCCTCCAGGTCCCCGGCCCAGAGAGCGCCACGAGGATCGTCAGCGGGGTATCGGCCCACGCGGAGCTGTTCGAGCTCGCGGCCGCCGAGCAGGCCCAGCTGGTGCTCGTCCACCACGGCCTGTTCTGGGGATCGGGGGTGCGGACGGTCGACGAGACGCTCAAGCGCCGCCTGCAGATCCTGTTCGACGCCGGCATCGCCCTGGCCGCCTACCACCTGCCCCTCGACGCCCACCCCGAGCTCGGCAACAACGCCCTGCTCGGGCGGCGCCTCGGGGCGGCCGAGCTCGAGCCCTTCGCCGCTCACCACCGGACCACGATCGGGTTCATCGCGAGGCTGCCCGAAGGAGGGCTCGCGGGCCAGGATCTGGGTGAGCGCCTGCGCGCGCTCACCGGCCGGGAGCCGCTGTGGTT
This sequence comes from uncultured Solirubrobacteraceae bacterium, assembly GCA_963758055.1. Lineage (GTDB taxonomy): Bacteria > Actinomycetota > Thermoleophilia > Solirubrobacterales > Solirubrobacteraceae > Palsa-744. The sequence continues at coordinate 331,592 of CAVWTU010000003.1, forward strand.
CGACTTCGGCCCCGAGCGGATCGAGCGCCTGGCGATCGTCTCGGGTGCGGGCGGGGACTACATCGCCGAGGCCCTCGCGGCGGGTGCCGACGGACTGCTGACCGGTGAAGCCCCGGAGCGCTCGATGGCCGACGCCCGCGAGGCGGGGATCCACCTGTTCGCGGCCGGCCACTACGCGACCGAGACCTTCGGCATCCGGGCTCTGGGGGAGCACCTCGCCGAGCGCTTCTCGCTGGCGCACGTGTTCATCGACGTCCCCAATCCGCTCTAGCGGAGAACGCCCCCGGCGCGAACGGGCCACAGCCGCCCGGCAGCGGACAGGCCACCGGGGCGAGCAGCCTCTAACATCCAAAACAAGCGGTTCTTGCTTGTTTTTCTAGAGGAGAGGAGTCCCAATGGAGGCCACGGCCACCGAGTCCGCGACCGCGTCGCTGACGATCGCTGATCTGATCCCGAGCGCGGCTGCCCGGCATGGCGAGCGCGTGGCCGTCCGCTACAAGCGCGAGGGCGACTGGCACGACCTGAGTTACACGCAGCTGGCCGACGATCGTGGACGAGGTGGGACTCGGACTGCTCGACCTCGGGCTCAAGCCGGGCGAGCGGGTGTGCATCCTCTCCAACACCAGGCCGGAGTGGTCCTACGCCGACATGGGCGCCACCAGCACCGGGGCGATCGTGGTGCCGATCTACCAGACCAACTCGCCCGAGGAGTGCCTGTGGGTGATCTCCGACTCCGAAGCCAGCGTGATCTTCGTGGAGGACGAGCAGCAGCTGGCCAAGCTCGTCGAGATCCGCGACCGGATCCCGAACATCCGCTCGGTGATCATCTTCGACGCGCCCACCCAGGGGAGCACGAACGGGTCCGGCGGGCAAGCGCTGGCGTTCGACGCCATCACCCTCGAGCAGCTGCGCGAGCGCGGCCACGGGCGGCCCGTCGAGGAGCTCGAAGCCCGCCGCGCGGGCGTTCGCCCCGACGACCCCTTCACCTTCATCTACACCTCGGGCACCACCGGACCGCCGAAGGGCTGTGTGCTCACCCACGGCAACTACCGGGCGATGATCAAATCTGTCGAGGAAGGCGGCGGGGTCCAGTCGGAGGAGGTCTGCTACCTGTACCTCCCCCTCGCCCACTCCTACGCGCTGCTGATCCAGCTGCTCACGTTCGACCTCGGGGGCACGCTCGCGTACTTCGGCGGCGACACGAAACAGATCGTCCCCGAGCTGCTGGAGGTCAAACCGACCTACCTGCCGTCGGTGCCCCGCGTGTTCGAGAAGATCTACACGCTCGCCCACGGCGCGATCGAGGCCAAACCGCCCGCCGAGCGCGAGCAGGCCGAGCAGGCGATCAAGCTCGGGATGAAGGTCCGCATGATGATGCTCCGCGGCGAAGAGGTGCCGGAGGCGGAGCGCAAGGCCTTCGAGGAGGCCGACGAGGAGCTGTTCAAAAACGTGCGCGCGATCTTCGGCGGCAACGTGCGCCAGGCCACCAGCGGAGCGGCCCCGATCGCGCGGGAGATCCTCGAGTTCTTCTTCGCCTGCGGGGTTCCGGTGCTCGAGGGCTACGGCATGACCGAGACCTCCACCGCCGCCACCTTCTCGACGCCCGCGAACCACAGGTTCGGCACCGTCGGGCGGGCGCTGCCGGGCGTCGAAATCAAGATCGCCGACGACGGCGAGATCCTGATCAAAGGGGCCAACATCTTCCACGGCTACCACAACCGGGCCGACACCGGCTTCGGCGGGGTCGAGGAAGGGTGGCTGCACACCGGGGACCTCGGGTCGCTCGACGAGGACGGCTACCTCTCGATCACCGGGCGCAAGAAGGACATCATCATCACCGCCGGGGGCAAGAACCTGACCCCCGCGAACATCGAGAACGAGCTCAAGCAGTCGCGCTGGATCTCCCAGGCCGTGATGCACGGAGACCAGCGCCCCTACCCGGTGATACTGATCACACTCGACGAGGAGGAGATGCCCGCCTGGGCCCGTGAGCACGGCCTGCCCGAGGACATTCCCTCGCTGTCCCGGGCCCCCGAGGTCCACGAGCTGATCCAGGCGGAAGTGGACAAGGTCAACGCCAAATACGCCCAGGTGGAGCAGGTCAAGAAGTTCGCGATCCTCGACCACGACCTCTCCCAGCCGACCGGCGAGCTGACACCCACGCTGAAGGTCAAGCGCAACGTCGTAAACGACAAGTACGCGGAGATCTTCGACTCGCTGTACGCCGGCTGACGGGCAAACGCTCGTCAGCTGCGAGAATCAAGGCAGCGTGCGCACCGATCCAACCGATAACGGCGGCCTGTTCGTCGGCCGCCGGCCGGGGACTGCGCCGGTGCGCTTCCGCTCGCTGCCCAAGCGCGGTAGCGAGGCGCGCCAGCGCATCGACGGCTCGCTGGCCACCGCCATGGTGGTCGCGATGACGATCCTGTGCCTGCTGTGCTGGGGCCCGATCCCGCTGGCGTGCCTGTGGCTGGGCTCGGAGACCCAGTACATCACCGGCAGCGTGAGCCTCGGCATCCTGATGGCCTTCGTGGGCCTGTTCGCGCTGCTGTTCGGGGTGCTGATACTGCTGCGCGCGTATGGACGCGGCGTGGGTGCTGGTCCGCCGGGCCGCGGGCCATGACCAGCGCACAGGGGTGCTGGGCCGGATCTTCGCGGTCACCGCGGCCGTCTGTGCGGCCGCCTTCCTGGCCTGGTTCCTGGTCATCCACGGGCCGGGCAACCTCAACAACCGCGGGGGCTGAGCCTGACGCGGGGAGCTCCCGCGGGCTGAGCGAGCCACCCGCAAGCGGGGGGAGCGTGCCCGGGGCGCTGCTAGAAAAGGCGATGTCGTGGGGTTACTCGACTACTACCGCCAGTTCGAAGGGATGTCCGAGGAGGAGGTCAACGCCGGCCTGCGTGAGCAGGCGGCCGAGCGCAAGCGCAACGCGCTCGCCAAGATCCAGACCCTCGATCTCTCCCACACGACCTGGCCGGAGCTGCCCCACCCGCGGGTCGTGGGCGCGATCACCTACATCGCCCGCCGCGGCCTGTATCGCTATCCCCACCTGACGGGCTCGGAGCTGCGCGGAGAACTGGCCGAGCGCCACGGGGTGCCGTCCGGCCGGCTGATCCTCGGAAACGGCGCCGCCGAGCTACTGAGCTCGGCCACCCGGGCACTGATCGAGCCCGGCCAGCGGCTGCTCACACTGTGGCCCTCCTACCCGCTGTTTCCGCTCATGGCCCGCCGCGCCCACGGACGCCCGGAGCGGGTCACCGGGGGCATCGACGAGCTGCTCGCGGCCGCCCAAGAGGGGGATGTACGGGTGATCGCGCTCGCCAGCCCCAACGATCCCACCGGGGAGCTGGTTGCAACGGCCGAGCTGCGCCGCCTGCTGGAGGGCCTGCCCCAGGGCGTCGGGGTGCTGCTCGACGAGGCGCTGGTGGACTTCGCCGACGCCCAGCCCCGGGACTCCTCGCTGGCGCTGCTGGAGGAGTTCCCCCAGCTGCTGGTGTTCCGCAGCTTCTCCAAGGCCTGGGGCCTGGCGGGACTGCGCATCGGCTATGCCATCGGCGGGCCCGGCTCAGAGGAGCTGCTGGCCGAGCTCGATCCGGACCTCGGTGTCTCGGAGGTCTCCCAGGCAGGAGCCCTGGAGGCGATCCACTCCACCACCGAGCTGATCGAAGCCCGTACCCGGGCCGTCTGCGAGCGGCGCGAGGAGCTGACCCGAGCCCTGCGCGACCGCGGCTTCGAGGTCGCCGACAGCCAGGCCAACTTCGTGTGGGTCTCCTATGAGGGGATCTCCGGCGGTGAGTTGGCCTCGCCGGCTCGGGATCCGGGGGATCGTGGTGGCGGCCGGGGACGCCCTCGGCGAGCCCGGCCACGTCCGCATCACGCTGCCGGTGGTCAGCGCCGTCGGGCGGCTGGTGGACGCGCTCGAGGAAGCCGTCGAGCAGGGCTGACGGGCAAGCGCGCCGGCGGGCGACCGAGCCCGGGCCGGCGGGGCCCAGCTAGCCGGCGGCCGAGCCTGCCTGGCGCAGCAGCGCCGAGGTGGTGCCTTCGAGGATCTTGCGCCAGGAGCGGACCTCTTCGTCCTCGTCGTCGAAGTGGTCCACCACCTGGCGGAGGCGCTTGGGGGAGATCTCGAAGCCGTGACGCTCGGCGATCTCCTGGTAGCGGTCGTATTCGCCCGCCAGCTGCTTGGTGACCGACTCGAACCCGTGGCGGGCGATCTCCACGCGCGAGGTGAAGCTCATCATCGAGGTCTGGAACATCAGCTCGTCGTCGGGTTCGGGCTCGATCAGGACGATGTCCACGCCCGGGTAGCGCTGCTCCCAGCCCTTGGCCAGTTCGTGCAGGCGCTGGTGGGCGACGAGCTTGAAGACCTGGTAGCCGATCTGGGCGAAGCCCATGTCGGACACGCGGCGCGGGCGCACCCCCTTCATCGTCCGCACGCGACCGCTGAAATCGTTCACGAACGGGACGATCGGGTTGATCACGACGACCAGCTTGGCCCCCGCCTGGATCGCGAGGTCGAGGTTGGTGGTGGACACGATCCCACCGTCGATCAGCTCGCGGTCGTGGACCTCCACCGGGGCGTAGACCATCGGCAGCGCCCCCGAGGCACGCACGGCGGTCGAGATCGGGACGTCCTCGGAGCCGCCCACCCCCTTGACCCCGAACACCACCCGCTCGCAGGTGTCGAGGTCGGTGGCCGTCAGGTAGAGCTCGCAGTCGAGCTCGGTGAAGCTGTCGGACCGGCCGGGCTCGGTGAGGACGTTGTGCAGGTAGCTCTCGATCCCGGAGCCGTTGTAGATCCCCGAGGGGAGCCCGTCGGCCAGCCCCATGACCACGTCCATCAGCGACACGCCGCCGGGCTGGGAGAGCATCGAGCGTGCAATCTCGATTGCACGGATCGGCATCGTGACCCCCTTGCGGAGGTAGTCCATGAAGTTCGGGCGCAGCAGGTCTCCGAGGCTGATGTCCTTGAACGGGAGGTTCCCCTGGCGGGTGACCACCTGCATCATCTCCTCGGGGGTCACGCCGTTGGCGCAGAGGGCGGCGATGAACGAGCCCGCGGAGGTCCCGACGTAGACGTCGAAGTTGTTGACGGTGCTGTTTACGGCCAGCAAATCCAGGGCTCTGAGGGCCCCGATCTCGTAAACGCCGCCCGTGAAGCCCCCTCCGCCGAGAACCAGGGCGGTCTTGTCGCGGCGACGGCGACGGCGACGCTCGGTCGACGCGGGGCGACCTACCCCACGTGCTGCCAGCGGCTTCCCTGCCCTAGAGGGTCGGCGCTTGGCTGTCGGTTCCAGCTTGACAACCTTCCCCATGCCTGGACATTCTACGTGCGCGTGCAACTTTCCTGGGCGGCAAAGCTCACGTCGTTGCTCTGTTTTGCGGCAATCCTGTTGCCGGGAACGGCCTCCGCGGCCCCCACCGCGGACGATCTGGCGGCCCTTCAGCGCGATATCGCGGGCCAGCTGGCGGCGGCCGGGCCCCACGACGGCGCCTACGTCTACGACCTCACCACCCACCAGGTCCTGTTCTCCGAGCGGGCCACGGCGATGCGCCCGCCGGCCTCGGTGGAGAAGCTCTACACGGCCACCGCCGCGCTCGAGCGCCTGGGAGCGGAATACCGGCTCAGCACGACCGTGTACGGCGCCGGACACATGGCCCCGGGAGGGGTCTGGGAAGGCAACCTCTACCTGTACGGCGGCGGCGACCCCACGTTCGGCTCCAGCGGCTTCATCGAGCGCCACTACGGCGGCGTCGGCAGCCCCGTCTCGGCCCTCGCCGGGCAGCTGAGGGCGCTCGGCATCCGCCGCGTCAGTGGCCAGGTGATCGGCGACGAAGCGATGTTCGACAGCCTCCGCGGCGAGCCCTCCAGCGACTATGCCCCCGACCCGTTCCTGGAAGGGTCCCTGAGCGCGCTGGCCTACAACCGCGGCGAAAGCGGCGGCGAACGCGGGAGCCACGCCCAGGCCGCCTACGCGGCCCGCCAGCTGCGGGCGGCGCTGCGCACCGACGGCGTCCACGTCAGCGGCTCGGGCGGGGCCGCGACGGCGCTGCCCCCCGGCGCGATCCAGCTGGCCACGTTGCCCTCCCCCACGATCGCCCAGCTGGTCGGGCTGATGCTCCCGCCCTCGGACAACTTCTTCGCCGAGATGCTCGTGAAGGCGATGGGGGCCCGACTGGCCGGAGCCGGCAGCACCCCGGCCGGCGTGCGGGTGGTGTCCTCCACGATCGCCTCGCTGCTCGGCATCCACCCGACGATCTACGACGGCTCCGGACTCTCCGAAGCCGACCGTACCTCCCCCTACCAGGTGGCCGACATGCTGGTGGCGCTGTACCCGACCCCCGTCGGGGAGCTGCTGCGGGCGCGGATGGCGGTGGCCGGGCGCAGCGGCACGCTGGAAACGCGGATGCGCAAAACCGCCGCCGCCGGGCGCTGCGTGGGCAAGACCGGAACCCTGACCGGCGTTTCCAACCTGGTCGGCTACTGCCCGTCGAGCAACGGCCACATGCTGGCCTTCGCGATCTTCACCGACGCGATCGAAACCGGCGCCGCCCACGTCTTCCAGGATCACATCGCGATCACCCTCGCGGGCTCGGCGCCCTAGCTCCGCCGGCACGTCTGGCCTTGGCCTGCGGCGCCTAGCCGGCCAGCAGCTTCTCCAGGCCGGCTTCGTCGAGCACCGCCACACCCAGGCGCTGGGCCTTCTCGAGCTTGGAGCCCGGGCTCTCGCCCGCGACCAGGTAGTCAGTCTTGGCCGACACCGAGCCCGTGACCCGCCCACCGGCGGCCATGATCCGCTCGGTGGCCTGCTCGCGGGAGAGCACCGGCAGGGTCCCCGTGAGCACCAGCGTCCTGCCCGCCAGCGGCCCCTCCGAGGGCGCCGGGCCGCTCGCGGCGAAGCTCAGCCCGAGCTCGCGCAGCTCGGAGATCAGCTTGACCATGCGCTCGTCCTGCAGCTGGGCGTGGATCGAGACGGCCATCTTCTCCCCCACCCCGGGGGTCTCGGCGATCTGCTCCGGGGTGGCGGCCATCAGCGTGTCGATGTCGCGCATCCGCTGCACCAGGTTGCGGGCCGTGACCTCCCCCACCTCCTCGATCCCGAGCGCGAACAGGACCCGCGCGAACGGGCGCTGCTTGGAGGCCTCGATCGCCGCCAGCTCCTTGCGGGCGGAGATCTCCCCGAAGCCGTCGAGCTCCAGCAGCTGCTCCTCGGTGAGGCGGTAGAAGTCGGCGGCCGTATGCAGCAGTCCCCGCTCCTGCAGCAGCGCCACGTGCTTCTCTCCGAGCCCCTCGATGTCCATCGCCCCGCGGGAGACGAAGTGCTTGAGCAGCTGCCACTGCCGTCCGGGACAGACGGGGTTGGGGCAGTAGGTGAAGACCCCCTCCTCGGGCTTGATCGTGGGGGTGTCGCAGTACGGGCAGCGGGCGGGGGGCGCGGGATGGGGCGGGCGCTTGGGGTGATCGACCACGTGGGGGGCCGGGGAGACGACCTGCGGGATCACGTCCCCGGCGCGCACCACGATCACCTCCTCGCCCTCGCGCAGGTCCTTGCGGACCAGGTCCTCCTCGTTGTGGAGGGTGGCGAGCTTGATCGTGACGCCCCCGACGGTGACCGGGGCGAGCACCGCGTAGGGGCGCAGGTCGCCGAACTTGCCCACGTTCCACATCACCCGCTCGAGCGTGGTCACGGCGGTCGTGGGCGGGAACTTCCAGGCGATCGCCCAGCGGGGCTCGCGCCCGACCGTCCCCAGGCGCCGGTGCAGGGCGAGGTCGTCCACCTTCACCACCGCCCCGTCGATCTCGAAGTCGAGCTCCCCGCGGCGGGCCTCCCATTCGCGGCACTGGGCGATCACCTGCTCCTCGGTGTCGAGCGTGCGGATGCCGGGGTTGACGCGGAAGCCGTGCTCGGAGAGCCACTGCAGCGCCTGTGAATGGCGCTCGAAGCTGAGGCCCTCGGTCACCCCCACCTGGTAGCACCAGATCGACAGCGGGCGCTTGGCGGCGTCGTGGGGGTCGAGCTGGCGGATCGTCCCGGCGGCCGAGTTGCGGGGGTTCATGAAGGTCGACTCGCCGGCTTCGGCGCGGCGCTCGTTGAGGGCCGTGAAGTCCTTCAGCGACATGTACACCTCGCCCCGCACCTCCAGCAGGCTGGGGGCGTCGCGGACGCGCAGCGGGACCGCCCCGATCGTGCGCAGGTTGTGGGTGACGTCCTCGCCGATCTCGCCGTTGCCGCGCGTTGCGCCCCGCTCGAGCACGCCGTCCCGGTACAGCAGGCTGATCGCCAGGCCGTCGATCTTGGGCTCGACCACGTACTCGAAGTCCTTCTGCTCGATGCCCTCGCGGGCGAGGTGGTTGCGCATCCGCTCCACCCAGGCCCGCAGCTCCGCCTCCGAGCGGGCGTTGGCGAGCGACAGCATCGGCTCCAGGTGGCGGACCTTCTCCAGGCGCCCGACCGGCTCTCCGCCGACCCGCTGGGTGGGCGAGTCCGGGGTCGCGAGCGCCGGGAACCGCGCCTCGATCCCGCGCAGCTCGTCGAGCAGGCGGTCGTACTCCTCGTCGCCGATCTCGGGGTCGTCGAGGACGTAGTAGCGGTGGGAGTGGTGTTCGAGCTGCTCGCGCAGCTCGCGCGCACGGTCGCTGACGTCCCTGGGCGGCTTCGCCGAGGTGCCGGCGGCGCCGGGAGCGGCGCTCACGACAGCCTCACGGCATCGCTTCCCGCGCCGCTGGGTCGAGCAGGGCCTGCAGGTCGAAGCGGGCCAGAGCCTCGATGCTGGGGCGGTCGGTCAGGTCGAAATGGATCGGGGTGATCGCGATGCGCCCCGCCGCCACCGCCGCCAGGTCGGTGCCGGGGACGTCGTGGAAGCCCGGGTCCGAGCCGTAGATCCAATAGCGGCGGCCGTGCTCCTCCTCGCTCTCGAGCTTGAGCTCGTCGCGGTAGATGCGGTTGCCGAGGCTCGTCACCTCGACCCCCACCGGAGGGGCGGCCGGGACGTTGATGTTCAGCAGGCTCTTGCTCGGCAGCGGGACGTCCTCGATGTTCGCCACCAGCCGCGCCACGAAGGCGGCCGCGATCTCGAAGCCGAAACCGCCGTCGAAGCGGTAGTCCAGCGCCCCCGCCCGGGACTGCTGGGAGACTGCGATCGCGGGCAGGCCGAGCACGACCCCCTCCAGCGCCGCCGCCACTGTCCCGGAGTAGGTGATGTCGTCGCCGAGGTTGGCGCCGTGGTTGATGCCCGCGACCACGAGGTCGGCGGCGAAGCCCTCGACCAGGCCCAGGCCGGCCAGGCGCACGCAGTCCACCGGGGTGCCGTCGGTGGCGTAGCCGCTGCTGCCGTCCGAGAACGGGACCTCCGCCACCCACAGCGGCCGGCGGGTGGTGATCGAGCGGGCCATCGCCGAGCGGTTGCCGTCCGGTGCGATCACCGCCAGGCGCACGCCGTCGAGGGCGACGAGGGCGCGGCGCAGGGCCTGCAGGCCGTCGGCCTCGATGCCGTCGTCGTTGGTCAGCAGCACGTTCAACATGTCCTGTCCAGCATAGGCGCCGACCCGGCCCCGCTGTTGAACAGCCGGTGAAGCCGCGGGGCCCGTCAGGGGCCGTAGGAGACGCTCGCCAGCGCCAGGCCGTGGGCCGGGGCGGTGGGCCCGGCCTCGCTGCGGGGGGCGCCCTCCAGCAGGCTCGCGAACTGCTCGAAGGAGCGCTTGCCGGCGGCCACCTCGAGCATCGTGCCGACGAGCACCCGGTTCATGTGGCGCAGGAAGGTGTCGGCCTCGATCCAGAACTCCAGCAGCTCGCCCTCCCCCACCCATTCGGCGCGCACCACGTCGCGCACGAAACGCACGTGCTCGGTCTCCGTGGGGGTGAAGGCGGTGAAATCGTGCCGGCCCGGGAGCGCGGCGGCGCATTCCGCCAGGGCCCCCCGGTCGACCTCCGCGAACCACCAGTAGGCGCGTCCGCGCTCGAACGCGCTGCGGGTGCGCCGGGCCAGGACGCGGTAGCAATAGGTGCGGCTGAGGGCATCACGGCGGGCGTCGAAGCCGGGCGCGGCGGGCTCGCTGGCGAGCACCGCCACGTCCTCCCCCAGGAGGCCGTTGAGGCGCGACGGGTCGACGGCCTCGTGCCGGTAGCTGGCGACCTGGGCCCAGGCGTGGACGCCGCGGTCGGTGCGCCCGGCGACCGTCAGGTTCAGCGGGCGGCCCTCGCCGTCGAGCTCGCCCAGGATCGTGCGCAGTGCGCGCTCCAGCTCCTCCTGGACGGTCCGCTCGCCGGGCTGGCGGGCCCAGCCGCAGAAGCCGGCGCCGTCGTACTCGATCGTGAGCTTCGTGACCATCCGCAGACGCCGTGGCGGCGTCCGGTGGCGCTACACCAGCTCGATGAAGACCATCTCGGTCGCGTCGCTGCGGCGCGGGCCGAGCTTCAGGATGCGCGTGTAACCGCCGGGGCGCTCGGCGTAGCGGGGGCCGAGCTCGGCGAACAGCTTGTGGACCGCGAACTTGTCCTGGGAGAGGGTCGAGAGGGCCTGGCGGCGGGCGTGCAGGTCGCCGCGCTTGGCGAGCGTGATCAGTTTCTCGACCTCCGGGCGGACCGCCTTCGCCTTCGCCTGGGTGGTTTCGATCCGCTCGTGATCGATCAGCTCCTTGGACAGGTTCATCAGCAGCGCCTTGCGGTGGGCGGAGTCGCGGCTGAGCTTGTTGCGTGTCTTCTGGTGGCGCATCGGGGCGGTTGCTGGGTTCGGGACGGCGGGCGGTCTAGTCCTGGCGCAGGTTCAGGCCGCGGGAGTGCAGCGTTTCGATGACCTCGTCGATCGACTTTTTACCGAAGTTGGGGATCGCGTTGAGCTCCGCCTCGGACTTCGAGATCAGGTCCCCGACGGTCTGGATGCCGGCGCGCTTGAGGCAGTTGTAGGAGCGCACGCCGAGCTCGAGCTCCTCGATCAGGATCCCATACTCCTCACCCTGCAGGGCCGGCGCCGCGCCGCCCGGGCCGACCGTCAGGCCGTGGCCGTCGAGCTGGCCGCCGGGGGCCGCCCGCAGCTCCTGGATGCGGTCGGCGTCGGTGAAGATCGCCAGCTGGCTGATCAACAGCTCGGCCGCCTCGCGAAGGGCCGCCTGGGGGTCGATCGAGCCGTCGGTCTCGATGTCGAGGGTGAGCTTGTCGAAGTCCGTCTTCTGCCCCACACGGGCCTGCTCGACGGCGTAGGCGACGCGCCTGACCGGCGAGAAGATGGAGTCGATCGGGATCACGCCGATCGGCTGGTCGGCCGACTTGTTCTCCTCGGCCGGACGGTAGCCGCGGCCGCGGCCGATCGTCATGTACAGCTCGAGCTTGGTTTTTTTCTCGAGCGTGGCGATGTGCAGGTCGGGGTTGAGGATCTCCACCCCGGCGGGCAGGTCGATGTCCTTGGCCGTGATCTCGCCGGGCCCGGTCACGACCAGCGGAGCCTCGACCTCGCTGGCGTCGGAGTGCATGCGGCAGACGACGCCCTTCAGGTTCAGGACGATGTCGGTGACGTCCTCCTTGACGCCTGAGATGGTCGAGAACTCGTGGGCCACGCCCTCGATCCGGACGCTGGTGACGGCCGCGCCCGCGAGCGAGGACAGCAACACGCGCCTCAGGGAGTTGCCGAACGTGTAGCCGAAGCCGCGGTCGAGCGGCTCGATTGTGAACGTGCCGCGGTTCTGCTCCACCGACTCGCTTGTGATCCGGGGGATTTGGAAGTCGAGCATGAGAGTCCTAACGTCGTTTTGGTCGTCTGCCGGCCGTCTGTGGCACGCCGCCGGCGGCTGTTGCGTGGGCCCGCGTCCCTCGGGCCGCTAGCCGTGGTACTGCTACTTCGAGTACAGCTCGACGATGAGCTGCTCCTGCACCGGGGCGGCAACCTCGCGCCGCTCCGGCTTGCGCAGCACCTTGGCCGACAGCGACTCGTGGTCGGCCTGGAGCCACGCCGGGATCTGCCCGGTGAGCTCGGTTGCGTCCCGGATCACCTGGGTAGCCGGCGTGTCCGCCTTGATGGCGATCACGTCGCCCGGGCGGACCTGGTAGCTGGGGATGTCCACCCGCCTGCCGTTGACGGTCCAGTGGCCGTGACGGACGAGCTGGCGCGCCTGGCGGCGGGAGGCCGCGAAGCCGAGGCGTACGAGCACGTTGTCCAGCCGGCACTCGAGCAGCGCGAGCAGGTTCTCGCCCGTGATCCCGGGCTGGCGCGAGGCCTTCACGTAGTAACCGTGGAACTGCTTCTCCAGCACGCCGTAGTAGCGGCGGGCCTTCTGCTTCTCACGCAGCTGGACGCGGTACTCGCTCTGTTTGAGCCGGCCGCGACCGTGCTCTCCGGGCGGGTAGGAGCGGCGCTCCACGCCGCACTTGTCGGTCAGGCAGCGCTCGCCCTTCAGGAACAGCTTCTGTCCCTCGCGGCGGCACTGCTTGCACTGGGGGCCGGTGTCGCGGGCCACGCTCTAGACCCTCCGCCGCTTGCGGGGGCGGCAGCCGTTGTGGGCCTGGGGGGTGACGTCCTTGACGCCGGTCACCTCGAGGCCGGCGGCCTGCAGGGAGCGGATCGCGGTCTCGCGCCCGGAGCCGGGCCCCTTGACGTAGACCTCGACTTTCTGGAGCCCCTGCTCGAGCCCCTTGCGGGCGGCCGCGTCGGCGGTGACCTGGGCGGCGAAGGGGGTGGACTTGCGCGAGCCCTTGAAGCCGGCGCCGCCCGCCGACTCCCACGCGATCACGTTGCCGGAGGTGTCGGTGAGCGACACGATCGTGTTGTTGAAGGACGTCTTGATGTGGGCCTGTCCGACCGGGATGTTCTTTTTCGGCTTGCGCCTTCCGCGCGCGCGTTTCGGGGCTGCCGGCATTACTTCTTGCCGGCCTTCTTCTTGCCGGCCACCTGCATCCGCTTGGGACCCTTGCGGGTGCGCGCGTTGGTCTTCGTCTTCTGGCCCCGCACGGGCAGGCCGCGGCGGTGGCGCAGGCCCCGGTAGGAGCCGATGTCCTGAAGTCTTTTGATGTCCTGGGAGCGCTCGCGGCGCAGGTCCCCCTCGACGGTGAGCTGCTCGTCGATGAGGTCGCGCAGTTTGGCCACCTCGTCCTCGGTGAGGTCACGGACGTAGGTGTCGGGGCTGACCCCGACGCCGGCGAGGACCTTGTTGGCGGTCGGGCGACCGATCCCGTAGATGTAGGTGAGGCCGATCTCCGAGCGCTTGTTCAGCGGCAGGTTGACGCCGGCGATACGTGCCATCGCGGCCTCCTAGCCCTGACGCTGCTTGTGACGCTTGTTCTGGCAGATCACCAGCACCACACCATGGCGGCGGATGATCTTGCATTTCTCGCACATCGGCTTGACCGACGGTCTGACCTTCATGATCCCTTTCGGCGCTTGAGTTCCGGCGGCGAGGCTCTGGCTGCCGTTGCGGCAGCCGCTACCAAACCGAGGATGCACCCTACTCCGAGGCATACGCCTCCGACTCGGGCACGACCCAAGATGGTAGCAACCGGGCCGCGAGGACCGGGTCCTCCTCAGCTCGCGCTGGCGAGGCCTTCGGCCAGCGGCTCCCCGGAGCGCTCCTGAGGTGGCAGGTGCCAGGGCGTGAGGACCCTCGGGCCCTCGGCCGTGACCGCCACGGTGAACTCGAAATGAGCCGCCAGCGACCCGTCTTCGGTGTTGATCGCCCAGTTGTCGGAGGCGATCCGCACCCCCGGCCGCCCGGCCGTGGTCATCGGCTCGACCGCCAGCACCATCCCCTCCTCCAGCAGCGGGCCCCTGCCCGCCTTGCCGTAGTTGGGGACCTGGGGGTCCTCGTGCATGTTGCGTCCCACGCCGTGGCCCACGAGCGAGCGCACGACCGACAGGCCGGAGGCCTCGACGACCTCCTGGATGGCGTGGGAGACGTCGCCCACCCGCCTGCCCGGAACGCACTGGGCGGCCCCGGCGTGCAGCGAGCGGGCGGTCGCGTAGAGCAGGCCCTGGGCGGCGCCGTCGATCCGGCCCACCGGGAACGTCCGGGCCGCGTCGGCCACCCAGCCGTCCAGCGTCACGCCCACGTCCACGGAGATGATGTCGCCGCCCTGGAGGCGGTAGGGCCCGGGGATGCCGTGGACGATCATCGAGTTCGGAGAGGCGCAGATCGAGGCGGGGAAGCCGCGGTAGCCCTTGAAGGTCGGGATGGCCCCGTGGGAGCGGATGAAGCGCTCGGCGATCTCGTCCAGCTCGGCGGTGCTGACACCCGCTCGGATGGAGCTCTCGAGCAGGTCGAGGGTGGCCACCAGGACGAGCCCGGAGCGGGCCATCTTCTCGATCTCGGCTGGGGACTTCCGGATGATCACCGGATCGAGCTTAGTAGCTGATCAGAGCTGCTCCTCCAGTCGCAGCGTGGCGACCGTGGCGCGCATGTGGGCGTGAACCTCATCCGCGCCGCGGCGGCCGTCGATGCGACGGAGCAGCCCGGCACGGTCGTAGAAGCCCACCAGGGGCTCGGTCTGGGCGTGGTAGACCTCCAGACGGCGGCGGATCGTGTCCTCGCGGTCGTCGTCGCGCTGGATCAGCCGCGAGCCGTCCTGGTCGCAGACGCCCTCGTGCTTGGGGGGGTCGAACTCGACGTGGTAGATGTGGCTCGGGTTCTTCACGCACACCCGCCGGCCCGCGAGGCGTCGCACGACCTCCTCGTCGGGGACCTCGACCAGCAGCGCGGCCGTGAGTTGCCGCTCCAGTCGCGCCAGTGCCTCATCGAGCGCCTGGGCCTGCTGCTCGTTGCGGGGGAAGCCGTCCAGCAGGAACCCGTCGGCGGCGTCCTTCTCGCCGATCCGCTCGAGGATCATGCCGATGATCACCTCGTCGGGGACCAGGTCTCCGGCGTCCATGTAGCCCTTGGCCCGCCGGCCGAGATCGCTGCCGGCCGCCACCTGGGCGCGGAGCATGTCGCCGGTGGAGATGTGGGGCAGGCCGAAATCTTCCACCAGCCGCTCGGCCTGGGTGCCCTTGCCGGCACCGGGGGGACCGAGGAGGATGAGGTTCAGGTCCGCCACGAGCATGGGAGAGTACCCCCCTCGCTGCGGCGGGGCCGTCCTGCTGGGGGCGCCTGCAACGGCGGCTGCGGGCAGGGCGCACGGCCCCCGCCGCAGGCGGGGCTACTTCAGGAAGCCCTCGTAACTTCGCATCATCAGCTGGGCCTCGAGCTGCTTCATCGTTTCCAGGGCCACGCCGATCACGATCAGGATCGATGTTCCGCCGAAGTAGAAGTTCTGGTGGGTACGGGCGATCAGGATCGCCGGCAGGGCCGCCACGGCGGCCAGGAACAGGGCCCCCGGGAACGTCAGGCGGGCGAGGATGCGGTCGAGGAATTCGGCCGTCGGGCGGCCCGGGCGCACCCCGGGGATGAAGCCGCCGTACTTCTTCAGGTTCTCGGCCTGGTCCACGGGGTTGAACGTGACCGCCGTGTAGAAGTAGGTGAAGATGATGATCAGGATCGACTCGCCCAGCACGTAGTGCCAGCCGTTGGGGGTGAAGAAGTCCGACACGTGCTGACCCCAGCGGGTTTTCACGAGCTGCCCGACGGTGGGCGGGAAGGCCATCAGGCTGGCGGCGAAGATCACCGGGATCACGCCGGCCATGTTCACGCGCAGGGGCAGGTAGGTCTGCCCGCCCTCGGACATCCGCCGCCCGATCACGCGCTTGGCGTACTGGACCGGGATCCGCCGCTGGCCTTCCTGGACGAACACGATGCCGGCCACAACCGCCAGCACGAGGAACGGCATCATCACCTTGAAGACCTGGTTGTTGGTGGTCCACCAGGCCTGGATGCCGCTCGGCAGGCGGGAGACGATCGAGGAGAAGATCAGCAGCGAGATCCCGTTGCCGATCCCGCGCTGGGTGATCAACTCGCCGATCCACATCAGCAGCACGCAGCCGGCCGTGAGGCAGATCACGATCAGCAGGATGTGGGGAGCGTCGAAGGTACGGACCACCGATTCGCCCGCTTTGGCCTGCAGCGTGTGGAACAGGAACACGTAGCCGATCGACTGGGCGAAGGCCAGGCCGACCGTCAGGTAGCGCGTGTACTGGGTGATGCGGGCCTGGCCGACCTCGCCTTCCTTGGAGAGCTTTTCCAGCGAGGGCACCGCCACCTGCAGCAGCTGCAGGATGATCGAGGCGGTGATGTAGGGCATGATGCCCAGCGCGAAGATCGCCAGTTTCGAGAGCCCGCCGCCCGAGAACAGGTTCAGCAGGCCGAGGATGTTGGAGCCGCCGAACTCCTTCTGGATGTTGTTGACGGCCGACAGGTTGACGCCCGGCACCGGCACGTGCGAGCCGAAGCGGTAGATCAGCAGCATCGCGGCCGTGAACCCGATCTTCTTCCGGATATCGGCGACCTGGAAGGCGTTGAGGATGGTGGCGAGCATGCGCGTGCTTGGTGGCGCGGTTGGATCTTCCGCGCGGAGTGCCCGATTCTAGAGGATGGGCCGGTAGGCCCGGAGGGGCTACTCGACGACCGTGCAGGTGCCGCCGGCGGCCTCGATGGCCTGGCGGGCGCCGGCGCTGAAGGCGTTGGCCTGCACGTTGAGCGCCTTGGAGAGCTCGCCCTTGGCGAGGATCTTGACCGGGATCCCCTTGCGGGTGGCCAATCCGCGGCTCCGCATCAGCTCGAGGGTGACCTCGGTGCCGGCGTCGAAACGGTCCTCCAGCGAGGACACGTTGACCGGCTGGGTGTGGGTGCGGAAGGGCTCGAACGGCATCGACTTCTTCATGTGCGGACCGCGCAGCTTTCGCATCCGCATGTGGATCGGCATCTGGCCGCCCTCGAAGTTCGCCCGGCTCTTGCTGCCCGAACGGGAGCCGGCGCCCTTCTGTCCGCGCCCGGAGGTCTTGCCTTTCCCGGACCCCTCGCCGCGGCCGACGCGCTTGCGCGTGCGGCGGCTCCCGGGGGTGGGGGCGAGATTGTGGAGCCCGATCTGCTCCTGCTCGCGCTCCTCGGCGGCGGGGCTCATCAGCGCTCCTTGATCTCGATCAGGTGGCGGACGGCGTGCAGCATGCCGCGCGCCTGGGGCGTGTCGTTGACCTGCACGGTGTGGCCGATGCGGCGCAGGCCGAGCGAGCGCAGGGTGTCCAGCTGTTTGGCGTTGGCGCCGTTGCGAGAGCGCCGCTGGGTCACGGTGAGGGAGGCCATCACGCCTCCTGGGTGCTCTCGGGCTGAGCCTCCGGAGCCTGCTCAGCGGTGCCGTTGACGGCAGCCGCGCCGGCCTCCGCCGCCTGTACCTCGGCAGCCTGTGCCTCGGCAGCCTCGCCGCCGACAGCGCCCTCCGCGGCGGCCGCGCCGCCCCCGAGGCCGAGGACCTGGTTGATGGTGAGGCCGCGCAGGGCACCCACCTCCTCGGGCGTGCGCAGGCCGCGCAGGCCGGCGACGGTGGCCTTGACGAGGTTGATCGGGTTCTGCGTACCGAGGCTCTTGGAGAGGATGTCGTGGATGCCGGCGAGCTCCAGCACGGCGCGCACGCCGCCGCCGGCGATCACGCCCGTGCCGGGCGAGGCCGGCTTCAGCAGGACCCGGCCGGAGCCGAATATGCCGGTCGTCTGGTGGGTGATCGTGGAGCCGTGGCGGGGCACCCGGAAAAGGTCCTTCTTGGCTCGCTCGACGCCCTTCTGGATCGCCAGCGGCACCTCGTTGGCCTTGCCGTAGCCGACGCCGACGACGTCGCGTTCGTCACCGACCACGACCAGTGCGGTGAAGGAGAAGCGGCGGCCGCCCTTGACGACCTTGGCGACGCGGTTGATCTCAACAACGCGCTCCTGCAGGTCGAGGCCGGCCTGGTCGACGGTTCTGTCTACAGCGGGGGACATGGCAGAAGGGGGAGGGTAGCGTCCGTGGCCCGGCGGGACGCCTAGACCTCGAGCCCGGCCTCTCTGATCGCGTCGGCGAAGGTGGCCACGTGGCCGTGGTAGCGGTAGCCCCCGCGGTCGAAAACGGCGCGTGAGACCCCGGCTGCTTTTGCGCGCTCGGCCAGCAGGGCGCCGGCACGGGCGGCGGAGTCGCCTTTGCCCAGCTTGCGCAGCTCGGGCTCGTACCAGTTGACCGCCGCCAACGTGTTCCCCGCCACGTCGTCGACGAGCTGGGCGCAGATGCCGCGGTTGGAGCGGAAGACCGAGATGCGGGGACGCTCGCTGGTGCCGGAGATCTTCGCGCGCACGCGCCTGCGGCGCGAGAGGCGGCGATTCTCCTTGGTTTTGACGGTCATGCCCGCTTGCCCACCTTGCGGGGCACGTACTCGCCCTCGTAGCGGATCCCCTTGCCCTTGTAGGGCTCGGGCGGACGCTGCTTGCGGATGATCGCCGCGGTCTCCCCCACGAGCTGCTTGGAGATCCCTTTGACGACGATGCGGGTCGGCTGGGGAACCTCGAATTCGATGCCCTCCGGAGCCGGGATCGGAACCGGGTGGGAGTAGCCCACGGCGAGCTCCAGGTTCTTGCCCTTCATCGCGGCCCGGTAGCCCACGCCCTGGATCTCCAGGCGCTTTTCGTATCCCGCGGTGACCCCCTGGACCATGTTCGCCACCAGTGTCCTGGTGAGACCGTGGAGCGCCCGGTGTTCGCCGCGGTCGGTGGGCCGGCGGACCAGCACCTGCTCGCCCTCCTGGACGACCTCGATGTCGCGGTTGACCCGCTCGCTGAGTTCGCCTTTGGGCCCGTTCACGCGCACGCTCTCGGGCTCGATCGAGACCGTCACGCCCGCGGGCACCGGGATCGGCTGTCTTCCGATTCTCGACATCGCTCGCCGGCTACCAGACCTGTGCCAGGACCTCGCCGCCGACACCCGCGGCGCGGGCGTCGTGGCCGGTCATCACGCCGCTGGAAGTGGAGATGATCGAGGTGCCCATGCCGCCGAGGACCTTGGGTATGTGGCGGGCGTCCACGTAGGTGCGCCGGCCGGGGCGGGAGACGCGCCGCAGCCCCGAGATCGCAGAGCGGCGGTCGTCGGTGTACTTCAGGCGGATCTGGATCAGCTGCCCGGCCCCTTCGTCGGGGGCGGGGATCAGCGACCAGGAGTCGATGTAGCCCTGCTCGTCGAGGATCCTCGCGAGCTCGCTCTTGAGTTTCGACGCCGGGACCTCGACCGTCTCGTGGGCGGCACGGATCGCGTTGCGCACGCGCGTGAGAAAGTCGGCTATCGGATCGGTCATGGACATGGCTGCTTGAAGCTCTCTCTAACTCGTTGGGCCTACCACGAGGACTTGGTCATCCCGGGAATCTGGCCGTCGTGGGCCAGCTCGCGCAGGCAGATGCGGCAGACCCCGAACTTCCTGTACACCGCACGGGGGCGCCCGCAGCGAGTGCAGCGAGTATAGGCCTGGGTTTTGTACTTGGCCGGGCGCGCCTGTTTGACGCGCTGCGAAGTCTTTGCCATCAGTCGCTGCCCTCCTCTTGATTGGTCTGCTCGTCCTCGGACTCGGGCTCCTGCGCCTGGTCCTGCTCACCGGACTCGGCTTGGGCCTCGGCTGTGTCGGTCGCCTCTGCCTCGGGCGCGTCCGCCGCCGGGGCATCGGCCTGCGCCTGCTGCTCCTCGGCGTCCTCGGCCTGTGCCTCCGGGGCCTCGTCGGTCTGGGTCTCGTCCGTCGGGGCGTCGGCCGCGGTGTCCCCGGCGGCGGGTGCCTCCTCGGCGGCCGTTGCCTCCTCTACGGCGGGGCTCTCCTCGGCGGCCGCGGTCTCCTCGGCCTCGGGCTGCTCCTCGGCGGCCGGCTCCGGTTTCGCGGCCGGGGCCGGGTGGGCGCTGCTGCCCTCGACCGTGCCGGAGACGTCGAGGGTCTCGAACCCGCGGGGACGGCGGTCGGCCGAGAACGGCATCCCGAATGCGTGCAGCAGGGCGAAGGCCTCGGCGTCCGAGGCGGCGGAGGTGGTGATCGTGATGTCCATGCCGCGGACCGCGTCGATCGAGTCGTAGTCGATCTCGGGAAAGATGATCTGCTCGCGAACGCCCATGGAGTAGTTGCCGCGGCCGTCGAAGGAACGCGGGCTGAGGCCGCGGAAGTCCCTGATCCGCGGGATCGCGATCGACACGAGGCGGTCGAGGAACTCGTAGCCGCGGTCGCCACGGAGGGTGACGGCGACCCCGACGGGGTTGCCCTCGCGAAGTTTGAAGGCCGCGATCGACTTGCGGGCCCGGCGGACGCTGGGTTGCTGGCCGGCGATGGTGGCCAGCTGCTCGGTGGCGGCGCGCAGGACTTTGGAGTCCGTCTTGGCGAGGCCGACGCCCATGTTGACCGTGATCTTCTGGAGCTTGGGAGCCTGCATCACCGAGGAGTAGCCGAAGCGCTCGATCAGCGCCGGGCGGATCTCCTCCAGGTAGCGGGTCTTCATACGCGCGGGGGGTGCGGTTTCGGTGGCTGCCATCTGAGCCCTACTCGAGCCTTGCTCCGGTCGCCTTGGCGACCCGGACGCGGTTTCCGTCCACACGCTCGATGCCCACTCTGGTGGGGTTCCCTTTGGTGTCGAGCAGCATCACGTTGGAGACGTGGATCGGCCCCTCGCGCTCGATCACGCCCCCCATCCGCTGTTCGGTGTGGGCGCCGGCCACCTGGTGCGGTTTGGTGTGACGCTTGATCATGTTCAGGCCCTCGACGAACAGCCGGTTCTTGCGGGGTTCGACGCGGAGCACCCGGCCGGTCTTGCCGCGATCCTTGCCGCTGATCACCTTCACCTGGTCGCCCGAGCGGATCTTCAGCTGGCGGCGGGTGTCCGTGTCCTTGGTCTTGCTCACAGGACCTCCGGGGCGAGGGAGACGATCTTCATGAAGTTGCGGTCGCGCAGTTCGCGGGCGACCGGTCCGAAGACCCGCGTCCCGCGGGGGTTGTTCTGCTCGTCGATGATCACGGCGGCGTTCTCGTCGAAGGCGATGTAGGTGCCGTCCTCGCGCCCGATTGCCTTCTTCGTTCGCACCACGACAGCCGTCACGACCTCGCCCTTTTTGACCGTGCCCTGGGGGTTGGCCTGCTTGACGGTGGCGGTGATGACGTCGCCGACGAAGGCGTAGCGGCGCTGGGAGCCGCCCTTCACGCGGATGCAGAGGATTTCGCGGGCGCCGGAGTTGTCGGCCACCCGCAGGCGGGTCTCGTTCTGGATCATCGGGCCCGCTCCAGAACGTCCACGAGCGCCCAGCGCTTGGTCCGCGACAGTGGCCTGCTCTCCACCACCCGCACGACGTCGCCCTCGTGGGCGTCGTTGTTCTCGTCGTGGGCGTGGACGGTGCTCGAGCTGCGCACGATCTTCTCGTAGCGGCGATGGCGGCGGGCGATGTCGATGCGGACCGTGATCGTCTTCTCGGCCTTGTCGGAGACGACGATCCCCTGGCGCATGCGACGGGTGCCGCCGGTGGGGGCGTGCACGGGCGGGAGCTCCTCCGCGGCCGGGGCACTCTTGCGGCGCTCGGCTGCTTTGGCGCGTTCCTGGACGCGACGGGTACGCCGGCGGGCGGCCTTGCGGCGGCGCTCCTCCAGGCGCTCGGCGTGGCGCTCCTCCGGGCTGCGGGGCGCTTTGGCCGGCCCGGCGTGCTGGGAGCGGGAGCGCCGGCGGCGCTCCTTGGAGGACAGTTGCTCCGCGGGCGGGGCGGGCTCACCGGCATCGGCGGCCGGCTCGGCGTCCTGTCCGTCGTCGCCGGCGTCGGCAGCCTCGGCCTCCTGGGCGGCCTCGGGGGCGTCCTCGGCGGGAGCCTCGGCCTGGGGGGCCTCCGGAGCGGCGTCCTGGGGCTGCTCGGGCTCGGGGGTGTCCGGCTCGTCTGGAGTCTCTGGTTCGTCAGCCATGGTGATCTGGGTTTCCTATCGGGCTCTTATCGTGGGTCGGCCGCATCGAGCTCGCGCTCGCGGGTGACGGTCAGGGCGCGAGCCAGGTCGCGCTTGGCGCGAGGCAGGCCAGCGGTGTCGTCGAGTTCGCCGGTGGCGTTCGCAAAGCGCAGGCCGAAGATCTCTTTCGAGAGCTCCGCCACCCGTTTGCGCAGTTCGTTGTCGTCGAGATCGCGCAGCTCGCTAGCTTTCATCGCCACCGGCTCCTAGTCCTCGCGCAGCACGAACTTGGTCTTGACGGGGAGCTTGTGGGCTGCCAGGCGGATCGCTTCCCGGGCCAGCGGCTCGGACACGCCGGCGAGCTCGAACATCACGCGGCCGGGCTTGACGACCGCCACCCAGCCTTCGGGGGATCCCTTGCCGGACCCCATGCGGGTCTCGGCCGGCTTCTTGGTCACCGGCTTGTCGGGGAAGACGTTGATCCAGACCTTCCCGCCACGCTTGATCTTGCGGGTCATCGCCACACGGGCAGCCTCGATCTGGCGGTTGGTGAGCCAGCCGCCCTCGAGCGCCTTCAGGCCGTACTCGCCGAACTGCACGTGCAGCTGGCCGCGCGAGGTTCCGGCCCGGCGGCCACGGTGCTGCTTGCGGTGCTTTACGCGCTTGGGGGAGAGCATCAGCGGCCGCCCCCTGCAGGGCCGCCTGGACGTCCACGACCGCCGCCGCCCGGCCCACCGCGACCGCCGCCGCCCGGCCCGCCGCGACCGCCGCCGCCTTGACCACCGCGACCGCCGCCGCCCGGCCCGCCGCGACCGCCGCCGCCTTGACCACCACGTCCGCCGCCTTGACCACCACGTCCGCCGCCGCCCGGCCCACCGCCGCCACGGCCGCGGCCATCGCCCCGGCCGCGACCATCGCGCTCGGAGCTCGGAGGTGCGGGCGCGGACATGTCGGTGAGGTCGGCGCCGGTGTAGCCCTCGGGCATGATCTCGCCCTTGTTGACCCAGCACTTCACGCCGATGCGCCCGAAGGTGGTGCGGGCCTCATAGAAGCCGTAGTCGATGTCGGCACGCATCGTGTGCAGCGGGACGCGCCCGTCGGAGTAGCTTTCGGTGCGCGCCATCTCGGCTCCGCCCAGGCGCCCGGCGACCTGGATCTTCACGCCCTTGGCGCCGGATCGCATCGCGCTGGTGAGGGCCCGCTTCATCGCGCGCCGGAAGGCGACGCGGTTCTGGAGCTGCTCGGCGATCGACTGGGCCACGAGCTTGGCGTCGAGCTCGGGGCGCTTGATCTCAAGAATGTTGACCTTGATCTGCTTTTTGGTCATGCGGTGCAGGTCGCGACGCAGAGCGTCCACTTCGGTGCCCGACTTGCCGATCACGATCCCCGGACGGGCCGTGTGGATGTTGACCTCGAGTTCGTTGGCGTCCTTGCGGATCGTGATTTCCGAAAGCCCTGCGTGGGAGAGCTTGTTGACGATGTGCTCGCGGACACGGACGTCCTCGGCGAGGAACTCGGCGAAGTGGCGCTCGTTGAACCAGTTGGACTTCCAGTCGTGGATATAGCCCACGCGCATTGCCTCTGGATGAACCTTCTGTCCCATCTATCTCAGTCTTTCTTTCGTTTCTTCGGTTTGGTCGCCACCGGCTCCGGCCTGATCGCCAGCGCGATCGTGAGGTGGCTCGTGCGCTTGGCGATCGGCGTCGCCCGGCCCATCGCCCGGGGCCGGAAGCGCTTGATCGTGGGCCCTTCGTCGGCGTAGGCGTCCCGCACGATCAGGTCTTCCTCGAGCAGCTCGTGGTTGCTTTCGGCGTTGGCCACCGCCGACTCCAGCAGCTTGCTCCAATCGCGGGCGACCTCGCGCGGGGTGAAGGCGAGGATAGCGCGGGCGTCCTGGACGGTCTTGCCGCGCAGGTGCCCGCACACCATCCGGGCCTTGCGGGCGGAGGTGCGCACGTAGCGGGCGTGGGCGCGAACCACGCGCCGGCGCGGCCCCGTGCCGGGTTTGGCGCGCCGCGGGGCGGAGGCGGGAGCCGCTTTGGCGGCTTTCTCCGCCGGAGCTTTCTCGGCGGCCGCTTTGCCGCGAGCTTTTTTCGCCGCCGGCTGCTCCTCGGAGTCCTCCCCCTCGGCCTGTTTGCGGCGCGGCCGGCGCACGCGTTTGCGGGGCGCCTGCTCGGCGCCCGGCTCGGCCGGCCCGGCGCCGGACTGCTCCTCGGCCACGGGCTCCTCGGCAGCCGGCTGCTCGGCCTCGGCCTCGACGGCGGGCTCCTCGGCGACGCCCTCGGCGGGTGCGTCCTCGCTGCGGGGCTCGTCGCGCTGGTCGTCCTCGGGGGTCATCTCACCCTTCCGGAACCGGCGTGGCCGCGGAACACGCGCGTGGGGGCGAACTCCCCCAGCTTGTGGCCCACCATCGCCTCGCTGATGAAGACGGGGACGTGGCGCTTGCCGTCGTGGACGGCGATCGTGTGACCCACCATCTCGGGGAAGATGGTCGAGGCGCGCGACCAGGTGCGCAGCATTTTTTTGTTGTTTTCGGCGTTCAGGGCCTCGATGCGGCGCATCAGCCGCTCTTCGACCCACGGGCCCTTCTTGCTGGAGCGGCTCATCGGCGGCCCCCTGCAGGCTGGTGGCTCATCGTCCCTTGCCCTTCCCGCGGCGGCGGCCACGGACTATGTAGCGGTTGGAGGGCTTGTTGCGCTTGCGGGTGCGGTAGCCGAGCGTCGGCACGCCCCAGGGGGTGACCGGGTGGCGGCCCGCGGTGGTCGACCCCTCGCCCCCGCCGTGGGGGTGGTCGACCGGGTTCATGGCCGTGCCGCGTGTCTGCGGGCGAACGCCCATGTGGCGCTTGCGGCCGGCCTTGCCGACCTTCACGTTCTGGTGCTCGGGGTTGCCGAGCGTGCCGACGGTGGCACGGCACTCGGCGCGGACCATGCGCATCTCCCCCGAGGGAAGGCGCAGGGTGGCCATGCCGGCATCCTTGGCCATCAGCTGGGCCGAGGCCCCGGCGGAGCGGGCCATCTGCCCTCCGCGGCCGGGCTGAAGCTCGATGTTGTGGACGACCGTGCCGACCGGCATGCGGGCCAGCTCGAGGCTGTTGCCCACGGCGATTTCGGCCTCGTCACCGGAGCGGACCCTCATCCCCACGGTCAGCCGCTGGGGGGCGAGGATGTAGCGCTTCTCGCCGTCGAGGTAGTGCAGCAGGGCGATGTAGGCGGAGCGGTTGGGGTCGTACTCGATCGCGGCGACCTGCGCCTCGACCGCGTCCTTGCGTCGCTTGAAGTCGATCCTGCGGTAGGCGCGCTTGGCGCCGCCGCCGCGGTGACGGGAGGTCTTGCGCCCATGGGCGTTGCGCCCGCCGCTCTTCTTGAGGCCTTCGGTGAGGCTCTTCTCGGGCTTGGAGCGGGTGACCTCGGCGAAGTCCGGGTAGGACACGAACCGCATTCCCGGGCTGGTGGGCTTCGGCTTTCTGATCGGCATCGGCTGGCGCTCCTACTCCTCGAGGGCCGCCAGGCCCTGGAATACGGGGATGTTCTCGCCGGCGCGGATCTGCACGATCGCCTTCTTCCAGCGGCGGGTGCTGCCGCGGGGGGTGGTGCCCCGGCGCTTGGGCTTGCCCTTGACGCTCATCGTGCGGACGTCTACCACGTGGACGTCGAAGAGGCTCTCGACGGCCTGGCGGATGTGGGTCTTGTGGGCGTCGGCGTGTACCCGGAAGGTGTAGCGGTCGAGCGCCGCGAGCACGTAGCTCTTCTCTGAGACGACGGGACGGATGATCACCTGCGTGGCGTCCATCAGCCCTCCTTCGCCTCGGCGCCGCGACGGGTGGGTCCGGTGCGTGACACGAGCCCCTCGATCGCGGGCTGGGACACGAGCAGCGTTGCCGCCTGGAGGAGGTCGCTGATGCCGACGTCCTGGGGCCTCAGCACGGCCACGCGGGCGAGGTTGCGAAACGACAGGGCGGCCTCGCCCTCCTGCTCGGTCAGCACCACGAGGGTGGGGCGCTCGCGGGGGACCTTGGGCTCCCAGTCCTCCAGCAGCTCCGCCGCACGGGCCGTGCGGGGCGCCGAGAAGGCGCCCTCGGCGAGGATCGCCAGCGAGCCCCGCTGGGCGTGCATGGAGAGGGCGCTGCGCAGCGCCCGGCGCTGCTCCTTGCGGTTGACCTTGAAGGTGTATGAGCGGGGCTGGGGACCGAACACGGTGCCTCCCCCGGTCCACAACGGCGAGCGGCTCGAGCCTGCGCGAGCGCGGCCGGTGCCCTTCTGGCGCCACGGCTTGGCGCCACCGCCCGAGACCGCGGCGCGGTTCTTGGTGGCGGCGGTGCCGCGGCGGCGGGCGGCCTGCTCGGCGCGCACGCTCTGGTGGACCAGGCCACGCGTGAAGTCCTCGCCGAAGGCCTCCTCGGGCAGCTGGGCCTTGGCCGATGCGGTGCCGCCGAGCACGGGAGCGTCAACCATCGGAGCGGACCTCAACCACGGAGCCGGGGGGACCGGGGACCGAGCCCCGGACGAGCAGCAGGTTGTCGGCGGCGTCGATCCGCACGACCTCGAGGCCCCGCTGGGTGACGCGCTTGTTGCCCATCTGGCCGGGCCCGCGGATGCCTTTGAGGACCCGCGAGGGGGTGGCCGAGGCGCCGATCGAGCCGGGAGCCCGGACGTTGTGGGAGCCGTGGCTCTTGGGCCCGCTCTTGAAGTTGTGACGCTTGATCGTCCCCTGAAAGCCCTTGCCCTTGGAGGTGCCGCGGATCTTCACCCGTTCACCGGGGGTGAAGGCCTCGACCGTGACCGTCTGCCCGAGTTCGGCGGGGGCCTCCTCGCCCTCCTGCAGGCGGAACTCGGCGAGCGCCCGCATCGGCGGGGCGTCGGCCTTGCGCAGGTGCCCGAGCTGGGCTTTCGTCAGGTGCTTCTCCTTGGAGGCGCCGAAGGCGAGCTGGATCGCCGCATAACCGTCGCGTTCGGTGGTGCGCACGGCCGTCAACGGGCAGGGCCCGGCCTCGAGCACGGTCACGCGGGCGACGTTGCCGTCCTCGCCGAAGACCTGGGTCATTCCGAGCTTTCTGGCGAGGATCGAGGGCATTGCGTGCGAGGGCTGGCGGGGCGGAAGGGCTTCAGGTGGCCAGGCGGATCTCGATGTCCACACCGGCCGGGAGGTGGTCGAGGCGCTGCAGGGAGTCGACCGTCTTGGGCGTCGGCTGGTGGATGTCGATCAGGCGCTTGTGGGTGCGGATCTCGAAGTGCTCGCGGGAGTCCTTGTCCTTGAAGGGAGAGCGGATCACGCAGTAGACGTTCTTTTCGGTGGGTAGGGGAACCGGCCCGGAGACGCTCGCCCCGGTACGGGTCGCCGTCTCGACGATCTCCTTCGCGGCGGACTCGATCGCGGAGGTGTCGTACGCCTTCAGG
This sequence comes from uncultured Solirubrobacteraceae bacterium, assembly GCA_963758055.1. Lineage (GTDB taxonomy): Bacteria > Actinomycetota > Thermoleophilia > Solirubrobacterales > Solirubrobacteraceae > Palsa-744. The sequence continues at coordinate 358,738 of CAVWTU010000003.1, forward strand.
CGGATGCGGATCTTGTTCTGGGTAGCTGCGGCCACTGTGTCTCTGGGCTTCTCGTTCGTGTGGTTTTTGAAGTTGTGCTGCTGTGTCCTGCTTGCCCTGCCCCGGGAGGCTCTGGCCGAGCGCCGCCCACCCGCTGGGCAAACGGCCACCGGCGCCTGCTCGGCGCCCGGGGCCCTAAAGGGCGGCGTCGCGGCCGCACCGCAACCGGCGGGCTTTCGCGAACTGTCGTATCGGACTCTCAGTATGCGCGCCGGCCGGTTCTCCGCCCGCCGCGCAGGGTGCTATTTGATGATCTCGGTGACCACGCCGGAGCCAACCGTGCGACCGCCCTCCCTGATCGCGAACCGGAGGCCCTGGTCCATGGCGATCGGCTGGATCAGCTCGATCTCCATCTGCACGTTGTCTCCCGGCATCACCATCTCGACTCCGTCGGGGAGCTTGGCGAGGCCGGTCACGTCGGTGGTACGGAAGTAGAACTGCGGCCGGTAGCCGGTGAAGAACGGGGTGTGGCGTCCACCCTCCTCCTTCTTCAACACGTACACCTCGGCCTTGTAGGTGGTGTGAGGGGTGATCGACCCGGGCTTGCAGAGGACCTGACCGCGCTCGATCTCCTCGCGCTTGGTCCCACGCAGCAGGCAGCCGACGTTGTCGCCGGCCTGGCCCTCGTCCAGGATCTTGCGGAACATCTCAACGCCCGTGACGACCGTGCTGGTCGACTCGTGGACACCCACGATTTCGACCGTGTCGCCGGTGTTGACCACGCCCTGCTCGATACGGCCGGTGGCGACGGTGCCGCGGCCGGTGATCGAGAAGACGTCCTCGATCGGCATCAGGAAGGGCTTGTCGAGCTCCCGGACGGGCTCGGGGATGTAGGTGTCCAGCGCCGCCGCGAGCTCCAGGATCTTCTCCTTGGCGCCGTCGTCGCCTTCGAGCGCCTTGAGCGCCGAGCCGACGATGAAGGGGATGTCGTCGCCCGGGAAGTCGTATTCGCTGAGCAGCTCGCGAACCTCGACCTCGACCAGCTCCAACAGCTCCTCGTCGTCGACCATGTCGGCCTTGTTGAGGAACACGACGATGTAGGGAACGCCCACCTGGCGGGCCAGCAGGATGTGCTCGCGCGTCTGCGGCATGGGCCCGTCGGCGGCCGAGACGACCAGGATCGCGCCGTCCATCTGGGCCGCGCCGGTGATCATGTTCTTGACGTAGTCGGCGTGCCCGGGGCAGTCGACGTGGGCGTAGTGGCGGTTCTCGGTCTGGTACTCGACGTGCGAGGTGGCGATCGTGATCCCGCGTTCCTTCTCCTCGGGGGCGTTGTCGATCTCCTCGAAGCTGCGGGCCTCGGCGCCACCCTTCTCGGCCAGGACCGTCGTGATGGCAGCCGTCAGGGTCGTCTTGCCGTGATCGATGTGTCCGATCGTGCCGACGTTGACGTGAGGCTTGTCGCGCTCGAACTTCTCCTTAGCCACTTTCTCTTTCGCTCCTGTATCGACTTGTAGGTCCGCCCCGAGAGGGCGAACCACGGAAATCTATCTAAATCCTGCCCTGCCTTGAATGCTCGCTGGACGCCCCCTACCGCCTGGGGCTGTCCGCGGCCGCGGCCTCTATGCCGGGACCGGCTCGCCGGTGCGCTGCTCGACGATCTTCTCGGCGATGTTCGGTGGGACCTCTTCGTAGGCCTCGAACTGCATCGTGTAGGTCGCCCTGCCCTGCGTTTCGGAGCGCAGGTCGGTGGCGTACCCGAACATCTCGCTCAGCGGCACCCGCGCGTTCACCACGAGCGCGTTGCCGCGACGCTCCTGGCCCTCGACGCGCCCGCGGCGGCGACTGAGGTCGCCGATCACGTGACCGAGGAAATCCTCCGGCGTGACCACCTCGACGCTGAAGATCGGCTCCAGCAGCACCGGTTTGGCGCGTTTGGCCGCCTCCTTGAAGGCGTAGGAGCCCGCCACTTTGAAGGCGATCTCCGACGAATCCACGTCGTGGTACTTGCCGTCGACGAGCGTCGCGCGCACGTCCACCATCGGGTAGCCGGCCTTGACGCCGTTCTCCAGCGCCTCCTCGATGCCCTTCTTGACGGCGGGGATGTACTCGGAGGGCACGGCCCCGCCCTTGATCTTGTTGACGAATTCAAAGCCCTCGCCGGGAGCCGGCTCGAGGTCGATGAAGACGACCCCGAACTGGCCCGAGCCGCCGGTCTGGCGGACGAACCTGCCTTCGATCTTCTGCACGTGACCGCGCACGGTCTCGCGGTAGGAGACCTGCGGGCGGCCCACGTTGGCCTCGACCCCGAACTCGCGCTTCATGCGATCCACGAGCACCTCGAGGTGCAGCTCGCCCATGCCCGAGATCTCGGTCTGGCCGGTCTCCTCGTTGCTGCGGACCTGGAAGGTGGGGTCCTCCTCGGCCAGGCGGCCGAGGGCGACGGACATCTTCTCCTGGTCGACCTTGGTCTTGGGCTCGACCGCGACCTTGATCACGGGCTCGGGGAAGATGATGTTCTCGAGGTGGATCGGCGCGTCGGGGGCGGCGAGCGTGTCGCCGGTCATGACCTGCTTGATGCCCACGGCGGCGGCGATGTCGCCCGCGTGGACCTCCTCGACCTCCTCGCGGTCGTTGGCGTGCATCATCAGGATGCGCCCGACGCGCTCGGTGCGTCCGGTGCCGACGTTCAGCACCCGCGAACCGGACGCCAGGCGTCCGGAGTAGACGCGGAAGTAGGTGAGCTTGCCGACGTATGGGTCGGCCGCGATCTTGAACGCCAGTGCAGAGAAGGGCTCGGAGTCGTCGGCCTTGCGGACGACCTCACGCTCCTGCTCCTCGCCCTTGATCAGTTCGGTGCCCACCACCGGCGGCACGTCGAGCGGAGAGGGCAGGTACTCGATGACCGCGTCCAGCAGCGGCTGCACGCCCTTGTTCTTGAACGAGGACCCGCACAGCACCGGCGTCAGTTTGGTCGACAGCGTGGCCTTGCGGATCGCGGCCTTCAGCGTCTCCACCGGCACCTCCGCTTCCTCGAGCAGCAGCTCGAGCAGCGCGTCGTCGTAGTGGGAGACCTCCTCCAGCAGGTGTTCGCGGCCGGCCGCCGCGGCTTCGGCGAGGTGCTCGGGGATCTCGAGCTCTTCCTGTTCCTTACCGAGATCGTCCTTGTAGACGATCGCCTTCATCGCGACCAGGTCGATGACGCCGAGGAAGTCGGCCTCCGAGCCGATCGGCAGCTGGATCGGGACCGGGTGTGCTCCCAGGCGGTCGATCATCGTCTGTACGCCCTGCTCGAAGTTGGCGCCGATGCGGTCCATCTTGTTGATGTAGGCGATCCGCGGGACGTGGTACTTGTCGGCCTGGCGCCAGACGGTCTCGGACTGGGGCTCGACGCCGGCGACCGAGTCGAACAGCGCGATGGCGCCGTCGAGGACCCGCAGCGAGCGCTCCACCTCGACGGTGAAGTCGACGTGGCCGGGCGTGTCGATGATGTTGATGCGGTGGCCCTTCCACTGTGCGGTGGTGGCGGCCGAGGTGATCGTGATGCCCCGCTCCTGCTCCTGCTCCATCCAGTCCATCACGGCCGCGCCCTCGTGGACCTCGCCGATCTTGTAGGTGCGACCGGTGTAGTAGAGGATGCGCTCGGTCGTCGTCGTCTTACCGGCGTCGATGTGCGCCATGATCCCGATGTTGCGGGTGTTTTCTAGAGAGAACTGTCGTGCCATCTAAGTGGTCGGAGTGGGGTTTTGGGCGGGGAAGAGGGTGTCGGGGTGAGCGGGCAAAAAAAGGGGCCCCTCGGGCCCACACGCGCAGAACTTCTGCCTGGACTCGTTCCGCGTCGTTATCGTCTCGAGGTCTCCATTGCTTGAGCGGCGCGAACTGCGGGTTCAGGACCACCTTCGGCCGTCCCCGCGTCGCAGCACGAATATAGCAGAGGGGATCGGCTTCTCCGGCGCCTGCAGACCCGCTGTCGCAGGCGTTAACAGGTGTCCGGAGGTGCGCCCCCGGCGGCGCCCGGGGGGCGTCCGGGGGACGGCTCGGAGGGCCTAGGCGCCGAGTGGCTCGATGCCAGTCTCGCCACTGGCCGCGGCCCGCTCGGCGGCGGCCTCCTTGCTGCGCATGCCCGGGCGCTCCGCGCGCATCAGGAGCACACACGGGATCAGCGCGAGGGCCGAGAGGGCGAGCGACCACGTGTATGCGGTGCCGAACGCGGCGGCGAGTTTCGTGGGCGTGTGGATGGCGCCGCTGGAGCGCTGCAGCACGACCGCCAGCACGGTCGTGCCGATCGCCCCGCCGAGTCGCTGCACGACGTTCAGCTGGGGGCTGGCGTCGGAGAGCTGATCGGGGCGCATGGCCGCAAAGGCGACCGACATCGCGGGCACGAACGCCAGGCCGATGCCGACACCGCGGACCACGAGCACGATCGAGATCCCCAGGATCGAGGTCGTGGTGCCGATGAAGCACAACGGGATCGTCGAGAGGCACAGCACGATCACGCCCGCGAGCGCCAGTCGGCCGCCGCCGAGGCGTTCGGTGAGCCGCCCCGTGAAGGGCATCACCAACAGCATTCCAAGTCCCTGCGGGCCGACCAGCAGGCCGGTCACCAGCACGCTCTCCCCGCGCACCTCCTGGTAGTAGAGCGGCACCAGGATCATCGCTCCGAACAGCGCCGCGCCGAGCCAGAAGGTGGTCGAGGACGCGGCCGCGAAGACCCTGTTGCCATACAGGCGCACGTCCAGCAGCGGGCGCTCGACGCGCAGCGCGTGCAGACAGAAGATCACCGACAGCACGACCCCGAGGACGATCGGGACGAGTACTTCCGGCGAGCCCAGGCTGGCGCCGCTGCCCAGTTCGCTGAGGCCGTAGACGGTCGCCGCCGAGCCCGCCGGCAGCAGCAGCAGGCCGAGCACGTCGAGCTTGCCGGCGGGGCCCGATTCGGTGTGGGGGATGATGCGCCAGCCGGCGATGAACGCGATCACGCCGATCGGCACGTTCACGAGGAAGATCCAGGACCAGTGCAGGTTCTCCAGGATCAGGCCGCCGACCACCGGCCCCAGGATCGGAGCCAGCATGGCCGGCATCGAGACGATCGGCATCACTCGCCCGATCCGCTCGGGCCCCGCGACCTGGGCCATGATCAGCATCGCCAGGGGCATGATCATCCCGCCGCCCGCGCCCTGGAGGATGCGGAACAGCACCAGCTCGGGCGTCGTGGTGGCCGTCGCACACAGCGCCGAGCCCGCGGTGAAGAGCACCAGCGAGGTCATGTACACGCGCTTGGCGCCGAAGCGCCGCGCCGCCCAGCCGGTCACCGGAATCACCGCGGCCAGCGCCAGCAGATAGCCGGTGATCACCCACTGGATTTCGGAGACCGTGCTGTGCAGGTCGCGCCCGAGAGTGTCCAACGCGACGTTGACGATCGTCGTGTCGAGGATCGACATCACCATGCCGAGGATCACCACGCCGGCGATCTTCCACACGTACGGCTCGATCGGCGCCCGCTCGGCCTCGACCGGCACGCTCGGCTGGCTGGCGACGCTCACACGGCGACGTTAGTCGCGATGGGTGGGTTTATGAAGTCCCGGGCGGCCTGGAGCTGCCGGGAGGCGCCCGCTCAGGCGCGAGCGGGTACTACCAGCGGTAGTGGGCGAACGCCTTGTTCGCCTGGGCCATGCGGTAGATGTCGTCCTTGCGCTTGTACGCGGCACCCTGCTGGGAGAGGGCGTCGAGCAGCTCGTTGGCGAGCCGCTGGGCCATCGTCTTCTCGCGGCGCTGGCGGGCGAACTCGACCAGCCAGCGGACCGCCAGCGTGCGGGCGCGGCGTGTCGGTACCTCGACGGGGACCTGGTAGGTGGCCCCGCCGACGCGGCGGGAGCGGACCTCCAGCGAGGGCGTGAGCGACTTGATCGAAGCCTCGAGGGTCTCGATCGGGTCTTTGTCGCTGCGCTCGCCGATCAGGGCAAGGGCGTCGTAGACGATCCGCTCGGCGACCGACTTCTTGCCGTCCAGCATCACCTTGTTGATGACCTGCTGGACGAGTTTGGAGCGGTGGATCGGGTCGGCCTCGACGGGGCGGACCTGGGCGGCTGCGCGGCGGGGCATCTACTTTTTCTTGACGCCGTACTGCGAGCGAGCCTTTTTGCGGTCGCTCACCCCGGCCGCGTCGAGCGTGCCGCGGACGACCTTGTAGCGCACCCCCGGGAGGTCCTTGACGCGGCCTCCACGGACGAGCACGACGGAGTGCTCCTGCAGGTTGTGGCCCTCGCCGGGAATGTAGGCGGTGACCTCGATCGAGCCGGAGATACGCACACGGGCGACCTTGCGCAGGGCGGAGTTCGGCTTCTTCGGGGTGGTCGTGTACACGCGCGTGCACACGCCCCGGCGCTGCGGCGCGGCGACCTTGCGCTTGCGCCCCTTGCCGGACTTCAGTCCGGGCGTGGCGAGCTTCTTCTTCGGGGCCACGCGGCCGTTGCGGACGAGCTGTGAGGTCGTGGGCATCGGGAGCGATGCTATCAACGCCACGCCCTACGGGCGGCGGCGTATCCGCAAACGCCGCACCGCCTGGGCAACCGCTGGCGGCGAGCCCCGCACCGCGGGGCGGCGGCGAGGCGCTGCTAGGCGGTCTCGGCGGCGGCCGTGACGCGCAGCGGCGCCGGCATCAGCGCCGAGGCCACGATCACGAGCAGGAAGGCCAGCGCCTGCAGCACCACGCCGGCCGGGCTGGCGGCGATGGGGTCGCCGAAGACGGCGATCCCGCCGGCGATCCCGGCGATGTTGGCGGCCGTGCCCGTGACGGCGATGACCGGGACGGCCTCACCGTCCTGCAGCGCCCTGGCGGAGCTGTAGAAGGCCACGATCGAGGCGAGCACCGCGACGGCCAGCCACGGGCTGGTGGCGAGGCCGACGAAGCCGTGGGCGCCGGTGATGCCGGTGAGGGCCTTGATGGCCGTGTCGGAGACCCCGAACAGGACCCCGGAGGCGGCTCCGAGCATGACCCCGTGGTGCTCCACGGGACCGCCCATGCGGGGGCCCATGATCAGCAGGCCGCCGATTGCGAACAGGCCGGCCTCGAAGCAGATCATGGCGACCTCGGAGAACTGGGAGTGCGAGCCGTGCATGGCCGGCAGGGTGACCCCGAGCAGGATCAGGCCGGCGGCCATGGCGAGCAGGCCGAGCCACTGCCTGCGGCCGACCTTGAAGCCGAACATCCGTTCCGCCATCACGGCGATGAACACCATCGCCGGCGGCGAGGGCGACCTGGACGACCGACATCGGCGCCAGCGACAGCGCGGCCACGTGCAGACCCCAGCTGGCGACGGCGATCAACATGCCGATCGCGAACCACTTCGAGGAGTACAGCTGGCGGGCCGAGCGCAACGGGTGGGTGACCTGGACCTTCGGCACCGAATTGGCGCCGCGGTACTTGAAGAAGAACCCGAGGTTCGCCACGAAGGCGCACGAGAGTGCAAGGAGGATGCCTAGATCTAGGGTCATTGGGAGGGCCGTGGGTGGGCGGGGGAAGGAGCTTCGTTGACCCATCGGCCCGACACGCCTGCTGCTTTACTGCCCGAGGGCGGCCTCAGCGGATCAACTTCGCGCCGTAGGGTACCCGACGCAACCTCTGTGCAATCTAAACCTGGCGAAACAGCCCTAACCACAAGGGCTTCTGCCGGCTCGCCGGGTCCGGCGGGGACCGGGGGCAGCGGCGCACGGCCGCTCTTGATGGTGGATATCGACGGGGTCATCTCGCTGTTCGGGGTGCCCGAGAAGGACGACACGCCCGACACGCCGCGGGGAAGCCTGCACGCGGTCGACGGCACGGTCCATTTCCTTTCGGCCACCGCGGCCGCACACCTGCTTGAGCTCTCACAGCTGTATGACCTCGTTTGGGCCAGCGGCTGGGAGGAGAGGGCCGAGGAACACCTGCCGCGGCTGCTGGGCCTGCCCGCCGGGCTGCCGTATCTGCGCTTCGAACGGGAGCCCGGAAACTCCGGAGCCCACTGGAAGCTCGAGGCGATCGAGCGCTTCGCCCAGGACCGGGCCCTGGCCTGGGTGGACGACTGCTTCAACGACGCCTGCCACCGCTGGGCCGCGTCCCGCAGGAGCCCCACGCTGCTGGTGGCGACCGAGCCCCGGGAGGGGTTGACCGAGCGCGAGTTCGGGCTGCTGCGGGAATGGGCGGCTGCGCCCGCCGGCACGCCCGCGCCCGCCGACGCGGCCGGGAAGGGCGGCCACGGGGACGCCGCCGGCGGCCCTCAGCCCGCCGGCGGGGTCGCGGGAGCCACCGGGGTGGCCGGGGCCGGGCGGGCGGGGATCGCTTCGGAGACCCCGGCCCCGTAGGAGCCGGCGCCGGAGAACAGCGCCCGCAGCGACCGCAGGGGTGCCGTCGGGGGACCCGCGGGCAGCGTCCAGCGGCCTTCGGCGTCGGTCACCATCTGGGCCATGGGATGCTCGGCCACGATTTCCCCGCGGCGGGCGACCGAGCGCGCCTGCAGCGTCAGCGCCTGGCCCGCCAGGGGGGTGCCGTCGAGCAGCGTGAGCGTGCCCAGCAGCCCTCCCGCCCAGGTCGTGATGGTGGCCTGCACGGGGGTGCCGGCGAGGGCGTGGCAGCGGGTCCGGATCGCGGGCAGCTCGCCGTAGAGGGCGTCGCCGGGACAATCGGTTGAGTCCGCGTCGCGGTGACCGGCGATGCACGGCAGCTTGACTTCGCTACCGCCCGGGTAGCGGCTGTAGACGGCCCCGGCCGGGTCGACGGTGACCACCACGTGTCCCAGGGCCCCGACGCCGTGGAGCGAGAGCTTCCAGGCCAGCAGTTGCTCGAGGGCCGCGACGGCGGCGATGGAGATCGGGCGGCTGTTGTAGGTGCCGAGCACCGCCACGCCCGTGGAGCAGGTGTTGTAGCCGCCCGCGTGGGCGCCGACGACCGCCTCGTCGATGCCCCCGGCGCGGGCCTCGAACAGGCGACCGAAGCGGTCGAGGGCGAAGTTGTAGCCGATGTCGTTCCAGCCGCGGACCTGGCGGTGAAAGACGTAGATCGCCCGCAGCATCGCGGGCACCTCGCCCTCGGAGTAGCCGTTGGGGCTGTCGGTGTGGTGCACGAAGCCCAGTTCCACCGTGCCGTAGGCCGGGGTCTGGCTCGGCGGACAGTGCCCCTGGGCCCAGAACTCGCGGGCGATGATCGGCGGCTGCCCCGGCCCGGCGGGTAGCACCGGGGCGGCCAGCGGCGGAGCGGCGGCGCCCGTGGCCGGCGGCGTGCGAGTGGCCAGGCGGGCGGCCCCGGCTCCGCCGCTGACGTCGACGGTGTACAGCCGCGCCCCGTGGAGCGCCTGGGCGCAGCGCAGCTGGATCAGCTTCGTGCCCCCGGTCCACAGCGGCTCCCCGACCACGCCGGGCCGGGCGCCGGCGGCGTCCTCGTGGCCGGCGGGGGCGGCGCAGACCCACGGGCTGAAGGCGCCGCCGGGGGTCTGGAAGCGGACCTCCGGGCGGGCCATGGGCGGCTCCTGCCAGCCCAGCGCCAACAGGTCGGCCGAGCCCTCCAGGGCGACGGTGAGGACGCCGGAGCCGAGCAGCCCCAGGGGGTGCTCGCGCAGCAGGCCGGCGGACGCGGGCCGTCCACCGGCGCTACCCGGTGGGGCGGAGAGCGTCCGTGCGCCGAGCGCCCGGGGGACGCGAGCGAGCACCGCGAGGGAGCCGCCGGCGGCTCCCAGCAGGCCCCTGCGCGTCAGCACGCGATGACCCATCGCCGGCTATAGACACCGGGGGACGCGAAAGGTCGCGCCCCCCGGTGTGAGAGCTTTCTACTCCTTGGCGGCGCCGCCGTTGCTGAGGTCTTCGGGGACTTCCAGCTCCGCCAGTTCCTCGGCGAAGCCGGGGTCGGTGCCGCCCGCCCCGATCTTCTCCAGCGAGGCCAGGTCGGCGTCGAACTCCTGGCCGTAGCCGCCGTCGAGCTCGTCGCCCACCGACAGACCGAGCTCGGCCGCGATCTCGTCCTGGTCGAGCAGCCCGACGTCGTCGATCGCCCGCGGCAGCGGCTCGGACGGTTCGATCTCGATCCGCCGGTAGCGCTTCAGGCCGGTGGCAGCCGGGATCAGCTTGCCGATGATGACGTTCTCCTTGAGCCCGTTGAGGCGGTCGATCTTGCCTTCCAGGGCCGCGTCGGTGAGCACCTTGGTCGTCTCCTGGAAGGAGGCCGCCGAGAGGAAGGAGTCGGTGTTCAGGGAGGCCTTGGTGATCCCGAGGATGATGTCCTCGAACTGGGCCGCTTCCCCGCCCTGGTCGATCACCGCGTCGTTCGCCTTGGCGAATTCGAAGCGGTCCACGAACTGGCCGGGCAGGTAGTCGGTGTCGCCCTTCTGGTCGACGCGCACCTTCTTGAGCATCTGGCGGACGATCAGCTCGATGTGCTTGTCGTCGATGTCGACGCCCTGTGACTTGTAGACCTCCTGGACCTCGCTTGACGAGGTACTGCTCGGTCTCGGTGCGCCCGCGGATCGCCAGCAGCTCGTGCGGGTAGACCGAGCCCTCGTTGAGCTGGGTGCCCGCGCCGATCTTCTCGCCCGCTGCCACGAACAGGCGGGTGCGGCGGGGGAAGGCGTGGCGGTGCTCCTCGCCGGCCTCGTCGGTGATCACCACGGTCAGGGCCTTGTCGGTCTCTTCGATCGAGACGACCCCGTCCTGCTCGGCGATCTTGGCCAGACCCTTGGGACGGCGGGCCTCGAAGAGCTCGACCACGCGGGGCAGGCCGTGGGTGATGTCCGCCCCGGCGACGCCGCCGGTGTGGAACGTGCGCATCGTCAGCTGGGTGCCGGGCTCGCCGATCGACTGGGCGGCGACGATGCCGACCGCGTCGCCGATCTGGGCGAGCGCGCCGGTTGCCATCGCGCGCCCGTAACAGGCCTGGCAGACCCCGCTCGGGGCCTCGCACTTCAGCACCGAGCGCACCGGCACGCGTGACCTCGTTGCCCTTCTCGTGCTCCTCGGCGAAGGCCGCCGACGATCTCGGCGAGCTCCGCGCGCCCGATTTCGGCGCCCTGCTCGGCGAGCATGCGGCCGCGCTTGGTCGTGATCGGCTGGGCCGCGATCCGCCCGACGAGGCCGTCGTTGGGCTCGCCGTCGTCCTTGAACACCGACATCTCGATGTACTCCTCGGTGCCGCAGTCGGCCTCGCGGATGATCACGTCCTGGGCGACGTCGACCAGGCGGCGGGTCAGGTAGCCGGAGTCGGCGGTCCGCAGGGCGGTGTCGGCGAGGCCCTTTCGCGCGCCGTGGGTGGAGATGAAGTACTCCAGCACCGACAGGCCCTCCATGAAGTTGGCCTTGATCGGGCGCTCGATGATTTCACCCTTCGGGTTGGCCATCAGGCCGCGCATCCCGGCGAGCTGGCGGATCTGCTTGAAGGAGCCACGGGCACCCGAGTTGGCCATCATGAAGATCGGGTTGAGCGTGTCGAGGTTCGCGATCATCGCCTCGGCGACCTCATCGGTGGCTGCGTTCCACTGCTCGACGACCGCCTCGTGGCGCTCCTCCTGGGTGATCAGCCCTTCGTCGTACTGGCCGGTGATCTCGCCGACCAGGTGGTCGTACTTGTCGAGGATCTACTGCTTCTCGGGCGGCACCACGACGTCGTTCTTGGAGATCGTGATCCCCGCCTGGGTGGCGTACTTGAAGCCCGAGGTCCTTGAACGCGTCGAGCACCAGCGAGATCGTCGTCGCGCCGTAGGTCTGCACGAGCAGGTCGATCAGTCGCGTGGTGTCGCGCTTCTTCATCGACTGGTTGACGAACGTGTACTTGGTGGGGTCGAACTCGTCGCCGAGCGCCTCCGCGAGCGCCCGCTCGATGCGGTCGTTGTAGATGATCCGCCCGATCGTGGTGAGCACGTGGCCGCCCTCGCGCCCGTAGGGGCGGAACTCGGCGATGTCGTGGAGCTTGACCACGCCGCCCTCGTAGGAGAGCTCGGCCTCCTGCGCGGTGCGGAACACGTGCGGGCGCGGGCTCATAGGTGGCGCGGTCGATCTTCGCCAGCTCCTCCGCCTCGGGCCCGTAGGTGAGGTAGTAGGCGCCGAGGATCATGTCCTGGGTGGGGGTCGCCAGCGGCGCGCCGTGCGCGGGGGTGAGGATGTTGTTGGAGGAGAGCATCAGGATGCGCGCCTCCGCCTGGGCCTCCGCCGACAGCGGCAGGTGGACGGCCATCTGGTCGCCGTCGAAGTCGGCGTTGAAGGCGTGACAGACGAGCGGGTGGACCTGGATCGCCTTGCCCTCGACGAGCAGCGGCTCGAACGCCTGGATGCCCAGCCGGTGGAGCGTCGGTGCGCGGTTGAGCAGCACCGGGTGCTCGTGGATGACCTCCTCGAGCACGTCCCAGACCTCGCCGATCATCGAGTCGACCATCTTCTTGGCCGCCTTGATGTTCTGCGCGGACTTGCGCTCGACCAGGCGGGCCATGATGAACGGCTTGAAGAGCTCCAGCGCCATGATCTTCGGCAGCCCGCACTGGTGCAGCTTCAGGTACGGGCCGGCGACGATCACCGAGCGGCCCGGAGTAGTCCACGCGCTTGCCGAGCAGGTTCTGGCGGAAGCGGCCCTGCTTGCCCTTGAGCATGTCCGAGAGGCGACTTCAGCGGGCGGTTGCCCGGGCCCGTGACGGGGCGGCCGCGGCGGCCGTTGTCGAACAGCGCGTCGACGGCCTCCTGGAGCATCCGCTTCTCGTTGTTGACGATGATCTCCGGCGCGCCGAGGTCGAGCAGCCGCTTGAGGCGGTTGTTGCGGTTGATGACGCGGCGGTAGAGGTCGTTGAGGTCGGAGGTCGCGAAGCGGCCACCGTCGAGCTGGACCATCGGGCGCAGCTCCGGCGGGATCACCGGGACGGCGTCGAGGACCATCATCTCGGGCTTGTTGCCGGACTGGATGAAGGCGGAGACGACCTTCAGGCGCTTGACCGCGCGGGCCTGCTTCTGGCCTTTGCCGGTCTTGACCTGGTCCTCGAGCTCGACCCTTTCGTCCTCGAGGTCGACCTGCTGGAGCAGGTCGCGGATCGCTTCCGCGCCCATGCCGCCGCGGAAGTACTCGCCGAAGCCGTAGGGGGAGCCGAAGCGCTCCTTGAGCTCGCGGAAGGTGGTCTCGTCGTGCTCGATCTGCTTGGGCTCCATCGTCTTGAAGAGCTCCCAGACGCTGCGCATCCGCTCGGCGGCGTCCTCGATGTAGGCCTCGGTGTCGGCGATGTCGGCCTCGAAGGCCTTGGTGAGCTCCTTGATCTGCTTCTCGCGCTCCTCGTCGGAGAGTTTCGCGAGGTTGATGTCGAGCGAGTCGGCCCACAGGTGGTCTTCGTCGTTGAAGTTCGGTCTGTTTGCCGTCTGGCAGGTACTTCTCGCGGCGCGCGAGGGACTCGCGCAGTTCGAGCACCCGCTCCTCACGCTCGGCGGCGTAGGCGTCGAGGACCTTGTTGACCTCCTTCTCGAGGGTGTCCAGGTCCTTCGCGCGCGCCTCGTCGTCGACCCAGGTGACGATCGAGGCGGCGAAGTAGAGGACCTTCTCGAGTTCCTTGGGGGCCATGTCCAGCAGGTAGCCGATGCGGCTGGGGACGCCCTTGAAGAACCAGATGTGGCTGACGGGGGCGGCCAGGTCGACGTGGCCCATGCGCTCGCGGCGGACCTTCGAGCGCGTGACCTCGACGCCGCAGCGCTCGCAGACGATGCCCTTGTAGCGGACGCGCTTGTACTTGCCGCAGTAGCACTCCCAGTCCTTGGTGGGACCGAAGATGCGCTCGCAGAAGAGGCCGTCCTTCTCCGGCTTCAGCGTGCGGTAGTTGATCGTCTCGGGCTTGGTGACCTCGCCCGAGCTCCAGCTGCGGATCTGCTTGGAGGAGGCGAGGCTGATCTCGATGGCGTCGAAGTTATTGATGTCGATCATGTGTGGGGCTTTCGCTCGCGTGGTGAAAGGTGTTCAGATGGCGGTGGTTGGGGGGACTGCCTACTCGGCCGACTCCTCGGCGGGCTCCTCGATGACCAGGCTCTCGAGGTCGACGTCGGCGTCGAGGTCGATCACGGTGTCCTCGCCGTGTCAACGCCGTCCTCGTCGTCGTCCTGTGGCCTCGTCCGGGCCTTGCCGGGGCCTGCGTCGGTGTGTCCTCGCCCGCGAGCTCCTCGTCGCTGGCCTCGCCGGCGAGCGCGCGCACGCCCGGAGAGGTCGATGCCGAGCTCCTCGGCCGCCCGCAGCAGGTCGTCGTCCTCGTCGCGCATCTCGGCCCGCTGGCCCTCCTCGGAGACGACGTTGACGTCGAGCGCCAGCGACTGCATCTCCTTGAGCAGCACCTTGAAGGACTCGGGGATCGAGGGCTCGGCGATGTTCTCGCCCTTGACGATCGCCTCGTAGGCCTTCACGCGCCCGACGGTGTCGTCGGACTTGATCGTGAGCATCTCCTGCAGCGTGTAGGCGGCGCCGAACGCCTCCAGCGCCCAGACCTCCATCTCGCCGAAGCGCTGCCCGCCGAACTGCGCCTTGCCGCCCAGCGGCTGCTGGGTGACCAGCGAGTAGGGGCCGGTCGAGCGGGCGTGGATCTTGTCGTCCACGAGGTGCAGGAGCTTCAGGATGTACATGTAGCCGACCGTCACCTGCTCCTCGAACGGCTCGCCGGTGCGGCCGTTGAAGAGCGTCATCTTGCCGGACGCCTGCTCGCCCTCGCGGCGGGACTTGTCGATGTCCATGCGGATGCGGCCCTCGTGGGCGTCCTGCCACTTGACCAGGGCGTTGTCGACGTCTGCGACGGTGGCGCCGTCGAACACGGGGGTGGACACGTACACGCGGCCGTTCCCGCCGTTGGCGTGGGCGCCCTTGTAGGCCTCGGTGCCGTCGTCGTACCAGCCCTGGGCGGCGGCCCAGCCGAGGTGGGTCTCGAGGATCTGCCCGACGTTCATGCGCGAAGGCACGCCGAGCGGGTTGAGGATCACGTCCACGGGGGTGCCGTCCTCGAGGAACGGCATGTCCTGCTGGTCGACGATCTTCGAGATCACACCCTTGTTGCCGTGACGGCCCGCGAGCTTGTCGCCCTCGGAGATCTTGCGCTTCTTGGCGACGAACACGCGCACGAGGTCGTTGACCCCGGGCGGCAGGTCGTCGCCGTCGTCGCGGCGGAAGGTCTTCACGTCGATCACCACGCCACCCTCGCCGTGGGGGACCTTCAGCGAGGTGTCGCGGACCTCACGGGCCTTCTCCTTGAAGATCGCCCGGATCAGCTTCTCCTCGGCGGTGAGCTCGGTCTCGCCCTTCGGCGTGACCTTGCCGACCAGCAGGTCGCCGGACTGGACCTCGGCGCCGATCGCGCACGATGCCGCGGTCGTCGAGGTTGCGCAGCGACTCCTCGGAGCGGTTGGGGATGTCGCGGGTGATCTCCTCCTCGCCGAGCTTGGTCGTGCGGGCGTCGATCTCGTACTCCTCGATGTGGATCGAGGTGAGCTCGTCGTCCTTGACCAGGCGGCGGGACAGGATGATGGCGTCCTCGAAGTTGTAGCCCTCCCAGGACATGAAGGCGACCATCAGGTTCTTGCCCAGGGCCATCTCGCCCTTGTCGGTGGAGGAGCCGTCGGCGAGGACGTCGCCGGCCTTGATCTTCTGGCCGGTGCTGACCAGCGGCTTGTGGTGGATCAGGGTGCCCTGGTTCGAGCGCATGAACTTCTGCAGCTCGTACTCCTCCTTCTTGCCGTCGGTCGTCTGCACCACCACCTGGTCGGCGTCGATGTAGTCGACCGTCCCGGCGCTGGAGGCGAGCAGCACGTCGCCGGTGTCGAGCGCGGCACGGCGCTCCATCCCGGTGCCCACCAGCGGGGCGTCGGACTTCAGCAGGGGAACCGCCTGGCGCTGCATGTTCGAGCCCATCAGCGCGCGGTTGGCGTCGTCGTGCTCGAGGAACGGGATCATGGCCGTGGCCACCGACCAGATCTGTTCGGGGGACACGTCCACGAGGTCGACGTCCTTGGGACCGACGGTGACGTACTGGCCGGCCTGGGTGCGGCAGAGGATCTCGCTGCCCTTCAGGCGGCCGGTCTTGGCGTCCACCGGGGTGTTCGCCTGGGCGATCAGCAGCTCCTCTTCCTGGGTGGCGTCGAGGTGGCGGACCTCGCTCGTCACGACCCCGTCCTTGACCACCCGGTAGGGGGTGGTGACGAACCCGTACTCGGACACCTCCGCGAACGAGGACAGCGAGCCGATCAGGCCGATGTTGGGACCCTCGGGGGTCTCGATCGGGCACATGCGGCCGTAGTGGGTGGGGTGCACGTCGCGGACCTCGATCGGGGCCCGCTCACGGGTCAGCCCACCGGCTCCCAGGGCCGACAGGCGGCGGCGGTGGGTGAGCCCGGCCAGCGAGTTGGTCTGGTCCATGAACTGGCTCAGCTGGGAGGAGCCGAAGAACTCCTTCAGAGCCGCCACGACGGGGCGGATGTTGATGATCGTCTGGGGGGTGATGGTGTCGGCGTCCTCGGTCGTGAGGCGCTCGCGGACCACCCGCTCCATGCGGTAGAGGCCGATCCGGAAGGCCTCCTGGATCAGCTCGCCGACGGTGCGCAGGCGACGGTTGCCGAAGTGCTCGTACTCGTCCAGACGGTCGGCCACCGGCTCGCGGGGCATGCTCACGGCCTCGGCCGCGTAGTCCTTGATCTCGATCTCCCCGTCCTCGGGCAGGCCGAGGCGCTTGGGCAGCGAGACGAGCTCCCGGACGAGGGCCAGGATGTCGTCCTGGGTGAGGGTGCGGGTGTCGATGTCGACGTCCAGCCCGAGGCGGGAGTTGAGCTTGTAGCGGCCCACCCGGGTGAGGTCGTAGCGCTTGGGGTCGAAGAACAGCTGGTTCAGCAGCGCCCTGGCGTTGTCGACGCTCGGCGGCTCCCCGGGACGCTGCTTCTTGAACAGCTCGATCAGGGCGCCCTCTTCGGTGCGGGTGACGTCGGTGTCGGAGTCGATCGTGTTGCGGATGTACAGCGAGTTGTCGAACAGCCGCAGGATCTCCTCGTCGCTGGCGTATCCCATCGCCCGCAGCAGCACCGTCACGGGCAGCTTGCGCTTGCGGTCGATGCGTACGAAGACCTTGCCCTTCTTGTCGATCTCGAGCTCCAGCCAGGAGCCACGGGCGGGCATCAGGTTGGCGATGAAGACCTGCTTCTCGCGATCCTTGGGTTCCATCAGGTAGGCCCCCGGGGAGCGCACCAGCTGGGTCACCACGACACGCTCGGTGCCGTTGATCACGAACGTGCCGCGCTCGGTCATCCAGGGGAAGTCGCCCATGAACACCGACTGCTCGCGGATCTCGCCCGTCTCACGGTTGATGAAGGCGACCGTCACGGTGAGCGGTCGCGCGTAGGTCATGTCCTTCTCCCGGCACTGCTCCAGCGAGGCGACGGGTTCGTCGAAGGTGAACTCCCCGAACTGCACGGCGAGGTTGCCGGTGTAGTCCTCGATCGGGGAGATGTCGTCGATCGTCTCCCGCAGGCCGCCGGCCTGGGGGTCCGTCAACCAGGCGAACGACCGACGCTGGATGTCGATCAGGTTCGGGACGTCAACTGTCTTGTCGAGGCGCGCGAAGCTACGGCGCGTACGGAGGGCGTCTGCAGCAGCCAAGAAATGACTCCTTCGGAGGGCGATACACGGGCAGAGGAGGGCGCCGAAGCGCGACTAACCAAGATAGCACAGGCTATCGGCGCCCCGAAGGGCCACCGGCGCTCACGGACCCCACCCGGACGCTCGCGTATGTGGCGCGACGTCCCTCACGGGTGGCTGCGGCTATTGGCCAGCAGTCGGGACTTTACCGGAAAGCGCGGGGAATTGGGACATCCGGGACAAATCTCCCGGACGCCCCAGAACGCGTGGCGCCGGCCATCGGGGCCGGCGCCGGCAACGTCTGGAGCCTCACCACGGGGCGGGCGGGCTACTTCAGCTCGACGGTGCCTCCTGCCTCCTCGAGTTCCTGCTTGAGCTTCTCGGCCTCCTCGCGCTCGATGCCCTCCTTGACCGGCTTGGGGGCCTCGTCGACCAGCGCCTTGGCCTCTTTCAGGCCCAGGCCGGTGGCCGCGCGAACGACCTTGATGACCTGGATCTTCTTGTCGCCCGAGCTCGCGAGCACCACGTCCACGGTGGTCGATTCTTCGGCGTCAGCGCCGCCGTCGCCGCCTCCCCCGCCGGCCGGTGCGGCCGCCGGCGCCGCCACTGCGGCGGCCGACACGCCGAACTCCTCCTCGAGCGCCTTGATCCGCTCGGCGAGCTCGAGCACCGAGATGCTCTTGAGCTCCTCGATCCAGTCCTGTGTGCTTGTAGCCATCGGCTGTCAGTCCTCCTTGGTGTCGTCTGCGGCAGCGTCCTCCGGGCCGGACTCGGCCGCCGCGTCCACGTCGTTGTCGTCTTTTTGCTCCGGCTCCTCGGCCGGGTCAACCTGGGTGTCCTGGGCGGGGGCCGCGGGTGCCTCGGCCTCCTCCGCGGATGCCTGGGCCTCCGCGGCGGGCTCCGCCTGCGCGGGCTCCTCGCTCGCCTCGGGGGCGGGCGCCTGCTCCTCAGCCGCCGACTCCGCCTCGGCGGGCGCCTCTGCCTCGGGCGCCGGCGCCTGCTCGGCGGCCTCAGCCGCCGGCGCCTCGGGCTCGGGGGCGGGCGCCTCTGCCTCAGCCGACGGCGCCTGCTCCTCGGCGGGCGCCTCTGCCTCCGCAGCCGGCGCCTCGCCGGCGGGGATCTCGCCCGACTCCTTCTTCTGCTGGACCTGACCGAGGGCCACTGCGAGACCGCCCAGGAGCGCCGAGAGGGTCCTCACCAGCCCACTCACGGGCGAGGCGACGATCCCCACGAGCTGTCCATAGAGGACTTCGCGGGCGGGCAGTTTCGAGAGCGCGCGGATCTGTTCGACGTCTAGGGGCGATCCATCCATGACCCCGCCCTTGAACGGCAGCAGCTGGATCGTGCGGGCGTAGTCGGCGATCGCTTTCGCTGCGACCGCGGCATCGCCACGGACGAACGTGAGGGCGGTGGGGCCGGCGAGGAAGTCCTTCAGTCCCTCGGCACCCACCTGGTCGGCGGCACGCTGGGTGAGGGAGTTCTTGACGACCGTGAAGGTGGCGTCGGCGGCACGGAGGTTGCTGCGCAGCTCCGCTATCTGGGCCACGGTGATGCCCCGGTAGTCCACGGCGAAGATCGCCTGGCTGTCACCGATGTGCTCTGCGATGTCGGCGATCGCGGTCGCCTTCTGATCTCTGTTCACGGGGTCTCGTTCGCTGTCGGGGGAAGCTCGTCGGCCCGGGGACGGCTCAGGCGGACGAGTGACAGCGACCCGGAGGCCGCGTGCTCCTCGCCAGGCCTGCCCCGGTCTTCTCCTGCTCGGTGCCGGGGGTCTCGGGCGCGGCGAACGCTTGCGGTTCGCGGTCGATTGTAGAGGCTCCGCCGTCGCGGCCGCGTCGCGCCGTGGTCCGGGGCGGGCCGAGCGGGACGCTAGGCCGCGGCGGGAGCGGCTTCGACGATGTCCCGGGTGCGGCTGGGGTCGACTTTGACCCCGGGGCCCATCGTGGAGGCCACGGTGATCGAGCGCAGGTAGCGGCCTTTGGCGGCGGCGGGCTTCGCCCGGATCAGCTCTTCGATCACGGCCGCGTAGTTCTCCAGCAGCTGGCGCTCCTCGAAGCTGGCCTTGCCGATCACGAGGTGCACGATGGCGCTGCGATCGGTCCGGTATTCGATCTTCCCCGACTTCGATTCCGCGACGGCTTTGGCGACGTCGGTGGTGACGGTGCCGACTTTCGGGTTGGGCATCTTCCCGGAGGGCCCGAGGATCCGTCCGAGCTGGCCGACGATCGACATCATGTCCGGCGTCGCGATCGTCATGTCGAAGTCGTCGAAGCCCTCGCGGATCTGCTTGGCGAGGTCCTCTCCGCCGACGTGGTCGGCGCCGGCCTCTTCGGCTTCGCGGGCCGAGTCGCCCTGGGCGAAGACGGCGATCTTGACGTCTTTGCCGATGCCGTTGGGCAGGGCGATGGTTCCCCGCAGCTGCTCGTCGGCGTGGCGCACGTTGAGGCCGGTGCGGACGTGCACCTCGACGGTCTCGTCGAACTTCGCGCTGGCCAGCTGGGAGACGAGCGACATCGCCTCGGCGGGCTCGTACTCGCGGTCGCGATCGACCTTGCCGAGCTGATCGGAGTAGCGGCGCCCGTGGCTCATGAGACGACGTCCACTCCCATCGAACGGGCGGTGCCGGCGATGATCTTGGCGGCCTGGTCGACGTCGTGGGCGTTGAGGTCCTGGAGCTTGCGCTCGGCGATCTCGCGCAACTGCTGCTGGCTGATGGTCCCGACCTTCGTGCGATTCGGCTCGGCGGAGCCCTTGCTGATTTTGATCGCCTGACGGATCAGCACCGCGGCCGGAGGGGTCTTGGTGATGAACGTGAACGAGCGGTCCTCGTAGACCGTGATGACCACCGGGATGACGGTGCCGGTTTCGCTCTGGGTCTGGGCGTTGAAGGCCTTACAGAACTCCATGATGTTGATCCCGTGCTGGCCCAGGGCGGGACCCACGGGCGGGGCCGGGCTGGCCTGCCCGGCGTTGGCCTGCAGCTTGATCGTGGTTAGAACCTTCTTGGCCATCTCTAGAGCTTTTTCACCTGGTCGAAGCCGACCTCGACGGGAGTCTCCCGGCCGAAGATAGATACCAGCACCTTGAGGCGGGCGGCGTCCTCGTTGATCTCGGAGATCTCGCCGGAGAAGTCCGACAGCGGTCCGGAGACGACCTTCACCGACTCGCCGATGGCGAACTGGGCCCGTGTGCGGGTGGCGGTCGCGACCTCCTTGTGCAGCAGGCGGTCGACCTCCGGCTGGGTCAGCGGGACCGGCTCCTGGGAGGCGCCGACGAAGCCGGTGACACCGGGAGTGCCCTTGACGACTCCCCAGGAGTCCTCGTTGAGCTCCATGTTCACGAGTACGTAGCCGGGCATGGTGCGCTTTTCCACGGTGATCTTCTGGTTGTCCTTCATCTCGGACACGGCTTCGGTGGGGACCACGACGCTGCGGACGGCGCCCTGCTGCCCGAGCGAGACCAACCGGTGCTCGAGGTTGTGCTTGACCTTGTTCTCGTGCCCGGAGTATGTGTTGACGACGTACCAGCGAAACATCTAGGACTTCCTCAGAGAATGAATTCGACGATTTCCTTGGCCACCAAGTCGGCGAGACCAAGGTAGAGACCTGCGATGGCGACGAACCCTATGACTACGGCTGTCGCCTGTGACACCTGGCGGCGGTCGGGCCACTGGACCCGCTGGAGCTCGGCCCAGCTGGCACGTAGGAACCCTATCGCCCGGCCGCCCGAGTGCGCGATCGCGCGCCCGCCCTTCTGAGGGGCTACCTCGCCGCCGCCTCCGCCGACCGGACCTTCGCCGGCTCCTCCCCGTCCGCCACCCGGTGGCCCCTTTGGAGGCTCGGAGGGAGGCCCTGCGGGGGGGCCGCCTGTGTCTGAGGGCTCGGCCCCGTCGAGCTCGCCACCGGCGTCCAGGGCCTCCTGCTCGAGCTGCTCCTGCTCGCTCGGGGCGAGGGGCACACCGCCGGCCCCGGCGACGAGGGCGGCGTCGAACTCGTCGACCTCCGCGCCGGCGTGGTCGAGGGAGCCCGGAAGATCGCTGCGGACGGTCTGCCCGTGCGGCGGCTTGGGTGTGCCGTCGACGGCCTCACGCCGGGCAAGCGCGGCGGCGCCGCGGCGCCCACGGCGCTGCTTGGCGCGTTTACGGTCACGGGCCATGGGCGGTCCCGGCTTAGCGGGTCTCCCGGTGACTGGTGTGCTTGCGGCAGAAGCGGCAGTACTTGCGCAAGGTCATCCGGTCCGGGTTGTTTCGCTTGCTCTTGTTCGTCTGGTAGTTGCGATGCTTGCAATCCTCGCAGGCGAGGGTGACAGCGATTCGCACGTCTCCACGAGCCATAGGTCAAAAATCCTACGTGGTGGGTGTAGCGGCCTTGGGCGAAGAAAAACCCCGCCCAGGCGCGAGGTCAAGATCAAGTCTAGCGTGCCCGCGGGACCGCGGGGACGGCGCTCGGCACCACCGCCGGGAGGAGCCACCGGGTGCGGGGAGCGGGAAGGCGGCGATCGTCCGCCGGCGGGCCGGGGGCCCGGTCAGTGGCTCTGCAGGACCCGGTCGACGATGCCGTACTCGAGTGCCTGCTGGGCGGTGAAGAAGCGGTCCCGCTCCATGTCGGCGCGGACTTCCTCGGTGGTGCGGCCGGTGTGCTTGGCGTAGATTTCGTCGGTCCTCGCGCGCAGGTTGAGGATCTCGCGCGCGTGTATCTCGATGTCGGTGGACTGGCCTTCGAAGCCCGCCGACGGCTGGTGGATGAGGATGCGCGAGTTCGGGAGGGCCGCCCGCTTGCCGGGAGCCCCGGCCGCCAGCAGCAGCGAGCCCATCGACATCGCCACCCCGACGCACATCGTCTGCACGTCGGGCTTGACGAATTTCATCGTGTCGTAGATCGCCAGGCCCGAGTAGATGCTCCCCCCCGGCGAGTTGATGTACAGGGAGATGTCCTTTTCGGGGTCGTCGCTCTCCAGGTGCAGCAGCTGGGCCACCACGAGGTTGGCGACCTGGTCGTCGATCGGGGTGCCGAGGAAGATGATCCGCTCGTCGAGCAGGCGCGAGTAGATGTCGAACTCGCGTTCGCCGCGGGCGGTGCGCTCGATGACCATCGGGATCAGGGGCATGGCCCCCACCCTACTAGCGGTCCCGCCGTTCCCAGGGCCCCTCGCCACCGTCAACACCGACGTTCCGAGCGACGGCCGCTCCAGCGGCGGCTTTCGAGGTTCCGAGCCGCCAGGGGTCCAGAGCGGCTCGCGACCGTCTCAGAGGTTGACCGTGCGCATGCCTTCGGGGTCGTAGCGGTCGCCGGCCGCCGGTGGCAGCGCGTCGGCGATCTCGTTCACCTTCGCCTGATCGAGGGAGACCTCGGCGGCGGCGACGTTCTCCTCCAGGTAGCGCACCCGCTTGGTCCCGGGGATCGGGACGACCTCATCGCCCCGGGCGAGCACCCACGCGAGGGCCAGCTGGCCGGGCGTGATGTCGAGCTCAGTGGCCAGCTCCTTGACGCGCTCGGCGAGCTGCAGGTTCTGGCGCAGGTTGTCGCCGTTGAAGCGGGGGCCGTAACGGCGGAAGTCGCCCTCGTCGAGCTCCTCGGGGGAGCTGAAGCGTCCCGACAGGAAGCCGCGCCCGAGCGGCGAGTAGGCGACCAGGGCGATCCCCAGCTCCGCCAGCGTCGGCATCACGTCCTGCTCGATGTCACGGGTCCACAGCGAGTACTCGCTCTGGACGGCCGTGATCGGGTGGACCGCGTGGGCGCGGCGGATCGTCTCCGCCGAGGCCTCCGACAGCCCGAGGTGGCGAACCTTGCCCTCCTGGACGAGCTCGGCCATCGCCCCGACGGTCTCCTCGATCGGGGTACGGGGGTCGACGCGGTGCTGGTAGTAGAGGTCGATGTGCTCACAGCCGAGGCGCTGCAGGGAGGCCTCACAGGCCGAGCGCACATACGCGGGACTGCCATCGATGCTGCGCCGGGGAGGGTCGGCCTCGAGCTTGATCCCGAACTTGCTCGCCAGGAAGAACTGATCGCGGCGTCCCGACATGGCCCGGCCGAGGAGTTCCTCGTTGGTATGGGGGCCGTACATGTCGGAGGTGTCCAGGAAGTTGCACCCGAGCTCCAGGGCACGGTCGATCGTGCGCAGGGACTCGGCTTCGTCGGTGCTGCCGTAGAAGGCGGACATGCCCATGCAGCCGAGGCCGATGGCCGATACCTGGGGTCCGTCGGGTCCGAGGGTGCGGTGCTTCATGGCCCTCCTCTCAGGGTCGCCTCTAACCAGGGGCGGCCCGGTATAGCACCTCCGCCCAAGCGCCAGATCCGCGCCCCTGGCCGCCGTGGCGGGCCGGCGGGGGACGCGCGGCTGCGGCGCGCCCCATAATGGCCCTCGAGGCGCTCCTTGTTCCCGCTCAATCTCCCCAACCTGCTGACGGTGCTGAGGATCATGCTCGTCCCGGTGCTGGTGGTGGCCCTGCTCGGCAACACCCCGGAGGGAGACGTGTCGGCGGCCATCGTGTTCGCTGCCGCCTCCGCCACCGACTTCGTGGACGGTTATCTGGCCCGGTCGCGCAACTCGGTGACCAACTTCGGCAAGCTCATGGACCCGCTCGCCGACAAGCTGCTGATCGTGGCGGCGCTGATCTCACTGGTGTCGCTTCACCGCCTGGCGGCCTGGGTGGCGATGGTGATCATCACCCGGGAGCTGGCGGTGACGGTGCTGCGGATGGGTGCCAGCCAGGCGGGTGTCGTGATCCCCGCCAGCATGTCCGGGAAGGTCAAGACCTGCCTGCAGATCGCCACGATCCTGGTGATCATCGCGGTCCAGGGCAAACCGCTGTGGGTGAGTGCGCTGCTCTATGTGACCGTGCTGGTGACGGTGCTCTCGGGGCTGGACTTCTTCTTCGGCCTGCGCCGGCGGATGGCGCAGGTGCAGGCTCAGGCCGGCGGCTGAGCGGCGTAGCCCCCGTCCAGCCACTCCTGGAGGCTGGTCTGGTGGGGTGCAGGTGAGCCCGAGGCGATCTCCCCTCGCAGCTCCCCCAGCAGCCCGCTGCGCTCGGCCACGACGCTGTGCTGGTGGATCGTCTCGAGGTTTTCCTGGCGGGCCAGCACGAAGCTGGCGTCGTCGAGCTCGTCGAAGCGGGCGATGACCCCCGCGATCATTTCCCGGACGCAGTCCTCGACGAAGCGGGGACGGCGATGGGCCTTTTCCACCACCTCGACCTCGTCGGAGCGCTTCATCAGCTCGTAGATCTCCGAGGACATGCTCGACTCGGCTATCTCCAGCAGGGTGGAGGCCTCGATCTCGGCCGTGCAGGCCTCCAGGCAGCCGATGTGGAGTGTGGCCAGACCGCGCTGGTTGTGGGTGGCCACCGGCACGGTCTGCAGCACGACGTCGATCTGTTCGGGGGTGAGCTCGTCGGCGAGGCGCTCGCGGGCGCGCGCGGCGATGAGCTCCTGGGCGCACGGACACGCGGTCATGCCGGTGGCGGAGACGCCGACCAGGCGCCGGGTGCCGTGGGCGAAGGCGAGTGCGCGGCCGTGGAGGGTGTAGATCTCCTGGGTCTGGACCCCCGACACCGGCGCCGGCTTGTTCTCGGGGTAGCGGGCGGCGACGGTGACTTCCGCGCGGGCGGCCCCCTGGCGCTCGCGGACGAGCTCGGCGATGTCCTGGGCCAGCGTCTCGGCGCGAAACGGGGCCTCGCTGAGGACGACCTCGCCGATGGCCGCGTTGACGACCTCTTCGAAGCGCGACATGTGGGCGCCCTTCTGGACCGCGCTGAGGTCCACGTAGCAGTCGAAGCGCGCGAGGAACAGCTCTTCGCGAATCCGCACGACCTTCTCCACGCCGGTGAC
The DNA here is from genome assembly GCA_963758055.1 of uncultured Solirubrobacteraceae bacterium. Classification (GTDB taxonomy): domain Bacteria; phylum Actinomycetota; class Thermoleophilia; order Solirubrobacterales; family Solirubrobacteraceae; genus Palsa-744. The sequence continues at coordinate 384,124 of CAVWTU010000003.1, forward strand.
CCCGACACGCGAGAGACCGACCGCGACGCCGGGGGTGCGCGCCTGCACGTCCCCTCCGGTGCCGAGCGTGGGGAACTGCGGCGCATGCGTTACACCCGCGTGCATACGGGTCCAGCCTAGCGAGGGCCGATCGGTTCACCCGTTCGGGGGGACGTTCGAGCGCACAGCGTGAATCTGACCCGTCAGCTACCGTAGGCGGCCGCACACGCCGCGGGGAGTGGCCGCTGCGCGGGGAGGAGGATGGTCGTGGGTGCGATGACCGACAAGGTGGATGTCGTGGTGGGGCAGCCGTTGGGGGCGACGGTTGAAATCGAGGAGCTGCAGAACCTGATCGCGGAAGCCCACGATCGGGGAACGGTGGCGGCGCAGGCGCTGAGTGCGGCGGTCGAGGAGGCCGAGCTGTCCGCGCAGCAGACCGGCGAGCTGATGAGCTACCTCGAGGAGCACGGCATCGAGGTCATGGGCCCGGGTGAGGGGCCGCTGGACCTGGCCTCCCCAGGGGAGAACCACGACTCCTCCTCCGGCGAGCAGCTGGCAGGCGAGTCGATCGACGGCGAGCACGAGATCAACGAGCAGGACGGGGAGCGGGAGCACGCAGAGCGGACCAGCGCCGTCCAGCTGCGACTGAAGGAGCTGCGCCGGCGCGACGTGGACCTCACGATCGAGCCGAGCCTCGACTCGCTGCGGCTGTACCTGCGGGCGATCGGGCGTGTGCCATTGCTCAGCGCCGAGGAGGAGGTGGCCTTGGCCAAGCGCATCGAGCGGGGCGACATGAACGCCAAGCAGCACATGGTCGAGGCCAACCTGCGTCTCGTCGTGTCGATCGCGAAGGGCTACGTGGGGCGTGGGCTGACGCTGCTCGACCTGATCCAGGAGGGATCGCTCGGCCTGATCAGGGCGGTGGAGAAGTTCGACTACCGCCGCGGGTACAAGTTCTCGACCTACGCCACCTGGTGGATCCGCCAGGCGGTCACCCGCTCGCTCGCCGACAAGGCCCGCACGATCCGCATCCCCGTCCATATGGTGGAGCGGCTGAACAAGCTGATCCACGCCGAACGGCGGCTGGTCCAGCAGCTGGGTCGCGACCCGAACGCGGCCGAGCTGGCCGCCGAGCTGGAATGCACGGTGCCCGAGGTCAAGGAAGTGATGCGCATTACCCAGCAGCCGGTGTCGCTGGAGAAGCCGGTGGGCGAGGAGGACGACTCGGCGCTGGCGGACTTCATCGAGGACGACTCGGCCGAGTCGCCGTTCGAGATCGCCTCCGAGGCCCTGCGCAAGGAGAACGTCAGCCGTGTGCTCGCCTCGCTGCCGGCGAGGGAGCGGGAGGTGATCGAGCTGCGCTACGGCATCGTCGGGGGCCGGCCGCGAACGCTCGAGGAAGTCGGACGAGCTTTCAACATCACCCGCGAGCGGGTGCGCCAGATCGAGAACCGCACGCTCAAGAAGCTGCAGTCGCTGCCGGACGCGCAGCAGCTGCGCGAGGCTTCCTGACTCCCCGGCGCCTAAACTGACGGGCCCCGGCGGGGTTCCCGAGCGGTCAAAGGGGACGCGCTGTAAACGCGTTGGCTCTGCCTTCGCAGGTTCGAATCCTGCCCCCGCCATAGTTCTCCTGCCGACGTCGCACAGAGCAGCCCCGGCGCCCGTCCGGAGAAAGGCCAAAGTGGCTGCGCGCCGCCCCAGGACCAAGAAGTGATTGCGCCCACCCGGGTTGGGGGGTAGAACTCGACCCACAGCCCGGGCGCCGCAGTTCCCAGAGCGCCCGAAGGCGACAAAGCCGCCAGAAGGGAGCGATCATGGAGTCTTCACAGCCCTCGAGAGTGCTCGTCGTCGCGCACCAGACCGCAGCCACCCAACCGCTCTTGGACGCCGTCCGGGAGCGGGCCCGGAAGGGGCCGAGCATCTTCACGCTGCTCGTCCCGAACCCGGCACACGGGCTGCACAAGGTGGTGGACGCCCAGGACCAGGGCCCGGCAGAGGCCCAGGGGGTCCTCGACGAGGCGCTGCCCAAGCTGGGCGAGGCCGCCGGCAGCAACGTCGAGGGGATCATCGGCGACCCGGACCCGGTAGCCGCGGTCCACGACGCGATCAACCTCCGAGGCTTCGACGAGATCATCATCTCCACCCTCCCCCACCGTCTCTCCCGGTGGCTGAAGCTCGATCTCCCGAGCAAGGTGTCGGGGATGGGGCTGCCGGTTCAGACAGTCACGCCCGCGGACGAGTAGGCCGCCGGGCAGCCTGCGACGGGCGGGGTCGGCCGAGGCCCCCAGGCGCGAGTCCGGGGCCGTCGAGCGGCTGCCCCACCCCGGAACCGTGCTCGCGCTACGATCGGTCGCTACCTGCCCAGCTAGCTCAGTTGGTAGAGCACTTCCATGGTAAGGAAGGGGTCATCGGTTCGAGTCCGATGCTGGGCTCTCCAAAACCCACGCAAACGTGCGGGTTTTGCTTTGAGCGCTGTGCACAGGGCGGCCGGGGTGACAACGGCTTGACAACGCCACCAGCGGTATGAGACTCATGACGCCCGGGATTGACCTACCTGGCGGCCTCCGGGTACCCTTTGGCGGTCAAGCAGCGACAGGGGGGCAATGAGGGGTTCTCGGACGGTGTTCCTGTTGGTGATGAGCATCCTGTTCGCGCTCATGTTCTCGGGCGAGGCATTTGCCGGCCCGTTCGTCGAAGGCGAAAGCCTCGAATGGTGTCCAAGCAAAACGCCTCCCGGTAAACCATCGGGTGGCCTCGTGTTGTCGGGGGATGGCCAGACCGCCATCTCGGGGGAGTGCGTGTATGTCCGTAGCGGCGGAAGCTGGGTCGAGCAGGAATCGCTACCGCTTCCGGAATTCACCAACCCCATCGGCGATACCGAAGTGCACTATGCGATCTCCTCCGACGGGAACACCGTGATCGCCAGCGGCGAATTCACGCCCTCCGGGGACCCCGTATTCGTCCGCAGCAGTGGAACCTGGGCGCAGCAAGCGACCCTCCCACACGCCAGCCGCCCCGACCTGTCCGGCAACGGCAACACGGTCGCACTCTCGGGACAATGGGAAAACAAGCACTCGGTTATCGACATCTTCATCCGCTCGGGCGAACTGTGGAGCAAACAGGCGGCCCTGACCCGAACTGTGGTACAGAAGGGCAAAAAGGGCGAACTGGAAGCGACCGACTTCTTTCCCGCATCCCTATCCGGCGACGGGAACACGCTGCTCGCCTATGACTGGGAGTCAAACAAAGGCAAGGGAGCCGCGTTCATCTACGTCCGCTCGGGCGAAACGTGGACCGAAACGGCCACACTCGCGCCGAACGGGATCAAGGGAAAACGAAACTTCGGTGGCCGCGGTGAGCTGTCCGCCGACGGAGCCACCGCGCTGGTCCCAGAAACCTCGGAACGCTCCAAAGGGGCCATCTGGTTCTTCACGCGCAGCGGTGAAACCTGGTCCCAGCAGGGGCCGAAGATAGCCCCGAAGCTGAAGGGGGGCGCGCCCTTTGGCCGGGAATCCGCTATCTCCGGCGACGGCAGCACGGCGCTCGTCCTGTCGGGGAACAGGCACAAGGGACAGCGCGAAACCATCTGGGTGTACGAACGCTCGGGCGAAACCTGGACCAACACCGAACAGCTGCTCCCACCGGGGAACCCGCAGGCCGGCTCCTACAACTTCGCGGAAGCCGGAGTCGATCTGTCCGAAGACGGCAACACCGCAATGGCCGACTACGAACTCTATTCAGTCTCCCACCAGGCACTGACCTGGGCACGCTAGCGAGCAGCGACGGGGCGACGGGCCACGGCTTCGTCAAGGAAGGCGGCATCGCCCACGCCGCCGGGGCATCGGGGTGGTGCGCCCGCCGGGCCGGCCCGGGACCGCCGATCGGATCTATTGTGGGTCGGGCCATGTCGAGCATTCCTCAGGCGGGTTCCACGCAGCTCACCAACTCCCGGCGAGGACGCGGAGGAGGATGCTCGGCCAACAAGCACATCTCGCCAGGCCGAAGAGAACGATGCCCGCGAGCAGGCATCCGAGCGCGCGGCGCGCAGCCAGGCCGAGGAGAACGAGGCCCGCCGGCAGGCGTCGGACGCCGAAGGTCGCACCCAGGCTGCGGAAAATGAGGCCCGCCGACGGACCTCAGACGCCGAGGCTCACCATCAACGAGCCGAGAACGATGCCCGCCACCTGTCCGGGGACACTGCAAGCCATGAAGGACGCCCGGCCTGACGCTGGGTCTGTTCGGGCGACTCCCGGATCCCGCCGAGCGCGCCGGCCGGAGCTCTGCAACTAGGTCCCGGGCTCGCCCGTCTCGCGACGAGCCACGAGCAGGAACACATCCGCGTTTCGGGGCCGCTCGAATATCGGTGTCGCGGCCCACAGCGCGAGGAACGTGAACACCGAGCCCACCGTGGGTCTCGAGACGGTGTGGACTCGAGCCCACAGGCCCTGACGACGAATCGAGCTGAGCGGCCTGCGCCGGATCACCGCGAAGCCGTGTCGCTCGACCAGCCGGCGTAATGCGTCGGGTGTGAAGTAGTGCACGTGCGGGCTCGGCAGGCCGTACTGCCAGAGGCGAAGGTAGGGGCCGCGAAAGCCGACCCGCGCCAGCACGGTCGCGATGCGATACGCGAGCCCCGTCGCGCTGGGTATGTTGACGCTGAGCAACCCCCCCGGCGGGAGATGCTCGGCGCAAGCTGCCAGGGCAGCGTCGACATCGGGGATGTGCTCGAGCACGTCGTTGAAGGTGATGACGTCCGCCCGCTCATCGCCGAGGGCCTCCGGAAAGTAACCGGGACGGACCGTCAGTCCGCGCGCACGGGCATGGTCGACCATCTCCATCTCCGGCTCGATCCCCTCGGCGTGCATGCCGCGGCGGGCGGCCGCTTCGATGAACCACCCATGGGCGCTTCCGACGTCGAACAGCCACTTGTCCTCGAGGGAGACCTCGGCTGACAGGTCATCGAGGATCTGGGCGTTGTTTTCGTCGCGCAGCTGCTTGAAACCGGCGACGCGGTCGGACCGGTCGATGGGGTCGTGCAGCTCTGCCGAATTGATCGCCGGCACCAGCGAAGAGCGCCAGGTCCCACAGGCCGGACACTCTGCCGACCACTCCGCGACACGGACCCGAAGCGGCGCGCCGCAGACCAGGCACGTCTGGTTCTCCATCGTCCCCGCCGGCAAAGGGTCCTCCGGCGGCGGCGGCTCGTGATCCATGGCCGCCGAGCCTATCTCGACCCCCACCGACCACCCCGCTCGCCGCTCGCCGCACGCGCCGGGGCGGCCCCCCTGCCCGTTCGTCCACTTCGGGGCCGAGCACCCGGGGCTCGTGGCCCCCGGCGCCGATCCGTTCTACGGTGGGCGTTTCGGATCGGACTCGGAATGAGAGCGGCGCCGTCGCGGTCTTCGAGGGCGTACCGGTCGCGGTCGCGGTGCTCGGCGAGAGCGGATCGGTCGAGCGCGCCACGAGCGCCTTCTTGGAGCGGTTCGAAGTCCGCGACGGGTCGCTGACCGCATGCCCCGAGGAGGTTGGGCTGGTCGCGGCGGGTGAGACCGATCACGCGAGCGTGGTGCTCGACGGGGTCGAGGGCGACGTGGTAGCGGTGGTCGACGTCCACGGCCGGCGCACGGCCGTGCTGACGGTCCCGATCGCCCGCGACCCGCACGACCTCGAGCCCTCGGATCAGGTGCTCGAGGAGCCGGTGGACGAGAGCCCCGCGATCGTGTGGCTGAAGGACCTCGACGGCCGCTACCTGCACGTGAACGAGCGCTACGTCGAGCAGCTCGGGACCGACACCGAGTCGGTGTACGGCCACACCGACGCCGAACTCACGGCCTCCTCCTCGATCGAAGGCCTGCGGCTGGAGGAAACAGACACCGCCGGCCAGGAGCCGCTGGAGCTCGAGTACATGATCGGAGCCTTCGAAGAGCGCCCGGCGTTCGCGGCTCTGCGCTTCGCCCTGCGCGACAGCGACGGACAGCCGACCGCGATCTGCGGCGTGGCGGCTCCGCTGGCGGAGGCCTCGCTGGCCCGCTCGGAGTGCGAGCGGCTGATGCGGATCGACCGCTGGCGGCGACTCGACGCGCTCGCCATCCGCCAGGAACTGCTCGACGAGTGGGGACTCACGTTGGCCGATGGAAGCTCGGGCCCCCCGCTGGACCGCGACGACCGTGTCGCCGCGGTCCTCGTCGAGCGGGACGAGGCGCTGGCGACGACGGCCCGCCTGGAGGCCGAGGTGGCAAAGGAGCACGAGCAGCTGATCGCGCTTCGCACCGAGTCCGAGCGCGTGGCTCTGCGCGCCGAGGAGCTCGACGGAACGGTGGCGGCCGAGCAGGCCCGTTCCTACGAGCTCGAGCGCTCACTGATAAGCGCCGAGGGCCGCGTGAACGAGCTCGAGGCCGAGCTCGAGGCCGCTCGCGCGGCACTGGAGGAACACGATCAACTGGCGCAGCAGATCGAGGCCCGGCAATCGGGCCCGAGCAACGACGACGTCCATTGGGGCGCCTCCTCCCAGCGCGCCCTGTCGGCCGCACTCGGTGGCCTCACCGAGTGGCGCTCTGTGCTCGAGCACGCAGCCGCGACGCTCGGTGCAGAGGGCGGATGGGACGCCACCGTCGCCTGGTGCCGGGACGAACCGCGGTGGTCGATGCGCTGCGGTGCGATCTGGATGCGCGAGCCGCAGGAGCTGGTGGCGCTCGAGAACCGGACCTGGCACCACCGCAAGGACGCCTCGACGGGCGAGTTCGGCCGTGCCCGCAACCGCATGGCGACGACCTGCGTGCTCGAGCTGCGCTCGGCGGAGGATGCGCTCCTGAGGGCGGCGGCGGAGGACGGCATGGGCTCGGCACTGCTGGTGCCGGTCAACGACGGCGGCCAGACGCTCGCGATGCTCGAGCTGTTGTCACGCAGCAACACCGCGCCGGACGCCGATCTGATGATCTCCCTGGAAGCCATCGCCCTGCAGCTCGGGGTGGTCGCCCAGCTGCTGAAGTTCACCGACGTGCCCCGCTGGCGCACGGGACGCCTGTAGGCGTCCTTCCTCGCGGGGCCTGCCGGTCAGCTCGGCTCTGATGCGACGAAGGCCGCGATCGCGTCGGCCACCGCCACGGGCTGGTCCTCGGGAGTGAAGCTGAAACAGTCGTCGAGCTCGACGATCCGTGCCTGCGGTAGCGCCGCCGCGTAGCGGGCCGCGTGCTCCAGCGGGAACACCGGGTCCTCGCGCGACCACACGAGCAGGACCGGCTCGCGCCAACGTTCGATCAGGACGGCTCCGGCCTTCTGCACCGCTTCGGTGGAGGCCCCGGCCATGACCTTCGCCGTATCGGCGAGCACGCCTCGATCCCTGATGCACGGGAGGGCGTAGGAGTCCGAGACGGCGGGGTCGAGCGGATGCTTGACGAGCAACCCAAAGGCGGCGGGAAGCCTGCGCACGTCGGGGTCCTCCAGCGCCGAGAGCAGCTTGCCGAGCACATCGAGATCCCGCGCGGCCGCCGGCAGTCCGTCGAACGGCGCCGGCGGGAACTCGTCGTAGGGCGTCTCGCAGGAGGTCAGGACGAGTCGCGACACGCGCGGGGAGCCGTTCGCGAGCGCGATCTGGGAATAGGCACCGCCGGAATCGTTGCCCACCAGGGTGACGTCGAGCAGCCCCAGCGCCTCGATCGCGCCGCTGATCAGGGCCGCGCATCCGGCCGGATCGAGGCTCGCCCCGGGCTCCAGGGCGACCCGGTGGGCGCCGAGCGGCAGGTCGAGCGCGATGCAGCGGAAGCGGTCGGCCAGGCAGTCGACGACGCCGCGCCACAGGTTGGCGTTGGCCAGCCAGCCGTGGGCGAACACCAGCGGCGGCCCATCGCCGCGGACGAATGCCTCGATCGGCCCCCGCTCGAGCTCGAGCGTCATCCTCTCACCGAGCAGTGGCGATCGGAACCGGTGGGCGTGGCTCATCGGGCGCCCACCCCGGAGAGAGCCGCGAACACGGCGTCGGCAAACGGCACGAGCTCGGCGGCAACCCCTTCCGGGTCGGTCGTGTGGGGGACGTGACCGCTGTCGAAGACCGCCAGGCGGGCCCCTGCGACAGCGCCCTGTAGGTAGCGGCCGACCTTCAGCGGTATCACGGGATCGCGCCGCCCCCAGAGCAACAGTGTCGGCGCGTTGATCTGGCTCACCTGTCCGCGGAGATCGTGCTCGGGAGAGGCGAACGAGCGCCACAGCTCGGCCACCGCGCCGAGGCCCGGGTCGCTGCGGGTCGTCGCGATGGCCGTCGCGCGGGCCCGCCGGTCGGCGTCGGTGCGAGCGTGCATGTAACGGGCGGAGAAGGCGGGATAGATCGCGCGCAGGAACCGCGGTTGCGCCATGAGGCGGCAGAACGCGCGCACGTGCAGAGGACGGCCGATCCACCCGCCGCCGTCGACGACCACGAGTCCCCTCACCAGGTCTCCTCGGCGAATCGCCATACGCGCGGCCGCAAACCCGCCGACCGAGCTGCCGACCACGACCGCGCCGGCGGGCGCGAGCGCCGCGACCAGCTCCTCGGCCACGTCAGCGAAGCTCATCGCGGTCGCCGGGCCCCTGCCGGCCGGTGAGGATCCGTGCCCCGGCCAGTCCATCGAGATCGAGCGGTAGCGCGACGGAAGCAGCGCGCGCAGCTCGTCGTAGTCGTGGTGGTCGTGGGCTCCGCTGGGCAGCAGCACGATCGTCTCGCCCTCCCCACGAACGTCGTAGGCGATGGGTCCCGCCGAGGTCTCGAGCCGCTCCATTCGCAGACCGTACCATATGACTGACCGGTCGGTCATTTCTGTGACCGAGCGGTCATCTATGCTCGGTGAATGCCACCGGCCACCGTTGCCGTACCGCCCAGCAAGCGTGATGCGCTCCTCGACGCGGGAGTCGCCGTGGCTGACGAGTTCGGCCTCGCCGGCCTCAGCGTCAACCGGGTGGTCGCCGCCGCGGGAGTCGCGAAGGGGACCTTCTACGTCCACTTCCACGACCGCGCCGCCTTCGTCGACGCGTTGCACGACCGCTTCCACGACGAGGTCCAGGCGGCCGTCGCGGCCGCAACCACCGACACGCCGCCCGGTGCCGAGCGGCTGCGCCGGGCTGCCGAGGCCTACCTCGACGTGTGCCTTGCCAACCGCGCTGTCAAGGCGCTGGCGCTGGAGGCACGCTCAGATCCCGCCCTGATCACGTCGATGGCAGCCCGTCACGAGCGCTTCACCGCAGCTGCGATCCCGAGCCTGAAGGCGATGGGGTGGCCCGACGCCTCCGCCGCCGCCCAGTTGCTGGCTGCGATGACCGCCGAGGTCGCGATCCGCGAGCTCGAGGCCGGGCGCCGGCTACCCGCCTCCCGCCGCGCCCTTCGGCACTTCCTCACCGCACAGCGATAATCGGCCCATGCACCCAGCCCTCGTGGGGTTCGGTCTGGGGTTCCTCGTGGCGCTCCAGCTCGGGCCCATGTCGCTGTTCCTGATTCGCTCGACCCTGCGCGCCGGCTGGGCCGTGGGCCTGGCGATCGGGGCCGGCATCGCGGTCGTGGACGGAACCTACGCGGCCTGCGGCGCAGCCGGGGCCGCGCCGTTGCTCGACATCCAGCCGGTCCGCATCCTGCTCGGCCTCGCCGGCGGCATGCTGCTGATCGTGATCGGTCTGCGCACCCTGCACCGGGCCTTCCGGGTAAGGCTCGGCCTCGAGACCGCCGCGGAGATGGCGGACCCCCGGCGGGCCTTCCTTGCCTCCGTGGCCGGGACGGCCTCCAACCCCGCCACGATCGCATCCTGGACGGCGATCTTCGCCGCCGCGAGCACCGCGGGCGCCGCGCCCACGACCGCGGCCACCGTGCTGCTGGTCGTGGGCGTGTCACTCGGGAGCCTCGCCTGGGTCAGCACCCTGGCCGGCGGTGTGGCACTCGCCCGCCGCGGGCTCGGCCCGCGTGCGATACGGCTCGCGGACGCCGTCGCGGGCCTGGGAATGCTCGGCTTCGGCGGCGCCCTCGTGTACTCCACGACCCGCGAGCACTCGCCCGCGGGTCGATCCGGCTCCTACCTCAGCCGCGGCCGTAGCCGTGCGGCGCGGAAGCACCGGAGCCCGGGCCGCCGTGTTCGGTTTCACCGGCTTGCAGCGCCGCCATGATCGACTTGGTCGCTTCTTCGAATTCGGTCAGGGCCGTGTGGAAGGTCTTGCAGGCTTCCTGCACGGCGGCAAGGTAGGGCTTCCCGGCTTCGTGGGCGGAGGTCCAGTACGCCTTCAGCGCTTCCTGGCAAGCCGGGCTGAGTTCGTTGTGCTCCCAGAAGCCGTGTTCGTGGTGTTCGGTGAGGGCGGGACAGGCTTCGTCCAGCTTCGTACGGTCGGCCTTCAGCGTTTCCCAGAGCGCCTTCGACGCGGCTTCGACGGCCTTGCGCTTGACGCCGAAGGCGCCGGCCAGCTTTTCGCACGCAGCCACGAGTTCCTTGGTCTGCGCTTCGCCGAGGGTGCTCACGGCGGAGTCGTGCACCCATCCGGGATGCTCGAGCGCGTGCACGTGACCGGTCACGGCTACGCCCACCTGGGCGCACACACCGCTCACCTGCTTGGTCTGCAGAGCACCGTGGCGAGGGAATGCTCGTGGCCCCGGTATGCCTGCGCCGCACTCGCGAGGGTCATCGGGGCCAACACGCACACTGCCGCGCACAGGGCCATCACTCGGGGTCGGATCAACATCGAGAACCTCCTAAAGGCTCGGAAGCCATGTCCGCCGGACCCGAACCTAGTCGGCACTGGCTCCGGCGAGCTTGACAGGGTGTCCGCGGACCACCCCCGGACGTCCAGAGGCCCCGCTTGGGGCTCCGGAATTGAGGGGGTCGGGCCGGGGCTTAGGTGGTCCTACCCGGCTGCGGTGCCCCTAACCGGCCGCTACGACGTCCGTCCGGGGCTGCCTCGATCGCGGACCGCCGGTCGCACCCGCGAGCAGACGCGGGGCGCCCGGGAACGCGAACAAACGGCTGGCAGCCGGCGGGTCCTCTCAGCTCGGGCATTCCTGACCGCCGGCGGTGAAGCCGCTTTCCAGGCACGGTTCGATCAGAGGCGCCTGCCAGCTTCCGGTCCCTTCCAGGATCGGTTCGATGTCCTGGGGTTCGGTGGCATACAGCCGGATCACCACGTGGAATTCACCGGCGGGGGCGGGCAGCCAGTTCTCCTTCTGCTGTTCGTTGGTGGGCTCGCCGCTCTGCATGTAGATGTTCAGCGATCCGTCTTCGTTGTAGTGCACCTGTGAGCGGTTGCCGAGCGCGTAGCGTTCGAGCGGGTTGCTGACGAAGAAGCCGCTGTTTTCGTACATCGTCAGCGACCAGAAGGCTTTCACCGGGAACGGGAAGTCGCTCGCGGGAAAGTGCACCACGTAGCGTTTGCTCTGCCCGTTGAGTTTCGCCTGCGTGTCATCGGTCAGCGCGAGCGGATAGATCGAGACGTTCGGCGACGAGAGCACCTATGCCCAGCCTGTCGACCTCTGCACGGAACACGTAGTTGGTGCCGTATTTGCCGGCCCCCACGACCAGCCAGCCGTTGTGCTTGGCGAAGCCGCTCAGATACGCTTCTTTGACGTCGAGCAGGACCTGCCCGGGGCCCGCGGCGACAGCTTCTTCGAGTCCCCTGATGACGCCCTTGCCGTCCCTGCCCTTGCTCGGCTTCTTGCCGGGGGCGATGCCGACGGTGGCGAGTTCTTCCAGAATCGGTTTGTCGGCGGCGGGAGGAGCGAACTTCTTCAGTGCCTTCCCGAGTGCCGCCCAGTAGAGCAGCGGGCTTTCGTGTTCGCCGGTGCCCGGGATATGGGCGACCGTCGGTTCGGTGTGTTCCTTGCCGGGGGTCTTCGGTTTGTAGTTGAGACCTTCCTTGAGCCAGTTCTTGAGCGGAACGATCTTCATCTGTTCCTCGATCGGCAGGGCTTCGGTGTCGCTCGGCCCTTCGACGACGACGCGGCCGATCAGCCATACGCGGTCATATGGCGAGTGGATGACCTTCAGACCGTCGGCTTCTTCCATGCCTTCGTCGGTACCGGGTCCGGCCACCAGGTAGTCGCCGGGCGGAAGTACACCGGAGGCCTCGGTTCCCACGTTGGCGAAGTTTTCGGTCCACGGCGAGACCATCTCGACGACGTCGAAGCGGCTTGCGGTGGGGACGTTGAGGACCATCGGATGGTTCTTCTTCAGTTCCAGCCAACCGGTGGCGTACAAGGTGTCGTCGTTGGGCGCCACCACGACGCTCTCATTCGTGGTCACGAGATGCTTGAAGTGCGACAGCTGGTTGACGGGCGCGTAACCGGATTCGGTGGCCACGTTCACGCCGGTCGAGGTGTCGAAGATCCGTTCGGCGTCCAGCAGCGGCTGGCCGTAGATGTAGGCCTTGATCCCCAGTTCGCGGCCGCGTTCGATTTCCTGAGCTTCGGTTTCCGCCATCGCGCCGCCGGCGAACGCCGCGCACCAGCCACAGGCAACCGCCAGCAGCACGCCAAACACCACGATCCTCCGCATGTCCCCTCCCCGCTCGAACTCTTCCTGCGGGCACCTCCCCCCTTGGCAGGTGCCGCGTCGGCAGGCCCGTATCGTACTAGACGGGTCTACGCCGGATGCCACATCCGAGCGCCGGGGACGCCGTTCGGGGACCGTCAGTAGAGCGCTGCGGCCAGCCGCCGGCGGGTGGTGCTCGCGAGCGGATCCTGGGGGTCGAGGGCGTCGAGCTCGCCGAGGATCAGACGGCGGATCTCATCACGCTGGTCCTGGGCCGATGGCAGCGCCTCGAGCAGCAGCTGCAGGCCGAGCTCGAGCTCGCCTTCGTCGAGCGCCCCGAGGGCGCCCTCGAACAGCCCCTGGCCCTGCAGGCGCAGGCGCGCCGCCAGGCCGTCCGCCCGCAGGCTGCCGACGACGGTTTCCAGCAGCTCGAGCGCCGACTCCTGCTCCCCGCGGTCGATCAGCAGCCCCGCCAGCGCCAGGGCCGCATCCGGGCGTCCGGGTTGTAGCTCCAGGGCGCGGCGCAGATCCTCCTCGCTGCCTCCCTCCACGAGCTCGTCGGCCTGCGAGGGGAGCAGGCCGTCGAAGAACCGCTCGACCGCCTCGCGGTCCTGCGCGCCGACGAACTCATCCACCACGCGTGCGTCCTTGAAGGCCTTCACGGCGGGAATCCCGCGGATCTGAAAGGCCTGGGCGAGCGGCTGGTTGGCGTCGGTGTCGAGCTTGGCCAGCACGACCTTCCCCTCGCGCTCGGCGGCGGCTCGCTCGAGCAGCGGTCCCAGCTGCCGGCAGGGGCCGCACCACTCGGCCCAGAAGTCCACCACCACAGGAAGGCTGCGCGAGCGGTCGATCACCTCGCGCTCGAAATCCAGTTCGCCGACGTCCAACACGGTCACGGCCGCCAGCTTAGAGGCGCGCGGGGCTCACCCCGGGGGGCGCTCAGCTGCTCGCCGGCTCATCGAGCGCCCAGGGCGTGAGCGCCTCCCGCAACCATGACGGGATCGGCGTCTTCTGCAGCGACTCGCGATCCACGATCACGTGACGCATGTCGCCCTCCACCAGTGCTTTCTCGCCCCGCAGGACGCGGTGGCGGGTTAGGCAGGAGGTGTTGCCGAGATGCGAGATCACGACCTCGAGCACCAGCTCGTCGTCGAATCGAGCCGCCCCCAAAAAGCGCGCCGAGGCTTCTGCCACGACCATGTCGACGCCACGCTCGAGCATCGCCCCGTAGCTGCCGGCGGCGGCCCGCCAGAGCTCGGTCATCGCGATGTCGAAGTACGCGAAGTAGTTGGCGTTGAAGACGATCTGCTGCGGGTCGCACTCGGCATATCGGACCCGCAGCGGGTGGGTGAAGGGGGCGCGCGGCACCACGGCAGATTACGTCAAGCACTAGCATCGCCGCTCGTGGACGACTACCGCTCTGCCTCGCTCAACGCATGGTCGACGGTCGCGCCCGACTGGGCGCAGCTGACCGACAGGATCGACCGCCAGCTGGGGCCGGCCGCCGATTGGATCATCCAGGCGCTCGCCCTGCAGCCCGGCGAGAGCGTGCTCGAGCTGGCCGGCGGTCCCGGCACGCTCAGCATGATGGCCGCCCGCGCCGTGGGCTCTGGCGGCCACGTGCTGTACAGCGACTTCGCCGAGCCGATGGTGGACGCCGCCCGCGAGCGGCTCGCCGCCGAGGGGCTCACGTGGGTTGACTGCCGGCGCGTCGACGCCGAAGCGATCGACCTCCCGGAGGACTCGGTGGACGCCGTGGCCTGCCGGATGGGCTACATGCTGATGGCCGAACCCGCGGTCGCGCTGAGGGAGAGCGCGCGCGTCCTGAAGGGCGGCGGCCGGCTGGCGCTGGCGGTGTGGGGCGACGCGGCCTCCAATCCGTGGGCCGCGGTGCCGATACGCGAAATCGCCGGCCACCTGTCACTGCCCGCCCCACCGCCCGACGCCCCCGGGCTGTGGAGCCTCTCCGGCGAGGGTCGCCTCGGTGCCGAGCTCGAGGGCGCCGGCTTCGGATCGGTGCAGATCGAGACACTCGACGGCACCACCGAGTTCGACTCCGCCGATCACTGGATCGAGATGACACGACGGCTGGCCGGTCCGCTGCGCACGCTGTGGGAAAACCTCGACGAGCCCACCCGCGCCGCCGTGGAGCAGCTGATCCGCGACGCCGCGGAACCCTACGAAGGCGACGACGGCCGCCTGGCGGTACCCGAGCGGATGCTCGTGGCCAGCGCCCTGGCCCCCGCCGCCGGCGCTTCCTAGCGATGGCGGGGCGAGCGGCGGAGTGGCTCCGGGACGGAGCTTTCTTCGAGTGGACGCCTCCGGACGGCGGGCGGGCGCCGCTGCAGATCTTCCACGCCGAGTTGGGAGACGCCGACGCGCCGACGATGCTCCTGGTACACGGCTTTCCGACCAGCAGCATCGACTGGTATGACGTGGCCGGGCTACTCGCCGGCGAGCATCGGGTGTGCATGCTCGACTTCCCGGGCTTCGGCTTCTCCGACAAGCCCCGAGACGGCGGCTACACGCTGCTGCGCGACTGCCGGCTGCTCGAGCACTACGTCGTCGAGATCCTGGGGGCGGACTCCGGCACCGTGATCGCCCACGACCGCGGCGACAGCGTGGCGCTGACCTTCGCGCAGCGCTGTGGCTCCGGAGAGGCCGGCTTCGACTTGCGCCGGCTCGTGCTGAGCAACGGGAACATGTTCCTGCCGCTCTCCAGCCTGACCCAGTTCCAGCGTCTGATCCTCGACCCCAGCTCCGCTCCGGCGGTGCTCGAGGCCCTCACGCCCGAGATGCTCGCGGCGGGGATGGGCCAGAGCACCTACACCCCCGCCCGCTCCCCCCAGGACCCGGAGGTCGTCGCGCTGGCGGACACCTTCGCCCACAACGACGGCATCGCCGTGCTCCACGAGACGATCCAGTACCTCGTCGAGCGCTCCCAGAACGAGCGCGGCTGGCTCGACGCGCTCGCCGCCTCGGAGCTGCCGACCACGCTGGTATGGGGCCTGTACGACACCGTCGCTCCCCTGCGCGTTGCGGCCCACGTCTGGAACTCGTTCCTGGTGGAAAAGCCAGGGGCGAACGAGTTCTGGCTGCTACCCAGGGCCAACCACTACCTTCAGAGCGACCAGCCGAAGGAGTTCGTGGAGGTCATCGAGAGGTCCCTCGCGGGGAACCCTCCGGAGCCCGGGCCGCTCAGCGACGCCCCCGGGGCACCGCTGTTCATCGACCGCTCCCGCAGCGGACTGCCCTCGGCCGCGGAGGTGCTCGCCCAGCCCGCCTCGCTGGAGACGCTCGAACAGGACGCGGCGCGGCTGGAGGGCTAGCTGACTCGCGGCAGGCCGGCGCTCGTAGCCCCGCCCCCGCGGTCTTCCACAGGCCCGCAGGGTGGCGACCTCCCCCCTTCGCTACGCGGCCAGCGCCTGTTTCTTGATCTGCTCGAACTCCGCCTGGTCGATGGCGCCCGCTTTCAACAGCTCCTCGCCCTTGGCGATCTGCTGGGTGGGGTCGCTCCCGCCGGCCACCGAGCGGACGTACTGATCCATTTCCCGCTTGGCGCTTTCCTGCTGACGGATCGAGCGTTCGCTGATGCCCTTGTGCTGGGCGATCAGGTACACGAACACCCCCAGGAACGGGAATATGACGACGAACACGATCCACGCCGTCTTCGTCCACCCGCCGATGTCGTGACGGCGAAAGAGGTCGCCAAACATGGTGAACAGGATCCAGATCCACACCACGAAGCCGAAGAAGATCACGATCGTCCAGAGGACTTCGAGCAGTGGATAGCTGGTGGCGAGCGACATGTGGCCCCTCCTTCTCGGTTCGGGTGGTCCGCCGCGGCGCGGGCGACGGCGCTCGCCGCGAGCCCGTCCGCGCCGGGGATTCTAGGCGCAGGAGGCCGAGATCACGCGTGCGGGCGCCTGCCGCGCCGGCGGAGGTCCGCCATGCGGGCGCGGGAGGCGACTGAAGGCCTCCTGCCGGGCCGGCCGACCCTACGGCCCGGTGAATCCGCCGGCGAAGCAGGCCTTTGCTTCGCAGTCGTCGCCCGGCCGGATCGCGCCTTCGAAGAAGTCCGAGACGGTTTTCTCCTCCGTCCCGGGCTCACCCCGCGGGGCGCTGTGAGGATCCTCGCCCGAGAGGTTCGCGGTGTTCGTGTAGGGCGGCGGTTCGGTGCCGATGAATTTGCCCGAGCCGGGTGAGGTTTCGCGTATCGGCCCGATGTCGTAGTAGTAGATGGCCGAGCCCGTGTAGGGCAGGAAGGGGATCCGCTTGACGCCCCACATCACGCTGGTGTGTGGCCAGCGTCCCGGATACAGGGTCGGCTTGTGGACCTTCGCGCCGATCGTACGGGCCTCCACTTCGGACTGGAAGTTCGAGACCTGGTGGTCGCCCAGCGCGATGTTCAGAAGCACCTGGTGGGTGGGCGTGTCGGGGAGCGGGTCGGAGGTCATCCGCTCGGCGTAGCCGTCGGGCTCGCCGCGGTCCCACAGCATCTGCATCAGGTCGAGCAGCAGCGGCCGCTCGGCTTCGATCTGGTAGGAGAGGTTCAGCAGCGTGCCGAATTCCGCGTAGTCGACCGAGCGCGGCAGCAGGACCGAGTAGTTCATCGCTCCGACCCCGAGCTCCGCGCGCGTGAAGTCGGGTGAGACAGCGGTCAGCGCGCCTCCCATGATCCCGCCCTGGCTGTTGCCGTTGTAGAAGAGGTGGTGGGTGTTGAGCACCGAGCCGCTGGCCAGTGTGCCGTCCTGATGGAAGGCGGGGTCGGTGGTGAAGCCGCTGGAGCTGATCATCGCGCGCCCGAGGAAGAGCTCGTCCAGCAGGCCCTGCTGGAGGCGGTCGGGGATCGCCGGGAACACAGACAGGTTCTGCAGCGCTGCGATCACGGTGGGTTCGTCGGATTCGGCCATCCCGATCTCGTCGGTCGCGCAGTGCACGATTTTGTACACCTGCCGAGAGGCTCCGCTGGGGGCTGGATGCCACCTCGTCCGCGCTACCGAGCAGCCCGTGCCCGTACAGCGATGGTCGGCCCTGTTCAGGTGGACCGGTAGTCACCGACACGGGGATGATGCAGTCGAAGTTGGCCGTCCAGGTGCCGTTCTGGATCGGGGCTCCTTCGCTGTCGAGGTGCATCCGCCCGCCCGTTGCGCAGGACGGGAACAGGAAGCACGGCACGTCGAAGGTCCCTTTCACGCGGCGGGCGATTTCCCCCGGGTCGGGTTCGTTTTCGATGCTCGTGACCTGGAAGCTGGGCGAGACCCCCTGGGGGATGCCATCGGCGAGGTTGGTGTCGCCGAGCTGGGCGAAGGCGTCGTTGCGCATGTCGAGCTCGCGTTCGGTGTTGTTGGCGTCGCTGGCGACCGTGAAGTCCCACGCCAGGTACAGGCTCGAGCGCTGGATGCCCTTTTCTTCGAGTTTCGCGAACAGTTCTTCGAAGTGCGGGCGACGAACGTTGACGGCTTCCTGTTCGCTGGGGACGTTGTCCCGGTAGTAGCGGAAGCCGACGGGCGCTTCCAGCGATTCGTGTGCTGCGTTCGTGAGGTTGCGCAGCGCCACGATGTAGCGGTGCCCCGAGGTGAAGTTGACCGCCGGATGGATCTCCAGCACGGCGTTGGCGGGGTTCGAGGCGTTCGAGTCGATCTCAACCCAGATCGGCCAGCGTTCCTTGGTCACGGCGTCGATCACGACCACCGGCGCGTTGGCGTTCTTGTACTGGCCGATGTGATTGATCGGCACGGCCTTGCTCGCGTGCACGTCGGCAGCAGTGTTGATGCCCGGTGCCTTCACGAGGATCACCGACCCGGGGCTGAAGCCATCCGAAGCGTTGTAGGGCGCGGCTTCGATGTGGGTGCCGTGCATGTTCGCGGGCATGGATTCGTTGCTCAAGTGCACCCGCCGGCCGGTCTGGCTGGTCGGGTCTTCGACGGTGTAGTAGTCATCCGGGAAAGGCAGCATGCAGACACCGGTGCACGGGTTCGGCGATGAACTCGCAGCCCGCTTCGGTGTTGACCGGCGGCAGCGCATCGCTGTGCACCGCACCGCGGACGCCGAGCGGCCTGGCCAGCGCCGTCGGGGCCATCAGGACCACCAACGCGAGCGCCGCGACAGCGAGTGCCGCGCACGCGCGTCCCACGGTCGCGAGCCCGACGGGCCGCCTAAGACCGATGCCACCATTTCCCCTGCCTGCCATCGCGCACCCCCTCCTAGCCGCCGCTCCCCTCGCGGGCCCTGCGGCATCGCCCCAGACGTCCACGGAACCTTATCGCGTTTCCCACCAACCTTCTTTCACGGGGCGCGTTGTTTGTTGTACAACATGAAATGCACGCAACCGAGGAGGCAGGCTTCGTGCGCAGGTGGGGCATAGGGGGATGGGTGGGGGCGCTGGCGGTGCTGGCGGCCTGGCTTCCGGCACCCGCAGCCGCCGCCGGCGAAGGCTGCCCCAAAACGCACGGCGGCCCCGCGGCCCTGGACTGGGGCATGAACGCCTCCGAACAGCTCGGGTCGGGCTTCTCCAGCGGCCTGGAGAACTCCGCCCAGCCGGTCGACGGGCTCAGCGGCGCGACCCAGGTCAAGGCCGGCTTCAAGTTCGGCCTGGCGGTGCTGGGCGACTGCACCGTGCGCTCCTGGGGCACCGGCAACAAGGGCCAGCTCGGCAACAGCCTGCAGCAGACCGAGACTCACCCCGTGACCGTCACGGGCCTGAAAGAAGTCAAGGAAGTGGCGGTCGCCAACGCGCACGCTCTGGCGCTCCGCTACGACGGCACCGTCTTCACCTGGGGTGCCTCGGAATTCGGCGAGCGCGGCACCAAAGAAAAGGGCTGGGAACGAACCGCCCGCCAAACCGAATCGTCGGTGTTCGTAGCGCGCGATCGCCCAACCGAAGTGCCTGGCCTCAAAAACGTCAAGCAGATCGCCGCCGGAGGCACCCGCGACTACGCGCTGCTCGAAAACGGCGAGGTGATGGCCTGGGGCGACGATCAGAAAGGCCAGCTCGGCGTCGAAGAGAGCCCCTCCGAAGAAGAACAGTGCTACGGCGAAACGCACGCCATCACGCCGATCCAGTGCAGCACCGTGCCCCGCCCGGTGAAGGTCGCCGGCCTGGGGGTGCTGACCGGCGTGGAACGAATCGGTGCCGGCGAAGAAGCCGCCTACGCGGTGCGCGCCTCGGGGCGCGAAGTGCTGGCCTGGGGCGGGGACAGCAAGGGCCAACTCGGCAACGGCGAAGACGGCGAAAGCGCGTCCCCCGTCAAGGCTAGCTTCGAACCGCCCTCACCGGTGACCGAAATCGCCGGCGGCTCACAGCACGTGCTGGCGCTGCTGGCCAACGGCCAGGTCTACGCCTGGGGCGCCGACGGACTCGGCCAACTCGGCTTCGAAACGGGCAGCGAAGCCACCGAAAGCTGCGGCCGCCAGAAATGCAGCATGGTTCCCCAGCCCGTGGGCGAACTCAATCACGTGGTGGCGGTGGCTGCCGGCGGTGAAGGGGTCAGCTTCGCCCTCAAAGAAGAAGAAAACGCCAGCAAGGTGATCTACTCCTTCGGGGCCAACGGCTTCTTCGAACTGCTGGGCCTCGGCAACCAGCCGTTCACCAGCACCGCCACCCCCACCCCGATCGAAGGCATCTCCTCGGTGCGCGGGATGTCCGCGAGCGGCACCACCGCGGTCGCGCTGCTGCAGAGCGCCCCGGCGACGTCTCCCCGCCTCTCGGTCAGCTCCGACGAAGGCTCGCTCACGGTGACCTGGAAGGTGCCCGCGGAACCGTACAAACTGCGCTACGTGCCGGTGGGCACCCGCGAATTCAGCAAAAGCCAGGAAAGCAGCTGCAAAGGCGAATGCAGCGTGCAGTTGACGGGACTGAAACCCGAGCCCTACCAGGTGGTCCTGAAAAGCCCCGAAGGCAAAGAAGGCCGCGAAAAGACACGGCGCATCATCGGCACCCCGGTGGCGCCCAAATTCTTCCCCGTCGACCTGTCTGCGCCCACCATCAGCGGCAAACCGGCGACCGAAACGAAGAAACTGCGCCTCGGCCAGACACTCACCGCGGCGCACGGCGAATGGACCAACTCTCCAACGTTCACCTACCAGTGGCTGCGATGCGCGGGCAACGGTGAAGCTGGGGCCAGCGAAGAATTCGGCAGCGAATGTGAACCGATCACGACCGCCAAAGGCCCCGCCACGGGCGAAACGTACGAAGTCCAGCCGCAGGACGTCTCACGCACGCTGGCCGTCAAAGTGGAAGCCAAAAACGGCTCCGGATCGAGCGTGGCCGTATCGGAACCGGAACTGGTGCTGGCCGAAGACGAAGAATCCGAACCGCCGTTCCCCACGCCGATATCGCCGCCGGCGCTGAGCGGTACGGCCGTTGAAGGACAGACGCTCACCGTGCACCAGGCCTCCTGGGAAAATGCGCCGACGGGCATCGAAGACAGGTGGTTCCGCTGCAAAGGGGCCACGAAAGAAGGCATCGGCGCCACCTGCGGGGCGATCACGTTCAAAAACGCCAAAGGTGAAAAAGAAAACGTGACGGGCGAAACCTACGTCACCGAAAAAGAAGACGTCGGCAAGTGGATCGAGGTGCAGGAGCACGCTGAAAACCCCGGCGGCTATGAAGTCTCCACCTCCCACGCCGTCCAGATCGCGCCGCCGGCGCCGCCCACGAACAGCACCCCGCCGACGGTCACCGGCACACCCGAACAGGGCGAGACGCTGACGGCCGTGGAAGGCACCTGGACGAACGCCGCCAACAGGCGCACGTGGAAGTGGCTGCGCTGCGACAGCAGCGGGCAGAGCTGCAGCACGATCACGGGCGCCGAAAAAACGAGCTACACGATCGCTCCCGAAGACGTGGGCCACACGCTCGAGGTCAGCGAAACGGCCTACAACGATGTCGGCGCCGGCCAGTCGGCGAGCTCGAGTGCAACCGCAGTCGTGCCCGCGCCGCCGCCTGCCCCGCCGGAAGCCCAGACCACGCCGACCGTCACCGGCACGCTCGAACAGGGCGCCACGCTCACCTCCCACGCGGCGACCTGGTCGGGCGAAGTCAGGCGCTTCCTCTACCAGTGGAAGCGCTGCGACAACAAAGGATTGAACTGCAACCCGATCTCGGGAGCCACGGAAACGACCTACGTGCTGCGGGGGGTGGACGTGGGACACAAGATCGAGTTCAAGGAAACCGCTTCCAACGCCGCCGGCTCGAGCGTCACCAACTCGGCCTCGACCGGCCTCGTGACGGGCGTGGTGCCCGCCTCGATTGCGGCCCCGACGGCGAAGGGCATCGCCCAGCCCGGTCAGTTGCTGCGCGCCTTCCGGGGCAGCTGGAGCGAGGAACCGACGGGCTACGAATACCGCTGGACCCAATGCAACAGCGCAGGCGAAGGCTGCTCGGCGATCGGCGGCGCTACCAGCAAAACCTACGTCCCCACGAGCTCCGACGTGGGGCACCGGCTGCGCGGTCGAAGAGATCGCCCGCAACGGCACCGGCGCCGGCTCGCCCGCTCCCTCGGCGGCCACCGCCCCGGTGCTGCCCGAAGCGCCGGTGGTGCAATCGCCGCCCACGATCACCGGCACCCCACAGCAGGGAGAAACGCTCACCGCCAACGCGGGCGAATGGACGAACTCCCCCACCGGACACGCGTTGCAGTGGCTGCGCTGCGAAACGGACGAATGCGTACCGATTCCCGGTGCCACGAGCTCCCACTACACGCTCACCTCGGAAGACACCAACCTCTCCGTCGCGGTCAGGGAAACGGCGAAAAACGCGGGCGGCTTCGGCGCAGCGGTTTCCGAACAGGATCCGGTCGGGGGCGCTGCGGTCCCCTTCGTCAGCACGCTCGCACCGTCCAGCGGCCCAACCGGAGGCGAAATCGTGGTGACGATCACCGGGGGCAATTTCGCCGCCGCCACTGCCGTGACCTTCGGCTTCGCCGCCGCCACCGAATTCACGATCGTGGGCCCCAACACGATCACCGCCACGGCACCCGCGGGCAATGCCGGCACCGTGGACGTGACGGTCACCACCCCCGAAGGCACGAGCGCGGTCAGCGCCCATTCAAAGTTCACCTACGGCGCTCCCCCCCAGGTCACGCAAATCGAACCGAAGGAAGGCTCACAGGGCGGCGGGACGACCGTGACGATCACCGGCTCGAACCTCGGCGAAGCCACCGGCGTCAGGTTCGGCGCCTCCTCGGCCCAGAGCTTCGGCGTGCAGTCCTCCACCTCGGTCACGGCGGTCTCCCCGCCCGGCACGGGGACCGTGGGCGTCACCGTCAGCACCCCCTACGGCACCACCACGGCCGGGTCCCCGGAGCAGTTCACATACATCCACACGGGCGCCGTGCCGGTGGTGAAAAAGCTCTCGGCGAAGAAGGGGCCGGCGTCGGGCGGAACCCTGCTGACGATCACGGGCTCGACCTTCACGGGAGCCACCGGCGTCCTCTTCGGCCAGACGCCTGCGAACGAATTCGAAGTCCAATCCGACCAGTCGATTTCCGTACTCTCACCGCCGGGAGTGAGCGGCACGGCCGAAGTCACCGTCGTCAACCAATTCGGATCGAGCGCCCCGGTGAGCGGCGACCACTTCAAGTACGGCAAGCCGACGATCTCCTCGCTCACCCCTTCGGGCGGGCCGAAAGGGGGAGGAACACTCGTGACGATCACCGGCAGCGGCTACGCCCCCGGAGAAGGCACCACGAGCTTCCTGTTCGGCAAAGGTCTCGCCAGCGACGTGGAATGCGTGTCCTCGACCGAATGCACGCTGCTCACCCCCAGCGACACGAAAGCCCAGACCGTGAAGGTGAAGGCCGTCGTGGGGACCAACAAGAGCACCGCCAAAGAAGCCGCCGCCGTCTACGCCTACCACTGAGCGGGCCACCCTCCTACCACCGGCGGGGCCACCCCTCGCCCGCCGCTCGGGTCTGCGCGGCGGGCCGCTGCGAAGCGCCGCTATGCGGGACGGGGGACTCTAGGAGGGCCCGGGCGTCGGCGGCGCCTGCTGGGGAGGGACCGGTGCCGGAGGGCCCGGCTGCCCGGCCGAGCGCGTCTGCTCGTCCTGGAAGGGCGGGTAGGTCTCGGTCAGCAGCATCAGATAGGCGTCCGAGCGGGCGATGTAGGAGTTGGCGAGCACCATCAGGTCGAACAGCCCCCGCGGCATGCCTCCGGTGAAGACGATCACGAACCACGCCCCGATCGCACCGATCTCGAGCATCAGCTGCATCACGTAGCGGACCACCAGGATCGGGATCGCGAGGATGATCCTGAAGCCCGTCTTGACGCGGCTGTACCGGTCGAGCTCCTGGAAGCTCATGCGAACCGGGTAGTCCGGGTCCTCCGAGCCCACGAACGACGGGTAGCCGTCACACAGCAGCGCCACGTAGGCGGTCAGCCGCGCGAGAAAGCGCACCCACCCGGCCTCGAATTCGTACAGCCCCCGCGGGTAGCGGCCGGTGATGACGATCGCGAACCACGCGATGATCACCACGATCGCCGCCAGGATCCCGTACACGTAGCCCCAGATCACGAGCGGGATCGCGAGGATCAGGCGGAAGAACGCGCTCAGACGCGAGCGACTGTCCGCGTAGTCGACCGAGAACTCGACCGGATACCCCACGCGTTCAGCGTTACAGAGCCGGCGGACGGCCGGCTCACTCGTCGATCTGCTCGCCCTCCGGAGCTCCGAAGAACTCCCGGATCGCGCGATGGGTCCGTCGCGGGCGCTCGATCTGCGGGACGTGGCCGCAATCGAGCTCGAGGTGGCGGGCGCGCGGGAGCACGTCCTCGACGTGTCGGGCGAAGGCGATCGGGACCAGCCGGTCGCGTTGCCCCCAGACGAACAGCGACGCCGGCCCGAGCTCGGCCAGCCGTGGCCAGAAGCCCCGCCTTCCGTCGGGCTGGTCGAGGTAGATGTGTCGGGCCGCCGCATAGAAGGCCGCACGGCCGGCCGGCGTCAGGTAGGCGCGCAGGAACTCGTCCACGCCGGCCGCCGTCCAGCCCTGCTCGGCACCCGGGATCACCCGCCTGACGATCGCCTCCACGAGTGGCCGGGGCGCGATCTGCAGGAGTCCCAGCTCGGGCCGGGTGAGCCGCATCAGCGGTACCAGCGGCCGCTCCCGGCGCCACGCCAGCGCCGGGCACAGAAGTGCCAGGCGCCCGACCCGCTCGGGGTGGCTCATCCCCAGCTCGAGTGCCACGCGGCCTCCCAGGCTGTTGCCGATCAGGTGCGCCCGCTCCAGCGCGAGCGCATCCATGAGGGCGATGATCGAGCGCGCGAAGTAGGCGGGGTCATATGAGGCCCCCAGGGGCTTGGCCGAGTCGCCGAACCCCGGCAGGTCGACGGCGATCACCCGGAAGTGCGCGAGCCAGTTCGGCCACCGTCGGCAGGAACGAGCCCTTCGTGCCTCCGAGACCGTGGATCGCGATCACGGGCTCGCCGCTGCCCGCCTGGATCGTGGACATGCGCGGGCCGCGGGTACGGACCATCTCGAAGCGGAGCCTGGAGGCGCCGGTGCGCCCGCCGGTGGCGGCCAGGAAGCCGATGCCCAGGTGCATGTTGCGCCTCACCGACAGGCGCCCGGAACGGAACTCGCCCAGCCCCTGCCCCGGGTCTGAGCCGATCAGCTCCCAGGTCGCGGGCCGCGCCCGGATCACCGCGCCGGCCGCGCTCCTGGGGGGCGTGATGCGGGCGCTGCCGTCCTCGAGCACGGCGTCCCACTCCCCCACCCCCTCGACTCCCAGACGCACCCGCGCCCGCTTCTCCTCGGGCTCGAAGACGTCCGCGTCGTAGCGGCCCGCGAGCTCATGCAGGTACCGCGGTGCGAGCTGCTGCAGGGTTGCGTCCTGGGCTGCCATCAGCGACCGGGCCATTTCACCACGCCCGCCGACCCGCTAGCCTCGGCCGGCCGATGGTGATCCACCCACTCAGCACAGGGAAGGTGAGGGTCAAGCGGGCGTTCCTGTTCCCGAGCGGGGGCGTACGCCGGCAGCTCGACCTGTTCCTGCCCGGGCCCTGGTCGGAGCCGCTGCCGATCCACTGCTGGGCCGTCCAGCACGGAGGACGGACCCTGCTGGTGGATACGGGCGAGACGGCGGGCGTCCGCGACGTCCCCTTCGCCCGCTTCCAGCTGACCGCCGAGCAGGAGCTGCCGGCGGCCCTGGCGGGGGCGGGAATCGAGCCCGCGGCGATCACCGAAGTCGTTCTCACCCACCACCACGGCGACCACGTGGACGGGCTCGTCCACGTCCAGGCTCCCGTCTCGATCAGCGAGACCGAGCTGGCCTTCCTCAAGCAGCCCTTTCCGCGCCTGATGCGGCGCGTCCTTCGCCAGCCGCTGCCGGGTGGCTTCGCGCCGGCTCCCCTGACCCTTGGCGACGGACCCTTCGGGGCATTCGCCGCCAGCCGCCGTCTGAGCGAGGACGGGCGCATCGTGGCGGTGCCCACGCCGGGCCACACGCCGGGACACATCTCGATCATCTGCATCGACGACCACGAGCGCCACGTGATGCTGGCGGGCGACGTGACGGACACGCTGGAGCAGCTGCAGGCGCGCCGGGCGGACGCGATCGGACCGGACCCCCGCGTCCATCGGGCGACGCTCGAACTGATCCTCGAGCACTGCCGGCGTCATCCCACGGTCTTCCTGCCATCTCACGACCCGGACTCGGCCGCCCGGCTCGCGAGCAGCGAGACCGTCACCGCCTGAGCACGGCGCGAGCGCCGCGGGCTCAGTCGAGCTGTTCGACGATCTCGTTGGCACGTGACCACTGGCCCGGAGCCACGACCAGGTAGATATCGCCGCGACCATGGGAGTCCAGCGGATGGTCGGCCACGCAGGCGGCCTCGACGTCGAGGCTGCGCAGCTGGTCGCGCCACGCCAGCGCCGTCTCGCGGTCCTCGAAGGTGGTGATCGTCTCCCAGTCCTCGAAGCGGGGGTCGGCGATCGCGACCTGCGGTTCCCGGGATGGGCGCCTGTGAAGGCGTGGGAGGCGCACTGCGTGCCGTCCTCAGTGAGCCTTGAACTTCTTCGTCTTGCCGGTGCTCGTCGCGGCCGCCGTGGAGGCGCTGAGGCGGAAGTGGTAGGCGGTCTTGGGTGTCAGGCCCGTGATGTGGGCGGAGACCGCGACGGCTTCGTTGCCGGCTCCCGGCGAGGAAGCGCAGGGGACGCTCAGGGTGAGGGTCGTGCCGGGGCCATATTCGAACACGCAGGAGGTGACTTCTGAGCCGCCCGGGTTGACGGTCCCGTTGAGGACCGCCGCCCCGCCCGCGGCTTCGGTGGCCTTCCCGGTGACGGCGCTCGGCGGCTTGACGATGCCGGGCCCGCCGAAGGCGGTCAGCCCGATCGGAGCACCCACGCCGGAGGGGCCGTCGAAGCCGCTGGCGGCGTCACAGGCCGTGGTGCCGATGCAGTCGACATCCCCTTCCTGTTCGTTCACGGCGGGCTCGCCGCACTGGGCGGCCGCCTCGCCGTCGCAGTAGCCGTTGCCGCCCTGGGTGACGTCGAACAGGGCGCTCGAGTTGCCGAGGTGTTCGTACAGCGTCTCGGCCGGGTAGCTCACGCCGTGGCTGCCGCCCGCCAGCGCGTACAGGGCGCTGATCAGGGGCGAGGACAAGGAGGTGCCGCCGATCGTCATCCAGCCCGTTTCAGCGCCTTCTCCATAGTTGTAGCTGCTGTAGATGTCGAGGCCCGTGTAGGGGTCGGCCACCGCCGAGACGTCCGCCGAGAGCCGGTGCGTGCCGCAGCCGCTGGCGGCCCATCCGGCCGCCGTTTGCTGCCAGGCCGGGGCCGTGAACAGCGCGCTGCAGCCGCCGCCGGTGGCGGAGAACTGTTTGACGTGCCTGAATTCGCCGCTGGAGTTGGGCGGCCCACTGTCGTTCCACACCGTCTCGCTCTTGCGGGCGCCGCGGCCGGTGAGCTTGAGCGAGGTCCCTCCGGCGGCCACCACCGAGGGGTAGGCGGCAGGGGCGTCGGGGCGTTCGCGCGCGGGTTCGAGTTCCTCGACTTCATCCCAGTCGAAGTAGCCCGCGTCGCCCGCGGACGCCACGATCACGACGCCGGGATGGTCGTAGGCCGCGATCTCCTGAGGGGTTTCTTCTTCGCCTTCGTAGGAGCCGTAGGAGTTGGAGACCTCGTCGGCGCCCAGTGCGACCGCCTCGTTGACTGCCTTGGCGAGGTCTTCGTCGCCTTCGGAGTTGGCCTCCACCAGCAGGATCTTGCAGCTCTGGCAGACGCCGCGGACGGTATCCACGTCGAGGGCCATCTCCACCGACCAGCCTTCGGTGTCGGCCGGCGGCAGGACGCTGGTGCTGCCGGTCTGCCCGACCTTGGTGAAGCAGCCGTTGGCGGCCGTGCACGCGGGCAGGCCGTAGTTGGAGTCGAAGGTGGCGAGGTCTTTTTCGATCTTCGGGTCGTCGTAGGCGTCGACGATCGCGACCGTCTGCCCGCTGCCCGTGGCGGTGGGCGAGAAGGAGTAGGCACTGGCGAGGTCGGCCGGGGTCAGCCCGCCCGCGGGGCCCTTGGAGCTGGCGCCCGCCGCCGGCACGTACGCAAGGGCGCCCGCCGCGCCCGCACGGGCGGAGGTGAGCTTCAGCGCCAGGCACGAGGCGTGGCGCGGGCGCGGGGCGTGGCAGATCCTGCGCACCTTCGCGTAGCGCGTCTGCTGCTTTGCGGCGCGCCGGGAGGCCGCGGTCGCGGCGCCCGCCCAGACGGCGAGGCCGAGAAGACCGCAAACCAGCACTGCAAGCCCATGTCGGACCGGATGTCTCACGAGTTGGGTCCTACCCTCCCTCGACTGCCCTCACGCCCACTCTAGAGGGCCCACGTGCTCCCGGCGAGGGTTGAATAGCCGATCGCAGTCCGCCCGGGCCCCGGGACGGCCATCCGCTAACGCTCGATCGTGAGCATCAGTGCACGGCTGGGGCCCACGGCGAGCGTGATCGCGCCCGCCTTGGCACGAATCCCCTGGAGGTTCGCGGGCTGGGTCCAGGTGCCGTCGGCAGCCACGGCGGAGCCCGCCAGGCGCACCCCGGCGAGCGAGGTCTGGGCGGGCGCCGTCAGCGGCAGCACGCGCGCGTAGCGGAAGGCGCTCCCGACCTCCAGGCGCACATAGGCGCGGCGTGAACCGGGCGGGTCGTCGTCGACGATCACGGCCCGCAGCGAACCATCGGGAGCCAGGAAGGTGTTGACCTGCAGATTGTGGCCGTGCAGGAGGTCCAGGGTCGTGGGCAGCGGGCGGGTCCCGATCAGCCCCTTCAGCATCAGCAGCGCGTACCACTCCGGCTGCGGGAGGAGCTGGCCGCTTTCGATCGCCTGCTGGGTGGGGGCGCACAGTGGGGTGTAGCCGAGGCAGTTGTCCGGGTTGCCGTGGAGGTTGATGCCCTGGATCCCCATGACCATCGCCTGGGTCACGTACGCCACTGCCCACAGCGCCCCCGCGAAGGTGTTGCTGACGCCCGCCACCCCTCCGCAGGAGACGCTGTTCGCCTCATCCAGGCGGAACGGGATTTCGCCGGCCTGGGCCACCGACAGGTAGCGCTGCAGCGAGAGCACCTCGAGCACCCGGATCTGGGGGCTCAGCAGGCGTTCGATCGTGGGCGGGGGGGGTCCCTGGCAGCTGAGCGGGTAGTGGTGCCCGGTCAGCAGCGCCGGCGGCTGGTTGATGACCTCCCCCAGACCCCAGGTTTCGAACGCGCTCGAGCCTGACACGTCGGGGCCCGCGATCTGGATACCGGGGGCGGCGGCTTCGATCGCGGCCCGGTACGCCGCCACCTGGGCCTCGTAGGCCAGGAACGTCCACGGTTCTTCGCGCAGCCCCTGATGCCCGTAGGAGTTCGCCTCGTTGCCGATCTCGACCCCCTCCAGCGATTCCCCCAGCGCCGCCTTGGCCGCGGCGGCCTCTCGCGCCGCCCGTTCGGGTTCGTAGTGCCCGAAGTTGACCGTCAGCAGCACACGCCAGCCGCTGCGGGCGGCGAGCACCCCGAGACCGCGCAGGTCGCCTTCGCCGATCGTCGCAGAGGCCCACGCGGGCCGGGGGTCCTGGGCATCCACCCAGGCGACGTTTTTGTCGGCCGTCACCCCGCCGAGCCGAAGCACGCCGGGCCCGAGCGACCGCAGCAGCGTGACGAGGTCGCCGTTTTCGGCGTAGCCCGCCAGCTGCGCGAGGCTCCCGACCTCGAACGACAGTCCGATGAATCCACTCGCCACCGCCGGACCCGGAAAGGACCGTTCGATCGAGACCGTGGTCAGCGGCGGCCCCGGCTTGCGATGGCGGCGCTTGTGCTTGGCGTTCGCGCTGGAATCGGCCAACGGTGCGCCCCGCCCGAGCGCGGGCCCACCCGCGGCCGCATGCCCCGCGCCCACCACGAGCGTGAGCAGCGTTGCCAGCGCGAGCAGGAGCAGCCGGCGGCGGGGGGACCGCGCGGCCTTCGTGTGGAGCGCGTGCATCCGCCGGTCATTATCGGCCTGCGTGCGCCCGCACGCGCCGGCTGACCGGGACCACCCGGCAGCCGGGCGCCGGAGCGCCGCGAACGCGGTTAGGATGGCGTCCCATCGGGGTCCAGATGAGCTCTGCCGAGATGGACGCGACGGTCAGGCGGGCGCTCCCGGCGGTTGCCGGGGAGCTTCAGCAGACCATGGCCTCGGTGCCCGGATGGGCGCTCGCGGAGGGATCCTCCGGCGTGCGCGCCGGGGACCTGCAACGGGCCGTCTGCAACGCGCTGCAGTCGCAGCTGGGCTCGGTGGCGATCATCGACGGGCCCCTGCCGGAGGGGGTCAAGGACTGCTGGGCGGGATGGCTCGGGCGGGTGGACGTGCTCGCGCGGCCCGACGAGGACGCGGAAGTGTGCTTCGAGACCCAGCTCTGCGGGGCGGAGAAGCTCTACGAATCGCTGTGGGACGCGCTCAAGCTGGCGCTGTTCACGGCACTTCACGACTCCGTCAGCGGATACCTCGTGTACGCCGCCCCGGAAAGCGGCTGGGCACGCGAGGGGCAGCACCCCGAAGTGCTGTTCGAGGATGAGACGATCGGCGTCGCCGAGCTGCTGCACGTGCGCTATCCGGAGCTGTGGACCGCCTGCCTGCGGGGTACGCGCACCACCCGCCCGGTGAGCCTCCCGTTCGAGATCCGTACCGAGCCGATCGTCGCGGCCGCGATCAGCGCCCCCAGCTCCGACTGGGAGCTGCGCTGCGTGCGTATCCAGGGCCAGGCCGGCTACGGCTGGACTACCTTCGACGCCGACGGCTGGCCGATGCTGGCGCAGGCCGACCAGCCGGCCTCGCCCGCCTGAACGAGCGCCCCGGCCGGGGGCGTCGAGCCCGCGCGCGGCGTCAGGCGGGCGCGGGAGCGCCGAGCCCGCTGGAGAAACGCAGACCGGCGCGGGCGAAGCGCTGAAGGCACTGCGTCCCGAGCGCGGCTGCCGGCGTCAGGCAGCCCCCCACCGCGGGGGTGGCACCATCCTCGGCGAGCAGGATCCCGGCCTCGCCCAGCAGCCGGGCGGTGGCCAGATAGCCGGGGTGGCCATCGGCATCGAGGACGGCGTGCAGCTCCCGCCCGCCGCGGGTGACCCCGGCGGCACTCATGCGCCACTGCCACCGCTCGAGGCGGGCGCCCGTGGGGCCGAACCCCGAGCTCGGGCCGAGCTTCGCCATCGCGCCCGCAACAGGGCGGCGGACCGAGCCGCCCGAGCGCGCGAGCATGCGCATCCCCGCCATCGTCGCTCCGAGAGCCGCCCCCGCCAGCCAGCGGGCCGGGAAGGTGACGGTGCGCCCCCCCATCGCGATGCCCTCGCGATAGCGGAACGGCTCAAAGGTCTCCCCCCGCCCCTGTGCCCGCAGCAGGGCGCTGCGGTGGATGACGCCGGGGTTGATGAAGGGCGCGGGCGCCATCGGTGCGATCACCGAGCCCTCGCTTCCCCGCCGCGGGGCGAGCCCGATCGGACTGCGGGCGCGGACCGAGGCCGCGGCGGCCCGGTCGGGGATCAGCACGGCCGGATCGAGGGCCAGCGCAGCGTTGTCCTCACCGGTGAGGATGGCCATGCTCTGGAACGTGCCCCCGGAGACCATGTCGGATGCGTGGGGCCGGCCCGGCGGAGGGGTCATCTCGACCTCGAGGTCGACGCTGCGCAGGCCCGTCTCCGGGCTCGGCCGCCGCCAGCTCGGCGAGCTCGGCCACCAGCAGGTCGGCCGGGAGGGCCTCGAACCCGCACACCTGCACGAGCTTTACCCCGGCCTGGCCGGCGCGCTCGTGGTGGGCGTCGATGATCTGCCGCACGAACGGAAGCTCGCCGGTCAGGTCGGCGTAGTGGGCGCCCCCGGCCACGCAGGCGTCGATCACGGGACGGCCGTAGCGGGTGTAGGGGCCGACGAGGTCAAGCACCACGCGGGTGCTCGAGGCCATCGCGGCAAGGCTCTCCGGGTCGGACACGTCGGCGCTGAGGATCTCCGGTGCCGAGACCCCGAGCCCCTCGAGCAGGCGTCCGACCTTCTGGGTGTCCCGCCCGGCCGCGGCCCACTTCAGCGAACTCTCCCCCGCCCGTCCCGCCAGGTAGGCGGCGACGTTGCGTCCCGTGACCCCTCCGGCGCCGAACACCACCAGGTCGAACTCGCCGGCCATCAGCCCGAGACGTTCTCGAAGATCGCGCTCATCCCCTGCCCGCCGCCGATGCACATCGTCTCCAGGCCGTAGCGGGCGCCGCGACGGCGCAGCTCGCGCAGCAGGGTGCAGAGGATTCGCCCGCCGGTGGCGCCGATCGGGTGCCCCAGCGAGATCCCCGAGCCGTGGACGTTGAGGCGCTCGAAGCCGTCGGGCAGCTGCCACTCTCGCAGCACGGCCAGCGCCTGGGCCGCGAAGGCCTCGTTGAGCTCGATCAGGTCGATGTCGTCCAGCTTCAGCTCGGCCCGGGCCAGCGCCTTCTCGGTGGCCGGCACCGGCCCGATTCCCATCGTCTCCGGCGCCACGCCGGCCACCGCCCAGGACACCAGCCGCGCGAACGGCTGCAGGCCCAGTTCGCGGGCGCGGTCGGGGTGGGTCACGAGGCACACCGCGCCACCGTCGTTCTGGCCGCTGGAGTTCCCCGCCGTGACGGTTGCCTCGGGGTCGCTGGAGGCCATCAGCGGTTTCAGCCGCGCGAGCTTCTCGAGCGAGGTGTCCGCGCGGGGGTGCTCGTCGATGTCGATCGTGCGCGGCCCCTCCCGCGAAGGCACCTCGACGGGCACGATCTCCTCGGCGAAGATGCCCTGCTGCTGGGCTGCGACCGCCAGGCTGTGGGAGCGCAGCGCAAACTCGTCCTGCTCGGAGCGGGAGATGCCGTACTGGCGGCGCAGGTTCTCGGCCGTTTCGATCATCCCGCCGGGAACTTCGTGATGGACTCCGCCGGCGGTGACCCGCGGGCGGGCGAGCCGGTCATCGAGCGCCACACGCCCACCCTTCACGCCCCAGCGCATGCCCGTGGCGTAGAACTCGGCCTGGCTCATGCTCTCGGCGCCGCCCGCCAGCACGACGTCGGCCACGCCCGTCTGTACCTCCATGCACGCCAGCGTCAGCGCCTGCAGGCCGGCTCCGCAGCGGCGGTCGATCTGCAGCCCCGGAACCTGCACCGGCAGGCCGGCATCGAGGGCCGCCACGCGTCCCAGTGCGGGCGCCTCCCCGTTGGGGTAGGCCTGGCCGAAGACGACGTCGTCGACGGCCTCCCCGGGCAACGAGGTGCGCGCCAGCAGCTCCTCGATCACCCGCGTGCCGAGCACGCTCACGGGGACGTCCCGGAAGACGCCCCCGAAGCCTCCCACGGCGGTCCTCAGGGGCTCACAGATGACCGCCTCGCGCATGCGCGCCCCAGCCTGTCACAAATCCGCCACGAACCGGGGCCGGCACGGGCCCCCGCGGGACGCCTCTCCTAAGGAGCGACCGCGGCGGGCAGGGCGAATTCCCCCCGCGCGACGGCCACCACCCCGCCGCCGACCTCGACCGACGGCAGAGCTCCCTCCTCGCCGCCGGCGCACGCCCGCAGCAGCGAGGGACGGCCGATCTCGGCGCCCTGCTCGATCTCGATGGGCTGTCCGAAGGCGATCAGGCCGTGGCGGGCGAGGTGGACCGCAAGCGGGCCCGCGGCCGAGCCCGTGGCCGGGTCCTCGGGCACCCCGATGGCGGGGGCGAACATGCGCGTCTTCCAGCGCTCGCCGGAGGGGGCGAAGCAGCTGACGTTGAGCTCGCCCAGCTCGGCGAGGGCGCCCAGGTCCGGGCTCAGGTCGGCAACCTCCTGCGCCGTCGCCAGCGCCACCAACACGTGTCGAGGACCGTTCTCGTAGCACTCCACCGGCAGCTCCGAGCGCTCCACGCCAAGGGCAGCCAGCAGCGGCTCTGCTTCGGGGAACCCGCTCCAGGACGGGATCGGCTGCTCGACGGTGCCGCTGAGGATCCCCCCCTGCTCGCGGCGCACGCGCGCCCGGACGGTCCCCATCCCGGTCTCGAGGCTGACCGCCTCGCGCTCGAGGGCGAGTGCCACCAGGACGGCCGTGCCGAGCGTCGGATGACCGGCGAAGCGCAGCTCGGCCGCGGGGGTGAAGATGCGGATGCGGGCATCCCCGCCCGCGCTCGGGGGCAGCACGAACACCGTCTCGCTGAGCGCCAGCTCGCGCGCCATGCGCTGCATCTCCGATCCGCTCAGCCGGCGGGCGTCGGTGAAGACCGCGAGCTGGTTGCCCTCCAGCGGGGCCTCGGAGAAGACGTCGAGCACCACGTAGGGCAGCATTCGCGCCGACGCCCGATCGCCCCCGGCAGGGCCGGCCAGCGGGTCGAGAGCCCGCAGGCGGCGGATCAGCTCGGGGTCGGCGGGCGGACCGGCGGCCCCGGCGCCCGCCGGATCGCTCACGAGCCGGCGTCTCGCAGCCGCACGCCGCCCACCTCGA
Organism: uncultured Solirubrobacteraceae bacterium; assembly: GCA_963758055.1. Taxonomy (GTDB): domain Bacteria; phylum Actinomycetota; class Thermoleophilia; order Solirubrobacterales; family Solirubrobacteraceae; genus Palsa-744. Next base: position 418,463 of record CAVWTU010000003.1, read on the forward strand.
CCTCGGCGGCGCCCCCGGGCAGGCCCTGCGGCAACTCGACGGCGATCTCGATCAGCCCTTCCGAGGCGGACTCCGCGGTGTGCTCGAAGGCGACCCGCGAGCCGCCCATCAGCAGCTGTGTCCCTCCGTCCGCGTCGACGGGGACGCCGAGCACGCCGGCCCAGCGGGCGGCGGTCGCCTCCGGATCGCCCACGGCCAGCGTTACGCCGGCGAGCCGTCCCGGGGCCCCGTTCCCGGTCTTCCCCGTCCACTCCGGACCGCCCCAGCGCCAGGTTCCATAGGGGCGGGAGCTGTCGATCGAGACGATCGCCCCGCTCATGTCGGCCGGGTGCAGGTGGGTGCCGGAGATGTCGGGCAGGTCCATCTCCCAGACGGTCCGGACACCCATCTCGGCGGCTCTGGCACGGGCGCCGTCGAGGCCCTCGAGGTCGAACATCACCATGTAGCCGGAGTCGCCGCCGTGCCGCTCCAGATAGCGCCCGGCGGCCGTATCCGGCTGGGTCGGAGAGACCACCTCCAGAAAGCAGTCGCCGAGCGCGAACACGGTGTTGGCGAGCCCGAACAGGCCGACTCCGGGATCGCGGAAGGGCTCCCCCAGGCCGAGGTTCTCGCGGAGCTGCTCAGCCACGAGCTCGAGATCGCCGGCCGCCAGTACCGCCTGGCGCAACCTCACACCCCCGGCTTGGGCACCCGCGCTCATCGTGGTGAGGAGGCTACCGGGACATCGTGCCGGCGGGCCGCCGGCGGGTAGGTGGCATAAAGCGCTCGCCGGTGGGGTAGTCTCGCCCTGATGGTCCGTCCCCGAGCAATCACGCTGGTTCTCGGCCTGCTGCTGCTGTCGTGCCTGCTGGCGCCGCAGGCGGGCATGGCGGCGGCTCCCCAGGCGCACACCGAAGCCGCCTCGAGCGTCGGCTACTCCTCGGCGGTCCTGAACGGCTCGGTCAACAACGACGCCCAGGGCGGCGCCTACTTCTTCCAGTACGGAACGACGAGCAAATTCGGGTCGACGACCCCCGTGCAGCCGCTCGCCCCGTCGACATCCAAGGTGCACATCAGCCAGGCGATCACAGGCCTGCAGGCCTTCACGACCTACCACTACCGTCTGGTCGTGACGGGCGCCGCCGCCGCCAACACGGTCGCCTTCACGACCCCGAAGATCCCCCTGTCGGTGGCGATCGTGGCGGTACCCAACCCCGTCACCTACGGGTCGCCCTTCACCGTCGAGGGCACGCTCTCCGGCACCGGAGGCGGAAACCGCAACGTGGTGCTGCAGTACAACCCGTTCCCGTACATGGTCGGCTTCGCGCCCTTCGGCAACGCGCTCGTGACGAGCCCGACCGGCGGATTCGTGTTCCCGGTGCTGAGCGCCACGGAGAACACCGAGCTGCGGGTCTCCACCAACGGCGCGACCCCCGTCGTCAGCCCCGCCATCACCGAGCAGGTTGCGGTGCGGGTCACGATGCACGCCCACAGCACCCGCCGGCGCGGCTACGCGCGGCTGTATGGAACCGTCGAACCCGCCGAGGCCGGGGCCCTGATCGGCTACCAGCGCGTGATCCCGGGCACCGCACGAAGAACGTCGGCGGCACGGTCGTAAAGGCGCAGTCCACCTCCAGGTCGGCCTTCAGCCGCGTGGTGAAGGTCAAGAAGGGCCTCTACCAGGCGCTCGTCAAGGTCTCCGACGGCGCCCACGTGTCGGCCACGAGCCTGCCGGTCCTGGTTCGCTAGCGCCAGTCCCGCTGGTTCGCCGGCTCCACTTCCTAGCTGCCGTTCTTCTGCCGTTTGCGGCGCGAGAGGCGCCCGCCGAGGTGGCTGATCAACATCCCCACCAACAGCGTGATCAGGATCACGATGATCAACGGCGCGCGGCCCGAGCCGACGACCCAGTTGACCTTCACCTGATTGAGGTTTTTGACCGCGAACAGGATCACCGCGAGGGCGAGCACGAGGACCGCGATGGTGCGCGAGAGCTCTCCCCGGCTGCGACGCTTGGCCTGCTGGTCGCTCTTCGGGGCCGGGTCCGGCTGTCCGGTGGTTCCGGCCATCCCGGGGTGATAGTACCCGTGGCCTGCGCGCCCGACGGACCCGAGGGTGCACCGCGTGCGAGCGCCGGCGGGGAACGGCGGGAGGCGTCTTGCAAGCGACGCGAGCGCGCCACCGCCGTCAATACCATCCCCGCGATGAGGAAACGCTTGATCGGGGCGCTCGCGCTGGCGGCGTTGATCGGGGCGGCGCTCACCGCCTGCGGCGGGTCCACCACGACCGTCACCGCCGACGGCCAGGGCGCCACCGGCGAAACGTCGTCGGCCTCGACCACCACCACTCCCACCACGACATCCTCGAACGGCACCGGCGGCACCCAGAGCGGCTCCGGCTCGACTTCCCAGAGCACGACCCAGAGCCAGACACGGACGGCCGCGGAGCCGCAGTTCGACCAGAGCCAGAGCCAGAGCGCTCCCCAGGAAGCCCAGCAGGCCGCTGCCGTTCTCAGCGCCCACGGCTTCACCGCCGCCAACCTCTCCGAATACCACCCCAACCAGACCCTGAGGGCCCTCGTGGGCACCCGCACCGGCTCGGCCGACGGGTACGGCCAGCAGGTCTTCTTCTTTGTCGACGGCCACTTCATCGGGACCGACACCAAGGAACCGAGCGCGTCGCTGAAGGTCCTCTCCCAGGGCGACACCGAAACCGTCGTCCAGTACCAGCTCTACCGCCCGGGCGATCCCCTCGGCTCACCCTCCGGCGGCCACGCCGTCGTGCACTTCCAGCTCAACAACGGGATGCTGGTGCCGGTCGGCACGATTCCGCCGTTCCACTCCTCCAGCGCCCCCAGCAGGCTGTAGGAGCCCCGAGAGGCTCGGCGCCGCCCGCGTCCAGCGCGGCGGTCGGCTCTACATCCCCACGCGCTCTAGCCACGCCCCAGCAGGCGCCGCCACAGCGGAGCGGGGCGCGGCTGGGTCGCGAGCCACTCCTCGCGCAGCGGCAACTCGCCGCGCTCGCGGGCCCGCATCACGCAACGGGTGTGGGCGTGCCGACGCCGTCGGGTGTCACCTTCGGGCGCAATCAGCATATGCTCGCTTAGAGCGGGAAGATGCTGGGAACAGAACGGACAGCGATAGGTCGCGGGCTTACGATTGCCCGCGGGTCGCACGGTCCACCATGGCGCCGCCGGAAGCCGCTGCACATGGCAATTGTGGCGCCGCTGACAGCGACCCTGGCGGCAGGCGCAGCGATCGGCCTCGGCTTGACCTTGGCGCGGGCGGGGCGCGAACGGCGCGAGGCGCGTGAGCGCGAACGCAGCCGCCGCCTGGGGGTGTTCGACGACGAGTCTCTGTTCGGCGCAGTCAGGCGAATGGCGACCGAGCAGCTCGACCTGGCGATCGAAGAGCTCTCGGCCGGCAACGGCGCCGGGCCCCCGGAAGCCGCGATCCACGAGACCCGCAAGGCGCTCAAGCGGCTACGCACGATGGCGAGGATGCTCGAGGCGGCACACGGCGAGCAGGCCGTCGCCGAGGAGACGGCGGCCCTGAAGGATGTCGCGACCCAGCTGTCGGGCGCCCGCGACGCCGAGGTGATGCTGGCCACGCTCGATTCGCTGATCCAGCGCCATCCGCGCAAGCTCGGGCGGGGCGGGGTGCGCCGGCTGCGGGCGCGGCTGGCGCAAGAGCGAGACACGGAGCGGGCCCAGACGCTCGGTGACCCCGTCCGGATGGCGCTGGTGATCGCCGACCTGAGCGCCTGCCGGCAGCGGGTGCAGACGTGGCAGGAGCCCAAGCGGCGCGAGCGCGAGCTGCTGGAGCCGGGCCTGAAGCGCGTGTACGGGGAGGGGCGCCGGCGCTACAAGCGGGCCAGGTCCGCCAAGCGCGAGCGCGCGGTCGCGATGCACGAGTGGCGAAAAAGCGTCAAGGACCTGCGCTACCTCGGCGAAATGCTGCAGCGCCGGGCCTCCCCCCCGGGGTTCGCGCACGCCCTCCCGGGCGCCACGGCTTCGCGCAAGGGGAGTTCCGACCGTGCCTCCGAGCCCCTGCGCAAGCTCGCCCGCCGGGCCGACGGGCTGGGGGAAATGCTGGGCGAGGAGCACGATCTCGCGGTTCTGGCCGCGCGTGTGGGCCGCGCGCACGGGAAGCGGGCGATCGAGCCGCGGCTGGGTCCGAAGACGCGCCGGGCGCTGCTGAAGGCGATCGCCAAGCGCCGCCGCACGCTCCAGCGCGGCGCACTGAAGCAGGGCGGGAGGCTGTACGCGACCCCGACGAAGAAGTTCGTCCGCAGGAACGCGGATCTCTACATGCGTGCGCGGCGCAAGGCGCTGCGGCGTACTCGCCCGGCGCTCAGCTGACCGACAGGATCGTCAGCGAACGCGAGCCCCGGGGCAGCGACACCGCCACCTGATCCCCGCTGGCACGTCCCATCAGCGCCGTTGCCATCGGCGATTCGGCCGACACCCGGCCCTCGCCGGGGGCGGCGTCGCGGGAGCTGACGATCTGCCAGGTCTTCTCGCTGCCGTCCTCGTCGCGGACCACGACCGTTGAGCCGAAGCCGACCACCCCGCCGGTGGGGGCGGCGTCCTCGACGATCACCGCGTTGGCGATCTTCTCCCGCAGCCGTTGGATGCGGGTCTCGAGGTGGGCCTGCTCGTTCTTGGCGTCGTGGTACTCGCTGTTCTCCTTCAGGTCGCCCCATTCGCGCGCGGTCTTGATGCGGGCGGCGATCTCGCGGCGACCGTCGCCCTCGAGCTCCGCCAATTCGGCGTGCAGGGCCTCCAGGCCCTCCGCCGTGGTGAGGTTGGCCGACTCGGTCACGAGCCCACCCTAACCGGACGCGCCCGCTGACACCGCGCCACCGACACCGGGGCAGCTCAGAAGTAGGTGCTCGGCGGGGAGGACAGCAGCGCGTAGATCTGGACGATGGCGCTCTGCACGAGCAGCTGGGCGCTCGCCGGGGAGCCGGCCACGAAGAGGTTGTTCTGCAGGCGCAGGTGGGTCCAGGCGTAGTCCACGTAGGCCTGGGCGATGCGGGGCCCGGGCGGGTCGTGGGTGACCGAGTCCAGGTACAGCAGGTTGCGGAAGTAGACCGAGACGAAGAAGGGGATTTCTTCGCCCAGCAGCTGGGGCGTGAAGTGGCTCAGGGCGGCCTCGGCGGTCTGTCGGGCCTGGTAGAGGTAGGCGCCGTTGTGGGTCGCCTGGTAGAGCAGCGTCCCGGCCCCGATCATGCTGCCCTGGTTGTAGCTCCAGAGGTGCGGTTCGACCACGCCACGGCGTCCGACGTGGTCCGCGTAGAGCCCAGCCGGGGTGAGCAGGCAGGTCCTCACCCAGGTGTAGGCCTTTTCGGCGAAACGCAGGTATTCGGCGTTGCCGGTGAGCCGGTAGAGCTGCGTCGCCAGCTCCGCCGCCGGGGCCGTCGTGACGGTGTTGCGTTCGCCGTTTTCGGCCAGGTTGGAGAACGGGATGCCGCCCGGACAGCCGAGGTTCGGCGTTTCCTGCCAGCCGGCCATCTCGAAGGCCATGATCCCTTCGGCGCTGCCCAGCAGGGCCTTCGAGTGCGTCATCTCGTACAGGCGCACCAGCTCCAACCCGACCCAGTCGTTGTCGTCGTAGTACTTGGCGCCGCCGGGCCCGGCAGGCGGAGCTACGGTCCCGTCGAAGGCCGGCAGGCCGCTCGTGAAGGTCCCTTCCTGGGCGCCGGAGTTGTCGGTGTCGAGGTAGCTGTTGAGACCGTGCAGACGGGAGTGCAGTTCCGGCGACAGGTTCACCCCCAGGTGGGGGATGAAGGCCATGCTGACGGTGGCCGCGAACGCCTGGGAGAAGGGCCACAGGAAGGAGAAGGGTTCACCGGCGTACAGCCCGGAGCCCTTTATGTAGTAAGCCTTCTGCATCGCCTGGAAACTCACCAGCGCGCGAGCCGGGTCCCCGTGGAGGACCGGCTTCGGCGCCTTCTTGGCCGCGGGGGCGGCGGCGAAAGCCGGCGGGGTGGCCGCTGCCACGAGCGCGAGCGAGCAGATCAGGGCCGCCAGGAGGGGGCGCCGGAGGCGGGTGGGTCTCATCGACAAGCCCAAACAACCGGTGGGAGCATTCGATTTGGTCCCTTCCCTCCCGGGCGGCGGATCCCTGCCGAGCCCGCGCTGCTCCACGCTCGGCCGGCCGGAAAGCTGAGCGCACATCGTGGGCTTCGACTACGCGGCCGTCGGCCACGTGACCGTGGACGTGCTGCCGGGGGGCGAGCGCCGGGTCGGGGGCACCGCCCTCTACAGCGCCATCCAGGCCTCGAGGCTGGGACTGAGCGCGGTCGTCGTGACGCGCGGGGCGCCGGACGAGCTGGAGCGGCTGCTGGCCCCCTACGAGGACGAGCTCGAGCTGAGGGTTGCACCGGCCGAGCAGACCACGACGCTCGAGACCGCCGGGGTGGGGCGGGCCCGGCGCCAGCGCCTGCTGGGCTGGGCCGGGGAGATCCCGCCGGAGCTCGTGCCCGCAGCCGCCCTCCTGCACCTGGCCCCGGTGGCACGGGAGATCCCCCCCGGCCCGTGGCGCGCGGTCGGGCTTCCGTGGGGCTCACCCCACAGGGGCTCGTGCGGACCTGGGAGGGACCGGGATCGGCGGTCGAGCTGGGGGCGATGAGCAGCGACCTGCAGGCCCTCGGCGCCCGTTGCCGGGCGATCGTGCTCAGCGAGGATGAGCGCGCCGCTTGCGGGGGGCTGATCGAGAGCGGCCTCGGGGCCGGCGCCGTGGTGGCGGTCACGGCGGGCTCGGCCGGCGGGACGCTGTTGCTGCCCGACGGCGCCGAGCTGCCGATCGGTGGCCCGAGGGTGTCCGATCCGTCCGACGACCTGGGCGCCGGCGACGTGTTCGCGGCCGCCATGTTCGCCGAGCTCCACGCCGGCGTTCCCCCGGCCCGCGCGGCGGAGTTCGCGGCCGCGGCCGCGGCCGTGAGACTCGACGGCTGGGGCCCCGGCGCGATCGGCGGCCGGGCGGCGATCGAAGCGCGCCTGGCGGGGTCCTAGCGGCGTGCCGCCGGGGAGCTGGCGGCCGTCAGCAGCTCCTCGAGCCGCTCGATCGAGACCTGCTCGGAACGACCGGCCACCCGTGCTGCGAGCAGCAGGCTGCCCGTCACCGGAGGCGCAGCCGTGCCCGACACGCGTGCCCCGGGGGCGACTTTCGCCACCTGGCGCCGCAGGGGCCCGGTGACCACCTCGCCGGAGTGGAACACGCTGCCGATCAGGCCGAGCGGGAAGTCCTCGCCGGCCAGACCGGTGCGGTCGACCACCGCCGCCAGCTGCTGCCCGAGCTCCTCCATGCCTCGCTCGTAGATCTCCCGTGCGACCGCGTCGCCGGCGTCGGCGACCTTGCCGGCATGCACCGCAAAAGCCGCGATTTCAGACTTCGTGAGCGGCCTGGAGTAGACCAGGCTGGCCAGCGACTCGACGCTCGGGACGTCGAAGAACTCGATCAGGGCCGCCGACAGCGCCGTCGTCGGTCCGGAGGCCTCGCGGTGGCGCAGGGCGGCCTTGATCGACTGCACGCCGAGCCAATAGGCGCCGCCCTCGTCACCCAGCATGTGCCCCCAGCCGCCGGCCCGCCAGGAGCCCTTCGGTCCGACCCCGAAGACGTTCGATCCGGTCCCGGCGATGACCGCCACCCCGTTTCCGCCCCCGGTGGCCACCGCCCAGGCCCCGACCACGTCGTTGACCACCGTCCAGGACTCCGTACGGGTGGTCCGCAGTTGCTCGGCGACGGCCGGGGTGTCGGTCCCCGCCACCGCCAGCACGGCTCCGCCGAGGTCCTCGTCGGCAATGCCCGCGCCGCCCATCGCCTCCTCGGCGGCGCTCAGCAGCGCCCGCACGGCGGCCGCGGCGCCGATCGCGTCCTCGTTGCTGGGCCCGGCGTGGCCGAGGTGGACCGTCTCCGACTCGAGGTCCAGGACCGCGGCAAGCGTCTTGGTGGCTCCGCCGTCGATGCCCAGCAGGAACCTCCCCGGCGCGCAGGGGGCGGTGCCGGTCAGCTCGGGCGGCAGGACGACGAGCGATTGGCCCTCCATGACGGGCCATCCTGCCACGATCGCGGCCGTCAGCCTGGCCGATTCGAACCGGCGAGGGTCCGGGAGGGGCGCTGTAGTGTCCTCCCGCGGAGATCCCTGCGATGACTGGCAAACGGACAAGGATCGTGATGGGGGCAGTCGCGGTCGCGGCTGTCGTGGTCGGGATCGTGCTGGCCGTGAGCGGGGGCGCTTCTCACAAGCGGAGACATGCGAGCAGCCGTGTCGAACTCGCCGGCGGCGGGGAGGGGAACGGGAGGCGGCAAGGGCGCGAGCCGCTCCGGCGGTGCGGGCGGCGTGGGCGGCGGCGCGGCCGCCGGGGGCAGCGCGGCGGGCGAACCCCGCGGAGACTTCTCGGCGGCGTCGGCTTACGTGGGTGTCAGCAAGGCGAAGCTGCGCAAGGAGCTGAGCGCGGGTCGCTCGCTGGCGGCGGTCGCCTCGAGCACCCCGGGGCACTCGGCGCTCGGCCTGCTGGAAGCGATCATGCGCCCACGGGTGAGGAGGATCGAAGCCCAGGTGGCCGCCAAACGGCTGTCGAAGACCGCGGCGCAGCGGCGCATCCAGCGCATCCGCCGGCGGGTGCAGGCGCGGCTGGCACGCTCGACGACCTACAAGCCCACGGTCACGATCGCGGGGCAGTATCTCGGTCTGTCGGCCACCGCCCTGCGCGCCAAGCTGCACGGCGGGAAAACGCTCTCCCAGCTCGCGGACGGGACCCCGGGAAAGTCCACCAAGGGCTTGGTCGCAGCGGTGATGGCGGTGCGGATCAACGAACTCGTGCACGGGGTCGACGAAACCTCCGAGGCGACGCTGCGCCATGAATCCGCCCTGCTGCAGGCACTGGAAGCCCGGGTCCGCACGGAAGTGCAGCGGGCCGCGCCGGCGGTGACGGTCGCCCCGGCAGGCTGACTTCGGGCGCAGGCGAGTAACGTTGGGCTCGTGCTCGCGGCACCTTCTGGAGCCCACCGATGACCACGTGCACGCATCTCGACACGATCACCGTGTGGGAGCTGCCCGAGCGGGTCGCGGGCTGCGAGGACTGCCTGCGTGAAGGGACCAAGTGGCTGCACCTGCGGATCTGCCTGGTGTGCGGGCACGTGGGCTGCTGTGACGACTCGCCACAGAAACACGCCACCGCCCACTACCGGGCCGATGGTCACCCCCTGATCCGTTCGCTCGAGCCGGGCGAGAACTGGAACTGGTGCTACGTCGATCAGGTGGGAATGCTGATCGACGACATCCATGGCCACACCGAGATCCCGCCGTCGCCGTTGCTCGCCGGCTGAGGGTTGAAGGTGGCCGACGACTACGACGTGATCGTGCTCGGCGGCGGCTCGCCGGGCGAGCATTGCGCCGGCGCCCTCGCCGAGGGAGGTCTGAGGGTGGCGGTGGTCGAGCGGGAACTGGTGGGCGGAGAGTGCTCCTACTGGGCGTGCATCCCCTCGAAGACGCTGCTGCGGCCGGGCGAGGCGGTACACGGAGCGCGTGAGGCCGCGGCCACCGCCGATGTCGACGTCGAGGCCGCCTTCGCCTGGCGCGACTTCATGGTCTCCGACTACTCCGACGCCGGCCAGGAGCGCTGGCTGTCCGAAAACGGGATCGACCTGATCCGGGGCACCGGGAGACTCGCCGGTCCCGGAGTCGTCGAGGTCGACGGGGTCCAGCACACGGCGGGGCACGTGGTGCTCGCGAACGGCGCCGATCCGGTCGTGCCGCCCGTGCCGGGGCTGCGGGAGCTCGAGGGCCTGTGGACGAGCCGGGAGGTGACCTCGATGAAGGCCGTCCCACGGCGGCTGCTGATCCTCGGCGGAGGTCCGGTGGGCGTGGAGATGGCCCAGGTGGTCCGCCGCCTGGGCGGCGAGGCGGTCGTGGTCGAGATGTCCGAGCACGTGCTCTCACGTGAGCCGGCGCCGCTCGGGGAGGCGCTCGGCGAGGCCCTCACCCGCGACGGCGTCGAGCTGATGCTGTCTGCCAACGCGACCGCGGCCAGGCGCGATGGCGAGGACTGCGTGCTGGAGCTCGACGACGGCAGCGAGGTGCGTGGCGAAAAGCTGTTGGTGGCCACCGGCCGGCGGCCGCGGGTGAAGGGGATCGGTTTGGAGACGGTCGGGGTGGAGCCCGATGCCCACGGAGTCCCGGTGGACGCCCATCTGAAGGCCGCCGAGCGCCTGTGGGCGATCGGCGACGTCAACGGCCTGTGGCCGCTGACCCACGTCGGCAAGTACCAGGGAGAGGTGGTGGCGGCGAACATCCTCGGCGACCCCCGCCGGGCCAACTACGAGGCCGTTCCACGGGTCGTCTACACAGACCCCCAGGCGGCCGCCGTCGGCGCCTCGGCCGGGCGCTTCAGCGCCATGGTCCCGCTCTCGGGGGTGTCCAAGACGGCCGCCTACACACGTGAATACGCCGAGCAGAACGGCTTCCTCACCCTGTTGAGCGACGGCCAGCGGCTGACCGGCGCGTTCGCGCTCGGCCCCGAGGCCGGCGAGTGGCTGCAGCAGGCCACGCTCGCCATCCGCGCTCACACCCCGCTCGAGGTCCTGGCCGACACGATCCAGCCCTTCCCCACCTTTTCGGAGGTGTTCGTTTCAGCCCTGAAGAAGCTTCGCCAGGAGATCGCGGCGGCACCCAAGGGCGTCGGCGCCGGACCGCCGATGATGGGCTGAGCGCGGCGGGCAGCCGCAGGCGAGCTCGAGGCGAGTGCCTGGCGCGGGAACTTCAACGGGCGTAATTTGGAAGCCCCACAGCTAGCCAGAGGAGAAGAGGATGGCAACCACGGAGAAGCACACCGCTCCCACCAGCGACGACTACGCCGCGATCGCCGAGCTCCAGGAGATCGTCGCGGACCAGCGCGCCGCCTTCCTGGCCGACCCCTTCCCGTCGCTGGAGGAGCGCCAGGGACTGCTCGGCGCCCTGGCGGGGATGCTGATCGGCCACCGGACCCAGATCCAGGAGGCCCTGAGCAGCGACTTCGGTGTCCATCCGCAGGTGGCGGCCGACCTGATCGAAGTGCTCGGTCCCGCTGGCCGCGCGGTGTACGCGGCCGAACAGCTGCCCGGCTGGATGGCGAGCGAGCCGCGGCAGGCGGACCCGGCGCTGTACGGGTCGGGGCGCGCCTTCGTACAGCCACAGCCGAAGGGCGTGATCGGGAACATCGTGCCGTGGAACTTCCCCTTCGACCTCTCCGTCGGGCCGCTGATCGAGATGCTCGCCGCCGGCAACCGGGTCGTCATCAAGCCCTCGGAGTACACGCCCGCCTGCGCGGATCTCCTGCGCGAGATGATCCACACGACCTTCGACCGCGATCGCGTCGACGTGGTCGTCGGGGGCCTGGACCTCGCCCGTGCCTTCACCCAGGTTCGCTGGGATCACCTGCTGTACACCGGGAGCCCTGCAATCGGGCGCGAGATCGCCAAGGCCGCCGCCGAGCAGCTGGTGCCGGTGACGCTCGAGCTGGGGGGCAAGTGCCCGGCGATCCTCACCGAGGACAGCGTCGACGCCGAGTCCGTCAAGCAGGTGCTCGCGACCAAGGCGATCAAGAACGGCCAGATGTGCATCTCGGTCGACTACCTGCTCGTGCCGCGGGCGCAGGTGGAGGACTTCGCGCGCCTGGCGGCGGAGCACTGCCGCGATTCGATGCCCGGCTACTGCACCTCTGACAGCTGCACCGGGGTCATCTCTGCCCGCCATCTGCAGCGAATCGAAGCGTTGCTGGAGGAAGCGCGGAGCCACGGGTGCGACGTGCGTCCCCTTGAACAGGCGCCCGACGCCGATCTCCAGACCCGCCAGCTGCCGATCTCACTCGTCATCGACCCGCCCGATGACCTCGCCCTGATGCGGGAGGAGATCTTCGGGCCGATCCTGCCGATCAAGGCCTACGACACGCTCGACGAGGCGATCGGCTACGTGAACGCGGGCGAGCGGCCGTTGGCGCTGTACGTGTTCGCGAAGGACGAGGCCGCAGCGGAGGAGGTGCTGCGTCGTACGACCTCCGGCGGTGCATGCGTGAACTCCGCCGCAGTCCACGGCGCGTTGCCGTCGCTTCCCTTCGGTGGCATCGGCCAGAGCGGCTCCGGGCGCCACCACGGCATCGAGGGATTCCGCGAGTTCTCCAACCTCCGGGGGGTGTTCATGCGCGGCGAGGGCGACATGATCGAGGCATTCGCCCCGCCCTATGGACCGGCGGCGCAGGCGGTGGTGGACGCGGCCTTTTCCTAGCCGCCCGCGATGACCGGCGGGTCGGTGTCGTCGTAGATGCGGGCGGCGGCGAGCCTGCCGTCCGCGCCCCGCTCGTACACCGCGACCCCGGCCTGGGGAGACAGCTCGGTGGTCCCCCAGCGCACGACGTTGTACTCCACCGCGCAGCAGCGCCCGTCGTCGATCACGGTGCAGTGCTCGAGCGGGATGCCGCCACCGTTGGAGAACAGCAGCTCATAGAACGTGCGCAGGCCGTCGCGACCACGGTGCACATGGGGCTCGCCGGCCGGCTCGCGGGCGTAGCCGTCGGCTTCGAAGGTGTCGAGGATCGCCTCGGCGTCGCCCGCCGCCAGGGCCCGCTGATACTCCCCCACGACGTCGGCGACGTGCAGCCGCGGGTCGGCCTGCAGCAGCGGCGGGCGGTTCAGATGGCGTCCGGACAGGGCCCAGCTGCTGAAGTAGATCCGCACCTCCACCATCCGCCCGTCCGGCGCGAGGTCGGAGACGACCGCGAAGGGGAGCTCGATCTCGTCACCTGGTCCCGCGAGGCGCAGGACGAACTCTTCGAACCCGTGCCCTCCCGCCACGGCGTGTTCGAGGAACTCGGCGGTGAAGCCCCGGGCCCGCAGCCACGAGCTCGTCTCGGACACGAAGGCGGCAAATGCCTGTCTGCCCCGGACCCGCCCTCGCACGGGATCGTGGAGCTGGGGCTCGCCTGCGAAAGAGTCGACGAGCGCGTCGAGCTCCCCCGACATCAGGCCGGAGAAGTAGGGCACCCTCGGTGGCAGATCCCGGAGCTTCTCCTCCAGCCGCTCGCGCGCCGGCGCCGAGAACAGCTCGGGGCTCCACGGCATCAGGCGGCAGTGTACGGGCCGGGCGCCCCACGGCCGCGGCCCCGTCTTCGTCAGGCCGCGCGTCGGAGCCGACCGACCGTCAGCCGGTCCACCAGTCGCGCTGCCCTTCGACGTCCTCGCGCGGATTGTCGCCGAGTCGGGGTGCGCCGAAGACGAGGATCCCGAGGCCCTCGGGCCCGGCCTCGTAGCCCCGCCAGGTGCCCGGCGGGACGCGCACCACGTCCCACTCGGTGACCTCGACGATGTCGTCGTCGAGCTTCATGCGCCCGCTCCCGCGCACGACCACGAACACCTCCTCCTGCTCTCGGTGGGTGTGGCCGTACGGGAAGCGGTAGCCGGGCGGGATGTGCTGAAAGCTGAGGCCGGACTGCTCGAGCCCGAGCGCCTCACCGGCGGCGCGGAACTCCAGGTCCGGGGAGCCGTCGAAGTTGGACCCGAGATCCTCCAGGTCCTCCCTGAGGTTCGTGAGCGTGAACGCCACGGCCGGCGATTCTAATCTTCGGGCTTCACCCCGCCGTGCCGGGCGAGACGACCGCCGTACGCGCCCGAGAGGATTCGAACCTCTGACCTTCGGTTCCGTAGGGCCTCAGATGGCCTCGGATCCGGCTTGGTTAGGCGGTTTTCACTCATATTGGGTGCGGCTGGCAGGGTACAGATCTGTTAGGTCGGGGACGTCGTTGGGGACACGGTGACGAAGCGAGCGCGGCGAGGTGGAAATACACGTGGCGGAGACCCCGAGACTGCTCCTTTTCGCGCAATACGGCTGCCCCGCGACCGAACGTCCTCTCTCCCCGAGACTGCGGCTTCTCGTCCAAAGCGGGAGTGGGCGAGACCATGCTCCGCCCGGTGACCGGGCGTCGATGTGACGACTTCTATGCGGAGCGCGAGGCGCGGCTCACCGCGCTCGTTCCCGTTGCGGCCTAGGCTTTGCCGCTGGAGCTGCTCGCCTGGTTCGTCGAGTACGTCGATCTGCGGGTGTAGCTCCCTGTCGGTCCGCTGTTCTGCGACATCAACGCACCCACCCAGGGGCGCCCGTGGGCTGCTGGCGCCGTCCGCCAGCAGCTACGGTCCGTCGCGCGGCAGGCGGGTGTGCGCAGACGCTTTGCCCCGCATCTCCTGAAGGACCTCGAGCGTCCGGCCTAGTGGTCGTGGTTGCTCTCGAGCTCGCGCAGCTCGCGGTACTCGGCAACGGTCAGGGGGCGACCACGGACGGTTGACATGGCGGGGTCGGCGTCGAGGTATGCGGTCTCGTTGCGCCGCCAGACCTGCACGTACTTGTGGAACGGGACCACAGGATGCAGGTGATGGACCAGGTGGTAGTTCTGGTAGAGCAGAACTGGGCTCAGGAGCAGCTCGTAGCCGACGCGGATCCGCGTGGTCTTGAACTTGTCCTCTGCGGGCTTGTGGTGCAGCCCGGCGTGGGGCAGGTAGTCGAAGGCCCAGGCCAGGTAGGTGATGGCGAGGCGGCCGGGGATCAGGACGATCACCACGAGCGCCCAGAATCCCGGGCCGATGAGCAAGGCGGCGAACACGCCACCATGACGGCAAGGCCGACGAGCTCCTCGCGGTGCTCCTTGGCGGGCCGTGCGCCCCAGTGGCGCAGGTAGAAGACCAGGTAGTAGAGGTCGATGCTCGCCCAGCGTGGCAGGCGTTGCCAGGTCGGGCCTTCCTGCGTGTAATGGTCGGGGTCCTTGCTCGCGTCGTGGTTGGTGAAGCGGTGGTGCTGCATGTGGATGAAGCGCCAGACGGGGTAGGCGGCGTGCGGGGCGAAGAACGGGGTGGCGATCCGTCCCATCCACGTGTTCAGCTTTTGGTTGGAGGACCCGGAGGCATGTGCGGTGTCGTGCGCGACGGTGAACAGCAGGTAGCCCGCGATCGCGTTGGTCAGGACGGTCGCCCACCACGGCCACGCGTTTGCCAGGTAGAGCCCGCTTGAGCCCAGGTAGAGAGCCAGGCCTGCGATGAGCAGGCCGACGATGGGCCAGGAGACCGTGGGCACGGGCTCCTGCGGATCCGGGATGCGGTGGATGCGATCGGCGACGGTGGAGGACATGCACCGACCTTGCCAGGCCCGGGTGTCATGGAACAGGGGCCACCTGCATCGTTCAATGTGCAGGCTGCACACCGTCGGATAGTGTCTCGTCGTGGCCGTCTACGAGGAGAACCGCGTCCTGGCCGGCCTCTGGGCGCAGGAGGTCCACGTGATCGCGCAGGCGATGTTCGACGAGCTCTCGGCCCGCATCGAGGTCGTCACGTCAGACGCCGACCTCGCCGCCCTGACGCTCGCGTCGTGCTCCTCCAACGTCGAGGCGATCCTGTCGATGCTGACCACTGGCATCCCCGCCTCGGCCGCACAGGCACCCGTGACAGCCCTCGAGCACGCGCGGGCGATGGCCGCCCGGGGCGCGGAGGTCAACGACACGCTGCGCTTCTACCGACTCGGGCAAGGCCACTTCCTCGACCGCTGGGCCGAGGCGCTCGAGGCCACCGTCGGCGACCCGGTCCGCGTCCTGGCCGCCTTGCGGGAGGCCACGGACTTCGCGGTGGAGTACGTCGACCTCGTCTCCGCCAGCGTCAGCGCCGAGCACCTGGCCGAGCGCGAGCGCCGTCAACGGCGAAGCGCGCTGCTCCGCGCAGACCTCGTACGCGCGCTGCTGGCCGGGGAGCCGCACGACCCCCACGCGGCCGAGCGCACGCTCGGCCACCGCCTCAACGGACCGCAACTCTGCGCGGTCTGCTTCAGCACGCGGCCTACCGGTCGCCTCGAGTCGGCTGCCCAAGCGGTCGCCGAAGCGTGCGGCGCCTCCCGACCACTCGTCCTCCCCGACGGGGCAAGCGCACTCACGGTCTGGCTGTCACCGCGCGACCCGTCAGGAGAACACGCTGACCTTGTCCGTCAGGCGCTGGAGGCCAGGACGTACCCGGTCTCGGTCGGGCTGGGAACCGTAGGCCGCGGGCTCGACGGCTTCCGCAAGAGCCACGACGAGGCCGTCCGCGCCCGGCGCGTCGCCGAGCTCACCCGCGCGCCGACCGGTCTGACGGCCTTCGACGACGTCGCCCTGTTCGACCTGCTCCTGCGCGACGTCGAGAGCGCCTGCCGCTTCGCGCGCCGCGAGCTCGGGCCGCTGGCCGAACCCGCTCCCACCCACCGGACGCTGCGGAACACGCTGCGGGCTGTGCTCGAACCACGCGGCGGGATCTCCCACGCCGCGCGTGCTCTGGGCGTCCACCGCAACACCGTGCTTCAACGCGTCCGCAAGGCCGAAGAGCTCCTCGGCCACCGTCAGACCAGCGCGCCACCGAGGTGCACGCCGCCCTGCTGCTCGCAGATCTACTCCCGGACCTCGAAGACGGCCCGTCCGAGCAGCACTGGGCGTAAGCACTTCTTACGCGAACGCCAGACCGCGTGGCCAACAGGTACCACGGCACGTTCCACTTCCTTGGAAGTGGTACACCCGACGCGTCGCTCTCCCAGTGACACGAAGCGTCGCTCCAAAGCAGGCGCTGCACGCGGAAGACGTGCCCGCTCGGCGGTCGGATCGGACGGTGAGGGAGGCTGCTCATGTCCCGAAAGGCCGTCCGACCTTGGGACATATTTGGGACACGGTTACTTTTCGTAAGTGTCCCGGCGGAGCCGATTTGGCTCCAACACTGGCGTGGCGAAGCGCGCCCGAGAGGATTCGAACCTCTGACCTTCGGTTCCGTAGACCGACGCTCTATCCAGCTGAGCTACGGGCGCAGGGTTCCGAAGTGTAGTTGGCCGCCGAGGGCCCGCCGCGGCCACGTCCCGGCCGCGGCGTCGAGCGGCGTCCCGTCTCGGTGGGGCGGCTCCCGACGCGGCTACGTCGCGGACTGCTCGCGCCTACTTGAGGGGATCCGTCACCGGACCGGGCAGACGCTTGTAGACGGCGAAGAAGTCACGGTCGTCGGGGGACAGGTAGCGGTCGGGCGACTGGTTGGGCTGGGGCTCGACCAGCCTCGGGACGAGCCCGTGGTGGTGGGTGTACGTGATCAGCGTGTGCCAGTCGGGGTTGATGTCGAGCTCCATCGCCCGCACGGCGCCGGCGTGCCGGAGGGTCTTGGCGATGCTGATGACGGTCTGGCCGTCGGCGGCGACGAAGATGAGGTTGCCGCGGCGGTCGATCCCCACGCCGGTGCGCCAAACGCGGGTGACTCCGCCGAGCGTGTATCCCCAGGCTTTGCTGTTCGGATCTTCGTTCAGCTCGGGGTTCAGGCGCCCGTTCCATACGATCGGAGCGAGGCTCTGACGCGCCCACGCGACATCCGGCCCGGCGTTCGGCCCGCCGCTCCAGTTGACGATGTTCACGCGGCCGTCGCGGTATCCGACCACCGTGGCCTTGCCGTCCTTCAGCGGCTCGTTGACGTGGCCGTTGACGTTGGAGCCGTTTTCGCCGTCTTCGTAGGTGAAGCCGCCGTTGAAGGTGGCGAGCAGGCGCCAGCGCTGGCCGTAGGGGACCATCATCGGCCCGCGGCTGGAGGCGTGCGGCGGCTCGTAGCGCCCCGGGTAGTAGCCGATCGCCGTGCGGGTGTGGTCGAACCAGGCCACGTATGCGAGCAGCTCCGGGTATTCGGCTTCGGGCCGGAAGGTCGTGACCAGGACCGGTGGGCCCCCTTCGACCGCCGGGCCCGCCGCTCGCCAGACCCCTTCGCCCGCCAGCGGGTGGGCGAAGACCGACTTGATGGGCGGCGGCAGGGCGGAAGCCCGGCTCTGCCGCGGCAAGCTCTGCCCCAGTGCCGGCAGGCTCTTCGGCGCCCGTCCGTCCTTCTTCGGCGCGTTGGCGGTGTAGTAGACGTGCTCGACGTTGTCGACCAGCGAGTTGCCGAAGGGCACGTCGGCCCTGATCCACTCGACGCTGCGGGCCGTGAACCTCTCGCTCGTCGGTTTGAGCATCCAGCTCGCGTACGAGATCGCGGCCCAGCAGAACAGGCCGAGGAAGGGCGCCGCGATCAGCAGCCGCCGCCGTCGCCGCCTGCGCCTGGAGGCGGCCTCACGCCGGCGCTCGCGCCGTTCCTCCAGCGCCGCCTGCGAATTCGGACCGGGCAGCGGCTCGCCCGCATCCGGCGAACCGCCCAGGGCGGGATCCTGCTGTCGCGCCGGCACGCCTAAACGGTCCCCGGAACCCCTAAGCGCGCCTTTAGCACGGGGTGAGAATGCCTTCATCGACCCTCCGCGGCACGCCACGATGCCGGCCCGCGCGCTGATCGCGATGCTCCGCCGCCGAGAGGAGTGCGCATGTGCGGCGCGCAGCTGAAGCTATTCGGGTGTGTGGAGCCGCGCAGGGCATTTCGAGCGCCGCGTCGAACAAACGGGGCATCGATGAAGCGTTTGAGCCGTCTGGTAAGCCTATTCTCGTCGGCACTCGTCTGCCTGTGCGTCGCCGCGCCGAGCCCCGCCGACGGCGCCGCGGTGGTAAGCCGCCAGCTCGCGGAGCTCCCGGGCGCCGCCGAGAAGCTCGTCGCCTACCACGGCTACGTGATCTTCAGCCAGGCCGAAAAGCCGGGCCGCTGGCGGCTGATGAGCTGGCATCACGGCGTCATCACGCGGCTGAACGCGCCGGCCCGGCGGCTGCCCTTCGATGCCCAGGTCGGCCCCGCCACGAACGGCAGCCCGGAGGTGGTGTTCTCCAAATGCGCCCTCGACCCGTCCTATCGTGCCGGCCAGGTCCACGAACAGCAGGCGACCGAATGGTGGCGGGCGATCGGCTGCCGGATATATCGCCTCATGCTCCCGAACGGCCTGGCCGTGCCGATCAGGGGGATCTGGACCCCGCCGGGCTACTCCGACACCACGCCCGCGATCTGGGACGGCAACGTGGCCTTCGCCCGCCACCGCAGCGCACCCCGCTCCACGCGCCTGTACATCTGGCATCACGGCGACCGCTCGACCACGCTTCTCGGAGGGGGGCCGCGCTCGTGCCCAGCGGGAGTGGTGTGCTCGCAGGGAGGCCGGGTGACCGCGGCGTGGGTCAACTCGATCGAGCTCGACGCGCAGGCGGCCAGCTACGAATGGATCGCCCAGGCGACGAACTCGGTGTCGGGGCTGCTCGCCGAACCGGAGATCCGCCTGGACCCCCTCCGCGATGGGGTGCAGAGCGGACTGTCGAAAGTCGTGTCCAACACGTTCTTCCGGGGCACCTGCGGAGGCTACCTCGTGGGATCCCCGAGCCTCGCGGGCGAACATGTGCTGTACCAGCGCAACCTGTTCGAATGCGAACGGGCCGCGGACGAGGAAATCTCCAACCGCTTCGTCTGGTTCCTGGAAGAACACGTCGAAAGACAGGCCCCGGCGCCGGGTTACGGGGTAGCGGTCGCCCTGGCCTGGGACCACGGCACCGCGTACTGGATGCGTGATCAGCTTCCGCCCGAAAACCACTGCCAGGAACCCGGCACCTCGTCCTGTGAAGAGGTCAACCGCATGCAGGAACACGAACTGGAAGCCAGCTGCACCTCCGGGTTCGCGGCGTGCGGAGGCAGTGTGTTCGGACAGCTGCGCGGCTGTGCGCCCGCACAGGGCAGGTGCACGCTGATGGCGACCACAAATCTGCACGCACCGGCGCGGCGACGTCCCGCACACTGAAGACGCCACGCGCTCTGTCCTTACGGAGAGGGAGGTGTGTGGTTGCAGCGCATACCGGACTGATGTCTCGGTAGATACCGGACACACGACGGAGAGGGAGGGATTCGAACCCTCGAACGAGGTTAACCCCCGTTACGCGATTTCCAGTCGCGCCCGTTCAACCGCTCCGGCACCTCTCCAGTGGGCCGTCGCCCGGCTGACATCGCCGGCGCGGGCCTCGAAGGCTACGACACCCGCCCGCGGGAGGCGGTTGCTAGGCTCCCAGCCATGATCCTCGCCGCCAGCGAAGCCTTCGCGAAGACCTTCGGCCTGGCCGCGACGTTCCTCGGGATCCAGGTGATCGTCACGATCATCATCATCTACATCGCCGTGCAGATCCGGGGCGAGCGGGCCCAGAACCGGGAGTACATGACCTCCCGCAAAGCGCCCCCCGGGTCCTGAGCAACCGGTGGGGACCGCGCCGGTGGCCCCGTCGCCGCGACGACAGCCCTACCCCGTAGCCGCCCGCGAGCTGTTGCGCACCAGCCTGCTGGACGCCGCCAGCGAGGAGCTCCGCCAGCGCCGCTGGGCCGACGTCACGATGGCCGACGTGGCGGCCACGGCCGGGGTGAGCCGCCAGACGCTCTACAAGGAGTTCGGCTCCCGCGAGGAGTTCGCCCAGGTGCTCGTGCTGCGCGAAGCCGACACCCTGTTGGACGCCGTCGAGCGGGCCATGCACGAAAACCGCGAGGAGCCCGCCGAGGCCCTGGCGGCCGCCTTCGACGTCTATCTGACCGCCGCGGCCGAGAACCCGCTGCTGCGGGCCGTGGTCAGCGCCGACGGGGCGGCCGAGCTGCTGACGCTCCTGACGACCCAGGGCGAACCGCTCCTGGAGCGCTCCTCCGAGCGCCTGAGGCGCCTGCTGCACGCCGGCTGGCCGTCGATGCGGGACGACGACGTCGAGGTGCTGAGCGAGTGCCTGGTGCGCCTGGCAATCAGCTACGCCGCGCTGCCCAAAGGCCCCGCGCACATGAGCGCCACCTCCGTGGCTCGGCTGCTCGGGCCCTACGTCGAAAGCCTGGGCCGCCCCACAGCCGCCTGAGCTTCGCCGCCGCCTCGAGCAGCGGCGCCGGCCGAGCCGGAGGGCGCTACGCCGCCGGCACTTCGCCGTGGGTTTCCGCGCGCGCCCTGCGGTACTCCTCGACGACGATCTCGGTCAGCTCCTCGACGGAGGTCTCCGCCGTTGGCTTGTCCAGGGCGATTACGCCGTCCTGGATCATGCTGACCCGGTCACAGGTGGCCAGGACGTGTACGTAGTTGTGCAGGATCATGATGATCGAGACCTTCCCCTCCTCCTTCAGGCGGGCGACGAGGTCGAGGATCTGCGAACCCTCCTTGGCGCCCATAGCCGCGAGCGGCTCGTCCAGCAGCAGGATGTCCGCATCCGAGTTGACGCTGCGGGCGACGGCGATCGCCTGTCGCTGCCCCCCGGAGAGGCGCGCCACGGCAACGTCGATCCGCGGGATGTTGATACCGATCTCATCCAGCGCCGACCGCGCCTCGCGCTTCATCTGTCGGTTGGCGAGGAGGGGTATCGGGTGATGGACCCGCTCGCGGCGCAGGAACAGGTTGTGGTAGACGGACAGTTCGTCGATCAGCGCTAGGTCCTGGTAGACGGTCTCGATCCCGTGTGCCCTGGCGTCGCCCACGCTTTTCGGTTCGTATGGCTCTCCGTGCAGGAACATCCGCCCGGTGTCCTGTTTCTGAAACCCGCAGATGATCTTGATCAGCGTCGACTTGCCGGCGCCGTTGTCCCCGAGCAGGCCGAGGACCTCGCCCTTGCGCAGGTGCAGGTTCACGTCTCGAAGCGCCGTCACGGGGCCGAAGCGCTTGGCGATGTGTTCGACGCGCAGAACGTCGTCCGGTGCCGACGCGGGCCCAACCACCCCGAAGGGAGAGGCGCCCTGCCCGGCGCGGGGGGCGCCGGCAGCGGGAGGTGCGCCGGCGTCACCGGCCGGCGGGGGCGAAGGGTCCTCAGCCACTATGCCCTCGGCGTACGCGCTGGACGTAGACGTTCGCGGTCATGGCGATGATGATCGCAAGACCCGTGTAGAAGAGCTTGTAGTTGGCGTTGACGCCCTGCAGGACCAGGCCGTTGTAGAGGATGCCGAGGAACAGCGCCCCGACCAGGGCGCCGACGACGGTTCCCGAGCCGCCCGCCAGCAGGGTTCCGCCGATCACGCCGGCGGCGACGGCCAAGAAGAGGATTTCGTTGGCGCCGGCGGGGTCTGGCTGGACCGAGCTCGTCCGCACGGCCTCGAGGATTCCCACGAATCCTGCCAGGAGCGCACAGAGCACGAAGTTGCGGATCATCACGAGGCGGACCCTCACACCGGCCTCCCCCGCGCCCAGCTTGTTGGAGCCCACCGCGACCGTGTGCAGGCCCCAGCGGGTGAAGGTGAGCGTGACCTGCAGCAGGACGACGATCACCAACGCCCAGATCAGCTCGGAGTAGGTGCCGCCGCCGAAGATTTTCGCGAACGTGCTGATGTGGTTGACGCTCACCCCGTGTTCGGTGACCTGATGGACTTCGGCTCCCGGGGTGGTCACAGGCTCGCCGTGGGAGATGATCAGCGCCAGGCCCTCGAACACGAACAGCGTGCCGAGCGTGGCGACGAACGAGCTGATTTCCACCACTGCCACGAAGAAGCCGTTGATCACACCGACGGCCATGCACACGAGCAGCGCGAGGATCACACTCGGCACCAGACCCAGTCCCGCCGTGTCGAGCTTGTAGAAGACGAATGGCGCGAACAGGTACATCGCGCCGATCGAGAGATCGATCTCGCCGAGGATCATGACGAAGACCTCCCCCGCGGCGAGGATCGCCAAGGGGGCGAAGTAGGGGAGCAGCGTCTTGAAGTTGTCCCCGGTCAGGAACGTGTTCGTGTTGACCGAGAAGTAGATCGCCACGATCAGCGTGACGACGATGATGCTGCCCTCGCGCAGCGAGAGGGCGCGCTCGAAGACCCTGCGCGGCACGGAACCCCGGCGGCCTTGCGCCGGGGTTCCGGTTGAGGGTCCTCCGGAGGTTGCTACGCCGGCCACGCCCGCGTGGCGGCTAGGCGGCCGTACCCGCCGGGATCGGGATCACCTTCGCTTCGGTGGAGGTGCCCTCGTAGCGCGATTTGCTTTCGATGTATGGCGTGACCGTTTCTTTGGTCACGAACTTCAGACCGGTGTCCGTCGTGGCGGGTCCGCTCAGCGACCCGGAGACGTGCCAGAAGAACAGCTGCAGGACCGGAATGAAGCCCTGCTGGTAGGGCTGCTGGTCGATCGTGAATTCGAGGTCGCCTTCCTTGATCAGTTTCTGCGTGTTTTCGGTCAGGTCGAAGCCGCCTGACTTGACCCCTTTCGCGGCCAGGCCGTGCTTCTGCATGACTTTCGCGAGGCTTTCGGTGCTGCCGCCGTCGACGGCGTACATGCCCTTCGTGGTTTCGTGGCCGACCCAGTAGGAGTTGATCGTGCTTTCCTCCTGCGGGACCGCGGCGCCGGTGGCGACGGTGTGGATCGTGATCGGAGCGCCGGAGGCCTTGATCGCCTTTTCCGCGCCTTCGATGCGCGGCTGCAGGTTGGCCGAACCGGGCGTGGCGATGAACAGGGCGACGTCGCCCGAACCGACGTCTTTGACGATCCTCGCGCCCATCAGTTCGCCGGCCAGTTTCAGTTCCTGCCCGACGTAGGAAAGCCGCTTGTTGAGCGGCGCGTCGGCGTTGTACGCGATCACGGGGATGCCCTTCTTCAGGGCTTCTTCGGTGGGAGCGTTGAAGGCGTGCAGGTCGATCAGCGCCACCGCGATCCCGTCGGCGCCGGCGGTGATGGCCGTGTTCATCGCGTTGACCATCTGGCTGACGTTGCTGCTTTCCGAGCCCGTCCACTGGTAGGTGCAGCCGAGCAGTTTGCATGCGTCCTGGATGCCGTACTGGGTCGGCACGAAGAACGGGTTCGTCGTGACATGGTTGACGAACACGAATTTGTATTCCGGGTGCGAGCCGAACACGCTCGCGGAGCCGCTGCCACTGCTGGATGCGCTCGAGCCGCAAGCGCTGAGGATCGCGCCCACGGAACCGGCGGCCGCCCCCGTTAATGCCGTGCGCCTCAGAAACGAGCGACGGTCGATCTCGGGCCAGCTGAAGCGAGATCCTTGCTCGCTGGCCTCCGGGTAATCGAGGGCATCCTGCGCCTGATCGGTGTCCGACATCAGATCCTCCTCTCGCCTATGTGCGTTTATGACCTTACCCACTCCTGCGGGGACATAGGCGTCTCGAACGCGCGTGCTGGGCAACTTCGCCCCGTCTCGCGCCGTGCCGGGCGGCGCGAGCGTGTATACGTGGGTCAATGCCGCCCGACGGATCCGGGACGCCTCCGACCGAGCCGGTGCGCGGCGCGGGCGCCGCTGACGAGCGCCACTCCGAGCCGCCCGACGCGACGAACGAGCACGAACGCTTCGGGCCGCTGCAGCTGACCCGCACTCGCAAAGACGACGGCCGCGAGCTGATCTTCTTCAACGATACGCGGGGGCCCATGTGAGCGAGCTGCGCTTCAACGAGCTCCGGGGCGAGGAGGTCGCATATGCGATCCACCGCCAGGAGCGCACCTTCCTGCCGACCCGCGAGCACTGCCCGCTGTGCCCGACCCGGCCAGGCGGTCCGCCCACCGAGATCCCGGCCGAGAGCTTCGAGATCGTCGTGTTCGAGAACCGCTTCCCCGCCTTCGAGGAGCCCAACGGGACGGCCGAGGTGGTGGTCTACACCGACGACCACGACCTCTCGCTGGGCAGCCTGCCGCCGGCGCGGGCCGAGGCGCTGATGTGGGTCTGGCGCCAGCGCTACGAGGAGCTCGGGGCGCGCGAGGAGATCGACTACGTGTACGTGTTCGAAAACCGGGGGGTCGAGGTCGGGGTCACGCTGCACCATCCCCACGGGCAGATCTACGGCTACCCGTTCATGCCGCCGGTGCCTGCGCTCGAGCTGGCCGCCGACGCGCGCCTGGACGGCTGTGCGGTGTGCCGGCTCAACGAAGCGGAGATCGCCGACGGACGGCGCGTGATCCACGAGGACGAGTCGATCCTCATGTATGTCCCTCGGGCCGCCCGCTGGCCATACGAAGCGCACGTCTGCATGCGCGAGCACCGTCGCAGTCTGTCCGACTGCGAGCCCCGTGAGCTGACCGCGCTGGCGAGCGCCCTCCAGCGTCTGGTACGGGGGTTCGACACCCTGTTCTCGCGGCCCTTCCCGTATGTGATGGCCGTCCACCAGGAGCCGACCCGCTCGGGGGAGAGACTCGGCGGGCACCTGCACGTCGAGTTCTATCCGCCCCTGCGCACGGCCGAGAAGCTCAAGTACCCGGCCGGCTCCGAGCAGGGGGCGGGGACGTTCATCTCCGACGTGCTGCCGGAGGAGTCGGCCGAGCATCTGCGGGCGGCGCTCGCCCGTGCCGGCTGAGCGGGCAGTGCCGGTCGAGCAGGTCCGTGCCTTCGCCCCCGGGAGGGTCAACCTGATCGGCGAGCACACCGACTACAACGGCGGCCTGGCGCTTCCCTTCGCGATCGCCCAGGGCGTCACGGTGGAAGCCCGGGCCCGCGAGAGCTCGAGCTCCGGCCCGGCACTGATCCGGGCCGGCGCGGAGGACCTGGGCGAGCGCGACGAGTTCACGGTCGGGGAACCGGCTCCGGACGGGGGCTGGCGGGCCTTCGTCCGCGGCGCCGCCGGTGAGCTGCGCCGGGAAGGCTGGGATCTCCCTTGCGCCGAGATCCAGATCGCAGGCGACCTCCCCCGCGGTGCCGGGCTGTCCTCCTCGGCCGCGCTCGAGGTGGCGCTGTGTCTGTCGCTGATCGAGCTGGCTCGCGAGCCACATCCCCCCCACCCGGCTGCGCTCGACCTGGCCCGGCTGTGCGCCCGCGTGGAGAACGATTGGGTCGGGGCGCGGACCGGCCTGCTGGACCAGCTCGCGAGCTTGTGCGGCGAGGCCGAGCAGGCGGTGCTGATCGACTTCCGCACGCTCGAGCTGTTGCTCGTGCCGCTGGCACTCGGCGACTGGCGTCTGGCGGTCCTGGACTCG
This sequence comes from uncultured Solirubrobacteraceae bacterium, assembly GCA_963758055.1. Lineage (GTDB taxonomy): Bacteria > Actinomycetota > Thermoleophilia > Solirubrobacterales > Solirubrobacteraceae > Palsa-744. Next base: position 444,236 of record CAVWTU010000003.1, read on the forward strand.
GGTGAGCGCCACGAGCTCGCGAGCTCCGGCTACAACACCCGGCGCGAGGAATGCGCTCGCGCGTGTGAGCTGCTGGGAATCGAGCACCTCGCCGAAGCCGACGAGCACGCGCTCGCCGCCCTGCCGGAGCCTTTGCGCAAGCGCACCCGCCATGTGCTCGGCGAAGACGTACGCGTACGGGCGGCCGCGACCGCCCTGCGGGGCGGCGAGCTCGAGCCGCTCGGTGCGCTGCTCGACGCCTCCCACGCGAGCCTGCGGGACCTGTACGAGGTCTCCACCCCCGCGGTCGACGCGGCGACCGTGTTCCTGCGCGAGTCGGGGGCCACCGGCGCGCGCATGATCGGCGGCGGCTTCGGCGGCAGCGTCCTGGGACTGTTCCCCCCGGGCGTGAAGACCCCCGCCGGGACGCTCGAGGTGCAGCCCGCAGCCGGCGCACGCGTGCTCGCGGCCGGCCCACTCACCGCCTGACCGTCTCGGGCCCGCGCGAGCGGTTACAGACGCGAGCAGAGCAGGGCCGCGGCGAGCAGCGGCATCGCCAGCGACATCGCCATCAGGGCGCCGTCGAGCGGATCCAGCAGGCGCTCGACGGACAGCGGTTCGCTGCTCCCGTCGCTGCGCTCACGGGCCCCGGTCACGGATGTCGTGCGCCGGCGCAGCTCACGCGCCGGGGAGGACAGCCGGCGTTGCGCGAGGCTGATCGCGAGGCAGGCGAGTGCGATCAACAACCCCGCGGCTTCCACCCGCAGGGCGTTGACGAAGAAGCCCGTGAGCGCCGGAAAGGCACCCCAGCCGATCGCGAACCAGAGATCGCTGTGGAAGCGACCACCGGCCAGCTCGAGGTTGTAGGCCGGCAGGAACAACCCGCCGGCGAGAACGAACGGGACCAGCCAGACCGAGACGGTGACGATGCCGGCGAGACCGATCGCCAGCGCCGCGAGCAGGCTGAGGACGGCACAGGTGAGCAGCGAACGATCGCTGAAGGATGTCCCCAAGGGCCTGTCATGGAGCTCGTCGAGCGCGTGCGCCGCCACGCCCACCGCCAGGCCGAAGGCGGCCAGGCCCCAGAGCAGGCGCGAGACGTGCACCGTCGGGGCGAGCGCCGCCCCGATCGCGAAGTAGCTGAGATGCCAGAGGGTGTAGGGGGGGTGCAGCAGGGCCACCACATCGCCCGCCCGCCCCCGCCCCCGCGCGTAGAAGGCCGGACGCCCCGCCTCCGCGGCCAGCTGCCGGGAAGGCACCGCCGGGGCCCGCCGAGAAGCCCCTGCGTCGACGCGTCGTGGCGGCGCACCCGTCACCTGGCGGAAGGCAGGGCGCGCCATCGCCCTCACCCGCTCCCGGGCGCCCGGGGTGCCTTGCGGGCACTCATCACCACGCCGGCGCCGAAGCTCATCCTGAGCAGGGCCACGTGCTCGAGCCCCGCCTCGCGCCAGTAGCCGATCACCCGCTCCGCCGGGTGCTGCTCGTAGAAGTCGCGGATGTTGGGTCCCAGGAAGCGGCCCACCTGCTCCCACTCGCCGGAGAACGCACGCCCGAGCAGCGGCAGGCCGATTTCCGTGTACAGCCGCCAGGCGGCGCGCGCGGGCGCGAACCCCGGGACGCCGAACTCGACCATGCCGATCGCCCCGCCGGGGCGCAGCACGCGGGCCAGCTCGCGCATCGTCGCGGGCGGGTCGTCGACGTAGCGCAGCAGGTAGGTGAAGCTCACGACGTCGAAGCTCTCGTCGGGGAAGGGCAGCCGCTCGGCCTCCGCCTGCACGAGCTCCACCCGCGACCCGCCTACGGCGGCGAAGCGCGCACGCGCGGCGGCCAGCATCGCCGGGCTCTGGTCGACCGCCACGATCGAGCAGTCGGCCCGCGCGCGCATCTCGGCCGCCACCAAGCCGGTCCCCGTGGCCACGTCGAGGACCCGCTCGCCGCCACGGAGACCGAGCTCGCCGACCATCGCCGAGCGCCAGCGCGGGTCCTGCCAGAAGCTGAACGCCGCCGACAGCGCGTCGTAGCGGCGCTCCAGCCCATCGAAGAGCTCGAGCGCCTCGAGCTTGCGGGGCGAGCGCGACGCTTCGGGACCATCCGCGATCGGGGCGGTCACCGCTTGTGGGCTGTTGGGGTCGCCGATTTCTGAAAGGCTAACCGCCCTCGCCCATGGCGGACCGACCGACGACGACACCTCGCGTGATGCTCATCACCGGCGCCTCCAGTGGCATCGGCGAGGCGACCGCCCGCCGCCTCGCCCGAGAGCCCGCCGCCGAGCTGGTACTCGTCGCCCGCCGTGAGGATCGGCTGCGCCGGCTCACCGAGGAGCTCGGCTGCGAGCGCGTCAGCTACGTGGCGGTCGACCTGCTCGAGGACGACGCCCCCGAACGCGTGCGCGACCACGTGCTCGAACGCCATGGGCGCCTCGAGCTGCTCGTCAACAACGCCGGCGCCGCCTGGCGGGGACAGTTCGGCGACGCCGGCTGGGAGAACGTCAGCCGCACGATGGCGATCAACTTCGACGCCCCCGTGCGCCTCACCGAGGCGCTGCTGCCGTTGCTGCGAGCCGGGGCGCCGAGCGCGATCGTGAACGTCGCCTCGACAGCCGCCCGCGTGGCCCGGCCGGGCACCGGTGCCTACAGCGCCTCGAAGTTCGCGCTCGCCGGCTGGTCGGACTCGCTGTGGGCCGAGGAGCGCGCGCACGGCGTTCACGTGGGTCTCGTCCTGCCCGGCTTCATCGTCACCGAGGGCTTCCCCCAGGCCGAGCTGACCGGACGCGCCGTCACCCGCTGGGCCGTCTCGACGCCCGAGAAGGCCGCGGAGGCGATCGTGCGGGCGGGGCTCGGGCGACGGGCAGAGGTCTACGTGCCGTGGCCGTACGCGATCGCGGCGGCCCTGCGAGTACTGGCTCCGGCGCTGGTGCGGCGGGTGCTCGGGGGTGGACAGGGGAGCGTGTTCGTGCCCCGCACCGCCACCCAAGAGGCCGACCACAGCACCAACGGCGCACGCGCGAGGTGAGCGTCGGCGCCGCCTGACGGTCGTGGGAGCGGCGGGCTGGTGCTGTTCACCCGCGACCTGCGGGTCCGCGACCATCCCGCGCTCGCCGCGGCCGCACGTGAATGCGAGGCGATCGTGGGCGCCTTCGTCCTCGACCGCGACCTGCTGCGAGCAACCGGATCGCCGCCCAGCCGGATCGCCTTCCTGCTGGAGAGCCTGCGCGATCTGCGCGCCTCGCTGCGCAGCCGCGGAGGGGAGCTGGTGATCCGCGAAGGCGACGTGGTCGAGGAGGCGATGCGGCTCGTCCACGAGTGCCGCCTAGCCGCGATCTACATGAGCGCCGACCACACGCCCTACGCCGTCTCCCGCGAGCAGCGCCTGCGGCGAGCGTGCGAGCGTGAGCGTGTGCGGCTGCGCACCTTCGGCGGCGTGACCGTCGCGGCGCCCGGCTCGCTGGCGCCGTCCGGCGCCGATCACTACCGCGTCTTCACGCCCTACTGGAGGGTGTGGAGCGGGCTGCCGCGGCGACCCCCCGCCCGCCTTCCCTCCAAGCCGCCCTTTGCCCAGCCGCCGCCCCCGGGACGGGTGCCGAGGTTGTCAGAGATCTCGGCGGGGAGCCCCGCCGTGGAGCGTCAGCGCGGAGGGGAGGGCGAGGGCCGCGCGCAGCTCGAGCGCTGGCTGCGGCGCGGACCGGAGCGATACGCCGACGGCCGCGACGAGCTCGCACGCGAGCAGACCTCACGGCTCAGCCCGTACCTGCACTTCGGGTGCCTGTCAGCGGGCTCGTTGCTGCACCGTCTGCCGGACGGGGACGGTGCCGAAGCGTTCGCCCGGCAGCTGTGCTGGCGGGACTTCCACCACCAGGTCCTGTTCGCCCGCCCGGACATCCCGCACGCGGACTACCGCCCGCGTGGGGAGCGCTGGCGGCGCAGCGCGTCCGCCGTGAGCGCATGGCGAGAGGGCAGGACCGGCTATCCGATCGTCGACGCGGCCATGCGCCAGCTGCTGCTCGAGGGCTACATGCACAACCGCGCTCGGATGATCGTGGCCTCGTTCCTGACCAAGACGCTGTACCTGGACTGGCGACCGGGAGCCGCCCACTTCGCCTCGCTGCTGCTCGACGCGGACGTCGCCGACAACGTCGGCAACTGGCAATGGGTTGCCGGCACGGGCAACGACACGCGGCCGAACCGGGTGCTGAACCCGCTCCGCCAGGCGTATCGCCACGACCCCAACGGCGATTACGTGCGCCGCTACGTGCCGGAGCTGGCGACCGTGGCCGGATCCGCCGTCCACGAGCCGTGGCTGCTTGAGAGCACCAGCCGCCCCCGGGGCTATCCCGCCCGCATCGTGGACCTCGGCGCTAACCGAGGCGCGCGACGATGAGCGCGGGCAACGTCGGCGTGCGGCTGCCTCCCAGCGGCTCGGCTGTGACCAGCACAGCCCTGACCCCGGCGACCCCGCCCGGAACCGCAACCGTCGCGCCGCCGCTGCTGCTGACGCTGAACAGAGCATCGGTCGGTTGGGGCGCCGCTCCTCGCTGCACCCACACCTGGTAGGTGTGCCGAGCCGGGACCTGGGGCATGCCATTCACCAGCAGCTCGGCCCTGCCGCCACTGACCCGCAAGCTCGCGCTGGCGCCATGCGCGAGCACCTGAGCGCGGATCGTCTGCGAGCCCCCACCCCCGCTCGAGCTCGAGCCCGAGCCCGCCAGCGCGACCACGGCGAGCACGATCGCGGCCGCCGCCAGGGCCCCGACGGCGCCCACCGTCCAGCGGCGAGGGGAGCCGCCCGAGCGCCGGGGTCCTCGCGATCGCCGCACGCGGGAAGCGGGCACGTCCCCACCGGCCTCGCGTGCCTGGGATGCCTCGCCCGCCGCCCCGGCCTCGAGCTCGTCGGCGCCCGCGCCGACCGCGACCATGATCCGCTGCTTGAGCGCCGGCGGGGCCGTGAACTGGGGGGCCGCCAGCGGCAGCGCGTCGGCCGCGACCTGCAGTCGGGCGACCTCATCGCGGCAAGCGGTGCAGCCCTCGAGATGGATCTTGAAGCGCTCGAGCTCCTCGTTGGCGAGCGCACCCAGCACGTACGCGGCCGCGTCGTCGTAGAAGGCATCGTGGTCGCCCGTTCCTGTGAGGTAGCTCATCGCAGCGCCTCCGCGGGTTGCGCGAGCGTCGATCGCATCTTCGCCAGGCCCAGGCGCATGCGGCCCTTGACGGTGCCGACGGGGGTGTTCAACAGCGAGGCGATCTCGACATGGGTGAGGCCGGCGAAATAGGCGAGCTCGATCACGCGGCTCTGCTCCTTGGGGAGCTGTCCGATCGCGTCCCGGACTTCGCGGGCCTCCTCGCGGCGGGCGACCTCGAGGTCGGTGCGCTCGGGGGCCGGCAGCTGCGCCTCGATGCCCTCGTCGTGCACCAGGCCGCGGTCACGCACCCCGCGGCGACGGATCGCGTCGATCGCACGGTTGTGGACGATCCCCAGGACCCAGTTGCGCACACTGCCACGGCCACGGTCGTAGCGGGCCCGCGAGCGCCACAGCGACAGGAAGGCCTCCTGGGTCACGTCTTCGGCCAGCGCACGCTGCCCGCAGATCCTCAGCGCGAGCGAGAAGGCGGCCTCGGAGTGGCGGTCGTAGATCACCTCGAAGGCGTGGGCGGTGCCTTTGTAGACGAGCTGCATCAGCTCCTCGTCGGCCAGCACCCCGAGGGGCTCGGCCGCGGATTCGCCGCCCGCGGGGCGCAACGACTTGAACATCACGACAATTCTTACGCTGCCGGGGCTCTGCGGGATCACCCGCTAGCGCGGATCTCGCCACATCTTCCACATCGGCGGCCCGGCCAGAAGCCGGATCTCCTCGGTCACCTTGAAGCCGTGACGCGAGTAGAAGGCGATGTTGCTCTCCTTGGAGGACTCCAGATAGGCGCCGACGCCGTCCGCGTCGCAGCGTTCGAGAACCGGTGCCATCACCGCCGACCCGAGCCCCTGACCCTGGGCGCTCGGATCGGTGCCGAGCACGGCGAGATACCAGTGGGGCGGATCGTGGGGGTGGCGCTGCTCGAGTTTCTCCCAGCCGATCGCCGCGATCGGCATCTGTGTGATCAGGCGCGGGTGCATGAAGGCGGGAACCATCGCGGCGACTTCACGCAGCGACATCTTCCAGCGCCCGGGTGGCGCCCACAGGGCCGCGCAGCGCCGCTCGCTGTCGGTCCACACCTCCTGTTCGCCGACCAGCTGGCGCATGCGGGTGCCCTGGAAGCGTTCGAGCGCCTTCAGCCGCAGCTTCTCGACCCGAAAGGCCCAGCTTGCGACCGGGTCGTCGAGGAAGGCACGAGCGAGCACGCCGGCGAGCGGGGGCACGTCCTCGGGCACTACGCGGCGCAGCTCGGGTGCAGAAAGGGCCACGCTCCTATTCTCCCCGGCCGCGACCCGAGATGTCTGGACGCTAGGCTTCGGCGCCCATGAACGACGCCACCACGCCGCCGGAAGCGGCCTACCACCTGCTGCTGGATCCCGCCGAGGTGCCCGTGACAGCGAGCGCGCTGCGCCTGCTGATCTCCGACGAGGCCCACCAGACCGAGATACGGAGCCTTGCGCGAGACGTGCTGGCCGAGCTCGAGGCCGAGCCGGACGAGTTCGGGGTGCTGTCGGTGGCGCTCACCCCGGGACAGCTGAAGATCACGCACACGGCCGTGCACCTGCTGCTGGACGACCTCCAGCGGGGCCAGAACGACGAGCGCCAGGTCCTGCACTCGATCCTCGGCAAGCTGCCCGACGAGCACGCCATCCGGGCGATCCGGCTCTAGCCCCGGTCCGATGTCCGAGCGCGAGCGCCGCGCGCGATCGTTCGGATCGGTGGTGGCGGAGTACCAGCGCGGACGGCCCTCCTACCCCCGGGCCGCGATCGAGTGGGTGCTCGGCGAGCAACCGCTGACGGTGCTCGACCTGGGAGCGGGAACCGGCAAGCTGAGCGCGGCGGTGCTCGCCGGCGGGCACGCGGTGATAGCCGTCGAGCCGCTGGCGGAGATGCGCGAGGTCCTGCAGGAGACGTTGCCGCAGGTACGGACGCTCGCGGGGCGCGCCGAGTCCCTGCCGCTGCCGGCAGCCGGCGTGGACGCCGTCGTCGCGGGCGCGGCCTTTCACTGGTTCGAACAGGGTCCGGCCCTCGAAGAGATCGAGAGGGTGCTGCGGGCGCCCGGGATCCTGGGCCTGCTGGGCAACGCGTTCGACACCTCGCTGCCATGGGCAGCGGAGCTGCGCAGGATCCTCGGGCCACCGGCGATCGAGCGGCCACGACACTGGCCCGCAGCCGAGACGCTGCGGAATCACTTCGCGGAGGTCGAGGATCGCCGCTTCCCGCATTCCCAGCTGATCGACCGTGGCCGCCTGCGTGACCTCGCGCTGTCGCGCAGCTCGCTGGCGATCCAGGACCCCGCGGCGAGGGAGCTGACGCTGGACCGGGTGGACGAGCTGTGGGAGCGCCACCCCGAACTCGCCGGGCGTCGCGAGGCGGAGCTGCGTTGGGTGGCCCGCGTCAGGCGCTGCCGGACGCTGTCCCGGCGGGAACCTGCTGCGTGATGCAGTGGATGTTGCCGCCGCCGAGCAGGATCTCCCGTGAAGGGACCCCGACCACCTCGCGCTCGGGGAAGCACGCACCGAGGACCTCGGCCGCCTGCTCGTCGCGGCGCTCGTCCAACAGCGGGAACACGATGCGGGTGGCGGCGGGATAGAAGTTGACGTAGGAGGCCGCCAGACGCTCGCCGGGGCTGCGGGGGCGGACACCCGGGCTGCGCTGCAGGCTCACGGCCTCCTCGCGCTCCAGGTAGAGCGGCCCGGGCGAGGGGATGTGCACGATCTCCAGCGCCCGCCCGCGGGCATCGGTGGCAGCTTCCAGCCGGGAGTGGGCGTCCCGTGAGACCTCGGTCATCGGATCCTCCGGATCCTCGGCCCAGCTCAACAACACGCGGCCGGGGGCGACGAAGCAGGCGAGGTTGTCGACGTGTCCGTCGGTCTCGTCGTCGGGGAGCCCGCGCCCGAGCCACAGGACCCGCTCCGCCCCGAGGTACTCGAGCAGCAGCCGCTCGATCTCCTCCCGTTCCAGCCCCGGGTTGCGGTTCGGATTCAGCAGGCACTCTTCGGTCGTGAGGACGGTGCCCTCGCCGTCACAGTGGACCGATCCGCCCTCGAGCACCAGCGGTGCCCGGTAGCGGTCGGCCCGCTCCACCTCGAGCACCTTGGCGGCGACGCGCTCGTCGCGGTCCCACGGGCTGTAGAGACCGCCCTGCAGACCTCCCCAGGCGTTGAAGTGCCAGTCCACACCGCGGCGCCGGCCGCGCTCGTCGAGCACGAAGGTCGGGCCGGCGTCTCGCATCCAGGCGTCGTCGGTCGACAACTCGAGGACCCGTATCGAGGGTGCCAACACGGCGCGGCAGCTCTCGAACAGGTGGTCGGAGACCCCCATCGTGACGGGCTCACAGGCGTTGATCGCCGCCGCCACCTCCGCGAACGCCTCCTGCGCGGGCCCCGCCTGGAGCCTCCAGAAGTCCCCCCGCTGAGGCCATGCCATCCAACAGCCCGCGTGCGCCAGGAACTCGGCGGGCATCCGGAAGCCGTCGGCCGCCGGGGTGCTCGCGAGGGTGACGCTCATGACGGCCTGTATACCTCAGCGGGGCCCCGCTCGGCTCTCGCCGCGAGGGCTGGCCGAGCCGCTCGGCGGCCGCCACGCCAGGCACCGAACCTGCCGAAACATCGGTCAAACGTCCACTTTGCGGCCGGCGGGTGGGTGCTCGGCCCGCGGATGCCCGAAAAGGACGGCAACCACTTCAACGCCCGGCATCCCGCCCCGGGCGCGAGATGACGAACCCGAGCACGCCCGCCCGCGATGGTCGATTGCCCCATACCGCCCAACTCCCGTCGCCGTAGACGGTAACCGCCCGATGCTCGGACGATTCAGGTCACTCGGCTTGGGCCGCAAGGCCGCCTGGGCGGCCGTCGCCGCGACCCTCGCGCTCGCCGGCACGATCGCGGCGATACTCGGCGCGCGTGCCGTGGCCCACTCCGACGCGGGCCGCGCGCGGGAGTCGTTCCACACCGGCTCGGCCGAGGTCGCCTCGACGCTGGAGCTGTCGATCCAGCACGAGCAGGACCTGGTCGCGGACACGAGCGCGTTCGTGGCCGGTGACCCCGGCGTGTCCCCGGCCGCGTTCGATCGCTGGGCCGAAGCCGCGGGAGCGATGCACCGTTACCCCGAGCTGCAGGACCTGGGGCTCGTATCGCTGGTGCCGGCCTCGAAGCTGAAGGCCTTCGAAACGCACCTGGCCGCCAACCCGATCCGGCCCCTCGGCCCCAACTCCCTGGGGCCGCGAGAACGCTTCCAGATCCTGCCCGCCGGGCGACGACCGTACTACTGCTTTGCGAGCGCGGGCCTCGAACGCACGCTCGCGACCTACCTGCCCGACGGGGTCGACTTCTGCGCGCTGGCCCCGGAATTGATCGGAGCCCGCGACTCCGGGAAGGCCACCTACGCACCGGTCCTGGACGGCAACAAGAACGAGCTCGGAGTGCAGACCCCGGTCTACGCCGGCGGCGGCGTGCCCTCGACGGTGGCGGCCCGCCGACACGCGTTCGTGGGCTGGCTCGGCGAGCTGCTCGAACCCGGGGTCGTGCTGGCGCGGGCGCTGCAGGCGCACCCGAGCCTCGCGGTCACCTTCCACTACAAGAACGCCGGGTCGAAGATCGCCTTCAGCAGCGGGTACCGCCCGCCGCACGCGCAGACGACGACGATCGACCTGCACAACGGCTGGTCGGTGCAGACGTTCGCGCCCGTGCCCTCGGCCAGCGTGTTCGCGCACTCGAACTCGCTCACGATGCTGGTCGGCGGGATCCTCCTGAGCATCGTGATCGGCCTGCTCGTGCTCGTGCTCGCGACCGGCCGCAGGCGCGCGCTCTCGCTCGTGCACGAGAAGACGCACGAGCTGTCCGAGAAGAACCGCGAGCTCGCCCACCAGGCGCTCCACGACCCTCTCACCGGGCTCCCCAACCGCGCCCTCGTGCTCGACCGCGCCGAACAGCTGATCGAGCGCACGGCGCCGCAGCTGGGGATCGTCGCCGGAGCCCTGTTCATCGACGTCGACGGCTTCAAGCACGTCAACGACAACTACGGCCACGCCGCCGGAGACCAGCTGCTGAGGACCGTCGGAGAGCGGCTGCGCCGGTCGGTCCGCGAGCACGACACGGTCGGCAGGCTCGGGGGCGACGAGTTCGTGGTGCTGGGCGAGCTGAGAGACGGCGAGGCGACGCTGAACCTGCTCGCCGACCGCCTGACCGAGGTCCTGCGCGAGCCGGTGGAGCTCGACGACGGACGCAAGATCTCCTCGCGGACGGTCAGCATCGGGGTCGCGGTCGGGCCCTACGCGGATCCCGACTCGTTGCTGCGCGACGCCGACCTGGCCCTGTATGCCGCCAAGGCGGCCGGCAAGGACCGCTTCGTTCTGTTCGACGCGAGCATGAACGAGGGTGCCGAGGACCGGCCTCAACTGGAAGCGGACCTGCGCACCGCGGTCCAGAGCCCGAAGCAGCAGTTCAAGCTCCTCTACCAGCCGATCTACGAGCTCAAGAGCGCCAAGGTGGTCGGCGTAGAGGCGCTGATCCGCTGGCACCACCCTGAGCGCCGGGTCGTGGCCCCCGACGAGTTCATCCCGCTGGCCGAGGAAACCGGGCTGATCGTGCCGATCGGCCGCTGGGTGCTCGAGGAGGCCTGCCGGCAGGCCGCGAGCTGGAACCAGGACGGCGTCAGGGTCGGCATCGCGGTCAACGTCTCCGCCTACCAGCTCGGCCGCAAGGAGTTCGTGGAGGACGTCCGCCGGGCGCTCGTGGAATCGGGGCTCGAACCGTCGCTGCTGACGCTCGAGATCACCGAGACGATGCTGATGTTCGACCTCGAGGCGACCAGGGAGAACCTGAACGCGATCAAGAGCCTCGGCGTGCGCATCGCGATCGACGATTTCGGCACCGGTTACGCGTCCCTCTCGCAGCTGCGACGGCTCCCGGTGGACATCCTCAAGATCGACAGGAGCTTCATCGCGGCCCTCGACAACGGCGGCTGGAGCCGCGACCTTCTGCGCGCGAGCGAGTTGCTGCACGCGATCCTCGGCGTCAGCCAGGCCCTGTCGCTGTCGGTCGTCGCCGAGGGCATCGAGGAGCAGAGCCAGCTTTCGCGGCTGGGAGCCATGGGCTGCGAGATGGGCCAGGGCTTCTTCCTCGGCCGGCCGAGCACGCCCGAGGACATCAAGGGCCTGCTGAACCCGGGCCCGGGGCGTCCGTCCGGCATCCCCGAGATCGAGGTCACCGAGCGGCGCCGGCGCACGCTCGTCCCCTAGCCCTGGCTCAGAGCACGATCCGCATCAGGTCCTCGGCGACGAACAGCTCGCCGTCATAGGAGCGACGCACGAGCGCCACCGCCTCGTCGAGCTCGTCCTCGAGCGTGGGGAACACGTGCGTGAGCAGCAGCCTCTTGCAGCCCGAGTCGCGCGCAACCCGGCCGACGGCACTCGGCTTGGCGAACAGGTGGCCGTTCTCGGTTTCCCGCTCGGGGAGGGCCAGCGGGTGGATCAGCAGGTCGCAGCCGCTGGCCAGCTCGACCAGGGGCGCGTGGGCGCTCTGCACGTCGCCGCTGTGCACGATCGCGCGGCCGTCGCACTCGACTCGGTAGCCGACAGCCGGCATTTCTCCGTGTGGCACCGCCACCGAGGTGACGGCCAAGCCGGCGTGCTCGATCACCGCGCGCGGCGCAGCGCCCTCCAGCTCACTGGAGGTCTCCACGGGCCGGATGCCGAAGCCGTCGAACGAGTGCAGGTAACTCCACGCGCCGTCCCCGCCGAACAGGACCTCGCAGAAGCGGCCCACTCCCGGCAGACCGTCCCTCGCCGTCGGTCCGACCACCGTGAGGGTCTCGGTGCGGCCCTCCAGGAAGGCCGAGAAGACGACGGGAGCAAGACCGCCGCTGTGATCGATGTGGAGGTGCGTCAACAGCACCAGGTCGAGCTCCGACGCGCGGATGCCCGAGCGTCCGAGGCGCTCGAAGGCGCCGCCCCCGGCATCCATCAGCACACGCGAGCCCGTGTCGGTGCCCAGCACGTAGCCCGAGGAGGCGCGTCGTGGGTTCACGAACGGGCCGCCGCTCCCGAGCACCAAGAGCTCGGTCATCGGGCAAACCCTAACGGCGGACCGCGAACTTCACCGTCGAGCGGTTCCCGGCGGTCGGCGTAAAGGTCACGTGCGCGCTCACCTTGTGCTTTCCGCCGGCCCCACCGAAGGGCACCGCAACCGTCATGTCGCCTTCGCCGCGAACGCGCTTGTGGATCACCGCCGTGCCCGGGAGGCTGACGCTGACGCGTCCGGACCGGGGCGCCCAGATGCGCACGATCAGATGCGCTCCCTTGCGCTTGTGGGAAAGCACCAGCACCGGGCATCCGCTCACCGCCACCTTCGTGTTGGGCGTGAGCTTGGCCCCGTTCTGCCCGATCATCGTCGTGGGTGCCAGCAGCCGCGTGCCGCACAGACGGCCGTTGGGTGCGAGCGCCGAGTTGGGGCCCGTGGGCAGGTCCACGCCGACGCTCGTGATCGGGACGTCGGGCAGGCTTTCGAAGGTCGAGGTGGTGATGCTGGAGCGGGCGATGTGGGTGTGGCCGACGAGCACCACCTCGAGGTTGTCGCCCTTCAGCACGAGGTCGAGGTCCGGGAACTGGGCGCTGCCGTGGGAGACCAGCCAGGCGGTGCCGGTGAGGGGGACGGGCAGCACGGGCGTCTTCACCGTGACCGTGCCGACACGCGCAGTCGACTGACAGCTCCCGGGCGGCGGGCCGCTTTCAAAGCTCGCGGCCGGACAGGCTTTCTGGAGCGTCGATCCGCGCGCCACCAGGCGGCTCGGCAACTGCAGCTGCAGCTCGCGGATGTTGGCCTCCCCGGCCGGCTGGGTGACGGTCACCTGGATGCCGGCGCCGCCGGCTTTCGAGGTCTTCGCCCCGGTGCCGACGCGCAGCTGGGGCTTGAACGCGAGCGCGCCGCAATCGATCGCCTGGAACGGGCTCGAGAGGGCGTCCTGTGCTCCGAGGGTCGAGAGCACCGACGATTCGCTGGACAGGGGTGCGCAGCTCGTCGGGTTCGACGCGAAGCGTGGCCGATTCACGTTCACGCTGAGGTGCTTCAGGCGCAGCGGTACTCCGCCGACGATGCTCGGCAGCGTGGTGGTGACGGTCACGCGTCCGTCGTACAGGCCGACCGAGATCGCCGCGCGCGTCACGACCTCGCCGAAGTCATACGGGCCGGCGACGGCGGGCACGACCACCGACAGTCCGTAGGGGGCGCCGCCGTAGGGTCCCGTGAGAAACGCCTGGCCGGTCAGCGAGTACGGTTCGCCGCCCGCGCCGGCGGCCACCGCGACGGTGCCGATCTGGCTGGCGGACGGACAGGTGCCGGCGTTCGCCTGCGCGTCGCTGCATAGCGGCACCGAGGGGATCGCGCCCACCAGCCCCGGTGGCAGCGTGACGGTGACGCGGGAGAGGTACTGCTGGGCGTCGGCCCGGGAGAGGTCGAAGGTGAAGGGGCTGAACGCTCCCGCGCGGGGATCTTCCGGGGCCAGGGTCTGTCCCAGCGAGAACGGCAGCGACGGCCCGCAGCCACTCACCGAGAACCCGCCCGCAGCCGCCTCGGCGGCGCTCTGGCCGGTGTAGGGCAGGATCTGTGCGTTGGGGTTCGCGGGGCCGCACGCGAGCGGGTTGGCCAGCGGCGCACGGGCACCGCCCCGCAGGTGGATCACGACGTCTTCGAACGGCACCTGCGGCGCACCGGAGAAGCTCGCCACCAGCCGACCGCTCTGGGCGTTTGCGCTCACGCGCCCTTCCAGACGGATCCCGACCCCATAGCGGGGAGCGGTGGCGATCACGAACATCCGGTACTCGCCGCCGGATTCCGGCCCGGCGCCCGCTTCGGGGGTGCCCACGTATACGCCACCCGTCAACGAGCCGTCGGGGATGCCGGGGGCGTTGACGAGCACCGAGCCGACGCTGGAGGCTTCGGGGCAGTTGCCTTCCGCGTACTGCGCGTTGCTGCACGCGAGGAGCCCGTTGGCGGCGGACGGGTCCAGCGTCAGGCCTTCCGGCAGCGTCACCTGGGCGCCCTGGACGTCGGGCGAGTTGGGCTTAGACGGTTCGCCGGTGAACTGCGGCACGTGCAGGTCGGCCGTGACCCCGTCGGGCTGGTCGGAGCCGGTGTCTTCGCCGGCCAGCGACAGCGACGGGTCGAACGCGAGCTGGTTGCAGCCGGTGGCGGCGACGGGCGTTTCGTTGCCGAAGGCGGCGAACGCTCCCGGGGCTTCGTAGGAGTCCACGTGCAGGTAGGTCACGGGCCTGCTCGCGCAGGTGCTCGGCAGCGTGATGAACGCGGCGGGGGCACCGACGTGCGTGTGCTGCTGCGGGATGCCCCAGAAGATCAGCTTGGACTCGATCACTTCCGGTTCGTGGGGAAGGTTCTGGATCTTGAAGAACTCGTGGTAGTCGCCCGTGGCGACGCCGCTGTTTTCGCTCGTTTCGGCTTCGTGCTGCCAGCTGAGCCCGCCCTCGAGGTAGATCTGCCCGCGCAGGTCGTGTCCCAGGCCGGCGAGCAGTTCGAGCGTGGGGCTGTTGACTTCGACCCCGAAACGGGCGGGCTCTCCGGCAAGGCGCTGCATGTTGTAGACGGGGAAGTGTTCGGTCACGGTGAGGCCGAGGTGCAGCAGTTCCAAGGCGGTGGCGGTGCCCACGGCTTCGTCTTCGCCGACCTGGCTTCCCGCCGGGCAGTTGAACTGCTCCAACTGGGCTTCGGTGCACTGTTGGGTGGCTTCGGGGTTCACCGTCAGCCCGGGCGGCAGATCGACGCGCACGTCCTTGACTTTCCCGGTCGGAGCTTCGTGGCCGAGACCCACTTTGGTCGCGGCGAAGCGGAAGTCGGTGATGCCGAAGTCAGGGTGCCCGGCGGCCTGGGTGTAGAAGCGCGACGCCGGGCCCGAGTCTTCGCAGTTGACTTCCTTACAGCTACCCGCTTCCCACTTCGACACGGTGAGCGCCGCCGAGGCGGATCCGGCGGGCAGCCAGGCCATCGCCGCACACGCCAGCAGCGCCGGCACGCCCGCCCGCAGCAGGCGCCGAAGTGCTTCACGGCGTGGAGTTCGGAGGTTCATAATCCGGGGATTACCCGCCTGCGGCTCGGCTACGCACCCATTACGGAGTCCTGCACAGATCCAGTGGCGCATCGGGGGACTCCGGGCAAGGTTTGTGGTGCGTCGGGCCCAGCCCCGGGCAGGTACACGAAATCGACAAAGGAGTCTGCCCCATGAAACGCTCGCTGCTACCCGTCCTCGCCACCGCCCTGGGCGCCGTCGCGATCGCCGCCCCGGCGGACGCGGCCCCCTCCGTCACGACGCGCACGCTGACCCCGAAGGTGCAGCGGACGGTCGGTTTCGACGGCTACGCCACCTACGTCTTCCGCTCCCCCGGAGGACGCCGCATCCTCAGCGCCACGGCGCGGATCACGGGCCACTCCGGCGCCGTCCGCGTGCGCCACACCGCCCTCTCGCACAACCGCACGCGCTTCACGGTCCAGCTGGTGTTTCCCGGCGAGCAGGGAACCCCCGGCAAACTCGTCGTCCGGCTCAGGACGAGCTGAGACGCGCGAGGGGCATGAGGCGATGCTTCATCCAGAGCCGAGGCCAGTCCGGGTGACGCCGCGGACTCAGGAGCCCTCCGCCAGGGACACGGCGAGCTCGTCGATCACCTCGCGTGCATCGTCCTCGATCCCGTACAGGAACGTGGACTTGCGCCGCCGAAGCACCGGCAGGCTGGGGTTCAACACGCAGGTCCTGAGCTCGGTGCGAGGCCCACTGGAGTGATCTGGTCACCGTCCCGGGTTGCAGGGCGGCGCTCGCACACCACCCTAGGCGGCGTCGGCGGCCTGCGGCATCTCTGCAAGAGGGTTGCCTTCGATGAGCTTGACGAAGCCGAGCTTTTGCAGCAGCCCCGAGCGCGAGCCGGGGCGCAACTGCGCCTGGCTCGTGGTCGCCGCTGCCAGCTCGCCGGGGAATCCCGCGCGGGGCCACCGTGTGTCGACGCCCTGGAGGACCGACGGGGCGATCTGGTGAAG
The DNA here is from genome assembly GCA_963758055.1 of uncultured Solirubrobacteraceae bacterium. Lineage (GTDB taxonomy): Bacteria > Actinomycetota > Thermoleophilia > Solirubrobacterales > Solirubrobacteraceae > Palsa-744. Next base: position 460,376 of record CAVWTU010000003.1, read on the forward strand.
GCGTCTGCCGACGACGTCGAGTGACACCCCCTTGCTCAGCAGGTGTGCCTCGACCCCCAGCCGGGCCGGAACGTTGACGTTCAGATGCAGTGAGATCGCCTCGGCCACCCTGCGCGAGCGCTCCTCATCCGCCCCACCGGCCTGCACGAGGGCGTGTGCGGCGCGGGCACCCTCCACGGCGAAGCATTTCGCGTGGGGGTCCTTGCCCCAATGGAGTGGCGTGAGGCCGAGGTCGTGCAACATGCACGCGAGGTACAGCAGCTCGCTGTCGTGACTTACGCGGTCGCGCTGCGCGAACAGCTCTGCGAAGGCCCAGGTCCGCACGCAATGCCCGTAGAGCGGGGGGCTCGATAGCTCGCGGACGTGTTCCTCTGCCTCGCGGGCGAGGCTGCTGTCAGGCGGCTCGGGCACCACGAGCGGCGCGTGCTCCCCGAACAGCCGGCTGCGCCACTGGCTGGGGATACGTGTCAGGCGCGCCGATATGCCCTGCCCGATCAGACGCGCGCGGTCCCGGCGCCGGAGCGTCCCGCCCGTCTCGAGGGCCCAGTCCCACGTGCCCACGTAGCTCATTCCTCGCTCAACTCCTCGCGGCTCGATGGATCGTTTCCACGACCCGAAGAAATATAACCGATCGGACGCTTATGTTGTATCCTGGTCCCATGCCCGCCCCCTCGAGCTCCTTTGAGCAGCGCCATCTGAGCCGATGACCACGCGCAGGCCGCAGCCACTCGTCAAGCCTGAGGCCAAGCCGGAGCCGACCGATGGGCGCCGGGCGCGGGGGATGCGCAGCCGCGCCGCCCTCCTGGAGCGCTCGGTGCAGCTGGCCTCACGAGACGGCCTGGAAGGCCTCAGCGTCGGAGCTCTCGCCGCCGACCTCGGCGTGCACAAGAGCAACGTGTTCGCGCTCTTCGGATCCAAGGAAGAGCTCCAGCTCGCCACGCTGGCGGCAGCTCGCGAGATGCTGATCGAGCTCGTGGTCATACCGGCGCTCGCCAGCCCGGAGGGCCTGCTCCGCCTGCTCGCCATCGGTGAGGCGTGGTGTGACTACTTCGTCTCCGACGTCTTCGTCGGAGGCTGCTTCCTGTGCGCGGCCTCGGCGGAGATGGACGGCCGACCGGGCCCCGTCCGGGACGCCGTCGAGGCCGTGATGCGGGAATGGCTGGGGGTCCTTCGCTTCAACGTCGAGGCCGCGATCGCCGCCGGCGAGCTCGCGGCGGACGTCGACCCGGACGCGATGGCGTTCCGGCTGAACGCCCTTGGAATGGCCGCCAACTGGCAGAGGCAGCTGCTGCACGACCCCACCGGGATCGAGCACGCCCGCGTCGGTTGGAAAGCAGAGCTCGAGAGACACACACCCAACGCCAACCGCTAGACGGGAGACACAGCCATGGCAACAGCAGCCGAATCGGCAACCGCCACATTGCTCGAGCGCAACGCCGCACGCAGCAGCAACCTCGGCGAAAGCTCGTTCACCCTCACACCGGGCCTTCACGCGATCGTGCTCACGTGCGGCGACCATCGCGTCGACCCTGCACACGTCCTTGGCCTGGAGCTCGGCGAGGCCGCCGTGCTCCGCAACCCGGGCGGCAGGGTCACACCGGCGGTTATCCAGGAACTCGCGGTGCTGGCAACCATCGCCCAGCTCGAGGGCCTGGAGACCGGCTTCGAGCTGATCATCATGCACCACACCGACTGCGGCCTGACGCGTCTGGACGGTCCCGAGCAGCGAGGCCTGATGGCCTACTTCTTCGGTGTGGGCGAGGACGAGGTGGCAGCCAAGCATCTCTGCGACCCGAGCGAGTCGGCCCGGGCCGACCTGGAGCTCCTGCGTGCAAACCCGCTGATTCCACGCACGCTGATCGCCTCGGCGCTCATGTACGACGTGGCCAGCGGGCGCGTGGAGGTCATCTGCCCGCCGGCCCCGCTCGCTGACCCTGCCTGAATCTCGAGCGGCGTACGACGCCACCTCACCCCAAACGACGAAGGCCGCCCTTACGGACGGCCTTCGGGTCTCGGTCGGCCGGTTTGCAGGGCTTCTTCAAGTCCTACGCCCTGGTCGGCCTCGATCTTGGGGGCATGGTCGCCTCCGACCGAACCCCATAGGCCCACCCTATCACGATCTTGTGGCATAAGCAACTATCTCTGCCGAACGGACGCCCTCTCACGCGAAGGTCAGGCCGGACTCTGTTCGGTGATCGCGTCAACACGCTCGGGATAGAACGCGACATGCCCTCCGATCTCCGCGACAGCCGCGAAGGGAGCCTCATAGGTCCAGACCGCGTTCACGGACTTCACGCCGCCGACGGGGACGCTGTAGTAGCTGGCGTCGCCCTTGTATGGGCAGTACGTGGCGTTGTCGGTCGCTTCCAGCAGCGAGGCGTCGACATCGCTGAGCGGTATGTACTGGACGGGCGGGTGGCCGGCCTCGCTGAGCGTCAAGGCATGCGTGGTGTCGGCAACGACACGCCCCGCGACCGTGACGAGGACCCGGGCCGGATTCGGCTCGATCGTGATCGGATGATCGGGTCCGGGCTGCCTTACCTGCCTGTTCGCCATCGCCGGGTCTGCCATCGAGATGTCCCTTCGGGTTCGGGGTGGCTGGTACCTAGAGCAAATGTAGGGCGCGAGCTGCGAGTCCATCAGGCGCCTGCGCGCCTCGTCTCAAGCGACAGCCCGAGGCGAGGCTCGCCGGCCGTGGTACGACTCCCGGCGCGGCGATGTCAGCGGGGAGCGCGGCCGGGCACGGTCGGCTCGCTCAGCGGCCGGTTGAGGATGGTCGCGAGGGCGACCGCCTGCGACGCCGCTCGCTAGGACCCGGAGATCGTCGCCGTCTCGCTCCAGCTGACCTGGTGGCGGCCTGTGCCCCACAGCAGTACGAGCGTGTAGGCGCCGCTGCCCATCGTGCGCACCGGAGTCATCCGCAACGCGATCATCGCGCCACCCGTCCGCGCGGTCCCCGTCGCGTACACGGTGTGGCCTCGCATCAGCAGCGCCGTCGCCGTTTTGCCGGTGCCCGCGAGCTTGGCCGACTCGGAGACGAGCTTAGCCGTGCACCGCTGCTGATTACCGTGCTTCGCCCTGACGGTCGTGCACCTCGCCATCTCGATCGTTTCCACCGACCCCGCCGGCCCTACCGGGCCCTGGGCGCCGGTCGCTCCGGTCATGCCCCGTTCACCCGTCGCGCCCCTTTCACCTGTCGCCCCCTGTTCGCCAGTCGCGCCCCGTTCACCGGTCGCCCCCTGTTCGCCGGTCGCGCCCTGTTCACCGGTCGCGCCTCTTCCGCCCGCTTCGCCCTTTTCGCCGACTTCGCCCTTTTCGCCGGGTTCGCCCTTTTCGCCTCGTTCGCCCCTTTCGCCGGGTTCGCCCTGTTCGCCGGGTTCGCCCCTTTTCGTCCTCGTTCGCCTTTTTCACCGGCTGCGCCGGCTTTCAGGAAGATCGCCTTGACTTCAGTCGCACCGTCGATCGTGACTTCGCAGCTCGATTCGGCGCCCGGACAACCGATCCAGCCGGCGAATTCGTAGCCCGTCGCGGGCGTAGCGGTCAGCGCAACGGTCGTTTCGTCGTCGAATTCGGCGGTGCAGCTGGTCTGGCTGCAGTCGATTCCGTCGGGGACGGACTTGACGGTTCCGTGGCCGGATTTCGCGACCGTCAGCGGGTGGGTCGGGCCGAAGGACGCGACCACAGAGGAGCCCTGCGTGATCGAGAACCGGCACTGGGCAGCACATTCGGAAGCTGAGCCGCTACCGACAAATCCCTTGAAGTACTCGCCGTGGTCGGGAACGGCCCTCATTTCCAGATACGTCCCGTGGTCATATGAAGACGAGCACGACCCGAAGGCTTTGCCGTCGGCGCTGCATTCGACCGATCCTCCGGCGCTCGCCGACACACCCAGGCTGTTTTCGATGTCCCGGGCGGTGCACGTCAGTTCGCTCTTGGTTATTTCGATCCATTCCGCCGCTTCGCCTTCGATGCCGCATTCGAGCGATGCTTCGCCGATCGCCGGATCGTCCGGTTCGAAGTACCACGAGCCGCCAAAGCTCGTACCTCCCGACGTCGAGAACGAGGGGTCACAGCTAAACCCGCTGCGCTCGAGCGTGACGGTGGCCGTTTCGCCCGCTTCCACCTGAGCTCCGCCTTCCACGGCAAACGCGCCCGTGGCACAGGCGGAGCCGCCGACGGAGCTGTCGAGTGGGTAGGTCGAGTAGTTGTGCATCGTGAACGTGTCGGACGCCATCGCGCTCGCGGCGAACACGAGGCTCGCAAGCGATGCGCACAGGGGGATCAAGATCAGGCGTGAGTCACGCATGGTCACGAAATTCCTCTCTCATTCGAGCTATGGGACGCTGCATACCCGTCCACATCGGCGGAGCCGCGAGGGCGCTTGAGTCGCGAGCATGAAGCGCCCTCCAGGGCAGGGGCTTGCCCAGCGCGAGCGGGAGTACCGTGTGCGGACACGAATGAGCGCCACGGCAAGTGGTACCGACGGCGCTCGGGAGCGGACGAGGAGACCCATTGCCTTACGACGCCGACCTGGGACCCACGAGATACGTGGCGGCCGGTGACCGATACGAGCGGATCCCCTACCGCCGCTGCGGGCGCAGCGGTCTGAAGCTCCCGGCGATCTCGCTCGGCCTCTGGCAGAACTTCGGCGACGATCGCCCACTGGAAAACAGCCGCCGGATGCTACGCCGAGCGTTCGACCTGGGGATCACCCATTTCGACCTCGCCAACAACTACGGACCGCCGTACGGCAGCGCAGAGAGCAACTTCGGGCGCATCCTCGACGAGGACCTTCGAACCTACCGGGACGAGCTCGTGATCTCGACCAAGGCCGGCTACGACATGTGGCCCGGGCCCTATGGCGAGTTCGGTTCGCGCAAGTACCTGCTCGCCAGCCTCGAGCAGAGCCTGCGCCGGATGCGCCTCGACTACGTCGACATCTTCTACTCCCACCGGTTCGACCCCGAGACGCCGCTCGAGGAGACCATGGGCGCGCTCGACACCGCCGTCCGTTCGGGCAAGGCCCGCTACGTCGGCATCTCCTCCTACCGGCCCGAGATGACCGAACGTGCGGCCGAGATCCTCCGCGAACTCGGCACCCCGTTGCTGATCCACCAGCCGTCCTACTCGATGCTCAACCGCTGGATCGAGCACGGGCTGATCGAGGTGCTCGCCAACCACGGTGTCGGCGCGATCATCTTCTCACCGCTCGCCCAAGGGCCTGCTGACCGACCGCTATCTGGACGGCATCACGGAGGACTCCCGGGTGCGCCGCGGGCACTACTTCTCCGAGGAGTTCGTCAGCGAGGAGAATCTCGAGCGCGTGCGCGCACTCAACGAGATCGCCGTGCGACGCGGCCAGACGCTCGCGCAGCTGGCGATCGCCTGGGCGTTGCGCGACGAGCGAGTGACCTCGGTGCTGCTCGGTGCAAGCCGCGTCGAGCAGCTCGAACAGAACGTCGCCGCGCTGGAACATCTCGACTTCGACGCAGGTGTGCTCGAGGAGATCGACCGCTACGCCCAGGAGGGCGCCATCAACCTCTGGCCCCCGTCCGCCTGAGGACGAGGAGCGAGCACGATCGCGGCGCCCGGACCGTGAACCGCGGAAACCACGAGTTGCTCGAGCGGCTCGCCGATCGCAGCAGCGCTTCCATCCCCTCGTGGCTGGAGCTCAGGGCAGCAGCACGATCTTTCCGTGGGTGTGGCGTCTTTCCAGCTCGCGGTAGGCGTCGCGAACCTGCGCCAGCGGGAAGGTGTCGGCGATCGGTATCTCAAGGCTTCCGTCTGCCGACCATCGCCGACGAGCTCGGCGAGCAGCGCCGCAGTGGCGATCGCGTGGGTGCCCTGCCCGCTGACGCCCAGTCGCTGTACCGCCTCGAAGTCGGCGATCGTGTTGATCCGCTGTGGAGCGACGCCCAGCTCGATCGCCAGGTCCACGTAGCCGCCGCCGAAGGTGTCGATGAACGCGTCGATGCTGCCGCCGGCCGCCTCGCGGATCCGCTCGGCCTGCCCGTCGCCGTAGGTCACGGGGACGATGTCGTGGCGGCGCAGCCAGTCGTGGTTGCGCTCGCCCGCCAGCCCGATCACCCTCGCTCCCGTGCGTCGCGCGAGCTGGACGGCGACCGAACCGACGCCACCGGCCGCCGCGGAGACGACGACCGTCTCGCCGGCCTTAGGAGCGACGGCCTGAACCGAGGCGTAGGCGGCGAGCCCCGCGACGAACAGCGAGCCCGCCACCTCCCATGAGACCGCCTGCCGGCTTGGCCGTCAGCTGCTCGGTCGGGACGACGACGAGCTCGGCGTGGCTCGCGCGCTGCTCGGTCCAGCCAAGGACCTCGTCCCCGACTGCGAACGCCTCGACGTTCGGCGCCGACCGCCTCGACAACCCCGGCGAGGTCGGTGCCCTCACCGGACGGGAACGTCGCCGGGAAGCGCTCATGCAGACGGCCCTCGCGGATCGCGACCTCACCGGGATTGATCCCGGCGGCCTGACCTCCACGAGTACCTCTCCGGCCCCGGCCACAGGGTCCTCGACCTCCCGCACCTCGAGCACATCGACCCCGCCGTATTGATCGAATCGGACTGCCTTCATGTGGCCTCCTCGGTCGTCGTGCCCGCGGTCATGCCCTCCGCGCGGGAGGTCAGACCAACCTAGCGAGCACGACCGGCCTGCCCCGTGAGCGGCGGGGCCGTCCTCAGCCCTGTCTACGAGCAGGTCTCGTAGACGCGGGTGAAGCTCGAGGTCTTGCCGGAGCGGGTCTTCGTGGTAACCCGGACCGTCACCTTTTGAGCCGAGAGGCCGCGTAGGTCGACGTCCACCGACGTGGACTTGATCTTCAGGGTCTTCAGTTTGTGGCCCGCCGCGTTGAGCAGGATCGCCTCGGTGATCCGGGTGCCGCGGTGAGAACCCTGTCTCTTGCTCAGGTGCAGCGTCAGGAGGCGCTGGTTGACGCAGGGGGGAACGTCGTTGACGGTGACCGGCGGGGCCGGAACCGGGAAGATGGTCGCCACCGGCGTGGCCGCGAGGGTCACGACCGGGACGACGACCTGCGTGTCGACGCTGGTCGACAGGTTCGCTTCGTCGGGGTCGCCGGTGAGGGAGGACACCGATACGGCGAGCGACACCGTCCTGTCGGTCGAGATCCCAGGATAAGCCTTCGCCGTCAGCGCGAAGTTCGCCGAGCCGAGGGCAAAGGCTTCGGCGGTGCACGTCACCGTGCCGGGTGCGCCGATGAGTGGGGTCGTGCACGACCACCCGGCGGGCGCCGAGATGGCACCGAAATCGAGGCCAATCGGCAGTATCGCCGTCATCGCCGCTTCCGATGCACTGTCCGGCCCGCTGTTCGTGGCCGTGATCGGATAAAGGATGTAGGAGCCGGGAGCGGCCGGGTTCGGTGACCCGGTCGCCTCCACCGACAGGGTCGCGGACGGCGGAATGGGGTTGGGGCACGCCGACACGGTGTTGGAGTCCATGGTCACGGCTGCATTTGCGAGCAGGCGGCCGGTCACGGTTGTGCCCGCGCCGGATGTGACGGCGCCGTTGGCGAGGATGGTGCCGGTGAAGTGCGTGGCGGCGCCGAAGCCGGCCGCGCCGTTGAGCGCCCAGAACGTGTTTGGCGCGCAGGTCTCCCGGCCGGCGCCCGTGTTGATCACGTGGACGGCCGAGGCAGCCGCCGTTGTCAGCGCGCCGTTTATCCGGAACAGGAAGAAGGCATTTGGATCACCCTCGAAGTTGAGCGTCAGTGTTCCGGTGATCGAGGCGGCGGCTCCCATGCAGTAAACGCCCGGCGTCAGTGTGAGCCCGGCGAGGTTGCCGCTGACGGTCGTTTCGCACGGCAGTTCGGTCGCTTCTTCGGAGGCGGCGTATGCTGCGGCGAGATCGCTCTGCGCGTTTGTCGCCGCCGAATTGCCGGCGTCCGTCGCTCCAGTTATCACACCGGGAGGAAATCCGGTGATCGCACTGCCCGGGGAGACGCCAACGTTTCCCGAGACGACGCTCGCTCCGGTATTCCCGACGGTCGTTCCGGCGAGGACCACGAAGTTCCCGGCCGTCCCAAGATCGATCGTGCGGTCGGCGCCCGACGCTGATGCGACGCTGAGGCCGAACGCGCCGATGCCGATGATCGCCAGCGCAAGGCGCGCACCCTTCATGATGGTCGCCCCGACAGCTCGGCCAGGCCAGCTGGCACCGGTGGAACCACAAGATGATCACGCATTTCGCTCTTCCTCACTCCGTACTCAACCGTTCAGGAGCGGTCGCTCCTGCGGTGGAACATGTTGCGACCGGAACGTCGCGAGGAGCGTAGGCAGCATGTGCCGCGAGTGGGTCTCTCGCTACACAGCCGATCTCGGAGAAGACGTTGCAGGCGTCCGCGTGATTTGCGCGCATCGCCGGGCGTGGGCCCGCAGGGACAGGATCGACACGACGGCGGTCGAGCGAAAGGGCTGCGTCGCAATCCTCCGCGTCTGTCGTATCTCCGCGGCAGGCGCTTACCCCAGCGCGAGAACGAGGCCAGCCGCGACGAGCAGTGCAGCTGTGAGCCCGTGGATCCCCAGCACTGTTGAGAGCTTTCCGTCGTTGGTGTGCACGATCAGCGCGTCCCCGGCTGCTGTGAGTGCCGCGGCGATCAGTGCCCAGCCGAGCGTCGTGCGACCGCCGGCCGCCCATACCACGAGCAGCACCACCCCGGACGTGATGTCGCGAACGCCCTTTATCTCCGTCAGGGCGCGGACGTTGTCCGCGGCAACGCCGTAGGCGAGCGTCGCCCGCTCGGGCGCCAGGATGAAGCGGATGCCAATCGCGATGATGGCGAGACAGGCGATGAGCGCGAAGATGAGGGCGGCGAGACTCATGGTGGAGGGTCCTCTCAGAGTTGTTGACTAGCAGCGTTATATAACGATGGTACACTATTGCCCATGTCGCCCAGACCCGCCCCAGATCTCGACCTGAGACGCGATCAGCTGATTCACGCCGCCCGCGACCTCGCGGAGGCCGACGGCTGGCCGGCCGTCACGATGCGCCGCCTCGCCGGAGAGCTGGGCGTGACCCAGCCGGTGCTCTACTCGGCTTTCCCTAGCCGCCAGGCGCTCATCGACGCGGTGGCGCTCAACGGCTTCGATGAAATCGCCGCGGCGCTCGAGGCCGTTGACGCTTTGCCCATGGCGCGGATGCGCGCCTACCTCGACTTCGCCGCCGCGCATCCCCGGATCTATGAGGCGATGTTCTCGCTGCCCTCGGGATTGGTCTTCGCGGCCGAGGACACCCCCGAACCGCTCCAGCGTGCGTTTGCGGGCGTCCGTGACGCATTCCCTGATGCCGACGGCACCCGGGCGGAGGTCGCCTGGTCGGCGCTGCACGGCCTGGCCACCCTCCAGGCAAACGGGCGCCTACGCGTCGGCGAGGCCCAGGCGCGGCTCGAGCTCGCCCACCGCATGCTCACCCAGCGAGCGCCGCGCCCACGAAAAAACCCCGCCTGAGCGGGGCTTTTCCTTCATAGCGGGGGCGGGATTCGAACCCGCGACCTTCGGGTTATGAGCCCGACGAGCTACCAGACTGCTCCACCCCGCGGCGGTACTTACGTTGTAGCAAAGATCGCCAGCCCCGAGGGGCTTCGCCCCGCCGCAAACGCGAGCGCGGCCGCCACTCGGCGCACGCACGGGCCGGGTCCGCCCGCGAGGAGTGAAGGCCGCCTGCGCCCTTAGGATCGGGCGATGCACGTCGCCTCGGTGGACATCGGCACGAACTCGACCCGCCTGCTGGTCGCCGACGTGGAACCCGAGAGCTCGAGCGTGCTGCAGGAGCTTTCAAGGCGCTCAGAGGTGACCCGCCTGGGTGCGGGTGTGGACGCCTCCGGGCGGCTCTCGGAGGAGGCGATGGAGCGGGTCTTCTCGACGCTGTCGGAGTACCGCCGGGAGATCGACCGACACGGAGTGCAGGCACAACATCGCGGTGCTCACCTCGGCCGTCCGGGACGCCGCCAACGGCGAGGAGTTCGCCGCCCGCGTGCGCAACGACTTCGGGCTCGACGCACGCGTCCTGGGCCGGCGAGAGGAGGCCCAGCTGACGTTCCTCGGCGCGATGTGCGGACGCCCAGCGCGGACCGGAGCCGACGGTCGTGATCGACATCGGCGGGGGCTCCACCGAGTTCGTCGTCGGCGCGGACCACAGCGTCGGCTTCCACGTCTCCCTGCACGCCGGGGTCGTGCGCATGAGCGAGCGCCACATCCACGCGGACCCGCCACGCCCCGCGGAGCTCAGAAGCTGGCGGCGGACGTCCGCTCGGTCTTCTCCGCAGGCCTGCCGGCGCACGTGCGCGCGCCCGGTCGCCGCCGGGGATCGCGGTGGCCGGCACCGCCACCTCGGCGGCCTCGATCGACCAGCGAGCTCGACCCCTACGACCCCGAGCGGGTCCACGGCTACCCGCTGCCGCTGGCCACCGTCGAACTGCTGCTCGCAGCGGCTGGCCGACATGGACGAAGCGGAGCGACGGACGGTCGTCGGCCTGCATCCCGACCGGCGCGCCCGACGATCGTCGCCGGGATGATCCTCCTCGAGCGAGGCCATCGCGCAGTTCGACCTGCGAGCGCGTGGAGGTCTCAGAGCACGACATCCTCTACGGCGGCGCGCTGCTGGCCGCGGGCGCGGCCGGCTAGCTGAACTACAGCTAGGCGAGGTTCGAGCGGCGCGGGTAGGCGACCGAGGGGTCGGTCAGCACGTTCACCAGCGCCGGCCAGCCCGCGGCGAAGGCCCGCTCCGATGCGCCGGGCGCAGGTCCTGCGGGCGCTCCACCAGCTCGCCCTGGCAGCCGAGCGCCTCCACCACCTGGTCGTAGCGGGTGCCGGGCCTCAGGTCGGCCGCCACCGAGTAGCCGTAGAGGAACTCCATCGGGTGCTTCTCGAGCGCCCAGATGCCGTTGTTGCCCGATCACGCCCGACGACGTTCACGCCGTGCCGGGCGAGCGTGTCGAACTCCATGCCGGAGAAGCCGAAGGCGCCGTCGCCGAGCAGCAGCACGACCTGGCGCTCGGGCCGGGCGAGCTTGGCGGCCAGCGCGTATCCGGGGCCCGTCCCGAGGCAGCCGAAGGGGCCGGGGTCGAGCCAGCAGCCGGGCTCGTAGCTGTCGACCAGACGGCCCGCGTAGGAGACGAAGTCCCCGCCGTCGCCGATCACGATCGCGTCGCGGTCGAGCAGCTCGTCGAGCTCCGCATAGAGCCGCATCGGGTGCAGCGGCGCGCGGTCGTCCTGCAGCTCGGCCTGCTCGGAGGCCCGCCGCGCGGTCTCCGTCCTCGCGCAGCTCGGAGATCCAGGCCCCGCTCTGCAGCGCCGGCCGCTCGCCGGCGGCGGCCGCGATCGCCGACAGCGTCGCGACCGAGCGCCCCGTAGCACTCCGCGGCCACCGGCCGCGGGATGGCGGCGCTCCGGCTCGGCGACGTCGATCACGACGATCTCGGTGTCCTCACCGAAGGCCGCCCCGAAGCCGAGCCGGAAGTCCATCGGAACCCCGATCACGAGCGCCACGTCGGCCTCCTTCAGCGCCCTGCGAGCGGGCGCGGGAGAAGAACAGCTCGTGGTCCGCCGGCAGCAGCCGCGCGCCAGCCCGTTGAGGAAGACGGGGATCCGCAGCCGCTCCGCCAGCTCGGCCAGCGCCTCCTCGCCGCGGCCCCAGTAGAGGTCGGTCCCGGCCATGACCACCGGGCGCTCGCGCCGCTGAGAGCAACTCGGCGGCACGCGCGATCGCGTCCTCGGCCGCCGGCGCGCGGCTCGGGCAGCCCGCGGGGCGCCGAGCTCGGGCTCCTGCGCCTCCATGAACACGTGGTCGAGGGGGAAGTCCACGAACGCCGGTCCGCTGTGGGGGCTGAGCGCAGCCGTGAAGGCGTCGTCGAGCAGCCCCGGGATCTCGTCGGTGGCTCCGGCGGTGGCGGCGAGCTTGGTGAGCGGCCGTACGAACGGGACGTGGTCGATCTCCTGCAGCGAACCCTGGCCCCAGCGCATCGCCGGCGCGCGGCCGCCGAGCACGACCATCGGCGAGTGGTTGGCCTGGGCCGAGGCCATCGCGCTCATGCCGTTGGTGACCCCCGGGCCCGCCGTCAGCGCACACACGCCCGGCTCGCGGGTGACCTTGGCCCAGCCCTCGGCGGCGAACGCCGCGGTCGACTCGTGGCGGACGTCCACGATCGTCGATCCCCTCCTCGCGGCAGCCGTCGTAGATCGAGAACAGGTGGCCGCCGGAGAGCGTGAACAGCTTGCTCACCCCGTGCGCCTTCAGGCGCCGGGCGATCAGGCGGCCGCCGTGGAAGGTGCGGGTGTCGGTGTCCTGGGCGGTCTCGCTGGCCACTGCCGGGCCGACTCTATCCGCCGCGGCGGAACTCCAGCTGTGACCAGGCGAGGTGCCCGGGACGGGATTCGAACCCACATGCCCTCGCGGGCGGCACGATTTTAAGTCCGCTGACTTTGCCAGTTTGTCCACCCGGGCACGAGCGATCCTACCGCCGCCGCGGGACCCACCGGCATCTTTAGAAACCCGAAAACAAACCTTTAGCGAGCGCAACTCGGGCGGCGCTACCGTGTCGTATTCCCTGAGAGGAAGGACGTTTTCGGGTCAAGTGGAGGCTTCAGCCCTAACACAACAAGCAGCATGCCGGGCCTACGGGGCCCCTCCGCACTGCTGCGCCTGCAGTCCGACGAGCGCCTGATCGCGCTCACCCGCAGCGGCAACCACGCGGCCTTCGAGGTGCTCTGCTCGCCGCTACCAGTCGCGGCTGCTGGCCTTCTGCCGGCACATGCTGGGCTCCAAGGAGGACGCCGAGGACGTCCTCCAGGAGGTCTTCGCGGCCGCCTTCAACGCGGTCCTCGCCGACGAGCGCGAGATCAACGTGCGCCCGTGGCTGTACCGGATCGCCCGCAACCGCTCGCTCAACCACCTGCGCAGCGACCTCCGCGATCGGCGTCGACTCGATGGACGTCCACTTCGCCGAGGGCGGGCTCTCGACCGACCGACAAGGTGATCCGCCGCGAGAACTTCCGCCAGCTGATCGGCGACGTCCAGCGAGCTGCCCGAGACCCAGCGCACGGCGCTGCTGCTGCGGGAGATCGACGCCCTCTCCTACGAGCAGATCGCCGACGCGATGGAGACGACGGTCCCGTCGGTCAAGTCGCTGCTGGTGCGGGCCCGGATCTCGCTCGCCGAGGCCGCCGAGGCGCGCAAGCTGAGCTGCGAGGAGGTCCGCATGGAGCTGGGCGAGGTCGCCGAGGGCCTGGGCAAGCTCAGCACCCCCGCCCGCCGGCACGTGCGCGGCTGCGAACGCTGCCGCGCCTTCCGCAAGCAGCTCAAGGACAACAACAAGGCGCTGGCCGCGATCCTGCCGGTGGCGCCCCTGTTCCTGCTGAAGAAACTTGTGCTCGCCAAGCTCGGCACCACCGCCTCGGCCGGCGGCGCCCACGTCGCCGGCGGCGCCGGCGCGGGGATCGGCGCCGGAGCGGGCGCGAGTGCGGGCGCTGGAGCCGCCGCGAGCGGCGGCGCCGGCCTGGCGGGCAGCGTGATGACCGCCGGCGCCGGCGCGATCGCCACCAAGGCCGTCGCCGGACTCGCCGCCGCCGCCATCGTCACCGCCGGTGCCGTGGCCGTCGACCCCGGCGCGGTCTCGCGGCGCACCCACACGCACTACGCGGCCGCCCCCGCCGCGACCCACGTGGCCCAGTCGATCGTCGTGCACCAGCACGCCCAGCCCTCCAGCCCCGGCGGTCTCCAGCACCGCGCGCTGATGGCGCTGCGCTCGGCACGTGCCCTGCGCGCGGCCGCCGCCACCGCCGCGGCGAGCAAGGTCCCCACCCCGACCCCGGTGGCGAGCACCGCCCCGCCCTCCCCGGTACCCGGCGCGGCAGTCGCTCCTGCCACACAGGAAGCCACCGAGGTGACCACCGAGAGCACCCAGCTGCCGGCCTCGGCCACCGCCGTCCCCAGCACCCCCGTCACGGCACCCGCCCCGCCGATCACGACGCCCGTGCCGAGCGAAACCCCGGGCGCCCCTGCGGCGACTGAAGGCTCCACGGTTCCGGCGCCGCCCGTGACCGAAACGACCGGCGGAGCCGGAGCCCCCGCGGTGGCCGGTGCACCGCAGGGCGCCACCGGCGCCACCGGGCCCACCGGCGCGACCGGGCCCACGATCCCCTCCAGCGAGGCCGGCGACCTCTAGTCGAGCCGCCCCGGCGCCGGAGCGCCCGGGCTCAGCTGACCGAGAGGACGCCCCCGGCAATCCGCCGGGAGCCGCGGGCTCTACCCCAGCGAGAACGTCTTCAGGGGCCTCAGCAGGACCCCGGTGGAGCCGACTTCCGCCGGTTCGGTGATCTGGGGGTTGGCCCCCGGGGCGGTGAGCATCACGACTTCCACGCCGCTGCGCTGGCCGCTGCGTTCGTGCAGCAGCAGCACGTTGCGCCCGAGCATCCGGCGGCCGGCGACGGTCGTGGTGTAGGCCACCTGGTAGCCGCCGAGTTTGCTGTTCAGGCGGGTCTTGCCCTCCCCGCGCAGCACGAAGTCGGGGTAGCGCCGGGACAGCTCCCGGATGTAGCCGCTGGCGTAGAGGGGCACCTCGGCCAGCACCGAACCCTTGTACGGGGGCAGCTCGAGCGGGTTGACGGCGAACGAGTACTCGAGCCTGCCCGAGGAGCTGTGTGACTGGAGCCTGACGAAGCCGCCGGGTTCCGGGCGCGGTCCGGTAGAGGCTCGCGGTAGCTGAAGTGGAACGGGCGGCTGGAACCGTGGCCGTAGGTCGAGTTCAGCAGCGCCAGGACCGCAGCGGCGAGGATCGCCACAACGACGACCCCGCCGAGGACCGCCACGGCCCTGCTCACGCGGGAGGCCCGCTGCCACGAGGGCGCCAGCAGGCTCGGCAGCGTAGGCCCGTACTCGGGCTTGATCTGGATGCTCGCCACGCCGGGAGCTACTCGCCGAGCGAGAACATGGCCTCGAGATCGTGGCGGGAGTAGGCCGTGAAGGCGACCATCGTCTGCGTGCGCACGACGCCCGGGAGGCCTCCGATCTTGCCCGTCACGACGTCGGCGAGCTGCTCGTGGTGGGGCACGCGCACGATCGCCACGAAGTCCCACTCGCCGGTCACCGAGTAGGCCTCCGCCACACCCTCGATGTCCGCCAGCTCGCCACCGAGGGTCGACAGCGTGTCGCGCTCGGCCTCGATCAGCACGACGGCGTGCGTCATCCCCCTTTTATAGCCCAGGCGGGCTCCGTTCGCGGCCGCTCGTGCGCCACCGGGGGCCATGGACGTCCGGCGGGGACCGTATCTTCGCCCCGCCAAGTGCTCCCAAGCCCTCCGGGGAGGTGTTTGCTCGATGCCCGTCGATCTGCCACGCCGTCTGCTCGCCGAGGTCGTCGGCACCTTCGGCTTCTTCTTCATCGGTTTCACCGGCATCGCCGCGCTGACCACACAGGGCGCGGGCGCGATCGAAGCCGTGGGCGTGGCAGCCGGGTTCGGCTTCGGCCTGGCAGCCATGATCTTCGCCTTCGGGCACATCTGCGGGGGGCACTTCAACCCGGCGGTGAGCGCCGGCCTGGCGGCCGCCAAACGCTTCCCCGTGGCCGAGGTGCCGGCCTACTGGGCCGCCCAGCTCGTGGGCGGGATCGCCGCCGCGGGCGCGATCCGGGCGATCTTCAACTCCACCGTCCTGCACGCGACCCTGACGATGCCCGGCCACGGCGTCAGCAACGGCCAGGCGTTCTGGCTGGAGGCCATCTTCACGGGCCTGTTCCTGCTCGTGATCGCGACCGTCGCAGCCGACGGGCGGGCTCCCTGGAACGGCGTCTTCGCGCCCTTCGGGATCGGCCTGTTCATCTTCACCGCCGCCACTACGGCGGGCCCGATCAGCGGCGGCTCGTTCAACCCTGCTCGCTCGCTCGCCCCGGCGATCGTCGACGGCACCTGGACGAACCAGTGGATCTACGTGGTGGCCCCGCTCGCCGGGGGGATCCTGGCGGGCCTGTTGAACCTCGTCTTCCGCACCGGCGGGCCGGAGCTCGACCGGATCCCCGACCAGCCTCCCGGGCGCCCCTAGGTGAGGGCCGGCTCGCGCAGCTGCAGCGCGAGACCGACCAGCAACCCGAAGCCGAGGCCGACGACGCCGGCCAGCCAGCTGATCGGCGAGAAGGTGTAGGCGAACGGCAGCACCAGCAGCAATGCGGCGATCACCGCCGCCCCGATCAGATCGCCCTCGTAGTAGGAGCGTGAGCGGGCCGCCGCCAGGTCCGGCACGGCCCACGCGCCCAGCAGCGCCAGGGCGCCGGCGTTGGCGGTGGTGAGGACGGGGAGTTCATACACGGCGAGGGCCACCAGCGCTCCCGTGACGGTGGCACCGAAGAACACGACCAACACGATGAAGGGACCGTGCCGGCGCTCCAGCAGCCAGCCGAAGATGGCGACCGTGGTGACGATCACGAACGCCGGGATGGCCCGGGGTCCATAGGCGAAGGCGTTGCTGAACAGCCTCCACCAGTCGCCGTTGATGGGGCCCAGGATCGACATCTTCACGTAGGCGACCGGTTCGGCATGGACCAGCACGTAGGCGGCGCAGCTGAGCACGACCAGCGAGATCGTCGCGTAGGGACGCGTCAGCGCCCAGCGGTCGCTGCGGGCCCCGGTCGTGACCGGGGCGCCATCAGCGCGGCCGGCCCTGGCCGGGCGCCGCAACAGGGCCGTCAGCCGCGAACCGCGCGGAGGGCGCTTGGGGGCGCCCGCTCGCGGCAGCTTGGGGGCGCGTCGGCGCAGGCGGCTGCCGCAGTAGGGGCACTCCGTGATGTACGGACTCACCTCTGACCCGCACTGTTTGCAGACGACGAAGAGGTCTGCGCCCGAGCTCATCTCCGTCCCCATTCTAAGGGCCTGCCGATCCACGCCCCACCCCCTCTCTGGTAATACTGGCGAGCATGAACCTGGGCTACGAGGGAACCCTCTACATTCTCGCGTTCGACCACCGCGGGTCCTTCCAGAAGCGCTTCTTCGGAATCGAGGGCGAGCCGGACGCCGAGCAGACGGCGATCATCGCCGATGCCAAGCACCTGATCTTCGAGGGTCTGCTGCAGGCCGTGAGCGCGGGCGCCGACCCGGCCGTGACGGGCGTGCTGGTGGACGAGCAGTTCGGCTCGACGGTCCCCGAGGAGGCTCGCGAGGCAGGCCTGAAGGTGGCGATGCCGGCGGAGCGCTCGGGCCAGCCGTACTTCGACTTCCAGTACGGCGAGGACTTCCCGGCCCACATCGAACGCTTCAACCCCGACTTCACGAAGGTGCTGGTCCGCTACAACCCCGACGGCGACGCCGAGGCCAATCGTGATCAGCGCGAGAAGCTCAGGCGCCTGAGCGACTGGCTGCACCAGAACGACCGCAAGTTCCTGTTCGAGCTGCTGGTCCCGGCCGAGGACGAGCAGCTCAAGGAGGTCGGCGGCGACAGCGACCGCTACGACGCCGAGCTGCGGCCCGAGCTCATGCGCCGGGCGATCGCGGAGCTCCAGGACGGGGGCGTGGAGGCCGACATCTGGAAGATCGAGGGCGTGGACGAGCGCTCGGACTGCAGCATGCTCGTGGCCCAGACCCGCACGGGCGGCCGCGACGAGGTCTCCTGCGTGGTCCTCGGCCGGGGAGCGGACGACGCCAAGGTCGATCACTGGCTGACCGAGGCCGCCCCCGTGGACGGCTTCATCGGCTTCGCGATCGGCCGTTCGATCTGGTGGGACCCGCTGAAAGCCTACGTCGAGGGCAAGATCGAGCGTGCCGCCGGCGCACGGAGGATCGCCGAGAACTACCTGCGCTTCGTGTCGGTGTACGAGCGCGCCAAGACCCCGGTCTAGCGCAGGGGGCGTCGCGGCCGATGCGGATGCGCCAGAGCCTCGCCGAGTGGGAGCGGGCCTTCGTCAAAGAGATCTCGCTGGACCGCTACCGGCGCGACTCGCTGCGCCGCGCCGCTGAACGGCGCGAAGCCAAGCGCGAAATTCACAAGCGCCAGAAACAGGGCTCGCTGCGTTTCCTCGCGCTCGTGTTCACGCTGATCCTGACCGCCGTGATCGTGACGGTGATCATGTTCCGGACGCTGTACCTGCTGCTCGGCTGAGAGCGGCAGCCTGAGATTCTGCGGCCCGGAGCCCGGTCAGCGCCCGCGCGGGGCCATCAGCCGGGGGGCTACTTCCGACGTGGGCGGCGTTCGGTGAGTGCCGTCTCGACGCTCGTGGCGGGCTGACCGCCGCCGCCGCCCTCGGCCGCCGCGGCGGCCGCTTCGCGGTGAATCTCGAGGTAGATCTCCTTGCGGAAGACCGGGATGGACTGCGGCGCCTGGATGCCGATCCGGACCTTCTCGCCCATCACCGAAAGCACCGAGACCTCGATGTCGTCCCCGATCATGATGCTCTGGTTGGACTTTCTCGTCAGAACCAGCATTGGGTATACCTTCCTCTCTGGCCACCTGCCGCCCGGCGCAAGCCCCATCCGCCGGGTCGCGCAAGCATAGACTGAGGCGCGGTGGAAAGCCATCCCGCTCGGCGATTTGGCTCCCACGCTGGGGGTTGGCTCTTGTTCGGAGTGTGTTGCGCGAAGGCCCCGCCGGGGCGCGGGGGTCTTTGCGGTAGTCTCACGACCCGTCTATGGCCCGGAAATCGCTGCGTCCGCACCTGAATCAGATCCGCACCTGGGTACGCCAGGGCAGAACTGACGCCTGGGTTGCCCACCAACTCGAGGTGAGCGTCAAAGAGATCGAACAGTTCAAGCGCCAGAACGACCTCCTCGGCGAGGAGGAGCAGGGCGAGGGCGCGGGCGCCGCGGGGGACTACCCCGAGGAGATCGACCTCAGGGCCGAGGACGACGCGCTGATCGCAGCCGAGCTCGAAGCCGCCGAAGCGGAAGCCCAGCGCATCCGCGAAGAGGCGGAGGCGGCCGGCGAGGGGGACGCCGAGGAGGACGCCGAGGAGGAGACTCCGGCACGCGCCCGCAGAAGCCGGCGTGGCGGGCGGCGGCGCACCTCTCGCAGCGCACCCCCGCTCGAGGGCACCTTCGACCACGGCGAGGAGGGGTACGGGCTGTGGCTCGACCCCGCGATCCAGGACAACCCGGTCTACGCCGAGCACTGGGCCGGGCACCGGCCGGTTGAGGTCGCCGTGGAGGAGGACCGGATCGTGATTCGCCGAGTCGTCGACGAGGACGACTAGGCGACCTCGCCGACCTCGCGCCGGCCACCGGCGAAGTCCGCCGCCTGGCGCAGGTATCGCGCGAAGGCCGCGTCCACGACCACGGCCGCATCCCAGGCCCACGGATCCTGCGGCGCGACCCTCATCGCCACCTGCTGGGACCAGCTGGTGCCGGTTTCGTAGAGGTCGACCAGTTCCTGCGCGGTGAAGCGGCCGCCGAGCCGGCGCCTGAGTTCTGACACGAGCGCCTCGACGACCCGCTCGAGCATCCGCGTGTGCTCCGCCGGGGCCCCGTTCAGCCGCCGCTCGCCCTGCTGCCACTGGTACAGGGCGGTCTCGAAGCTCACGCGCCGAGGCTAGCAGCGCGTCTGGGCTAGTTGTCGGGCAGCCCGCTGAGCTCATACTGGCGCTCGCCGCGTCTGGCCATACCCTGCTTGCGCGCCTCGCCTTCGACGGTTTCGGGGTTCGAGAGCAGCTCATGCTGTGCGACCAGGCGCCGGTGTTCGGCTTCCATCACGTGCACGCCCGCCTGCTCGTGGCGGGCCTGGCGCCAGGTGGAGAACATGTGCACGCCCGCGCTCAGGTAGAGATAGGCGAGCGCGACCATCACGGCCAGCAGCGCCATCCGCCCGAGCTGCTCCCAGCGCAACCTGGAGACGGCGCCTGCAAACGGCATGGCGCCCGCCGGGCGCGAGCCGGCCCGCGGACCCGAGACCCTTCGCGGGGACCTACGCGGGGCGGCGCGCCTGCCGACGCGAGGAGTGGCCACCGAGGGCATAAGCCCGGCATTCGTCCCCGCCGGTGAAGTTCCTGCCGCTGCGGTCAGGCTCGCGCCGGCGCCGCCCGGGGTCGATCTCCGTCGCTAGAGCGCGCGGAAGGCGCTGGCGCCCGGGAACACGGCCTCGCCGCCGAGCTGTTCCTCGATGCGCAGCAGCTGGTTGTACTTCGCCACGCGCTCGCTCCGGGACGGGGCCCCGGTCTTGATCTGCCCGCACCCGGTGGCCACCGCCAGGTCGGCGATGGTGACGTCCTCGGTCTCGCCCGAGCGGTGGCTGATGACGGCCGTGTAGCCGTTGCGGTGGGCCAGGTCGATCGCCGCCAGCGTCTCCGTGAGGGTCCCGATCTGATTGACCTTGATCAGGATCGAGTTGGCGACGCCCGCCTCGATCCCGCGGCCGAGGCGCTCGGTGTTGGTGACGAACAGGTCGTCCCCCACCAGCTGCAGGCTGCCTCCGAGCCGTTCGGTGAGCTGCTTCCAGCCGTCCCAGTCCTCCTCGTCCATCCCGTCCTCGAGCGAAACGATCGGGTAGCGCGAGACGAGCTCGGCCCAGTAGCCGGTCAGCTCGCCGGCGCTCAGCGAGCGGCCCTCGTGCTCGAGCCGGTAGGCGCCGTCGGAGTAGAGCTCGCTGGTGGCCGGGTCGAGCGCGATCGCCAGGTCCACCCCGGGCTCGTAGCCGGCCGCGGCGATGCCCTCCATCAGCATCTGCAGCGCCGCCTCGTTGGAGTCGAGATCCGGCGCGAAGCCGCCCTCGTCGCCCACCGCCGTGCCCAGGCCACGGGCGTGCAGCGTGCCTTTGAGGGCGTGGTAAACCTCGGTACCCATCTGCAGGCAGCGGGAGAAGCTGTCGGCCCCCAGCGGCACGACCATGAACTCCTGGAAGTCGACCCGGTTGTCGGCGTGGGCTCCGCCGTTGAGCACGTTCATCATCGGCACCGGCAGCGTGCGGGCGGTCTCGCCCCCGAGGTAGCGCCACAGCGGCAGGCCCTCCTCGGCGGCCTGGGCCTGGGCCGCGGCCAGCGAGGCTCCGAGGATCGCGTTGGCCCCCAGGCGGGACTTGTTGGGCGTCCCGTCGAGCTCGATCAGGGTCCGGTCCAGCCCCTCCTGGTCGCCGGCCTCGAATCCCTCCAGCGCGCTCGCGATCTCGCCGTTGACGTTGGCCACCGCGCGGGAGACGCCCTTCCCTCCCCAGGCGCTACCACCGTCGCGCAACTCGGTCGCCTCGAACTCGCCCGTGGAGGCCCCGGAGGGGACCGCCGCGCGCCCGTGTGCGCCGGAGCCGAGAGCGACGTCCACCTCGACGGTGGGATTGCCGCGACTGTCGAGTATCTGGCGCGCCCGGACGCGCTGGATCGCGCTCACACGCTGCCGGCCGGCCGCGCTCTCGCTACGGCGTCGCGCCCGTCGCGCCGGTGCTGCCCTTCGGAGCTTTGTACTCCTTGCAGTCCGGCACTACGTATTCGCCGCGACATTCCGTTTCGCCCTGCCACTTGGTTTTGAACTTTTTGATGAATTCCGTCAGCGCTTTCTGTCGCTTGGTGGCGATCAGCTGCTGCTTGACCGACGCTTCGACGGACTTCAGCGGCGTCTGGTTGCCCGGGGTCGTGCCTTCCACCTGGTAGACGTAGTAGCCGAAGGGCGTTTTCACCGGGCCACCGAGCTGGTGGGCCTTGGCGGCGAAGATGGCTTCGTCGAGCGCTTTCTCCTCCTCGCCCTTGATGACGCCCTTCAGCAGACCGCCGTTGGCCTTGCTGGCCGGGTCGGTCGAGCGGGCCTGGGCGACGCTGGCAAAGCTCTTCCCGGATTCGATTTCCTTTTTGGCCTTTTCAGCCGTGGCCTGGTCCTTGGTCAGCACGATGCGAACGTCGCGCTTTTCCGGAGTGCCGAATCGGGAGCTGTTTTCGTGGTAGTACTTTTCGATGTCGGCTTTGGTGACGTTCGGGTTCTCCTTGGAGATCTTCGTCTGGATCTTCTGGGAGAGCAGGTTGAGCTTCACGCGCAGCAACAGGTCGGAGATCGTCTGACCGGAGCTGGCCAGGAATTTTTCGAATTCCACGGCCTTCGGGAACTGCTCGGCCTTGATTTTGGCGAACTGCTTCTTGACTTCGGCGTCGGACATCTTCACCCCGAGCGATTCGCCTTCCTTGATCACCCAGTTGGAGGAGATCAGGAAACCCAGCACCTCCGTCTTCAGCGTCTTGAACTGCTGTTCGCACTGGGTCTTCAGTTCGGTCGCCGTGCGTTTCTTGCCTTTGGTGGCGGTCTTGGCTTCTTCTTCTTCGAGGTGCTTGATGCAGGCCGTGTAGTGGGGCGGTTCCGGGAGCACCGGTTGTGCCCGTCCCGCCGGCCCGGGAGGACGCCGCGGCGACGCCCAGCCAGTGTTTGAAGGTTTCGTTGGTGATCGGCGTGCCGCCGACCTGGACCACGGCGTTGCTGGGGACGCCGCCACAGGCGGACACGCCTGCGACCACAAACAAAACGGCGCCTAGCGCCGCGATGGGACGGATGACTTTGTGCACGACGCGGGCACTGTACCGTATGGAGATTACGGCTGAGGCAAAGAACCGCTTAAAGGTTCATAAGGCCCGATCGGCCGCTAGGCGGCCTCGCGCATGATCGCCAACAGCGCGTCGGCCGCCCTGACCACGGTGGGAAAGCGCTCCTCGCCGTCCCGCGGTACGCGCACCGACACCTGCGAGCGGCCCGATTCATAGGAGGCTCCGGGCAGCTCTTCGCGCAGGCGCCGGGCACGCCGCGAGTCCAGCTCGATCGGGACCACCGCCAGGCGCTCGCCCCTGAAGCTCACGGTCTGGGCTCCGGCCTGGCCGAACTTGATGCGGGCTCGCTGCAGGGCGAGCAGGTTCTCCACCGGTGCGGGCGGATCGCCGAAGCGATCGGCGAGCTCCTCGCGCAGTTCCTCGAGCTCGGCGATCTCGACCGCGCCCGCGATGCGGCGGTGGATCTCGATCTTGGCCTGCTCGTAGGGGACGTAGTCGGCGGGGATATAGGCGTCCACGTTGACGTCCAGGCGCACCGGCTCGCGCGGCTCCTCACCCTCGAGCTCGGGCTCCGCGGCGCGGACGGCCTCGTCGATCATCTGCATGTACAGCTCGAAGCCGAGCGCCGCCAGGTGCCCGGACTGCTCGTCGCCGAGCAGGTTTCCGGCGCCCCGGATCTCGAGGTCGCGCATCGCGATCTTGAAGCCGGCGCCGAGCTCGGTGTAGTCCGACAGCGCCGCCAGCCGCTGGGCCGCCTCGGGCAGGAGCGCCGCCGCGGAGTCGTAGAGCAGATACGCGTATGCGCGCTCGCGGCTGCGCCCGACCCGGCCACGTATCTGGTAGAGCTGCGCCAGCCCGAAGGCGTCGGCGTGCTCGACGATCAGGGTGTTGGCCTGCGGGATGTCGATCCCCGACTCGATGATCGACGTGCACACGAGCACATCCGCCCCGCCCCGCAGGTAATCCATCATCACCTCCTCGAGCTCGCCCTCGCCCATCTGCCCGTGGGCCACCGCGAAGCGGACGCCGGGGCACAACGCACGCAGGCGCTCGGCGGTCTGCTCGATCGACTCCACCCGGTTGTGCAGGAAGAAGGCCTGGCCACCGCGGCCGTGCTCGCGCTCGATCGCGTTCCTGACCAGCTCCTCCTCGTACTCGCCCACGAACGTCCTCACCGGGCGCCGGCCCTCCGGAGGGGTCTCGATCACAGAGATGTCGCGCAGGCCGGCCAGCGACATCTGCAGCGTCCGCGGGATCGGCGTGGCGGACATCGAGATCACGTCCACCTTCAGCTTCAGCTGGCGCAGCAGCTCCTTCTGCTTGACGCCGAAGCGCTGCTCCTCGTCGACCACGAGCAGGCCGAGATCCTTCGCCCGGACGTCCCGCGAGAGCACCCGGTGGGTGCCGATCAGGATGTCGACGCGACCCGTGGCGAAGCCCTGGACGGCCTCTTTCTGCTCGGCCTGGGTACGGAAGCGGGAGACGTGGTCGAGCGTGAACGGGTAGTCGGCCAGGCGCTCCTTGAAGGTCCCGTAGTGCTGCTGGGCGAGGATCGTGGTGGGGACCAGCATCAGCACCTGCTTGCCGTCGGCGGCGGCCTTGAAGGCCGCGCGCAGTGCCACCTCGGTCTTGCCGTAGCCGACGTCGCCGCACACCAACCGGTCCATCGGGCGGTCGGACTCCATGTCGCCCTTGACCAGCTCGATCGCCTCGCGCTGGTCGGGTGTCTCGGTGAACGGGAAGCGCTCCTCGAATTCACGTTGCCAGTCGCCGTCGGGCCCGAAGGCGTGGCCGCTGCGCACGCGCCGTTGGGCGTACAGCTCGAGCAGCTCCCCGGCGAGCTCCTGGGCGGCCCGGCGGGCGCGTGCCTTGAGCGTGTCCCAGCGGCTCCCGCCGAGCTTGCTGAGGGGCGGATGGGCGCCGCCGGCGCCGACGTAGCGGGAGATCTTGGCCAGCTGGTCGGTGGGGACGAAGACGCGGTCGTCGCCCTGGTATTCGAGGTACAGGTAATCGCGCGTGACGCCCGCCACGGTGCGCGTCTCGAAGCCGGCGAAGCGTGCGACGCCGTGGTCCTCGTGGACGACGATGTCACCCGTGCGCAGCTCGGTGAAGGAGCGCAGGGCGCCGCGCCGGGAGCGGCCTGGAGTGCCGGGACGCTCGGCGCGACGCCGGCGCAGCAGCCGTTCCTCGGGATACACCGCCAGCTTCAGGGTCGGGGCGATGAAGCCCTCCCGCAGCGAGGCCGCCGCGAAGCTCAGCTCGCCCCTGGGCGCGGCCGCCGCGGCCGAGCCGTTCGACGCCGGCCGGTCCTCGACCCAGCCCGCTTTCAGGCGGGCGAGGTTGTAGGCCGCGCGCTCTCCCTCGCCACGGCGGGGGAACGCCACGACGGTGCTGTAGCCGGAGCGCACCAGGCGCTCGAGCTCCGGCTCGGCCTCGGCCAGCGTGCGCGCGGCCGAGTCGGCTGCCTGGGCCCGTAGTTCGATCTGCTGCCCGCTGGACAGCGCCGACAGCCAGATGCGGGTTTGGCCGGCGAGGGACGTCTCGGATCCGCTCCGGGGGCACGTACAGGTGCTCGGCGTCCTGCTCGCCGAAGGCCGCGCAGACGTCGCTCCAGTGGTCGCCGAGGGCCGGCTCGAGCTCCTCCTCGGCGGCCAGCACGATCTCGGCACGGTCGCCGAGCAGGTCGAGCAGCGCACCGAAGCGCTCGAGCGGCAGCAGCTCGGCGATGTCCACGCGCTCGGACTCCCCCGCCTGCCCTCCCGGGAAGGCGCCGGTGGCGGCCGCGATCTCGGCCAGCTCGCGGTGCTCGACGGCGAGCTCTGCCGCAGGCGCCAGCTCGACCTCCTCGACCTCTCCGAGGGAGCGCTGGGTGAAGGTCGAGAACCACCGCAGCGACTCGATCTCGACATCGAAGGTGTCCACCCGTACGGCCCGCTCCTCGGTCGCGGCGAAGATGTCGAGGATCCCCCCGCGGAGCGCGAACTGCCCGCGCTCCTCGACCTGCTCCACGCGCTCATAGCCGGCGTCCACGAGCGCCGAGGCGCACTCGTCGAGGTCGATCAGCTCGCCCACCCGCAGGGTGAAGGAGTGGGGCCTCAGCTCGGGGTCGGGGACCTTCTCCGACAGCGCCACGGCGCTGATCACCACGACCGGCTCCCCCTCCTCGGGCCCCTGCCGGGAGGAGCCGGCCCCGAGCAGGGCGTCGAGCGCGGCGACGCGCAGGCCCACGAGGTGCGGCGGGGGCGCGAGGTGGGACTCGTAGGCGACCCCGCGAGAGGGATACAGGCGCACCCGCCGGGGAGCCAGCCAGCTGCGGAGGTCGGCCGCCAGGTCGCGGGCCGCACGGTCGTCCCCGACCACAACGAGCGTCGGCCGCGCCCGGGCCCGCTCGTCGATGTCCGCCAGTGCGGCCACCGCATAGGGCCGAAGGGCCGAGGAGACGAAGGCATGGCCGCCGTCTCGCGGCGAGCGCCCGTACCTGCTCGTCGTCGGCCGCCAGCCGCAACAGCGAACGCAAGCGAGCCCGCCGTGTCGCTCATCAGCCTCCCACCCGCTCCTCCGGTTGGCCCTCGAGCACCGTCCGCTCGACCTCGTCGGCCGCCGCGCGCACCAGCGCCTGTACGTCCGCGGGACTCTCGCCGAAGCGGCCCAGCACCCACGCCGAGACCACCTCCGGGTCGGTGGACTGCGGGCGTCCGACCCCGACGCGCAGACGGCCGAACTCGGCGCTTCCGAGCTCGCGCTTGAGGGACTTCAGGCCGTTGTGGCCGGCGAGGCCGCCCCCGATGCGGGCCTGAAGCTGCCCGAACGGCAGGTCGATCTCGTCGTGGATCACCAGCACGCGCTCGAGCGGGACCTTCAGCGCTCCACGGGCCGGACCGACAGAGCGTCCGGCGTCGTTCATGTAGGTCTGCGGGCAGAGGATCGCGACCGCGGGCGGGCGGCTGCCGCCCGGCAGCGGCCCGGGGGACGCCCCTGGCGCAGGCGCCCGCGAAAGCGTTCCTTGCCGGGTGGCAGCTGCCAGCGCTCGGCGAGCTCATCGGCCACCAGGAACCCCACGTTGTGCCGGGTGCCGGCGTGCTCGCGACCCGGGTTGCCGAGTCCGACGATCAACCAGTCGACGGTACCGCCGCCGCCACCGAAGGGGCGCCGCAGCGGCCGCTACTCCTCCCCGGAGGAGCCCTCCGAGGCACCCTCGTCGGCCGCCTCGCCGCCCTCCGCCTCGCCCACGAGCTCTGTCTCGGACTCGATTTCCTCTTCCACTTCGGTCTGCAGTTTGGGCGGGGACAGCGTCGCCAGCACGGTCTCCTCGAGGTCCCCCAGGAGCGTTACGCCCTCGGGCGCCGCCAGTGCGGACAGCGTGATCGTGTCACCGATCTCCATCTCGCCGACCTCGTGCACGATCGACTCGGGGATCGCGGTCGGCAGCGCCTCGACTTCGAGCTCGCGGGTGATCTGCTCGAGCACGCCGCCCTGCTTGACACCGGGAGAGTCCTCGACGCCGGACAGTTCGATCGGCACGACCGAGCGGATCTTCTCGTCGAGGCGGACCCTGATCAGATCCACGTGGGTGGTCTCGCCGCGCACCGGATTGCGCTGGGCGTCCTTCAGCACCACGGGCGTGGCTTTGCCGCCGTCGACACTGAGATCGAGCACTGCGCCGGCGCCGGCCAACGCATGGCGCAGCTCGCGCTCGTCGACCTCGATTCCGATCGGCTCGGCCCCGCCGCCGTAGACGATCCCGGGCACCCGCCCGGAGCGGCGCAGCCGGCGAGCGGCCCGCGAGCCCTCGGCGGTGCGGCTGGTGACGTTGAGTTTGGTGGTGGATGAGGCCATCGGCGAAGAAGCTCGACTCTAGCAATCGGCTTCGTTCTGGATCGGCGGGGTGATCGCCAGCAGCTGCAGTTTGATCCCCGTGAGGACATTGCCAGTGCGCTTGACCTGCACGCACTGGATCACGGGCAGCGTCCCGATCACCGTCCACGCGACGCGGCTCGGGCCGGTGGCGGAGCCGATCGAATAGGCGGTGTTCGATTCGAGGTCGAGGATCTTGACGCTTCCGGGCCGCCGCACCCGCGGGTTGGCGTCGATCCGGCGCATCTGGGCCACGCACGCGGGGCGCTCCCGGCAACCGCTCAGCAGGGCGGCCATGCCCGCCGGGTCGCCACGAGCCTCGGCCTGGATCACACGCAGGTCTTCGTCGCGTTCGAGGTCCTCGACCGACAGCCAGCGGGCGAGCACCGTGCTGATCGCCAGGAACACGATCACGCCGAGGACGATCAGCAGCACGCGTTTGGGGCTCAGCCAGCGACGCTTGGCGCGGGCTGGCACGTCGGGGCTCGGCGGCCATTGGGGGGCGCCCGGCGATGGGCGGGCGCCGGCGGGCGGCACGCCGTTGGAGCCCGGAGCGTGGCTGGCGGGCTCTGGTGGGGAGGCCTCGGTCACCGCCCAGACGATAGGCCGCCGGCGGGCATCGCAGACCCAGACCTAGACTGCGCCGAGATGGTGCTGCACCCGCTCGCCGACCGATTCGCCTCCGTGGCCGACGAGTACGAGCGCGGGCGCCCGGAGTACCCGCCCGCGGTGGTCGGGGCGCTGGCGGCCGAACTCGGTCTGCAGGCCGGAGCCACGGTGCTCGACCTGGCCGCGGGGACCGGGAAGCTGAGCCGGGCGCTGCTGGCAGGCGGCCTCGACGTGGTGGCGGTGGAGCCCCAGCAGGCGCTGCGCGAGCGGCTCGTGGCGAGCATCGGCGAGGAGCGCGTCAAGCGACGGCCTGGCGGAGGCGATCCCGCTCGGCGACGGCTCGGCCGCGGCGGTGACGGTGGCGGACGCGATCCACTGGTTCGACCACGCCCCCGCCATGGCGGAGATCGCAAGGGTGCTCGCCGACGGCGGGAGCCTCGCGGTGCTGACCACGGTGCCCGACTGGAGCGGGGCGTCCTGGGCCGAGGAGGTCGGCGGCCTGCTGGCCGAGCTGCGTCCGGCCCACCCCCACTTCGAGGGACCCCCGTGGCAGCAGGTGCTGGGCGACAGCGGGCGTTTCGAGGATCCGCGCGAGCTGCGCATCACCTGGTGGCGCGAGGCGACCCCGGAGCGGATGGTGGCCCACGTGGGCTCGATGAGCTGGATCGCGGCCCTGGAGGAACCGCAGCGGGCCGCCACGCTCTCCCGCGTGGCCGCGCTGATCGAGGGCGGGACCACCCCCGAGCTGATGCCGGCCCACGTGATCCTCGGCCTCGCGGCGCTGAAGCACTGACCGCCGCCGGGCGCCTGCCGGGCGGACGCGTTAGCCTCTGGCCGCTTTGCAAACCGCGAGGAGGACACGACCATGGCGCTGACGCTGGACTGGGACCGGGCCTCTTACCACCCCGTGGACGACCGCACCCGGCAGCTGAACGTCCCCTTCCCGGAGCACCTCGAGGAGCACACCCGGACCTCGCTCGCCGCCGCACTGGTCTCGATCGAGGTGGTCGGCGGGCCGATCGAAGACGCCAAGCTCAGCCATGGCCACATCCGCCTGGAGGTCACCCAGGACGCCGACATCGCGGACGTCAAGCGTGAAACTCCAGGAGGTCGTCGACGGCGTCGCTAGCGGAGTTCGTCGAAGTGGCTCCCCGGCAAAGCCGCTGCAAGGAGTTAGCGGGCGACAGTCGAGGGCGTACCAAACCCCGTCCCGGGAGCCGCTGGCCGGGCTACCCCCGTCGGCCAGGGCGCAAACCCGTGCAGGATCTCACCCACGGCGGGCTCGCGCTGTCGCACAGGCCGTCACGCACCCGCACGCGGCACCTATTTCCGGACCGGCGGCTAGAAGAGCTGGTTCTCGCCGCCGAAGACCTCGCTGACGGAGTCGTCGACGAAGATCCGGCGGATCGAGTCGGTCAGCAGCTCGGCGCAGGGCAGCACGCGGATGTTCTCCGGGCGGTCCGCGCCGACCGGGATCGTGTCGGTGACGACGATCTCCTCGAGGCCGCGAGGCGCGGAGGTTCTCGAACGCGTTGCCGGAGAAGACCGCGTGGGTGGCCGCGGCGTAGACGCGCGCGGCGCCCTCCTCCCTGACCGTTTTGGCGGCCGCCGCGAGCGTGCCCGCGGTGTCGATCATGTCGTCGACGATCACCGCCGTCTTGCCCTTGCACGTCGCCGATCACGTAGCCGATCTCGGCGACCTGCTGGGCGGGGCGCTCCTTGTCGAGGATCGCCAGCTCGGCGCCGACCTTGGAGGCGAAGTTCTTGTTCAGCTTCACGCGGCCGGCGTCCGGCGCGACGACCACGAGGTCCGTCGCAGGCCGAGGTCCGGGAAGTACTGGGTCAGCATGAACAGCGCCGTCATGTGGTCGACCGGCTTCTGGAAGAAGCCCTGGATCTGGCCGGCGTGCAGGTCCATCGTCAGCACCCGGTCGGCGCCCGCGGCCTCGAGCATGCGCGCGACCAGCCGCGCGGAGATCGGCTCGCGCGGCGAGGACTTCTTGTCCTGGCGCGAGTAGCCGAACCACGGCGTGACGGCGATCACGCGGTGCGCCGAGGCGCCGACGGCGGCGTCGATCATCAGCAGCAGCTCCATCAGCGAGTCGTTGGCGCGTGACGCCCGTCTCGCGGGTTGCCGCAGGTCGACTGGACGATGAACACGTCGGCGCCGCGGATCGACTCCTCGTAGCGGCAGTAGACCTCGCCGTTGGAGAAGGTCTTCAGCGTCACCGGGCCCGAGCTCCACGCCGAGCCTGTCGGCGATGTCGACCGCGAGCTGCGGGTTCGCGCGCCCGCTGAACAGCATCAGCCGCTTGTTGTAGTCGATCGGCAGGCTCGCTCGCGAGGACTGCGGCCCGCGTGTCCATCGCGCTCATCTCAGGCCGGAAGTGTAAAGCCGCTGCCCGAGTCACCTGCATCGGTGGGTCGTCCGGGCGGGCGATCGGACACCCTGGTCACCGGCCTCGCTCCGGCGCGCGCTCGGCGTAGCCCTCGATGTTGCGCTGGCGCTCGCGGGCGATCGCCGAGCGCACCCGCGGGGACGTCCTCGGTGATCACCGACCCGGCGCCGGTGTACGGCGCCGTCGCCGACGGTCACGGGCGCGACGAGCGTCGTGTCGACGCCGGTGCGCACGCCGGCGCCGATCGTCGTGCGGTGCTTGGCGCGGCCGTCGTAGTTGGCGGTGATCGTCGCCGCGCCGAGGTTCGTGCGCTCGCCCACGTCGGCGTCGCCGATGTAGGACAGGTGCGGGATTTTGGCGCCCGCGCCGATGTCGGAGTTCTTGACCTCGACGAACGTGCCGACCTTCGCGCCGCGCGCGCAGGACCGCGCCGGGCCGCAGGTAGGCGAACGGGCCGACGCTGGCGCCGTCGCTCGACGCACCGCAGTCGACGATGTAGGAGTGGCGGATCGTGCAGCGCGCGCCGATGCGCGTCGCCCCGCGGATGCGTGGTGAACGGCTCGATCACCGTGTCCGGGCCGATCTGCACGTCCGACGTCGATGACGGTGCTGTCGGGGTCGACGATCGTCACGCCGGCGAGCATGTGGCGCTCGTGGATCGCGCGCTGGGCGAGCTCGCGCACGCGCGCCAGGTCGACGCGGTCGTTGACGCCCGAGCACCAGCCGCTCGTCGTCGACGACGGTGCGGCCGATCACGCTCGCCGTCGGCCCGCAGCAGCTCGAGCACCTGGGGCAGGTACACTCGCCCTGGGCGTTGTCGGCGCGTCAGCCGCGGCAGCGCCTCGCGCAGCGGCCGCGCCGCGAAGACGAAGATGCCCGTCGTTGACCTCGCGGATCTGCGAGCTCGGCCTCGCTGGCGTCGCCCGGGCTGCTTGGTCTCGACGACCCGCTCCAGCGTGCCGTCGGCGGCGCGCACGACGCGCCCGTAGCCGCTGGGGTCCGCGAGCACCGTGGTCGCCATCGTCGCGGCGGCGCCGCGCGGCGTCGTGCGCGGCGACCAGCGTCGGCGATCGCAGCGGCGCTGACGAGCGGCACGTCGCCGCTGAGGACGACCACCGGCGTCTCCGTCGGCC
The DNA here is from genome assembly GCA_963758055.1 of uncultured Solirubrobacteraceae bacterium. GTDB lineage: Bacteria > Actinomycetota > Thermoleophilia > Solirubrobacterales > Solirubrobacteraceae > Palsa-744. The sequence continues at coordinate 491,821 of CAVWTU010000003.1, forward strand.
GCGGATCCGTCGAGCTGCGCCATCCTCGCGCGCGACCGCGCCGCCGGTGCCGTCGGGACCGGCTGGACCGCGAGCTCGACGCCGTCGGGCGAGACGCGCGCCAGCGCCCGCGCCGGCGCGTCGACGAGCACGATCCCGCTCGGCGCCGGCCTCGCGGGCGGCCGCGACGGGCCACAGCGACCATCGGCCGGCCGCAGATCTCGTGCAGCACCTTCGGCGTGCGCGAGCGCATGCGCGTGCCCCGGCCGGCCGCGAGGATCAGGACGGTCAGGCGCGCTCACAGCTCACGATGGTATTGCGCTCGCCGAGCCGGCCGGAGCGGCGAGCTTGGGGGGCAGGGACTCGAACCCCGATTCTCAGGACCAAAACCTGATGTCCTGCCATTGGACGACCCCCCAAGCGCCGCTCGCATCCTCGAGGATAATCGCGGCCGGCGCCGCTAGCGCCGGCGGCGGCGCGGCACGCGGCCGCCTTCGGCGCCGGCCTCGGTCGCCGGGCCGCCCGGCGGAGGCGATGCCGAGCACGCGCATCGACTTCAGGCCCGAGGCGAGAGCTTCTCGCGGCCGTCGCTCGAGCTGACGTCCAGGCCGGAGAGCTCGCGCACCCGCTCGAGGCGGTAGTAGATCGTGTGGCGGTGGGTGAACAGGCGCTGGGCGGTGCCGGCGACGTTGCCGTCGGCCTCGAGGAACGTCTCGAGCGTCTTGACCAGTTCGGTCTCGTACTGCTCGTCGTAGGCCACCAGCGGCTCGACCGTCTCGGCGTAGAAGCGCTGCAGCTCGGCGGGGTTCTCGCTCATCGCCGAGAGCAGCAGCCGGTAGGCGCCGGTCTGCTCGAAGGCCAGCGGCGTCGTGCTCGCGCGCAGCCCTGGGCGACGTTGGCCGCGAGCAGCGCCTCGCTGGCCGCGCGCGGCAGCTCGCCGGCCTCGTGCGGTGACGCGGCTGCGCCCGAGCGCGAACGTGTAGCCGGCGAGCGCGGCCTGGAGCTCGCGCAGGACCGCGTCCGCGGCCCGCGCGGCGAGCGCCTCCTCGCCGCCGGGCACCAGCACCAGCACCTCGGCGCCGACGACCCCGTCGCGGTCGGAGAGCGCCGCGATCGAGCGGCTGGCGACCGCCCGGGCGCCGCGCTCGGCGACCGCGCGCACGCGTCCGCGCCAGCCCTCGTCGGTCGGCGCCTGCGGGTGGGCGCGGGCGACGATCATGCAGGCGCCCTCCTCGATCGGCAGCGACAGCTCGGTGGCGCGGTCCAGCGACCTCGCTCGGTCGCCGAGCTCGCGGCGCAGGACCGCGCTCAGGAAGTCCGCCGGAGCCGTTCTCGGAGACCCGCTCGGGCGCCCGCACGCGCTCGACCTCGGAGGCGATCATCGTCAGCAGCAGCCGGCGCATCGGTGCGCCGGGCTCGCTCTTGGCGCGCATGTGGAGCGTGCCCGACGACGCTGTCGGCGACGCGCAGCGGGCAGCTCTCGACGCCCTCGCCCTGCGACAGCAGCGTGCGCTCCTCGGCGGGCGAGCGGGCCGCGACCGCCAGCGTCGCGCCCCAGGCGTCGGTCACCGCGAGGCTCCGTCGAGCGCGCGCGGCGGCCGCGCGGACCACCTCCGGGAGGCCCGCTCCCGACTCGACCGCCTCGGTGATCGCGTCGAGCGCCGCGAGGTCTGACACGGTGGCGCGGTCAGCCCCAGAAGTAGACGGCCGCCAGGGCGACGCCGGCCCCGACGCCGATCAGCACCCCGAGCACGTACATGGACAGCACGGTCGCGGCCACGCGCTCCCACATGCGCGAGTAGGACGTCCAGGCGGGGACCAGGATGAACGCGAGGTACAGGCAGAACCCGAGAAACCCGGCGGCGCCCAGGACGACGTCGTTGATCATCGATCTACTCATGCGGCCTTCAGCGCCAGATTGTTGCGCACGCGGCCGTCGCGCCCAGGGCCGGTCCCCGCCCCCCGCGCTGAGGCCGCTGCCCCTCAGCGGCCCTCGAGCACCGCGCCCGCCCCCTCGCCCGCGAGCGTGCAGGCGATCACCTCCGGGCGGCGTGCCCGCAGCGACCGGGCGGCCCGCTCGACTGCGCCCTGCGCCCCGGCTCCCGCGAACAGCCCCGCCACGGTCGGCCCCGAGCCGCTCACGAAGGCGTGGTGCGCACCGGCCTCCCGCATCTCGGCCAGCGCCTGCTCGATCGCCGGGCACAGCGAGACCGCGGCCGCCTGGAGGTCGTTCTCCAGCAGCCGCGGCTCGCTCGGCAGCGCGCGCCCCACCCGAGCTGGCCGCCGACCGCCTCGCGTAGCCGCTCGAGCTCGGCGGCGTTGCCGCGGCGCGCCGAGCCTGTCCGCCTCGCTGGTAGACACGAGCCGTCGAGAGGCCCTCCGCGAAGGGCGCCAGCAGCACCGCCAGCTCCCCCACAGGTGCGGGAAGCTCCTGCAGCTGCTCGCCGGCGCCGGTGGCCAGCCATCGCCCCGGGCGCAGCTGGGCGCTCACGTCCGCCCCCAGCGCGGCCGCCAGCTCGCGCATCAGCTCGGGGTCTTCGAGCCCGGATGCGCGGGCGATCAGCCTCAGTGCGGCCGCCGCGTCGGCGGACCCCCCGCCAGCCCCGCAGCCAGCGGGATTCGCTTGTGCACGTGCAGGCGAAGCGGCGGCCCCTGCCAGCCACTGGCGCGGCGGAAGGCGGCGAGCGCCCGGGCGGCGAGATTGTCCTCCGCGGAGCCCGGCACCCCGGGGCAGATGACCTCGTCGCTCCCGCCCTGGGCCGGCGCCGGCTCGAGGCTGAGCTCGTCGGCGAGCGACAGGGACTGCATCACGCTGACCAGCTCATGGCGGCCGTCGCTGCTGCGAACGGGCCGACGAACAGCCCCAGGTTGACCTTCGCCGGCGCCAGCGTGTGCAGATGGGCGCCGTCGCCGCCGCGGTCCCGATCGTCCCCGCGGTCCCGCTCGCCGGTGGGCGGGCTCACCGCTCGAGCTCCCGTGCCAGCGCCTGGAACTGCTCCGGCGAGAGGCGCTCCGCGCGTACGTCTCCTGCCAGCCCCAGCGACGCCAGCGCGTCCCGCACGCGCTCTCGCTCCCAGCCCTCCGGGCCCTCGCCGCCGGACGCCAGGCGCAGCGAGCCCACCAGCGTCTTGCGCCGGTGGGCGAAGCTCGCCCCCACCAGCGCCCGCAGTGCGGGCGGCCCGGGGAGCCCGCCGGGCCCGGTCGCGGCCGGGGCGCGGCGGGTCAGCCGCACCAGCACCGAGTCGACGTTCGGAACGGGATAGAACACCGTGCGGGGAATTGCCCGCACGACGCGGACCTCGCAGGCGAGCTGGGCGAGCACGGAGGGCACCCCGTAGGCGCGACTGCCGGGCGCGGCGGCCAGCCGCTCGCCCACCTCTCGCTGGACCATCACCACCCACAGCTTCGCCTCCGGAAGCTCCTCCAGCGAACGCAGGACAAACCCGGCCGCGATCCCGTAGGGGAGGTTGGCCACCACCTTGACCGGCGGCGGCTCCAGCGTGCCGAGGTCGAGGCGCATCGCGTCGGCCCACCGCAGCGACACGTTCTCGTGCCCGTCGAGGGCATCGGCCAAGCGGCTCCCGCAGGCGCTCGTCGACCTCGACCACGTGCAGGTGGGCCACGCGTTCGGCCAGGTACTCGCTCAGCACGCCCAGGCCTCCGCCGACCTCGAGCACGACGTCGGACGGCGCCAGTTCGGCCTCGCGCCCGATCACCCCGAGGATGTTGGAGTCGATCAGGAAGTTCTGCCCCAGCTCGCGGTCGGGGCGCACGCCGAAGCGCTGCAGTCGCCGCAGGCTGGGCTGGGCCGGCGCGGATCCGGAGGGCTCATGCCCAGCCGAACAGGCGGGCGGCGTTCTGCTCCAGCGCCTCGCCGAGCAGCGCCTCATCGACGCCGCGCAGCTGTGCCAGGAAGCCCACCGTGTGGGCCACGAAGGCGGGCTGGTTGCGGTGCTTGCGGACAACCTGGGGCGTCAGGTACGGGGCGTCGGTCTCGACCAGCATGCGCTCCTCGGGCACCCGCGCCGCGGCAGCCGCGAGCTCGCGGGCGCTCGGGTAGGTGACGTTGCCGGCGAAGGAGATCCAGTAGCCGCGCTCGCAGGCACTCGTCGAGCTGCTCGGGCATCGAGAAGCAGTGCATCACGACCTCCACGCCGTCGGCTTCGGCGGCCAGTTGCTCGAGTGTCTCGCGGGCCGCCTCGCGCGTGTGGATGACCAGCGGCTTGCCGAGCTCCGCGGCCAGCGCGATCTGGGCGGCGAAGGCCCGCTGCTGGTCGCTGTGGGGCGCGTAGTCGCGGTAGAAGTCCAGGCCGGTCTCGCCGATCGCCAGGCAGCGATCGTGGGCCGACAGCGCACGCAGCTCGGCGAGGTCGGCGTCGTCGAAGCCGCGGGCGGAGTTGGGATGGCGACCGACCGCGGCGTAGACCTGGGGAAAGTCCTCGGCGGCGGCCAGCGCCGCCCGGCAGGAGGCCCCGTCGATACCGACCGTGAGGATCCGCTTGACGCCCGCCGCTCGGCCGCCGCCACCAGCTCGGTGTTCGGGCGGCTCGCAGAGATCGAGGTGGGTGTGTGAGTCGATCATCGCTGCGCCGCGGCCGTCCGGCGCTCAGGCCTCGGCGGGCGCCACGTCCTTGGGGAACAGCGGCGCGATCTCCTGCACCCGCCGCACGTGGCCCGCACTCAGGGGCGCCTGCGACAGCGATCGCTCGGGGGCCTCGAGCGCCGCCAGCAGGCTTTCGGCGCTGTTGGGGATGAACGGCCACAGGAGCACGGTCACCGAGCGCAACGCCTCGACCAGTGTGCGCAGCACCCGATCGAGCTCCTCCGCCCGCTCGGGGTCCTTCGCCAGCGTCCAGGGTGCCTGCTCCTCGACGTAGCGGTTGAGCCTGCGCACCCGCTGCCAGATGAGGTCGAGCGCCTGGGTCAATTCGGCGCGGTCGAGCTGGGCGCACACCTGCTCGACCAGGCCATCGAAGTCCTCGCCCAGCGCCGGGTCGAGCTCGCCGGCGGGCACCTCGCCGTCGCGGTAGCGCCGCAGCATCCCCATCGTGCGCGAGGCGAGGTTGCCGAGCTCGTTGGCCAGCTCGGTCTCGTAGCGCACCTCGAAGGAGGCGGTGGACACCGAGCCGTCCTGTCCGAAGGGCACCTCCCGCAGCAGGTAGAAGCGCAGCGCGTCCGCCCCGAAGCGGTCGATTACCGCGAACGGGTCGAGCACGTTGCCCAGCGACTTGCTCATCTTCTCGCCGTCCATCAGCAGGTAGCCGTGGACGAAGATGTGTTCCGGCAGCTCGATCTCCGCGGCCATCAGCAGCGCCGGCCAGTAGACCGCGTGGAAGCGCAGGATGTCCTTGGCGATCAGGTGGTAGCTCGCCGGCCACAGGCGCTGGGACAGGTCTTCGCCCTCACGTGCGTAGGACAGCGCGGAGACGTAGTTCAGCAGCGCGTCGAACCACACGTAGAACACGTGCTCGTGGTCCCAGGGAACCTGCACGCCCCAGGTCAGGCGCTTGCGCGTGAGGGGGACGTCGCGGAGTCCCGAGCGGATGAACGAGAGCGCCTCGTTGCGGCGGGTGACCGGGGTGACGAACGAATCGTGCTCGGCGTACAGCCGTTCGAGTCGCTCCTGGAAGGCGGACAGCTTGAAGAAGTAGTTGTCCTCGCGCTCGCGTGTCAGCTCGATGTGGTGGATCGGGCAGAGGTTGCCGGGATCGATCTCGTCCTCCGCCTTGAAGTCCGCGCACCGCGGGCAGTACCAGCCCTCGTAGGTGCCCTCGTACACGTAGCCGTTCTCGCGCACCCGGCCGAGGATCTCCTGGACCTTGGCTTCGTGCTGGGGATCGGTCGTGCGGATGAAGAAGTCGTTGCTCGCCGACAACCGCGGGGCCAGCGCCCGGAAGCGCTCGGCGTTGCGGTCGGCCAGCTCCTGTGGGCTCACGCCGAGCGCGTGGGCCGCATCGGCGACCGGCTCACCGTGCTCGTCGGTGCCCGTCAGGAAGAAGACCTCCTCGCCGCGCTGGCGGTGGTGGCGGGCCAGCACGTCGGCCGCGATCGTGGTGTACGCGTGACCGAGGTGGGGCTCGGCGTTGACGTAGTAGATCGGGGTCGTTACATAGAAGGACATCGCGGCTCCGTGGGTTGCAGGCTATCCCCCGTCCCCGCCCTCGCGGGTGAGCGCGCGGTAGAGGTCATTCGCCGGCACCCCGGTCACGCGCGCCAGCGCCCCCGCCGCCGCCCGCGGCCGTGCCCCGGCGTCGATCAGCTCCCTCAGCGCCAGCACCGCGGTCTCCTGCTCCACCCCGGCGCGCTGCTCGGCGGGCGCGCACACGAGCACGATCTCCCCCCGCGGAGCCTCGCCGCCGAAGCGCTCCGCGAGCTCGGCGGCGCTGCCGCGAGCGACTTCCTCGTGCAGCTTTGAGAGCTCTCGGCAGACGGCGAGCGCCCGCGATGGTTCGCGCTGGGCGAGCAGCTCGAGTGTGGAAGCGAGCCGTTGCGGGGACTCGAAGGCCACGACCGTCTCCGGCGAGCCCACCAGCAGCCGCTCACGCTCGGCCCGTCGCCGGGGCAGGAAGCCGACGAAGCGCCAGCTCGCAGCTCCCAGCCCCGAGACCACCAGCGCGGTCACCACGGCGCTCGCCCCCGGCAGGACCTCCAGCGGAAGACCGGCGCCGATACAGGCCCGCACGAGCACGTAGCCGGGGTCTGCGATCAGCGGCGTGCCCGCGTCGCTGACGAGGGCGAGGACCTGCCCTTCGGCGATCCGCCCGATCAGCTCGCCGGCGCGGGCGGCTTCGTTGTGCTCGTGGTAGCTGACCAGCGGGCGGCGGATCCCGTGGCGCTCGAGCAGCCGTCCGGTACGGCGGGTGTCCTCGCACGCCACCAGGTCCGCGTCGGCGAGCGTGGCCAGGACCCGAATCGTCACGTCGTCGAGGTTGCCGATCGGGGTGGGACACACGACCAGCCGCCCAACTGGCGCCCCGGGTTGGGTCATCGCGCAAATATAGGCTGCGGCTGTTCGCCCCCGGGATGCCTGAAGAGCACCACGAAGAACCACCGCGGTACACGCGCTACCGCAGCCGCCGCAGGCTCATCCCGGAACGAGGGGCGCAGCCGCCGCCCGGGGACGCCCGCGTGCTGGCGGCTCCCCGCGCCCGGCGGGGTTCGGGTGGCGGGGGCGGGCGCGAGGGCTGGCGGCGCTGGACGACGCCGAAACGGATCCTGCTGATGTTGGCCGGGCTGGTGCTCGCATGGCTGGCGCTGTCGGTGATCCTGTTCCTGCTGAGCTCCCACTTCGAGCGCACCTCCCCGCCCTCGGACGTCGACGCGGCCTTGACGCCGGCGGGCTTCCCGCTCACCTCCGCCAACAACATCCTCGTGCTGGGATCCGACCGGCGCCAGAAGAACAGCAAGGAACCGGGGGCGGAAACGACCGGGCCGGGACGATCGGACACGATCATGCTGATCCGGACCGGAGGGGGCCATTCCGCGCGCCTGTCGATCCCCCGCGACACGGTCGTGGAAATCCCGGGGCACGGCCTGCAGAAGATCAACGCGGCCCACGCCTACGGCGGTCCGGCGGAGTCGATCTCGGTGATCTCGCACTGGCTCGGGGTTCCGATCAACCATCTGGTCGAAGTGAACTTCGAAAACTTCCCCCAGCTGATCGACGCGATGGGCGGCGTCTCCTACACCGGTGGCTGCATCGTCTCGAGGCTCGACGGGGGCTCCAGCAACGGGGGCTACACGCTGCGGCTGCCCGCCGGGACCCATCAGCTCAACGGCAAGCAGGCGCTGGCGCTGGCGCGCACACGGGAGAACCTGTGCGAGCCCAACGAGACCGACATCCAGCGCGAGCAGCACCAGCAGGCGCTGTTCAACGACATGAAGTCACGGCTGATGTCGCCGTCGAGCTTCCTGCGCCTGCCGCTGATCGCCTGGAACGCACCGCCGGCGATCATCTCCGACATGAGCGGCCCGGAACTGCTCGGCCTGTTCGCCGCGCTGTCGATCGGGGGGACGCCTCCCACGAGGGTCCTGTATCCCACCGGCGCGGTCCGGCTGCCCTCAGGCGAAGACGGCCTGACGGTCTCCGAAGGGGCCCGCCGGGCCGCGGTCGCCCGCTTCCTCGCCGGCTAGGCGTGCTCGACCCGCGCGAGCGCCCAACGGCCGGCGCCCGGCCGGCGATGCTCCCCTAGTCGCTGCCGAGCTGCTCGAGCTGCCGGAGCTGGGAGCGGTAGCCGCTTTCTGATCCTTGGAGGATCCGCCCTTGCCGTCCTTGGCGGCTTTGGAGTCGCCGTCCGAGGAGGATGAGGACGAGGAGGACGACGAGGAGCTCTCGCCGGCGCTCTCGGAGGAGTCGCTGTCGCTGCTGGAGCGGCCCCGGTTGCGCTTGCCGTAGTCGGTGTTGTAGAAGCCCTTGCCCTTGAAGTGAACAGCCGGTGCGTGCAGTACGCGTTCGACCGGCACGCCGGTCTCCGGGTCGGCCGTCAGCGCCGCGTCGCTGAAGGACTGCTGTAGCTCGAAGGTGGTCCCATCGGGCCGCCGGTACTCATAGATCGGCATCGGCCGCCGATTATAGGGGGGTGCGGTACCGGCTCTGAGGGGTTAATCGCTGAGCAACGCGCGCGCGCAGGTGACCCCGGCTCGCAGCGTGGCGGTGAAGTCGCGCCCCGGCTCGCTGAGCATCCGCAGGGCGATCCCGTCGCCGAGTGAGAACAGGATCTCGGCCACCGCTTCGGGCTCCTCGTGCAACCTCAGGACGCCGTCACGCTCGGCTGCGGCGAGCATGCGTGTGACGTGCTCGCGCGTGCGCCGGATGAGATCCTCGTACTCGGCGGCGATCTCGGGATTGCGGCGCGAAAGTGTGAACAGCTCGAAGATGAGGGTGATGAACTCGGCGTCCTCGGAGATCGTCGCCTTGAGGGACTCGGCCATCAGGCTGATGAAGTCATCGGAGGTCCTGGCCGTGGACAGCTGGCCCTCGAGGCGCTCGAGACGCAGCTCGCAGTCGCGGCGGACGGTCTCCGCGAGCAGCTGCTCCTTGGTGCCGAAGTAGTAGTGCAGCAGGCCCCGCGAGACGCCCGCCTCGCGCGAGACATGGTCGAAGGTCGAACCAGCGCTGCCGCGGCGGGCGACGCTCGAGCGCATCGCGTCGATGATCCGCTGCGCCTTCTCACCTTCGAGCGAGCGACCCCCGGAACGGGTGGTTCCCGATCCGGCGGCGCCCGATTCGTCCTGCTCCTGCGCGACCCCCCCGGCCGCGCCGTCTGGGGCGCTCACTGCAGCCCCTCCCGGCGCAGCTGCGGGTTAGCTCACCGGCGCCGGTGCCGGCGTCGCCGGGGCGGTGGTGGAGCTGTAGTCGAATTCCTCCTCGGCACCGAACATCATGTCGAGCACCTTGGAGCGCAGACCCTCGCTGAGGACCACGGCGAGTATTCCGCCGATGGCGAGCACGGTGAGCATGCGCACCATCCCCCGCCGGCGACGCCGGCGACGCGGCGGTTCGCGCAGCGACGAGGTCACATCGCGCAGCGACGTCACCGCGTCGGAGAGCTCACGCTGGAGCTTCCGGTCCTCGAGCAGGGCACGCCCGGCGGGCTTGCCGTTGCTCATGCGCCCGTAGGCGCTCCGCGCCGACCCGTAGGCCGACATCAAGTTCGAACGCAGCTGCTCGTCTTCGATGAGCCGCTGCAGGTACTGATTGCTGCGAGCCGCCCGCGCGGCTTCCTCGGCCCTGCTGAACCTGCCCTTCGCTGACATCTGGCACCGCCCTCCGAAAGGTTGCTGTCCGGCGACCAATATACCCGCAGCGCGGCTTGGGGCGCTCGCGCCCGCCGGAATCTGGACGCCCGGTCGATCGGGCCCGCCGCGCTGCCCTACACGTGGAGCGCGGCCTGTTCCTGGGCGGAGGGGAACGACCAGGCGGCGCGGGTGCGGCGCTCCTGGCGGAACACGAGACGGAGCTGGCCCGGCGGTTTCAGCTGGGCGTCCTTCGGTCGGAAGGTCGCACACGGCTCCTCGACGGCGAGGGCGCACAGGAGGTTGGCGCGAAAGAAGCAGTCCTCACAGCTCACCTTCCGGGCGGCGCGTTTGGGCGCACGCTCGCTCTGCCTGCTGGCCACCGGCACTTGCGACTCCCCGCTCTGTTAGAGGTTTGTTACTGCGGTCGGGACGGCAGCGATCTAAGCACGCCCTGGGGAGCCGCTCAAGCGCCATGGCGCAAATCGCAGCGAAAACCGGCCGCTGCCCGGAAATAGCCGACGGGGCGTTACTTCCGTGTGACGAAGTTGCATCCCAGCGAGCATTTTGCGGCCGTCCCGGGCATCCGGCCCTCGCCGCACACGGGTCCTCCCCCGGCATCCGGCCCGCGCCGCGCAATCATCTTCGGGTGCAGATCCTCGTCACCGGCGCCAGCGGGTTCGTGGGCTCCGAGCTCGCCGCACGGCTGGCGCTCGACGGACACTCGTTGCGCGCCCTCGGACGCGAGGAGCCCCGCCTGCGTGGTGCGCTCGAGCTGACGATGGGTGCAGGGGTCCAGGAGGTGGAGCTCGTCGTCGGCGACGCCGTCAGCGGCTCGGGGTTGCGCGAGGCGCTGGAGGGGGTCGATGTCGCCTACTACCTGATCCACTCGATGGAGCGGGTCCCGCGTGGCACGCCCGGGTTCGAGGTGCGGGAGCTGTGGGCCGCGCGCAACTTCGCCCGTGCAGCGGCCGAGGAGGGGGTCGGGCGGATCGTGTATCTCGGCGGCCTCCTACCGGGGTCGCAGCGGCGCTCGGGCGGCGTCCGGGCGTCGGCTTCCCCGCACCTGGCCAGCCGCGAGCAGGTCGAGCGGGTGCTGCTGTCCGCGGTCCCGGACTCGCTCGCGCTGCGGGCCTCGATCGTGATCGGCGCACGCTCGCGCTCGTTCAGGCTGCTGGTGCGGCTGGTGGAGCGAATGCCGGTGCTCACGCTGCCGGCCTGGCAGCGACACAGAACCCAGCCGATCGACGAACGTGACGTGATCGAGATGCTGGCCGCATGCGCACGGGCCCACCCGCCCCGCCACACGCTCGAGGTGGGAGGGCCCGAGGTTCTCACCTACGGCGAGATGCTCTCCCGGATCGCCGAGCTGATGGTCGTGGGACGTCCGTCCATCGGCCTGCGGGTGAACCTGACGGGTTTCACATCGCGTGTGGCGGCGGCGATCGCCGGTGAGGACCCGGAGCTGGTGGGCGCGCTGATGGCCGGCCTGCAGACCGACCTGCTCACGCACGAGGACGACGCCGCCGAGCTCCTGGGGGTGCGCCTGCACTCCTTTGACGGCGCCGTGGAGCATGCGCTGCGGGAATGGGAGCTTCGCGAACCGCTGGCGGCACGCTAGCCGCCGCCGTTGCCGGTAGGAGGGGTCCGACGTCCGCCGAACGGCCGGTGGCGCTCGAGGCGCGCCTTCACCGGCAGCGGCTACGGTGTGGCGGGCGCCGCCGTGCACGTGCGCCGATCAGATGAGCCTCGTTACCGCCTCAATCCGGATCGATGCAACGCCCTCGCAGGTTTGGGAGACGGTGATGGATCCGAACTGCCTCTCGGAGTGGGTCACCATTCACCGCAGGCTGCTACGCGCGGACGAGGGACCGCCGAGGGTCGGCTTCACGATGGATCAGCAGCTTCAGATGCGGGGTGTGCACCTGGACGTTCACTGGCGCCTGGTGGAGTGCCGGCCGTGTGAGCTGGCCGTGTGGGAGGGACGGGGTCCGGCGCGCTCACGGGCCCGCACCGAGTACCTGCTCTCAGCCGAGGATGGAGGGACCCGATTCGACTACAAGAACGAGTTCCGTCCCCCTCTCGGCCCGATCGGCACACTGGTCAGCCGCGCGTTGGTCGGGGGCATGCCAGAACGTGAGGCACGTCGCACCCTGGATAAGCTCTGCGCTCACTTCCAACCGGCACGCGTGGGGGATTAGTGTAAGGTCAGCGTGCTTTTTCCATGCGTTAATTCGCGACACCATCCAGCGAAGTTTCGCGACACTACGAGCGAAGAGGATTACCAGTGAACGATTTTCTTGACGACAGGCGGCGAGAAATCTCCGAGAGGCTGAAAGAGCTCAAGCCCTTCGTGGACGAGTTCAACCGTCTCGAGGAGGCCGCGTCGGCGCTCGCGGGCGTTGTCGGAACGGCAGCCTCCGGCGCCGGTGCCGCGATCACGGGGCGGCGCGGACCCGGCCGCCCGCGGGGCACCCGCGGGCGCAAAAAAGCGACCGCCCGGACCACCCCCAGCGCCACCGCGACCCGCACCACGAAAACCCGCAGGAAAGCCAAAAAAGCAGCCGCCAAACCGACAGCGACGGCGACCGCCCGCAAACCGGGACGGCCCGCCAAACGCCGCGCCGGGCGCCGCAAAGGCAGCGGCACACGCGCGGCCGAGGCGCTGTCCTTCGTGCAGGGTCAGCCGGGCATCACGATCCCCGAGCTGGCCGCCAAGATGGGCATCAAGCAGAACTACCTCTACCGCGTGCTGCCGGGGTTGGAGTCCGAAAAAAAGGTAGAGAAGAAAGACCGGGGCTGGTACCCGAGGGGCTGACGCGCTCAGCGTCCAGTGCGCCCGGCGCCGCCGGTTCGCACACGCCGACTGATTCAAAGGGGGCACCTCCGTCGGGAGGGCCCCCTTTTTTCCGAGACGGACCGTCGGGCGCCAAGAGGCCGTCCGCGGCACCCATCGCTTTCACGTCGTGCGGCGTGTGGGCGTCGTCGTGACGGCGGCGAGAGGACCCGGTTCACCCGGGCTCAGATCATCCCGGCCCCGGCGACCGTGTCGCGCTCGCTGGTCAGCTCGGCGACCGAGGCGTCGATCCGGACTCGTGAGAAGTCGTTAATCTCGAGTCCCTCCACGATCCGGTACTGGCCCCCCGCACAGGTGCACGGGAAGCCGCAGATGAGGCCCTCGGGGATGCCGTAGGAACCGTCGGACGGGACACCCATCGAGACCCATCCGCCGCTCGTGCCGGCAACCCAGTCGCGAGCGTGTTCGATCGCGGCGTTGGCGGCAGAGGCCGCCGAGGAGGCGCCCCGCGCCTCGATCACCGCGGCGCCACGTTTGCCGACGTTGGGCAGGAACTCGTTCTCGATCCATTCGTCGTCGTCGACGACCTCGACCGCCGGGTACCCGTTTACGCGCGCGTTGTAGAGGTCCGGGTACATGGTCGGCGAGTGGTTCCCCCACACCCCCATCTGGGTGATCTCGTCGACACCCACGGCGAGCTTGGAGGACAGCTGGGCCAGCGCGCGGTTGTGGTCCAGACGCATCATCGAGGTGAAACGCTCACGGGGGATGTCGGGTGCGTTGTTCATCGCGATCAGGCAGTTGGTGTTGGCGGGGTTGCCCACCACCAGGACCTTCACGTCGGCGGCCGCCACGGAGTTCAGAGCCTTGCCCTGGACCGTGAAGATCTCGCCGTTGGCACTCAGCAGCTCGGCCCGCTCCATGCCCTTGGTGCGCGGACGAGAGCCGACCAGGAGGGCGATGTTGGTGCCCTCGAAGGCGTCGGCGGGCCGGTCGTGGAGGTCAAGTCCCTTCAGCAGCGGGAAGGCGCAGTCGACCAACTCCATCGCCACCCCCTCGAGCGCCCCCATGGCCGGGGGGATCTCGAGCAGGCGCAGGTCGATCGGCTGGTCGGAACCGAGCAGCTCGCCGGCGGCGATGCGGAACACGATGCTGTAACCGATCTGGCCTGCCGCTCCGGTGACGGTGACACGTACGGGGTTGCTCACGAGCTCTTCTCCTCGGTGATGTTCGTTGTTGACGCTGGCCCGCCCCTGCTCAGGCGCGGGCTGCGCGGAGGTTCTCCTCGACCGAGCCGAGGAACTCCTCGGTGGTCTGCCACGGCTCATCCGGCCCCACCAGCAGGGCGAGATCTTTTGTCATCTTGCCGCTCTCGACCGTCTCGACGCACACGCGCTCGAGCGTCTCGGCAAATTCTGAAAGCTCGGGCGTCCCGTCCATCCGGGCACGCGCCGAGAGCCCCCTGGTCCAGGCGAAGATCGAGGCGATCGGGTTGGTCGAGGTGGGCTTGCCCTGCTGGTGCAGGCGGTAGTGGCGGGTCACGGTCCCGTGGGCCGCCTCGGCCTCGACGGTCTTGCCGTCGGCACTCATCAGCACGCTCGTCATCAGTCCGAGCGAGCCGAAGCCCTGGGCCACGGTGTCCGACTGCACGTCGCCGTCGTAGTTCTTGCAGGCCCACACGTAGCCGCCCTCCCACTTCAGGGCCGCAGCCACCATGTCGTCGATCAAGCGGTGTTCATAGGTCAACCCGGCCTTGGCGAAATCGGCCGCGAACTCGGTCTCGAAGACCTCGGCGAAGATGTCCTTGAAGCGCCCGTCGTAGCGCTTGAGGATCGTGTTCTTGGTCGAGAGGTACACGGGCATGCCACGGTCCAGCCCGTAGCGCATGGAGGCGCGGGCGAAGTCGCGAATCGAGGCATCGAGGTTGTACATCGCCATCGCGATGCCCGGACCGGGGAAGTCGTACACCTCGAGCTCGACCGGATCACCGCCGGCGGAGGGGGTGAAGGTGAGCGTCAGGGTCCCCTCCCCGGGGACCACGAGATCGGTCGCGCGGTACTGGTCGCCGAAGGCGTGACGGCCGATCACGATCGGCTTGGTCCAGCCGGGGACCAGCCGTGGGATGTTGGAGATCACGATCGGCTCGCGGAAGATGACCCCGCCGAGGATGTTGCGGATCGTGCCGTTGGGCGAGCGGTACATCTCCTTCAGGCCGAACTCGGCCACCCGCGCCTCGTCCGGGGTGATGGTGGCGCACTTCACGCCCACGCCGTAGCGCAGGATCGCCTCGGCCGCCTCGACCGTGACGGCGTCCCCGGTCGCGTCGCGGTTCTCGATCGCGAGGTCGAAGTACTTCAGGTCGACGTCGAGGTAGGGAAGGATCAGCTGCTGCTTGATGAACGACCAGATGATCCTGGTCATCTCGTCGCCGTCGAGCTCGACGACCGGGTTCTTCACCTTGATCTTTGTCATCTGTTGTTCCTCGTTGCCGGGCGGCGGGCGGCGCCGCGGGGGGGTCGGTTCCCGGACACGGTGTGGCCCGGTGGCCATCCTTCCACGCGTCCGTAGGAGCCGGGGAGAGCGGCCCCGGAGCGCGCGCCCGGCACCGGGAGCCGCCGATGCTATCGCCGCGGGAGCGCCCTACGGTCTTCGAGGACGGATGCCGGGGCGGGGCGGAAGCGTCCCCGTGGGGTTCTTCCGCCACCGCCCCCTACCCGGATCGCCTGTCGGCATCCATCGCCTGCATCGGTCCTCCCGGCGAGCTTCTTGAACCCCGCCGCACGGCGCCCGCCTTCCCCCGGGCGCCCGGGCCGGCGGCGAACTCTGCTTCACTTCGTGGGGTAGCGATGGCCAGCACGGTGACGCAGCAACTCGGGGGACAGGCGCCTTTCAAGACGCACACGGTGGCCAACCAGGTTCCCCCGCTGGTGGACGTGAACGTCTTCACCAGCAACCGCCCGCTGGTCGAGGCCACCCAGCGCGAGGGCGCCGAGTGGGTGCTGGAGCGGGCCTCGCAGCTGGGCGAGTTCGTCGGCGGGGAGCCCCAGCAGCAGTGGGGCCGCCTGGCCAACGAGAACAAGCCGGTGCTGCGCACCCACGACCGCTACGGCAACCGCATCGACGAGGTCGAGTTTCATCCCGCCTGGCATCAGCTGATGAAGATGGGGGTCGAGCACGAACTGCACTCCCTGCCGTGGAACAGCGAGCGCCCCTTCGCGCACACGGCGAGGGCCGCCCTGTACATGACCGCGATGCAGGCCGAGGCCGGCTACTGCTGCCCGATCACGATGACCTACGCGGTCGTGCCGGCGCTGCGCGCCCAGCCCGAGCTGGCGGCCGAGTGGGAGCCGCTGGTCACGGCCACCACCTACGACCCGCGGCTCATGCCCGCGGCCGAGAAGGGCTCGGCGATCTCGGGCATGGCGATGACCGAGAAGCAGGGCGGCTCGGACGTGCGCGCCAACACCACCCGCGCGATCCCGCTCGGGGACGGCGGGGCGCGGGGGCGAGTACGAACTGATCGGCCACAAGTGGTTCTGCTCGGCGCCCGATGTCGGACTTCTTCCTGGTCCTCGCCCAGGCCACCGATTGCGATCCGCCGGCGCTGTCCTGCTTTCTGCTGCCCCGCATCCTGCCCGACGGGAGCCGCAACGCGTTCCACATCCAGCGCCTGAAGGACAAGCTCGGCAACCACTCCAACGCCTCCTCGGAGATCGAGCTGCACGGCGCCTGGGCGCGGATGGTGGGCGAGCCCGGCCGGGGCGTGCCGACGATCATCGAGATGGTCGGGCACACGCGCCTGGACTGCGTCATCGGGGCTGCCGCCGGGATGCGCGCGGCGGTCGTCAACGCCACCCACCACACGGCTCACCGCCAGGCGTTCGGGAAGCTGCTGATCGACCAGCCCCTGATGCGCAACGTGCTGGCGGACCTGTGCGTGGAGTCGGAGGCCAGCACCGCCCTGGCGATGCGACTGTCGCGCGCCTACGACGAAGCCCACGCCGACGCCGAGGCCGGCGACCACGGCACAGATGCCCAGCTGTTCAAGCGCCTGGCCACGGCAGTCGGCAAGTACTGGGCCTGCAAGCGCGCGCCAAACCACTGCTTCGAGGCGCTGGAGTGCCTCGGCGGGGCCGGCTACGTGGAGGAGTCGGGGATGCCGCGCATGTACCGCGAGGCTCCACTGGCCTCGATCTGGGAGGGCTCGGGCAACGTCATCAGCCTCGACGTGCTGCGCGCCCTGAGGAGCTCGCCGCGGTCGCTGGAGGTGTACTTCGACGAGGTCGAACTGGCCCGTGGCGCCGACCGCCGCCTGGACGCCCGCGTCGATCAGCTGAAGACGCAGTTCGCAGGACGCCGCCACGCTGGAGTCGCGCGCCCGGCGGGTGGTCGAATCGATGGCCCTCTGCCTGGAGGGTTCGCTGCTGGTACGCAACGGCCCGCCGGCCGTGGCCGACGCCTTCTGTGCCTCGCGCCTGGCCGGCGAGGGTGGCCTGGAGTACGGGACGCTTCCCCCGGACACCGACTTCGAGGCCATCATCGAGCGCAACCGCGCGGTCGCATAGCCGCCGCGGGCGCGCGGTCGCCGGGCCTACCATTCAGTTGATGCCGGGGCGAGGGAATCTGCAGCTTGCGCGCATCTTCGGGATTCGCGTGGGAGCCGGCGGAAGCTGGCTGTTCGTCCTGTTCTTCCTGATCTACTGGCTCTCGAAACGCTTCCACGAAATCATCGGCGGCTCGACCACGACCGCCTACGTGATCGCCGTCGCGGGGGCGCTGGGGTACTTCCTCTCGCTGATCCTGCACGAGCTCGGTCACGCGCTCGCCGCCCGCCGGGTCGGGATCCCGGTGGTCGGCATCGACCTGTGGTTCTTCGGCGGGCTTCTGCACATGCGCCGCCAGCCCCAGAGCGCCTCCGAGGAGTTCACCGTGGCGGTCGCCGGACCGCTGGTCACGCTCGGGCTGTTCGCCCTCAGCATCGCGCTCGGGGTGGTGTTCGCCAGCGGGTCGAGCTTCAGCGACGCGGTCCTGGTCCGCGAAGGCGTCAAGACCACCCCGGCGCTCGCCCTCGCGGGGTGGCTGGCGTTCATCAACGGAGCCCTGCTGCTGTTCAACATCATCCCCGCCTTCCCCCTCGACGGCGGGCGCATCGCACGGGCGCTCGTGTGGTGGCGGACCGGCGACCGCAACCGCGCCACCCTGATCACCGGCCGCGCGGGCCAGGTCTTCGCGCTGTTGCTGGGGCTGCTGGGCGTGGTCGGCCTGTTCGGCGCGGAACCGTTCCTCGGAGTGCTGACGCTGCTGCTTGCCTTCTTCCTGCACCAGGCGGCCGCCCAGGCGGTCGTCCAGGGCGAGCTCGCCAGGCGCATCGAGCACGTGACGGTGGGGGACATCATGGACCGCGAGCCCGTGACGATCCCCGCCCAGGCGACGCTGCTGGACGCCCAGGAGCAGTTCTTCCTGCGCTACCGCTGGCCGTGGTTCGCGGTCGTGGACGCGGGGCGGCACTTCCTCGGGGTGGTCCGCGAGCAGCGGGTCTCCGCCGAGATCGCGGCCGGCCGCCCGGCCCTGCCCGTGGCCGACGTCCTGGAGCCCGACATGCCGGTGCAGATCGGGCCCCAGGCGCCCCTGGAATCGCTGCTCGGGTCCGACGGCATGGGCCAGCTCGGGAGCGATGGTGGCGGTCGACAGCGAGGGCGTGCTGCAGGGCGTGGTCACGCTCGCCCACGTCCGCCAGGCGCTGCGCCCGGCACATCCGGCCGGCTGACGGCGCCCGCCGGCCGGGGCCCCGTGGGAGCGGGTGAGGCCGCCGTCCCCCGGGATCGGGGCGGCCGTGGGGCAGACGGCGCGTAATAGACTCTCCGCCGCAATGGCCTGGAACGACCAGCGGAGAGCCCTCGCGCGGTGCCCTCACACGACGTACTGATCATCGGCGCGGGCCTGGCTGGCCAGCGTGCCGCCCTCGCCGCCGCGGAGCAGGGGGCCAGCGTGGCCATCATGAGCAAGGTCCACCCCGTGCGCTCGCACTCGGTGGCCGCCGCGGGCGGCATCAACGCGGCCATCAGCGTGGACGACGACTGGCGCTCGCACGCCTACGACACCGTCAAGGGCTCGGACTTCCTCGGCGACCAGGACGCGATCGAAATCATGTGCTCGGAAGCACCCCACGAGGTCATGCACCTCGAGCACATCGGCGTCCCCTTCCACCGCAACGACGAGGGCGAAATGGACCTGCGGGCGTTCGGGGGAGCGTCGCTGAAGCGGACCGCCTATGTGGCGGACATCACCGGCCAGGCGCTGCTGCACGTGCTCTACGAGCAGCTGATGAAGCACCACGAAACGGTCGAGCGCCTCGAGGAGTGGTTCACGACCTCGCTGATGACCGACGCCGACGGCCGCTGCTGCGGGGTCATCGCCCGCGAGATCCGCAGCGGGCAGATGGAAGCCTTCACAGCCAAGAACGTGATCCTCGCCTGCGGGGGCGCCGGGCAGGCCTACAAGCCGACCACCAACGGGCTGATCGTGACCGGAGACGGGATCGCGCTGGCCTACCGCGCCGGGGCCCCGCTGATGGACATGGAGATGGTCCAGTACCACCCGACCTGTCTGGTGGAGACGGGCATCCTGATCACCGAGGGCGCCCGCGGCGAGGGGGCCCACCTGCTCAACGCCCAGGGCGAACGGTTCATGGAGAAATCCGCCCCCAACAAGATGGAGCTGGCCTCCCGCGACGTAGTCTCGCGGGCCGAGCAGATCGAGATCAACGAGGGCCGCGGGGTCGGCCCCCACGGGGCCGGCATCTACCTCGACGTGACCGTCGTCCCGCGCCGGCGCACGCTCGAGGCGCTACGCGAGATCGTCAACCTCGGGCGCGACTTCGCGGGCGTCGACATCACCCGCGAACCGATCATGATCCGCCCCGGCCAGCACTACATCATGGGCGGCGTCAAGACCAACGTCGACGGGCGCACGCCGATCGAGGGCCTGTACGCGGCCGGCGAGGTGGCCTGTGTGTCGGTCCACGGTGGCAACCGCCTCGGCGCCAACTCGCTGCTGGACACGCTCATCTTCGGCCGCCGGGCCGGCGAACACGCCGCCGCCCGGGCCGCCCGCATGGGGATGCCGGCGGCCAACGGCAAGGCCCATCTGCGCGAGGACTCCGACCGCATCGCCGAGATCATCGCCCGCCCACGCGAGGGCCGGCGGGTGTCGGAGATCAAGAACGAGCTCGGCGAGCTGATGAATAGCAAGGCGGCCGTGTTCCGCGACGAACAAGGGCTGCAGGAGGCGCTCGAGACCGTGCGGCGGCTGCGCGAGGAGGCCGGCAAGGCCTGGATCGACGACCGCGGCACGGTCTTCAACCAGGACGTGCTGGGGGCGATCGAGCTCGGCTTCATGGTCGACTGCGCCGAAACCACGGTGGTGGCGGCGATCGAGCGCAAGGAGTCCCGTGGGGCGCAGTTCAGGACCGACTTCCCCGAGCGCAACGACGAGCAGTGGCTCAAGCACATCGACCTCACCCTCAGAGACGGAAAGCCGGAGGTCAGCTACTCGCCTGTCACGATCACCCAATGGCAACCAGAGGAGCGCAAATACTGATGGACGACCGAGCACGGCAGACGCGTGGGCGCTCAGGCGCGCGCCGGGAGCAGCCCTGATGGCGGAAACCCGCGAGCGCCCACCCGAGCCCTTCACGCTGCGCCTGCGACGCTATGACCCCGCCTCCGGCGAGGCCCCCTACTGGGACGAGCACACGGTCGAGCTCGAGCCACACCGTTCGGTGCTGGAGGCGATCCTGCAGGCGCGCGACCGCTTCGACGGCTCGATCGGGATCCGCTGCTCCTGCCGTCAGGCGATCTGCGGCTCCTGCGGGGTGCGCATCAACGGCGAACCCGCGCTCGCCTGCCACACCCACCTCGACGCCGCCAAGGGCTCGGGCCGGGGCGGCGTGATCGAGGTCGAACCGATGGGCAACATGCCCGTGCTGAAGGACCTGATCGTGGACATGGACGCGGTCCACTGGAAGAAGATCCGCCGTGTCACCCCCTGGCTGCTGCCGAAGCAGCCGGTGCCCGAGCGCGAGTACCTGGTCCCTCGCGACGCGATGGTCGACGTGACCCAGACGGTGGCCTGCATCCAGTGCGGCGCGTGTGTCTCGGACTGCCTGTCGATGGAAGTCGACCCCGGCTTCATCGGCCCTGCCGCGCTCGCCAAGTCCTACCGCTTCGTCGGCGATCCCCGCGACGATGAGCACCGCGAGCGCCTCAACGACCTCGCCCAGGACCCGCTGGGGATCTTCGACTGCACCCACTGCTTCAAGTGCGTGGAGGCTTGCCCCAAGGACGTCAACCCGATGGGCCAGATCATGCGCCAGCGCCGGATCGCGACGAGCGACTTCCACATCAAGGACCCCAACAACGGCAAGCGCCACGAGGCGGCCTTCACCACGCTGGTACGCGACAACGGCCTCCTGTGGGAGGCCGAACTGCTGCCGCGCTCCTACGGCGGCAACTCGTGGTTCGGCAAATTCGCCCCGGCGGCCGGCAAAGAGCTGCTGAGCTCGCTGCCCGCGATCATGAGGGCGCTGCTGCGCCGCAAGGTGACCGTCCAGGCGGCGCTGAAACCGCACCGCATCCCCCCCGCCGACCGCAAGGCCGTGCAGGCGATCTACGACACCGTCGAGGGCCGCGAGCAGCGGGTGGAGCTGAACCTGTACATCGTCGGCGAGGACGAAGACCCGGCGCCGCCCGTGGCCACGACCGGCGATCCGCCCGTGGCCACGACCGCCGAGCCCGAGGCGGGTGCGAGCCGATGAAGGTCGCCTACTGGCCCGGATGCGTCAGCCGTGGCTTCACCCCGGAGCTGCACGGCTCGATGGCGAAGGTGGCCCCGCTGCTGGACCTCGAGCTGGTGGAGCTCGACCGCGGTGCGTGCTGCGGAGCCGGGGTGATCGCCGAGCACAACCAGGAGCTCGCCGACACCCTCAACGCACGTACCTTCGCGCTGGCGCAGCAGGTTGACGGCGCCGAGCTGATGATGAACATCTGCTCCACCTGCCAGGGGGCTCAGAGCGAGTGCCAGGAACGGCTGGACGCGAACGCCGAGTACCGCTCGCAGGTCAACACGACGCTCGCGGGCGAGGGCCTCAGCTACGAGCAGGGTTTGACCAACAAGAACTTTCTCTGGCTGCTGGTGGAGGAGATCGGCCTGGAGTCCCTGCGGGGGCTCGTCAAGCGCCCGCTCACGAACCTCAAGGTGGGCCCCTTCTACGGCTGTTACATCGTGCGGCCGCGTAAGCGGCTCGGGATCGACGGGGAGCACCCCCGCGACCACTACCTGGAGATGCTGATCGAGGCACTCGGGGGGACCGTCATCAAGTACGCCGGCATGCGCAAGTGTTGCGGCTTTCCGATCATCACCATGAACAAGGACGCCTCGCTGAAGCAGGCCGGGCGCCATCTCGGCGACGCCGCCGACGCCGATGCCGACTGCCTTGTGACCCCGTGCCCGCTGTGCCACCTGAACCTCGACCTGCAACAGCCGCTGGCCGAACGGGCGGTGGGCCGCGAGCTGCAGATGCCGGTCCTGCACCTGCCCCAGCTCGTGGGCCTGGCACTGGGACTCGAACCGAACGAGCTCGGCATGAGCCGCCACGTCGTGCGCCCGAGCTCCGTGATCGACTGGTCCGCCGCGGTCGTCGCCGCGGCCGCCTGAGCGATCCGCCGGGCGATGGGCGCCGGGCGAGCGTAGCCGGCCGCGGTGCGCGTCCTCACCGTCGTCGGCAACCGCCCTCAGTTCATCAAGGCGGCCGCCGTCTCGGGGCCTCTGCGTGAGCGCGCCCAGGAGCTGCTGATCCACACCGGGCAGCACTACGAGGACGCCCTCTCGGGGACCTTCTTCCGCGAGCTGGGGCTGGCGCGCCCCGACCGCGAGCTGGGCATCTCGGGCGCCAGCAACACCTCCCAGCTGTCGCGCATGCTCGCCGCCCTGGAGCCGCTGCTGGAGCAGGAGCAGGCGGACGCCGTGCTCGTCTACGGCGACACCAACTCGACGCTGGCGGGTGCCCTCGCGGGGGCCCAGGCGGGGGTCCCGGTCGTGCACGTGGAGGCGGGCATGCGCTCGTTCGACCGCTCGATGCCGGAGGAGCTCAACCGCGTGCTCAGCGACCACCTCGCCGAGCTGCTGCTGTGCCCGAGCGAGACGGCGGCGGAGAACCTGCGGGCCGAGTCGGTCGCGGGCCGGGTGCAGGTGGTCGGCGACGTGATGGTGGACGTGTCAATGCGCTGGCACGAGCACGCACGCGAGGATCGGGCGGCGCTGGGCGAGTACGACCTGCAGGCCGGTGACTACCTGCTGCTGACCGCCCACCGGGTGGGCAACGTCGACCCCCCCGAGCGCCTGGAGCGCCTGGTGGAGCTGGTGGAGGACCTACCGGGGAGGGTGCTGTTTCCCGTGCACCCGCGCACCCGTGAGCGTCTGCGGGCAAGCGGCCTGATCGAGCGGCTGCGCCGGAGCGACGGCCTCACCATGACCGAGCCCCTCGGATATCTGGAGTTCGCGTCGCTGCTGACCCACGCCCGTGCCGTGCTGAGCGACTCGGGGGGTGTCCAGAAGGAGGCCTACCTGGCCGGCGTCCCGTGCGTGACCCTGCGGGCCAACACAGAGTGGGTGGAGACGGTGAGCAGCGGCTGGAACACGCTCGTGGACCTCGATGCGGGCGCCGCGCTCGCGGCGCTGGCCCGCACGCCCCCGGCCGAGCGCCCACCCCTGTACGGGGACGGGCACGCCGCCGAGCGCTGCGTGCAGGCGATCCTGGAGTTGTGAGCGGCGCCCTACCGTCGGGGCGTTTGCGCTGCCGCCGAGCCCCCGGCCGAAGCCGGGGGCGTTGACGATTCTCCGAGCCGACCTGCTGGGGTCGGAGCGGCCGCGTTCTCCTAACGACGCTTGGCGCGCTCCTTCTTGAGCTCAGCGACCAGCTGCGCCTTCAAGTGCGCGACCTTGGCGGCGATCACGGCTGGGGACGTAACCGCCGCCGACACGCCCTCGCCTTCGCGAGCGCAGTCGGCGTACGCCCGCACGAAGTTCGGGCCTTCGCTGAGGGCGACGACGGTCCAGGTGTCGGCGATTTTCCGGCTCCCGACGACTTCCCCGAAGGCCTCCAGTGAGCCGCCGCTCACGGCGCTTTCCCCCGCACCGCATTTGGCTTCCGAAACTGCCACGAATATTCCTTCGTCTTCTTCGCCTTCTGCTTCCGGGCCTTCCACTTCGGTGAGTGGGCTGAGGGTTCCGCCACTCCCGGTCTGACCTTTCACGCCCGCTGGACCGGTGGGGCCGGCCGGCCCGGACGGCCCGGCCGGGCCGGTAGCCCCGGCAGACCCGCCGGGCCCGGGCGAACCCGAAGATCCAGGAGGTCCGGAAGGACCCGCTTTCCCGGACGCACCGGGAGCACCCTGTGCCCCTTTCAGAGTCTTCAGCACGCTCGGCTTGATCTGGCTCGTGCTCGTGATCAGATAGTGGTTGGCGGCGACGGCGGTTCCCCCGAGCGCGATGAACAGCGCCAACGAGCGCCACGACCGTCCCTAGACGCGGTCGATGCATCCTGCGTACCTCCCCTGATTCGGTAGCTCCCCAATTGCTGAGAGGACGCGTCCGACGTCGCGCGCCACCCCTGAGGTGATCCTATAGGACTATGTAAGAATCGGCACTTACGCCATCCGGCGGGCACCGGGGCCGGTCCAGCGGCGATCGACCAGCTCCTTCCCGGGCCCGTGTCGGCCGCACGCCGGCGGCGTGTGATCAGCCGAACGGCTGCTCGACGCCGACCGTTCCCTCGCCGGCCAGCTCGAAGGCGCTGTGCAGGGCGCTCACCGCGAGCTCGACCCGGTCGCGGTCGATCACGCACGAGATCTTGATCGGTGAGGTGGAGATCATGTCGATGTTCACGCCCTCCTCGGCGAGCACGCTGAAGACCTTCGCCGCGACTCCGGGGTGGGAGCGCATCCCGGCGCCGACGATCGAGACCTTGCCCATCTCCTCGTAGGTTTTGAGCGCCTCGAAGGCCTCGCCGCTGAGCGGCTCCAGGGCCGCGCCGGCCGTGCGCAGGTCCTCGCGGGGGACGGTGAAGGAGATCTCGGCCGGGCCGCCCGGCGGACGCGGGCTCGTTCTGGACGATCATGTCCACGTTCACGTTCGCCTCGGCGAGCGCGCCGAAGATACGAGCCGCCGCACCCGGGCGCGTCGGGGACGCCGGTGAGCGTGACACGCGCCTCGCTGGTGGTGTGGGTGACGGCGGTGATGAGGGGTTGCTCCATCGGCTTCTCCTTCGGCGACCACAAAGGTACCTGGCTGCTCGTCGAACGACGAGCGGCAGTGGATGCGCACGCCGTGGTTGCGGGCGTACTCGAGCGAGCGCAGCTGCAGCACGCCCGGCGCCCGAAGCCGCCATCTCGAGCATCTCCTCGAAGGACACGACCGGCAGCTTGCGCGCGTCCGGGACGATCCGCGGGTCGGCCGAGAAGACGCCGGAGACGTCGGTGTAGATTTCGCACACGTCGGCGCCGAGCGCCGCCGCCAGCGCCACGGCGCTCGTGTCCGAGCCCCCGCGGCCGAGCGTGGTGACGTTGTCGGGCCGTGCTCGACACGCCCTGGAAGCCGGCCACGAGCACGATGTTGTCCTCTTCCAGGGCCGCCTGGATGCGGTCCGCGCGGACGTCGAGGATCAGCGCCTTGGTGTGGGACTCGTCGGTGACGATCCCCGCCTGGGAGCCGGTCAGCGAGATCGCCTGGTGGCCGAGGTCGTGGATCGCCATCGCGCACAGCGCGCAGGAGATGCGCTCGCCCGAGGACAGCAGCATGTCCATCTCGCGCGGGTCCGGAGCCTGCGGAGACCTCCTCCGCCATCGCGATCAGCTCGTCGGTGGTCTTGCCGCGCGCCGACAGCACCGCGACGACCGGGTGGCCGCGTTCCGCTGTGGCCACGATCCGCCGGGCGGCGCGCTTGATGCGCTCGGCGTCCGCCACCGAGGTGCCGCCGAACTTCATCACACAGCCCAGTGGCGCAGGTACGCGTCCACAGCCTCGACGCCCTCCTGCCGGCGAACGCCTTGCCGAGCGTGACCTCGTCGGCGTACTCGAGGTCCGAGCCCACCGGCAGGCCGCTGGCCAGCCGGGTGACGCTCACCTGGGGCGCCCGCGAGCGCAGCTCCTCGGCGATGTACAGCGCCGTGGCCTCGCCCGTGGTGGTGGGGTTGGTGGCAAGCACCACTTCCCTCACCGGCGCGCCCTCCGCGCCCGCCGCGGTCACGCGCTCGAGCAGCTCGGCGATCTTCAGGTCCTCGGGATCGACGCCGTCGATCGGCGACAGCGCGCCGCCGAGTACGTGGTAGACGCCGTGGTACTCGTGCGTGCGCTCCATCGGGATCACGTCGCTGGGCTCCTCGACCACGCAGATCAGGGCCTGGTCGCGGCGCGCGTCGGTACAGATCCGGCAACGGGTTTCATCGGTGAGGTTGAAGCAACGCTCACAGAGTGTGATCTTCTGCTTGACCTCGACGATCGCCTCGGCCAGCCCGGCCGCCTCCTCCGGGGTGGCGCGCAGGATGTGGAACGCCAACCGCTGCGCGGTGCGGTGCCCGACACCCGGGAGCTTGGCGAGCTCCGTCATCAGCCGCCGCACGGGCGGCGCGTAGGAGGCGTCGCTCACAGACCCGGCAAGCCCAGCCCACCGAGGGCGCCCAGATCGAGCCCCGCGGTGGCACCGCCCATCTTCTGCTCGGCCAGCTCCTGGGCCTTGCGCAGGGCGTCGTTCATAGCCGTCAGCACCATCTCGCCGAGGATCTCGGCGTCCTCGGGATCGAGCGCGGCGGGGTCGATCCGCACCTCCCTCACCTGCAGGTCCCCGCTGATCTTCACGAGCACCGCGCCGCCCCCGGCGCTGGCCTCGACCAGCTCCTGGCGGAGCTCCTCCTGGGCGACCTCCATGTCCCGTTGCATCTTCTGGACCTGGGCCATCATCTGCTGCATGTTGCCCTTGCGCGGCGGCTTGGCCATCACGCCCCCCGCTCGCCCGCGGCCATCGCGTCGGGGTTCTGCTCGGCGGCCTGGCCGTCCGGGAGCCAGTCGGAGGGGACCTCCTCGGCGTCGAACTCCTCGATGAAACGGCGTACGAGCTCGTCCTCGGAGAGCTCTTCGGCGCCCTCCTCCCCCTCGCCCGCGGGGACGTCGCGCAGCTCGTACGACAGCCGCCAGCGGCCCGGCGCGAGCGAGCGCAGGGCCTCGCCGACGATCGCCCGGTTGGCCGGGTCCTCGGCCTTCTTGCGCAGGAACTGGGCGGTCGCGGAGAACGCGAGTGTGAGGTCGAAGCCGTCGAGCGCCACCGGGTGGGCATCCTTGATCACCGCCCCCAGCATCGCGTGCTCGGCCCGCACCAGCTCCACCACGGCCGGCCAGATCTCCAGCAGCGAGTCCAGATCGCCCGCGAACGGCGGAGCCTGCGAGACGTCCGGGTCCGCCGGGGGGGCGTCCTCCGCGGCCGTCGCCTCGCTGCTCGGCGCCGGCGGAGGGGCGCTCGGCGGGGAAGCCTCCTGCTGCTGCCGGCCCCGGGGAGACTCCTCGGCGGGCGCGATCACGCGCGGCTCGGGGGCGACCTCGGGCGGAGTGTCCGCGGCCGGGGCGGGAGCGCCCGCAGGGTCAGTGTCCGCAGGCGCAGCGTCCGCGACCATCGAACGGGTGACCGAACCCGCGGGAGCGGCCGCTGTCGGGCCGCCCGCCTCCAGGCGCTGGATCCGGGCCAGGAGCGCCTTCAGCGAGCCGTCGAGCTCGGGACGGGCGGCCTTCACGAGCGCCAGCTCCAGCCGCGTGCGGGCGTCGGCGCCGGCCCGGATGCCCTCCATCGCCTCCCCCAGGAGCTCCAGCAGGCGCAGGACCTGGTCATGGCCGACACGGGCCGCCTGTTCGCGCAGCGCCTGATCGGCCTCGGCGGTGAGGGACAGCTCGGACGGGACCTCCTCGAGCGCCTGGACCAGCAACAGCTCGCGGGCACGCCCCTCGAGGTCACGGGCCAGGGAGGCGGGGTCGTTGCCCTGCTGCGCGCGCTCCTCGAGCGCCCGCAGGGCGCCCGGGGCGTCGCCACGGGCGACCGCGTCGATCGTGTCCTGCAGGAAGCCGGCGTCGGCCACGCCGAGCACCGCCAGTGCGTCCTCGAGGGCGATCTCGCTGCCGCTGTAGGTGACGAGCTGCTCGAGCGTTCCGAGCGCGTTGCGGAAGCTGCCGGTGGCCGAGCGGGCGATCGCGGCAAGGGCCTCCGGGGGGATCTGGATCGCCTCGGCGTCAGCCACCCGGCGCAGGACGATGCCGATCTGCTCGACCGTGGGCCGCTGGAAGTCGAAGCGGTGACAGCGGTCGATGACCGTCGGCGGGATCTTGCCGGCCTCGGTCGTGGCGAGCACGAACACGGTGTTCGGCGGGGGCTCCTCGAGGGTCTTCAGGAACGCGTTCCAGGCCGCCGTGGAGAGCATGTGGGCCTCGTCGAGGATGTAGATCTTGCGGCGTCCGCTGACGGGCGCGTAGGCCACGCTCTCCCGCAGCTCACGGATGTCCTCGACGGAGTTGTTCGAGGCCGCGTCCATCTCGAGCACGTCCAGCGAGCTCGCACGGGCGATCGATACGCACGACTCGCAACGCCCGCACGGCTCGGTCGTGGGGCCCTCGGCGCAGTTGAGGCTGGCGGCAAGGATCTTCGCCATCGAGGTCTTGCCGGTGCCGCGGGAGCCGACGAGCAGGTACGCGTGGTGGACCTTGTCCCGCTCGACGGCGTGGCGGAGCGTCCTGGTGACCGGCTCCTGGCCCACGACCTCAGCGAACGTACGCGGCCGATGCCTGCGATAAAGCGACTGTCCGGGCAGTGAGAGCTCCTCTGGCGACACCCTGGCGTGAGTCTACCCACGCCGGTAGGCAGCCCCGAAGCGCTGCGCGGGCGTGCTGCGCGAGGGGGTAGCGTCCGCGCCCATGTGGGCCGCGACGAAGCGTACGGCCGCGCGCGTGGCGGCCCCCGCGGGGGCCATCGTCGGCGGGGCGCTGCTGCTGAGGGTGATCTACGGCGTCGCCTTCGCCAACTACGACACGCTCTATGCGCTGGCCTGGGGAGGCCAGCTGGCGCGGGGCGAAACACCCGCCTATGGGGTCCCGATCGCGCCCACCCCGCACCCGCTCCTGGAGCTGGTGGGTCTCGTCCTGTACCCGCTGGGACCGCATGCGGTGGAGGACGTGACGGTGGCGCTGGGCTTCCTCGCCCTGTCGGGCTGCGGGTGGGTGATCTACCTGTTGGGGCGGGAATGGTTCACCCGCGCGGCGGGCGCGCTCGCGGCGCTGATCTTCCTCACGCGGGTGCCGGTGATCTCCTACGGGGTGCGGGCCTACGTCGACATCCCCTACCTGCTGGCGGTGCTGGGAGCGCTGCTGGTGGAGACCCGCAGGCGCCGGGCGGGGGCGCCGGTCCTGGTGCTGCTGGCGGTGGCCGGGCTCCTGCGACCGGAGGCGTGGGTCTTCTCGGGGCTGTACGTGATCTACCTGGTGGTCGCCGAGCGCTCGCCGGCGTTACGGCGGCTGGCCGACGCCGACGCCGACGGCGACGGCCCGCGCGCGAGCCCGGGCTCGGGGCGCCGGCCGCGGCGAGGGCCGCCGGTGCGTGGCCGGCGGGAGCTGGGGGACTCGTGGGGCTCGCGTTGAGCGCACCGCTGGTGTGGCTGATCAGCGACCTCGCCGTCACCGGCAACCCGTTCTGGTCGCTCACCAACACCCGTCACACCGCCAGCACCCTGCAGCGGGTGACGGGGATCGAGCAACGTCCCCGAGTACATCCCGAGGAGGATCGGCGAAGTGCTGCGCCCGCCGGTGCTGCTGGGGGCGGCTGTGGGAGGAGTCCTGGCACTGCTGTGGGTGCGCCGGCGGGCGGCCCTGGCGGCCGCCGCGGGGGTGATCGCGGTGATCGTGTTCGCGGGCTTCGCCACCGTCGGGCTGCCGATCAACAGCCGCTACGGCTTCCTCGTGGACGCGCTCCTGTGCATCTTCTGCGGGGCGGGGGTGTTCGGCTGGGAGCTGCTCGAGCGCGGGGACCGACATCGGCGGATCTGGCAGATCGCGGCGGTCGTGGTCGCGGTGGCACTCGTTGCCTACACCCCGGCGACGGTCAAATCGGCCCACCGACAGCTCGACGAACTGTCGGCCCAGCACGGCATCGAAGACGAACTCCTGACGCTCGTCAAACAGGATGCGGTGACGCTCCTGTGCGGACCGGTGGGGGTGCCCAACCACGCCCCGATCCCGCTGTTGGCCCTGTACCTGAAGACCAGCCCGGCGAGGATCGTCAGCCCCGAGGCCGGCCAGATCAGCCATGGCGTGTATCTGGCGGCGAGCCCGCGGGCGTTGCGCGACTACGTGCTCGACCGCCACGACCCGCATTCGGCGGGCCGCCCGCCCGCCGGCTTCGTCGAGACCCGCGCGGACCCCTCCTGGCGAGTGCTCGAGCGCTGTCGCAGGCGATGACGGACCGTGCACCCTCCTCCGGGACGCCCGAAACCCGGCGCCTGCCTTCGCCGGAGACTCCGATCCGGGAGCTCCCGCTGCGCCTGGCGGTGATCGCTTAAGGCTGCTTCCTTCCGGATCTGACCTGGTTCGCGAGCCGACATCGCGCGGGACCCGAACCATCAACGCCCCTGGCGAGGGAGCGACCGGGGCCGGTGCCCCTCGAGAGGGACTTCAGCCCCGCTAGAGCGGATTGCGGGTTACAGGGCACCGCTACCTCCCCGCCTAGCACGGTCCGCGTCGATCCTAACAACGAGCGCACCACCGCCTGCACTTCCGCTAGGCTGCCCCACCGTGATCAAGCTCAAGACGCTCACCCACACCCCCCGTCGATCCCCGATCGCCCTGCTCATCGCCGGCGGCCTCACGGCCGCCGTGCTGGCGGGCTGCGGCTCGGGCGGCTCCTCGACGATCACCGTCGGCAACGAGAACAAGTCCGACAACGCTCTGCTGAAGTCCACGACCAAGAGCGAACCGAGCGAAACCAGCTCGAACGAGCCGAAGACGCCGACGAGCGGGCCGCTGGCGAACAAGCCGGTCGTGAAGTCGCCCGGCGGGACGCCGCCGAAGAAAGAGGTCATCAAAGACCTGATCGTGGGGACGGGCGCCGAAGCCAAAACCGGCCAGACGGTGACCATGAACTACGTGGGCATCAACTACAAGAACGGCAAGGAATTCGACTCGTCGTGGAAGCGCAACGAACCCTTCACCTTCACGCTCGGCAAGAAATCCGTGATCCGCGGATGGGAAAAAGGCATTCCGGGGATGAAGGTGGGCGGCCGCCGCGAACTAACGATCCCGCCCGCGCTCGCGTACGGGGCAGCCGGGTCCGGGAGCATCCCGCCGAACGAAACGCTCATCTTCGTCGTAGACCTGCTGGGCACCTAGCGCCACGAGCCCTCACGGCCACGGTGGCCCTCCGCCGCCCGCCCATTCCGCCAGACCGTGCTCGCGCCTGCAGTTGCTCGCGCTGGTGCTCGCCCTTGGCGCTGCCGTGACGCTGGCCGGCTGCGGGAGGCACAAGGTGGCCACGCCCGCCGAGGCCAAGCTCGAGAACGAAGACTTCATCGCCGTGACGGCCGCGCTGGCCGCGGCGGTCCCGCGGGTGGAAGCCGAGGTGGCGGCCACGAAGGATGCCTGGCCCGCGATCCTCGGCGGGGTCAAGGGACACCCCTCGACCCCGCACACGCGCGAAGGTCCGCCTCGCCGCCCAGCGGGCGGCCCAGCTTCCCCTCCCGGCCCTGCTGACCGAAGAAGGCTCGGCCCAGCTCACCGGCCCGGCCTCTCCCCTGGCGAACCGGTTCCGATCCTTCCGGACGCTCGGCTCACGCAGCTGGCAGCTGCTCGAAAGCTCGCTCGAACAGATCGAACACGGCTCGCGCACCCAGGCCGAGTTCGCCCGTCGCAACCTGCCGCTGTACATCGAGAGCATCTACGACGCCCACTTCACGCTCGCGGAAACCGGCAAGCAGCTGCTGGCGGCCTACAAGAAGCTCGGAGGCGAAAAGACGTTCGGCGCCTCCCTGACGACGGCCCAGCTCCAGCAGCTCGCCGACCAATACTCCAAGGAACGCAACGAGCTGTCCCCGAAGGAGCAGGTGAAGCTCGGGTCGTGAGGCCGTTCATCTCTGCCGGGGCCGGCTTCCTGCTCGCCGTGCTGTGGTTCGACCTGATGTTCGACGTACAGGTCCTACGCCGGCCCGGCGGGGAGCTGGAGGAGCCGGTGCTGGCTTCGATCGCCGGCTATTACCGACGCGTGACCACCACGGCCGCGCCGATGAACCGCCTGGTGGCCGCCGTGATGCTGCTGACGCTCGGGGCGATCATCGCCCAGATCGCGGCCGGCCAGGGCCCGGCGTGGGCCGGATGGGTGTCGCTGGTGCTCGCGGCGGTGCCGATCGGAGTGGCCGGCAGCCGCACCGTCCCGAGCGCGGTCCGGCTCGGGACGCGCTCGGATCCTCCCGCCCGCCAGAGCGATCTGGCCCGCGCGATCTGCCGCCAGCATCTGTTCTGCTTCGGCTCAATCGCCGCGCTGCTGGTCGTGCAGCTGGCCGCGGCCTGAGCCACCGCCCGGCGCCGGCGGGGCGAGGAACCGGCTGCCCCATATGAAGCCTCTCACCCCTCGCTGAAGCAGCGCTTATCGGCGAGGCTGATACTCCCCGCATGGGATTGCCGTGGAGCCGGCGCGTCCGGCGGTCGCTCGGGGCAGCAGCCGCGCTCGTGCTCGTCGGAGGGGCCGCGGCGCTCGCCACCGGCGCGGCCGACGCAGACGACGACGACGCGCCCGTCGCGGCCCAGCCCGCCGCGCTCTTCACGGCTGGGGCCTCCCGTCGCGAAGCCGCCGACGCGACGCACGCGTGTGGAATCCGAAGCGCCGCCGCCGTGGCCGACGTCGACGAGCAGGTGGCTAAGCGGATCTACCGGGATGAGCTGTCAGGGCGCGAGACACTCGCCGACAGGGCTCACGTGCGCGAATCTGGGGCCCTGCTGAGCGCCCTGTCCTCGGGGAACGCCGCCGCGATCCACGCTGCGGTGGCAGCAATCGTCTACACGCCCCATTGGCACATCGTGCGGCTGCGGGTGCTCCGTGGCGGCCGGGTGCTCGCCGACGTCGGCGGTCCCTACGTGATCGCCCCCGTAACCGGGACGCTCGAGCTCCACGGCCGGAGACTCGGAACCTACGTGATGTCGGTTCAGGACGACACCGGCTATGTGAAGCTCGTCAGCCGCCTGATCGATGTTCCGATAGAGCTCTATCGCGGTCGTTCGGTCCTGATGGGCACCCTGCAGCCGCCACCGTCGCTGCCGCGCTCAGAAGCACCGCTGGCGCTCGGTCGGGGCACGTACCTGGCGCGCGTGTTCACGGCCGGCAGCTTCCCGTCCGGGACCCTCACCGCCGCCCTGCTGATACCCCGGCCCGGGCCCGCCGCGACCGCCCTCAGCTGCGGGCAGGTGCAGGCGAACGCGTGGGGCTCGGTGGCAATGCACGTCGCCGCCCGCCTGGCCCTGCACGCGACCACCTACGACGAGCTCGTGCGGGTCGTGAGGGCCACCAGCGGAGCCTCCGTGTTCGTCCTCTCCGGCGGGCACTCGATCGCCGGCGGCGCTCCACCCCGCCGGCTTCCTCAGGAAGGCAGCGTCCGGGTCGGCGGGCGGCGGCGGTGGGTGTTCTCCTGGCCGGCGACTCCGCAGGTGCGTGTGTACGTCCTCGCACCGCCGCCGACGAGCTGAAAGGCGGCTGGCCGGGTCCCGACAGGGGCGTGAATCCGCACCGGCTCGAGATGCGCGAGCGGTCCGTCTGGGCTATCGTCCGAAGGGACGACATGCGGTGGGTCGCCCGCCGGCGCGGGGAGGGCGAGGGTGACTCGGGATTGCCCGGGACGGCCGCGTTGCCCACCGGAGAATCATCAGGAGGGGGAGGAGCAATGCACGGACGGACCAGGATCACGGGGCTCTGCCTCATCGTCGCCTCTGCGCTCAGCGCGGCGATCGCGGCGGGCGCCCAGGCCTCTACGGAAATCGTCAGCTCGCCGACCTGCGTGAAGGCCGTCAAGGTCAACAAGGGCTACAGCGGCCACTACCTCGACAAGCACTGCACCGTCGAAGCCAGCGCAGAAGAAATCGCGCTGGGCGGCAAGGCGGACAAGTACGAACTCGACCCGGGTCCGAGTTGGACGGCGAAGGGGAAGGCCCCGAAGCACAAGGCGGCCAGGCTCGTCTCCACCCAGGGCGAAATCGCCTGCTCCAAGAGCGGCGGCTCGGGCGAGGTGCTGGGCGCGACACGGGTGCAGGCGACCTTCAAATTCACCGGCTGCAAGAACTCCGTCGGGCAGCTCTGCACGACCCACGGGCGCGAAGCGGGCGAAATCGAAACCAAGCTACTGCTCGGGGTGGTCGGCGAAGGCGCCGGCAGAGAACCCGTGGTGTCGTTCACCGGCAAGCAAGAAGGCGGCACCGAACCCGCCCCCGGCGAGGCGTTCGCCGAATTCGAATGCGCGGAAGCGCTTTCGACCCTCCACGGCACGCTGTCGGGGAGATGGACCGAAAAGCCCGACAAGATGACGAAGGAGGGCGGCATCGCCTTTGCGATCGGCACCGGCGAACAGGCCCTGATCGAGCAGTTCATCAACCCGGTCAGCGAGGAACCCGAAGAAGAGGCCGTCACGCTCGAAGCGACCCAGTTGTTCAAGTTCGGCGGCGAGTACGAAATGAAGCAGGGGTAGCGAGCACCACCAGGCACCGGGGCGCCGCGGGAAGCCCGTAGAATCGACCGTCCAGGGCGCGTAGCTCAGTGGGAGAGCGCTCGCTTCACACGCGAGAGGTCGCAGGTTCGAAACCCGCCGCGCCCACTGGGAGTGCAAGAGGCGTTAGTGCAACTGCTGCGGTGCCCGAGCTGCCACGCGGAGGGAAGCTTCGCGGTGGACGTCGCCGCGCGCAACGGAACGGAGCTGCGCGAGGGCACACTCGGCTGCGATCGGTGCGGACTGCGCCGGGAGTTGAGCGAGGGGATCGTGGACCTCCTGTACGAGCCGTCGCCGGTAATCGTGCGCGAGGCGGCGGGCCTGGAGCGGTTCGCCGAGGTGATGCGACGGGACGGCTGGGACGGGGAGCGCATTCGCGAACTCCCGGATATCGAGCTCCCGTACTGGATCGGGCAGGCCAACGGCATGCGCCGGCTGCTGGCAAGGACGGCCTTCCAGGCAGGCCAGCGGCTGCTGGATGTCGGCAGCAACACGTGCTGGGCGAGCAACATATTCGCCTCCCGGGGACTCGAGGTGATCGCGCTGGACATCACCGCCACCGAGCTACAGGGTCTGCGCACCGCCGAGCACTTCATCCGCGACGAGGTCTACTTCGAGCGAGTGCTCGGCTCGATGCTCGAGCTGCCACTGGCAAGCGAGACGCTCGACTGGGTCTTCTGCTGTGAGGTGCTCCACCACAACGACCGCCGGGATCTGGAGCGGGCGTTGGCCGAGATCCACCGCGTGCTGCGCCCGGGAGGCGTCCTGCTCGTCCTCAACGAGCCCTTGCGCTTCCCGTTGCGACCCAAGCGCCGGCATGCCAGCGAGGTGTCGGAATTCGAGGGCAACGAGCACGTCTACTTCCTGGGCCAGTACCGGCGCGCGGCGCGGAAGGCCGGGTTCGAGGTGGAGCTGACCGGGCTCACCGAAGCCCGCG
Source organism: uncultured Solirubrobacteraceae bacterium (assembly GCA_963758055.1). Lineage (GTDB taxonomy): Bacteria > Actinomycetota > Thermoleophilia > Solirubrobacterales > Solirubrobacteraceae > Palsa-744. The sequence continues at coordinate 527,090 of CAVWTU010000003.1, forward strand.
GTGCCCGTCAGCCGGCCGGCACACCCGACCCGCGATCGCCTCGGGGCGGACTGCGGGGCCTGCTCGCGAGGTCCCGGGGCGGGCGGGCGGCACTCCGGCACTACCGCGTGGCCCGGTTCTGGTGGAGACATGCGATCCGCGGTGACGCCAACCTCTCTCTGCGCTGCGAGAAGCCCGGCCGGGGGACACCGTGAAACCTTCTTAGCCCATCCCGACCACCTCGACCCATAGCGCTGAGCGCGGTAACCGCTCGGCTCCGCGATCGTCGGGCGTGTGGTCCTTTACAACCTCTTGACAACCGTGGCCGTCCGCGACTAGCGTGGCAGCATCTGCAAGTGGGTGCGCTCGGACGCAGGAGAGTGCTGCGTGCCTCGCTTGTTCCACACGGAGTAAAGGGAGGCAGTTATGAACAGGCGGCTTCTGCCTGCGCTCGCACCGCTGCTCGCGGTCGTTGCATTTGTGGCGGTCCCAGCAGCGGCTCAGGCCGTACCACACTGGTATGTCAACAGTAAACTCCTCACCAAAAAAAAGACCGTCAGAACCGAAGCTGGCCTCACAATTGGCCCGATTCCCGGAACCACCATCACGGTCAGCTGCAAGGTGAAAGACGCCGAGGTCCTCGAAAACCCGGCGTCGGGCGGACCCGGCGTTGACCTGATGAAAGCATTCACAGTCACCAGCTGCGGGCCGAACCCTTGTCCCGTCAACTCCGCCGGCGTGCAAGGCGCTCTGAAAGTCAATTCGCTCGGATTGTCCTGGGCGACGAAACTGGTTGAAATTCCACCGATCGCAGATGAAATCGCGGGGATCAAACTGGAATTCGTCTGCAAAAAAACCGGACCGCTGTTTACGCTTTCGGGGACGCTGTTCCCCTGGGTGAACGTGAACAGTCTCGAATTCACTTCCGGAACCGGCACGCTCGGTGGTGCGCAAGTGGTCGGCTTCGACAACTTCCTGCCGCCGAACACTGTGGAAGCCAAATAGCCGCCGCGTTGGTGGCCCGACCGTAGATCAGGGTCGTGTGTGGGGGCCGGTTGCTCGGCCCCCACACACAACGCGCCTGATGGCCGCCTTCGCCGGGCGGTGACTCCCCGCCGCGGCTGGCACGGCACGGCGGTATTCGACGTAGACGCATCCGCGCCAGCTCCCGTCGCTCCGTGCCGGCGCGGTCGGCTTGGCATACGATGCCCGTTACAGATGGCGGCCCGTTCGGCGAGTCCCCGAAGTGGGTCACCCGTGAGGCAGGAGCTGCGCTACCTGCTCGGCCTGCGAGTGCTGCCCCGGCGCGTGGCGCTGTTCGACTGGCGCGCCCACCGCCTGGCGTCGCAGATCGGCGACCAGTTCAGCCTCGTCTCCGCCACACGCCCACCAGACCTCGCACTGCTGCTGAGGCTCGCGCGTGGCCGCCGCCGCGTCGTCGAGCTCGGCACGGGGACGGGCTGGACCGCGGTCGCGCTGGCGCTGCAGGACCGCCACCGCGAGGTGGTCACATACGACCCGGTCTACCGGGTCGAGCGCGAGCGCTACCTGGAGCTGGTGGACCCCGGCGTACGCAAGCGCATCACGTTCGTGCAGGCCCCGGGCTCGAGCGGCCCGCTCAGCGAGGACATGGTCGACCTGCTGTACGTGGACAGCGCCCACGGACGGCGCGACACGCTCGAGGAGCTCGACGCCTGGAATCCCACGCTCGCGCCGGACGCGCTGGTGATCCTCGACGACTTCACCCACCCCGAGTTCCCGGGTGTGAGGGAGGCCGTCCAGGAGCTCGGCCTCAGCGGCTGCCAGCAAGGGACGCTGTTCGTGCACGAGGCCCACCGGTGAGCGGCGCGCGGGTCGATCACCGCGCGATCGGCTCGCTGGTCGAGTTCGTCTGTCAGCGGGTCGGGTCCCGGCCGCAGCGCCCACCGCGGCCGGCGTCAGACGGATTTCCGATTTGTGTTTCGCGAGGCCCGGGAAGTGGCACACTGGGAACACCCCAAAAAGCTGCGCGATCACCCTCGATGGGAGGCTTGCCATGGCAGTCTGCACCCGGCTCAGGTTCGACGGCGGGACGCCCCGCCAGCACCAGTCCATCGATGCCCATCTGAACGTCCGCACCGATCCGCCGGAGGGCCTGATCCTCCACGCCTCCGGACCGGTGGAGGGAGGATGGGCGATCTTCGACGTGTGGGAGTCACACGACGCCTTCGACCGGTTCGCAGCCTCGCGGGCGTTTCCCGCGGGCTCGATTCCCGACCTCCCCGAGGTCGAGGAGTTCACGGTGGCGGAGGTGGTCCAGCCGGACCGCACCCTGACCGCGATGCTGCGGTGAGACCGGGCCGGGCCGGGCAGGGGCCTCTTCCGGGCGGTTGACCGCCCCCGTCTGGTCCGGGCCGCCATCAACAACGGAGGTGCGCGGGAGCTCCCTGCTTCCACGCACCTCCGCAACCCCCTTGCGGGTCCCCAGGCGACGGCGTGAACACCATGTATGCCCGCCCCTCCGACCTACAGAGAAGGCAGCCGATCGGCTGAGGCGGCCTGTCGGTGGATCACGCTGTAGACGATTTGTATCCGCCGCCGCAACCCTGCTTCCATCCACTCTCGGACATCCCGGCGTCCGTTTCTGGACACATCGCCGGCGCCACTCGGCGAGCCGGGTGAGCTGAGTTCAGCCGCCGAGGGCCACGGGCAGCGTCTTGAGCTGGTTGATGAACAGGCTCTGGACGTACACCGGATCGCCGTCCAGCCTGATCCCCGGGTAGCGGCGCAGGGTCTCCTCGAGCAGAACCCTCAGCTCCAGCCGTGCCAAAGCCGTCCCCAGGCAGAAGTGGCGGCCACCGGCCCCGAAGGCCTGGTGCTCGGGGTTGCGGCGCAGGTCGAAGCGATCCGGATCCTCATACCGAGAGCCGTCCCGGTTGGAGGAGACGTACCACATCACGACCTTGTCGCCCTTCTTGATCTGCTGCCCGTGGAGCTCCGTGTCGCAAGTGGCCGTACGGCGGAAGTGGGCAAACGCCGGGAACATCCGCAATGACTCCTCCACCGCGGCGGGAACCTGGGAGGGGTCGTCCAGAAGCAGCTGCATCTGCTCACGGTCTTCCATCAGTGCCCTCATCCCGCTGCAGTAGGTGGCCTTCGTGGAGTCGTTGCCGGCGGCCATCAAGAGGAAGAAGCCCATCACGATCTCGTGCTCCTCCAGGCGGCTGCCATCGACTTCCGCGTGCACCAACACGCTCGTCAGGTCGTCGGTGGGCCGCTCCCGGCGCTCGGCTATCAGCCGCTGGCAGCGCTCGAAGATCTCCGGCACGTCGTTCTCGACGGCGCCCTCGACCCCCCCGGGGTTGAGGTCGGGGTCCATCGCCCCGAGCACCGAGTTCATGAGTTTCGCCCAGCCCTCGTCTTCCTCCTCGGAGATCCCCATGAAGCTCCCGATCACGCGCGCCACCACCGGCTGGGCGACGTCGGAGACGAGGTCGGCGTGCTCACGGCCCTCGAGACGGTCCAGGACCTCGATCGTGATCTGGCGGATCCGGTCCTCGTGGTCGGCGATCCGCCGCGGCGTGAAGCCGGCCTGGAAGAGGGCCTTCAGGCGGTCGTGCTTGGGCGGGTCCATGCCGATGAACATCGCCCGCGCGAGCTCGATCGGGAAGCCGCCCGCGGCCAGGATCACGCCACCCTCTTCGGAGGAGTAGGTCTGCCAGTCACGGCTGACGGCGTGGATGTCGTCCCACGTCGTCACCGACCAGAACCCGGCCTCGTCGGGGAACATTTCGAAGCTCTCCGTCCAGTGGATCGGGCATTCCTCGCGCATGCGCTTGAAGGTCTCGTTGGGCGGGCCCTCCTGCCACAGCTGTTTGTCGGTGAGTTCGACGCTCTTGATGTCCCGTCCAACGGTTGCCATCAGCCCGGCACCTCCGTAGTCGCTCGCCACATGGCCTGCCTGCAGACAGCGTACTGGCCAGCCGGCCAGTTTTGGCGCCCGTCCACAGAACGTGCGCTCGGGCGGCGCCGGCGCTAGGGTGGGCTCCCCGCCAGAGACCCCGGAAAGGAGCCCGCGATGGGTGAGGCGCCGGTCAAGTTCCTGTTGAGCGAGCGTGAGCTGCCGAGGCAGTGGATCAACCTGCTCGTCGACCTTCCGGGCGACCCTCTGCCGCCCCTGAACCCGCAGACGATGGAACCTGCGGGTCCTCCTGACCTGACCCCGATCTTCCCCATGGGGCTGATCGAACAGGAGGTCTCCGCCGAGGCGGAGGTGCCGATCCCAGAGGCGGTGCTGGACGCCTACCGCCTGTGGCGCCCCACACCGATGTACCGGGCCCGGCGCCTTGAGCGGGAGCTCGATACCCCGGCCCACATCTACTACAAGTACGAGGGCGTCTCCCCGTCGGGCTCGCACAAGCCCAACACGGCCGTGGCCCAGGCCTACGAGAACTCCCAGGCCGGCGTCAAGCGCCTCAGCACCGAGACGGGAGCGGGCCAGTGGGGCTCATCGCTGGCCTTCGCCTGTTCGCTGTTCGGCCTGGAGTGCGAGGTCTTCATGGTCGGCTCCTCCTACGACCAGAAGCCCTACCGGCGTTCGATGATGCAGACCTGGGGAGCCACCGTCCACCGCTCGCCGTCCACCCTCACACAGTCGGGCACCGCCCAGCAGCAGCACCCCACGGGCTCGCTCGGGATCGCCATCTCCGAGGCGGTCGAGGTCGCCGCCTCGCGCGAGGACACCAACTACGCGCTCGGCTCGGTCCTCAACCACGTGCTGCTGCACCAGACCGTGATCGGCCAGGAGGCCCAGGCGCAGATGGAACTCGCCGGGGAGCAGCCGGACGTCGTGATCGCCTGCGTGGGCGGGGGCTCCAACTTCGGCGGCCTGACCTTCCCGTTCATGCGCGATGTGCTCAGGGGCACTGCCAAGACCCGATTCGTGGCCGCCGAGCCGAGCGCCTGCCCGACCCTCACCCGCGGCTCCTACCGCTACGACTTCGGCGACACCGCCGGACTCACGCCGCTGATGCCCATGTACACGCTCGGGCACGACTTCGTCCCGCCCCCGGTCCACGCCGGAGGCCTGCGCTACCACGGAGACTCCCCGGTCGTCTCCGCGCTGGTACGGGCGGGAGTGGTCGAGCCGCGGGCCTACCGCCAGAACGACACGTTCGCGGCCGCCGTCCGCTTCGCCCGCTGCGAGGGCATCATCCCGGCGCCCGAGCCCGCCCACGCGATCCGGGCGGTGTTCGAGGAAGCCGAGGCGGCCCGGGAGGCCGGCGAGCCGCGGGTGATCCTGTTCGGCCTCTGCGGCCACGGCCATTTCGACCTCTCCGCCTACGACGCCTTCCTCGCGGGCGAGCTCGAGGACCCCGAGTTCTCCGAGCAGGAAATGGCCGACGCCCTGGCCGGGCTGCCGGAGACACCCGCGATCGCCTGACGGTCCTGGAGCGCGGGCCGCGGCAAGGCGGCTCGCATCGGCAGGCCGGCTTGCAGGGGGTCCGATTTGCAGGGCTGTTTGCGCCGCCGTGGTACTACTTGCGTCTATGCCCCGTGCGATGTGGACAGGAGCGATCAGCTTCGGCCTGGTGAGCGTCCCCGTCAAGCTGTACAGCGCCCTGGACCGCAAGAGCGTGCGCTTCCACCAGCTGTCGGGCAAGAGCGGCGTGCGCATCTCGCAGAAGCGGGTGGACCCGCAGTCCGGGGAAGAGGTTCCCTACGAGGACATCGTCAAGGGATTCGAGATCACGCCCGAACGCTATGTCGTGATCGAGCCCGCCGAGCTGAACGCGCTCGCCCCCCAGAAGTCGCGCACGATCGAGATCGAGGAGTTCGTCGAGCTGGCCGAGATCGACCCGGTCTACTACGACCACCCCTACTACCTCGCCCCCGGTCCCGGGGGAGCCAAGCCCTACCGGCTGCTGCACGAGGCGATGCGGGAGGCCGGCAAAGTGGCGATCGCCCGCGTCGTGATCCGCTCGAAGGAGTCACTGGTGGCGATCCGCCCGATCGGCGACGCCCTCGGGATGGCGACGATGATCTTCGCCGACGAAGTCACCCCGCCCGACCAGCTCGAGGAGGTCACCGAGACCACGGAGGTCAAGACCACCAAGCGTGAGCTCGAGATCGCGATCCAACTGGTCGAATCGCTGGCCGCCGAGTTCGAGCCGCAGAAGTACCACGACACCTACCGCAAGGAAGTGCTCGACCTGATCGAGCGCAAGGCCCAGGGCGAGGAGATCGCCGTCCAGCCGGTGGCCGAGGAGGTCGCCCAGCCGGCTCCCGATCTGATGAGCGCGCTGAAGGCGAGCCTCGACGCGGTCCGGGCGCGCGAGGACGACGAGGCCACCGACGCTCCCGCCCCCCGCAAACCAGCGCGCAAAGCGGCCCCCAAGAAGGCCGCCGCGAAACCTCGCGCCAAAAAAGCAGCGCCGTCCCGGCGCTAGCCGGCTGTGTCAGGCGTGCCGAAAGGGCACGCACGGGCTAAGGCAGGGCCCGGCGAGAAGGCCACGGGCAAGAAGCCCGCCGGCAACGCGCCCGCGGGAAAGAAGGCCACGGGCAAGAAGCCGCTTGGCACCTACTCGGCCAAACGCGACTTCGCGGCCACACCCGAGCCTGCCCCCACACAGGGCACGAGCACCCGCGACGAGGGCGGCGGAGGACCGCAGCCCCGCTTCGTGATCCAGGAGCATCACGCCCGCCGCCTGCACTGGGACCTGCGCCTGGAGCGCGACGGCGTGCTGGCCAGTTGGGCGCTCCCGAAGGGGCTGCCCGACGCCCCCGGGGACAACCGCTTCGCGGCCGCCACCGAGGACCACCCGATCGAGTACCTCGACTTCGAGGGCGAGATCCCGCGCGGCCAGTACGGCGCCGGGCGGATGACGGTGTGGGACGCGGGCACCTACGAGTGCCTGAAGTGGGAACCCCGCAAGGTCGAGGTGGCCCTCCACGGCAGCCGTGTGGAGGGTCGCTACGCGCTGTTTCCGATCGAGCAGGGCGGCGCGCCGAAGGACTGGCTGATCCACCGCATGGACGCACCCTCCGATGCCGCTCGCGAGCCGATGCCCGAGGGGATCGTGCCGATGCTCGCCCGCGCGGGCGATCTCCCCCAGCCCGAGCAGGGATGGGCCTACGAGATCAAGTGGGACGGGGTACGGGCGCTCGCCTACTGCCGGCCCGGTGAGCTGCGGCTGGAGAGCCGCAACCTGATCGAGATCACCGGCAAGTACCCCGAGCTCTCAGAGCTGTCGCGGGTGCTCGGGTCGCGCAGCGCGATCCTCGACGGGGAGATCGTGGCGTTCGACTCGGGAGGGCGGCCGAGCTTCTCGGCCCTTCAGCAGCGGATGCAGATCTCGAGCCCGGCCCAGGCCCGACGGCGGATGAAGGGAACCCCCGTCACCTACATGATCTTCGACCTGCTGTGGCTGGAAGGACACTCGCTCATGGAGGAGCCCTACAGCGTGCGACGCGAGCAGCTGGCGGGTCTGGAGCTCGCCGGCTCGAGCCTGCAGGTACCGGAGTACCTCGAGGGCCACGGCCGCGAGCTTCTGCAGGCCGCAACCGAGCAGGGACTCGAGGGTGTCGTGGCCAAGCGCAAGAGCTCCCTCTACAGGCCCGGGCGGCGCAGTGGCGAGTGGCTGAAGGTCAAGCGCCCCGGTCGCCAGGAGTTCGTCATCGGTGGGTGGCTCCCCGGCAAGGGCAACCGCAGCCGTCGCATCGGGGCACTGCTGCTCGGGGTGTACGAGAGCGACGGCTCGCTGAGCTACGTCGGGCGCGCCGGCAGCGGCTTCAGCGAGCGTGAGCTGAAGCGCCTCGGTGCCCTGCTCGAGCCGCTGGCGCGCGAGAGCTCCCCCTTCGCCGGCGCCGGTCCCCCGCGTGGGTCGGCCTTTTGCGAGCCCCGGCTGGTGGCCGAGGTGTCCTTCAGTGAGTGGACCCCGGACGGGCGGCTGCGCCACCCCGTGTACCTCGGCCTGCGCGAGGACAAGCCGGCGCAGGAGGTCGTGCGCGAGGACACGCCCGCCCGCGGACCGGTAGAGGAGGCCCCGGCGGGAACGGGCGGGCTGGAGGTCGAGCGCACGCGCTCGGGAGCGCCCATCGCCCACGTCGAAGGCCACGAGCTCAAGCTCTCCAACCTCGACAAGGTGCTCTACCCCGGCAGCGGCCTCACGAAGGGAGCACTGATCGACTACTACGTGGCGGCGGCCCCCGTCCTGCTCCCCCACCTCGCCGGGCGCCCGTTGACCGTGACCCGGTGGCCCGATGGAGTGCAGGGCAAGTCGTTCTTCCAGAAGCAGGCCCCGGCCCACCGGCCGCAGTGGGTGGCCACCGCGACCGTCCCCACCGAGCGCAAGCAGATCGACTACGTGCTGGCCGAGGATCTCGCGACGCTGGTGTGGCTGGCCAACCTGGCGGCCATCGAGCTGCACACGCCGCTGGCACGGGCACCGCAGATGGGCCGGCCGACGAGCATGGTCTTCGACCTCGACCCCGGGGCCCCCGCCACCGCCATCGAGTGCTGCCGGGTGGCTCTGACGCTCCACGGGACCTTCGAGCGACTGGGTCTGCAGAGCTTCGCCAAGACATCCGGCTCCAAGGGCCTGCAGGTGTATGTGCCCTTGAACCGGCCCGACGCGACCTACGAGCAGACCAAGGCGTTCGCCCGCACGGTCGCCGAGCTGCTCGAGCAGAGCGAGCCCGAGCTGGTGGTGTCGCGCATGACCAAGTCCCGCCGCGCCGGCAAGGTGCTGATCGACTGGAGCCAGAACGACGCCCGTAAGACGACCGTGAGCGTGTACTCACTGCGGGCCGTCGAGCGCCCCTCCGTCTCCACCCCGCTGCAATGGGAGGAGGTGTCAGCCGCCCTCGACAGCCGCGACCCCGGGTCGCTGTCGTTCACGCCCGGGCAGGTGCTGGCGCGGATCGGACAGCACGGCGATCTGTTCGCGGGGGTGCTCTCGCTCGTGCAGGAGCTCCCGGCCGCCTGACCGGCGATCAGGAGAAGTCGGGCTCCTGCCACCAGGGCATGACGTCGGGGAGCCCGGCGCTGACCTGGTCGGGGAAGCTCGCGGGACGCTTCTCCAGGAAGGCCGTGATGCCCTCGACCGCGTCGGCGGACTGCCCGCGGGCGAGCATCCCGCGGGAGTCGGCCCGGTGGGCGATCATCGGGTGCTCGGCCCCGAGCATCCTCCACATCAACCTGCGGGCCAGCGCCACCGACACGGGTGCGGCGTTGTCGGCGATCTCCTGCGCCAGCGCGCGGGCGGCGCCGAGCAGCTCCTCGGGGGGGTGGATGCTGCGCACCAGCCCACCGTCGAGCGCCTCCTGGGCGGAGAACACGCGCCCGGTGGCTACCCATTCCATCGCCTGGCTGATGCCCACCACGCGCGGCAGGAACCAGCTCGAGCAGGCCTCCGGGATGATCCCTCGGCGGGCGAACACGAAGCCCATGCGAGCCTCCTCGGAGGCCAGCCGAACGTCCATCGGGAGCGTCATCGTGGCGCCCACTCCGACCGCCGGGCCGTTGATGGCTCCGATCACGGGCTTGGTGCAGTTGAAGATCCGCAATGTCAGTTCGCCGCCGTTGTCGCGGGGAACCGGGTCCGACTCGCCGCGCTTGCGGTAGTCGAAGGTCTCGCCCCCGCCACCCAGGTCGGCACCCGCGCAGAAGCCCCGCCCGGCGCCCGTGACGATCACGGCATGCACCTCGTCGTCGCCATCGGCGCGGTCGAAGGCCTCCCTCAGCTCCAGCCCCATCTGCCCGGTCCAGGCGTTCAGGCGATCGGGCCGGTTGAGGGTGATCGTGAGGATGCCCCCATCGACGTCGTAGATGATCTGCTCGAAGCTCATGGGTCGGCAGCCTAGAGGTCCTGAGCTCGCAACTGCCGCTCGTAGGGGCCGTGGCCGGTCGCGCAAACCGCCCCGCAGCGGGCGGCGAGGGCGAGTGCGGCCTCGATCTCCATGCCCCGGGCGAGGGCGAAGGTGAGCCCGGCGGCGAACGAGTCCCCGCAGCCGTAGCCGTCCGCCACCGGCCCGGGAGGAGGGCTCCCACGCCAATGGCCGGGGTCCGCCCCCCGCCGCACATAGGTGCCCCCCTGGGAGCCTTCGGTGCGCACCACCGTGTCCGCCTCGTGTTCCACGGCGGCGGCCACACGGACCTCGTACTCGTCGCGGTTGCTGAGGATCAGCGCGTCGAGCTCGACGCCGTGCCCGAGCGCATGCACGGCACGGGGGCTGGCGGTGAGCACCTCCGAGGCCTCGCGCGCCAACCGCAGTGCCTCGGGCCCGCCGGCGGTGAAGTAGATCCCGTCGAAGCGGGCCTCCCCGGCCAGAACCCCCTCTACGAGCTCGGCGGGTGGGTCCAGGCGATCGCCAATGGTCATGATCGTCCGCTCCCCGCGCTCGTCGAGCAGCGTCACGGCGCGGCGGGTGGGGAGCTCGACCGCGGCCGCGTGGACCTCCACGCCGAGCTCGGCCAGGCGCTCCCGGGAGCGTCCCCCAGGAAGGTCGTCGCCGAGGGCGGTGATCAGCGTCGCCGTCCCCGCCAGGCGGGCGAGCTGGACCGCCGCCACCCCGCCGCCCCCGGCCGGCTCCTCGAAGGGATCGCTCGCGTGCACCACCTCCCCGGCCTTCGGGACGTGCTCCACGCGGGCGAACTGGACCCACTCGACGTGACCGACGACGGCCATGCGGGGGGCTGCTGCGTGCACGATGGGCCAGTGTCACACAGCGGGCAGACTCGTTTGGCCACGGCCGCGCCCGCGTCGGGCCGGCCCCCCCGCCCCGTCCCGGGGGCGCGCCGCTCGGCGCCGTGAGAGGATGTCGCCTCACGCCACCGCCCGCGGGCAGTGCCGAACCACAAGGAGCGCCACATGCCAGACATCGAGTTCCCGACCAGTCACGGCTCCACGCCCGGCTACCTCGCGTCGCCGGCCGCTGAGCAGGGGCCGGCCACGATCGTCCTGCAGGAGTGGTGGGGGCTCGACTCGCACATCCGCTCGATCTGCGACCGCTTCGCAACCGCCGGCTTCTTCGCGCTGGCCCCGGACCTCTACCGCGGCGAGACCGCGGACGGCCCCGACGAGGCCCAGCAGAAGATGATGGCGCTGTCGATGGAGGAGGCCGAGCGGGACATGTGCGGCGCGGCGGAGTACCTGGCGGCGATGCCCGGCGTGCAGGGGCCAGAGGTGGGGGCGGTCGGCTTCTGCCTCGGGGGCGGCCTGTCGGTGTGGGCGGCGGCGAGCTGCCCGAACATCGGGGCAGCGGTCACCTTCTACTACGTCATGCCCCACGGCAAGCCCAACTTCGCGAACATCTCCGGCCCCCTCCTCGGCCACTTCGGGACCGCCGACGAATTCGTCTCCGTGGATGAAGCCAAGGCGCTCGAAGAGGAGCTTCACGGTGCGGGCGTGCGGGCCAGCTTCCAGTTCTACGAGAACGCCGGCCACGCCTTCTTCAACGACACAAACCGCCTCGGTACCTACGACGCCGAGGCGGCCGAGCTGGCGTGGGAGCGAACGCTGAGCTTCCTCCGCGAGGCGCTGGGCGGCTGACGCTGCGCCGCCGGGCTGCGCGCCGGCCGGGCCCCTCGGGGACCGTGCCCGGAGGCGCCGCCGCAGGCGGGGCGGGTGCGTCCTAGGAAAGGATCCCTCGGTGGACCGCGACTACGAGCTGCAGACCCACAGGGCCGAGGACCGCCACTGGTGGTATCGCGGGCGGCAGAACCGTGATCGACCGCGTCCTGTGCGGTGTCGATCTGCCCCCGCGGGCGCGGATACTCGACGCCGGCTGCGGTAGCGGGCGCAACATGCTCGAGCTCCGTCACCACGGGGACGTGACCGGCGTGGAGCTCTCGCCGACCAGCGCGGCGCTCGCCCGTGAGCGCGACTCCGGGGAGGTCATCACCGGCTCGGTGCTGGAGATGCCGTTCGCCGATGACAGCTTCGACCTCGCCGTCAGCCTCGACGTGATCGAGCACCTGGACGACGACCTCGCGGCCCTGCGGGAGCTGCGCCGCGTGGTGGCTCCCGGAGGTGCCCTGCTGGTCACGGTGCCCGCCTACAGCTGGCTGTGGAGCGGCCACGACGAGCTCAACCATCACCACCGGCGCTACACCCGCCGCTCGCTGAAGCGGGTTGCGGAAGCGGCCGGCTGGCGGCAGGTGCGCGCCACCTACTTCAACTCGCTGCTGCTGCCGGTCGCGATCCTGCTGCGGGTCCTGGACCGCTTCAACCGCAAGGCCACGGAGTCCAGCCTCGATCTGTGGGTGCCGCCGGAGCCCTTCAACTGGCTGCTCGAGCGACCCCTCGCGATCGAGGCGGCGGTGATCGCCCGCGGCGGGAGCATCCCGGCGGGGCTGTCGCTGCTGGCCGTGTTCCGCTGAGCCGAGCGGCGGCGCGGGGGCGCAGCGGGGCAGGCCGAGCCTAGGCGTCGGTGCCGGCGGAGGAGCCGCCGGCGACCACCACCGCGGAATGCACGCGGAAGGTCCAGGCGCGGTTGGCGAGGAAGGTGGTGACCGTCACGATCACCGTTGCGGCCACCTGGGCCAGGATCTTCTCCAGATGGGCGTCGTGGACGAGCACGTAGAGCATCCCCTCGTTGACGGCCAGGCCACAGCCCTGGACGACGGCCCAGCGGACGGGCGTGAGGGCGTCGCCGACGTGCTCACGGAAGGTCCAGCGGCGGTTCAGCAGGAAGCCGTTGGTGGCCCCGACGATGAATCCGATGGCCGACGCGGCCAGGTACCACATGCCCACGACCTTCAGCAGGAAGGTGTAGACGAGCAGCGTGATCAGCGTGTTCGACACACCGACGAGCGCGAACTTCATGAACTGGACGAACAGCGGGTAACGCGATTGGAGGCGCCGTTTGAGCGTCTCCGTGGCCCGTTGATCGGTGTCACTGGCAGGCATCGCTTACAGGATGAACGATAGATTGAGCCTCGGCTTAGGGTTTTGACCGAGAATCGTCATAAGGTCCGACCTACGGACACCCCTTCGCCCCAGCCCGAGATGTCCAACCGACCACTCCGGACCCCCACGTTGCTGAGCGTGGTGGCACCCATCTACAACGAGCAGGAGCTCGTCGAGGAGTTCGTGAACCGCACCCGTGCGGCCGTCGCCGACTTCGAGTACGAGCTGGTGCTCGTCAACGACGGCAGCTCCGATGGGAGCGCCGAGATCCTCGACCGCATCGCCGGGGGGGACCCGCGCGTGCGGGTGATCCACCTGTCGCGCAACTTCGGCCACCAGGCTGCGCTGACGGCGGGCCTGGAGCACGCCGCCGGGGACGCCGTGGCGATGATCGACGCGGACCTCCAGGATCCCCCGGAGCTGATCCCCGACATGGTCGCCCAATGGAGCCAGGGGGCGGACGTGGTGTACGCCGTGCGCGAGCAGCGCGAGGGCGAGACGGCCTTCAAGCTGGCAACGGCGAGGTGGTTCTACAAGCTCTTCGACAAGCTCGCCCAGGTGGACCTCGAGCCCAACAGCGGCGACTTCCGGCTGCTCGACAGGAGCGCCCTGGACGCATTGCTGACGATGACCGAGCGCTCCCGCTTTCTGCGCGGGATGACCGTCTGGGTCGGTTTCAACCAGACGGCCGTCTCCTATGAGCGCGACGCGCGTGCGGCGGGCGAGACCAAGTACACGGTGCGCCGCATGCTGCGCTTCTCGCTCGATGCGATCACCTCCTTCTCCCACCTGCCCCTACAGCTGGCTACCTACGCCGGCATCATCTCGGCGGGGGTGGCGTTCATCGCGATCCCGGTCGTCGTGATCCTGAAGCTGGCGGGCTCCTATCTGCCCGGTTTCGGGTCCCTCACGATCGCGATCCTGCTCCTGGGAGGCATCCAGCTGATCGCCCTGGGGGTGATCGGCGAGTACGTCGGCCGTATCTACGACGAGGTCAAGCACCGGCCCCTGTACATCGTGCGCGAGGAGCTCAACCGCCCCTCCGGGGCCTCCCGGATCCGCGCCTCCGACGGAGTCCGCGCCGGGCTTCCGGCCCGTGCCCGCGAGCCGATCGGCTGATCCCGGCCTCGGCGGCGCCCCCGTCGCCCGCCCCGGAGCCACTCAGGCCTCCGGCCGACGCCGCTCGAGCCGCACTCGCGAACGCAAGCCGCCGGGCCCAATCGGACGATCCACCGCTCCACCGGCGGTGGGCTCGTGTTCCGGCACGCACATGAACCCCGCCTTCCCCTCCCCGCACCGGCGGGCTCGCAGAAGGGGCGTGTGGCTCGCCGTCCTGTGTGCGGGCGCGCTCTGGTGCTCCGCCGGCCCCGCGGCGGCCACGGGCTGCCCCGGCGGTAGCCCGGGTGCCTGCCCCTACAGCGCGGTGACCGTGATCGGGCAGCGGGCGGAGGGGGTCCTGCGCTTTCCCGAGGCCGTGGCGGTGGACGGCGAAGGCAACGTGTACGTGGCCGACCAGCTGAGCTACGTGGTGCAGAAGTTCAGCCCGGCCGGGGTCTTCCTGGGCGAGTGGGGCTCCTACGGGGCGGGCGCGGGCCAGTTCGGCCCGATCGGAGCCATCGCCGTCGACCCCGCCGGCAACGTGTACGTCGTTGACTCAAGCCACGACCGGGTCGAGAAGTTCGCCCCCAGCGGAGCCTTCATCGGCGCCTGGGGGCGCCGTGGCAGCGGCCTGGGGGAATTCCATTTCGGCTCCTCCCAGAACCCGACGCAGCCGCCGGGCGGGGGAATCGCGGTGGCGGGCAACCACGTGTTCGTGGCCGACACGCTCAACAACCGCATCGAGCGCTTCAACCTCGAAGGCGGCGAAGCGGTGCAGTGGGGCAGTCGCGGCAACTCCCCGGGCCTGTTCGCCGACCCCCGCGGGCTGGCGGCCAACGAAAGCGAGGTGGTGGTGGCCGACGACGACAACCACCGCATCCAGAGGTTCAGCCCCGAAGGCGCCTGGGAGGGGGAAGCCGGTGAACCCGGTCGCGGGCCGGGCCAGTTCAACTTCCCGTACGGCGTGGCCCTCGACGCTGCCGGCGACGTGTTCGTAGCCGACAACATCAATGCCCGCGTGGTCAAGCTCTCCCCCGGCCTCGCGTTCCTCGGGGCGTGGGGCGGCCCCGGCTCGAAACCCGGCCAGCTCGCCTTCCCGCGGGGCATCGCGGCCGACCCCGCCGGGGACACATACGTGACCGACACCGCCAACGGGCGAATCGCGGTGTTCGATCCCAGCGGCGAACCTGCTGAGGACGATCGGGACCTCCGGACGGGGCCCCGGCCAGCTCGTTGCCCCCGAAGGACTGGCCGTCGATCCCACCGGGTCGCTGTTCGTGTCCGACACCGCCGACAACCGCATCGAGCGTTTCTCCGGAGCCGGTTCCTACCTCGGCCAGTGGGGCGGGCAGGGTGGTCACTTCAACTCCTTCAACGCCCCGGCAGGAATCGCCGTGGACCCCCGCGGAGCCGTGTACGTGGCCGACCGGGACAACGGCCGCCTGGCACGCATCTGGGGCGACGGGACCTTCCTCAGCGAACTCGGCGGGCCGTTGCAGCTGGGCGGCGCCCAGCTGTCCTCGCCCGGATCGGTGGCGGTCGATCCGGCCACCGGCGACACCTACGTCGCCGACACGCTCCACAACCGGGTGCTCCTATACACAGCCGACGGCGCGCTGGCGGCCAGGTGGGGGGCGGGCGAAGGCGACGGCGCCGCCGGCAGCGGGCCGGGACAGTTCGTCCTCCCCGAGGCGGTCGCCATCGGCCCGGGTGGCGAGGTGTTCGTGGCCGACACCGGCAACGACCGCGTGGTCGCCATGTCTCCCGCGGGAGCAGTGCAGGCCGTCTGGGGCGGGCGGGGAATGGCCAATGGCCACCTGCGCTCCCCCGATGGCATCGCCGTCGACGCCGCCGGGCGGGTCTTCGTCGCGGACCGCGAAAACAACCGCGTCCAGGAGTTCTCCTCCACCGGGACCTTCCTGGCGAAGTGGGGTGAGCGCGGGGTCGGTCCCGGCGAATTCGCCCAGCCGTCGGCGGTCGCCGTCGGCTGCACCGGAACCGTGTACGTCGCCGACACCCACAACAACCGCGTCCAGAGCTTCCTGCCCCTGTCCCCTGCCGTCGGCGGGTGCGTGCCAGCGAGCGCGTGGCCACCACCGCTGGACGTGGCCCCCGTGCTGCACATCAGCCTCACCCACGCGAGCGGGCTCCTCTCGCGACGGGCGCTGGCCGTGATGGTGGGCTGTCAGCGGGCCTGCAAGGTCCTCATCAGCGCCAGGGTGGGACCACCGGGCCACCATGGCCTGCCTCTGGTTTCGGTGGCCAGACCGCTGTCCGGCGCCCAGACCGCACGATTGCAGCTCCGCGTCGGGCCCCGCATACTCCGGCGCCTGCTCCTGGAGCTCGGTCGCCGCCGGCGCCTGAGGGCCACGGTGACGGTAATCGCGGCCGGCCCGACCGGCAGGCGTACGGTGCTCAGCCGGTCCTACGGCCTGACCCGCTAGTTGCACGGCGCCAGGCTCAGCCCGAAACGCCGATAATGGCGTGGTGGCCAGCGAGGAGCTCTTTGCCGAGGAGGACGTGCCCGGCATCAACCACCGGCGCGAGCGCGTTCGCCTGGAGACCGCGCGCCACCGCATCGAGGGCCTGCTGACGCTCGCCCGGGACGGTTACCGCAGCCGCGTCTCGGACGTCCTCAACGCCTCCGAGCGGGACTTCATCACGCTCACCGACGTAACCGTCGAACCACTCGAGGGCGGCCCCGTCGAGCTGCACCAATACATGAGCCTCGCCCGCCGGCACATCATCTTCGCGGTCGCCGCACCCGAGCAGCCCTGAGCCGCCCTCGCCTGCCAGCGGGCGTTTCAGAGGACGGAGAGGGCGGGATTCGAACCCGCGATGGAGTGATAAACCCCATACTCGCTTAGCAGGCGAGTGCCTTCAGCCACTCGGCCACCTCTCCCGAGCCGGAGGCATGAGTCTAGAGCGTGGCCGGGGCGCGGAGGAGGCGGTGGGCGGGAACGCCCGAGAGGGTCGGTCGGCACCGCCGGCTCAAGGTCGGCACCCGCCGGCTCATCTACGATTGGCCGACCCTCGGCGTGGCGACGGGTGTGACGGGGAAAGCCTGGACGGCCTCGCCGGCGGCGCCCTCGGAAGGGTGGCAGAGCGGTTGAATGCGGCGGTCTTGAAAACCGTTAGGCCGCGTGAGCGGTCTCCCGGGTTCGAATCCCGGCCCTTCCGCTTGATCGAGCAGCGCCCTTGACGAGCAACCCGGATCTGGCGACCCCGTCGTTTCGCGCGCCGGAGGAGCCCATGCAGGGCTTCAGCGAGCGCCGGCTGCGTCCGATTCGGCAGCCAGACATGCAGCTTCGAACCCGCAACCCGGCACCGTCACGGTGGACCCACGGAAAACGGACGGGCCGCCCCGCCGACCGCACCTGCTCCGAGGAATCGGGCGCGCGAAGGTGGCTGGGCACCCGCAAGGCCGCCCGTCGCCGACGGGCTTCCGCAACCCCCGGCGGACGAGCGGGCACCGAACCGGCCTGGGCACCGGATCTCATGTCGATCTGGCCCGTCGAGGACGGTCGCTGCGGAATCGACGCTCACTACCGCGGTGCGACGGGCACCGCGCGCGCCAAGAGCCAGCACCAGAGACTGCAGAGGATGGGCCTGCATTCGGGCGTCAGCACCGACGACGACGGCACCCTGCTGCGGCTCGGCCCGCTACCACAGGCGGCCATCCTTATCGCGCTCGCCGCACTCGTCGCCTGAGCGCCGCCGGCTTTCTCCGGAGGGCCCCAAGGGGTCACCGCAGCGCCCCCCTGGGCGCCCGCGCAGGGGCCGAGCTGGGCGGCGTGCAGGGGTCCGCGACCAACTCGTCGGCGCTCGGCGCCACGTGATGCCGCCCCCGGCATGGCTCACTCCTTTTTCCAGCCGACGCGTGCAAGATACGCCGACCAGCTGGCCGTGACGCGTCGAGCAGGGCCCTGCGCGGGCGCGCCCACGGTGAAAACCCACGCACAAGGGAAAAGCCACGGTCACCCAGATCTCGCCGTCGACGTTCCTCGCGATCGCCGCCGCCGCGGCCCTCGCGGCGACGATCTCCTCGATCGCCTTCGACCGCGGACTGATCGTCCCTGCGGTGGTGCTCGAGCTGGTGCTCGGGATCGTGCTCGGGCCGCACGTGCTCGGCCTGAACCCGGGCGCGGGCGTGGCCTTCTTCTCCGATCTGGGCCTCGGCCTGCTGTTCTTCTTCGCCGGCTATGAGATCGACGTGCGCCGGATCCTCGGCCACCCCCTACGCCTGGGCCTCGTCGGCTGGATCGTGTCGCTCGCCCTCGCCTACTCGATCGGGGGAGCGTTGGCGGCCGCCGGCATCGTGCTCTCGCTCCTCTACACCGGGTCGGCGCTGGCGACGACCGCGATCGGGATGCTGATCCCGATCATGTCCGACAGCGGGGAACTCGAGACCGAGTTCGGGACCTACCTGCTCGGCGCCGGTGCGGCCGGGGAGTTCGGCCCGATCCTGCT
The DNA here is from genome assembly GCA_963758055.1 of uncultured Solirubrobacteraceae bacterium. GTDB lineage: Bacteria > Actinomycetota > Thermoleophilia > Solirubrobacterales > Solirubrobacteraceae > Palsa-744. Next base: position 545,527 of record CAVWTU010000003.1, read on the forward strand.
CGTGACCCTGGTCCTGTCGGCGCAGAGCACCGTCCACAACGCCCTCATCCTGCTGGCCTTCGTCGCCCTCGCGATCATCGTGGCCGTGTTCGCGGTGCGCTCCTCCGGGCGCGCCCTGCCGCTGTTCGCGCGCACGCTGGAGAGCAGCACCCAGCTCGCCGTGCGCTGGATCCTGCTGCTCGTGTTCGCGCTCGCGCTGCTCGCCTCCGAACTCGGGCTCGACCTGCTGCTTGGGGGATTCGCCGCCGGCCTGATCACCCGCCAGATGCTCGCCGACACCGAGCTGCCCGGCTTCGACTCCAAGCTCACGGCGGTGGCGTTCGGCGTGTTCGTGCCCTTCTTCTTCGTGGCCAGCGGCATGAAACTGGACGTCTCGGCACTGTTCGAAAGCACCTCGGGGGTGCTGAAGATGTTCACCTTCCTGGCGCTGTTCCTGGTCGTGCGCGGCACCCCCGCACTGCTCCTCTACCGCCGCATCCTCGGCGCCCGCGACAGGGTCGCGCTCGCACTGCTGAGCTCGACCCAGCTGCCGCTGGTGCTGGCGATCACCACGCTTGCCACGAGCACCGGTCACATGCGACCCTCGACCGCTGCAGCGCTCGTCGGAGCAGCGGTGCTCTCGACGCTCGCGTTCCCGATCCTGGGCGTGCGCATGCGCCGGCGGCCCGCTCGCCCCGGCGGGGCGAGCCCCGAGCCTCAGTGAGCGACGACCCTGAAGGAGATCGTGCTTGCGATGGAGCTGCCCGCGAGGCTTTCGCCGATGAAGGTCGCGCGGTAGGCACCGGGGTGTAGCGCCCGGCCCCTGACGCGGCCGGTGAACAGCAGCCTGTTGAGCCCGTTGCGGGCCCGGCGGCCGAGCATCATCGCCACGTAGGAGCGAACACAGGCCGGCTTGCCGGCGCCGCGGCGTCCCACGACGCAGCTCTTGCCCACCTGGTGGCCGCTTTCTTCCCTGAAGAACGTCACGGTCACGACCGCGGGCTGGTCGAGCACGAACGAGAACACGGTCCCGGTCGGGGACGCGCGGCTGATCCGCCCCGCCGGGGGCGTTGAGGAGCGCCCGACCCGGAACACCGAGTTGCTCTCGCTCAGCGAGCTGATGACCGGAGGCTTGGCCGCTTCGGGACCTTTGGGTGGGCCCGGTCCACCTCCTGGTGGCGGCGGTGGAGGGGGTGGTTGCGTGGCGGGCAGCGTGGTGAACGTCTTCGGTTCCATGCCTGGTTCCAGGCCCACTTCCGCTCCGCCCGTGCTTTCCGCGGTCAGCTTGTAGTAGTAGGTGGTGCCGGGCGACAGACCCGCCAAGGGGATCGTCACTTCGACCGGGGTTTCTACGGTCGCGGGCAGCGACGCGCAGGGCGCGCTGCTGCCAAGTGAGGGCGTGGTGCCGTATTCGACCGCGCAGCCCTTCATTTCTTCGCCTTCAGGGTTGACGGTGCCCGCCAGGGTGGCGATGGTCTGACCGATTCCCGTCGCTTCGCCCGTCGTCACCCGCGGTGGGTTGCGGGAGGTTTTGAACTGTGATTCGGCGCCTTCCTGCGGAGCTTCGGCTTCGTTGTCGGCCACGAGCTTGAAGTAGTAGGTCGTGTTCGGTATCAGCGCCATCGCTTTAGCCGATACTTCCACCGCGACACCGGCACCGGGCAGCGGTTCCGAGCACGCGGCGGTGCTTTTGAGGTCACCTTTGGTGGTCCCGTATTGGAACTGACAGCTCGTCACCGGGCTCGCCCCCGGACTGAGTGTGCCCTTCAGCACGGCTTCGCGCATCGTCGCGGAGGCTGCGCCGGTAGTCACCGTGAGTTCGTCGGCCAGTGTCGTGAAGCTTTCCGCGGCGCTTTCGTCTTTCCCACCCTCACCTTCCGCCACGACCCGGAAGTGGTAGGTCGTTTCGGGGGTCAGGTGCTCGACCTGCGCGGTGACCTCTTCGCCTGCTCCGAACGAGCAGGGCGCAGTTTTTTCCGGCGAGCCTTCCACCCAGTACTTGAATTCACACGTCGCCGGAGCGCCTTCGGGGTTCACCGATCCGACCAGGAGCGCGCTCGCCAGCTTTACTTCGCGGGCCGGCTTGCTGGTGGCCGCGGGGGCGTTGGCAACGGTCTTGAAGGAGACCGGTTCGCCTTCACCGGTCCCTTCCGACGTAGTGGCGACGATCTTGAAGTAGTAGGTGGTGTTCGGTTCGAGACCATTGACGGCGGCTGACACCGCTTCAGGAGCGCCGCCGGCAGGAGGTAGCGAGGAGCATTTGACTTTCGAGCTCAGCGCACCTTCGGACGTCCCGTAATCGAATTCGCATTCGGTCACTTCCGGACCCAGCGGGTTGACCACGGCGGTCAGTTCGGCGCTGGTTTTTTCGACATTCAGCGCGGAGCCGGTGGTCGCCGCGGGCGGATTGACGCCGCTGGCCTGCGCGCTGGAGGCCCACGGGAGAACCACGAGCAGCGCCAGCAGCGCCAGCGTTCCCATGCCCAGCCTCGGCCCGCGTCCGTGCATCCATCCTCGCCGCAACTCGTCCCTCACAGAACCTCGTCTCAACCCTCTGAAGCCAGGATAGAGCCACTGCGGGGCTGCGGCTGCAGGTAACCGTGCGGCTCCGGGCAGAGCGAGCCATACGCCCCACCGGCCGCCTGGGGCGCCGGAATCTCAGCCTGCGACGAGGCTCGGGCTCGGCTGGCGGACTGCGGCAGCGGCCGGGGCCGGCGCGGGGGTCTCGGCCGTTTCGGACACGATCGCGGTGAGCACCTCGACGATGCGGGGGTCGAACTGGCGGCCGGCGTTGGCCCTCAGCTCCTCGAGCGCCGCCTCGGGCGCCAGCGCCCTGCGGTAGGCACGGTCGGTGCGCATCGCGTTCCAGGAGTCGCAGCAGGTGACGATCCGGGCCTCCAGCGGGATCGCCTCGCCGGCCAGTCCGTCCGGGTAGCCGCCGCCGTCCCAGCGCTCGTGGTGGGAGCGGACGATCAGCCCCACTTCGTGCATGAAGCCGCCGATGCGGTCGAGCATGTTCTGGCCCTCGATCGTGTGGGTCTTGATCACGCTCCACTCGTCCGGGTCGAGCTTGCCGGGCTTGTTGACGATCTCCTTGGGGATCGCGATCTTGCCGACGTCGTGCAGCAGGGCCCCGAACTCGAGGTTGCGCCGCTGCTCCGCGTTCAGGCCTCAGCTCGCTCGGCGACCGCGAGGGCAAGCCGCACGACGCCCTCGGCAGTGCCCCCGGTGTAGCCGTCGTCGGCCTCGACCACGTCGCCCAGCACCAGCGCCGTGCCGCGGTAGGCGCTGTTCAGCTCGAGCAGGCTCTCCAGGCGCTGGTGGCGCTCGCGCGGCGAACAACGCCAGCAGCCCCAGCAGGGGCAGCGGCGCGAGCGCGACGAAGGGGTGTGCGTGGACCTGCCTCGGCGACCACGAGCCCGATCCCGGAGAGGGCGACGTCGATCACGTAGACCCACGATTCCCGCAGCTGGGCCACGAGTCCGGCTCCGCGGGCCTCCGCGAAGCGCAGCGTGGAGACGCTGAAGTCGACCGCGAACTGGGCCGCCAGCGGCGATCAGCAGCAGCCGGCGCCGGCAAAGCGCGGTTCGGTGTCGGCGACCGCGAACACCGCCACGGGACCGATCGCGAACCACGAGTTCCCGAGGGTCAGCAGCAGCCGCCCGGGCCTCAGGTTGCCCCGCCAGACCTCGGGAAGCCGCCGGCCAGCAACAGGCCAGCAGCGACCGCGAGCGGGACGACCGCCACCGGCATCGCGAACAGCAGCGGCACGAACGCCAGCTGGGTGGCGGCGGTGAAGCCGAACGGGGTGTCGAAGCGCACGACCGAGGCGACGGCCATGACCAGCAGGCAAAGCAGGCACGGGAGCAGCTCGAAGTCGTGCGGGGGCCGAATGGCCCAGACCACCGCCACGGCGGCGAAGAACCCCAACGCCACGGGCAGCTCGATCAGCCGTTCGCGCAGCGTGAACTCCGCTCCGGCGCTCCGGAACGTGTCCGCGAGGGACTCCTGCTCTTCGATATTGAGGTTCCCGACCATTTGTTTACGGGCCTTATCGACCCCTCAGACGCACGCGTGAGCGGCGCGGCGCCGATGTCAGCCGATGGCCCTAGAGGGCCGGGAGCGCGTCGAAGGGGTCCGTCCCCTGGGCCGCCAGCAGGTACCAGGCCGTCGCGCCCGTGTGTAGGGAGGCGAAATAGGCTTCGCCTTCGCAGTTCCCGACGCCGTCCCGGGAGGCGGCGATGATGCCCTTCCCGTCACTGTTCGGCCCCACCAGCTGGGCGTGTTCGATGTCCGACAGGTAGCGCTCGGCGGCTTCGTCGTCGCCCGGAGCACCGCGAGCCAGCAGGGCATCCGCGATGTGGGCGGTGCCCTCGAACCACACTCCCTTGCGGGCGCTGCGGCAGAAGCTCACACCACCGAAGCCCTTCTTGGTCACGGCCAGGTACTTCACGATCCAGTCCAGCGAGGAGGCGAAGGCCCCATCCCGCAGGGCCAGGTAGGACCAGCTGTTGACGTCCTCGGCCAGCACGTGGCGGTTGGGCGTCACGCCGTCTTCGCCGGTCCCCACCCAGAACATCCCGTCGCCGTGCTTACGACCCTTCGGGGGAGCCCACATGGCTTCCACGAAGGCCCTGGCGTGGGCCGCGGCCTGGCTCCAGGCGACTTCCCCGGTGGCCGCGGCCAGCAGGCCGAAGAAGGCATACAGGTCGATGTTGTGCTCGGTGGACTTCCAGGCGATGCGGGTGCCGTCGGCTTCCTCGCCGCCCGTGTACCCGCCGGCGCCCCGTTCGTCGTAGGCCTCGGTCTGGATCCATTGGGCCAGCTCACGCGCGCCCGCGAGGAAGGCCGGCGTCCCCGTGCGTTCGTAGAGGTGGACCAGCGCCTGGCCCACCCACGCCATGTTGCCGACGTCGCTGGTGGCATCCGTGGCGCTCACGTCGGCGGGCGAGACGAGCGGCGTGGGGGCGTAGGCGGCCCGGACGCGCCCGTCCCCGGCCGGGTCGTGTTCCTGGACGTACAGCAGCGACTGGCCCAGGGTCTCGGCCCGGGCGAGGTCTTCGGGTTCTCCCCGCACCAGCAGGGCGTCGACGATCAGGGCGTCGTCGTAGGTGAAGGAATCATCCACGCCCTCGCGTTCGAGGGTGCCGCCGCTGTAGCTCTGCACCAGCCGCAGCTCGGGGCCCGCGGCGTAGCGGTCCATCATCTGCCCCAGGAATTCGTAGCCCCCGGAGAGGCTGGCCGGGGTCGGCTGTGCCGTGGCGGGGGGTGCGGCTGAGCCGGCCGCGATCGTGACAAGCGCAACAAGTGTTCCCGCAAGGGCCCGCCGGCCCCGCTTTCCGCCGAACCGGCGGCTCGCCCGGGTCTCCCGAATTCCCAAGTCCACGGGCCCCATGCGGTACATGATGCAGACCTACCGACGCGGTCGCTAAGCTCGGACCGCGTCCGGCCGAACCGGACAGGGCAGCACACAGCCACCGGGCCAATGGCGAGCAACGACGAGAAACAGGGCAAGCGCGTCGATCGCCGGACGTTTCTGCGACGCGGGCTGATCGCCGGCGGCGCGGTCGCCGGGGCCGGCGTCGCGATCCGGGCGATGGCCGACGCCAGCAGCGACACCCCGGGCACGGTGCCGCCCACCAAGCCACAGGGCGTGGAGATCGGGCGCACCACCCCGATCCGACCCCCCGGGCCTCCCAACATCCTCGTGATCGTGGTCGACCAGCTGCGCTACCCGCAGTGGGCGACGGCGGGCTCGTTCGGCCTCGGCTTCACCCCGAACCTCCAGAGGCTGCGTGAAGGGGGGGTCAGCTTCGCCCATCACTACACCGCCTCCAACGACTGCACCCCCGCCCGTGCGACGCTGCTGACGGGCCTCTACACCCACCAGACGGGCTGCATGATCACCGGCGGCAGCACCCTGGACCCCGGATTTCCCACCTGGGGCACGATGCTCCGCGAGCACGGCTACCACACCCACTGGTTCGGCAAGTGGCACCTCACCCACCGCGACAACCGCTGGACGCCGCTGACCGGCAGCGCGGCGCTGGAGGAATACGGGTTCGCGGGCGGCGTGTATCCGTCCCCGGACGGCGCCCCCGGGCAGGGCTGGAAGCGTCGACCCCCACATCGCCAACGTGTTCGCTGAATGGTTCAGAGGACGCCAATCACGCCGAGCCCTGGTGCACGACGGTGTCGTTCGTGAACCCTCACGACATCGCGTGGTGGTACCTGTGGAGCGATCGCGTCCCCGCCGAGGCAGCCTCCAAGCCCCTCACCAGGAGACTGCCGCCGAACTACGAGACCCCCGAGATGCTGCGTGACCGTCGCAAGCCACGCCTGCAGCGCTCCTTTCAGGAAACGGCCGCCGCCTCCTTCGGTGCGGTCCCCTTCACGGGGCCCGAAGTGCCCGGCAAATGGCTCGAATTCCTGGACCTCTACATGAAGCTCCAGCGCGAGGTCGACAACCACATCGGGCGCGTGCTGCGGACGCTCCACAGCCGCCCGGAGGTGGAGGCCAACACGGTCATCGTGTTCACCTCCGACCATGGTGAGTACGGCGCCTCACACGGACTGCGGGGCAAGGGAGCGAGCGCCTACGAGGAGGCCCTCAGGGTCCCTCTGATCGTCAAGGACCCGCGCGAAAAGCTCACCGCCGCCCCGGCCCAGACCCGTACCCAGCTGACCTCGAGCGTGGACGTGGCGCCGATGTTGCTCACGATCGCCAGCGGCTCCTCGGCCTGGCGGGAGGAAAAGCACTACGCGCACCTGGCCAAACGGCTCGACCTGGTCGAGCTGCTGAAGAATCCTGCCGCCCCGGGCCGCGAATACGTCCTGCACGCGACCGACGAGATCGTGACCGAGTACGCGGTCGAGACCTACACCGCCAACGCACCCCTGCACGTGATTGCGCTCCGCACTCCCGAAGCCAAGTTCGCGACCTACTCGAACTGGCCCCTGGAGGGAATCGTCCCGGACGAGCAGGGCCAGGAAACCGAGCTGTACGACTACCGCACCCAGGACGGGCGGCTGGAGATCGACAACGGGGCCGAACGCAGCGACCTCGAAGACGGCCTGCGGGCCCAGTACGAGCACGCCTTCCACCACGAGCTCCGCGAGCCGCTCCCGGGGCGCCTGCAGCCGGCCCACGCCGGCGGCTTCGAGGACTACTTCCTCACCGCCCGCCACGCCGCCACGGTTGCCGTCGAACGCCGCCAGCGCCGGGCCGAAGCCGGGCTGATCGGGATCTCCAGCCTCAAGCGCCCGCCGCTGAGCGAACGCTAGGGGGCCGGTGCCCTGACGGGCCCGGAGGCGGCGAGCACGCCGCCTTCGCTGCCCACGGCCTGCACCTCCACGTAGTGCACCCCGGCGGCCTTCGCCGGCAGCGGGATGCTCGTCTCGAAGCTCCTCCGGGGCGCGCTCGCCAGCGGCGCCAGGGAACTCGCAGAGGCGCCGCCCAGCACCCTCCAGGAGGCCACTCCGGTGGCTCCGTTCCAGCTGGCGTAGGCGACCACGCCGCCGAAGTGCCCGCGCTGCAGGGCCAGGGTCGGCGGCACCACCGGGCGGGCGCTCCACGGCAGCACGAAGCTGCGATAGCTCTCCCAGCCGGACGGCAGGTGGGCGTCGAACAAGAGCTTCCCGGAGGGTTCGACCTCCGACACATAGCCCGCCTGTCCCCAGCCGATCGTCCAGTCTCCGTTGGCGAGCGCCTGGACGTTGCCCTGGCTGTCGGCCACCAGCGGCGCGGGATGCTGATAGGAGCGCACCAGCGTCGCCGTATGGTGAACGGGGTCGAGCGCCACTTCGATCGCCCGCGAGGCCGGATGAACCCGGGGGGAGGAACCGTTGTCGAAGAAGGTGATGGCTCCGTCGGGCTGCTCGCGGGCGTCGTGCTGCCAGGCGGTCGCGGTTCCCGGGCCGAGCTTGAAGCTGCTGTGCTTGCCCCCGAGCTGCCAGCGGATCTGGCCGCTGTGCTGATCGACGTCGTAGGCGGCCCAGGTATTGCGCGCATCGACCAGGAAGCTGCCGTCGCTCTCCGCTTCCACGGAGTTGATGTGGAAGGGGTCGTAGGGCGAGTCGAGCGTGGCCCCGTGTGCGGGAGTAGTAGGAGCTCGACATCGGCACGTGGTCGAGGAAGTGCCACTCGTCGCGGACGAGGCCCGTGGCGAGGTCGATTTCCTGGAACAGGGTGTCGGCAACCGCCCCTTCGCGCGGACCGCCGACCGAGCGCAGGTCGCAGCGGATCGCGTCGTACACGGTGAGCAGAGCGGTGCCCGGCAGGCGTCAGCTGGAATTCGTGCAGGTCGGCCTGGTAGCCGTTGCCGGCCCGCACCACCGCGACCTGGCGGTAGGAGCTGTCGATGATCACCCCGCCGGCCGAGCGGCTGCCGCCGGCCACGAGCGGGTCCTGCCACCAGGTCAGCACCGGCTGGCCGTCGATAGCTCTGGACGCTGCAGGCCGCCCGCCCGTGCTCCGGGTGTGAGCGGATCGAACCAGATCAGCCCGCCGTGCTGGTCGAGGATCATCGGGCCGTACTGCCCCTGTCCCGAGTACGGGGCGAGGAACACGTCCCCGGTGGCCAGGCTCGCGCCCGGGGTCACGGTCACCGTCGGCGGGCGCAGGTCCGGGCGCGAGACGAAGCTCTGGTGCAGGCCCCGCCCGAGGGCGGGAAAGGTGCTGCCCGCTCCGGTACCCGGCACGTCCCTGAAGGCGACCGTGAAGCTCCAGGACACCGGGACCGGGCTCGGGCCGGCCTGCAGGCGGGCTGAGACGCTCACGGTCTCGCCTTCATCGAATGGACGGGCCGGCACGAAGCTGGCGCCGTCCCCCTGTGAGAAGGGCTCCAGCCGGCCGGTGTGGACGCCCGTTCGCGATCCACGCACGACCAGCTGCTGGATGGCGTCGGCCGGCTCGCCGAGCAGGCTGATCTGGGTGGTCGCGGAGGCGTCGCGACTTTCGGGCGCCGGGGAGACCGTGAGGTGCCCGCCCGCCAGCGAGGAGGACCCGTTGAGCGTGGAGGGCACACACGACACGCCCCCCGCGCCCGAGGCCCCGGCTGCGCCGCGGGCGACCCCCACGGTGAGGAGGATCAGCGCAGCCAGCAGGCCCCCGGGTGCCGCGACCCACGCCCGGCCCAGCCGCGGCATCGACCCGGCTGCCCCGCTCTCAGCCCTTGACCGGCGCCGAGGTGCCGATCAACGTCCCGGAGGAGTCGAGCGCCTGGACGGCCACGTACGGGCCGGCGGCGGCCGGGACCGAGATCGTGGTCTCGAAGCCGCTGCTGGGGGACGTGGCCGCGGCCGCCAGCGAGGCCGCGGTGGCGCCCGCCAGCACACGCCAGCCGGCGACGTCGGTGGCGCCGTTCCAGCTCACCGACACCGACAGCGTGCCGCCCGAGCCCGGGCGCGCGGCGACGGCCGGCGAGCCTTCTCCGTGGGCGCTCCAGGGCGCCAGGTAGGTCCTGAAGTCCTGGACGTTGCGCCCAAGCGTCCCGTCGAGCAGGACGTGGCCGGCGGCGTCGTACTCGGTGAAGTTCGGCAGGCCGCCGTAGCCCATCAGCCAGTTGCCCGCGGGCAGCCTCAGGGTGTTGCCCTGGCTGGAGGCGAGCAGTGTTTTCGAGGGGTTGGTGAAGGCCTTCACAAGGCTCACGGAATGGCCGGCTTCGTTGACGCTCAGCAGCAGGCCGCGGGACTGCTTCTCCTTGGGCGGAGTGGAGCCGTTGTCGAACACCGAGATCATGCCCCCGGGCTGGAATTCGGCGTCGTGCTGCCAGTAGAAGGGGACCCCGGCTCCGAGCTTGAAGCTGCTGTGGGGCCCACCGAGCCGCCAGCGAATCAGCCCGCTCTGCAGGTCCACGTCGTACAGCGTCCACGTGTTGCGCGCCGAGAGCAGCACGTCGCCCGAGCTCCCGGGGCTCACCGAATTGATGTGGATGTAGTCCCAGGGATAGGCGATCCGGGGGACGGCGTTGAGCGATTCGCCGATCGGGACGTGTCCGAGCGCGTGCCACTCCCACATCACCAGGCCGGTCTTGACGTCGACCTCCTGCACGACGGAGTCGGTCAGCACGCCGTTGGCGACCCCGTGCACCTTCGAGAGGTTCATCTCGATCGGGTCGAAGGTGTCGATCCAGGCGGTTCCTTCCGGGGTCAGACGTATTTCGTGCAGGTCGGCGTGGTAGCCGTTGCCCGCCCGGACGGTGGCCACGTGCTGGTAGGAGCTGTTGTAGATCTCGTCTTCGCCCTGCCCGAAGCCGACCTCCAGGATCCGCCCCTGCCACCACGTCAGCACCTGCTGTGCCCTGGTACTGCTGGACCTGGAAGTTGGTGGCGGCCTCGCCCGCCGGGAGACGGTGGAACCACACCAGCCGCCCCTGCTGGTCGGTGATCATCGGCCCCGGTGTGCCACGGCCCTGGTAGGGGGCCAGGAAGAGGTCGCCCGGAGCCGCCCCGGGCGGGCCGGGGTGGTGATGTCCACCGTTGAGGGAGACAGCGAGGGCGCAGAGGCGTAGTGCTGGACCGCCCGCGGGATCGCCCGGGTTGGTGGGGAACTCCTTCTCGCTCACGGTCGCCTGGTGGGCGACCGTGAAGCTCGTCGCAGCGGTACCCGTATGCCCGCCGGTGCTGACCTGGGCGCTGACGCTGACGTGCTCCCCTGAGCGGAAGGGCCGGCTCGGCAGGAAGCTCTCGCCGGTGCCGGTCGAGTAGGGACGCAGCACGCCGGTGTGAGCACCGCTGCTCGAGCCCGTGACGCGCACGTTCGAGACGGTCGTCGCCCCCGTGCCGAGGAAGCTGATCTGGCTCGAGGGGGAGGCGTCGGGGGTTCCCGGCTGGGGCGAGACGGCCACCGGATTGCTCGCCGCCGCCCTCTCGGTCGCGTTCACGATCAGGCCGGTGGCGGGCGAGGAGCTGCTCCCGCAGGCGCCGAGCAGGGCGGCGGCGCTCGCGCAGGCGAGTACCAGGAGGGGGATGTGTCGGCGGGGCGTCATGCTCGGCGGCTGGGGCTCGACGGAGCGCCGTCACGATAGCTTCCGGGGCCGCTGCCAAACCCCGGTTGCCGGGCCGATAGGGTGAGCCGGCCGCGTCGGCGGCCGTGATCAGATGGACGCGCGCATCATCGACCTGCGCTATGACGGGCGCCCGCGGACGGTGGGGGCGTGGCTGTGCGGGGACGTGCTGATCGACTGCGGTCCCGGCTCTGGCCTACCGTGGCTGCTCGAGGGACTCGGCGAGCGCCCCCCGCGTGCCCTGCTGCTGACTCACGTGCACCTCGACCACGCCGGGGCCGCGGGCGCCCTTGTGGAGCGCTGGCCCCGGCTGCCGGTCTACATCCACCCCCGCGGGGCCCCCCACCTGGCCGATCCCAGCCGCCTGCTGGCCAGCGCCGGGCGGGTGTTCGGCGAGCGCTTGGAGGAGCTGCTCGGAGAGGTCGTGCCCGTCCCCGAGTCCAACCTGCGCACGATCGAGGACGGCCAGCAGATCGGGCCGTTCCGCTGTGCCTGGACCCCGGGTCACGCCTCCCATCACGTCGCCTTCCTCGAACCGGAGAGCGGCCTGGCCTTCTGCGGCGATCTGGCGGGGGTACGCCTGGACCGGGACGTCGTCGTTCCCCCGACCCCCCCGCCGGAGGTGGACCTCGACGCCTGGCGCAGCTCGCTGCAGCTCCTGGAGCACTGGCGGCCCACCGCGCTCGCGCTCGCCCACTACGGGCTCGTGGAGGGACCCAGCGACCACATCGCCGCCCTGCTCGAGGCGCTGCACCGCCACGAGCAGTGGGCCGCGGAGGGCGAGGAGGCCTTCATGTCGGCGCTCGAGTCCTACCTGCGCGCGCGCCTGCCCGACCGGGCCGTGGATGACTACATGTTCGTGGCGCTCGCCCGGCCCAGCGCGGCGGGTCTGAGGCGCTGGCTGGAGCGCCGGCCGGCGAATCGCACCGAGTCGTACGGGGCCGACCCCTCCCAAGCCGGTGGCACGCCTCCCTCCCACACGGGCGCCGATAGCCGCTAGCATCCTGTGCAGGAGGCCACGGACGCCCGTAAAGCGCTCTGCAAAGGGCTCGCCGGGCGCAGCTGTGGTGGATCTCGTTCGTGTTTGCGATGGCGCCGGGGGGGCGTTATCGTTGCTCGACCGAAAGGGATTTAGGCCGGAAGCGGAGGGAGGGGTAGCAAGCATGCGACGTATGAGGATCTTTGGTCTCTCCCTGCTCTGCGTGCTCGCCGCCGGCGTGACCGGCGCCGCGGGCGCCTCGGCCGCCTCCCCGGGCGTCTCCGGATGGGGCCAGAACAACGCCGGCCAGCTCGGCGACGGCACGACCGAAACCAGCCCTGCGCCGATCCCCGTCAACGGGCTCACCGAAGTCCTGGCGGTGGCCGCGGGCGCCAACCACTCGCTGGCGCTGCTCTCCAACGGCACCGTCATGGCGTGGGGCGCCAACGCGGCGGGCCAGCTGGGCGACGGCAACACCACGGCCAGCAGCCTGCCGGTGCCTGTCAGCGGGCTCAGCAACGTCACGGCGATCGCGGCCGGCGGCGAATTCAGCCTCGCGCTGCTCAGCAACGGCCACGTGATGGCCTGGGGCCAGGGCGAAGAAGGGAAACTCGGCGACGGCAACATCAACAACTCCGACGTGCCCGTGGAAGTCACCGGGCTCAGCGAAGTGACCGCGATCGCCGCGGGCGGCAAACACGCCCTCGCGCTGCAGAGCGACGGGAGGGTGAAAGCCTGGGGCTCCAACAAGAAAGGCCAGCTCGGCAACGGCGAACTCAACAACGGTGAGGAGACGCCGGTTGAAGTCAAAGAACTCGGCGGCGTGACCGCGGTCTCCGCGGGAGGCTTCCACAGCCTCGCGCTGCTGTCCAACGGCACCGTCGAGGCCTGGGGAGCCGGCAAGCAGGGCCAGCTCGGCAACGGCACCGAAGCCGAAACGGCCGACCAGCCCGTGGCGGTCCAGGGCCTGATCGGCGTGCACTCGATCGCGGCCGGCGAAACCCACAGCCTGGCGTCGCTGACCGGCGGCGAAGTGTTCGCCTGGGGCTCCAACTCGGCCGGCGAGCTCGGCACCGGCAATCAGAACAACAGCCCCATCCCGATCCAGGTCAGCGGCCTCACCGAAGTCGCCTCCGTCGCGGCCGGGCAGAAGATCAGCGTCGCGCTGCAGACGAGCGGCAACGTATGGACGTGGGGTGCCAACGGCGAAGGCCAGTCGGGCACCGGCAGCACCGAACCCGTGCGCGAGCTCTCCCCGGTGCAGGTGACCGCCATCGATCAGGTCAACCAGATCGACGCGGGCGGCTCCCACGTGATCGTCGCAGGGCCGAAGCTGCCGACCGTCACCGGCGTGACCCCTGTCGAAGGGACGCCCTCCGGCGGGACCCACGTGACGGTCACCGGCACCGGCTTCACCGGCGCCACCGCCGTGCACTTCGGCGCCAACAGCGCGACAGAATTCACGGTCGAATCAGCGACCACGATCCACGCCGTCAGCCCCAGCGGTGGCGGAGTGGTGCCCGTCACGGTGACGATTCCGGGCGGGACCAGCGCCGGAACGCCGGCAAGCGACTTCAGCTACGTCCCGATCGTCACCAGCCTCAGCCCCGCGGGCGGCTCCCAGGAAGGCGGCACCAAAGTGACGATCCACGGGACCAACTTCACGGGCGTGACGGCTGTCAACTTCGGCAGCGCCGCCGCCACCAACGTGAAAGTCGAATCGCCCACCGAAGTCACGGCGGTGTCCGCCCCCGGCCTGGGCACCGTCGACGTGACGCTCGTCGGTCCGGGCGGAATCAGCCTCAAGACGCCGGCCGATCACTTCACCTACACGGCCTCGCCGCCGGAGATCGGGCGCTGTGGGAAGGCTCCCAAGCACGCTACGGTCGCGGGTAAGTTCAGCGACAGCGCCTGCGTGCAGGCGGAACCCGAAGAAAAAGGCAAGTTCGAATGGCTTCCCGGCCCGGGCCCGAAGGCCGAAGTCAAAGGCAAGGCGGTCAAAGGCGAACCGATCGTCTTCGAAACCGTCGGCAACAAAATCGTCAAGTGCGAAGTCAACGCCAAGCTCACCGGAGCTTTCACCACCGCGAAGCTGATCTCGAACATCCAGATCCACTTCACCGGCTGCAAGAACTTCAACCCCAACACCTGCCAGAACGTCGGGGCGAAAGCGGGCAACATCACCACCAACTCGCTCACCGGCCAGCTGGGGATCATCAAAACCGAACCTGAAGCCAAGGAAGACCAGGTTGGCTTCGCGATCGGGGCTCCGGGCAACGGGATCTTCATGGAATTCGAATGCGGCGAAACGCTGTACGTGTTCCGGGGCGAGGCGATCCTCCCCTTCAAACTCACCGACCGCATGGTCAAGAAGGCGAAGCTCAAATTCTTCGAGGACAAAGGCCTGCAGAGCGTCGAATCGTTCGAAAACGAACCCAAGGCGGTGCTCTCGGCCAAGATCGGCGCGGGGCCCGTCGAACAGGCCGGCATCATCCTGACCTTCGAACTCATCAGCAAGGAAAAGTTCGAGGTCAACCTCCTGCACTAGTGCGGGAGGGGTCGCGGGCGCCAGCCGCGGCCACTACAGTGCGACGTCCGGCTGATGGGCGACGCCTCCGATAAGCCACCCAGGGCCAGCGAGCTGCTGGAAGAGTGGTTCGCCGGCGAGAACGCCAAGACGCTCGGCAGCCTCAACGACTGCTTCGGCCGGGGCGCCTTCGCCCTCGCCTTCGTGCTGCTGCTCGCCGTGCCGGCGCTCCCCCTCCCCACGGGCGGCGCCACACACGTGTTCGAGGTGATCGCGATGCTGCTCGCGCTGCAGCTCGTCGTGGGTCGCGACGAAGTGTGGCTGCCGGAGCGCTTCCGGCGCCTGGAGCTCGCCGGGGAGCGCCAGCAGCGCTTCATCGAGCGGCTGATGCGGCTGATCCGCCGCCTCGAGCGGCTCTCCCGCCCGCGGGGCCGGATCCTGTTCCGGGGGCGTCCCAGCAACATCGCCTTCGGCCTGCTCGTGCTGGCGGGCTCGCTGGGGGCGTTCCTGGCCCCGCCCTTCACCGGCCTCGACACGCTTCCCTCGCTCGGCGTGGTGCTGCTGTCGCTCGGGGTGATCCTCGAAGACGCGCTGGTGGCGATCGCCGGGGTCGTGGTGGCAGCGGCCGGGGTGGTGCTCGAGGTCATCCTCGGCAGCGCCGTCGTGCACGGCGTCAGCAGCCTCCTCTAGGGCTGGTGCTGCCCCCGCTTAAGGCTTGGCGGGCAGGTAGATGTAACCCTCGACCGGAGCCGCCGGAACCCAGTGTTCGTGGACCTCCAGCATCGGGCTGTTGGGGGTGGGCCTCCAGTTGGAGTCGTCGATCAGCAGCTTCCCGCCGCGGATCGCGGCCACGTAGGCGACGTGGCCCACCGCCCCGGCCGGGCCCGTGTCCGGCGCCCACACGGCGATCGCGCCGACGGCCGGACGGGTGCCCTCGAGCGCCCTCCCGGCGGCCGCTTCCAGCCACTGCGACGCGTTGCCCCTGACTATGCCGGTGAGGTCAGGACGGCGCCCGAGCGCGTACCACGTGCACTGCCCGGCCGGGTTCGGGTTGGCGGCGAAGCAGATCCCCTGCCCGTCACAGATACCGGCTCCGGCCGGGATCGGGGTCAAGGGCTGCGCCCGGGCAATCCCCGGGGCGCTCACGAAGGCGCCGCCGATGCGGGGCAGCCCAGGTTCGGTGCGGTAGCGCCACCGCGCCCAGCGGGAGCCCTCGCGGCAGGTGGCAAGAAAGACCCACGGCCCCTGGTCCCCGGCAACGGAGCTGCTCCAGCTCCACCTCACCGAGCCCGGTCGGGGGCTACTGAGCGAGCGACTGCGACCGGCTTCACTGACGTGTAGTTCACAGCGCGCCCCCGGCGCCGAGAGGACCTTGGTGGTGATTCGATTCAGCGCCCCGGGC
The DNA here is from genome assembly GCA_963758055.1 of uncultured Solirubrobacteraceae bacterium. GTDB lineage: Bacteria > Actinomycetota > Thermoleophilia > Solirubrobacterales > Solirubrobacteraceae > Palsa-744. Next base: position 561,420 of record CAVWTU010000003.1, read on the forward strand.
AGGTCTTCCACGGACACCGACATGTGCACCTGCAGCGGCGGGACGGCGTCGGCCGCGGAGGTCGAGGTGAGCATCCCCACGGCGAGGGCGCTCGCGGCGGCGAGGCCCACCGCCGTGGCCACGGCCCCCGTGCCTATTCGTCGTAGGTGTATTCGTCGCCCGGGTCTTTGGCCGAGCTGTTGCGCCCGTTGGCGGTGGCTTTGACCTTCACCGTCTGCGCTTTGGTGTCGGGCGGAGCGATCATCGTGCATTCGGTGGTCGAGGAGCATTCGACGAAGGCGGCCGGTTCCCTCTTGAACTTGAACGACGTCAGCTCTTCTCCGGGAGCGAACCCACTGCCCGTGATCGTAACCTTCGTCCCGCCCGCGAGCGGTCCGGATTCGGGCGACACCGACGTGATGATCGGGTTTTCATAGCGGAAGCGGTCCTTGCCCGAGAGCGCGCTCGTGCCATAGGGGCTCGTCACCGTGACATCCATCAGGCCTGCCGAGTTGGGCGGCGAGGTGGCCGAGATTTCCGTCTGCGAGATGACTTTGAAGCTGGCCGCCGGCACCTGCCCGAAGCTGACGGCCGTCGCGTAGGTGAAGAAGGTCCCCGTGATCGTCAGCTGCGTCCCGCCGCTGGCGGGGCCCTTCTTGACCGACAGCTTCTTGACTTCCGGCGGGAGACCGGTTTTGACGTAGGTGAACTGGCTCGCCGCGCCGGGGCTCGTCACGCCGAAGGGCGTCTTCACCGTGATCGCGACCGTGCCGGCACCCGGTGGCGCCACGGCGATGATCGTGTTGGGCGACTGCACGCCGAAGCTTTCCGCCTGGACCGCACCGAATTTGACTTCGCTTGCAAGTTCGAGCTGGGTGCCGGTGATGGTGACGACCGTGCCTCCCTGTTCGGGGCCTTCGTCGGGTTCGATCGAGGTCAGCGACGGCGGATTGCCGTAGCTGAACTGCGAGCCCCCACTGGGGCCGCTGGTGCCTTTCGGGGTCGTGACCGAGACCGTCACGGTCCCGCTCGCGTGTTCCGGAGCGACGGCCCTGACCTCGCTGGCAGACAGCGGTTCGAAGGAGGTCGCTTTGACCGAGCCGAACGACACCGCGCTGGCTTCGGTGAAGTTCCCGCCGACGATGATCACCGAGGCGCCTCCGTCCAGCGACCCGGTCGCCGGTTCCAGGGAGGTGATGAAGGGCGTCGGATTGCCGCCGACAGGAAGACCTTCCGAGAGCGCGGCTTCCCAGCCGCTGCTGTTGGAGGCGGCTTCCCTGACCACGATCGAGAAGCCGACGTCGGCGAGCGTGACGACGTAGGTGGTTTTGGTGGCGCCTTCGATCGGCCGGCATGCGGCGGCTTCGCAACGCAGCCACTGGTCGGCTCGGTGCGTGGGCGTGGGTTTCCACGTCCCTTCGTGTGCGGTCAGCGTGTCGCCTTTCTGCGGGGTCCCGGTCACGGTCGGGGGTTTGACGTTCAGCGGAGGCGTGAGCTCGACGGCGCCCGTCGCCGCGGAGGTCGCCGCAGCCGAGGCTCCCGCGGCGTTGATGGCCTGCTCTTGGACCCTGAGGGTCTTGCCCGCTTCGGTGCTCCTGGGCGCGTAGTTACGGGAGTTGGCGCCGGTGATCGCTTCGCAGTTGTTGCCCGAGCCGTCGCAGCGCTCCCACTGGTAGGAGAAATCGGTCGGTTCGTTGCTCCATTCGCCGTGGAACTCCCGCAGGCCGTGGCCCTGCTCCGGCGCCCCGCTGATGGCCGGCGGCTTCTGATCGGAGGGCAGGGCCGGGGCGATGGTGGCGGTGGCGGCCGAGACCGACACTCCCGAGCCGGCCGCGTTGGTGGCGGTTTCGCGGAGCTCGAGCACCTTGCCGACGTCGTTGCCGTTGAGCGTGTATTTGCTGGCGTTCGCGCCGTTGATCGGATGGCAGTTGAGGGCGCCGGTTTCGCAGCGGCGCCACTGGTATTCGAAGCTCTTCGGTTCCCCGGTCCAGGGGGCGGCGTGGCCGGTGAGGATGCGGCTCTGTTCGTCGGCTCCGGTGATCGTCGGCGGGCTTTTGGTCGACGGCGGTTGCGGCGGTGGGGCGGGCACCGCCACGGTCGCGGTGGAATCGACCGCCGTGCTGCGAGCGAAGCCGTTTTCGACCGATTCGGAGACCACCAGCGCGTGGCCCACGTCCTTGGGGGTGATGTTGAGTGTCTGCTTGGTGGCTTTCGACATCGGGGCACATTCCTGGCCGGAGGCCGAGCAGCGCAGCCACTGCCAGCGGGGGTCGGCGGGAGCGTTCGTCCAGGAGCCTTCGCCCGCCGTCAGGGTCTGCCCCTGTTCGACGGATCCGATGATCGTGGGCGGTGACACGTTGCCGGGCGGCGCCGGGGTCGCGATCTGCTCCGCCAGCGAGGGCACGACTTCCCACCCGCCGGGGTTCGTCGCGCGCTCCTGCACCTCGATCCAGAAGCCGACGTCTTCGGCGCCCGGCACGTAGGTTTCCCCGGTGTAGGGTTCGGTTTCACCCATCCCGTTTTTGACCGTGATGGCCCCGCAGGTCGCTCCGATCCCTTCTTCGGTGCGGCCGTGACAGCGGAACCACTTGTCCTGGAAGCTCGTGGGTGAGTTTTCCCAGGTGCCCTTGTGGACCGTGAGCGTGTCGCCCTGGACGGCCGCCCCGGTGATCGTGGGCCGCTGGATGAACGTCGGGTAGGGCGGTTCGCCTTCTTCGCCGGCCGCGAGGATCACTTCCGGCGTGGTCACCGCGGTGCTGGTCCCGGACGCGTTGCGCGCTTCCACGGTCGCGATGATCGTGTGGGCCACGTCCTGGGATTGGACTTCATAGGTCTGGTGGGTGGCCGGTTCTTTGCCGACCGTGATCGGTTCGCATTCGGTCCCGAGTTCTTCGGAGGCGCCGGCTTCGCCGTAGCCTTCACAGCGCAGCCACTGATAGGAGAACTGGGTAGGGCTGTTCGTCCACGTGCCCTGGGTGACCGTGAGCGTCTGGCCCTGGCGAAGTTTTCCCGTTTCGATGGCCGGGCTGCCGCTGAGCGTGGGCGCGGAGGTGTTCGTCGGCCAGCCTTTTCCGGACTTCGGCGTGCCGATGATTTTACGGATCTTTTCCCGGCCTTCTTTGCCTTCGGGGCTCTTGAGAGTGACTTCGTAGGGCTGCGCTTTGAGCCCGGCGAGCGGCAGGCTACAGGGGCTTTTACAGCTCCCTTCCAGGGTTTTCCCGAATTCCCTGGTGCCCACCGGCCGGTCGCGGAGCTTGTACGGTTCGACGCCGACGTTCCATTCGGGTGTGAGCGCTTCTTCGAAGGGCGTCAGCGTGATCGGCGGCGCGTGGCCGGAGCCGCTTTCGAGGATCGCGACCGCGGTCGTGGTGCTGGCCGCGACGGAGCGCACCGAGCCGAGGCCCGAGACCGGGGTGGGTATCACCGTGGTGGTGAGGTTGACGTCGCCCAGCCCCAGCAGTTCGTAGGGACCGTTGCCGCCGAACGAGTACAGCACCTTGCTCGCGTTTTCTTCTTCCTCGACGGCGAAGCTGGTCCCTTCTCCGGCACCCAGGGCCACCACGTGCTCGAGCGAGGGAACCGGTTCGGGCACCATGCTGCAGGGGTCGTGGCCGCACTGTTCGTCGGCTTCCGGTCCGGTTTCGTAGCCGAGCTGGCCCGAGCCGTCGGAGCCCCAGGCGTACAGTTCGCCGTTGGCCAGGCGGGCCAGTGCGTGCGTGGCGCCACCCACGATTTCGACCACCGGAGAGGCCGGTTCGAGCAGCGTCCGCACCGGCGAGGGGCTGTCTTCGGTTTCGCCGTCGCCGAGCTGGCCTTTGCCGCCCGAGCCCCAGGCGGCGACCTTTTTGCCCCCCGAGCCGATCGCGTACGCGGTTTCTTCGCCGGCCCCGATGCGTTCGACGCCCGAGAGCTTGCCCAGGTTCTTGATCTTCACGGCCCTCGGGATCGTGCTGCACTGCACCGGCGTGATCGCGTGGGCTTCACCGATGCAGAGTTCTTCTTCGGATCCGCTCTCTTCGACCCCCAGATCGCCGTTGCGGTCTTCGCCCCAGGCCATCACCTCACCATCGGACAGCAGCGCGTAGTCGCGTTTGCCCCCGGCCGCGATCTGCTTGACGTCGGTTAGGCCGGGGACCTCGGTCGGCTTGTCGCGCGCCTTGAACCACGATTCGGTCTGCCGGGCGACGCGTTCGTAGCCCTTTTCCCTGTTGCCGCGCTCTCCGAATTCAGAGGCTCCCCAGGTCCACACGGTGCCGTCGTAGCGAAGCGCCATCGCGTGGGCGTTGCCGACGGCGACTTCCTTGACTTCGGAGAGTTCCACGACCGGAACCGGATGACCCTCCGGGAGCTGCTGACCGTTGCCGAGCTGACCCTTGTTCCCCGTCCCCCACGACTCCACATCGCAGTTGGACAGCACCGCCAGCCCGAACTTGAAACCGGCCTCGACCTGGGTGACGCCGGTCAGGCCCGAGACGGTCTGGGGCGAGTTCTCGTAGTTGCTGGCGAAGCCCGCGCCGATCTGTTCAGAGGCGTTGAACCCCCAGTCGAGCACGGCCGCGCCCCCATGCAGCCCGGGACAGTGTTCTTCCGCCGCCGAAGCGCCCGGTGCTGCCCATGCCGACACCGCGAGCGCCACCAAGCACCCTGCAACCAACCCCCGCACGGCTTGTGTGTCCCCCTCCTCCAGATTTCCCGGACACCCTTATAACGCAGCACGTCGGGCAAGGTTGGCCGGTACAGCACCTGAGGGCGGCCGCGAAGGCAGCGCTCTGCGCACTGCCCCGGCGGCGCGAGCGCGCCGGGGGCACCGGACGCGATCACCATGGGCCCCGCGGCGCCACCGTTTCGGCGGCGCCCGGGGCGGTGTGGCGGCGTGGCCCGCCGCGGCGCGGCTCCTAGCCGCGGGTGCTGCTTGCTACTAGGCGCCTGCGAGCGCCTTCTGCTTGAGCGCGTCGAACTCGGCCTGCGTGATCGCGCCCTTGTCGAGGAGGTCCTTGGCGCTTGCGATCTGGGAGGCCGGATCGCCCGGGCCGGCCACCGAGCGGACATAGTCGTCCATCTGCGACTTGGCTTCCTGTTGTCCCTGGATCGCCCGTTCGGTCATCCCCTTGTGCTCGGCGATCAGGTACACGAACACACCCAGGTAGGGCAGGATGATCACGAAGATGATCCACCCCGTCTTGCCCCATCCGCCGATGTCCTGGCGGCGGAAGATGTCCATGAAGACGGTGATCAGCAACCAGATCCAGATGAAGAACGCGAAGAAGATCAACATCGTCCAGAAGACTTCGAGGAGCGGATAACTGGTTGCGAGCACGGCGTTGCCTCCTTAGTGGGTGGGCCCGCCGGACCGGCGGCGCCGCGAGGATAGTAGCTGTGGCGGACTTCCGGGTCATCCCGGACGCATGATCCAAGAGGACCCTGGATTGCTTCCGGGCTTCCGTCTCGAGGCCCGGCCCGGCTAGCTCATTCGTACCTGAAGGCGTCGGCCGGACGGATCTTCTTGCTCTTGGATTTGCCGATCTCGGCCACGATGTCGACCACGGCCGCCTTCGTCTGTGCCGGCGAGATGACGGTGCATTCGGTGGTGGAGGAGCAGTTGACGGCCGTCCCGGGGGCCTTCTTGAACAGCAGCGTGGTGGCGCTGCCGAGGGCGAAGCCGGTTCCTTTGATGGTCACCGGGGTGCCACCGCCCAGCGGACCCTGAGCCGGGGCCACGCTCGAGATGATCGGGTTTTCGTACTTGAAGGTGCTTTTCGAGGTCGCCGCGCTCGTGCCCTGGATCGTCGTCACCGTCACGGCGGCGTTGCCGGAGGTGTTCGGCGGCGAGACGACCGTGAGCGAGGTCGAGGAGTTGACTTTCACCGAGATGCCCTGGACGCTGCCGAAGGCGACCGTGAGCGGGGGGGTGAAGCCGGTACCGGTGACCGTCACGAAGGTGCCACCCGAGGCCGGGCCCTTCTTGGCCGACATCTTGCTGATCGTAGGCAGCGGCTCGGTTTCCGGCGTGAATTCGACGTCGGCGCCTGTGGCCGTGCCGGTGCCGTTGGTGGCCGAGATCCGGTAGTGGTACTTGTGCCCGGTGGTCAGTTCGCCGATGCTGGCGGAGACTTCGACGGGAGCTTCTCCGGACCCCGGCAGAGTGCTGCAGGGCACGCTTTTTTCATATGCGACCGTGATCCCGTATTCGAAGGTGCACGCGGTGACGTTTTCGCCGTTCGGGTCCACGCTCGCGTTCAGGACGGCCGAGGTCGGCCCGATCGGGCCGGCTTTCCCGGTCACCGCCGTGGGCGCGTGGGAGCCGCTCTGGAACACGTCCGCCGCGCCCGAGCCGCCGTGCGCGAAGCGTGCGCCGACCAGCAGCGTCGCCCCGCTGGCCGAGATGGCGACGCTGTCCCCGACTTCGCCGCCTTCGGCGGCGGTCAGCTTGCCCGTCTGCTGCAGCCAGGTTTCGCCGGAGCGCCCGAACACCCAGGCGGCGCCGCTTTCGGCGGAGTCGCCGACGCCGCCGATGAGGGCGACGGTGCCGCTGCCGGAGAGCGCCACGCTTTCGCCGAAGCGCCCGGAGCCGACCTCTTCGGAGCCGGTCAGTTTTGAGCCCTGCGGGGTCCAGGTTCCGCCCGCGCGCTTGAAGGGCCATACGCCGCCGATTTCGACGTTTTCGGCGCCGACTTTGATGGTTTCGCCGGGAGCGCCGACCAGGGCCGTGTTGCCGTCGTCCGACAGCGCGACGCTGGCTCCGAATTCGTCCAGTTCGGTCCCGCCGGTGCCCGTCAGCTTCGGGCCCTGCTGGCTCCAGGTTGCTTCTTCGCGAACGAACGCGAACACCGCGCCGGCTTCGTTGTCGGTCCGGGCGCCGATCAGGGCGGTGTTGCCGTCGCCCGAGAGCGCGACGCTCGAGCCGAAGGTGCCTTCTTTGGCCTCACCGGTGCCCGTGAGCTTGGAACCCTGCTGGGTCCAGGTTTCCCCCGAGCGGGTGAAGGCCCAGGCCGCGCCCGTGTTGCTGTTGTCGCGGTTTCCTCCGATCAGGGCCGTGTTGCCGTCGTCGGAGAGCGCCACGCTGATGCCGAAGCGCCCGGCGCCGGCCTCGCCGGAACCGGTCAGCTTGGAGCCCTGCTGGGCCCAGGTTTCCCCCGAGCGGGTGAAGACCCAGGCGGCGCCGGCGTTCGAGCTGTCCCCATATCCGCCGATCAGGGCGGTGTCGCCGTCGTCGGAGAGGGCCACGGCCTGGCCGAAGTGCCCGGCGCCGACCTCACCGGAACCGGTCAGCTTCGAGCCCTGCTGGGCCCAGGTTTCCCCGGAGCGGGTGAAGACCCAGGCGGCGCCGACTTCGCCGTTGTCGCGCCAGGCGCCGACGAGGGCCGTGTTGCCGTCGGCCGAAAGCGCCACGCTTGCGCCGAGGCGTCCGTTCCCGCTCTCGCCGGTGCCCGTGAGCGAGGCCTGCTCGACGAACGGATCCACCTTCACGGGGTAGCTCGCGCCGGTCGCGTCAACACTGATCAGCAGCTGTCCGCCGCTGATCTGCAGGCGGCTCGGAAGCAGTCGCCCGAGGGCGTCCACGGCCGTCAGGCCGGTGTAGGCGATCGAGCCCGCGCCGGGGGCGCCTACGGTGAAGCCCTTGTGGTTGGGTGAGAGCCTGGCGGGCGCGCTGCTCGAGAGGCCCAGCGCCAGCGTCAACGGTCCGCCGTGGCCAGCGGGGGCGTGCGAGATCGTGAAGCCCTGCTCGAGCCCGAGCGGGCCGTTGAGGTACCACTCGCTGAGACCCTGGTGGGCGAGCACGACGCGGTTGGCTCGCCCGCGCGGCGCCACCGGGGCCACCGGGGTCCGCGCCGCGCCGAGGCCGATGGCCCGCAGGCCGAGGGACAGGCGCTGCCCGGCGGAGGCCACCGTCACCCCCGACGCGCCGAAGCTGCTGCGCAGGTGCTGGGCGGGCGTCAGCGCCGTGAGACCGCCGCCGGCGGCTGTCGCGACGCGATAGCTACGGTCAGCGGCTCCGATGGCCGCCGACAGTGGGCCTCGTAGCGCGATCGGAAGTGCCGTCGCTGCGGCTCCGGACACGTGCGTGGCAGAAGCGGCCGGGGTCGTGGCAGCGCCTGGAGCGGCGAGCTGCCGCACGGCCAGGCCGAGGCCCAGCGACACCAGTGCCGCGAGCAGCAGCAGCCGGCGCGCACTCGCGGCTCGCCAGATCCCCGCGCGCCCGCTTGCGCGCACGCCAACCGCCTCCAAGACCCCTCGCATCTGATCCCCTCCCAGTCCCGTCGTCCGTATTTGGGAGCGTCAGTGTACCCCACGATCACGGCCCCGGCTACACCCCGAACAAGCCCTTCACAGTTGGGGCGCGGCGGCCACCGGATCGATACCCAGGTCGCGCAGGGCCGCATCGAACGCCGCCATTTTCGAGGTGTCCTCGTAGAAGTCGTCGTGGCGGACGATCTTGCCCCAGCGGGTCCTGAGCACGAGCACCACCCGGTTGGAGTAGAGAAGCTCGCCGTGGGGCCCCCTCGACTCGTCGTCGACGCGGGCGATCACGATCATGTTCCAGGGCGGCCCGCTCAGCCAGAGATCCTTCACCTCGACCTTCAGGCCGGCCGCCACGAAGTCACGCAGGAAGCGCTCGATCGCCTGCTTGCCGTGATGGTCTCCGGCCCAGCGGTGGGCGCCGTCGTTGAAGTGCAGGACCGCGTCCTCGGCGTAAGCGTTGAGGAACGGGCGATAGTCGCCGTCGTTGATGCGCTCCACGTCCCGGCCCAGGCGGAACATCAGGGCCCGGCGCAGCAGCGGCCGCACGGCCAGTCCGGCCGTCAGCCCGAGAAGAGCGGCGCCACGGGTCCTGTTCATGACTCCATTTCCTGCGCTCCCGTCTGGAGGACTCGGACTCTAGCTTCCAGCCCCCACCGTGGCCGGCCCGTCCTACCTCCGCAGGCCGGCGCGGGCGCCATTGCTAGCGTCTGTCGGCGGTGCGAGAGAACCGGCGCGGTCGACCCGGGAGGAACCCTCGCACGTCGCCGCCGAGCAGCGCCGGCGTGTGATGAGCCGGCGCCGGCGGGTGCTCCTCGCCGCGGTGGCCCTCGTGGGGCTGGGTATCGGCCTGGCAATCCTCGAGCGCGGCTCCGGGACCCCGCGGCACGCGCAGGCGGGGACACCCGCCCGGGCGCCGGCCCGGCGGCCGCGGTACCTGCCCGCCGCGGCGAGCGTCCCACCCGCCGCGGTCGGCGCCGGCGGGCGCCCGGCGGAGGTGGGCCGGCTGATCGCGCAGGGCCGGCCGGTCTACTGCGGGGGTCGCCGGGGAGATGAGCTGGCGCTGACGTTCGACGACGGGCCGGGGCCGTACACGCGGCTGATGCTCGACAAGCTGCGCAAGCACCACGTGAGGGCGACGTTCTTCGTCGTCGGGCGCAACATCCCGCTCGTCCCGGGGGCCGTGCGGTCGGAGGGCGAGATCGGCGCCGTGGGCGACCACACGTTCACCCACCCCCTGCTGACCGCGCTCTCGCCGGCCGCCGCCGAAGCACAGATCGTGCGCACCCAGAGGGCTCTGGAACGCGCCTCGGATGGACCCGTGTTCCTGTTCCGGCCCCCGTACGGGGCCCACGACGCGGCTGTCGACCGCGTCGCCGGGCGCCACGGCCTGCTCGAGATCCTGTGGACGGTGGACAGCCAAGACTCGCTCGGCGCCAACTACGCCGGGATCGCCCGCAACGTGATCGCCGGGATGAAGCCCGGGGCGATCATCCTCATGCACGAGAACCACGGTCAGACGATCCGGGCGATGCTCGCGATCTTCGCCGCCCTGCAACGCCTGCACCTGCGCGCCGTGAGCGTGCCGCAGCTACTGCACGACGACCCTCCGAGCCCCGCCCAGCTGCGCGCCGGCTGGAGCGGCTGCGGCGTGGCCGGCCCCGCTCGCCTGTCGGGCGGCTAGGTCCGCCGGCGAGACCGTCACCCCGTCGGCCCGAAGCGCTCGGTCCGCACCTGCTGCTGGCTGTGGCCGAGGTCCGACAGAACACCGGCGGCCGTCTCGACGAAGCCGTTGGGACCGCAAACCAGGTTCAGGGGATTCGCGCTCACCGGCCACGCGAGCTCGGCGATCAGGCGCCTATCGATACGCCCGGTGTAGCCCGTCCAGTCCGGCGGCGAGCGCCGCGTGAGCGTGTAGCGGATGTCCACGCCGTCCTGTTCGGCCAACTCCCCCAGCTCCCTGGAGTAGATGATTTCCTCCCGCGAACGCGCGGAGTACAGCAACCGCACGGGGGCGTCGCTGTGGCTCTCGGCCCGGTGACGGAGCACTGCGCGGAATGGAACGATCCCCGAGCCGCCCGCGACCAGCAGCACCGGGCCGCGGGTCGTGGCCTCCCACACGAAGTAGCCGCCGATCGGCCCTCGCAGCTCGAGCTCGTCGCCCGTCCGGAGCTCGTCGACGAGGTAGCGGCGGAGACCTCGCCGTCGTCGAGCCGCTCGACCGTGAGCATCAGCTCGCCATCCTCGGGCGCCGACGCGATCGAGTAGCTGCGCTGCGCCTGGTAGCCGTCCTCGGCGGTGAGCCGCACGTCGACGTGCTGGCCGGCGAGGTGGCCGGGCCAGTCCGGGCATCGAGCACGATGCTCCGCACCCGCTCGGTCTCCCGGACGATCGCTCGACGACCGTCCCCAGCTGCCAGCTCAGTCGCCCTGGTAGCGCTGCTCCCGCCATGGGTCGCCATGGTTGTGGTAGCCGTAGCCCTCCCAGAAGCCGGGCTCGTCCTCGCGTGTGAGCCGCAGCCCGCGCACCCACTTGGCGCTCTTCCAGAAGTACAGGTGGGGCACGAGCAGCCGCGCGGGGCCGCCGTGCTCGGGCTCCAGCGGCTCGCCGTCGTACTCGTACGCGACCCAGGCCCTGCCGCCCGTCACGTCCTCCACGGCAGGTTCGTCGTGTAGCCGCCGTCGCACCACGCGGTCACGATACCGGGCCGAGCTCTGCACCGAGCCGAGCAGGGTGTCGAGCGAGACGCCGCGCCAGCTCGTGTCGAGCTTCGACCACTTCGTCACGCAGTGGATGTCGACTTGGTCACCGCCTCGCGCCGGCAGGGCTTGGAACTCCGGCCAGCTCCAGGACGCGGGCTGCTGCGAGCTCGCCCTCGATCGTGAAGCTCCACTGCCCGAGCGGCGTATGGGGGGTCGGTCCCGCCGAGAGCACTGGGAAGTCGCTCGTGAGGTACTGGCCCGGCGGCAGGCGTGACGGGTCGGCGCCGGCGCGCCTGCGACCCGAGAACCCTCGCGAGATGGGGGACATCCGTGAGCGGAAACTAGCGGACCGGACGCAACAGTTGTCGTTCGAGGATCAGCGGCACCAGCAGGTCGCGGTAGCCGTGGTCGTCGAACAGGACGGTCAGCTGCTCGCCGTCGTAGCGCTGCACGGTCCCCTCGCCCCAGCGCTCGCTGGCGACCCGTTGGCCGAGCCCGAACGGTTCTGCCACGGCCGGCACCGGGGGACGGTCCAGGTCGTTGTCACACGCTCCGCACGGCCCCTGATACTCCTGGCCGAAATAGGTGAGCAGGAACGAGCGCCGGCAGCCGGTGGTCTCGGCGTATCGGCGCATCATCTCCAGGCGCGAGCGCTCGATCTCCTGGCCGCGCTCGTTCTCCTCGCGCGAGGCGACGATGACGTCCTTGACGGACTGGGCGCCGCTCCAGCGAAGACTCCCTTCCGCGTCCCGGCGGATGGCGCCGAGATCGCTCAGGCGCTCGAGCGCGAGCGTCACCGAGCGGGGACTGAGCCCCGGCACGCCCCGGAGCGCGGACGGGTCGGTCCCGCCGCTGGCGCCCTCCAGCCGGCGGGCGAGGGCCGCGAGCGTCTTCTCGGGGACGGGCCGGGCCGTGAGATGACGGGCCTGGGCGAGGTCGGAGGTGCGGTACAGCAGCCGCGCGTGGGCCGCCTCCCCGTCGCGCCCGGCGCGGCCGAACTCCTGGTAGTAGGCATCCAGGGAGCTCGGGATGTCCGCGTGCAGGACCCAGCGCACGTCGGGCTTGTCGATGCCCATGCCGAAGGCAACGGTGGCGCAGACGATTCGGGCGGAGCCGCCCAGGAATGCGTCCATCGCCGCGCTGCGCTCCGAGGCCGGCAGTCCCGCGTGGTAGAGGGTGGCGCTGTGTCCGTCGCCGAGCAGGGCGTCCCGAGCCCGCTCGGCCCCCGCGCGGGTGGCCGCGTACACGACCCCGGGTCCCGCGAACTCCGATGCCGACGCCCGCAGCTCCCGGCGCTTGTCGGCCGCGGTGGCGAGGCGACGGACGGACAGCTCGATGTTGGGGCGGTCGAAGTCCCCGACGACCACGTCGGGCTCACGCAGCCCCAGGCGCCGTGAGATCTCGGCCCTGACGGGCGGGGCAGCGGTCGCGGTCAGCGCCAGGCGCAGCGGCTCGCCGAGGGCGTCGGCCACGGCGCCGAGGCGCAGGTAGTCGGGGCGGAAGTCCTGGCCCCACTGGCTCACGAGATGTGCCTCGTCCACGACGAACAGCCCGGGACGGGCACCGTGGAGAGCGCCGGACACCTCCTCGTTGGACAGCTCCTCGGGTGATACGAACACGAATCCGTCGGGACGCCGGGCGGCCTGCAACGCCGCCGACCACGCCTTCCTGGAGAGGCTCGAGTTCAAGACCGTGGTGGGGAGACCGGCGGCGAGGAGGTGTGCCTGCTGGTCGTTCTCGAGGGCGATCAGGGGAGTGACGATCACGGTTGGGCCGCCGGTGAGCAGGCCCGCGAGCTCGTAGATCGCGGACTTGCCGGCTCCCGTGGGCAGCACCGCGAGCACGTCGCGCCCGGCCAGCAGCGCTTCGACCGCTCTCAGCTGGCCGGGGCGCAGGCGGGAGAACCCGAACCGCTCGCGCGCGAGCGTCCGGATCGCCTCCGCAGCGGGCGCCACGTTTGCGTTCACCCGCTAGGCGCGTTGTGCGGTGGGGCGCACGAGGATCTCGTTCAGCGTCATCCGGCGGGGGCGGGAGACGGCGAAGGCGATCACCTCGGCGATGTCCTCGGCGGTGATCGCGAGTCCCTCCACGAACTCCTTCGTCAGGCGCTTGGTCTGCTCGTCGGTGATGTGGTCGGTGAGCTCGGTCGCCACGGCCCCCGGCTCGATCACGATCACGCGCACGTCGGGCAGGAGCTCCTGGCGCAGTGCCTCCGACCATCCGTTCATGCCCCACTTGGTGGCTGCGTAGACGGCATTGCCGGCGCGCGCCGTGCGGCCGGCCACGGAGGAGATGTTCACCAGATCTCCGCCCCCGTCCCGAAGCTGGTCGAGGAACACCTCGGTCGCGGTGATCGCACCCTGGAGGTTGACTTCGAGCATCTGATGCATCTCGGCGCGCTGGGCGGAGGAGAAGGGAGCGAGCAACATCACGCCCGCGTTGTTGATGAGGATGTCGGCTCCTCCGAGCTCACCCCGCACGCGCTCGGCGGCCGCGAGCAGTGAGGCGCGATCGGTCACGTCGGCCTCGATCGCCAGGGCGCCGTCGCCCAGCTCCTCGGCCAGTGCCTCGATGCGCTCGACGCGGCGAGCCAGCAGGGCGACGCGGTGGCCGTCCACGGCCAGGGCCCTGGCCGTGGCCGCGCCGATGCCCGAGGATGCTCCCGTTATGACCGCCGTGCGGCCGGTGCTGGTGTCGTTGCTCACGCTGCGACCTCCGATCCTCGCTGGGACCCCGAACAGGGGCGATGATCGCAGCGGCGTTGTAGGCGTGCGGTCCGGGTTCTCAAGACTCGCCGGATCGGTGCCGAAATAGGACCCATGAAGATGGCTATCGAGTTTGAGGACACCGATGCGTCGCAGGTGACGAACGAGCTGGTGCGGATGCTGACCCTGGCCCTGAAGACGGGGGTCGAAGTCAGCGCCGACGACGGCTCATTCGTGGTCACCAACCCAGGCGAGGAGGAATGTGTCCGCCGCTGGATCGGACCCGACGGCGAATACCGGCGGGACATCCTCGAGCGGCGTTGGGTCGTAAGGGAAAGCACCGACGCCACCGGGCGCCAGGTGCCGCTGCCCGGCGACTGACCGCCCGTCGCACGGCGATCGCACCCCGCTCCTCGCGCGGGTCGCTCACGCGTTCATCGATACGTGCCCAGGCTCGGCCTCCACGCGCTCCAGCCACCCCAGGATGGCCGGATAGCCGACCAGGTCAAAGCCACCCTCGCCGGCGACGTGGGTGTAGGCGTATAGGGCGATGTCGGCGATCGTGTAGCCGTCGCCGACGAGGAAGTCGCGGCCGCGAGCTCGCGCTCCATCGCGTCGAGCGCGGGGTAGCCGCCGGCGAGCTTGGCCTCGATCTCCGCGGCGGCGGGCTTGTTCGTGGCGAACTCGACCCAGAAGCGAAGCGACGGCGATGTTGGGCTCGTGGCTGTACTGCTCGAAGAACATCCACTGCAGCACCTGGGCGCGCTCGAACGGGTCATCGGGCAGGTAGTGCGGTCCCGTCGGCGAATAGCCAGAGAATCGCTCCGGACTCTCCCAGCGAGCGACCGTCGTCGAGCACGACGTCGGCACGCGCAGGCCGGGGTTGAGCTCGCCGAGCAGCTCGAGCCGGCCGCGAGCGGTCGACGACGTCGACCTCGCGCCGCTCGTAGCTGAGCCGAGGTGGGCGAAGCAGGAGCCGCACCTTGTAGCAGTTGCCCGAGACCCGCGAGTCGTAGAGAAGCATGGCCCGGGACGGTAGCGCGCGGGCCCCCCTTGAGCGCCCCGATCAGGGCTTTGACCTGGGGTGTGCCCGACCGCGGATGACACGAGAGCGGGGCCGTGGTGAGGCCCCGCTCTCGGCCGAGCGATGCTGGTGTGACGCTCGACGCCGCTCAGGTGACGATCAACGAGAAGCTCGCGAGCGCGGTGTGCTTGGGCTTGGCGGAGTCGCTGACAGCGACTTCGATCGGGTAGGAGCCCGCAGCCAGCTTCCTGCCGGGCGTGCCTTCGATGAGCCCGGCTTTCGTCAGTTTCAGTCCTTTCGGCAGCTTGCCCAGCTTCTTCCACTTGTAGGTGCCAGTGCCGCCGGACGCTGTGAGCGCAAGCGCGTAGGGCGTTCCCGGGGTCGCCTCGGGCAGTTCGCCGGTGCGCACCTGCAGACCGCTGCTCACGGGCACGACCGGGTCGATCACTTCCCCGTTCGCCACTCCGTCTTCGTCGAAGGTGTCCCCGTCGGTGACCTCGTATTCGATCTTTTCCCCGGAGTATCGTCGCAGAGGAACTTCAAATGTAGACGCCGTGGAGGAGCTTCGAGCGGCTCGTCTGGGTGGCTGCCCGGCGGCAGGATCAGCTCTTCGCCGTGAACATCGAGCCCACCGACAAGTTGGCGGCGACGACACGGGTCCGACCGGAGCGACGTCTTCCGCGCTCGGAAGCAGTGGACAGATGCGGTGTCGAACGCGATCGTCAACGAGGTGATGGAGCGTGCCCGCGGAGACTTTCGACTTCGACGGTCCCGGGAACAGATCCGCGCCAGTTCTTCGGTCGGGTGGAAATTCGCCATGCCATTCACCAGAGTCGGAGGCGCTGCGGGATAGTCCCTGCTCAACTCTTCCCAGGTCCCGCCCTCGACCCCCAGTTCTGCGGGCCGATTGTGAGCGTGCCGACCGTTGTTACGTCCTCGCCGAAGTCGTCCGTCCAAGGTGCCGCCCACGGAGTCGGTCGTAGGGTCCCGTGCAGGTGACCGTTCCTTCGACACGTCCAGGTGCACTGCCGTAATACGGCACTGTTATCTGACCGTTGCCTTCTGTGAACCACACCCCGGGGCTGGTTTCGGTGCTCGTGACAGTCGGCTCGCCACGTCGCGCTGTAGCCGAGCACATCCGACGAGCGACCTTCCCAGGCGCTGGTCGCGGGTAGCGTCAGACAGGCCTGGGCCGACGCCGCCAGCACGACCAGGAGCGCGAACGCGAGCGGCAGGACGAGCAGCGCGCGCTCGCGCGAGCAGCGCGCGTGCCGAGGATGCGCCGGCCGCAGGGCATCCTCGTGGCGGGGCGCGGCATCCCGCTTCTCCTTCCTCGACCGATCAGGTGTGCGACTCCAATGACCGACAGCATGGCTGCTGCCCCTTTCAGCATCGTTGTCTCGGCTTGACAGCACCCTCCCGCCGGCGACCGCGGGCGACCACCCATCGCTGGACGCCCGACGGCCCAGAACTGGGGAGCCGGGCGCCGGGTCGGGCTACAAGCGGCACCCGCCCGGGGTGGCCAGAGACGGTCGACGGTGGTAGTGTCGGCGGTGGTTGCTGTGACCCATGAGCAGCGCGCAGGACGCGAGGCGAGGTGGAGGATGTGGGACGCTTGCATCGGCAAGGACACGGGAAGACGACGGACGACGGCAGCCGGACTGAGCCTCGTCGCGACGTTGCTTGCGGTGCCCTGACCGCCTCGGCGCAGGCGCCGCCACGCCCGAATTCCAGCTCGCGCAAAGGCCTCGCCCGCGAAGAGCGGCAAATACAGCAGCAACACGTGCTCGGAGGCCAGCTACGTCCCGACGGGCGGACAGAAGTGGGAACGCGAAGGCTTCCCCTGGGCACACGCGAAGAAGGGGGGCTTCATCGTCGCGGGCCACGGCATCGCCCGCTGGGCGGTGGTGAACCCGGCCGGCAAAGGTGGCGGGCCCTCCGAACCAGCTGAACCGGTGCTCGAACCGAAGTGCTTCGAATCCCGGCTGGGGCCCGCCGAAGGCTCGCGCGGCTTCGGCGAAATGACGGGCCCGAAAACCGTCCAGTGGCGGGAAACCTACAAGGAATGCTCGGCCGTCAAGGAACCGTGGAAGTGCAAGAACGGAACCAGGAAGGCCGTCGTCGAAACCGAAGAGCTCGAAGGAACGCTCGTGTACCTGAACGCGGCCCACACACGGGTGGGCCTGCGTGTCAAAGGCCTCGGGCCCGGCGGTCTGGTGATGAAATACGAGTGTCCCGCCGGCGCCCCTGCAGGTCGCCGTGTACGGCGAATACCTCGGCCGAACTGACGGGCGACCTCAACTCGGCCAACAAGAAGACGTCCCTGACAGCCGAAGCCGGCGCGCCTCGAGCTGCAGAGCCCTATGTATGAAGAAGAAGCGTTCTCCGAAGGCCAGGGCAAGGAAGTGCTCGAATGGGACTACGCGCTGGAATCGTGCGAGAACGGTGAAGCGCCCTACCCCGTGGGAGCGAAGACCGAAACCGAATGCCTGGGCCTCGTCCCTCCCGCACCGGCCGCGGGGGCTCCGGTCACCCTGATGGCCGAATACACGGGCGCGGTGCACAAGCGCCTGCCGATGACGCAGTCGACGACCACCACCCACAAAGGCGACTCGTTCCTGGTGGAAACGTCCTAGGACGCCCACCGCCGTAGCTCTCGTGGTGTTGCCCCACTCGTCGTAGAGTCCCTCCCGTGGAGCGGTTCGACGTCGTGGTCGTGGGAGCTCGAATGGCGGGATGCGCAACGGCCGTCCCCCTGCTGCGAGGCGGCAGGCGGGTGCTGATGCTCGACCGGATGGCGTTCCCCTCCGACCAGCTGTCGACCCACGTGCTGCTGCCGGCGGGGACGGCCGAGCTGGCGGCGATGGGCGCGCTCGGGCGGGTCCTGGCGCTGCGCCCGACGCGGGTGCGCCACGTCCGCGTCGAGGTCGACGGCGCGGTCTGCCGCGAGCGCGTTCGCCCGGATCGTGGGATCGACTACGGCGTGTGCGTACCTCGGGACCTGCTCGATGTGGAGCTCGTGGCGAGCGTGCGAGAGCAGGGAGCAGAGGTGCGCGAGCGGTGTTCGGTGGAGGGTCTGCTGTGGCGCGGCGGGCGGGTCTGCGGTGTGCGCTACCGCGACGCCGAGGGCGAGCCACACGAGGTCCGGTGCGAGCTCGTGGTCGGCGCGGACGGCCGGCGCTCGACCGTGTCCGCGCTGGTGGGGGCGTGGCGCCCGTATCGCAGCTCGCGCAACGGCCGGGGCCTGATCTTCCGCTACATGGACGACCCGCTCGCCGGCAGCGAGGAGGCGGCGACGTACATCCAGTGGCGAGAGGGCGATTCGATGGCGTTCGCCTTCCCCACCACGCCGGAAGGGCGTCTGCTGGTGCTCCTGATGGGCGACCGCAGGGAGGTCAGCGACGCCCGCCGCGACCCCGAGGGCTACTGGCAACGCAAGCTCGGGCAACACCCGGACCTGCGACGACGCACGGCCACCGCCGCGAACCAGGGCAAGCTGCGCTCGACCGGCGAGACGCCCGCCTTCTTCCGCGCCTCCTCGGGTCCCGGCTGGGTGCTCACGGGCGACGCGGGCCACTTCAAGGATCCCGTCACCGGACAGGGGATGCGCGATGCGATGTTCGCGGGTCGCACCCTGGGCGAAGCGCTGCCTGCCCGCCTGGACGACTGCGGGGCCGTGGATCGGGCGACGCGCGTATGGGAGTTCGAGCGCGACGTCGAGTGCCTCCCGGCGTATCACTTTGCGAACACCGACACGATCGTTCGGCGTCAGCCGCTCGTCCTGTGCGAGCTCGTCCGCGAAGCCGGCCGTAACGAAGAGCCCGACATCACCGACCTCTTCGGGCGCGCCCGCACGCCCCAGCAGATCGCGCCGCTCTCGAGGCTGGGGCGCAACTTCGCGCGCACCCTCACCGCAGCCCGCGGGCGACGGGTCGGGGAGCTACGCGACGGACTCGGAGACCTCGCAACCGAGCTACGGATCCGATCGGAGCTGCGATCGAGACGTTTCCGCTCCACCAAGCCGGTGCGCGGATCGGAGCACCCGGGCGTGGAGTGGCCCAGCCCGCCCGCGGCGGCGCCCTTCTCCGAGCCCGAGCGTGAGACGATCGCGGTATGACACGGGTGCCAACCGCCGGATCGAGCCGAGCCGCGACCGCCGCATGAGCCGGCTCGCAACCGCCGCATGACACGGGTCGCGGTGATCCAGCCGGCGCTGGCGCTCGGGCAGATCCAGGCCAACCTCGCCCGCGTCGAGGACCTCGTCCGCGACGCCCACCGCGAGCACGGCGCCGAGGTGATCGTGCTGCCCGAGGCGATGGCCAGCCCGAACGTGTACGCGAAGCTGCTGCGCTCCACCCCCGGCCCGATCGACGGCCAGCCCCTGCACCTGCTCACCCGGCTGGCGCGCGAGCTCGACTGCATCCTCGCGGGCGGCTTCGTGGCGGTGCGCGGCCGGCACACCTACGGGACCTACGTGCTCGCCGAGCCCGACGGATCGCTGCACCTGCACGACAAGGACATACCGACGGCGTGGGAGCAGTACTTCTACCGTGGCGGCGATGACCCGGGCACGGTGCGCAGCGGGAGGCTGGGCTGCACCGTCGGCCTGATGTCGGGCTGGGAGTGGGCGCGGTATCGCACCAGCGCGAGGGTCCGGAACTCCGGAGCGCGCATGGTCATCGGGGGCATGTGCTGGCCCTCGGTGCCCACCGACTGGCCGGGGCCGGCGGGGCGGCTGAACCGGACCGAGCACGCCCGCTGGCGCGAACAGGCCGCGGCCCTGCCCGGACAGGTGGCCCGCCTGACGGGGGTGCCGGTGGCACACGCCTCGCACGTGGGCCCGATCACCGGCGAAACGCCGCTCATGCCCGGAATCCCGTGGGCGACGGTGATGATCGGCGAGTCGCAGATCTGCGACCGAGACGGCTCGATCCTGGCCCGTCTCACGCTCGAGCAGGGCGAGGGACATGTCGCCGCCGACGTCGACATCGCCCCGGCGCCCGCCCCCGCGGAGGAGATCCTCGATCGCTTCTGGATCCCGGAGATGTCGCTGATGACCAAAGCCGCCTGGCACTGGATGAATGCGACCGGCGCCCTGTTCTACACGCTGCGCCACCGCCGGCGCGGATTTCCGTGGCAGGAACTACCGCCGGCGGACCTCCCCGACGACGTGCCCCCGGCGGACCCCGGCACCGCCCCGCTCGCCACCGGCTGACCCCCGCGGCCGGGCCTGCTGCGCTCGACGCCCGCTAGGCCTTGCACCGAGAAGCGACGCGAGCCGCGGACGGATGGCGGGGAGCAGTCTCCTGCGTGCCCCCCGCCGCCCGCGGTGGCCCTCAACGGGCCTGTAGCGAGAGTTCCCTCAAAGGCCCTTGCACTGCCCGAGCTTTCCGCCGAGCACCGTGTTGGGCGATCCTTCGGAGTCACCGATCTGCGGAGCCGGCCAGTTGCCGGAACACGCCAGCGACCCCCAGATCGTGTTGGTCGCGAACTCCGACGAGTCCGGGGTCCCGAGGCCGCCGATCGTCACGCCCACGTTGTTGTAGAGGGCGACGCTGCCATGGACCGTGTTCCGCAGCACTCCGAACCAGGCCCCGTGCCAACCCTGGACGTCCAGGTTGCGCGTGATCGTGTTTTCCTTGATCGGGAAGTTGATGTACGGGTGCAGCGTCGGGCCGGGACCTCCGCCGATCGACGTCACGCTGCCGTTCACCGTCACAGCCGTGAGGTACATCGTCAGCGCTTCCCGGGCGGAGATGCCGTTGCCGACGGTGTCGTCGGTCGTGGTCGTCCCGCAGGGCGGTTCGGGTCCGATCGCACCCGGGCTGCAACCGAGCCCCAGGATCGCGCCCCTGCCCACGTTCACGCTCCCAGACACGTGCACTGTGGCGACCGTGAAGGCGTCGAAGCACGAACCTGGGGAGAGCGTCAGGTTGCCCCGGACCGTGAGCGTCGAGCCGGCAGGGACGTAGCTGTTGCCGGTGATGGTGAGGTTGCCGACGGTGCCCGACAGGGGCATCCCGGCACTCGAGCAGATCGGCGGACCCATGGTGGGGTCAGCGGCGGCCGTCGAACTCCCCACGGCCATAGCGACGAGCAGCAGCAGGCACGGCAGATACTTCCTCATCGATCCTCCTCTCGATGCGTTTCCCGTCGGCGCAACCCCTCGCTTTCGGGGCCCGGCGCTTGTCCTGGCCGGGCGACACCGCTTATACCACCGCGGACCGTGGACGTGCTTTCGGGCGACCCCGGCGACGGCCACGAGTCCGCGCCGCTCAGTCAGCGGCCGGTCCAATGTCGCGCAGATCCAGATAGCGACGGCCGAGCGGGTCCCTTGGATGCCCTTCGCCGTTCGGGCCGTACGTCGGACGAGGGGTCGGCACGCGATCCTCGGGCGGCAGTACGCCTGCGAGGTCGGACCTGACGAAGAACGCGTTGACGCCCGCGCTGTCGTTGTGCACGTTCACGTAACCCTTCTCCGCGCCCAACGTGCGCATCGCCCCCAGCGAGGCCCCGAAGAAGTCGCTTCCATCCCAGCGGAACTCGGGCGAGTACGGCTGCACCAAGGCCCGCTCGAGTCCGAGCCCGGCGTTGTACTCGATGACCAGCAGCCGCGGACGGAAGGTGACAAGGGCCCGCCAGATCCAGAAGTCGTTTCCGTCGACGTCGATGCTCAACACGTCGGGCTCGCTCGGCACCCCGTGCTCGTTGAAGAGCTGCTCGACGTTCTCGGGAAGCACCTGCGCGTGAACCGTGCGGACGCGTCCGTTGGACGAGTAGCGCTCCTCGAGACCGGCGAACGCAGGGGGATCAGCCTCGATGAACACCCCGCTCCAGCCGTCGGCCGCCAGCTGTACGCAGTTGCCCTCCACCCCGGTCTCAATCCCGAACTCCACGAAGAAGCGTCCCGGAGCGCCGATTCGGCGGAGCACCTCGGCGATCACTCCGTCCTCGCCGTTCTGCGAGCTGACCCGCGACTCCCAAGCCCTGAGATCGCTCTGCTCGGTCAGCGCGGCACCCGCGACGGCTGAACACCGGAGGTCATGAGGCCGAACCCTAGAGGGGCTCGGCGAACGTGACCTTCGCCCCCACCCGCCCTAGACTCCCCGCATGCCCGGCGACAGAACCGCCGAAGCTCAGGCGGCGATCGCCCGCCACGATGTTTGGCACCATCGCATCGAGGTCGCTCCGGGAGTCTGGACCCCGGGCCGGCAGGACACCGCGCGTGTCCTCGAGCAGGTGCACCTGCCCGCGGATATGACCGGAATGCGAGTGCTCGACATCGGCGCCCGGGATGGCTTCTTCACCTTCGAGGCCGAACGGCGCGGGGCCCGCGAGGTGATCGCACTGGACAACGAGCCACCCGACCGCACCGGCTTCTCGATCGCCGCGGGATTGCTGGGCTCCAAGGCGACCTACGTCACCAGGAACGTCTACTCGATGAACCCGGCCGAGCTCGGCCACTTCGAGATCGTGCTCTTCCTCGGCGTCATCTACCACCTGCGCCACCCGCTGCTGGCGTTGGACCGCATCCACGATGTGTGCGCCCGCGACGCCACGCTCGTCCTGGAGACCCACATGATCGACGAGGGACTCGCGGCCCCCGACGGCAGTTTCCACCAGTTGGCCCGGTTCCACCCTGAGCTCCCGGCATTCTCGCTCGTGCAGTACTACCCCGGCAACATGCTCGCCCATGACCCCACCAACCAGTGGGCACCCAGTCGCGTCGCGCTGGAGGGCTGGCTTCGTGGCTCGGGCTTCGAACCGTCCTACGTGTGGCAGGAGGGTTACCGCGGCGGGGCGGTCGCTCGCCGCCAGGAGCTGCCTCCCCATGGCGAGCGCGCGATCGACGAAGCGGCGAGTTGGGACATGCACAGCTGGACGGTCGATAGCAGCACCACGCTCGGCGGGGGCTGACCGCGTCCATCGGGAGCGAGCTGCGGGGTCAGACGTACGGCGAGAGCAAGGGACTGCACCAGCCGATCGAGATCAGCCAGCTCTCCGGCACGGCTCCCGGTGAGAGCTTCGACTCGGGGCCGCTTCCCAACGCGTTGATGGCGCTTACCCGGAAGCGGTAGCGGGCGCCGTTGCGCAGGCCCTGGACCACGTCCGAGTTCCCCGAGGCGTAGGTCGAGGGCAGGGCTCTGCGGTGCAGATAGGGCGTGATGCGGTACCTCGTGATCTGGCTCCCCCCGTTGCGGGCCGAGGACCAGGTTACGGTGGCGCTCCCGCTGCCCGGGAACGCGAGCACGTTCGCCGGGGCGCCCAAGGGGGCCGAGATCGCCTGCGTGGTCATGGCCGCGGACTTGAACACGATCGTCGCCATCAGCCACACGGTGGCTGCACCCGTCTGCACCCCGGAAGCCGGAGTGGATCCGGTCGCGCCCGTGACGGCGTCCTCGGCGACGAACTCCATGTCGCCGTCGGGAGACACGTTCACTCGTTCGTTGAAGCCCATCTTCGCCATCAGGGTGTCACCGAATCCGGAATCCTCGTAGAAGCCCATCGCGAGCTCGTTGGGGGCAGTCGTGGGGGGCGTCGGGGAGGTCGAGACAGGTCCGGCCGCCGTGGTCTTGCCCGATGTCTGGGTGCTCTGGTCGAGGACCGCGGTCCCCGCCGCGTTCGAGAGACCCGAGTACTCCAGTGCGGCGACCCCGACGTCGGCCGCGGAGGTGGGCTTTGCGGTGATCGTTGGACGCGTCCCCCCACCGCTGGTGATGGGAGCGCTCCAGATGCTCATCTCGGTTCCATCGCTGGCCGCGAAATGGAGCAGCTCGGTGAAGGTGTCACCCGCGGAGTCTTCGACCTTCGAGGTCGTGGCGTGGGAGCTGTTCCACGCCCCGACCTCGACGATCAGTCGGTTGCCGGCCGTGAGCTTGGCGGCGGGGGTCACCGACATGCTCGAGCCGTGGCCGTGGGTAGCGACCTGCTGCACGAAGGCGGGAGCCGTGGTGGCCGTGGGGATGACCGCATTGGAGGCGCTCGAGGCGGGCCCGGTTCCGATTCCGTTCGTGGCGGTCACGGTGAACGTGTAGGTGGTGCCGTTGACGAGGTTTTCAACCGTCGCGGTCGTCACGGGCGGACTACCCGTGATGGTCGTGGGCGTCTGCGCGATGGTCCCCACGTACGGCGTGATCGTGTAGGCGGTGATCGTGCTGCCGTTGGCGCTGGGTGCCGTCCAGCTCACGCTCGCGGTGCCGTTGCCCGGGGTGGCCGAGACGCTCGTCGGGGCGCCCGGCGCGGTGGGGCTGGAGATCGTGATCGGGTTCGAGGGCGACGAGGACGGTCCGGTGCCCACGCCGTTGGTCGCGGTCACCTTGAACGTGTAGGTCACGCCTCCCTTCAGCCCCGAAATCGTCGCGGTCGCCGCGGGCGGGGTCCCACTGATCACCGTGGACTGCTGGGGCGTTTCGCCCACGTAGGGCGTGACCGTGTAGCTCGTGATCGCGCTCGTGCCCTGGGAGGGAACGCTCCAGGTGACCGTCGCCGTCGTGCCCGAGGCGGTCGCGATCAGGTTCGTGGGTGCGCCCGGAGCTTCGGGGGCGGCGCTCAGGTTGAGCGGCGCGGACACCGACGGCACCCCCTTTTCGTTGAGGATGAAGAGCATGTAGTTCCCATAGGGGGCGATCGCCGCGCCCGACGGCGTCTGCACCGTGAGTGACCCCTGGCCCGCCGTGAAGTTGAGGGGGACGAAGTGCTGTGACATGTTCGACTGATGCGTGTCGGCCCCGACCGAGACAAGGTTGACCGCACGGATCGACGAGGCGTCGGGCGTGCTCACCGTGATGCTCTGGTTGTATGTCGAAGCCGACGGCGCCGAGGTGATCGTGGGGCGAGGACCGTTGGACAGATACGCCGGGGAATAGATCTGGGCGTTGTACTGGCCCGGCCCGTCGAGCCCCGTGGTGTGACCGCCTCCCGCCGAGAGAACCCTCCCATCGGGCATCAGGATGGCCGTGGAGTGGTAGTTGCGTGCCGCCGCGATCGGAGCCGTCGTCGTCCACGTTTCGGTCGCGGGGTTCCAGATTTCGGTTGGCAGGACCCCGGTGGTGACGATGCTCTGATCACTGCTCGTCTCACCTCCGATCGCCAGCACCGTCCCATCAGCGAGGGTGGTTAGCGTGTGGTAGATACGCGCGAGGTGCATCGGCGCGGTCTGCTTCCATTTGGGGCTCGATTCGTTGAGGTCGATGGTCGCCGCGCCCGCGGTCGCACCAGTCGTTTTGACGATGCTCGAAGCGCCGCCCGTGTAGAGGATCTTGCCGGGCCGGTACATGACCGAGGACCCGTTGACCACGCCGCTGGAGCCAACCGAGGTCCAGCTTTCCTTCCCCACGTTGAGTAGGTAGGAGACGTCCTCGGACGGGCCGATCGCGAACACTTCCCCGTTCGGGTCCAGGAAGGAGAACGGATACTCTTCCTCGTGGATCTGGGACGTCGACACTTTGTTCAGCGCGGTCCAGGTGTTTGCCGTGGGGTTGTAGGTTTCCGGCGTATCGGCCCACTTTGAGTCGCTCGTCGAGTTGCCGCTGATGGCGACGTATTCGCCGTTGGCGAGCTCGGTCACGGAGGGGTACCAGCGCGGCGTGTGGAGGTTCGCGACCGACCTCCAGGCCCCCGTCTGGGGGTTGAAGATCGCGGTCGCGTTGAGGCCGACCTGACCGGTCGTCGGCGCCCCCCAGCCACCCACGGTCATCACTTCTCCGTTGGGCAGCTGCGCGAGCCCCGAGCAGAAGATCGCGGCGGGCGCGGTGCCCGAGGTGAAGGTATTGGTGGTCGGATTCCACTCGTAGGTCGGCTGTGGGCTTTCCCACCCGTCCATCGCGAGGACGTTGCCGTTGGCGAGCTGGAACACGTGGATCGCCTCCAACGGCCAGCTCATGAGGGCCGACCATTCACCTTCGGGTGATTCCGCGGGCGTGACTCCGTTGGACGGTTCGGATACCGGGCCGGTGCCGATCCCGTTTGTGGCGCTGACCTTGAACGTGTAGGTGCTCCCGTTGGCGAGGCCGCCGATGGTCGCTGTGGTGAGGGGCGGAGTCCCGGTCACCGTCTCGGGGCTCAGCGGCGTGGATTCTCGATAGGGCGTCACCGTGTAGGAGGTGAGGCCGCTGTTGCCGTTGAACGGAGCCGTCCATGCGACCGTGGCACTGGAGTTTCCCGCCGTCGCTTTCACCTGCGTGGGGGCACCGGGAAGGGTGGGTGTCGGAGGTTCCCCGGTCTTGAGCACAACCGTGGAGGCGAGCCACCAGGTTGCCGCGCCGGTGCCGAAGGAGGCATTCGGGGTCGAGCCTTCCGGCACCACGGCTTCCTCGGCAAGCAGCTCGATGTCGCCGTCGGGCGAGATGTTGGCCCGCGCGGTGTAACCAGCGCCTGCGCTCAGCGCGTCGCCGAAGCCGGAGTCGAGATAGAAGCCGAGCGCGAGCTCGTTGGCGGCCGTGGTCGGAGCGGTCGCTCCGGAGGACACCGACGTCGCCGCGGACCCCGTTTTCCCGGACGCGGACGCGGAGCGATCCACGACGCTCGCGCCCGACACCGAGGACAGGCCTGCGTATTCGAGGGCGACTGCCCCCAGGTCGGCCTTGGCCGTGGGTTTGACGGTGATCGTGGGCGGCGTCTGGGAGCCCGTCGTGATCGGCGCCGTCCAGACGCTCATCTCGGTTTTGTCGGAGGCGGTGAAGTGCAGCAACTCGGTGTAGGCGTTCCCGGCCGAGTCGGTGACGCCGGCGGCGGTTGCGCCGGAACTGCTCCACACGCCAACCTCCACGATCAGGCGGTTGCCGGCGACGATGTTCGACGACGGCGTCAGGGCGAGAGAGGTCTTCGAGAGCCCGTGGACCGCGATGCTCTGGACGAGCGCAGGGGCCGTGCCCCCGCTGGCGGCCTGCAGCGCCGTCCCCAGACCGAGACAGGCGAGAGCCAGCAGCGTCGCCAGCGCTGCCCATCTGAGCCGCCATCTTGTACTTGGCTGCATGCCTCCCTCCTCCGCCGCTTCGGTCCGCGAAAATCCCGAGATAGAACGAACGTCGCGACACGCAGCCGTCTTTTGCGCCCGCTGGGGCTTGCTCGGACAGAACCCACGGCGTCAACGGCGCTATGGCCGCGGCGGCGTCGTTTGACGGCGAGCCGGCGGGTCCCCGCGCGGGCGCGGAGAGCCGGATACGAGCGTTCTGCGCCCGAGTGGGCGGCGGCTACTCCTCGATGCCCGCAGCCTTCAGCGCGTCGGCCGGACGCTCGAAGGCGCGAAACCTGACACGTACGCCGTTGCGGACGGTCCAGATGGTCCCGACTTCGCGCTCCACGAGCGCGTCGCTGTTTCGCTTGCGGGCCCGCTCGCGGAGGATCACGACGACGTCATCCCCCACCTCGATCGTCCGCTCGACGGTCTGGGCGTAGTCGTTCCAGCGCGACCAGTACTTGGTCACGTGTCCGACGAACTCGCCGCGACCCGCCCCATGCTCGGGGAAGTCGGGCAGCGGGTACCCGGAGATGTCCCACTCGATATCCGGATCGAGGGTGTCGATCCAGTCGTGGACCCTGCCCTCAGAACGGGCCTCCTGTCCGCGCCTGACGATCTCGACATTGTCTCGTGACACTGTCAACCCCTTTCTCCCTCGCGCGACCTCGAGCTGCCGCGGTTGGTGCCGCCAGGACCAGGCCGCTTCGCTCCCGCGGATCCCGGTTGCCAGTCTCAAGAAGCCCAGCCGCACAGGCGAGTGCGCGTGTACAGATTCGATCGCTTTAGAGTATGGCTGACCGGCCCGTCCGGCGAGCCGCCGCCGTGTTCATGGTCTCTTCAGGCTCTGCTTTCGGCTTCGCAGACAACCTTCTGGTGCCTTAACCGTCGCTCGCACTCGTACCCGATCAGCATCTCGGCGACCTTCTCATCCTCGACTCCCTCGGCGACCACGCTCAGGCCCAGATTGTGTGCGAGGTCGCTGGCGGCAACGTGTTCACGTGGTCAAGAATCCGCGTGTCGGAATCTGTGTGAATATCGCCGTTGTGGAGGTGTATAGTTCGGCAGAGCCCAATTGGTGGGTCTACCGGGCCGGTGGGAGCCCATCGAACTACCAGAGCTACTCACCGCCCCACGAGGGAGAAGTCTCCTAGTCGACTAGTGGAATCGGCCCATGCGTGCTCATGAGGACTCGATGTCTGATCAAGAGCGGTCTGTCACCGTCGTCTTGGTCGACGACGAGCAGATCGTCCGCATCGCGCTCGTACAAACACTGGCCGGCGGTGGCCTTGACATAGTGGGCGAGGCCGGCAACGCGTCGGACGCGCTCAAGATGATTCTTGAGCTACGCCCGGACGTTGTGCTGATGGACCTCAAGCTTCCCGGGAGCCACGGTGTCGAGACGATCGAGGCGATCGCCCTGCTCGCCCCCGCCTCGCGCATACTGATTTTCACCCGCACCGAACAAAATCGCGTCGTCGAGGCGATCGTCGCGGGCGCCAGCGGGTACATCCTGAAGACCGCGGACCCGGACGCGATCATCGCCGCGGTGAGGGCAACCGCGGCCGGGGACTCGGTGATCTCCTCCGAGATCGCCGGCAAGCTCTTGGAGCGCATACGCGAGCGAGATATCCCCATCACCACGGGCAGCGACAACGCCGACGACGCCGCGAGCGCGATCCGTGCGACTCTGACCCCGCGCGAACTTGAGATCTTCACCCGCCTGGCGAGCGGCAAGAGCAATCACGAGATCGCGAGCGATCTCTCGCTCAGCACCAACACGGTCTCGAATCACATCGCCAGCATCCTTGCCAAGCTCCATCTCGACAACCGCATCCAAGCTGCCGTCCAAGCCGTCCGCAGCGGTATCTCCTGAGCGCCCGCGCCGGCCTCGACGATGCCCCGCAATCGCCGGCACGCTGCTCCTTCGGCTGAAAGCGGGTGTCACGGAATCGGTGCCGATGGATTGGTACCGAAGACGGGGGTGTTGGCCATTCAGGCGTTTGCCGACTGCGCCGGTGTGCGAGTATGGGCTCGATCGAGAGTGGGCTTCCGCGACGCGTGATGAGTTCATGCGCAATGGAGCCGAAACACGGAGGGAGGGACCCAGAATGGCCGCAGTCGCGCCCCGGTACGGCCCATTTCGTGCACTAGTGGTCACGGCGACGATGGCACTCACCTGGCTCGGCCTAGCCGGCAGCGCGACCGCTTCCGCCGCTCAGACGGGAGCAGGCGTGCGGACGCCGATCGCCGGTGCCCGTCCCGCGTGGGCGGTGACGGCGCCGGGTGTCGCGCCGCAGGCAGCCACCGGCGGCGCGGTCAACGCCAGGGTCTACCTCGCCGGCCAGAACCCGACCGGCCTCAGCAGCTACGCGACGGCGGTGTCGACCCCGGGCAACCCGCTCTACGGGAGCTATCTGAGCCCCGCCCAGGTCCAGAGCGAGTTCGGCCCGACCGCGGCGCAGCTCGCCGCGGTGGAATCGTGGCTGAGGACCGCGGGTCTGACGGTCACCGAAGTGCAGCCCGAAGTGGGTGGGTACGTGGCAGTCACCGGCTCGCTCGCCGCGGCCAGCGAGGCGTTCGGCGTGGGCTTCGCGAACTTCAAGGGTCCAGAAGACCGCATCGACCGTGCCCCCGAGCAGACCGCGAGCGCGCCGAGCTCGGTAGCCACTGCGGTGCTGGCCGTCTCGGGGCTGGACACCGCCAAGCACACGATGAAGCACTACGAAGCACTTCCGCCACCCGAAGCGAACTACTGGGTGGCCCCGCCGACGTCGGGCTACTACGGCGAAAAGTTCGCCACGAACGAGCCGACGGCTTACGGGGTGCATCAGCCGTGGACGAACGGGGGCTACACGCCGCGCCAGATACGGGGCGCCGACGGAGTGAGCACCTCGGGGATGACGGGTGCGGGACAGACGGTGGCGGTTGTCGACGCGTATGCCTCGCCGACCATGCTGTCCGACGCGAACGAGTACTCGAGGCTCACAGGAGATCAGCCGTTCCGGCCCGGCCAGTACCAGCAGTACCTACCGAGGGAATTCCATGAAGTCGAAGAATGCGGAGCACCCGGCTGGTACGGCGAGGAGACGCTCGACGTCGAGTCCGTTCATGGCCAGGCCCCGGACGCCAGTGTCCGGTTTGTTGGTGCGGCGAGCTGCGAAGAAACCGACCTGGCCGCAGCGGACGCGTTCATCGTCAACCATCACCTGGCCAGCATCGTCAGCGACTCGTTTGGCGAACCGGCCGACCACGACGAAGAGCTCGCGGGCGTCTACAACCTGATCTTCGAGGCCGGCGCGGCCGAGGGCATCGGATTCTTCTTCTCCTCGGGTGACGAAGGCTACGAGAGCCCCGAAGAGGACCCCTTGTCGGACAGGCTCCAGGTCGACTTCCCGGCTTCCAGTCCGTGGGTGACCTCGGTGGGCGGCACCAGTCTCGCGATCGGCCCCCGGGACAACTACGAGTTCGAGACTTCCTGGGGCACCCTGCTCGACCCGTTGGGGGAAAGCGGCAACTCGTGGCTCTACACCCCTCCGGGCCTGTACCCGGAATTCTTTGACGGTGCCAGCGGCGGCGGCGTCAGCACCGTCTACAAGCAGCCCCTCTATCAGCGAGGCGTGGTGCCGAACGGCCTGGCTACAAAATTGCCCGACGGCACGACCAGCCCGACGCCGATGCGCGTGGAGCCGGACGTCTCCACGCTCGCCGATCCCAGCACCGGCTTTCTGATCGGGGAGACCACGCTACAGCCGAACGGCAAGACCTACGCGTTCTCGTTCAGCCGCATCGGCGGCACCAGCGTCTCATCCCCGACGTTCGCGGGAATCGAGGCCGACGCGCAGCAGGCCGCCGGGCGTCCGCTCGGTTTCGCCAACCCGGCGATCTACGACAGGTACGGCACGAAGGCGTTCCACGACGTGACCGACTCCCCCTTCGGACCCGCTGTGCACCTCGCCGAGGTTCGCAACAACTACGCCGAACCCGCCACCAGGGAAGGGCCGCTCAAAACGTCTCTGCGCACGCTCGGGATCGACGGCGAGGGCGCGGCCGCGTTGCCGGCCGTCAAGGGCTACGACGATGCCACCGGCGTGGGCTCACCCAACGGCTACGTCCGGTCGTTCTCCGGGTCCCGCTGAGGGCAAGCGAAGACGGATCGCCGAGACGCGCGCACCAGGCTACTGGCGCCCGGCGGCTGCGGACGCTTCCACGTAGGCCAACTCCAGAGGATCGCCCGCTCCTCGGAACTGACCCAAGAATGGCAGCTGCGGGGCTCCTCCCAGAGTCGACGCCCGGACTCGAACCGGGGACCCCTTCATTACGGGCGGCGGGCAGATCCGGGCCGCTGTGAGTCGCTTGCGGGTGTCCCCGAAAACCGGGCGATTCAGGCCGCGTCTGCGGTTCTCTGTGGGCGGCCCATGCGAACTGCCCCCGGACTCCGTAGAAACAGCGCGTTTGGCATCGGATCTTGCCGGATGACGGAGCACCCGGACTCGCATAGCGTGAATGGAGTTGTGAAAAGCCCTCAGGAAGGAGATGGCGGTGGGATGCCGAGCAGTGGGCGTTGGGAGCCGGCTTTCCGGTGTGTTGGCGCTGCTGGTCGGACTGGCGATCGGGGCGTCACCGGCGCTGGCCGGATGGTCCGCGCCGTCCCTGGTGAGCCACTCGACGACGGGCTTCTTCTACGTCGCGCTGGCGACGGATTCGCGTGGCGACTCTGCCGTAGCCTGGGCGAGTGAGCGCAACGTCGGGTGGGTGCGGACGCTTGCGACGGTGCGCGTGGCGTTCATCGGCACTGGCGGGCGGCTGGTCGAGCGAGCGCTGTGGCACGGCAGCGACGCGCTTGTCGGCGGTGTCGCGGTCGCACTCGACGCGCACGGCGAGCTGACGGTCGCCTGGAGCGAGGCCGCCCGCGGGCGCAATGGTGAGACCCTCCTCCCCCACACGATCCGGGCTGCCTACCGCAGCCCTTCGGGCAGGTGGTCGCCGGCGCAGATCGTCGGCTACAGCGGCCCGTTCCTCGAGGCCGACCCGCGGCTTGCGGTGGCCGCAAACCGCCAGGTGCTGCTGACCTGGTTGGCGCACACCAAGAACGCTCCTGGGGTCGCGGCAGCGTGGCGCACGCCCGGGCGTCGCTTCGGCCCAGCGGGCGCGGTCAGCCGCGCCAAGAGTGCAATGGTGGTCGATCCCACGCCACTGTTCGACAGCGGTGGCAGCGCGCACGTCTACGGCACGGTCGCCTGCGGTGGCAGTATCCACACCTGCGCGACGATGGTGAGCACCGCCCCGGGAAGCCACCGCTTCGGTGCGCCGCTGCTGATCGCCCCCGCCCCGGCCGAGTTCCCGATCGTCTCTTTCAGCGCGCCGGGCCGGGCGCTCATCGCCTGGGAGGCGGCCGACTACCAGGACCTCGAACCATTCGGCTCGATGCCCTATGCGCGGGTGATGACCGGCGGATCGCTCGGCGCGCCGGTGGCGCTGCAGTCCGCCTCGACGACCGTCCCGGGCCCGCTCGACGCCGTCGCGGCCAATGGAGGCGGCGGCACCGTGAGCTGGCCGGAGGCGCCGCCGTCCCCGTCCCCGGTACGCATGATGATGGCCGTCGGCGATGCCAACGGCCACTTCTCGGCCCCAACCGTGTCGCCGCTCGGCCTGGTTCCCGTGCTCCGCGACGGCGTCGGCGACCTGCTGCTGACACTGGGGCCGTCCAATCCGTACGCGCCGCTCGGGGGAGGGCCAACCGGCCCGGCGGGGACTGCGCCGAGCCCGGTTGCGATGCAACCGGCCGGTGTCGGAGCGGCGCAGCCATCGCCTGTGCCGCTACCGCCGACGACGCTCACACCGCGCGCGTCTCTGGCCGGCGTCGCGACCACCCAGCCGGTCGGCTCCGGGTCAACGGTGGCCTGGGTTGCCGGCGCAGAGCTCGACGTCTCGACCTGGCGGCCGTAGAGGTCCAGTAAGCCATCGCAGCGAACGCCGACGCCGGGAGTCGACCGGGGACCCCTTCTTTACGAGCGGCGAGCAGACCCGGGCCGCTGCGCGTTCGCCCACCGGCAGGGTGACGCTGGGTACCCGAGCACGGTATTCGAACAGGCTCTTGTCAGCAGACACGCTCGCTTGTAATTTGCGCCGATGAGCGAAGGCGGTTCCGCGGATGGAGTGGACGACGGCACGAACGGGGGTCTGACCCGTCGCGAGACGTTGCTCGCCGCGGGGGGCGCCGCAGGCGGCTTGGTTCTTCCTCCACGCTTGGCGGGAACGCGCGCGCCGAGGCGGGGAGCATCCCAGGCGTCGGCTCGGCGCTATGACGTTGTGGTCGTGGGTGCCGGTCTGGCGGGACTGTCGGCGGCGAATGTCATCCAGGGAGCCGGACGGTCGGTGCTGGTGCTCGAGGCCCGCGGTCGTGTCGGAGGCCGAACCTTCGACATCCCGATCGCTCCAGGCAAGGTGATCGAGCTCGGCGGCCAGTGGACCGGCCCTGGCCAGGAGGAAGTGAAAGCGCTCGCACGGTCGCTCGGCATCGAACTGTTCGACACCTACTCCGCGGGTGCGAACCTCTACTACCGCAACGGACGGCTCACCCGCTATAGGGGCGAAATACCGCCGGTGAAAGTCGCGGCGCTGGTAGAGGTCGAGACGCTGATCGGCTCGCTCAACCGGATGGCCAGGTCGGTGTCGGCCGCAGAACCCTGGAGCGCCCCCGCGGCTCAGTTCTACGACGCCTACACGGTCGCCGCCTGGGCCCGGGAGAAGGTTCACGACGAAGAAGGCAGGCTCCTGGTCGAACAGGCCGTCCGATCGGTCTACGGGGATGAGGCAGAGCAGATATCGCTGCTGGAATTACTCGCCGCGATCACTGGCGTCGGTGGCTCCTTTGAAACGCTCACCGGCTCAGCGCAAAGCGAACGCTTCGTCGGCGGGCCGCAGCAGATGTCCGTGCGCCTCGCAGAAGGTCTCGCGACTCCGGTCGAGCTGGAAGCCGTGGTTCGCGCGATCGAACAGGGCTCTCCAGCGACCGTGCGGACCGAAGAAGCCAGCTACCTTGCTGACCAGGTGATCATCGCGGTGCCAAAGGTCGTGACCCCGCGGATCATCTTCAGCCCCGAACTACCAGCCGTCTACGCCCAGTACTTCCAGCGGTCTCCCACCGGCGCAACGGTCAAGATCGAGGCTGTCTACGACCAGCCCTTCTGGAGGTCGAAGGGGCTCTCGGGCTATGTCCTTTCCGACACCGGACCAATCGCGCTCGTGTACGACAACTCGCCCCCGGATGGAGAACCCGGAGTTCTCGTCGGTTTCGCAGAGGGGAACTACGGTCGCTCACTCTTCGGTCTCACACCGCAACGGCGACGCGAAGTGGTACTCACGAGCCTGACACGCTACTTCGGACCCGCGGCCGCGACCCCAACCGACTACCAGGACCTCGTCTGGGCTCAAGAACCGTTCACGCTCGGTGCGTATGGCAGTTTCAGCCCTCCGGGCGTCCTCACAGCGCTCGGGGCATCCGTCGCCGGCCCGGTCGGAAACCTGTACTTCGCAGGCGCCGATTATTCCCCCGAATGGCCCGGCTACATGGACGGCGCGATCCGCTCCGGCAAGCAGGCCGCACAACAAGCCATCGCAGCGCTATCCGGCTGAGCAGGCCGCCCTCGGCAACTACGGCAAGGCACCGCCGGCGACTGGCCGACAGGAGCCGTGGCTACGGCTTGACTTTGATCTCGACCGGCTGTTCCGTGGTGGTCCTGGTTTCGGTGGTGAAGGTCGCCCCGGAATAGTGGGTATGGGTCTGGCTTTTCGTTTCTTCGAGTTCGAGTTCCTGGGCGCCCACAGCTCCTGAGAAAGCCGCTTTGCTTTCCGTGATCAGTGTGTTCAGAGGCGCTTTCAGCTGCCCCGCGATCGTCCCCGAGAGCCTGAATTCGGTCGTCGAGCACGAGAAGCTCATCATCGTCTGGGCGGCCAGGGCCGTGAAGTATTCGCCGTTTTCTTCATAGCTGTAGCTTTCGAGGGGCTGGCTGATGATCGTGCCGGGGCTTTCGCCGGCGCTCGCGCATTTGATCCCGGCTCGTTCACATCCCGTCAACGTCAGCGTCACCAGGCTCTGGTTGGGGCCGCGCATCAGCCCGCTGGAGGTGGGACCGGTCGCGATGTCCGTGCACTGCAGGCTGGACTGACTCGGGACCGCGATCACCAGCGGACCACCTTCCACCTTGAAGGAGTTCGCGCCCTTTTCGTACTTGCCCTTCGGCTGACCCTTCTTGATGTCTTCTGTCTGGCAGCTGCCTTCGCTGTACTTGCCGTGCTTCTGCGCGAAGCATCCAACGGGCGCGGGGAGCCATTCGTACTTGCCCTTGTACGACCTGACTCCATTCTTTTCCTTGTACTTTTCTTTGCCACACAGCGCATCTTCGAAGTGTCCGTGCTTGGCGGCCTCGCATTTCCCGAATTGCTCGCTCGCCGACGGTCCGCCGACGTGCCGCGGGTCGGACAGCTGGGAGATGCTCGGCGAGGTGCTTTCGGTGGCCGTGACCTTGATGCATTTCGAGGCTTCGTCGTAGACGGCAACGGGTTCCTGGATCGGTTCCCAGCCGCTGGCAGGGTTTTCCCACCAGAGCGTCTTCGCCCCGCCGAGTTCACAGTCTTCGTATTCCATCTTCTTGAAGCTGGCGCCTTCGGAGTGATAGACCTGCACGTACTCGCCTTCGCTGTCGGCGAGCGGCGGCCCACCGATGTTGGAGCCGTACGGTCCGATGGTCACCTTGCCCGTGCCTTCGCTCCCTTGCACCGACAGGCCTTCGTCTTTCGCTTTCGCAGGTTCGCCTTCTTTGGTGGTTTCACCGGTCGCGCTCGTCTTCAGCGTCGTGAGGATCGCGTCTTCGCCATGGCTGGTGCCAGCCGTGGTCTTTGCGACGACGCGGAAGTGGTAGACCGTGTTCGCGCTGAGACCGCTGACGGTGGCCGAGACGGCGACCGGCGCTTCACCTTTGCCCGGAAGCGCCCCGCACGCCATGCTCGAGCCATAGCTCGCCGTGGTCCCGTATTCGAGCTTGCATTCGCTGACTTCTTTCCCGCGCGGATTCACCTTCCCGTTGAGCTGAGCGCGGCTCGCAGATACTTCCGACGCGGCCGACGTGACGGCTTCGGGAGGCGACCCGGGTGCTTCGTATGTGAACGGCCAGACGGTGTTTTCTCCGCCGAGAAACGAAGAACCGACGAGCGCGGTCTGGCCGGTTTCCGATAGCGCGACCGCTGGGCCGAAGTCGAGGCTTTCGGAGCCGCCGGTGAGTTCTTCGTCGAGCGTCCATTTCCCGCCCGACAGCGTGTATGCATAGACCCCACCGCCGGCCCCCGTGCGCCCAATGAGCGCCTTGGTGCCTTCTCGCGAGAGCGCGACGTGCCCACCGAAGAACAGGATCGGGCTGTGTATTTCCTGTTCTTCTTTCCATTCGATGCCGGAGCCCGTGTAGTAGTACACGGCGCCTTCTTTGGAGTTGTGTTCCGGAGCGCCGATGAGGACGGCTTCGCCGCTGGCCGAGAGTGCCACGCTGTAGCCGAATTCCGAGCCTTCGCCGCTGCCTTTGAGGGTCGCGTGTTTTTGCCACGTCACGCCAGAGCGCGAGTAGACGGCCGCAACTCCGACCCCTCCGTTCCCCTTGGGGGAGCCGATCAGGGCGATGTTCCCTTCACCCCCGGACAGCGCGACGCTATAGCCGAACTCGTTGCCGAGGCCGCCGCTCAGGGGACTGCCCTGTTTGCTCCAGGTCACTCCGCTGCGCGTGAAGAACCAGGCGTGGCCGCCGAAACCCGGGCCGCCGATGAGAGCGGTGTTCCCGTCTCCGGACAGCGCGACGCTCCAGCCGAATTCGACGTAATGTTCGCTTTCACCGCTCACCAGCACTTCCTGCTGTTTCCATTCGCTGCCCGTGCGGGTGAAGACGTAAGCGGCGCCCTGGTCGAACCCTTCGCTCTCTTTACCGCCCACCGCCGTTTCGTAGGCTCCGACGAGTGCCGTGTTGCCGTTGGCCGACAGCGCGACGCTTGAGCCGAAGAAGATGGGTTCATCGCCGGTACCGGTGAGCTTCGAGCCCTGCTGTTCCCATTTCGAACCCGAGTGCACGAACACGAATGCCGCGCCCGCCTCTCCTGCGCTCCTGGCCCCGTCTTCGTCGTAGGGCGCCCCGACGAGCGCGGTGTTACCGTCGGCGGACAGCGCAACGCTGTAGCCGAACTTGTCCGAGGCGGTTCCGCCGCTGCTTTTGAGCGCCGCGCCCTGGACGAACGGGTCGATCCGCACCGGGTAGCGCGCCCCGGCGGTCCGCACGTGCAGCAGCAGCCTCCCTGAGGAGAGCGAGAGCCAGCTCCGCAAGGGGCGTCCGCTCGCGTCTTCAGCGGCAAGCCCGCTGTAGCGAAGCCCCGACGGGGAGGAGCCGAAGTCGACGCTCGTCCCGTTGGATGACAGCTTGGCATGGGCGCTGCCGGCCAGGGACAGGGCGATGGTCAGCGGCCCTCGCCTGGCTCCGGCTGGGGCACGGGCGAGGGTAAAGCCCTGCTCGAGCCCGAGCGGCCCGTTCGCGTACCACTCCTGGAGCCCGGGGTGGAAGTAGGTGACGCGGTTGTCGCTCGCACGCGGCACGGCTGCACCCACGCCTCGAAGTGCCGTCCCGTAGCCCATGCCCGTCAGGCGCATGCTCAGGCTCACGTGCCCGGAGCGGACTGCGACGCCCGCGGAACTGAAGCTACTCGAGAGACGCTGCGCCGCCGACCAGGCCGTCAACCTGGAGTCCCGCGGGCGCACGCGGTAGCCAGGCTGATAACTGCCGATCGCCGCGGATACAGGAGCGCGCGCCGCCAGCGGCAGGGAAAGCATCCCCTCCTGTCTGAACGCTCGGGAGCCGGTCGCCCTGCCTGCCGTGCCCGTGGCGCTCAACGCCCCGTAGACGACCGCCGCGAGGGCCGCAGAGAGCAGGAGAGCTGTAAGGAGCCCAATGCGCGCGCGCGAAGAAACCCTCTCTCGCCGCACAGGGGCCTCGAGGGCCGCGCCTCGTGAAGCCATCGTCAGGGCATCTCCATCGTTCTCAACATCCCCCTGTGCGAGCCCTCGACGCTGAGCCGCGGGCCAGCACGGACGACAACATAGTCCAGTCGGCTCATGATGGCAACGTCGCCGTCACCTGAGCCCTCCGAACACGCCGATTTGCAGCCAGTTTCGCGAGAGCCGACGCCCGGACTCGAACCGGGGACCCTTCATTACGAGGGCTCAGCGGATCCGGGCGGCTGCGGGTCATTTGCGGGTACCGCCCGACGAATCGGTCGATTCAGGCGCCGTTTGCGGGTCTCTTCGGGTCCTATCGCCGGCGCGAGACGAACCACGGGGCCGTCGGTCGGTTGGACGACGACCGAGCGTGAGCCGCGATGCGTGCCAGACGACTGCCCCTCCGCCGCGAAGACCCCGAGGCCGGTTTGGTGGCGGTCTATTCGAACGTGACCGTTGATGCTGTGAACGTGCCCTTCGTTACCGGCTTCGTGGTTTCCCCGCAGGTTGGTCCGCCGGTGTAGCTCTCGGTGAGCTTCCCTGTGAGCGTCAGCGGTGAGTACGGGCCGGTTTCCAAGCTGCTGAATAGTGAGATGTTGGGAACTTCGCTCAGCGGTAGGCTGAGCGTCCCGCTCGTCCTTTTCGTCTTTGGCGTCCACGTGGATTTCATGGTCCCAAAGGCGGGGGCAGGAATCCCTTTCAGCACCGAGCAAGCCACCTTGCCGGCCGTTGTCAACGTCGCGGTGTATCCCGCTTCGGCGAACTCGTCACCCGTGCACCCAGTGGCTGTGCCCTCGATTCTCACGCGCTGAAAGACTGCTCTGTCGGTCAGCCCCGGTGACAACGTGATCGCCCCGCCGCCGGCGGTGCATGTCGCCCCCACGGTGACGCTTGTGACCGCGATCCCGGAAGGGACGTAGCCGACAGGGATCGGGGTGCCGGCTTTGTTCGACGCGACTTCGATCGGCGTCACCGTCCCGCCAATGGCGTTGCCGACCAAGG
Source organism: uncultured Solirubrobacteraceae bacterium (assembly GCA_963758055.1). Lineage (GTDB taxonomy): Bacteria > Actinomycetota > Thermoleophilia > Solirubrobacterales > Solirubrobacteraceae > Palsa-744. The sequence goes on from CAVWTU010000003.1 coordinate 600,055, forward strand.
CGGTTTCGCCGTTCGGCGTGACCGCGACCGCCTCCGGGTATTCGCCGACGGGGATCGGGGTGCCGGCTTCGTTGGTCGCCACCGTGATCGGCGTTACCGTGTCGCTCTCCGCGTCGGCGACGTAGGCGGTCTGGCCGTTTGGCGTGATCGCCACGCCGATTGGGGCAAGGCCGACTTTGATCGGGGTGCCGGCTTCGTTGGTCGCTACTGTGATCGGGGTCACCGTGCTGCTGGCGGAGTTGGCGACGTAGGCGGTCTTGCCATTGGGCGTGAACGCAACCCCGATCGGGCTCCAGCCGACGGTAATCGGCATACCGGCTGTGTTCGATGCCATATCGATCGGCGTCACCGTGTCGCCGAACGAGCTGGTGACGTAGGCGGTTTCGCCGTTTGGCGTGATCGCAATTCCGTTGGGCGCGTAGCCGACGGGGATCGGGGTCGCGGCTGTGTGCGTTTTCAGATCGATCGGTGTCACCGTGTCGCTTTCTTCGCTGGTGACGTAGGCGGTTTCGCCGTTTGGCGTGATCGCAATCCCGATCGGGCCTTTGCCGACGGGGATCGGGGTGCCGGCCATGTTCGACGCCACGTCGATCGGGGTCACCGTGTTGCTGCGGAGGTTGGTGACGTAGGCGGTCGCGCCGTTGGGCGTGAACGCAACGCCGAACGGCGCGTCGCCGACTTTGATTGGGTCGCCGGCTGTGTCCGACGCCACTTCGATCGGCGTGACCGTCTTGCTTCCCTGGTCGGTGACGTAGGCTCTTTCCAGCGTCGCCGCCGAGGCACGCGGGGAAAGGCCACACGACGCGAGCGCCGCCGCGACCGTCGCCCAGACCAGCACCATTCGCGTCCGATGGGACGACGCGCCACGCCAGCCCCCGCCGGCAAGGCCCGCACCAGAGGCCGGCCCAAAGCCAAGCACCTCGCCACCGCCACGCAAGAAACGACTCCGCAATCTCACAACGACTCCCTCCCCCAGGGGCCCCGAGACCCAGCTCCGAGCCGATCAGCGCCGAAAAGCGTGCGCGAGAACATAACAGGGACCAGGACGCCGCTCGTTCACACGCTTCCACGTCGCTTCGCCCACCGCCCTCGCGGTTGGCCCGCGAGCTGGATCAGAAATGGCTCTACAAAGTCACTTCTTCCAGAGCCGACGCCCGGACTCGAACCGGGGACCCCTTCATTACGAGGCGCGAGCGGATCCGGGCGGCTGCCGGTCGTTTGCGGGCCTCGACGGAAAAACGGGGCTATTCGGGCTGCGTTTGCGGATCTCTGCGGGTCTATCCGGGTGCGAGAGGCTTCCATAAAGCTTCCAGAGCAAACCCGAGCCGTCCGTCGATGCGCTGCGCCTTCGACTAAAGCGGGCGTCGCTTCGGCGCCGGTGCGGACGGCTGCGTTTCGTCCGTTTGGGCAGTCTCGGGTCGGTTGACTCAGACGCTCGGTTTCGCGGGAAGAGAGAACTCTCGCGCTGCGATCACGCCGACGGCAAAGCGTCCGCGGTCGGAATGACGCGCGGCGGACGCGGCACCAGGACGCCGGAACAGTTCGGGCACCGGTTCGCCATCTCGGCCGCGCACGAATCGCAGAATGTGCACTCGTAGCTGCAGATCATGGCCGGCCGGTCCATAGTCAGAGTCCGCGAGCAGCGCTCGCACTGCGCCTTCATCTCAAGCATCACGACACCTCCCCGAGCAGCCTCATTGCGACGGCACACTAGCCGCGAACAATGTCCCTGGCAATGACATGTACCCCACAGATGCGGCCATCGACCGCCGATGGGCAACGGATGCAACTACGGTGGCTCGATGAGCAGCCCGCGGATACCCGGCGGACGGAGATCCCCGGGCGCGACAGCGCCGAAGGCAACCACCGTCGCCGGGCGTGAGGCGATGAGCAACGAATTCGAAGTGAGGCCGATGACTCCTGGCGACGCGCAGGGAGTCGCGGAGTGCATCACGCGCTGTTATGGGGATGCGTATCCGAAGCGCGTGATGTACCGGCCAGAGGAGGTGGTGATGCTCGTACGGTCGCGCGTCTACAACGGTGTGGTGGCCGTTTCGGGGGCAGAGGTCGTCGGGCACATTGGGTTCACCTGGCCGACGAGCGCGTCGACAGTGGTGGAGGCCGGAACAACGGTCGTCGATCCAGGCTTTCGAGGACAGGGCCTCATGGGCCGGCTCGGGCTTGCCCTGGGCGAAGTGCTGGCGGCAGAGGGAGCTGTTGGTTTCATCCACTTCCCTACGACCGCTCATCCGGTGATGCAACGCGCTTCGCTCAGCGCGGGCGGCCGCGAGACCGGGGTGATGCTGGCCTATCTGCCCGCGGAGTCCAGGGATCACGCCATGGGCGCCGTCGGAGACGGGCGCCTCGCGGTGACCGTCGTCTACCAGCCCGTGCTCGATGCTCCATCTCAGAACATCTACATGCCCCGCCGCTACGACGGACTACTTCAGGACTTCGCTGACAGCCTCGGACTCAGCCGAGGTGTGGCCGAGCCGTTCCGGACGCCGAGAGGCGATAGCCAACTCGAATGTGTCTTCGATGCTTCACGCGGGCTCGTGAGAATCTCGGTCGATCGCATCGGAGCGGACCTCACGACGGCGGTGACCAGGGTCGTGACGACCCACGCCGCTGGGCTGGTGCATGTGGATCTTCCTATGAAGGACCCTGCGATCAACCACGCCGTCGAGGACCTCCGCCGGTCGTCCTTCGCGTTCGCGGCCTGGTTGCCGGGCTGGGCCGGCCACGACGTTCTCCGGCTTCAATACGTCGCTTCCCCCTCCGATGGCGAGCTGTCACCGAGCCTCTTCTCCCCCGATGCCAGAGCGCTCCTCAAAGTAATCCGAACGGAGTTGCTCGGTTGAGAACCCGACGATTTGCAGGCACAACGCGAAGCCGACGCCCGGACTCGAACCGGGGACCCCTTCATTACGAGCAGCGGGCGGATCCGGGCGGCTGAGGATGGTTCGCGGGTCTCGCCGCAAAACCGGGGCGATCCGGGCTGCGTTTGCGGATCTCTGCGAGTCCTATCCGGGTGCGAGACGCTTCCATAAAGCTTCCAAAACCACTTGGGCTCGCGGGTTATCCTTTCGCGACCCAGCGGCGTCTGCGGCGTGTAGTCGGTGACCGAGCCGTGCTAGCGTTCTTTGCTCAAAACAGGGGGGAAGAGGCCGCTCGTATGGTAAATGGGCTGCGAGGGCGCCTCGACTCGGGGAACTGGATGATCGAGACGCTGCGCGGGAGCTCCCGTCGTAGACGGGTATCAGTCGGCGGATTGCTGTTGCTGCTGTGGCTGCTATGCATCTCGCCGGCGCCCGCGGTCGGCGCTGAACCGGCGCATGTCGTCTCGCCGCTGCCGGCCTCGGACTACTCCGTGCGCCGCGTTTGTCCGCCGGCCGCCCGTGGTGATGCCATCTGCCTCGCGCTGCAGCTGGTACCCGAGACGCCTGCCGCGCGCTCCTTCACCCACCCGTTGGCCATGGCGCGCACCGCCGACGGGACGGAAGAACTCTGCAGCGCGCGGCCCGCGTGGGAAGGCTGCGTCGGCTTGCGTCCACAGGACCTGCACAACGCCTATGACCTGCCCGATGCCGTCGGAGCGTCACCCACCCAGACGGTCGCGCTGGTCGACGCCTACGACGACCCGACCGCCGAAAGCGATCTGAGGGTATTCGACGAAGAAATGGAGCTCGCCGCCTGCACGAGCGAAAACGGCTGCTTCATGAAGGTTAACCAGGGGGGTAAGCCCAGGGGCCTGCCGAAAGCTAACGGTGAATGGGCGTTTGAGATCTCCATGGACGTCGAGGCCGCGCACGCGATATGCCAGAACTGTCGCATTCTGCTCGTAGAGGCCCGATCGGACCGCGTCAAGGATCTGGAAAAGGCCGAGGAACGTGCGGTCACGATGGGAGCGACGGAGATCTCGAACTCCTGGACGGTGGTGGGACCAACCAGTACCGGAGTCGAACCCGCCGAGCCCTCCGAAGATAGCCCTGCCTTCAACCACCCCGGGATCGTGATCACAGCGGCTTCCGGTGACTGGGGCTATCTGAACGCGGCTCTCGAACCCTCCGAACGGGGCCCCAACTATCCTGCCTCCTCTCCGCACGTCGTCGCGGTCGGCGGAACGCATCTCGTGCTGAACGGCTCCACCGGAACGTGGAAGAGCGAGAGCGTGTGGGATCGCGATGATGAAGCCACAGGCAGCGGGTGCAGTGAACACTTCATGGCCCCTCCCTGGCAGCAGGCCCTGTCGGACTGGTCGTTGCTCGGCTGCGAAGGGCACCGAGCCGTTGCGGACATCTCAGCCGACGCGGACCCCCAAACCGGCATGGCGATGTACGACTCCACGCGCGACCAGGGCAGGGTCCCGAACTGGACGACCGCTGGGGGGACCAGCGTCGCCTCGCCGATCATCGCCGCGGCCTTTGCGCTCGCCGGTGGGGCAGCCGGGGTCGAATACCCGGCGAAAACGATGTACGAAGACAGCGTCCTCTTCCCAGGGTCCTTCCACGACGTCACGACAGGGTCCAATGGTCCGTGTCCGCAGCCGCTCGAAGGACAAGCCCTCTTGGGGTGCACCCCAGCCGAAGCGGCGACAAGCTGCTCCGAACGCGCGATCTGCGTGGCCGGCGCCGGTTACGACGGGCCATCCGGCCTCGGCACCCCTGACGACATTGGCGCCTTCCAGCTGCCGAGCGCGCATGGGAAGAAGACCCAGCTGATCCAGTTCGCCTCGACCCCACCCCAAGTGGCGGTCATCGGCGGCCCGCCGTACACGGTCACGGCGAACGCATCCTCGGGCCTAGCCGTGGAGCTCTCCTCTGCGAAACCGTCGGTGTGCTCTTTGTCGGGCGACACGGTGAGCTTCGTCGGCGCCGGCGCCTGCGTGATCAATGCCCGTCAGGAAGGCGACCCCGAATACGCTGCGGCCGCTGTGGTGTCGCAGTCGATCGTGGTCGAACGCAGGCCACAGCTGATCCAGTTCAGCTCCGTGGCACCCACTGGGGCCATCGTCGGCGGCGCGGCCTATGTGATCGCGGCCAGCGCGTCGTCGGCCCTCCCGGTGGGCCTATCAACAGCGACGCCGTCGGTCTGCTCGGTGTCGGGATCGGCCGTGAGCTTCATCGGCGCCGGCACGTGCACGATCGACGCGGTCCAGCAAGGCGACGGCGAATACGCCCCCGCCCAAATGGTCTCCCAGTCATTCGCGGTTGCCCCCGCCGCGGCACCCACATCCACGACCGGGACGGGCTCCTCCGCCACGCTGTCGTTCACGTCCTCCCTTCCTGGCTCGCTGATCCCAACGCCGAACAGCTCATTTCAGCTGCTCGGGCAGCCACACGTCGACCGCAGGAGCGGCGCGATCACGTTCACGGCCACCGTTTCCGATCCCGGGATCTTCACCTGGGTGCTGACCTTCCCGAACGCGAGGTTTGGAGCCTTCGGTGCCCGGCGACGACGTACGTGCCTGGCGCACGAAATCAAGCTGGCAGGCAGGTGCCTCCCCGCCATCATGGTGTTCGCCCGCGGGGCCACCAGCCTCACCGCTCCCGGGACGGTCCGCTTCACCGTCCTGCCCACGGCCTCAGCTCGCGAGGCGCTGGTCAGCGCCCAAGCCAAGCGCCATGGGCTACCAGTCTCGGCCTCCTTGACGTATCACTCGTCGCTGGGGGGCATTCCCAGCGCGCAGCGCCGCTCGATCGCCGACAGAGTCGCCGGCGCACGTTCGAAACACCGCACCTGAGCGCGCGTGGGGCCTTTACGGCGCCAGGCCTTCCGCGTAGATCTCCTGCATTGAGTCGGCCCACGGCCGCTGTTCAGCCATGGTCGCAATCGACGTCGTCAACGTGCTCTCAACGGGTACGCCGCCCAGGTTGGTGCTTCCCGGCGAGACGGTACCGAGCGGGTCTGCGAGCACAAGAGCCGTCTGGGAGCCAATCGTCGGGGCGAATTTTAGTTCCATCGCTTCGCTCATCGTGTCGATCTCCCCGCCGGAAGCTTCGCCGGTCACCGTGCCGCTTAGTTTGAATTCATGTTCACCGCACTTGAACTCCATGAGCGGTTCGCCGGGGATCCTCGGATTGCCTTTTACTTCGACAAGCACATGCTTGTCTTCTTCAATCAGCACGCTCAACAGTTCGGGCGTCTTGATGGTGCCTTCTGGTTCCGCGGGTTCCGTGCTTTTACATTTGTACCCACCCCAGTCGCAGCCCGTGTATTTGAAGGTGAGGGTCGCCGCTTTGACCAGGCGCACTTGGCCTTCCATGCCGCCGCCACTGCATTCCACGGGCCCGAGTGCGCTTTCGATCTTCACGTTCGGCGTGCCCGTGCTGCTGAACTTGCTGGTCGCGGCTTCATCCTTGCCCTTTTCGACGGGCTGCCCCTTCTTTTCCTTCTTTGTCGCACAGGTGCCTTCCGTGTAGAAGCCGTGCTTCTTTGCGAAGCAAAGATATTCCGCCTCGCCGGGGGCATACCATTCGAAAGTGCCCTTGCCCTTACCCTTGCTGCTTTCGTCGCCAACCAAGCAGCGTTCGTCCGAAAAGTATCCTTTCTTCTCGGGCACGCAGCGGCCATATTCCACGGCTTCATGGTGACCGACGTGGCGCGGCGCCGGGGTCGCTGCAGCGATCTCGGTACCCGACATCTGCGCGAGACTCGGCGTCGTCGCTTCTGTGATCTTCACGGTGAAGCATGCAGGCGCTTCGCTGTGTTCCGCCGGCGGATCGGACAGTGGCTCCCAGTGGAGCACAGGGCTGTACCACCACAGCGTGGTGCCGCCTTTGAGTTCACAATCCTTGAATTCGAGTTTTGTGAAGCTGTTGCCCGCGCTCAGACTCACATCGGTGAAATCACCAGTGCTCGTGAATGGCGTGGCGGTGACCGGATTGCCCGCGTAGTGCCCGACCGTAACCGTGCCTATGCCGCCACTCGCCGTCGCCGTCAGTTGCCCGTCGGTGGCGGTGGCCGGTTCGGACGGGCTGCCAGCGCTCTTGAATTTGCTCGTTTCCGGAGTCGTGAACGTCTCGTCTTCACCAAAGCTCACTCCGCTTTCGTTGCGCGCCGCGATGCGGAAGTCGTAGCGGGTGTTCGGGCTGAGACCGTTCAGGGGCGCGGACACGGTCACCGGTGTGAGGCCGGATCCCGCCGAGGCTGAGCACGGCACGCTGGAGCCGTACGATGGCGTTGGACCGTATTCGAACTTGCATTCGCTCACGGGCACGCCGTTCGGGTTCACGGTTGCCTCGACCGTGGCCGAGGATTCCGTCGGTTCCGATGCCGCCCCCGTGGTGACCGCAGGAGGGTTCACGAACACCCACGCAGCACCGGGGAAGTTGAAGCCTTCTTCGCCGTATCCGAGCAACGCCGTACCGCCGTTGGAGGACAGCGCAACGCTGCCGCTTTCTTCAGCTTCGCCTACCTCCCCGGCGCCCTGCAGAGCCCCGCCCTGCTCGGTCCAGGTCGACCCTGTGCGAGTGAAGGTCCAGGCAGCACCGGCGCCGTCGTCGTCCCCGCCGACCGCGAGGATGTCACCGCTCGAGGAGAGCGAAATGCTCTTGTCGAACCTGCCTCCGGACGAAATGGTCAGCGGTTCACCCTGCTGAGCCCACGTTTCCCCGGTGCGCACAAACGTTGTCACCCCTTCGCCTTCTCCGACGGTCACGGCGGTGTTGCCATCGGCCGAGAGCGCAACCGCGTCGCCGCCTGCGCCCGTGAGCTCGTGCTGCTGTGTCCATTTGCCACCGGAGCGCGTGAATACCCATGCAGCCCCGTTGTAGGGGCCGCCGACCAGCGCGGTGTTGCCGTCCGAGGACAGCGCCACGCCGTACCCGAACGCACCCGCCCCGGTCTCGCCGGCGCCCATGATCTTCCCGCCCTGCTGGCTCCAGGTCGAACCCGAGCGCGTGAACACCCACGCCGCCCCTTTTTCCGAGTTGTCGTTAGGCCCACCCGCGAGAGCGGTGTTGCCGTCCGAGGAGAGAGCGACAATCCTCCCCCAGTTCGGCGGTGCCGGTCTCTTCGCCGCCGGTGATCGCTCCGCCCTGCTGCGTCCATGTCCCGCCCGATCGTGTAAACACGAACGCCGCGCCTTTTCCGGAGCTCTCGAAGGGCGCGCCGAGGAGCGCCGTGTTCCGTCGGCTGACAGCGCCACGCTCCACCCCAATCCTTCTGCGCCTTTGACCGTCAGCTTCGGTCCCTGCTGGCTCCAGTTCGACCCCGAGCGGGTGAACACCCACGCCGCTCCTCCCGAGCCGTCGTAGGGCGCGCCGACGAGCGCGGTGTTGCCGTCCGAGGACAGCGCCACGCTGTGGCCGAAGAGGCTCAGGCCGCTCGCTTCCGCCCCAGCGACAAGCTTGGGTTCGAACACCCACGCGGCGCCTTTGGAGCCGTTGTCGCCCGAGCCGCCGATCATGGCGACGTGGCCGTCGGCGCACAGCGCGACGGCGGATCCGAAGTAGTTCTTTGCCGGTGGCACCCGATCCGGTCAGCTTTCCGCCGTTCTGGGCCCAGCTCGAGCCCGAACGGGTGAACACCCAGGCGGCGCCTTTGGTTTCGCTGCTGCTCGGGGCACCGATCAGTGCGGTGTCGCCGTCCGAGGTGAGGGCCACCGTCAAACCAAACAAGCCTTCGCCCACCTCTTCCCCTTTCGCCGGGGTGAGCTTCGCACCCTGCTGGCTCCAACTCGAGCCACTGCGGGTGAACACCCACGCCGCCCCCGCTCGACTGTTGTCGTCGGGCCCACCGATCAGCGCCGTGGCCGCGTTGGCCGATAGGGCCACGCTGTAGCCGACGCCGGCTTTGCCGCTCTCTTCACCGCCCGTCAGCTTGGAGCCCTGCTGGCTCCAATTGCCTCCTGCGCGGGAGAACACCCACGCGGCCCCAACGCCTGCGTTGTCTTCGGGCGCGCCGACGAGGGCGAGGTTGCCATCGGCGGACAGGCTTACGCTTTCGCCGAATTTGCCGCCGCCCACCTCTTCACCCGCTTTTGCCGTGAGCTTCGATCCCTGCTGAGCCCAAGTGGAGTCCGAGCGGGTGAACACCCAGGCGGCGCCCACGCCACTGCTGTCATTCGCCGATCCGATGAAGGCGGTGTTCCCGTCTGAAGAGAGAGCGACGCTCTGGCCGAAGTAGCCTTCGGCCGTCTCTTCACCTTTCGCCGGAGTGAGCTTCGCGCCCTGCTGAGTCCAGGTTTCCCCCGAGCGGGTGAACACCCAGGCAGCGCGCGTTTTTTCCGCCGTCACCAGGACCGCCGATCAGCGCCGTATTACCGTCCGTCGAGAGCGCGACGCGTTCGCCGAAGCGCCCTCCCGCGGCCTCACCGGCGCCCGTCAGCTTCTGCTGCATGTACCATTCCGCGGGGAATCCTTCGGTGGAGTGCTCGAACACGTATGCCGCGCCAACTTTGCCGCTGGTCGCGGGGGCGCCGATGATCACAGTGCTGCCGTCGGCGGAGACCGCGACACTCTTGCCCAGTTCGCCCGTGCTTTCGGCGGTGAACTTTTCTCCGGTCTGGCTGTAATGGGAGTCCTGTTGTACGAAGGGGTCGACCCGTAGCGGGTAGCGAGCATTGCGCGCATCGATCAGCAGCTCGAGGCGGCTACCGTCCAGACGCATGCTGGCGTGCAACGGCCGCCCGCGGGCGTCGCTGGCCGCCAAACCCGTGTAGCGCAGAGCCGTCTTGCCGGCGCTGGTGAACGCTACCCCCTTGCCGGCACCGTCCAGCGAGGCCCGGACGTTGCCCGCCAGTCCGATCACGAGCGTCAGCGGACCGGGCGCATGCCGGGCCGGAGCCTTCGCGATCACAAAGCCCTGCTCCAAGCCCAGCGGCCCGTTGGCGTACCATTCGCTCAGGCCGGGCCGGCTGTACACGACGCGATTGGCGTGCGCTCGGGGCGCAGCGGCGCCGACGGAGTTCAGCGAGGAACCGTAACCCAGCTCGCGCAATCCAAGCGTGACCGTAGCGGCGCCGGAACTGACGGACACCCCGCCGCTGGCGAAGCTGCTGCTCAGCCGCTGAGCAGGATTCGCCGCGTGAAGAGCACCCCCCGCGACCCCGACCTGGTAGGCCGCGTTTTCGCGCCCCAGGACCGTCGACACCGGTCCCCGCGCAGCGAGCGGCAGGCCGCGCAGGCCTTGGTGTTGAAGTCTGTGGGCGCGGACCGGCACGACCACCTGCGACTCCCGCCGAATGAGTCGTAGAGCGCCGCCGTGAGCACCAACAACGACAGCAGCCCGGCTGTCCACCACGTCCGCCGTCCCGACGCCAAGGCCGCCCACAGCGACCTGTCCGCGTGTGGCGCGACATCGGCAGTAGCCACCACACGAGTTGCCGGTCCAGCCATCATGCACCGCCCCCTTGTCCCAACTCCCTAGGCTCCCATTCGGCGTACGGGCCCCAGACGGGCCCGCGGCCGGACGACACGCCCATACGTTCTCGGCGCCATACGGTCGAGATGTTCCTCAACGGGTCGACTCGCGACAACCCGCCCTTGGACGCCTGTGAGTCCGAGAATTGGGCACGAGCGGCTGCTTCTTGGCGCGCAACATCGCTAGGGCCTCGTCTTCACGTGTTTCAACATCGTTTCCTCGCCGCCTTGCCCCTCGCGGTGTTCGGGCCGCCGCCTGTAGTGACGGTGATGTGCGCGACGCCGGTCATCGCGGCCGAGGCCGAATCGACGGCGATGGAGGTGTGGTAGTTGACCTGTATCCCCGTGCCTTTGGCGGTACCGAACTGGCTTCCTACGGCCCGCCGGGTCCGACGCTCCTGCCAGCGCTCGCGCGCCTAGAGCTGTCGAGGGTAAACGGCGCAGAGGCGAGAGCACTCCGTCCCGACGGAATCGACCAAAGGGCAGAGGCTTCCTCTTTGTGGTCTCAGCGCGCCGTTTCAGACTAAGCCGACGCCCGGACTGGAACCGGGGACCCCTTCATTACGAGCAGCGAGGGGATCCGGGCGGCCGTCTCCGTCAACCGCGTCGCCTCGGGGAAACGTGAGGTTGACATGGCTCCGTCTGTCGTGTATTACCGACCAACGTCTGTAGGACGGTGTCGGTGCCGCTGGAAGCACGGAATCAAGGGGGAGTCATGGGTGAGCGGAGCGTTCTTTGGCGGTCTGGTTTGGTCACGTGGTCCGTGACAAGGTCGGCGGGCGGCGGACGTCGTTGCACGTGGCTTGGCTTCCCGCGGCGGTGGTGATCATCGCGGCTGGACTGACGACGCTTGGATACGCGATCGCTCATCGCGATCGCGCGTACGCTCCTTCCTCTCCTGTGGCTGCTGGCCTACAGGGTCAGCCTCGGGGCCGTTGGGCGGGTACTCGGCTCATCTCGTGGCTGGTGGCTTCCGCGCAGCAAACCCTGCCCAAGGGTTGACCACCTTTTTCGGGCCGTCTGGCGTGACCGTCGGTGCGGGTGCGCTACGGGTAAACGTGAACCTTCGGGCGGCTGGCTACGGTGAGTGCTCTTGCCGGCCGGCGATGCCAACCCCACGGCGCGGGCGAACCGCATCACTTATCGGCGGAGCCGGCTAAGCGAGTGGTATGCGAACGGCCCAGGCGGGCTGGAGCAGGGCTTCACGATCGCGCGCGCGCCAGCGGCTGGGGCGCATGGCCCGCTCACTTTGTCGCTGGCCATCTCCCCGAATGCGCACCTGGCACTCGCTCGCGGCCGTCAGGCTGTTCTGCTCAGTGGCGCGGGAGAGCTTCTCAGCTATTCGGGCCTGCGGGTCGTGGATGCCCGAGGAACGGCTCTTCACAGCTGGTTTGCCGTGCATGGTCATCATCTCCTGCTTCGCGCCAGCGTCCGCGGGGCTGCATTCCCGGTGCGGGTGGATCCGTGTTTCGGCAGGTGGGCAGCAAAATCACGCCGAGCATCTTCCCGATGAGCGGCAATGCCTCTTTCGGCTATAGCGTCGCCGTCGATGACAAGGGAGAAACCGCCTTGGTTGGTGGCCCGACGGACGGCAGCGGCACGGGTGCGGTCTGGGTCTTCACCCGCCCGGGCGATTCGACAACCTGGATCGAGCAGCAAAAGATTCCGGGCTTGGGCGGGGAATTCGGGAAGGCGCTAGCGATCTCGGGAGACGGACAGCACGCTCTGATCGGCGCTCCCGCGGCCGCCGGAGGCCTCGGTGAAGCGGCCCTCTACGAACGGTCCGGGGATGAATTCATCCATCGGCATCACTCTCCGCGCCCGCCGGCGCGCAATCCTTCGGCAGGAGTGTCGCGCTGAGCGACGACGGGGAATGGGCCATCGTGGGCGCCCCCACAGGCAACGTAGAAGAGAACAAAGCCAATGAAATCTACCGAGAAGGGCGGGCATACACGTTCCTCAACGGAGCCGCCGACGAAGAACTAGCCCCAGCGACGAAGGTTGCCGAAGAGTTCGGATCGGGTGTCGCACTCGACCGCAGTGGCGACATCGCGCTCGTGGGGGCCCAGGCCGGAGAAAAACACGTCGACGATAGCGCGCTTGCCTACACGCGCTCGGGCACTACCTGGTCGCAGCTCGGCTCGCCGCTTGCCTCAGGGTGTGAGTATTCGGAAAACGGTACCCCGTAGCCCTCTCCGGTGACGGTCAGACCGCTCTGGTGGGGTCACCGTTGGCCGAAAGTGGCGGATCGGAGAGGGTTATCCCGGATGTGTCACTGAATCCACATTTGCGGGCGGCCAGTTCAACTTCACACGATTCTTGAAGACCCTTTCGAAAATCCCAAAGCACTCGAATTCCTCTATGGGTCAAGCGTCGCGATTTCCGGGAACGGCCAGGTAAAGCTGGTTGGCAGCCCCGAAGAAGGCCCATGTCCTGGCTGTGGCCTGGATGAAAAACACGGGCAGGTGTGGGAAGTGCAGAACTACCCGGACGAATATTTGCAGCCAACTGACGATGTCGGCTACGCCCAGTTCGGCAACAGCGTTGCTGTCTCCGAAGACGGGAAAACTGCGCTGTTCGGCGGCCCCGGCGACAACGCAGTGTGGTTCTACAACAAACGGAACGGCGCGGACACTGCGTCGCAAGGCACTACGTCGGGCGAGTGGAACTCCTGGTGCCGGACGGGCTGGCTGTGAGCAGCTTCTATTCCGCCGCGGCAACAGACAGGGTTCCGCCCAGTTTCAGCACTCCCGTCGGGTAAAGCTCGTTCAGGCTCGAAGGCGTGATGCCGGGCGCAACCATCGACGTCACCGTGGTCGTCCCGAAAGGAGTCTCCCTCAGCAGCGTCTTCAAGTGCGCCCCGACCTGTTCGAAATACAACAACGCCACAATCAATGGGAACGAAGTCACGCTCGAACTGACTGACAACGGAGCGGGCGACACCGACCCGGCCCTTGGCGTCATCGAAGACCCCGTCATTCCCGCGGTCGGCTCACCACCCGTTGCGGTCTGCACAGGTGACAGCGGGACGCTGAAGCTCTCGCCGGGTTTGACGGGAGCTGCGGTCGTACAGACGGTGAAGATCAAGGGGGCTCTCTCGGGCTGCAGCGGTGAGGGCTTCACGAGCGCGTCCTACAGCGCGACCCTTAAAACAACCGGGGCAGTGTCGTGCTCGGTGTTGACAGAAGCGGGCGAAGGCGCTTCTGGGGCCGCGAAGTTCAAGTGGAC